>CAWIGS010000003.1:0-572324 GCA_963835805.1 uncultured Gammaproteobacteria bacterium
GAACGAGAAATTTTCCGAGCGGCTCTTGTAGTTGTCGATCGAATCCTGAGTGATCGAGCGGAATTCGGCGAACGTCAACGGCGTATACAAACGGCTGGGTGGTGCGTTGTATTCGATGTAACCGCTATCCGGATCGATGCCCAGCGCCGGCCCGAGGTACAGCGCCTGCACCTTGGCCGCGACCAGGGCCGGCTCCTTGCTTTCCAGCTGGTTCTGCGAATGGCCGAATACAGCTTCGTAGTTCCATCATTCCTGGTCGCCGAACGTGCCCTTGATACCGGTGTTCAACGACAGCGTGTTGTTGATCTCGCGGATCTTGCCGGGATCGAAGCCGCCGTTTTCCTCGATCGTGAAATAGCGGCGCTGCCATTGTTCGACCTGGCCGGTGGCAGTGTAGTCCAACGGCGTGTCCGCGCAATCGCCCGTCAATCGATAGCAGTTCTGCCATTGCAACGGCGGGGTGTAGAGCTCCTGGTGCTGGGTGCTGGCCAGCACGTCGAGGAAAAAGTCCACATGATCGCTGAAATGATAGGTTGCCGAGCCGTAGAAATTCGCCGCCTTGCGGCCGTTCTCCAGCGTGCCGTAGCCGACGTCGTAGTAGCTGCCGCAGTAATTGCCGTAATTGCGCCGATGGGCGTAGATGATCGTGCCCATGTCGTAGCTCGACAGCGCGTCGCACTGGGCCTGACCGGGATCGATATAGTCATCGTCGATATCGCTGCGCACCCACACCTGACTGGGATAGTTGCGCGACGGATGGACCGGCAAATCCAGGCGCGAATCGGTGAAACTGCGTTGATAGGCCCATAACGGCTGGGCGTTGTACAACTCCAGTCCGAACACCGAATCGAACCTGCCGCTCGACCAGCCGCTGGTGATCTGCAGCCGTTGCGAGGAGCCGCCGCCGTGCTCGGTATCCACCACGCGCAGATCGATAGTGGTGCCGTCGGCCTTTTTCTTCAAGATAAAGTTGATGACGCCGGAAATCGCATCCGACCCGTACACCGCCGAGGCGCTTCCGCTGAGGATTTCCACGCGCTCGATCAGCGACGTCGGCAGGTTGGAAACATCGGTGAAATTGCTGTTGCCGCCCGTAGGATTGCGGATAGTCGGCGATGCGCCGGCCATTGACCAGCACTAGGGTGTGGTTAGAGACCTAGGCCGCGCAGATCCACCGCTTGCGCACCCGGCGAGAAGCCGTCCGTGTTCTGGTTGTTGTCGAGCGCGCCCAGATTTTGTGTGAGCGACGTCATGACGTCGGCCACAGCGCAAACCCACGGTTGCTGATGTCCTGGGCGGTAATGGTGACGACCGGCGCCGGACCTTCGATCTGCGCGCGTGCAATACAGGAACCGGTCACGGTGATGGTTTCCATTGCCTGTGGAGCCGGCTCGTCGGCCGCTGCACGTTCTTCGCGCGGCGCGGGTGGCGGCGATTTCGGCGCCCCTTGAGTTCCGGTACCACCACGGCGGCGCCGGAAGCATCGCGCTGCACGACGAAGCCGGTGCCTTCGAGCAGCCGCGAAAGCGCCTGCGATCCGGACAGTTCGCCGTGCACTCCGTTCGTGGTCAGGCCCTTGAGCTGATCCGCCCGGTAGACGAATTGCGTTCCCGATTGCGTGGCCAGGGCGTGCAACGCCGTGGTCAGGTCGCAGGCCGGATATCGATGCGTTGGCCGTATCGGATGTGCGCGCGCCGCGCAGGCGGGCAGCGAGCACGGCCAACAGTGCAGGGCATAAGAAGCCGGTCATGACGTGTTCCTCTCCGAGAACGCGGCGCGAACGGTGCGCCAGTGGATAATCGAGACGCGCGAGCGCAGAAAATCCCACTCCGGCCGCGCGGCATGCCTGACTCAGCGCCGGGCCGGGACGCTGCCCTGAACTGCCGCATTGCGCCGCCGTTGCAACACGATCGTGTCGTCGCGTCGCTCCGCGCGCAAGGCAAAGCCCTGTTCCAGCAAACGCACGAAAGCCTGCGTGTTGGACCAGCGGAAATTGCCACCGACGCGCATCGTTGCGACGCTCGGGTCGGCAATGACAATCTTGAGCTTGTTGTAACGGTTGAACTCCGTTACCGCTGCTGCCAGGGCGTATCGTCGAAGGTCACGAACCCGTCGCGCCAGTTCAGCAGTTGCTCGGCGCGATCCGGCCCGATCTGGCGTACCAGCAAATCGACATTGTCCACTTCGGCCACGCTGCCGGCCGGCAGCAGGGTAGTCGGTTGGTGCAACGCTCCAGCGCTCGCGTCCGCTTCCCTCGCACCCCCCTCGGTAACGATCACGCGCATGTGTTCGCCTTCGCGGCGTACGGAAAAGCGCGTGCCTCCGCGATCACGCGATGCGCACCTGCGCTGACCACGAATGGCCGCCGCGGATTCTTGGTCACCTGGAAGAATGCCTCGCCGCGGCGCAGATCGATATCGCGCTCGCGGAGCGACAAATCGACCACGATATCGCTGTCGCTGTTCAGTGTCGCCTCGGAACCATCCGCAAGCACCACCGATTGCAGGGTGCCAACCGTAGTCCGATAAACGCCATGTTGCACGGCGGGGTAGCGCTGCCAGATTGCGATCAAAATGACGGCCGTGGCCAGCGCGCCCATTGCGGCACCGAGCCAGACGCGCCGCCTTTGCGCCATCGTTGCGCGGCGCGTCGATTCCGCCTTGCGGCCCGGCACCTTTGTATGGTCCGGCCTCGGCGCGGATGAATCGGGCCGATCGACGAACGCCGACAACGACCAGCTCCGACGCGCCGGTACTGTGCCGACCGGCACGCCTGCGCCCAATGCGCGCAGGCGATCGCTCTGTCGCCATGCGGCGTCGAGCCGCAGATAAGCGACCCGATGCCGGTCGATGCGGCCAACCAGGCATCGAATTGCGCCTGCTCGTGCTTGTCCAAGTCGCCGGCATCGCCTTTGGCCAGCCATGCTGCGGCCATGCGCTCAATCTTTCTGCTGCTGGTCATGCTCGAATCCAGTTGCGGTGTCTGTGCCCCGGAGCTGCTGGCCGCTGTCCTGTTGCGCCTGTCCATAGAAATAGTCCGCGATCAGGCGGGTGCCCTTGGCGATCTGTTTTTCCACGGTTTTTTCGCTGATGCCGAGTGCGGCCGCGATCGCCTTTTGCGGCATATCCTCGACCCGGCGCAACCAGATCACCCGGCGGCACCGATCCGGCAACCGGTCGAAAGCCTCGGCCAGACGCCCCAGCATCTGCCGCGCACTCAGTCGCCGTTCCGGTGAAATCTCATCTACGAGGACGTTCAGCTCATCCGGATCACCCATTGCCTCGATCGATACGATGCGGCTGCGGCGCAAGCGATCGGTGGAAGGTGCCGCGCCACCGTGAACAGGAACGCCTTCGGCTGCGCCGGTCTGGATCGGGTCGACGTCTCATAGATGCGAACGTAGATTTCCTGCCGCAGATCGTGGATTTCGTCGTGCTGCGGCCACGCGCGCAGCAAATACCGCATCAAGGCCGACTCGTGCACGAGTATTTCGCGTGCCAACCACAGATCCACAGACTCGTCCATGCTGCGACCTTAGCGCCAATCCAGTGCCAAAATATACAGGCACGGCACCGGTCCGGCTCAACATTTTCTGCGCGCGCGAGCCATATCGGGATGTCGTGCGTTCATTCGTCCTTGTCCGCAGATGTCCTATTCGGAAGTTGGGCCGATGATCGTCCTGCAGCACAGTCGCAGTTTTTTCCGCAGTGCAGTGCAGGTATTGCTGGCGTCCTGCATGTCCCTGCCTGGTCCCGGCATAGCCGCCAATGCCGCGGTGGCAGGGGCCAAGCACAGCGGTTATGAATCCTACCGGATCGGTAACGTCGATGCGGCGAGGCCAGCCAAGACCTCAGCCGGACTCATGCTGATGGGCGGCGGCAAGGAAATCGACGCGGCATTCGCATGGCTGGCGGCGAAAGCAGGTCACGGACATTTGCTGGTTTTGCGCGCGTCCGGCGACGACGATCTGCAAAACTACCTGTTCCGGACCGTCGGCGGCATCGTTTCGGTGCAGACCCTGATTTTTCATGATCGACGTGCGGCCAGCGACCCTGCGGTGCTGGATGCCGTCAAGCACGCCGACGGCATTTTCATCGCTGGCGGCGACCAAGCCAACTATGTGCGGTTCTGGAAAGGCACGCCGCTGAACCACCTGCTCGACCAGCATCTACGCGATGGCAAGCCGATCGGCGGCACCAGTGCCGGCCTGGCGATTCTCGGTGCGTACGCCTACGGTGCGCTCGACGGCGACAGCGTCGTTTCCGCGGACGCATTGAACAATCCGCTCGGCAAGGGCGTAACCCTGGTCGACGGCTTTCTGCACATGCAGTATCTGCAACAGGTCATTACCGACACCCACTTCAACACGCGTGGACGGCTCGGGCGTCTGATCGCTTTCTGGCCAATTTGCGCCACGCCGGGCATGCCGATGTCGTCGGGTTGGGCGTAGATGAACGTGCGGCGCTGGGTATCGATGGCGACGGCATTGGCTACGTATTCACGACCAACAACGGGTTTGCATGGCTTGTGCAACCGTCGCAAGCACCGGCAGTGCTCGCTGCCGGCAAACCGTTAACCTATTCCCGTATCCGCATCACCGGAATCGGCACGCAAAGCCGTATCGACCTGAAAGATATGCAGGTGGAAACTGCGGCGTTCCACGCGGTCGCGGACGTCCGCGATGGCCGTCTGGACGTGCATGGCGAAATCGCACCGCTGCTGGTGATGCATGGCGGCGCCGGGGTCGAACGCGCGGAAATGACGCCACAAATCGAGGCCCGCGCGCGTGCGGCCATGGAGTTGGCGTTGCGCACAGGTTTTACCCAGCTCAAGGCCGGCAAGTCGTCGCTGGACGCTGTCACTGCCGCCATCGTGGTGCTTGAGGACGACCCGCTGTTCAATGCCGGCAAGGGTGCAGTTTTCACCCACGATGGCCACAATGAACTGGATGCATCCATCATGGATGGCAGCACCCTAGTGGCCGGAGGCGTGGCTGCGGTGCACCGGATCAAGAATCCGATCCTGCTGGCGCGCGCCGTGATGGAGCATTCGCCGCACGTCATGATGGTTGGCGATGGCGCGGAAAAATTTGCCGTCGAGCAAGGGTTCACTCTGGTCGATCCGTTCTATTTTCGCACCGAGCGGCGTTGGCAGGAACTGCAGGATGCGCTGAAGGAGGATGCCCAAGGTATGCAATCGAGCTCGCGCATGGAGATGCTCAAGCATTTCGGCACGGTCGGCGCGCTCGCTCGCGATAGCGAAGGCCGCCTCGCCGCTGCAACGTCGACCGGCGGCTTGACCGACAAGCGCTATGGCCGCATCGGTGATTCGCCGATCATTGGTGCCGGGACCTATGCCAATGTCAATTGCGCGGTCTCCAGCACAGGCTGGGGCGAATACTACATGCGCGTTGCCGCCGCTCGTGAAATCTGCCTGCGCATGACGCAGATGAATGAATCCGCGCAACAGGCCGGACAAACCGTCGTCAACGACGAAATCACCCGCCTGGGCGGCAACGGCGGGGCAATCATTCTGGGCGCGGATGGCAACGTGGCAATGCCATTCAATACAGAGGGCATGTATCGGGGCTGGATCGGTGCCGACGGAATTCCGCACGTGGCCATCTACTCCAGCGAAACGTTGGACCTGCCGCAGCCGACGCATTGATCACCTGGGAACTTCTGATCAACCTGCTGCGCCTGGCAGCTTGCGTCTCGGCCGGGCCGGTATAATTGTCGAATCCGCCCTTCACGGAATCGATGCGATGCCCGGACATGATCGCGAAGTACGACTTTCTTTCCTTGCCCAGCCCACAGACGTCAATTTTTCCGGCAAGGTTCACGGCGGCTTCGTGATGAAGTGGATTGATCAGGCAGGATACGCCTGCGCCGTGGGCTGGAGTGGCATGAACTGCGTCACCGTGGCCGTGGGCGGCATCCGCTTCGTGCACCCGATCTGCATCGGCGACATGGTCAGCGTGCATTGCCAGCTCATCTATACTGGCAATACCAGCATGCATTTCAGCGTGGATGTGCTGGCGCGAAAACTGACCACGGGTGCAGAGGTTCTGGCAACGCACTGCGTGATCGTGATGGTCGCCACGGATACAACCGGAAAGCCCACAGCAGTGCCGAAATGGCTGCCCGTCAGCGACGACGACGGGCCCTTGCCGCCTATGCCCAGAAGCTGATGGAACTGGACAAGAACATCGAGCAGGAAATCGCCCGCTACCGCGATGCCGCGCATTTGCCGCATCCGGCCTAGACGCCGTCCTAGCATATTCCGTGCCGCCTTGACAAGACGGCCCTCCAGAAACGAAAATGACCGGCTCCGTGTGGAGGGATACCCGAGCGGCCAACGGGGGCAGACTGTAAATCTGCTGGCTCATGCCTTCGGTGGTTCGAATCCACCTCCCTCCACCAGTTTCGAGGTAACTAATCGTTCCGCCAGGCGGGAGTAGTTCAATGGTAGAACTGTCAGCCTTCCAAGCTGACTAGTGCGGGTTCGATTCCCGTCTCCCGCTCCATTGAAGCTTCCGGCAAGGAAAGGAATATGTCATCGGCGCAGGATGCACCGGCGCAAGGCGCGTAGCGCTGAAGCGAAAAATGTGGCGCGGCTTTGCCGCAGCAGTTTTCGCGAAAGTTGCGGCATGGATGCCCGATCTTCGAAAATTGAAGATTCAAGCTCACGTAGCTCAGTCGGTAGAGCACCTCCTTGGTAAGGAGGAGGTCGTTGGTTCGATTCCAATCGTGAGCACCACTACACACCATCAACGCGACTTCCTTACTGAGTATAGGGGCTAGCTCATGGCAAAAGGCAAATTTGAACGGACCAAGCCGCACGTGAACGTGGGCACGATAGGTCACGTGGACCACGGCAAGACGACGCTGACGGCGGCGCTGACGAAAGTCGGTGCGGAGAAGTTTGGCGGCGAAGTCAAGGCGTACGATCAGATCGACGCGGCGCCGGAAGAGAAGGCGCGCGGGATCACGATTGCGACGGCGCACGTGGAATACGAGAGCGGAGAACCGCCACTACGCGCACGTGGATTGCCCGGGACACGCGGACTACGTGAAGAACATGATCACGGGTGCGGCGCAGATGGACGGCGCGATACTGGTGGTATCGGCGGCGGACGGCCCGATGCCGCAGACGCGCGAGCACATTCTGTTGGCGCGCCAGGTGGGCGTGCCGTACATCGTGGTGTACATGAACAAGGCGGACATGGTGGACGACGCCGAGTTGTTGGAGCTGGTGGAGATGGAAGTCCGCGAGTTGCTGACGAAGTACGAATTTCCGGGCGACAAGACGCCGATCATCAAGGGTTCGGCGTTGAAGGCGCTGGAAGGCGACCAGAGCGAGATCGGGATGCCAGTCGATCGTGAAGTTGGTGGAGGCGATGGACAGCTACATTCCGGAGCCGGAGCGCGCGATGGACAAGCCGTTCCTGATGCCGGTGGAAGACGTGTTCTCGATCTCGGGCCGCGGCACGGTGGTGACGGGCCGAGTGGAGCGCGGGATTGTGAAGGTGGGCGAAGAAATCGAGATCGTGGGCATCACGGCCGACGCAGAAGACGACGTGTACGGGCGTGGAGATGTTCCGCAAGCTGCTGGACGCAGGGCCAGGCGGGCGACAACGTGGGCGTGCTGTTGCGCGGCACGAAGCGAGAAGAAGTGGAGCGTGGTCAGGTGTTGGCCAAGCCGGGCACCATCACCCCGCACACGAAGTTCGAAGCGGAAGTGTATGTGTTGTCCAAGGAAGAAGGCGGCCGTCATACGCCGTTCTTCAAGGGCTACCGTCCGCAGTTTTATTTCCGCACGACGGACGTGACAGGCGAGGTGGAATTGCCGGAAGGCGTGGAGATGGTGATGCCGGGCGACAACATCAAGATGGTGGTGAGATTGATCCACCCGATCGCGATGGAAGAGGGTCTGCGCTTTGCGATTCGCGAAGGCGGCCGTACCGTCGGTGCGGGCGTCGTTGCGAAGATCATCGAATAAAGAACACAGGCCAGTAGCTCAATTGGCAGAGCGGCGGTCTCCAAAACCGCAGGTTGGGGGTTCGAGTCCCTCCTGGCGTGCCAAGAGCACTGTGAAAGTCGAGCATGGATGCTGGTCTCATCTTGGCGATCAGGGAAGATCGCAAAACCCTCCGGCACGGATGCCGGTTTGAACCTGGCGGTCAGGGAGGATCGCAAAACCGGCGCCAGGATGGCTGGAAACCTATGAACGCGAAAGCAGAACAAATCAGCGGCAATTCCGCGCTCGACATCGTAAAGCTGACGCTGGCACTGATCGTGCTGACGGCTGGCGTGTTTTCGTATTACTGGTTCAATGCGCAGCCGACATGGCAGCGCCTGCTGATGCTGATCGGTGGTCTCGGCGTTCGGTGCGGCGATCGGCTATCCCGCGCATTCGGGTCGCCAGCTCAAGGAATTCTTGAGCGAGTCGATATTCGAGATGCGCAAGGTGGTCTGGCCGACGAGGCAGGAAACCATCCAGACCACCATTGTCTATCATGATCGTAGTGGTGATTCTGGCGGTATTACTCGGCTTGATCGACCTGTTTCTGAACTGGGCGATCCTGCAGCATCTGCTCAAGCTGGGACAATGACGATGACCGAATCCGCAGACAAACGCTGGTATGTCGTGCACGCCTACTCGGGCTTCGAGCATCAGGTCGCTCGCGCGCTCAAGGAGCGCATCGCGCGCGCCGGAATGCAGGACAAATTTGGCGAAGTACTGGTTCCGACCGAGGAAGTGATCGAGATGCGCGGCGGCCAGAAGCGCAAGAGCGAACGCAAGTTCTTCCCCGGCTATGTGTTGGTGCAGATCGACCAGACGAAGGAAAGTGCGTCGAAGATCGACGACGAATCCTGGCATCTGATCAAGGAAACCCCGAAGGTGATGGGCTTCATCGGTGGCACTGCCGACAAGCCGCTGCCGATCAAGGACAGCGAGGCCGATGCAATCCTGCAACGCGTGCAGGAAGGTGTCGAGAAGCCGCGGCCGAAGGTGTTGTTCGAGCCGGGCGAGATGGTGCGTGTCACCGAAGGTCCGTTCAATGATTTCAATGGCGTGGTCGAGGAAGTCAATTACGAGAAGAGCCGCCTGCGCGTGGCAGTGCTGATTTTCGGGCGTTCCACGCCGGTCGAGTTGGAGTTCGGTCAGGTAGAGAAGGCTTGAGATTATTAGACGCGTGAGCGACGCAGGTCCGGCCGGGAAGAAGCCGGGCTTAACACTATCCACCGGATGGACAGACGAGGAGCCTGACAACAGGCGTTTGCACTCGAGGAGCTAATGCTATGGCAAAGAAAGTCGTGGGTTACATCAAGCTGCAGGTGAAGGCCGGTCAGGCCAATCCGTCGCCGCCGGTCGGTCCCGCGCTCGGTCAGCGCGGCCTGAACATCATGGAGTTCTGCAAGGCGTTCAACGCCGCGACGCAGAAGGTCGAACCGGGTTTGCCGATTCCGGTGATCATCACTGCGTACTCGGATCGTACCTTCACCTTTATCATGAAGACGCCGCCGGCGACGCGTTCTGTTGAAGAAGGCTGCGGGCATCGAGTCCGGCAGCAAGCGCCCGAATACCGAAAAGGTCGGCAAGGTTTCGCGCAAGCAGCTCGAAGAGATCGCCAAAACCAAGATGGCTGATCTGACCGCCGCCGACATGGACGCCGCTGTGCGCACCATCGCCGGCAGTGCGCGCAGCATGGGCCTGGTGACGGAGATCTGAGCATGAAAATGAGCAAACGTTTCAAAGCGATGAGCGACAAGGTTGCCCCGGGCAAGGCCTATGCGGTGGATGAGGCGTTGCAGATCCTCAAGGACAACGCCAAGACCAAATTCATCGAATCCGTCGATGTGGCCATTCGCCTCGGCATCGATGCGAAGAAGTCCGATCAAGGCGTGCGCGGCTCCACCTTGCTACCGCATGGCACCGGCAAGACCGTGCGCGTGGCGGTGTTCTGCCCGGCCGGCGAAAAGGCCGAGGCAGCCAGGGCCGCTGGCGCCGACGTCGTGGGCATGGAAGATCTTGCCGAAAAGATGCAGGGTGGCGATCTCGCGTTCGGCCGCATCATCGCCACACCGGATGCGATGCGCGTGGTCGGCAAACTCGGCCAGTTGCTCGGTCCGCGCGGTCTGATGCCGAACCCGAAGGACGGCTCGGTCACCGCCGATGTCGTCACCGCGGTGAAAAACGCGAAGGCGGGTCAGGTCAAGTACCGCAACGACAAGGCCGGCATCGTGCATTGCTCGATCGGCAAGGCGAATTTTGACGTCGCCGCGCTCAAGGACAATCTGCATGCGCTGCTGGCCGACCTGATGAAGTCCAAACCGGCATCGTCCAAAGGCATATTCGTGCAGAAGGTATCGATCTCGAGCACGATGGGCTTGGGCATCGCGGTGGATCAGTCCACGTTGCCGGTGTGAGTTTTTGATCGTCATGCCGGCGAAAGCCGGAATGACAAGCTTCAAATTTTGAGGGCACTCGCCGCGAGGCGGGCGCCGTCAAAGACCGCAGGTGGTCGACGTGTCGCCGCAAGGATGTGCTCGCAAGCGCTGGATGCGCAGATTCAGGCGAGCGACGCGAGGCCTTAATCGACAGGGAATGCAACCTGCGTAGATGGTGAAGCCCGACAGGATTTTCTGGAAGGCCACCAGTTAGGCATCTCGCGATGCCGGCGGACCCGATGGATGCAACGGGTCCGTGAAAATCCGGGAATGCGCCGGCGCAGGAGCGCCGCGTGTCCTTCGTTCGGAAGGTAAAGCAATGGCACTGAATCTTGAGCAAAAGAAAGTCGTCGTTGCCGAACTGGCGAATGTGGCTGCCAAGGCGCACTCGTTGGTTGCCGCCGAGTATGCGGGTCTTACTGTGGAGCAGCTCACCGAGCTGCGCAGAAAGGCACGCCAGTCCAGGGTCTTCGTCAAGGTTGCGAAGAACACCCTGGTCTCGCGCGCAGTAGAGGGTACGGACTATGCCTGTGTCAAGGACGCGCTCGTAGGTCCCATGCTCTACGCTTTCTCCGAGGAAGATCCGGGTGCTGCGGGCCGGTTGATCAAGGAGTTCGCCAAGGCGAACGAGAAGCTGGTCGCCCGGGTCGTCGCGATCGGTGGGCAGATGTATCCGGGCACTCATGTCGAGAGGCTCGCTTCGCTGCCGACCCGCGATCAGGCCCTGGCCATGTTGATGGGCGTCATGTTGGCGCCGATCACCAAGCTGGTACGTACGCTGGCTGAACCCGCCGCCAAGACGGCGCGCGCGGTGGCTGCGGTACGCGATCAGAAAGCCGCCTGATCGATTCCACAATCGCTGATTTGGTACTAATCCACTTTTACTAAAGGTATACGAAAATGGCCGTTTCCAAAGAAGAAATCCTTGACGCCATCGGCAACATGAGCCTGATTGACGTCACCGATCTGGTGAAGATGATGGAAGACAAGTTCGGTGTCTCCGCTGCCGCTCCGGTGGCCGTGGCCACCGCTGGTGGTGGCGCCGCAGCCGCGGCACCGGCCGAGGAGAAGACCGAATTCACCGTCGCGCTCAAGTCCGTCGGCGAGAAAAAGGTCGAAGTGATCAAGGCCGTGCGCGCGATCACCGGTCTGGGCCTGAAGGAAGCCAAGGACCTGGTCGAATCCGCTCCCACCACCGTCAAGGAAGGCGTGAACAAGGACGATGCGGCGAAGTTTAAAAAAGAACTCGAAGCCGCCGGTGCGGCCGTCGAGGTGAAATAAGGGACTTGAGACGCTTGCCTGTCAGGCGTTGTTGAGCCTGCCCCACCTTCAAGCCCTGCAAACCGCGATTGCACAGACGCCGGTTATCGCAGAGCTTGAAGGTGGGGCGGGCTTTGTCCGTTGCGCCGAGCCGTGAGCGGTCAGTGGTGTGGGACGACCCCGCACTACTGACCCTTCACGATTCCTTCCTTCCCGGCTGGCGTTCCGCGCCGGCCATGCAAAGTCCGAGGTGGTGCTCACCATGAGTTATTCCTTCACCGAGAAAAAGCGCATCCGCAAGAATTTCGGCAAGCGTCCGCAGGTGCTGGACGTGCCGCCGCTGCTGGCGATCCAGACCGACTCGTATCGCGAGTTTCTGCAGATGAACAAGTCGGAGAAGCAGCGCGCCGACCACGGTCTGCACGCGGCGCTCAAATCGGTGTTCCCGATTTCGAGCTATTCGGGCAATGCGGCACTGGAATACGTCAGCTATCGCCTTGGCGAGCCGCCGTTCGACGAACGCGAATGCCGTTCGCGCGGCATGAGCTACGGCGCGCCGCTGCGCGTGCTTGTGCGCCTGGTCATCTACGACAAGGATTCGCCGGCCTCCAACAAGGCGGTGAAATACGTCAAGGAGCAGGAAGTCTACATGGGCGAGTTGCCGCTCATGACCGATACCGGCACGTTCATCATCAACGGCACCGAGCGCGTCATTGTCTCGCAGCTGCATCGTTCGCCGGGCGTGTTCTTCGATCACGACCGCGGCAAAACGCACAGCTCCGGTAAGTTGCTGTATTCGGCGCGAATCATTCCTTATCGCGGTTCGTGGCTGGACTTCGAATTCGATCCGAAAGACGCGCTGTTCACCCGCATCGACCGTCGCCGCAAACTGCCCGTGACGATGCTGCTGCGCGCGCTCGGCTACAACAATGAACAGATTCTCGATATCTTTTTCGAGAAGAACGTCTTCCACCTGGACAAGAAGAGCGGTGCGCGTCTGGAACTGGTCGCCGAACGCCTGCGCGGCGAGACCCTGAACTTCGACCTGGTCGCCGCTGGTAAAGTCATCGTCGAGGCTGGCAAGCGCATCACCTCGCGGCATGTGCGCGATCTGCACAGCGCCCGAATCAAGAATCTGGAAGTGCCGGATGAGTATCTGGCTGGCCGCATCCTCGCGCACGACATCGTCGACAAGAAAACCGGCGAAGTACTCGCGACTGCGAACACCGAGCTGGATCTGGCGCATCTGGAAAACTTCCGCAACGCCGGCGTGGACAAGATCGCGACGCTGTTCGTCAACGATCTGGACCGCGGCGCGTACTTGTCCAATACCTTGCGCATCGACCCGACGCGCACGCCGCTCGAGGCCCTGGTCGAAATCTACCGCATGATGCGTCCGGGCGAACCGCCGACGAAAGAAGCGGCGCAGAATCTTTTCTACAACCTGTTCTTCACGTTCGATCGTTACGACCTTTCCGCCGTTGGCCGCATGAAGTTCAACCGCCGTGTCGGCCGCAAGGAAATCACCGGCCCAGGCGTGCTCTACGATTCGCAGTATTTCGGCGCGCGCAACGACGAAAACTCGAAAGAGCTGGTCAAGAAACAGGGCCACACGTCCGACATTCTCGAAGTGCTCAAGGTGCTGGTCGAGATCCGCAATGGTCGCGGCACGGTCGACGACATCGATCATTTGGGCAACCGCCGCGTGCGTTCGGTTGGCGAGATGGCCGAAAACGTGTTCCGCATCGGTTTGGTGCGCGTCGAACGCGCGGTCAAGGAACGCTTGTCCATGGCGGAGGCGGACAACCTCTCGCCGCAGGATCTGATCAATGCCAAACCTGTGGCCGCGGCGATCAAGGAGTTTTTCGGCTCCTCGCAGCTGTCTCAGTTCATGGACCAGAACAATCCGTTGTCGGAAGTCACCCACAAGCGTCGCGTCTCCGCGCTCGGTCCGGGCGGACTTACGCGCGAACGTGCCGGATTCGAGGTGCGCGACGTGCATCCGACGCATTACGGTCGCGTTTGCACGATCGAGACGCCGGAAGGTCCGAACATCGGCCTGATCAATTCGCTGGCTGTGTTTGCGCGCACGAATTCCTACGGCTTTCTGGAAACCGCGTACCGCAAGGTGCACAACAGCAAGGTCACGGACAAGGTCGAATACCTGTCGGCGATCGAAGAAGGCGAATTCGTGATCGCCCAGGCGAACTCGCCGCTGGACAAGCATGGCGCGTTCAGCGAAGACCTCGTCGCCTGCCGCTACCATGGCGAATCCGAATTGCGTCCTGCGGCCGACATCCAGTACATGGACGTCTCGCCGATGCAGACCGTGTCGGTGGCCGCCGCGCTGGTTCCGTTCCTCGAGCACGACGACGCCAACCGCGCGCTGATGGGCGCGAACATGCAACGTCAGGCCGTACCGACGCTGCGTTCGCAGACCCCGCTGGTCGGTACCGGCATCGAGCGCCCGCTGGCGCGCGATTCGGGCGTGACCGCGGTCGCGCGCCGTGCCGGCGTGATCGACCAGGTCGACGCCGGTCGTATCGTAGTGCGAGCCGACGAAGCCACGATCAGCGGCGACAACGACGCCGGCGTGGATATCTACACGCTGACCAAATACACGCGCTCGAACCAGAACACCTGCATGAACCAGCGCCCGTTGGTGAATGTCGGCGATCGCGTGGCCAGTGGCGACGTGCTCGCCGACGGTCCGTCGACGGATCTGGGTGAGCTCGCGCTCGGCCAGAACATGCTGGTCGCATTCATGCCGTGGAATGGCTACAACTTCGAGGACTCGATTCTCATCTCCGAGCGCGTGGTGCAGGAAGACCGCTACACGACCATCCACATCGAGGAGCTTACCTGCTCGGCGCGCGACACCAAGCTCGGACCGGAGGAAATCACCGCCGATATCCCGAACGTGAGCGAACAAGCACTTGCGCGACTGGACGAATCCGGCGTGGTCTACATCGGCGCCGAAGTGAAGGCGGGCGACATCCTCGTCGGCAAGGTGACGCCGAAGGGCGAGAGCCAGCTGACGCCGGAAGAAAAACTGTTGCGCGCGATTTTTGGCGAGAAAGCTTCGGATGTGAAGGATTCGAGCCTGCGCGTGCCGCCGGGGATGGACGGCACCGTTATCGACGTCAGCGTGTTCACACGCGACGGTATCGAGAAGGACAAGCGCGCCAAGCAGATCGAAGAAATGGAGGTCAAGCGCATAAAGAAGGACTTCGACGATCAGTTCCGCATCCTCGAGGGCGCGATCTTCAGCCGTCTGCGCGACCAGCTTATCGGCAAGATCGCCAATGGCGGTGCGCACGGTCTGAAGAAGGGCGCAACGATCACGAACGATTACCTCGATACGCTGAAGAAGGACGAGTGGTTCGCGTTGCGCATGAAGAACGGGGACGTGGCTGAACTGTTGGAGAAGGCGCAGGAACAGATCAAGCGCCACAAGGCCGAGTTCGACAAGCGCTTCAAGGACAAACAAGCCAAGATCACCGCCGGCGACGATCTCGCCCCCGGCGTGCTGAAAATGGTAAAGGTATACCTGGCAGTCAAACGCCGCGTGCAGCCGGGCGACAAGATGGCCGGCCGGCACGGCAACAAGGGCGTGGTGTCGATGATCCGTCCCGTCGAAGACATGCCCTTCATGGCCGACGGTACTTCGATCGACATCGTGCTCAATCCGCTCGGCGTGCCGTCGCGCATGAACATCGGCCAAATCCTTGAGACGCATCTGGGTTGGGCCGCACGTGGTCTGGGTCTGAAGATCCAGCGCATGCTCGAGGCGCGCGAAAAGGCCAGCGCGTTGCGCAAGTTCCTCGATGAGATCTACAACCACGACAAGGCTGTGTTCGGAGATCGCGTCAAGCTGCGCGAGTTGACTGACGAGGAAATCCTGGCACTGGCGAAGAATCTTTCCGCTGGTGTGCCGATGGCCACGCCCGTGTTCGACGGTGCGCACGAGACCGAGATCAAGGCCATGCTCAAGCTCGCGGATCTGCCCGAATCCGGCCAGACCATGTTGTACGACGGCCGCAGCGGTGAAGCATTCGATCGCAAGGTGACGGTCGGCTACATGCACATGCTCAAGCTCAACCATCTGGTCGACGACAAGATGCATGCGCGCTCCACCGGCCCGTATTCGCTCGTCACCCAGCAGCCGCTGGGCGGCAAGGCGCAGTTCGGCGGACAGCGTTTCGGCGAGATGGAAGTCTGGGCGCTGGAAGCCTACGGCGCGGCATACACGCTGCAGGAAATGCTCACGGTCAAGTCCGACGACGTGCCGGGTCGCAACCAGATGTACAAGAACATCGTCGACGGCGAGCACGAAATGGCGGCCGGCATGCCCGAATCGTTCAACGTGCTGGTCAAGGAAATCCGCTCGCTGGCGATCAACATGGAGCTGGAAGAGCGCTGACGAAACGGTAGACGGGAATCGGTCGCCGGCAGCCGGATAGTGCGGAATCGCAGCCCTCCGGCCACCTGCTTCCGCCACCGGTTCGTTTGATTCTGCTGCCCTCCACGCAAGAATTACTCCTTTTGGAGAAACGCAATGAAAGACCTGCTCAACCTGTTCAACCAAACCCGGCAGTCGCTGGACTTCGACTCGATCAAGATCGCGCTGGCGTCGCCGGAGCTGATCCGCTCGTGGTCGTTCGGTGAGGTCAAGAAGCCCGAGACGATCAACTACCGCACGTTCAAACCCGAACGCGACGGTCTGTTCTGCGCGGCGATCTTCGGCCCGGTCAAGGACTACGAGTGCTTGTGCGGCAAGTACAAGCGCATGAAACACCGCGGCGTGGTCTGCGAAAAATGCGGTACCGAAGTGACCCTGACCAAGGTGCGTCGCGAGCGCATGGGCCACATCGACCTGGCTTCGCCGGTCGCGCACATCTGGTTCCTGAAGTCGCTGCCCTCGCGCATCGGCTTGATGCTCGACATGACCCTGCGCGATATCGAGCGCATCCTGTACTTTGAAGCCTATGTCACCATCGATCCGGGCCTGACTCCGCTAACCCGTGGACAACTGCTCAATGAAGAACAGTACCTGCAGGCGGTCGAGGAGCACGGCGACGAGTTCGACGCGCGCATGGGCGCCGAAGCCGTCTACGAGCTGCTCAAGACGATCGATCTGAATGCCGAACTGATCCGCCTGCGCGAGGAAATCGCCGCGACCGGCTCGGAGACCAAGCTCAAGCGTTTGAGCAAACGCATCAAGTTGGTCGAGGCGTTCCTTGAATCCGGCAATCGCCCGGAATACATGGTCATGACCGTGCTGCCGGTGCTGCCGCCGGATCTGCGCCCGCTGGTGCCGCTCGAAGGCGGCCGTTTTGCGACCTCGGACTTGAACGATCTGTACCGCCGCGTGATCAATCGCAACAACCGCCTGCGCCGCCTGCTCGAGCTGAATGCGCCCGACATCATCGTGCGCAATGAAAAGCGCATGCTGCAGGAAGCCGTCGATGCACTGATGGACAACGGTCGCCGCGGACGCGCGATCACCGGCACGAACAAGCGCCCGCTCAAGTCGCTCGCCGACATGATCAAGGGCAAGCAGGGCCGTTTCCGCCAGAACCTGCTCGGCAAGCGCGTGGATTATTCCGGCCGCTCCGTGATCGTGGTCGGCCCGACCCTGAAGCTGCACGAGTGCGGCCTGCCGAAGAAGATGGCGCTGGAGTTGTTCAAGCCGTTCATCTTCTCCAAGCTGCAACGCCGCGGCCTTGCCACCACGATCAAGGCGGCCAAGAAGAAAGTCGAGAGCGAAAGCCCGGAAGTGTGGGACATCCTCGAAGAGGTCATCCGCGAACATCCGGTGCTGCTCAACCGCGCCCCGACCCTGCATCGTCTCGGCATCCAGGCGTTCGAGCCGGTGCTGGTCGAAGGCAAGGCGATCCAGCTGCACCCGCTCGTGTGTACCGCGTTCAACGCCGACTTCGATGGCGACCAGATGGCCGTGCATGTGCCGCTTTCGCTGGAAGCCCAGCTCGAGGCGCGCGCGCTGATGATGTCGTCGAACAACATCCTGTCGCCGGCCAACGGCGATCCGATCATCGTGCCCACCCAGGACGTGGTGCTCGGCCTGTACTACATGACGCGCGCGCTGGAGAACGCCAAGGGCGAAGGCATGGCGTTCGCCAATCTGGCCGAGGTGCACCGCGCCTACCAGAACCGTGCGGTGGAACTGCATGCCAAGGTCAAGGTGCGCATTCACGAGGTGACGTTCGATGCGAAGAAGCACCGCAGCGAGAAGACTTCGATCGTCGATACCACGATCGGTCGTGCGCTGCTGGCCGAAATCCTGCCGGAAGGCCTGCCGTTCGCGCTGATCAATCTGGAGCTGACCAAGAAGGCGATTTCGCGCCTGATCAATGCCTGTTACCGCAGTCTCGGCCTCAAGGATACGGTCGTGTTCGCCGACAAGTTGATGTACACGGGATTCCACTACGCCACCCGCGCCGGCATCTCCATTGGCATCGACGACATGAAGATTCCGGGCGAGAAAAAAGCCATTCTCGACGTCGCCGAAAAGGACGTGAAGGAAATCCAGGAGCAGTTCGCCTCGGGTCTGGTCACCGCTGGCGAGCGCTACAACAAGGTCGTGGATATCTGGTCGCGCACCAATGAACAGGTCGCCGGCGCGATGATGAAGGGCATCGGTATCGACAAAGTCAAAACCGCCAAGGGCGAGGCGATCGAGCAGAAATCGATGAACTCCCTGTTCATCATGGCGGATTCCGGTGCGCGCGGTTCGGCCGCCCAGATCCGCCAGCTCGCCGGCATGCGCGGCCTGATGGCGCGTCCGGACGGGTCGATCATTGAAACGCCGATCAAGGCCAACTTCCGCGAAGGTCTGGACGTGTTGCAGTACTTCAATTCCACCCACGGCGCGCGTAAGGGTTTGGCGGATACGGCGCTCAAGACCGCCAATTCCGGTTATCTGACGCGGCGCCTGGTCGACGTGGCCCAGGACGTCGTCGTGACCGTACCCGATTGCGGCACCGAGAATGGCCTGACCATGAGTGCGATCGTCGAAGGCGGCGATGTGGTCGAACCGCTGCGTGATCGGGTGTTGGGCCGTATCGTAGCCGCCGACGTGTATGCGCCGGGCAACGAGGACCAGCCGATCGTCACGCGCAATACCCTGCTTGACGAAAAGGGCGTGGAAAGACTCGACGCGGCCGGTGTGCAATCGATTCTGGTGCGATCGCCGATCACCTGCGAATCGAGCTTCGGTGTGTGCGCGCACTGCTATGGGCGCGATCTGGCGCGTGGACACCTAGTTAACCTGGGCGAGGCGGTCGGTGTAATCGCTGCGCAGTCCATCGGCGAACCGGGCACTCAGCTGACCATGCGTACCTTCCACATCGGCGGCGCCGCTTCGCGCGCTGCTGCGGTGGACAATGTACAGGTCAAGACCGTCGGCACGCTCAAATACAACAATCTGAAAACCGTGCACCATGCGCAAGGTCACCGTGTCGCGGTCTCCCGCTCGGGCGAGTTGAGCGTGATGGACGTGCATGGCCGCGAGCGCGAACGTTACAAGGTGCCATATGGCGCGACCATCGCGGCCAAGGACGGCGCGACAATCAAGCCCGGCCAGATCGTGGCCAACTGGGATCCGCACACCCATCCGATCGTGTCAGAAGTTGCTGGCAAGGTACGCTTCATCGACTTCATCGACGGTGTGACTGTGCAGCAGCAGACCGATGAGCTAACCGGTCTGGAATCAAACGTCGTCACCGACCCCAAACGCCGCGGTACCCAGGCCAAGGACCTGCGTCCGACTGTGCGTCTGGAAGACAAGAAGGGCAAGGATCTCAAATTGCCCGGTACGGACATCCCGGCGCAATACTTTCTGCCCGCCGGCGCGATCGTCAGCTTGCAGGACGGCGCTGAAGTCGGCGTCGGCGACGTGGTTGCGCGCATCCCGCAGGAAACCTCCAAGACCCGCGACATCACCGGCGGTCTGCCGCGCGTGGCGGATCTGTTTGAGGCGCGCAAGCCCAAGGAGCCGGCGATTCTGGCGGAAGTTTCCGGCATCGTCAGTTTCGGCAAGGACACCAAGGGCAAGCAGCGCCTGGTAATCAAGGATGCCGACGGCAACGACCACGAGGAACTGATTCCGAAGTGGCGTCATGTCATCGTGTTCGAGGGCGAACATGTGGAAAAGGGCGAAACCGTGGTCGACGGCGAACCCAATCCGCACGACATCCTGCGCTTGCTCGGCGTAGAGCCGCTGGCCGCGTATCTGGTCAAGGAAATCCAGGACGTTTACCGCCTGCAGGGCGTGAAGATCAACGACAAGCACATCGAGACGATCATCCGCCAGATGTTGCGCAAGGTCGAAATCGCCGCAACGGGCGACTACCCGCTACCTGCGTGGCGAACAGGCCGACCGCGTGCGCGTGACCGAAGAAAACGCCCGCATAAAGGCCCGCAACGAGCGTGTCGCCGAAGTGGCGCCGATGTTGCTGGGTATCACCAAGGCCTCGCTTGCTACCGAGTCGTTCATTTCCGCGGCGTCGTTCCAGGAAACCACGCGTGTGCTGACGGAAGCGGCCGTGCGCGGCAACCGCGACACCCTGCGCGGACTGAAGGAAAACGTCATCGTCGGCCGGCTGATTCCGGCCGGAACCGGGTTGGCTTATCACAACAAACGCCGGCGTAAGCCGGGCGAGCTGACCGACTCGGATCTGGAAACGCTGCGCGGTGGTGTCACTGAATTCGTCAGCGAGACGGTCGGCGAATCCTGATCCGCAGCCGGCCGGGCGGTTTGCAAAGTCGCGGGCAGCCCGTTATAATTCCGCTTCTTGGTAGCCCGCGTTTGTTTGGCGGGCGGCTGATTCAGGCGTGAAACCGAAATGAGGGACAGGACGTCCCTTGTGTTCGTCAAAGGATTTTGGGCGTAGCGGCGGGACACCCCGGCGCAGCGCCGACGCCGGGCGGCACCCCATAGCAGACAGGCCGGATTTATCCCCGGCCTGTTTTTCGTCTAACGGATTTGTAGCCGGAACGGAACGCAACGAATGTCGACAGTCAATCAGCTGGTGCGCAAGCCGCGCAGCCCGAAGACGTACAAGAGCGCCTCGCCCGCGCTGGCCAATTGCCCGCAACGTCGCGGCGTGTGCACGCGTGTGTACACGACCACGCCGAAAAAGCCGAATTCGGCTTTGCGCAAAGTCGCCAAGGTGCGCCTGACCAACGGCTTTGAGGTCATCAGTTACATAGGTGGCGAAGGCCACAACTTGCAGGAGCATTCGGTCGTGCTGATTCGCGGCGGCCGCGTCAAGGATCTGCCGGGCGTGCGCTATCACACCGTGCGCGGCTCGCTGGATGCTGCTGGCGTGGCCAAGCGCCGCGCAGAGCCGCTCCAAGTACGGCGCCAAGAAACCGAAGGGGGCTAATCCACGGGCTTCCTGCCTGAACTGGAGTGGCCCTCCGGGCCGCACTTTCAGAAAGATCGGATACTCAGGTCATCGAAAATGTCAAGAGAAAGGTAATACCCCACCCGTGAACTGCTGCCGGATCCCAAGCACGGCAGCCAGCTGATTTCGCGCTTCATCAACATGGTGATGCAGAGCGGCAAGAAGTCGGTGGCCGAAGGCATCGTCTACGGCGCGATCGACCAGATCGGCACCAAGCACGCTACGCCGATCGAAGTGGTGGAAAAGGCGCTGAGCAATGTCGCACCGGCGGTCGAGGTGAAGTCCCGTCGTGTTGGTGGCGCTACCTATCAGGTACCGGTTGAAGTGCGCGCCTCACGCCGCATGGCGCTCGCGATGCGCTGGGTAATCGAAGCGGCGCGCAAGCGCGGCGAGAACTCGATGCCGCGCAAGCTTGCGGCCGAACTGCTCGAAGCCGCCGAAAACCGCGGCGGCGCAGTGAAGAAGCGCGAAGAGACGCATCGCATGGCCGAGGCCAACAAGGCGTTCTCGCATTATCGATGGTAATTGTCGTCCGTCTGACGGCCGAGTACAAACTGCTTCATGCCGATCTTCAACAAGCGCTGTAACGGCGCCACTGAGTCCCGAATAAAGTTTTGCTATGGCACGCAACACTCCAATCGAACGCTACCGTAACTTCGGCATCATGGCCCACATTGATGCGGGCAAGACGACGACCACGGAGCGCATGCTGTTCTACACCGGCGTCAATCACAAGATTGGCGAGGTGCACGAGGGTGCCGCGACGATGGACTGGATGGAGCAGGAACAGGAGCGCGGCATCACGATCACGTCGGCCGCGACCACCTGCTTCTGGAAGGGCATGGAATGTCGTTCCCGGAGCATCGCTTCAATATCATCGACACCCCGGGACACGTCGACTTCACGATCGAAGTGGAGCGTTCCCTGCGCGTGCTCGACGGCGCCGTGTTCGTGTTGTGCGCCGTCGGCGGCGTGCAGCCGCAGTCCGAAACCGTCTGGCGCCAGGCCAACAAGTATGGCGTGCCGCGCGTCGCGTTCGTCAACAAGATGGATCGCGCCGGCGCGGACTTCGACAAGGTCGTCGACCAGCTGCAAGTCGCGCTCGGCGCCAATCCGGTGCCGATGCAGCTGCCGATCGGCGCCGAGGACAATTTCGAGGGCGTGGTCGATCTGGTCAAGATGAAGGCGATCTAGTGGGACGATGCGAATCGCAGGGCATGAAGTTCGAATACCTCGATATTCCCGCCGATCTGCTCGAAAAGGCGAAGGAGGCGCGCGAGCACATGGTCGAGGCCGCAGCCGAAACGTCCGAGGAACTGATGAACAAGTACCTCGAAGACGGCGACCTGTCCGAGGAAGAAATCATCACGGGCATTCGCGCAGCGGCACGATGGCCAGCGAAGATCATTCCGGTGTTCTGCGGCTCGGCGTTCAAGAACAAGGGCGTGCAGGCGATGCTCGATGCGCGTGATCGATTATCTGCCCGCGCCATCGGATCGTTCCGCCGGTCAAGGGCGTCGACGAAGACGACAAGGAAGACACGCGCGCCGCCGATGACGACGCAGCCGTTCTCCGCGCTCGCGTTCAAGATCGTGACCGATCCGTTCGTCGGCGCGCTGACGTTCTTCCGCGTCTATTCCGGCGTGCTGAATCGGGCGACACGGTTTACAATCCGATCAAGGGCCGGAAGGAGCGCATCGGCCGCCTGTTGCAGATGCATGCCAACAAGCGCGAAGAGATCAAGGAAGTTCGCGCCGGCGACATCGCCGCGGCGGTCGGCCTGAAGGACGTCACCACGGGCGATACGCTGTGCGCCACCGACAACGTCGATCATGCTCGAGCGCATGATGCTTCCCGGAGCCGGTGATCGCCATGGCGATCGAGCCGAAGACCAAGAGCCGACCAGGAAAAGATGGGCATCGCCCTGTCGCGTCTGGCGCAGGAAGATCCGTCGTTCCGCGTGCGCACCGACGAAGAATCCGGCCAGACCATCATCGCCGGCATGGGCGAGCTGCACCTGGAAATCATCGTCGACCGCATGAAGCGCGAATTCAGCGTTGAGGCGAACGTCGGCAAGCCGCAGGTTGCCTATCGCGAGACGATCCGCAAGGCGGTCAAGCAGGAAGGCAAGTTCGTCACGCCAGTCCGGCGGTCGCGGCCAGTACGGCCATGTCGTGCTCGAGATGGGGCCGCAGCGAACGCGGCAAGGGTTTCGAGTTCGAGAATGAGATCGTCGGCGGCGTGATTCCGAAGGAATACATCCCGGCGGTCGAAAAGGGCATTCGCGAAGCAGTTGCGGCAACGGCGTGCTCGCCGGCTTCCCGGTGGTCGACGTCAAGGTGCGCCTGATCGATGGTTCGTACCACGAAGTCGACTCCAACGAAATGGCGTTCAAGATTGCCGGCTCGATGGCGTTCAAGGAAGGCTTGCAGCAAAGCCAGTCCGGTCCTGCTCGAGCCGATCATGAAGGTCGAAGTGGTGACGCCGGAAGACTACATGGGCGACGTGATGGGCGATCTGTCCCGTCGTCGCGGCGTGTTGCAGGGCATGGAAGACGGCCCGTCCGGGGAAAATCATCGAGGCGCAGGTGCCGCTGGCGGAGATGTTCGGTTACGCGACCAGCCTGCGCTCGATGACGCCAGGGCCGCGCGACGTTCACGATGGAATTCGATCACTACGCCGAGGCGCCGACGAATATCGCCGAAGCGGTCATCAAGAAATCGTAATTGCACACAAATATTTTCGTATACAACTTGACGTTTTGAGGAAGCAGCCATGGCAAAGGGCAAATTTGAACGGACCAAGCCGCACGTGAACGTGGGCACGATCGGCCACGTGGACCACGGCAAGACGACGCTGACGGCGGCGCTGACGAAAGTGGGCGCGGAGCGGTTTGGCGGCGAGTTCAAGGCGTACGATCAGATTGACGCGGCGCCGGAAGAGAAGGCGCGCGGGATCACGATCTCGACGGCGCACGTGGAATACGAGAGCCCGAACCGGCACTACGCGCACGTGGATTGCCCGGGCCACGCCGACTACGTGAAGAACATGATCACGGGTGCGGCGCAGATGGACGGTGCGATCCTGGTGGTGTCGGCGCGGACGGCCCGATGCCGCAGACGCGCGAGCACATTCTGCTGGCGCGCCAGGTGGGCGTGCCGTACATGGTGGTGTACATGAACAAGGCGGACATGGTCGACGACGCCGAGCTGCTGGAGCTGGTCGAGATGGAAGTGCGCGACCTGCTGACGAAGTACGAATTTCCGGGCGACAACACGCCGATCATCAAGGGTTCGGCGCTGAAGGCGCTGGAAGGCGACCAGAGCGAGATCGGCGGTGCCGTCGATCGTCAAGCTGGTCGAGGCGCTGGACACCTATATTCCGGAGCCGGTGCGCGTGCTGGACAAGCCGTTCCTGATGCCGGTGGAAGACGTGTTCTCTATCTCCGGCCGCGGCACGGTGGTGACCGGCCGCATCGAGCGCGGCATCGTGAAGGTGGGCGACGAAATCGAGATCGTGGGCATCAAGCCGACGCAGAAGACTACGTGTACGGGCGTGGAGATGTTCCGCAAGCTGCTGGACGAAGGGCGTGCGGGCGACAACGTGGGCGTGCTGTTGCGCGGCACCAAGCGCGACGAAGTGGAGCGCGGTCAGGTGTTGTGCAAGCCGGGCACGCATCACCCCGCACACCAAGTTCGAGGCGGAAGTGTATGTGCTGTCCAAGGAAGAAGGCGGCCGTCACACGCCGTTCTTCAAGGGCTACCGTCCGCAGTTCTATTTCCGCACGACGGACGTGACCGGCGCGGTGGAACTGCCGGCGGGCGTGGAGATGGTGATGCCGGGCGACAACATCAAGATGGTGGTGAGCCTGATCCACCCGATCGCGATGGAAGAGGGCCTGCGCTTCGCGATTCGCGAAGGCGGCCGCACCGTTGGCGCGGGCGTGGTGGCAAAGATCATCGAGTAAGAATACAGTGACGACTCGGCGTGGTCCGGAACGGCGTGCACGTCTTTACCCAGGTTCTTTGAGGAATACGGCAATGGCGGACCAGAAGATTCGGATTCGGCTCAAGGCGTACGATCATCGATTGATCGACCGTTCGGCGAGCGAAATCGTGGAAACGGCCAAGCGTACGGGCGCGCAGGTGCGCGGTCCGATTCCGCTGCCGACCAAGATCGAGCGTTTACGATTCTGACCTCGCCGCACGCCGACAAGGACGCGCGCGATCAGTACGAAACGCGCACCCACAAGCGGGTCTCTGGACATCGTCGATCCCAACGACAAGACCGTGGACGCGCTGATGAAGCTCGATCTCGCCGCCGGCGTGGACGTGCAGATCAAGTTGAGTAATTGAAGCCGGTTGTAATTGAGACGACGGAGATCAATTGAGCAACCTCGGACTGAGTAGGAAAAAAATGAGTTAGGATGTGCAAGCGGTATGACACGCGTCTTCACCGACGCCGGTGAATCGATTCCGGTGACGCTGATTGAGGCTACGCCCAACCGTATCACCCAGGTGAAGACGGTCGAAAGCGATGGCTACAGCGCGGTGCAGGTTACGGCCGGAAGCAAACGCGCGGCTCTGGTACGCAAGCCGCTGGCCGGGCATTACGCCAAAGCCAAGGTCGAGGCGGGTCGCGGCCTGTGGGAATTCCGCGTCGACGACAAGGATCTTGGCAAGTACCAGGTTGGCGGCGAAATCAAGGCCGACGATGTGTTCAAGGCCGGCCAGATCGTCGATGTCGCTGGTGTGACCAAGGGCAAAGGTTTTCAGGGCACGATCAAGCGCCACAATTTCACCATGGGCGACGCGACGCACGGCAACTCGCTGTCGCATCGCTCGCCGGGTTCGATCGGCCAGCGGCAGACGCCGGGCCGTGTGTTTCCGGGCAAGAAGATGGCTGGCCACATGGGCAACGTGCGCCAGTCGACGATGAATCTGCAAGTGGTCAAGATCGACGCCGAACGCCACTCATTGCGGTCAGCGGCGCGGTGCCGGGTGCGCCGGGCGGTAACGTCGTCGATGCGTCCGGCGGCGAAGGGTTGAGGAGCGACCATCATGGAACTGCAAATCGTAGGCGCGAAGAAGGGCATGTCGGTTTCCGAGACGATCTTCGGCGCGCGAATATCCGAAGGTCTGGTGCATCAGGTCGTGGTCGCATATCGCAACGCGGGCCGTGCCGGCACCAAGGCGCAGAAATCGCGCTCGGACATGTCAGGCACGACCAAGAAGTTCAAGAAGCAGAAGGGTGGCGGCGCGCGCCACGGCGATTACCGCGCACCGATCTTCGTTGGCGGTGGCCGCACATTCGCGGCGCGTCCGCGCAGCTTCGCGCAGAAGGTCAACAAGAAGATGTACCGCGGCGCGATCCAGACCATCCTGTCCGAGCTCAATCGCCAGGGCCGCCTGAAAGTCGTCGAGGTATTCGGCATGGACAAGCCCGACACCAAGGGTCTGGCCGCGAAACTGAAGGACATACACTGGCCGCACGCTGATCGTCACTGAAAACGTCGATCAGAACCTGTACCTGTCCGCGCGCAACTTGCCGCATGTCGCGGTGGTGGATGTCGCCGCGATGGATCCGATCAGCCTGGTCGACGCGCACAACGTGGTCATGACCGTCGATTCGGTCAAGAAGATCGAGGAGTGGCTGGCATGAACGCCGAAGTGAAGAACGAGCGCCTGTTCGGCGTACTGCGCGCGCCGCACATCTCGGAAAAGAGCGCGCGCCTGGGCGAGCACAACCAGTACGTGTTCGAAGTCGCTGCCGACGCCGACAAGGCGAAGTGAAGGCCGCGGTCGAAGCGATGTTTAACGTCAAGGTGACGTGCGGTCAATCTGGTCAACGTGAAGGGCAAGGTCAAGTCGTTTCGTCAACGCGCCGGCAGCCGCAACGGCTGGCGCAAGGCTTACGTGCGTTTGCACGAGGGCCAAAGTATCGAAGTCGCGGCCAAACCCTAAGGTCAAAGAGAACATCACGTACGCTTTTGAGCGCGTGAAAATCGGGAACGCATGGCACTGATCACACTCAAGCCTACCTCCGCCGGACGCCGCGCCATGGTGCGTGTCGTCACACCGGGGTTGCACAAAGGCGATCCGTACGCACCGCTGACCGAAGCCCAGGCCCGGACCGGCGGTCGCAACAATTACGGTCGCATCACTACCCGGCACAAGGGCGGCGGTCACAAGCAGCATTACCGCATCATCGACTTCAAGCGCGACAAGGAAGGCATCGCCTGCCGCGTCGAGCGCCTCGAATACGATCCGAACCGCACCGCGCACATCGCGCTGCTGTGCTATGTTGACGGCGAGCGTCGTTACATCATTGCGCCCAAGGGCGTGGAAGTGGGCGATCAGTTGATGGCCGGCCGCGACGCGCCGATCAAAGCGGGCAACACGATGCCGCTGCGCAACATCCCGGTCGGTGCCACCGTGCACTGCATCGAAATGAAGCCTGGCAAGGGTGCGCAGCTGGCGCGCTAGCGCCGGCGCCTCGGTGCAGTTGGTCGCGCGCGAAGGCGGCTACGCGACCTTGCGTCTGCGCTCCGGCGAGATGCGCAAGGTGCCGGCCGATTGCCGCGCCACGATCGGCGAAGTCGGCAATTCCGAACACAACCTGCGCAAGCATCGGCAAAGCCGGCGCCAAGCGCTGGCGCGGCATCCGCCCGACCGTGCGCGGCGTGGCGATGAACCCGGTCGACCACCCGCACGGCGGCGGCGAAGGCGTGCCGGCCGGGCGGCCGTCATCCGGTTTCGCCGTGGGGCAAGCCGACCAAGGGTTACAAGACGCGCAAGAACAAGCGCACCAACGGCATGATCGTGCGCGCCGTAACGCAAGTCGATCGAGAGGGTAAGACGAACATGCCACGTTCATTGAAGAAAGGCCCGTTTATCGACCTGCACCTGCTCAAGAAGGTCGAGGCGGCGCGTGGCCAGCAACACAAGCGGCCGATCAAGACCTGGTCGCGCCGTTCGATGGTCACTGCCGGAAATGGTGGGTCTGACCATCGCCGTGCACAACGGCAGCCAGCATGTGCCGGTGTTGGTCAGCGAGAACATGGTCGGGCCACAAGCTCGGCGAGTTCGCCGCGACGCGCACTTTCAAGGGCCACGGCGGCCGACAAGAAGGCCGCGAGCAGAAGCTAAGAGATAGAGGTTGACGAAGATGGAAGTCACCGCAGCAATCTGCAAAGGCGCGCGTCATCTCGCCGCAGAAGGCCCGGCTGGTGGCCGACCAGGTCCGCGGCAAGCCGGTCGGACAGGCGCTCAAGATGCTGGAGTTCAGCCCAAGAAGGCCGCGCAGCTGCATCAAGAAGGTGCTGGAGTCGGCCATCGCCAACGCCGAGCACAACAACGGCGCCGACGTGGACGAGCTCAAGGTGAAGACGATCATGGTCGACGAAGGTCCGCAGCATGAAGCGCTTCATCGCCCGCGCCAAGGGCCGCGGCAATCGCATCATCGAAACGCACCAGCCACATCACCGTGGCCGTCGGCGAGCTAAGGAAAACACCATGGGTCAGAAAGTACATCCGACCGGCTTCCGCCTCGGCATCACCAAGCGACTGGAACTCCAAGTGGTTCGCCAACAAGCAGAACTATGCGCAGTACCTGGCCGAGGACCTCGAAAGTGCGCGAGCTCCTGCAAGAGAAGCTGGCGCAGGCCGTCGTGTAGCCGCATCCAGATCGAGCGTCCGGCCAAGAACGCGCGCATCACCATTCACACGCGCGCGTCCCGGCGTGGTGATCGGCAAGAAGGGCGAGGACATCGAGAAGCTGCGCAAGCAGAGTGACGCAAGATGATGGGCGTGCCCGTGCACATCAACATCGAAGAAGTCCGCAAGCCCGAGATCGATGCGCAGCTCGTCGCCGAATCGCATCGCCCAGCAGCTGGAGCGCCGCATCATGTTCCGCCGCGCGATGAAGCGCGCAGTGCAGAACGCCATGCGTCTGGGCGCACTCGGCATCAAGGTCAACGTCGGCGGCCGTCTGAATGGCGCCGAAATCGCGCGCATCGGAGTGGTATCGCGAAGGTCGCGTTCCGCTGCACACCCTGCGCGCCGACATCGACTACGGTTTTGCCCAGGCCAAGACGACCTACGGCATCATCGGCGTCAAGGTGTGGGTGTACAAGGGCGAGATTTTCGACCTGCACGCCGCGGCGGCGGAGAACAAGACGACGCGCGGAATCCGCGCCGCCGGCGCGCGAACGCCGCGATCGACGATCGGGCGCGCGAACGCCGTGAAGCGCAGGCGAAGTAAGGAACCAACATGCTGCAACCCAAACGCACCAAATACCGCAAGGTCCAGAAGGGCCGCAACCGCGGCCTGAGCTTTGTCGCGCAACAAGGTCAGCTTCGGCGAATACGGCCTGAAGGCGACCACGCATGGTCATCTGACCGCGCGCCAGATCGAGGCTGCGCGCCGCTGCCATGACGCGTTTCGTCAAGCGCGGCGGCAAGCTGTGGATCCGTGTGTTCCCGGACAAGCCGATCACCAAGAAGCCGATCGAGGTCCGCATGGGTAACGGCAAGGGCAACGTCGAGTACTGGGTCGCCGTCGTGCAGCCCGGACGCATGCTCTATGAAATGGAGGGCGTGACCGAAGCCGAGGCGCGCGAGGCATTCCGTCTGGCCGCGGCCAAGCTTTCGGTGCAGACCACATTCGTGAATCGTACGGTGCTGTGATGGAACTCAAAGAGCTTCGCAAGCAATCCGCGCAGGACTTGAACGAGCAATTGCTCGATCTGCGCCGCGAGCAATTCAACTTGCGCATGCAAAAGGCGCGCGGGCAACCAGGCGCAGACGCACCATTTCAGGCGTGTGCGCCGCGAAATCGCGCAGATCAAGACCCTGCTCGGCCAGCCGACCGCTGGCGCGAAGAAATGAAGGCGACGGCAATGAGCGAACAAGCCAACAATCCCGGCCAGAAGGCGCAACGAGCGATCGAAGGCCGCGTGGTCAGCAACAAGATGCACAAGACCGTCACCGTGCTGCTCGAGCGCCAGGTGCAGCATCCGCTGTACGGCAAGATCGTGCGCCGCTCCACCAAGGTGCACGCGCACGACGAAAACGGCCAGTGCAAGGAAGGCGACACCGTCCGCATTATCGAATGCGCGCCGATTTCCAAGACCAAGAACTGGCGCGTCGTTGACAGTCGTCGCGCACGCGGCAACGCTGACGTGGCAGCGAGGAGAATCCCATGATCCAGATGCAAACCACGCTGGCCGCGGCCGACAACAGCGGCGCCAAGCGAACTGATGTGCATCAAGGTGCTCGGTGGTTCCAAACGCCGTTATGCCGGCATCGGTGACGTCATCAAGGTATCGATCCGCGATGCGATTCCGCGCGGCAAGGTCAAGAAGGGCGAAGTTTACGACGCCGTCGTTGTGCGCACGCGCAAGGGCGTGCGCCGCGCCGACGGTTCGCTGATCCGCTTCGACGGCAATGCCGCCGTGCTGCTCAACAACAAACTTGAGCCGATCGGTACGCGCATCTTCGGGCCGGTCACGCGCGAGCTGCGCAGCGAGCGCTTCATGAAGATCGTATCGCTTGCGCCGGAAGTGCTTTAAAGCTTTTGAGTCCCCTTAAGTTAAGGGGACGGCGAAAGCCGGGGTTGTGGAAGTGCTACAGCGTAAATCGAAGTAAACGACATTTGCGCTCTACTGAACAAAGAAGGTTAGTTATGAACCGGATTCGCAAAGGTGATCACGTCATCGTGATCACCGGCAAATACAAGGGCCAGAAGGGCGAAGTGCTGCGCGTCGCGGACGAGCGCGTTTTCGTGCAGAACATCAACCTGGTCAAGCGCCACACCAAGCCGAATCCGCAGGCCAACCAGCCCGGCGGCATCGTCGAGCGCGAGGCCTCGATCCATTTGTCGAACGTGATGCTGTTCAACGCTGCTGCGGGCAAGGGCGAGCGTGTCGGCTTCAAGACCCTGGACGACGGCCGCAAGGTGCGTGTGTATCGCACCAGTGGCGAAGTCGTTGACGCCTGAGGATATGGCCATGGTACGTCTGGAAAAATTCTACAAAGACGAAGTAGTGCCGAAGCTGATGCAGCGCTTCGGCTACGCGAACGTGATGCAGGTTCCGCATCTGACCAAGATCACGCTCAATATGGGCGTGGGCGAGGCGACCGGCAACAAGAAGATTCTCGAGAATGCGCTCGCCGACATGGTCAAGATCGCCGGCCAGAAACCGGTGGCGACACTGGCGCGCAAGTCGATCGCAACGTTCAAGATCAGAGACGGTTGGCCGATCGGCTGCAAGGTCACGCTGCGCCGCGCGAAGATGTACGAGTTTCTCGATCGCCTGATCAACATCTCATTGCCGCGAGTGCGCGACTTCCGTGGCGTGTCGGGTCGTTCGTTCGACGGCCGTGGCAACTTCAACATGGGGATCAAGGAACAGATCATCTTTCCCGAAATCGATTTCGATCAGGTCGACGCGATGCGCGGTATGGATATCGCGATCACCACGAACGCGAAGAATGACGAGGAAGCCAAGGCGTTGCTCGAGGCGTTCAGTTTTCCGTTCCGCAACTAATCTTTAGAGACGATTGCAATGGCCAAGACCTGCATGATCGAGCGCGAACTCAAGCGCGCCAAACTGGTGAAGAAGCATGCCGCCAAGCGTAAGGAGCTCAAGGCGATCGTGCTCGGCCCGAAATCCTCGTACGAGGAAAAAATGGCTGCGCAGACCAAGCTGCAAAAGATGCCGCGCGACGCCAGTCCCACGCGCCAGCGCAACCGCTGCGCGCTGACCGGCCGTTCACGCGGCGTCTACCGCAAGTTCGCGCTCGGCCGCCACAAGCTGCGCGAAGCGACCATGCGTGGCGACGTGCCAGGCTTGCGCAAGGCGAGCTGGTAACAGAAAGTTGAATCCATCGGATATTGATGCCGAACGTTTAGCAGTACAGGAATTGATCCATGAGCATGACTGATCCCATCGCCGATATGTTCACGCGCATCCGCAATGCCCAGGCCACGGCCAAGGCAACGGTGAGCATGCCGGCATCCAACGTCAAGGTCGCTATCGTCAAGCTGTTGAAGGACGAAGGCTACGTGCGCGATTTTCAGGTGAGCAAGTCCACCGGCAAAAAGTCGGTGCTCGAGATTGCGCTCAAGTATTTCGAGGGCAGGCCGGCAATCGACAAGCTCGATCGCGTCAGCCGCTCCGGACTGCGCGTGTATCGTGGCAAGGACAAGCTGCCAAACGTGATGGCGGGTCTGGGCATCGCCATCATCTCGACGCCGGACGGCATCATGAGCGATGCGCAGGCGCGCGCCAAGGGCGTGGGCGGCGAAGTCATCGGTACAGTCGCCTGAGGAAGGAGAACGAAATGTCACGAGTCGCCAAGAAACCGGTTGCGCTGCCCAAGGGGGTCGAGTGCAGCGTGGCCAAGGATGCCATCACCGTCAAGGGTCCGAAGGGCACGTTGCAGATGCTGGTCATTGCCGGAGTCAAGGTCGCGGTCGACAATGGCCACGTCATTTGCGCCGATGGCAGCGCCGAAACCAAGTTTGCGGGCACGACGCGTGCGCTCGTGGCCAACATGGTCAAGGGCGTGAGCGAAGGTTATCAGCGCAAGCTCGAACTGGTCGGCGTTGGTTACCGCGCCGCGCTGCAGGGCAAGGATCTGAACCTGACCCTGGGCTTTTCGCATCCGATCGTGTTCAAGGCGCCGGAAGGCATCACCTTGAGCGTGCCGAGCCAGACCGAAATCCTGATCGCGGGCGCCGACAAGCAGCGCGTCGGCGAGGTGGCCGCGAAAATCCGTGGGTTTCGTCCGCCTGAGCCGTACAAAGGCAAGGGCGTACGCTACTCGGGTGAGCACATCAGCCTGAAAGAAGCGAAGAAGGCGTAATCACGATGGACAAGAACATTGCAAGACTGCGCCGCGCCAAGAGCACGCGCGCCCACATCCGCAAACTCGCGGTGCCGCGCCTGACCGTGCATCGCACCGATCAGCACATCTACGCCCAGGTCATTTCGGCCGACGGCGAAAAGGTACTGGCGTCTGCGTCGACCGTGCAGAAAGACCTTGCAAAGGGTCTCAAAGGCACCAAGAACAAGATGGCAGCGGCGGCGGTAGGCAAGGCGATCGCGTCCAAAGCCAAGGCCGCCGGTGTGGAAAGCGTCGCGTTCGACCGCTCCGGTTTTCGCTATCACGGCCGCATCGCCGCGCTGGCGGATGCAGCGCGCGAGGCCGGGCTGAAGTTTTAAGTCGTGAGCGATCTCGCGATCCAACAACAATTCTAAGCGGCCTGGCCGCAAGCAAGAGTCCACGCCGATCCTCGGGTGGCAACAAGGTGAAAAGACAATGGCAAGCAACGAACGTGACAACAGCGACGGCATGCTGGAAAAACTCATCGCCGTCAACCGCGTGGCCAAGACAGTCAAGGGTGGACGCCAGATGAGTTTCACCGCGCTGACCGTGGTCGGCGACGGCGACGGCCGGGTCGGATTCGGTTATGGCAAGGCACGCGAAGTGCCGGTCGCGATTTCCAAGGCGATGGAGCGTGCGCGTCGCGGCCTGGTCAACGTCAAACTCAACAACGGAACCCTGTGGCACGCGGTCAAGGCAAATCATGGTGCGGCACGCGTGTACATGCAGCCGGCATCCGAAGGTACCGGTGTGATCGCCGGTGGTGCGATGCGCGCGGTGCTCGAAGTGGTTGGCGTCAAGAACGTCCTGGCCAAGGCGGTCGGTTCGCGCAATCCGATCAATCTGGTGCGCGCCACGATCAAGGGTCTGCAGGCAATGGCGACGCCGGAGCGCATCGCCGCCAAGCGTGGCAAGAAAGTGAATGAGGTGGGCGGTTATGGCCAAGGCTAATTCTGCGAACAAAGCCGCGAGCAAGGCGGCGGGCACGATCCGCGTGCGCCTGTACAAAAGCATGAACAGCTGCCGGTGGAAGCACCGTCTGAGCGTCAAGGCGCTCGGCTTGAACAAGCTCAACGACGTGCGCGAGCTGAAGGATTCACCACAGGTGCGCGGGCTGGTCGAGAAGATCGGCTATCTGGTGCGCATCGAGGAAAGCGCCTGATTCCTCATCGGATCGGGCATAAGTACCTATTGGGAGTGCGCAACATGCATCTGAATACACTCAAACCGGCCAAGGGATCGCGCAAGGCGCGCGTGCGCGTCGGCCGTGGCATCGGCTCGGGCCTGGGCAAGACTGCCGGTCGCGGCCACAAGGGCCAGTACGCACGTACCGGCAAGGGTAAGATCAAGCCGGGTTTCGAAGGCGGCCAGATGCCGATGCAGCGCCGTCTGCCGAAGGTCGGCTTCCGTTCCAAGCTCGCCCGCGACACGTGCGAAGTGCTGCTGTACAAGCTCGACTCAATCAAGGCCGATACGGTCGATTTTGCCGCGCTCAAGGCCGCCGGTCTAGTCGACACCCGCGCAATTCGCGCGAAGATCGTCAAGAAGGGCGAAATCAAGCGGACCATCAAGCTCAATGGTGTAGCGGCGACGGCGGGCGCCAAGGCGGCGATCCTCGCTGCCGGCGGCAGCGTGGAGTAATAAACGGTGGCCGCACCCCAGACCAATAATTTGCTCGGCAATCTCGGCAAGCTGACCGAGCTCAAGCAGCGCATCCTGTTCGTGATCGGTGCGCTGGTCGTCTACCGCCTGGGTTCGTTCATTCCCGTTCCGGGCGTGAACTCCGATGCGATGACCAAGCTGATCCAGGGTCAGGGCGGTGGTCTGGTGGACATGTTCAACATGTTCTCCGGTGGCGCGTTGGCGCGTTTTTCGCTGTTCGCACTGGGCGTGGTGCCGTACATTTCCGCATCGATCATCGTGCAGATGTTCGGCTCGGTGATCCCGAGCTGGGCGGCGATGCGCAAGGAAGGCGAATCCGGCCGCCGCAAGCTGACCCAATACACGCGTTTCGGCACGATCGGTCTTGCCGCGTTTCAGGCGTTTGGCATCGCCACCATGTTGCAACACCAGGCGGGCGTGGTCTACGCGCCCGGTCCCAGCTTCATTTTCACCGCCATGGTCGGTCTGACCGCAGGCACCATGTTTCTGATGTGGGTAGGCGAGCAGATCACCGAACGCGGTATCGGCAACGGCATCTCGCTGCTGATTTTCGCCGGCATCGTCGCTGGCCTGCCAAGTGCGGTTGCGCGTACGCTGGAGATGTCGCAGCAGGGCGAAATCACCCCGATGCGTGTACTCGTGATCCTGGTGCTGGTGCTGGTCGTGACCGCATTCGTGGTGTTCATGGAACGTGGTCAGCGCCGCATCACCGTGAACTATGCGCGTCGCCAGGGCGGTTCGCGTGCCTACATGAACCAAAGTTCGCACCTGCCGCTGAAGATCAACATGTCGGGCGTGATCCCGCCGATTTTCGCCTCGTCGCTGATCCTGTTCCCCGCGACGGCGTCGTCGTGGTTTTCCAACGGCGCGGACATCCGCTGGCTGCAGCAGATCACCGCTGCGCTGAGCCCGGGCGAGCCGCTGTACGAAATCCTGTACGGAGCGATGATCATCATCTTCGCGTTCTTCTACACCGCGCTCGTGTTCAACTCGAGCGAAACCGCCGACAACCTGAAGAAATCGGGTGCCCTGATTCCCGGCATCCGCCCGGGTCGGGCGACCGCCGAATACATCGACGGCGTGCTCACGCGTCTGACTGGTGCGGGCTCGATTTACCTGGTTGCGGTGTGTCTGATTCCGACCCTGCTGCAGCAAAGCTGGCATGTGCCGTTCTACTTCGGAGGCACGTCCCTGCTGATCGTGGTCGTGGTGGTGATGGATTTCACCGCCCAGGTGCAGGCGCATCTGGTGTCGCACCAGTACGAGAGTCTGCTCAAAAAAGCCAACCTCAAGGGATATGGGCGCGGCGGGTAGCTGAAACGGGTATATGGCGCGAAATTCGCGCTTTGATAACAGTACGATTCGGGTTATAATTCACGGTTCTCTGCGCATTTTTGCGCAAAAACGCTTTCGGAGACAGACAGATGGCGCGTATTGCGGGTGTCAACTTGCCGGTGCAAAAGCATGTCGTGATCGGCTTGCAGAGCATTTTCGGCATTGGCCGAGCCCGGTCGAAAAAGGTGTGTGTGGCGGCGGGCGTGGATCCGGCGACCAAGATCAAGTCGCTGACCGAAGCCGAAGTCGAGAAGCTGCGCCAGGAAGTCGCCAAATTCACCATCGAAGGCGATCTGCGCCGCGAAAACGGCATTGCCATCAAGCGCCTGATCGACCTGGGAACCTATCGCGGCATCCGCCATCGCCGTGGGCTGCCCGTACGCGGCCAGCGCACGCGCACCAATGCGCGCACCCGCAAGGGTCCGCGCCGCGCGATCAAGAAGAATTGATCGTCCTGAATCCATTGAAATTTCCTGCGGAATCACCGACTCATGAATAAACCGGCCGTTGCTGCCAAGACCAAGAAGAAAGCCAAGCGCGTCGTCACCGATGGCGTGGTGCATGTGCAGGCTTCGTTCAACAATACCGTGGTGACGATCACCGATCGTCAGGGCAACGCGCTGTCGTGGGCGACTGCCGGCGGCGCGGGCTTCCGCGGTTCGCGCAAGTCCACACCGTTCGCTGCCCAGGTCGCGGCGGAAAAGGCCGGTCGCGCGGCTTCCGAATACGGTCTCAAGACCGTGGAAGTGCGCATCAAGGGTCCGGGCCCGGGCCGCGAGTCGGCTGTGCGTTCCCTGAACGCGCTCGGCATCAAGGTCACCAATATCATCGACGTCACGCCGATTCCGCACAATGGCTGCCGTCCGCCGAAGCGTCGCAGGGTGTAAATCATGGCTCGTTACATTGGTCCCAAACTCAAGCTGTCCTGCCGCGAAGGCGCCGATCTGAGCCTGAAGAGTCCGGCGCGCGCGATCGAATCCAAATGCAAAAAATTCGAGAAGCTGCAGAAACCGGGTCAGCATGGCGCAGCCACCGGCAAGAAAGGCCGCCTGTCCGACTATGCCGTGCAGTTGCGCGAAAAGCAGAAGGTCAAGCGTATTTACGGTCTGCTCGAGCGTCAGTTCAGCAATTACTACAGCAAGGCCTCGCAGCTCAAGGGCAATACCGGCGAGAACCTGCTGCGCATGCTCGAAGCACGCTTGGACAACATCGTCTATCGCATGGGCTTCGCAGTCACGCGCGCACAGGCACGCCAGCTGGTGTCGCACAAGGCGATCGAGGTCAACGGTAAGAAGGTCAACCTGCCTTCCTACCAGGTCAAGGCTGGCGACGAGATCGCAGTGACCGAAAAATCGCGCAGTCAGATGCGCATCACCGAGGCGCTGAATCTGTCGCAGGAAATGGATCTGGCCCCGGTCTGGATCGAGGTGGATGCGAAGAAGTTCGCCGGCACGCTCAAGGCTCTGCCGGAGCGTTCAGATCTGCCCAGCGACATCAACGAAAGCCTGATCGTCGAGCTGTATTCGAAGTAGTTCGTAACGGATTATCCGCGGCCGCCGTCGGCGGCAGCCGCGGTTGCAAAAACCTTTCAATCTATCGGAGAGCGTAGTTCATGGCACATTCGCCTACTACCATCCTGCGCCCGCGCGGCTTGAACGTGGAACGCACCGGCGCCAACCGCGCCCGCGTTGTCGTCGAGCCGCTGGAGCGCGGTTTCGGGCATACCTTGGGCAACGCGCTGCGGCGCGTGCTGTTGTCGTCCATCCCCGGTGCGGCGGTCATCGAAGTCGAAATCGACGGCGTGCTGCATGAGTACACGACGCTGGAGGGTCTGCAGGAAGACGTTATCGAGATCCTGCTCAACTTCAAGGACGTCGCCATCCGCATGCACAACCTTGACGAAACCACGGTCAGTCTGTCCAAGAAGGGCAAGGGCGTGGTCACGGCCGGCGATATCAAGGTCGATCACAACGTCGAGATCCTCAATCCCGAACATGTGTTGTGCCATCTGACCAAGGACATCGCCCTGAACATGCGCATCAAAATCGCGCGTGGCGTGGGGTATGTTCCGGCTACAACACGGCAACGCCCGGACGAGGAATCGCGTCCGATCGGGCGTCTGCAACTGGATGCCTCGTTCTGTCCGGTTCGCCGCGTGGCCTATGAGGTCGACAGTGCACGTGTGGAACAGCGTACCGACCTGGACAAGCTCATTCTGGACATCGAAACCAACGGCACGATCGACGCCGAAGAAGCGGTGCGCAAATCCGCCGAGATCCTGATGGATCAGCTCACCGTGTTCGGCGATTTTAGCCGCCGCGAAAGCACCGATACCAAGGCGGAAAAGTCCGGTGTGGATCCGGTATTACTGCGTCCGATCGACGATCTGGAGCTGACCGTGCGTTCGGCGAACTGTTTGAAGGCCGAGAGCATCTACTACATTGGCGATCTGGTACAGCGCACGGAAGTGGAGCTGCTGAAGACGCCGAACCTGGGCAAGAAATCGCTCACCGAGATCAAGGATGTGCTCGGAGCACGTGGCTTGTCGCTCGGCACCAAGCTGGAAAACTGGCCACCGGCGGGGCTTTCATCCGGCATGCAAATGAATTGATGGCTTGTTGAAAAGTGCGGACAGGATGTCCACTTTGTGATCCTCGCGATCACGGATGATCGCAAAAGTACCAAATGTTTGGAATGGATATCCGTCGGTTATTGCCAGGACGGTCGAACCAAGAGTTCACTTCGCGCGGCAATGTCCGCCGAAGCTACAATTATAAAGTTATACCAAGGAATTACTTATGCGTCACATGAAATCCGGCCGCAAGCTCAACCGTACCTCGAGCCACCGCCAGGCGATGTTCAAGAACATGGCCGCATCGTTGATCAAGCATGAACTGATCCGCACCACGTTGCCCAAGGCCAAGGAATTGCGCCGCGTCGCCGAACCGCTGATTACGCTGGGCAAGACCGACAGCGTCGCCAACCGCCGCCTCGCGTTTGCGCGCCTGCGCGACAAGGTTGCGGTTGGCAAGTTGTTCGTGGAACTTGGCCCGCGCTACCGCGAACGCAAAGGCGGCTATCTGCGCATCCTCAAGTGCGGTGTGCGCGTGGGTGATTCCGCGCCGATGGCCTTCGTCGAATTGGTCGACCGGCCGCGCGTGGAAACCGATGCCGCAGCCGAATAGGCTGGCTCCAACCGCAACCCCGCATCCTCATGCCGAAGACGGCATGGGAATTCTTGTTTCCGACAATGTGAAGAACTCCAGCGGGGCACGCCGCAGCAAGGGTGTCGCGTTCTGGTCTTTGCTAATCGTCGGGTACGCGTTGTGTGCACTATATTCCGTGCATGTTGGCGTGATGCGGCTGGATGAGCCGGATCACTTCGAACAGATCCGGCTTTTCCGCCATGGTGTCTTTCATCCGATTGTCATCACACTGACAACGGTTCCGGGCTACCATCTTTTTCTCGCTCTCCTGCTCAAATTGCTTGGCACGGATTCTTTCGCTGCCGCGCGCGTGCTTAGCAGCTTGTTCGGTTTGCTGGCAGTTGTCGGGTTTCATCGTTTGCGTCGCGATGTCGTGGGGCGCGACGACTATCTAGCTACGGCACAATTTGCCGTGCTGCCGATATTCTTGTTGTTTGTATTCATGGTGCAGACCGACGTCGCGTCGCTGGCCTTGATGCTCTGGGCAACCTGGGCGGCCGGGCGGCAACGTCATTGGCTGGCGGGATCACTGTTGCTTGCCGCCGAGTGTGTGCGGCAAAACAACGTGCTGTGGCTGGTGTTGCTTGTCTGGCCACTACTACACCTGCTCGCGCAGCAGCGCTCCGTGCGAGGCGTGGTGCAGACGTTGCTTGGCTTGTTGCCCTATGGACTGGCAGGCGGAATATTTACCGTGTACTGGCTTGCACACGGTACTGTGGTGTGGGCGCAGAATGAGATTTCGGTGCATCCGGATTTCAGCCTGCACAGTGGCAATCTTTTCTGTTTGATGTTTTTTGCTGCGTTTCTATATGTGTTCCCCTGCATGGAATCCTGGCGGCGTTTCATTGCCGATGTGCGCACGCGGCCCTGGTTGATCGTGCTGCCCTTGCTGTTGTTGGCACTGTATCTGGGCACATTTCGCGTCGATCATCCGTTCAATCTTTTGCGGCCGCCGGATCTGCGCAATGGCTTGCTGATGTACACGCAAGCGTCAACCTTGTGGTATTGGGGGTTCGCTCTGATTGCCATTTTCGGTGGCATCGGCTTGCTTTGGCAGCGGTTGATGATCACCTATGCGGCCGTGTTCTGGGCGTTGACGGCATTGTTCATTTCATTATCCTGGCTGATCGAACAACGCTATTATCTTATTTCTTTCGCGCTTTTCATGGCTTGGCGAGTTGCGCAGACGAACACCAGGGAGTATTTGACCTTGGCACTTTGGGCACCCTTTGCTGTCTTGTTCTTATGGGGCATGATGACGGGCCTGCTGTACATTTGAATCGAGCTGCTGGAGTGCCTACAGTGCAACCGAACCCCTTTCACTGGCCGTTTCGTGTGCAGTGCATCGCCGGATTCGGCGTATGTCTGGGATTGCTCGCCTTTGCTTATTTCGTGCAGTTCCAGCTCGGCATCGAGCCCTGCCCGCTGTGCATCTTCCAGCGCATCGTCTTCATCGTCATGGGGCTGGTCTTTCTCGCCGGTGCCATCCACGCCCCGCGCGCCGGGGGGCGGCGCGCCTATGCGCTGATAGTGCTGCTGGCGGCGTGCACGGGCATCGGCATCGCGGCCTATCACTTGTGGGTACAGAGGCAGGGACCCGACCCGATGGCCGGTTGCGTGCCCGGTTGGAACTACATGATCGAGAACTATTCGTTGCGCTACGCCTGGTCCAAGACGCTGGAACACGCCTTCACCGGGCATGCCGATTGCGCCGAAGTCAACTGGACATTCCTCGGGCTCGCCATGCCGTTCTGGACGCTGGTTTCCTACGCGCTGTTCGGCGCGGGAGCGGTCTGGGCCGGATTTCGCCGGCGCGGTTGAAAGGTGCAGCTTGCATGGCGCTGCAACTGTGGCATGATGCAATGCCGCAGTGCAGCATGAGCATATGCCGATGCCAGCCGATCCACGCAGTCTGACCGCCGTCCGTGAACCGCCGGATTGGGCGCTGGATTCGTGGCAGCGCAAACCGGCGGTGCAACAACCCACTTATCCGGATACGGCCGCTCTGGCGGCCGCTCTCGCACAGTTGCATGCGCTGCCGCCGCTGGTCACTTCCTGGGAAGTGCTGGCGCTCCGGCGCAAACTCGCCGACGCGGCGGAAGGCCGTTGTTTTCTGCTGCAAGGTGGCGATTGTGCAGAGAGTTTCGCTGACTGCAATTCGCCCATCATCTCCAATCGGCTCAAAGTGTTGCTGCAGATGAGTCTGGTGCTGGTGCACGGACTGAAGTTGCCGGTGGTGCGCATCGGTCGCTTCGCCGGGCAATACGCCAAGCCGCGTTCCGCAGATACGGAAACGCGCGGCGGCACGCGCCTGCCCAGTTACCGTGGCGACATCGTCAATGCGCCGGAATTCGACATTGTCGCGCGCACGCCGGATCCGCAGCGTCTGCTCGAGGCATACAGCAAATCGGCGCTGACGATGAATTTCACCCGTGCCCTGATCGATGGCGGTTTCGCCGATCTGCACCATCCCGAATACTGGGATCTGGCCTGGGTGCGGCACTCGCCGCTTCGCGACGAATACCGGAGCATGGTCGAGTCCATCGGCGATTCGGTGCGCTTCATGGAAACCCTGGCCGGCGCCGTCGGCGGATTCGGCAAAGTGGATTTCTATACTTCGCACGAAGCGCTGCTGCTTCATTACGAGCAGGCGCAGACCCGGCAGGTGCCGCGCCAGTGGGGTTGGTTCAACCTGGCCACGCATTTCCCGTGGATCGGCATGCGCACTGCGCAGCTCGACGGTGCGCATGTGGAATACTGCCGCGGCATCCGCAATCCGATCGGCGTCAAGGTCGGGCCGGGACTGAAACCCGACGCGTTGCTGCGCCTGCTCGATGCGCTGGATCCTGGCAACGAGCCTGGACGCCTGACCCTGATCCACCGCATGGGCGAGAGCCGCATCGAGGCCGAACTTCCGCAGCACCTGCATGCGCTCAAGGCCGCGGGCAAACGCGTGTTGTGGTGCTGCGATCCGATGCATGGCAACAGCGAGACCCTGGGAAACGGCGTGAAAACGCGGCGCTTCGAGGCGATCCGCGGCGAGCTCGACCGTTCGTTCGACATCCACTCCGCATGCGGCACCCGTTTGGGCGGTGTGCATCTGGAATTGACCGGCGAAGACGTCACTGAATGCCTCGGCGGTGCGCGCGACCTTGCCGAAGGTGACTTGGCTCGCGCCTACAAATCCACGGTCGATCCGCGCTTGAACTACGAACAATCGCTGGAACTGGCCATGTTGATCGTACGCAAGCGCGGCAGTGCAGCCGTAGCCGTTGGCGGCTAGCCGCAAACCGACAAGCCGCCGGGTTTGCGGAAAAGTGAGCCTTCTTGTCGGTCAGTGCGGCCAGAAGCAGCCGAACGTAGCTGCCGTGATCAGGGCGTAGACCAATCCATCGATCATGTCTTTGCTTACTGCGCGCCACGGCTGGCCCCACCAGATGCCCATCGGCAACGCGCCGAAGGCAAATCCCATGAATGCGGCCGTGCCAACGATGCGGAACACGTGCGCGTACGGCGCGCCGATCAGTAGGGCATGCTGCGCGATGTAGCCGCCGAATAGCGCCACGATCAGGCAGAACACGAACCATAGTCCGAGGGATTTACCCATATTCGGCATGCCATTGGGGCGCAGGATGACGAAGCCGATCGGGCCTTCGGCGAATTTCGCCTGCGCTTGCGGCTTCTTCATCTCTTCCATCTTGCAGTAGGGGATCATGTACATCCCTGGCGCGGCATTGCTCTTGCGGATAACCGTGCGGACTTCGTCTTCATTGGCGAAGCCGTGATAGTCGGGCATGTGCCAGAACTTGAAAACCATGTGCAGGATGCTGCTGGCGATGAAAACGAGCACGCCGGAAAGCAGGATCGGAAGCCAAAGCTGGGATAGCGAAACCATGATGGTACTCCCCGATAGTTGAATGGATGGGAACCATTGCGTATTTCCTCCCGCGGCGGCGCAAAAATGCAAATGCGGCTTTGACAGGCTGCTGAAAAAGTCTTGTCAGCAACCCGTTACTCTTCTTCCGGCTTGGGTTTGTAGGCCTCGCTGAGCTGCTTCTGCACCTGCGCGGCACCGGCTCGTAGTGGCTGAGGTCGAGGCGTAGCGGCCGCGGCCGCCGGTCATCGCCTTCAGCTCGGTCGGGTAGTCGATGAGTTCGGCCAGCGGCGCCTGCGCCTTGATCACCAGCTCGCCGCCGCGCAGCGAGTCGGTGCCGATGATGCGCGCGCGCTTGCCGGCGAGACCGCCGGTGACGTCGCCCATGTGCGCTCGGGAACGCAGACCTCGACGATTGACGATCGGCTCCAGCACGATGGGCCGCGCCTTGACGACCGCGTCGAGGAACGCCTTCTTGCCGGCGGTGACGAAGGCGACTTCCTTGGAGTCGACCGGGTGGTACTTGCCGTCGTACACGGTGACGCGCACGTCCTGCATCGGGTAGCCGGCGATCGCGCCGTGCTCCAGCGCCTGGCGCACGCCTTTCTCGATCGCGGGAATGAACTGGTTCGGGAATCGCGCCGCCCTTGACCTCGTCGACGAACTCGAAGCCCGCGCCGCGCGGCAGCGGCTCGATGCGCAGGAACACTTCGCCGAACTGGCCGGCGCCGCCGGTCTGCTTCTTGTGGCGGTGGTGGCCTTCGGCATGGCGCGGCGATCGGTTTCGCGATAGGCGATCCGCGGCGGGCGGGTGTCCACCTCGACGCCGTAGCGTTCGCGCATGCGCTCGAGCATCAGCTTCAGGTGCAGGTCGGAGAGGCCGCGCACCACCGATCTCGTTCAGTTCCTTGTTGTGCTCGACGCGGAAGCAGGGATCTTCCTCGGCCAGCTGCGCCAGCGCGGTGGCGAGCTTCTGCTCCTGGCCCTTGTGCGTCGGTTCCAGCGCGAGGCCGAACATCGGCGCGGGAAACGCCAGCGGCTTGAGGTGAGATCTGGTCCTCGTCGTGCGAATCGTGCAGCACCGCGTCGAAGTGGATCTCCTCGACCTTGGCCACCGCGGCGATGTCGCCGGGAATCGCCTGCTCGATCTCGACGTGGTCCTTGCCGCTGCAGCCGGAACAGGTGGCCGACCTTGAACGGCTTGCGGCCGTCGTCGACGAACAGCTGGCTGTCGCGTCGGACCGTGCCCTGCTAGACGCGGAACACGCCGAGCTTGCCGACGAACGGATCGTTGACGATCTTGAACACGTCGGCGATCACGTGCTTGTCCGGATCGGGCTGCGCCTGGATCGGTGCCGCGTTCGCGCCGTCGCCTTGACGAACGGCGGCGGGTTGCCTTCGGCGGGGTTCGGCAGCAGCCGCGCGGCGACGTCGAGCAGCTCCTTCACGCCGGCGCCGGTGCGCGCGGAGACGAAGCAGATCGGCACCAGATGTCCCTCGCGCAGGCATTGCTCGAAGGCGTCGTGCAGCTCGCTGCCGGACAGAGCCTCCTCGCCCTCGTCCAGGTAGATGACCCATCACCGTTTCGTTGATCTCGACCACCTGGTCGATGATGCGCTGGTGCGCCTCGGCCACGCGAGGAGAAATCGGCGTCGCCTTCGCGGGTTGAAGAAGCAGTCGACCACACGTTTGCCGCCCTGGGCGGGCAGGTTGATCGGCAGGCATTCGCGGGCCGAACGTCTTCGCGCAGTCGCTCGACCAGGCGCGACGGCAATCGCCGTCGCAGTCGATCTTGTTGACGACGAGCATGCGCGCCAGTGCGCGCGCTTCGCGTAGCTGCATCATGCGCTGCGCGTGCCGTGCTCGATGCCGTTGATGCGCGTTGACGACGATCGCCACGGTTTCCACCGCGGCAAGCGCGGCCAGCGTCGGCGCCGCGGAAATCGGCGGCAGCCGGGGGTGTCGATCAGGTTGATGTGGCAGTCGTCGTGGTCGATCGACGGCGATGTCGGCGTTGAGCGAATGCTTGCGCTCTTTCTCCATCGGATCGTGGTCGGAAACGGTGGTGCCGCGCTCGACGGAGCCGGCTGCGTCTGGATCGCGCCGCCCGCATGCAGCAGGGCCTCGAACAGCGTGGTCTTGCCCGCGGCGGCATGGCCGGCGAGCGCGATGTTTCGGATGCCTTCGGTCGTGTAGCCCATGCGGTTCTCCCGGTTGGCGATAGTGGGTCGTCAAGCGTTCTCCTTTCGGCGTCGCGCGTCAAGGCGCGACGCGGCAGGCCGGCGTTTACAGCATCCGCAGCAACTCCGGCATCAACGGCAATGTACGCACACGCACCGTGGTCGCGGCGAAAACCGCATTGGCCAACGCGGGTGCGGCACTGGCCGCGGTGACGTCCTCCAGTCTGGCCGGGTCCGCATCGCTGTCGACCCAGAATACTTCTACCGCATGCGGGGCGTCGCCCATCCGCAACAGCGGATAATCGGGGAAATTGTGCTGCTGCACCTGTCCATTCTTGAGCGTGATCGCTTCGTGCAGGGTCGCCGAGACCGCGGCGAGGGTTGCATGGGTCGCCCGCGCCTGCAGGTTCAGCGGATTGAGCACGCGACCGGCGTCGATCGCGCAAACCGCGCGATGGATAATGAGGTCGTTTCCGTGCACGGAAACCTCGAAAGCGTGCGCGGCATAGGCGCCGTCGCCGGCGTGACAGGCGATGCCCAAGCCGTGTCCGTTGCTCGGCTTGTGCTGCCAGTCGATCTTGCCAGCGGCTGTTCGCAGCACGCCAGCCAGGCGTCCAGTGTCGAACCCCGGGCGCAACACTCGTGGTGCGCCGAGCAGATCCATGCGCACGCTCACCGGATCCTGGTGCGTGGCGATGGCGATCTCGTCCAGAAAACACTGGATCGCAAAGGCCTGGAACGCATGCGCGCCGCCCAGCAGATGGCCACGTGGCAGGCCGCATGAGATGGCATGGAATGACTGCACCAGATTCGGCACGAGGCTGACGGGAAATGCATCGGCGTCGAGCAGTCCGGCGAAGACGGGCTTCCCGGCGAGTGTGCTGTCGCGCCAATTGCGCGGCGTGGCGGCGACGCGATGCGACCAGCCGGTGATCTTTTTCCTGCGATCGAGAGAGGCGACCAGTGCGTGCACCCCGAATGGCCGGTAGAAATCGTTTTGCAAATCGTCTTCGCGCATCCACACCAGCTTGACCGGTGTTTCTGCCTGCTTGGCGACAAGCGCTGCTTCGACGATGAAATCGTTGTGCAGGCGCCGACCAAGATCGCCTCCGGCGCGTGGCAGACGGATGTTGATCGCTTCGCGCGGTACGCCGGTAAGCCCATGCAACAGATGTGAGGCGCCCACCGGATCGTGCAATCCGGCGATGAGCTCGACGCGGTCTTGGGACACCGCGATGGTAGCACTCGGCGGCTCGAGGGTGGCGTGCGCGAGAAACGGCATTTGGTAGCGCGCCGTGAGTGTCGTGCTGCCTCGTGCTTTTTTTACCTTGCTGAAATCGCCGTCGTTGCGCACCACGATGGCGCTGGCGTCGTCGTCGAGCAGTGCGTGCGCTGTCGTTGCCAGCGCGGTACTGGATTGCTTCGCCCATGCGCCATCCGGTTGCCATGCGATTTTGAGCTTGTCGCGACCGCGCAGGGCGGTCCAGGTATCGTCGGCCAGCACGGCAACGCCGGCTGCCAGCACGCCGTCGAACGGTGCGTCGGGCTTGGGTCCGGGCAATGCGATCACGCGGTGGACGCCGGGAACCTGCAGTGCCTGCGTAGCGTCGAGCGTGTCCATGGTGCCTCCCGCATAGGGACAGCGCGCGATCACGGCGACCAGAGCGTTGCCAAGGTAGCTGTCGATGCCGTATTCGGTGCGACCGAGTACGACCTCGCGCGCATCCACAGTGCGCGCAGGTTTGCCGATGATTTGGAATTGCGCAGGGTCCTTGAGTGCCGGTGGCGTGGACGGCGCATCCAGTGTGGCCGCGCTGGCGGCGAGCGCGCCGTAGGCCAGCCGACGTCCGTCCACGGCAATCACGAATCCGGTCTGCGTGCGCAACGTCGCCGCCTCGAGGTTCCATCGCTGCGCTGCCGCCTGCACCAGCAGCCAGCGTGCGACGGCGCCGGCTTGGCGCAATTGCTTCCAGGCCGCCGGGGTGGCGTCACCGCCCATGCCCTGGTTGCCGTAGCGGTCGCCGGGACCGTTGTCGATTTCGATATAGCCGTAGTCCAATTGCTCGACACGCACTTGCTTCCAGTCCACGTCGAGTTCTTCGGCGATCAGCATCGGCAGATCGGTTTTCACGCCTTGGCCGACCTCGCAGCCGCGCGCGCCGATGGCGATGCTGTCGTCGGCGCCGATGCGCACGAAATCGGTTAGTTGCTGCTTCGGCAAGCGTGCGCCCAGATAGGGCAGTTCGTCCTGAGCCCGGGCGCGCCAGCCGACCAGCAATGCACCGCCCGCACCCGCACCAACAACGAGAAAGCGGCGTCGCGACGGATCGAAAATCATGTCTTGTCCTGCGGCGCTGCTGCGGCACGCGCGATTGCCGCGCGGATGCGGGGATAGCTGCCGCAGCGGCACAGGTTCGGCAAGGCGTCGATGTCGGCATCGTCCGGATGCGGTTTGCGCCGGAGCAGGGCGGCGGCGGCCATGATCTGGCCAGCCTGGCAGTAGCCGCAACCGATTGCGTCCTCGGCGATCCAGGCTTCCTGCAACGGATGCAGGCCGGCATTGCCGGACAGGCCTTCAATCGTGACGATCTCGCGATGCGGCAGCGATTTGATCGACAGCATGCACGCGTTATGCGCTTTGCCATCGACCAGGACCGTGCAGGCGCCGCAGACGCCGACACCGCAGCCGTATTTTGTGCCGGTCAGACGCAGTACGTCGCGCAGGTACCAGAGCAGCGGCATTTGCGGATCGCCGTTGTGGAAATACGCCTTACCGTTGATGTTCAGCGGCAGGGTTTTTTCGCTGGCGCTGGCCGCGACCGGCGGGACCGGCACGGGCTTGCTGCGGCGGAAGGGATTGTCGGGCATGGGAAATCCACAATCGGAAGCTGGTATTTTGCCCGAACTGACGCGCGAATGGTTCATGTCAGCATTCGGACGCTTTTTCGCCGCACGCATACCTTGTCTTTTTGGGCCACACAAGGACAATGGCGGTTCGGTTTCCCGGAGTGCAATCTGCGATGTCCAGTCCGCTTGCCGCGCCGTGGGTCGTGCTCAAGTTCGGCGGCACCAGCGTGTCCACGCGCGAGCGCTGGGAAAAGATCGCGGCCATCGCCAAACGCTGGCGCGGACAAGGGCGGTGTGTGCTGATCGTGGTATCGGCGCTGTCCGGCATCACCGACCAGCTCAAGGCGCTGGGCGAGGCGCAGACGGACGCGGTGCGGCGCGCAGTGATCCGCGATGCCATCGGCGCGCGTCATCGCAGCCTGTTCGACGAGCTCGGATTGCACGATCGTGCGCAAATGCAGTACTGGCTCGAACGCCTCGACGCGCTGGTCGCAAATGTACGCGCCGATGCCGGTGGCCTTGCATGGCAGGCTGAAGTACTGGCGCTGGGCGAGCAGTTGTCGAGCACGCTCGGCGTGCTTTATCTGAACCGGCTGGGCATGCAGGCGCAGTGGCTGGACGCGCGCGAGCACCTGCACGCGCAGCCGTTGCCGAACCAGAATGCCTGGGGGCGCTATCTGTCCGCCACGGTGCCGACGGCGCCCGATCCCGCGCTGGCAATTACGCTGGCCGCGCGCGGCGCGCTGTTCATTACCCAGGGCTTTCTGGCGCGCAATGCGGCGAACGAGACGGTGATTCTCGGACGCGGCGGTTCGGATACTTCGGCGAGTTACTTCGGCGCGTTGCTGAGAGCGGAGAAAGTGGAAATCTGGACGGATGTAGCCGGCATGTTCAGTGCGAATCCACGTCAGGTGCCGGCAGCGCGCCTGCTCGCGCGGCTGGACTACGAGGAGGCGCAGGAAATTGCAACTACCGGCGCCAAGGTCCTGCATCCGCGCTGCATCAATCCGCTGCGCGAGGCGCGTGTGCCGCTGGCGATCAAGGACACCAACTTTCCGGAACTAGCGGGTACCCAGATCGGCCCGGCCGTGGCCGATGCGGCACCGAGCGTCAAGGCGATTTCCTCGCGCGGCGGCATCACCTTGATTTCGATGGAATCCATCGGCATGTGGCAACAGGTCGGTTATCTTGCCGACGTGTTCGAGCATTTCAAGCGCCACGGCCTGTCGGTGGATCTGGTCGGCACCTCGGAGACGAATGTCACGGTGTCGCTGGATCCGAGCGAGAACCTGGTCAATTCCGACGTACTGTCGGCGCTGTGCGCGGATCTGGCGAAAGTCTGCCGGGTCAAGGTGATTGCACCCTGCGCGGCCATCACCCTGGTCGGGCGTGGTATGCGCTCGATGCTGCACAAGCTGTCCGGCGTGCTCGCCGAATTCGGTGCGCAGCGCGTGCATTTGATTTCGCAATCGTCGAACAACCTCAATCTCACCTTTGTTGCCGACGAAGGCATCGCTGCGGATCTGCTGCCAGCCCTGCATGCGCTGTTGATCAAGGCCGAGGCGATGCGGGTGGAGGATCGCGCGATTTTCGGCCCGAGTTGGCGCGAGTTGTACGCCGCGCCAACGTCCGCTGCCGCGGCGCCGTGGTGGATCGCGCGCCGTGATGCATTGCTCGAACTCGCGCAGGCGGCAACGCCGCGTTATGTCTACGATTGTGCGGTCGCGCGCGAACGCGCGCAAACGCTGCGCACGGCACTGCCCTGCGTGGATCGCTGGTTCTACGCGATCAAGGCAAACTCGCATCCGGCGTTGCTGCGCGAAATCGCCGCGCAGGGATTCGGTCTGGAATGCGTCTCGCCCGGTGAGCTCGATCGTGCAGGAAAAATCTTCGGCGCATCGCTGCTGTTCACGCCGAATTTTGCGCCACGTGTGGAGTACGCCGCTGCGTTCGCGCGCGGCGCCCAGGTCACTCTCGATAACCTGCATCCGCTCGCGCACTGGGGTGCGGACTTCGCCGGGCGCGAAGTCCTTTTGCGCCTGGATCTGGGCGCTGGCCGCGGCCATCACGACAAGGTCAAGACCGGTGGCGCACAATCCAAATTCGGGTTGGCGCTGGACGACTTGCCGGAATTGCAACATCTCGCCGCGGATAACAAGGTACGCATTGCCGGGCTGCACGCGCATCTTGGCTCGGGCATTCTGGACGTCGCGCATTGGAAAGATGTGTATGTGCAACTTGCCAGCCTCGCCGAGAAAATCGGCAGCGTGCGCGCTCTCAATATCGGTGGCGGATTTGGCGTGCCGGCGCGCGCGGACGAGACGCCGCTGGATCTTGCCGAATTGATGGCGGCGCTGACGGAAGTGAAAACCGCGTATCCACAATTCGAGTTGTGGGCCGAACCAGGTCGTTATTTGGTCGCCGATGCCGGCGTGCTGCTTGCGCGCGTCACCCAGACCAAGCGCAAGGGCGAGGTTCGCTATGTCGGCTGCGACGCCGGCATGCATTGCCTGATCCGTCCGGCGCTATACGAGGCGTATCACGAAATCGTCAATCTGACCCGACTCGACGAAGCGGCCACCGAACTCGTGCAGATCGTCGGCCCGATCTGCGAATCCGGTGATGTGCTCGGCAGCAATCGCCGCCTGCCACCAACGCGCGAAGGCGATGTGCTCCTGATCGCGCAGGCCGGTGCATATGGCGCAGTGATGGCCTCGCACTACAACCTGCGCGATTGCGCCGACGAGGTGGCGTTGTGAGCGCCTTGAGCGATCCACGCCACGCGCGCGCATTCCGCTTCGTGCGCTGCGCGTATGCGAACGGCGAGGCACAGCTTGTGTACGCGTTCGATGATGGCCCCGAATTGATCGAACGTATCGGCTTTCCCGATGCGCCGTCGCTTGCACCAAAGCGCAGGCCAGCGTTCGACGCGGCGCTGCGCTTGCTGCATCTGATCGCCGGTGTGAGTTATTACAAGGCTGGTGTGCCCAAGGAAATCCGTGTCGAGGGTGCACCGCTCGACCCGGTGACGGCACGGTTCATGGAGCAAGTGTACGTCCACGGCCTGGCCGAGTTTGCGTATCAAAACAAGCTGGAATTGCGCGAGCGTATCAGTTTCCCTCACAGCCGGAGCGCACCGGCACCGGCAGTAGCGGTGGGTTTGTCACGCCGCACTCTCGTACCCATCGGCGGCGGCAAGGATTCGCTGGTCAGTTTGGAAATGTTGAAACGTGTGCAAGAGCCAATGACTGTGGTCTGGGTAGGCGATTCGGCGTTGATTGCGGCCTGTGTACAGCGCACCGGCCTGCCGATGTTGAACATCCGGCGCAGCTTGGCAGCGGAGTTGTTCGAGTACAACCGGATGGGTGCGTGGAACGGACACATTCCGGTGACCGCAATCAATTCGGCGATTCTGCTGTGCGCCGCGATTCTGTACGGCTACGACGCGATCGCGTTTTCGAACGAGCGCTCCGCGTCCGCGGCGACGCTGGAATACGACGGCCAGCCGGTCAATCACCAGTGGAGCAAGAGCCGCGACTTCGAGCGTGCCCTGCGCGAGTATACAAATTCCCACATAGCCACGGACCTGGATTATTTCTCGCTGCTGCGGCCGTGGTCGGAATTGGGGGTTGCACACAAGTTCGCGCGCGCCGCTCAGTACGACGATGTATTCTCCAGTTGCAATCGCAATTTCCGCATTCGCGGCGAGCGTCCGACCGATCGCTGGTGTGGACAATGCCCGAAATGCCATTTCGTGTTCCTCGCGCTGGCCCCGTTTGTGGCTAAGCCGCGCCTGTTGGCGATTTTTGGCCGCAACCTGCTCGACGATGCCGCGCTCGCGTCCGGATTCGATGCGCTACTCGAATACCGCGAACACAAGCCGTTCGAATGTGTGGGCGAGGGCCGCGAATCACGCGCAGCCCTGTCCGCGTTGACGCATCGACCCGAATGGCGCGAGGATGCGTTGGTCGTGCGTTTCGCCGAGGAAATCGCGCCGCAGCTCGATACGCACGTGCTCGCGCTGGCGCCGCTGCTGGTGCCATCCGTCGAACATTTCCTGCCTCTGCGACTGCAACGGTTGTTGCATGCGGTTGGCTGATCTCGAGCGCGTACGCGTCGCCATCTGGGGCTTCGGTCGTGAAGGCCGCGCCGCGCACGCTGCGCTGCGCGCGCGCTTTCCGGGGAAACGGCTGACGGTATTCGGCGGCATTGGCGATGCACCGCCGTCCGGTGCTGATGTGAATTTCCTCGGTGTACCGCCTGACGCCGCGGCACTCGCGCATTTTGACATCGTCATTAAATCGCCCGGCATCAGCCCTTACAAGCAGCCGCTGCCGGAAGCCGAACGTGCCGGCGTGCGTTTCACTTCGGGTACGGCGTTGTGGTTCGCCGACAATCCCGATGCGCGCACCATTTGCGTGACCGGTACGAAGGGCAAGAGCACAGTCACCGCGCTGATCGCGCATCTGCTGCGCGAAAGCGGTGCCTGCGTGGCCCTGGCTGGAAATATTGGTTTGCCTTTGTTGGAACTCATCGACTCGCCGCGCCGACCCGATTGGTGGGCGATTGAGTTGTCGAGTTTCCAGACACGCGATTTCGCCGGTGCGCCGACGGTTGCCGTTATCAACAATGTGTACGAGGAACATCTGGACTGGCACGCGGTTCGCGCCAATTATGTCGCCGACAAGCTTGCGATTGCGACGCGCGCGCAGCGACTGGTAGTGGCGGCGCAAGCGGATTTGCTGGAACGCACGGCGACGCATCCGCAACGCAGCGCATTTGGTATTGAGACCGGCTGGCATATGCAGGGCGATGCGATCTACTGCGGCAACGCACGCATCCTTACGCTGGCCGATCTGCCGTTGTCTGGCGCGCACAATGCAGGCAATGTCTGTGCAGCGCTGACGGCGATCGACGCGGCGGGTCTGGATGCGCGTTCGCTGGCGGAGCATGTCGCCAGCTTCCACGCGTTGCCGCATCGTCTGCAAGCACTAGGTTGTCGCGACGGTCTGGAATACGTCAACGACAGCATCGCAACCACGCCGTATGCAACGATTGAGGCGTTGCGCAGCGTGTCGGGTCGCGTAGCGACGGTGCTCGTTGGCGGCTTCGACCGTGGTCTGGACTGGAGTGCGTTTGTGGAATATGTGACACAAGAACCACCGCATGTCATTGTGACTATGGGGGCTAACGGCGCCACGATTGCCGAGCGCCTGCGTCGAGTTTCTGCGCCGGCATTCGTGCTGGCGTCGGTACAATCGCTGGCCGATGGCGTTGCGCGAGCCCGTGCGCTGACGCCCGCGGGAGGAGTCGTGCTGCTATCGCCGGGTGCGCCAAGTTTCGATCAATTTCGCGACTATGCCGAACGTGGCCGCCAGTTCGCACGTCTGGCCGGCTTCGATCCGGATCGCATCGGCGAAATCTCCGGGCTGGGCATCGCATGAATGCGGCGTCGTCCGCGGTACGCGTATGGGATCTGCCGACACGCGTCTTCCACTGGGTGCTGGTGGTGCTGATCACGCTGCAATACGCGAGCGGCGAATTCGATCTGCTCGACATGCGCTGGCATTTCTGGTTCGGCTACGCCACGCTCGCGCTGATCGCATTTCGCTTGCTGTGGGGATTTTTCGGTTCGCAGACCAGCCGCTTCGCAGATTTCCTGCGTGGCCCGCGCGTGGCACTGCGCTACATTCGCTCGCAATTGTCCACAAATCCGCAACGCAGCATCGGTCACAATCCATTGGGCGGCTGGTCGGTGCTGGCACTGCTGACGTGCATAACGGTGCAGGCAATCAGCGGCCTGTTTTCGAGCGATGACATCGCCACCGACGGCCCGCTGGTCGCGCATGTTTCCGACGCCACCGTCAAGCTGATGACGCGCGTGCATCACTGGAACGAAAACGTATTGCTGATCCTGATCGGCCTGCACATCGTCGCCGTGCTGCCGTATCTGCTGGTCAAGCACGACAATCTGATCACGCCGATGATTAGTGGATGCAAACGCGTTGCTCTCACGCGGCCGCTGCGCTTTGTCGCAGCGTGGCGGGCGCTGGCGGCGCTGAGACTGTGTGCTGCCGCCGTGGCGTCGCTGGTGTGGTGGGCGGGTTAGTGCGTCATTTCGTCAATAACCTTGGCTAGAACGCGTCGATGGCTGCTAGCGCCTCCGGCTCCGTCAACGTGGGCGCGTGACCGCGGTTGGGAACGAGCAGCGAGCGAAGTTTGGGCAGGCGCTGCTTCATCTGGGCAAACGTCGCTTCCGAGAGCAGATCCGAAAGCGCTCCACGAATCGCCAAAACCGGCTTGTGCGCCAGTGCATCGAACAATGGCCAGAGATTCGGCGCTGCTGAGGCGCTGGCCAAGCCTTGAGCGATGGCTGGATCATAGTCCAGCACTGGAACCGCGCCATCCTGGATGTATAGATTTCGCGCCATTGCCTGCCAGTCCGTATCGGTGTAGTCAGGAAACGCCACCCCATTGGTCGCGGCGGTCTGTGCGGCCGCATCCTTCCATGAATTGACTGGCAGCGACTTGCCAACGTAGCCTCGGATGCGCTCAATTCCCCGCGGATCGACGTCCGGTCCGATATCGTTGAGCACGATTCGCGAAATGCGCGCCGCGTTCTGAGCTGCCATCAGCACCGCCATGAGTCCACCGAGCGAAGTACCGATGATGCTGAATGAAGACAATTTCAGCAGGTCCGCCAGGACCCATATGTCGGCGACATAGGTGTCTGGCCGGTACCTTGATGGGTCGGGATCGCGGTTCGAGCGACCGCGACCGCGCAGATCCGGGCAGATCACGCGATATCGCCGCGAAAGATGATCGGCAAGGTCGGCAAAATCCTTGCTGTTGCGCGTAAGTCCGGGAAGACACACGATCGTGTCGCCAGCGGTATGCGGGCCAGGGTAGTCGCGTGCGTACAGTCGAAGCCCGTCAGTGTTGCGGAAATACAAATCTGCGTAGTTCATCGCGACTCCCGTCCCAGTACATTTCCCATCCACGCACGCGCCATTTCACCCGGCCACCCGAACAAGAACACAACGGCAACCTCATGGCGAAATGTACTCCATCAATGCTTTCAACGCTTTGCATGGCTCGAATGAAGGTGCCGCTGCCAGCTGGGAACGGGCGCGGACTGCCGCGTCCGGTGTTTGTGCGCCTGAGGTACAGGCTATAATTCGTGCGCTTCCTTCTCGCGCTTTCGTCCTGACCTGAGCGAGCGTGGCATCGTCGCCCGTACGCTGTTCAACCTGAGCATTGTCGCCGTGTTCGATGAGCATATTCCGCTTCTCCCTGACGTCTTCGCACTGCACGGCCAGTGGCGAGCCAACTGGCCGGCTGTCGTCACGCAGGAGCGTACGCTCAGTTGGGCAATGTTCGACCTGGCTACCAACCGCATTGCGAATGCGTTGATCGGCGCGGGTACGCGCAAGGGTGATCGTGTTGTCCTGCTGATGTCGAACTGCTGCGAGATGGTGGAGCTGATCGTTGGAATCATGAAGGCCGGTTGTGTTTCAGTGCCGCTGAATGTCTCTGTCACTGACGACAGTGCAGCCGCAATGGTCAAAGATTCGGGTGCGCGGTTTGTCTTTGTGACCGCCGATCAAGCGTCAAGAGTGAAGCCAGAATCGGAGGTGGTATGCATCGACGTGACAGCCGGCTCGGTAACATCGGAAAGTGGCCATCTGATCTATTCGGAATGGCTAGGCAGTACGCGCGACGAAGCGCCTTTGATTCCGCTTGCCGGTCGGGACGTGTGCAACATCATTTATTCTTCCGGTACCACCGGCGAGCCGAAGGGTATCGTGCATTCGCACAAAGCGCGGCTGCTGTGGGCACACGATTTGGCGCTCGCACTACGCTACCATTCCGGCGCGCGTGCACTGATCGTCACCGGTTTGTATTCCAATATCAGCTGGGCCGCATTGCTGTGCACATTCCTTGTCGGCGGCACGCTCGTTCTGCGTAACTCATTTGAAGCCGCCGACACACTTGCAACGATCGAACGCGAGCGCATCACACATACTGCGATGGTGCCGGTGCAATATCGGCGCCTGCTCGAGCATCCGGATTTTCAGACCACCGATCGCTCCTCTATGCAAGCGATGATGTGCGTGGGTTCGCCGTGTCCAATACCTCTCAAGCAGCGCTTGTTCGATACCTTTCGCTGCGGCGTCATTGAGCTGTACGGCACAACGGAAGGCCTGATCACGACTCTGGCTCCGGAAGAAGCGCCGGGCCGGCTTACGTCGGTAGGCAGACCGTTGCCCGGCCTTGACCTGCGTATCCTCGGTGCGGACGACAATCCCGTCGCGCCCGGCGAAGCAGGCGAGGTCGTTGGCCGGAGTCGATTCGTCATGTCCGGCTATTGGAAGAAACCTGCGGCGACTGCCGATGCAATGTGGACCGACGCGGACGGCCATTCGTGGTTGCGTTCCGGCGACATTGGCCGACTCGATGAAGACGGCTATGTTTATATCCTGGATCGCAAGAAGGACATGATCCTTTCGGGCGGGCAAAATATTTATCCGGCGGACATCGAAGCGATCCTTGCCCAACACCCGCACGTAGTCGAATGCGCAGTCATCGCTGTACCAAGCGCGGAGTGGGGTGAATCCCCGTTGGCCTTTGTGGTGACCAATCTGCAGTCGATCAATGTCGACGAACTGCGGACCTGGCTTAACGCACGTGTCGGCAAGCAGCAGCGTGTCGTGGCTGTCGAAGTTTGTGAAAGCCTGCCGCGGAATCCGACAGGCAAGATTCTCAAACGTGAATTGAGAGCACCCTATTGGACGCAGAACCAGGGTGTCGCGTAGCGCGGGAGGACATACAGAGGTTTCCTGGACTGCGCCTTCATTGCCGCCTCGTCGCCGCTGTGCGCGGTTTCGGCGAGCGCCTTGGTCTGCTTGAGCAGATCGGTGTCCTTGGCCCGAAAATCGTCGAAGTTCGTCCAAATGCCGGCCTTGGCATCGGTTTTGGCGCCCTTGTCCGAGCCTTTGGCGAAACCTTCCAGAACCTGCGGCGCAAGACCGGCGAGGTGGTCGGCATGCAGCGCGAATCAATCGACGCTGACCCCATTTTGACCCTATTGATTCACACGGCGGCGCAGGATACCGATTGCAATGCCCGCAAGGAGCAAGAACAAGGCGGCCAGGCCGAGCTTGTCGACGGTCGGCGTCGCAACCACGCCTGTCTCGTAGTGGACAGTGCCGTTCCACACCCGAGGCGTGAAGATAGGGGCACTGAACGCAACGTTGGTGGCCGAGCCGGTGCTTATCTGGAGGACACCGTCGTTGTAGACCTGGTTGCTGCCGGTTCCGTTGGTATAGCTGTGTCCGTTGTTTCCGGCCGTCGGTGAGAGCGAGATGGCGATACCGTAGGTCGCACCAGCCGGAATCACGAGCGTGCCGACGTTCAACGCCGTCGGCACGTCGTTTCCCGCCGAGGCGACACCGGTCGCAGTTCCCACCAGGATCCATCCGGCCGAGCTGGTCTCGAAGCCGGAGTAGGTGCCTGGGCGGTACCATACCGATACGTCTCCGGTAAAAGTAGGGTCGAGATTTGTGTCCCAGGAGGTGACCGTCACGTTGCCCGTTCCCACGGCAGCGAGGTCGAAGTAAATCCCTCCGGTTGGGGACCCGCCGTTATCTGAGGCAAACAGCGTGGTGAGGGAACCGCTGGCCGCCGGGGTAGAAACCGATGTAGGCGCCGTACCGCCGCAGGCAGGCAGACGATCGCGCATGAACTGCGGACGCACCTGACCGCTGTCGAGCAGATTGCAGGAGTCGGCGTAACTGGGAGCCGGTAGCAGTCCGAACAAGACAATTGCTACTGCCAGACCAAAGCCGCGGATGCTGGACTTCATGGGTTTCCCCCCTTATCCTTATCGAACGAGAACAGTTCGGAGCGGACCAAGACTAACCGTGTCTGCGCGCTGCGTCAAACAAATCAATAGGATGTTATTGAATATCAGTCCTCCTTGTATTTCTTGTGGCAGGCCTTGCACGCCTCTGCCGTTTGCTTGAACTGCGCCTTCATTGCCGCCTCGTCACCGCTGTGCGCGGTTTCGGCGAGCGCCTTGGTCTGCTTGAGCAGATCGGTATCCTTGGCCTGAAAATCGTCGAAGTTCGTCCAGATGCCGGCCTTGGCATCGGTTTTGGCGCCCTTGTCCGAGCCTTTGGCGAAGCCTTCCAGAACCTGCGGCGCGAGACCGGCGAGGCGGTCGGCATGTAGCGCGAATTGAGTGACATCCCACGGCGTCTTGCCCTTGACCATCTCGCCAAGCGCGCCGAAGTTCCAGCCCATCAGGGTCATTGCCGACTGGCGGTAGTGAATGACTTGCTCGGGTTTGTGCTGTGCGGCAGCGTTGAGGCTGAATGTCGTTGCGACGACAACGCAGGCAACGGCGGCGACTCTCATGGCGAACTCCCGGGTTGGAATGGACAAAGTGTAGCAGGCGGGTGCTGGCCTAGTGTCAGACCGGCGCCGGGGCAGTATCATGACATCCCGCAGACGGCTGGAGATGGCAATGAAACGCATGATCGCAACCGGTGCGCTGTTCGGCATGGTCGCTGCGTCCGCACACGCGGCGATGGTCGCCAAAACCATCGATTACACGGTCGATGGCGCGAAAATGCAGAGTGTGCTCGTCTACGACGACGCGACGAAAACGCCACGGCCAGGATTGGTGATGGCGCCGGACTGGATGGGCATGAATGCGAACCAGATCGCGCTGGCCCAACAGATTGCCGGCAAGGATTACGTCATACTCGTGGCCGATGTGTATGGCATTGCGGTGCGACCGAAAACGCCGGACCAGGCGGCGGCGGCATCCGGCAACATGTACAAGCATCGCGACGAATTGCGCGCGCGCATCACAGCTGCGCTCGCGCAACTGCGTGCGCAACGGGGCAAGGCGCCGCTCGACGGCAATCACTGGGGCGCAATCGGGTTTTGTTTCGGCGGCGCGGTCGCCTTGGACCTGGCGCGCACCGGCGCGAATATCGCCGGTGTGGCCACGTTCCACGGCAACCTTTCCACCGACAACCCCGCGTTGGCGAAGAACATCAAAGGCATGGTGCTGGCGATGAACGGCGCCGACGACAGTTTCACGCCGGAATCGGCGATTCTCGGATTCGAGAAGGAAATGCGCGATGCCGGGGTGGACTGGCAATTCGTCAATTACGGCGGCGCGGTGCATTGCTTCGCAATCCCGACCGCCGACAATTCGGTCAAGGGCTGTCAGTACAATGCCAAAGTCGCGCACCGCGCCTACGCGCTGATGCACACCTTTTTCGCCGAGGCGTTTGCGCAGAAGTAATTGCGCAAGGTGTCCTGACTCCCGTCGCGTCCGCTGGAGAGTGAAACGATGAAAGGCGGTTGGTTCAGTCGCTTTGCGAACATCTCGGCGCGCACCACCGGCAAGCCGATGACGTTCATGCTCGCGCTCGCGATCGTCGTCGCCTGGGCCGTCACCGGGCCGATCTTCCACTACAGCGATACCTGGCAACTGGTGATCAACACCGGCACCACGATCGTCACATTCCTGATGGTGTTTCTGATCCAGAACACGCAAAACCGCGACGGCTATGCCTTGCAGGTCAAGCTTGACGAAGTCATCCGCGCGCTGGAAGGTGCCCACAACGCGCTGCTGGATCTTGAAGAACTGGATGAACAAACGCTGGAGCGGATTCGCAAGCGCTATCGCAATCTGGCCGAGAAAGCCCGCGAACAGATTCGCAGCGGCGGCTTCGATAGTGGTCGCGACGAGGTCGAAGCTGATACCGAGACAGCCAATGACGGTGGCCCTGACGGGAGCGCCAGCAAGTAAATCCCGTCCGGTTCAATGCGCGCGGAATCGCACCTGCACGCGCTGGCCCACGCGCAAATCGTTGGTGTCCAGTCGCAGGATGCAGATCACGTCGCGGACGTCCGAGGCTTCCTGCGGATCTTCCACCAGCGTGCTTGGTCCGAACACATCGCCGATGCGCGTCACTGTAGCTGTGTAGGCCTTGCCGGCACCGTCCTCGGTGACGACGTCGGCCTGCATGCCGACGTGCACCTTGCCGACGAAGGCCTCGTTCAATTCCGCACGCACGATGTGCGGTGCGTCCGGCAACAGGACGAATAGCGGCGTGGCCGATTGCGCGGAAACCACATCGGCCAGATGCGCGTTGCGCGCAACGATGCGACCCGCCACCGGCGCCCGGATCGCCAATACGGTAACCTCGTATCGGGCCTGTTTTAAATGCTGTTGCGCCGCCTCGACTGCGGCATCGGCCTCGCCGATCTGCGCGTTGGCTTCGGCCAGCGCCCGTTGTGCGTCGTCGGCGGATTGTTGCGTGGCGGCGCCGGCGCGGGCGGCTTCGGCAGCGCGACCGGCGCGGGGTTTGAGCCCGGCCAATTGCGTGCGCAATGCGGCGGCGCGCGCGCTGGCCTGATCCAGTTGCGCCTGCGCAATGCCGGAAGCGAGTTCGGCCTGATGTGCATCGAGCTGGGCGAGCACGTCGCCGGCCTTGACGCTGGTACCGGGTGCACCGTGCAATTGCGCGATCACGCCGTCACGTGGAGTAGAAATCCGGATCAAACCGCCTTCGACATCGACCTGTCCGCGCGCGATCGCTACGTATGGCGACACCAGTGCATTCGCTGCAGTGTTGTTGCCGCCGTCCGAATGCGAGCAGGCGCACAGCACAAGCGCGGCTGCGCAAGCGAGCGCTACAAGTGAATGATGCTTGCTGCTCATGGGGTTGATTCCGCAAGTGTGGCAGGTATTTCCGGCGCCTGCCCGGTGCGCACTATATCCGACAGGATAAGGCCATCGGCAATCGTGATGACGCGATCGGCGCTGGCCGCCAACCGGTGATCATGACTGACGCAGACCACGGTCGCGCCGAAACTGCGCGCGATGCGGTGCAGCGAGTCGATCACGACCTTGCCGTTGACGCTGTCCAGCGCGCTGGTCGGTTCGTCGGCGAACAGCAATTGTGGTTTTTTCGCCAGCGCACGCGCGATCGCAACGCGCTGCTTTTCGCCGCCGGACATCTCCAGCGGACGCGAGTTCACGCGCGGACCCAGCCCCACTTCCTCGAGCGCGGCGAGGGCGCGGTTTTGCGCGCTGCGCCGGTCAAGACCCAGATAGCCCAGCGGCAGCATCACCTGTTCGACCGCGGTCAGTGCCGGAAACAGATTGAAGCCCTGGAACACGAAACCGGTATGTTGCAGACGAAAACGTTCCAGTTCCTGGCGCGAGAGTTGCCACAGGTCCTCGCCGAGCGCGATGGTGCGGCCGCGATCCGGCCGCAACAGCCCGGACAATATCGCCAGCAGCGTGCTCTTGCCCGATCCGGACGGCCCGAGCACGAGAGCGAGTTCGCGTTCCTCCAGCGCGAGCGACAGTCCGTCGAGCACGGATGTTGTTACTTTGCCTGTGGTGTAGGCCTTGGCAATATCGTCGGCGACGAGGGCGTGGGTGGCGGCCATGTCAGCGCAGCAGATTGGCCGGTTCAAGATGCGCGATCGTGCGCACCGCCATCGCGCCGGACACCAGAGCGATGGCGAGCACGAGGATACCGCAGGCGATGCCTGCGGTCGCATCGAAGGCCACCGGCACGTTCTGGCTGTTGGCGAGCAACATGAGCAGGGCGCACACCGCCGCGCCGACGACGATGCCGAATCCGCCGACAATCAGCGCCTGCTCCAGCACCACGCGGCGCAGCGCGGCATGCCCGGCGCCGAGCGCATTGAGCATGGCGTATTCGCGCACGTGGCTGGCCACCGCCGCCATCAGGGTCTGGCTGGTGATCACCGTGCCGACCAGAAACACGACGAAAGTGAAGAACACGAAACCCAGGCCCGCACCCGTCTCGAACATCCAGTACGTGGCCGCGGTGTGCGCGAACTCGGCTTTCGTCCACACTGTGAAATGCCGCTGTGGCCACGCCTTTTCGATGCGCTCGCGCACCGCATCGGGATTCGCGCCAGGACGCAGTTTGGCCACGTAATAGGCAACTTTGTCCGGATCGGCGCTGTCCGCGTTTAAACGCCGCGCCGTCGCGATCGAGGTGACAATATTGACGCCGCCGAGCGCGCGTAGACCGGAACAGGCCGCGACGATGCGCACTCGATGTCCGTTGAGCGTGGCGCTGCCCCCGATCGGCAAGCCCAGCTTGGCCAGGTCGGCGACATCGACGATGACGCTGTCGGGCGTGTACAACAACCGGCGCGTGGCCGCTGGAATGGCATGGGCGAACATCAGCGCATCGGGCGCCGGATCGATGCCGGAAATGAACACCGACACGCTGCCGTGGCTGGCCGGACCGCGCCAGTCACCGTCGATCCAGTGAAACGGTTCCACGCGGATGACGGCCGGGTCCATCAGCAACGCCATTTCCGCGTCGCGCGGAATCGGCCGTCCCAGCTCGATCGTCTGCGTGCCGGGATAGCCAGCCCACAGGTCAGCCGAGGATTTGCTCACGTACACACTGGCCGAGTCGAAGATGCCAAACATCAGCGCCGCCTGCATCAGCAACAGCAGACCCGAGAATGCAACCGCGAGCGCGGCCGGCAGAAACTTGCGCCACTCGTAGAACAGGGTCTTGCTGGCCAGTGCGACCACGCTCATTGCATCGCCAGTGGCGGCAGCGCGCCGCCGAAGGATTTGTATACCGCGATGAAGGCGACCGCCGCGTCGCGCTGCGCTTGCACTTGCGCCAGTTGTGCCTGCGCTTGCGCGATGCCGGCCAACGCGCGGTCAGTGGCATCGGCCAGACCGAGACGCTGCAGGGTTTCGGTCCGCGTCAGGCCAGTGTCGGCCAGCGCGCATTGGGTGCGTGCGGCTTCGGCTCGGCTGCGGTCGCGCTGCCACTGCGCCAGCGCGGTTTCCGCCTCGGCCACGCCTTCGAGCACGGCCTGGCGGTAGCCGAGCACGGCGGCTTGCAGGGCGGCGTCGCGCGCGTTGACCACGTCATGGCGCGCGCCCCAGTCGAACAACGGGATATCCAGGATTGGGCCGGCCGAGGGGATGGCCTTGTTCGGCCGATCGATGTCGCCGACCACGCGCGTCGAGGAAATCAGCGTTCCGCCCAGGCCCAGCTTGGGCCACAGATCGGCGCGCGCGATACCCAGTTCGCCAGCCGCGCGCAACACATCCAATTCGGCCTGGCGGATTTCCGGGCGCGTGCGCAGCAAATCGGCCGGCGTAGGCGCAAATTGCAGGTCGCCCAGCAGCGGTTGCCGACCGGTGGCGCGCAGGCTCGCATCCGGCACGGACTGCGCTAGCAGCACGTCCAGCGCCTGTTGCGCCTGCGCGATGCTGGCCGCGGGTTCGGCGATATCGGCCTGTGCCTGCGCGAGTTCGCCGGCAAGCTTGTCCAGATCGTTCTGCGATGCCAGGTGCAGCCGCAAGCGCAAATTGGCCAGATCCAGCGCATCCACGCGCAGTTTCAGGATGCGCTCGAGCTGGACGGCGCGGGCTTGTGCCGCGCGCAGGTCCACGTAGGTGCGCGCCACCTCGGCGACCAGACTCACGCGCGCGGCGGTCACGTTCGCCGCGGCCGCCTGCAGATCCGCCGCGGCGACGCGCGCATTGCCCAGACCGCGGCCGAAGAATCCCAATTCCCATTGCGCATCGAAACCGATTTCGTAATAGCTGGTTGTCGCCGCCGGATCCGGTTCGGAGAACGTGTGGAAACTCAGTTGCGGCATGAACTGCGTGCCGGAACGATGCTGCAATGCGCGCGCGCTGCGCAGACGCAAGTTCGCCTGTTGCAGGGTCAGGTTCTGCTGCACGGCACGTTGGATCAATGCGTCCAGCTGTGCGTCGTGAAACGCGTGCCACCAGTTGTCCAGATTTGGTGCGGGGCCGAGTCTGACCGCCGTAGCCGGACTGTTCGACCAGTGCGTCGGCAGGTCTGCGTGCAGATCAGGCAAGGGCGTCGACGTCGCGCAGGCGGCGAGCACGGTGCAGGCGGCGGCACAGACAACGATGCGCAAACGCGGCGTCATGCGGCTGTGCGTTCCGATGAATGGCGATAGACCGGCATCGTGCGCTTCAATGGTCGCGCTGCAGGGCATGATCGGCCAGCGCCGCCATGGCATTGCGCGCATCGGAGGTGGGCAATGTGGATAATGCAATTTTTGCCGTATCCGCATACTGCTGTGCTCTGGCATGCGCGCATTCGATCGCGCCGGAGTCGCGGATCGCCGCAACGATATTGTCCAACGAGTCCAGACCACCGGTTTCAATCGCGCGGCGCAGACTCGCTGCGCGCGCTGGTGGCGCACGCTCCAGCGCGTAGATCAAAGGCAAAGTGACCTTGCCTTCCGCCAGATCGTCGCCGACGTTCTTGCCCAGCGTGCCGGTATCGGCGACATAGTCGAGCACATCGTCGGCAATCTGGAAGGCGAAACCCAGATTCAAGCCGAAATCCGCCAACGCCTGCTCCTGCGTCGCGGTCACGCCCGCGAGCAAACCGCCCAGGCGCGTGGCGGCGGCGAACAACACCGCGGTCTTGCGTTCGATCACGCGCAGATACGCCGCTTCGTCGGTGTTCGGATTGTGGATATTGAGAAGTTGCAGCACTTCGCCTTCGGCGATGCGGTTGGTGGTGTCGGCGAGCAGGCGCATCACGCGCATGTCGTCGGCCTCGACCATCATCTGGAACGCGCGCGAATACAGGAAATCGCCGACCAACACGCTGGCCGCATTGCCCCACAGCGCATTCGCGGTCTTGCGGCCACGGCGCAGGTCCGATTCGTCGACCACGTCGTCGTGCAACAGCGTTGCGGTATGGATGAACTCGACCACCGCCGCCAGCAGCACGTGGTCGCTGCCGCGATAGCCGCAAGCCTGCGCGGCCAGCAGCACCAGCATCGGCCGCAGACGCTTGCCGCCGCCGCTGATGATGTGTTCGGCGATCTGGTTGATCAGCACCACATCCGAGGCCAGCCGAACGCGGATCAGCGCGTCGACCGCGAGCATGTCGGCCGCGGCCAGCGTCTGTGCGTCGGCGAAGCAGGTGATGGGGCGGAGCAGATCGGGCGAAGCGATGGCCATTGCGCGGCAAGCCGTGACGGAAGTGCGATTATAACGGGGCTGCGCGGAATGGGTGGGCGTTTTCCAGCGCAGCAATGCGGGGAAAAGTCCTACACGCGACCGCGCCATCGTCTTACGGGGTGAGACGGGCGGCGTGGTATTCTTTGCCCACATCAACCACTGCTCGCGACAAAGGAACGATCATGGCACGCGGCATCAACAAAGTGATCCTGGTAGGCAACCTTGGCGCCGATCCGGAAAGCCGCTACACCCCCAGCGGCACGGCGATTTGCAGCATCCGCATGGCCACCAGCGAATCGTGGAAAGACAAGCAGACGGGCGAGCAGCAGGAACGCACTGAGTGGCATCGTGTGGAATTTTTCGGGCGTCTGGCTGAAATCGCAGCTGAATACCTGAAAAAGGGCCGTCAAGTCTACATCGAAGGCAAGCTGCGCACCGACGAATACGAAAAGGACGGCGTCAAGCGCTGGTCGACCAAGATCATAGCCGACGAAATGCAGATGCTCGGCGGCCGTGAGGGCGGCGGCAGCGAAGGCGGGTCCGGCGGTGGCCAAAGTCGTGAACGCGGTCCCGCACGCGGTCCGCAGTCGGCGCCCGCGCGCAGCGCACCGGCCGCCGCCGCCGCGGACGAGAATTTCGGCGAGGACGAGATTCCGTTTTGAGGAATCCCAGATTAACCGTCGTGAGCGAAGGCGGATTATGTGTGTTGCTGGATACCGCAATTCACCAATTTTGTGCGAATCCGGCATAAAATAGCGGCACGAGACAGGGGCGGCGTCCACGATCAGGACTGTTCGAAGCTATGCCCACTGAATGTTTGCCCGAAGCACGCAACGCAGAAATTGTATACGCGGCCCGGTCCGGTGTCGCGCCGCCGAGCGGCTATCTGGCACGACTGTCGACAACTCGCGCAAACGCGCTTGCCGGACTTGTTGCTGGATGCGTCGATTGCCGTGTTGCTCCTCGCCGCCGGAGCATATACCAACCGATTCGGGCTTGCCGTGGCGATTGCGACGCTGGCGCTGGGACTGTGCGGATTCAGTTTCCTCGAATACGCTATCCATCGTTGGCTGTTTCACGGACGCGCGGGTGCGTTGGCGGCCGGACACAACAAACATCATGTCGATCCGTTGGGATTCGATGCCTTGCCGTTCTTTGCGCCCCCCCTTGGCATGCTTGCGCTCGCGGCGTTGCTGGCTACGATTCTTCCCGGCAGTGCAGCGCTGCTGTTGGCCGGTGCAGTAGCCATTGGCTATGCGGCATACGGATTTGGACATACGGCGATTCATTTCCGTCGTTTCCGCTGGCGCTGGCCGGTGCGATGGGCCGCGCACCATCACATTCATCACCGCCATCCGGAACGTAATTTCGGGGTGACCACATCGTTGTGGGACCATGTGCTTGGCACGCGCTATGTGCCGGCGCGCGAGCGCGCTGCGCAGGCCACGCAAGGTGCGGCCGACGCTTCGATTCGCATCTCGCCGCGCGCGCGGCGCGCTGGTTTGCTGATTGGTGTGGCGGTATTGGCGACGCTGGCGGTGCCGATTCTGCTTGGCGGTCGCGATGCGTTTGTGCAAACGCTGGATTTTCCCGCAAGCGGCTACGCCGTACTGCTCGCGTTGCTGGCGACGAGTTGGGTTGCGCGCGCAAGCAAGCTGCATGTGCTGTTGCAAAGAATCGGCGCGCGGCAGAATTTCGTGCGCACCATGCAGATGTCGCTGGCCATCGACTTCGCTTTTATTGGCACCCCGGCGGGCGTCGGCGGTTACGCCGCCAGCATCTACTACGTGCGTTGCAGTGGCACGTCGACCAGCGCGGCGGCCACGGTCACGGCCGTGGATCAGTTGCTCGATCTGGCGTTCTTCGCCTTGATCCTGCCGCTCGCCGGCTTGAGCCTGCTCTGGTCGGAATTGCCCACGTCGCTTGCGCTGCTTGCGTTTGTCACCAGCGCGCTGATGATTGCGCTGGGCGTCATCGCATTTTTCATGCGCCGCGGTCTGGTGCGCTGGCTGTTGGGCGAAAACGTGCTGGTGCGGCGCTGGCCGAGGTTGCATCGTCGTCAGGCGTCATTGCGGAAATTTCTTGCGAGTTTGAATGCCGACATGCGTTTGCTGATGTCTGCTGGCATCCCCGGCGTTTTCGGCGTATGTGCGTTGACCGCGCTGCAATGGGTTACGCGCTACGGCATCTTGTGGGCGGCGTTGACGCTGCTCGGCTACCGCGTGTCGTACGCTCTGACCTTGTTGTTGCAGTCGTTGATTCTGCATGCGGCACTTTGGACCGGCGTTCCCTCGGGCGGCGGCGGTGCCGAAATTGGCTTGAGTGCTGCACTTGCCGCCTGGGTGCCGGCTACAAGCATGGCCACGGCGTTGTTGCTGTGGCGGTTGGTGACGTTTGACGTTTGCCTGATTGCTGGCCTGGCTGCGGTAATCCTGCTGGCACGCCAGCGCGCTGTCGCCGATTCCCCGAATGCGACAGCTGGCGGAATTGTTGAGAGCGTTCCGGTTGCGACCGATTGAATTGCGCCCGCGCTCCTGGTACTGGATTCACCACCACCGATTGCCCGGCCGTTGCGGTTTTTTGTCCGCTCCGATGGCATTGGGTAAGATGGCCATTCCTTGAGCGATGCCGCTATTGGTAGCATTGCGCACTTTTGGGCGCTACCGTGTAATGAAAACCATACTCGTCACCGGCGGCGCCGGCTTTATCGGCGCCAATTTCGTGCTTGGCCTGCTTGCCAATGGCGAAAATGCGGCGGGCGCCTATCGCATCGTCAATCTGGACAAACTCACCTACGCCGGCAATCTGGACACGCTGGCCACGCTGCGCGGCAACTCCGATCACATTTTCGTGCATGGCGACATCGGCGATCGCGCCCTGGTAGGCGAAGCTGCTGGCCGAACATCACCGGCCGCGATCGTGAATTTCGCCGCCGAATCGCATGTCGATCGTTCGATCGACGGCCCGGCCGAATTCGTGCAGACCAACGTGGTCGGCACGCTCGGCTCTGCTCGAATGCGCGCTGCGACTACTGGCGCGCATCGCCGCTGGAATCGGCACGCGATGCGTTCCGCTTCCTGCACGTATCGACCGACGAGGTCTACGGCTCGCTCGGGCCGACGGACGAGTTCACCGAAGACCACGCCGTACGCAGCCGAATTCGCCGTATTCGGCATCGAAGGCGGCATCGGACCATCTGGTGCGCGCGTTCCATCACACCTACGGCCTGCCGACGCTGACCACGAACTGCTCGAACAACTACGGCCCGTACCAGTTTCCCGAAAAGCTCATTCCGCTGATGATCCAGAAGGCGCTGGCCGGCGAGCCGCTGCCGGTCTACGGCGACGGCCGCAACATCCGCGACTGGCTGTACGTCGGCGACCACTGCGCGGCGATCCGCCGCGTGCTGGAAGCGGCCGCGTCGGCGAGACCTACAACGTCGGCGGCGACGCCGAGCGCGAGAACATCCACGTGGTGAAGACGATCTGCGCGCTGCTCGACGCAGCGCCGGCCGCTGGCCGACGGTCGCCAAGCGCGAATCGCTGATCACCTACGTCAAGGATCGCCCCGGCCACGACCGCCGCTACGCGATCGACGCCGGCAAGCTGCAAGACGCGAACTCGGCTGGCGGCCAGTCGCGAAACGTTCGAAAGCGGCATCGCGCAGACCGTCGACTGGTATCTCGCCAATCAGACCTGGGTGCCAGCGCGTGCTGGATGGCAGCTATCGCGATGGAGCGACTGGGCGTGGCCTGAAGCATACAGGACTATACAATGCAACAAATCGGAAAAGGCATCATCCTCGCCGGCGGCTCCGGCACGCGGCTGTATCCGATCACCAGGCAGTCAGCAAGCAGCTGCTGCCGGTGTACGACAAGCCGATGATCTATTACCCGCTGGCCACGCTGATGCTGGCCGGCATCCGCGAGGTGCTGATGATCACCACGCCGCACGAGCAGGCGCTGTTCCAGCGACTGCTCGGCGACGGTTCGCAGTGGGGCATCGACATCCGCTATGCCGTGCAGCCGCGCCGGACGGGCTGGCGCAGGCGTTCATCATCGGCCGCGATTTCGTCGCCGGTCAACCCGAGCTGCCTGGTCCTCGGCGACAACATCTTCTACGGGCACGGCCTGACCGAGCGTACTGCGCCTGCGCCGCGCTGCGCGACGCACGGCGCGACGGTGTTCGGCTACTGGGTGCGCGACCCCGAGCGCTATGGCGTGGCCGAGTTCGACGCGGCCGGCAAGGTCATCGGCCTCGAGGAAAAGCCGGCCCGGCCGAAATCGCACTATGCCGTGACCGGCCTGTATTTCTACGATCAGCGTGCGTTGTGATTTCGCCGCCGCGCTGAAGCCCTCGCCGCGCGGCGAGCTGGAGATCACCGATCTCAACCGCTGCTATCTCGACGAGCGCTCGCTGCATGCTGGAGAAGCTCGGCCGCGGCTTCGCCTGGCTCGACACCGGCACGCACGAATCGCTGATCGAAGCGGCGAACTACATCGAGACCATCGAGAACCGGCAGGGCCTGAAGGTGTGCTGCCCGGAGGAGATCGCCTACCTCAACGGCTGGATCGACGCCGAGCAGGTGCTGCGTCTGGCCGCACCGCTGGCCAAGACCGGTTACGGCCAGTACCTGCAGCAGCTGGTCGAACAACGGCGCGCGTGACAGTCGATGAAGGTCATCGAGACGGACCTGCCCGGCTGCGTGATCATCGAGCCCACAGTGTTCGGCGACGCCCGCGGCTTTTTCTACGAGAGCTACAACGAGGCAAAAGTATCACGAGGCCGGCGTCGACCTGCGCTTCGTGCAGTCCAACGTGTCGCGCTCGGCGCACGGCGTGCTGCGCGGCCTGCACTACCAGTGGCCGAATCCGCAGGGCAAGCTGGTCAGCGTGCTCGAAGGCGAGGTGTACGACGTGGCGGTGGATATCCGCCGTCGGCTCGCCGACATTCGGGCACTGGGCCGGCGTCGATGCTGACCGCCGACAACCATCGCCATTTCTGGATGCCCGAAGGCTTCGCGCACGGCTTCTGCGTGCTTTCGGAACACGCCACGTTCACCTACCAGTGCACCGCGCTGTACGACCCGCGGCCGACGCCGGCATGCGCTGGAACGATGCCGAGCATCGGCATCGACTGGCCGATCAGCGCGCCGCTGCTGTCGGACAAGGACGCCAAGGCGCCGTTCCTGCGCGATATTCCACACGCCAAGCTGCCGAAGTATACAAAATGAGGATTCTGCTGCTCGGCGCCAACGGTCAGGTCGGCTTCGAGCTGGCTCGCTCGCTTGCGCCACTCGGCGAACTTGTCTGCGCGACGCGCTCTGGCGCCTGCCGGGTGGGATGCGCAGTCTCGTCACCGATTTGGCGCAACCCGAGTCTCTCGCAGCCGCGCTGGAAGCGCACGCTGTGACATTGTGGTCAACGCCGCGGCATATACTGCGGTGGATCGCGCTGAGGACGAGCCGGACTGGCGCAACGCGTGAATGCGCGCGCGCTGGCGCAGATCGGCGCATGGGCAGCGGCGCACGGTGCGCTCGCAATCCATTTTTCGACCGATTATGTGTTCGATGGACGCAGCACACGTGCTTACCGTGAAAACGACGCCACCGCTCCGCTCGGCGTCTACGGTCGCAGCAAACTTGCTGGCGAGGATGCACTACGGGAATCCGGCTGCGATCATCTGATCATTCGTACGGCCTGGGTGTACGCGACGCGCGGGCATAATTTTTTGCGCACGATGTTGCGCCTGGCCGCCGAGCGCGACGAGTTGCGTATCGTCGCCGACCAGCGCGGCGCGCCGACCAGCGCGCGATTGATCGCGGATGCGACGGCGCTGGCGCTCGCGCGTCTGCTGGCGCGACGTACCTGCGAGCGTGGCAAGCTGCATGGTACGTATCACCTGTGCGCCGCTGGCGAATGCAGCTGGTTCGATTTCGCCGTTGCGATTTTTGCGCGTGTGCAGGCTGCCGGATTGATCGAACGCACACCCCGACTCGTGCCAATCTCGTCCGCCGAGTATCCGACCCGCGCGCGCCGGCCGGCCTATTCGGTGCTCGATAACAGCAAACTCCGCGATGCCTTCGGACTGCATCTGCCGCCGTGGCAGCAGGGGCTGGATGCGGTGATCGGCGAACTCGCCGGCTAGAATGACGGTATGAGCAAACTCGTTCCCGTGATCCTTTCCGGCGGTGCCGGCACGCGGCTGTGGCCGGTCTCGCGCAGCGCCTGGCCGAAGCCGTTCATGCGTATGGCCGACGGCGAGTCGCTGCTGGACAAGACACTGGATCGTGCCCTGCGCCTGGCCGACTGCGGCCATGTGCTCACCGTTACCGGACGGGATCATTATTTTCTCACTCGCGACGAGTACGCCCTTCATGCGCAGGTAAATCCGGGGCGGCTGGCGTTTCTGCTAGAACCGATCGGGCGCAACACCGCACCGGCGATCGTGCTTGCGGCATTGTATACAATGGCAAACATCGACGCGGATGCAACCCTGTTGGTGCTGCCGGCCGATCACCTGATCCGCGATGTGGATGCGTTCGCTGCCGATGCGCACCGCGCACAGGCGCTGGCGCAAGACGGATACCTGGTGACGTTCGGCATCAAGCCTGTCGCCCCGGAAACCGGCTTCGGCTACATCCGCATGGGTGCGGCGTTGGCGCAAGGCGGCCGGGAAGTCGTCGCGTTCGTGGAAAAACCCGATCGCGCAAGCGCGGAAAACTACCTCGTTTCCGGCGACTATGTATGGAATTCCGGCATGTTCTGTTTCCGCGCCGACACGCTGATCGCGGCCGCACAGAAAACCTGTCCCGACGTGCTCGCTGCCGCGCGCGCCTGCCATGCCACCGCGATGCGCGCAGAAAGCCTGGTCGAATATGCACGTGAGGCGTTTGCCGCGATGCCCGACATTTCCATCGACTACGCGATCATGGAACGGGCCAAGCGCCGCGCCGTGTTGCCGGCCACTTTCGACTGGAGCGATATCGGCTCGTGGAAGGCAATGAGCGAACTGGAATCTGGCGCTGCGCCGGATGCAGCGGGCAATCGCGTGCACGGCGCGGTGGTCGTCGTCGATAGCGAAAACTGTTACATCCAGGGCGAGCATCGACTGATCGCGGCGGTCGGTGTAAAGAATCTGGTCATCGTCGACACTGGCGACGCCGTGCTGGTCGCCGATCGCGAGCGTACGCAACAGGTCAAGCAGGTGGTCGAACACTTGCGTGAAACCGATCATGCCGCCGTACGGTTCCATCCGACCGTGCATCGGCCCTGGGGCAGTTTCACCGTGCTCGAGGATGCCGACGACTGCAAGGTCAAACGCCTGACGGTCAAACCGGGCCAGGTGCTGAGTCTGCAACTGCATCATCGCCGCAGTGAACACTGGACGGTGGTCGACGGCACGGCCAAGGTGCGCGTTGGCGATCGCGAATTCCTGCTCAAGCGCAACGAATCGGTCTACATTCCGATGGAAACGCTGCACAGGCTGGCGAACCCAACCGACGCCGACATTCACCTCATCGAGGTGCAGTGCGGCGATTACTTCGGCGAGGACGATATCGTGCGCATGGAGGACGTCTACGGCCGGGTGGGCAAGGCTTGAGGCTGCGCAGATCGGCCCGAAACGCTGATGCGGGATTGCGGGTCACCTCGATAGGGGGAAAAAGATATAATGTACGCAATCACATCAGGGGAAGTTCGTATGCGCAACGCGACCACTTTTTGCCACCGCATGACGGCGTTGTTTGCCACGGTCGGATTGCTGGCCGCACCCGCCGCGCAGGCCTGGAACCCGGGTCACGATGGCGCGAAGTCCGTAACCACTGCCGGTACGGTGATCAACACGTACACCACGCTCAGCGCCGCGGCCGCGCAGAACGCCACCACGATCACGGTGACCAGCGCGGCGGCGCTTACCGGGCTTGCTGTCAACGACGTACTGCTGATCTACAACCCGCAGGGCGCCACGATCACGTCGCCCGACGACGCCACCTACGGCACCGTCAGCGCACTGAACAACGCCGGACGCTTCGAGTTTGTCAACGTCGACGCCATCAACGGCAATATCCTTACCATCGACAGCGGCGGCAGTGCCAATACCTGCGGCGGCGGCCTGCGCAACAATTTCGACAACGGCGCCGAAGTCGTGCGTGTGCCGCAGTACTCTTCGCTTTCGATTTCTGGTGCCGGTTCGGTAACCGCGCAAACATGGAACGGCACCACCGGCGGCACCGTCGCCGCGTTGGTGCAGAACACAGCGACGGTCGGTGGCGCGGGCATCACGGTGGCGGGCCAGGGATTTCGGGGTGGCGCGATCATCAACAATACCGGTTCGCAGAATACGAACTGGACGTATTACCGCGTGACCGCCACGCAACAAGGTTATACCGGAGTAAGCGGCACGGGCACGATCCAAGGCGATGGCGGTGCTCAAAAAGGGGAAAGCATAGCCGGTAGTCTGGCGACGTATGAATCGACCTATAGCGGTGGTTACGGACGGGGTGCCCCGGCCAACGGCGGCGGCGGCGGCGATGCGCACAATGGTGGTGGCGGCGGTGGCGCCAATGGCGATAGTGGTGTCCCTTGGAATGGCGAAGGCAACCCGGACAACAGCGTCGCCACGTATACCACGGCATGGAACATCGACGGCACCATCACGAGCGCCAACACATCGTCTGGCGGCGGCCGCGGCGGCTACACCTACGCCGCAAATACCCATGATCCAACGACGACGGCGCCGGGCAACGCGGCGTGGGGCGGCAATAATCGCCTTGAACGCGGTGGCCTCGGTGGTCGACCGCTCACCAATGATTCGAGCACGGCGGGCGATCGCCTGTTCTTCGGTGGCGGCGGAGGTGCTGGCGACGAGAACAACGGCGCTGGCACCGCGGGCGGCAATGGCGGCGGCATCGTCTTCCTGCTGGCCAGCACGATTACGGGTACAGGTACGATCAATGCGAGCGGCGCTTCTGCGCTGAACAACAACGGATTGGGCAACGGCAACGACGCTCCCGGCGGCGGTGGCGCGGGCGGCTCCATCGTTCTCATCGCCAATTCCAGCCTCAGCGGAGTCGTGCTGCAGGCCAACGGCGGCAAAGGCGGCAACCAGCACATTACGTCTTCGGAAAGCGAAGGTGCCGGTGGTGGTGGTGGCGGCGGCTACATAGCGGTAAATGCCGGCACTCCAGGGTCTGTGTCGGCCGCAGGCGGAGCAAATGGAACAAGCGATTCAACCGGAATCACCCCGCCGAAATTTCCCGCCAACGGCGCGACGCAAGGTGGCAATGGCGTTGCCAATGCGGTAGCGCCTGCACTGGATAATTTTCCTTCGTGTAGTGCTGCCGACCTGGCCATCACCAAAACCGACAACGTCGCCGGCAATGCCACTCCCGGCGGAAGCATCATCTACACCATTACCGTAACCAACAACGGACCGGGCGATGTCAACGGTGCGACAGTGGCCGACACGCTGCCCGCCGCGATCGCGAGCGATAGCTGGACGGCAGTGGCGAGCGGCGGTGCCACGGGATTCAGCGTCTCGGGCAGCGGCAATATCAACGATACGGTCGACATGCCTGCCGGCAGTTCGATTACCTATACGGTGACCGCAACGATCAGCGCCGGTGCGACAGGCAGTCTGTCGAATACCGCGACGGTGGCAGTGCCGGTTGGTGTGACCGATACGAATCCGAACAACAACTCGGCTACGGACACCGACACGCTGACGCCGCAAGCCGATCTTGGGATCACAAAAGATGATGGCGTCGCCACGGTAGTAGCGGGCGGATCGACGACCTACACCATTACCGTAAGCAACACCGGACCGAGCGATGTCACCGGCGCGACGGTGGCCGACACACTGCCCGCCGCGATCGCGAGCGATAGCTGGACGGCAGTGGCGAGCGGCGGTGCCACGGGATTCAGCGTCTCGGGCAGCGGCAATATCAACGATACGGTCGACATGCCTGCCGGCAGTTCGATTACCTATACGGTGACCGCAACGATCAGCGCCGGTGCGACGGGCAGTTTGTCGAACACGGCGACGGTAACGCCGCCGGGCAGCGTGACCGATCCGAACCCGGGCAACAACACGGCGACGGACACGGATACGATCTCGGCGAGCGCGGACCTGGCGATCAGCAAGACCGACGGCAGCGCGACGTACACGCCGGGCGGTGCGATCAGTTACACGATTGTGGCGAGCAATGCCACCGGGCCGAGTGATGCCACGGGTGCGACGGTGGCCGATACGGTGCCGGCGAACATTACGGGTGCGACCTGGACGGCGGTGTATGCGGGCGGTGCGAGCGGCCCGGCCAGCGGCAGCGGGAACATCAATGCGCTGGTGAATTTGCCGGTTGGTGGCACGGCGACGTTCACGCTCAGCGGAACGGTGAGTGCGGCGGCGACGGGCAGTTTGTCGAACACGGCGACGGTAACGCCGCCGGGCAGCGTGACCGATCCGAACCCGGGCAACAACACGGCGACGGACACGGATACGATCTCGGCGAGCGCGGACCTGGCGATCAGCAAGACCGACGGCAGCGCGACGTACACGCCGGGCGGTGCGATCAGTTACACGATTGTGGCGAGCAATGCCACCGGGCCGAGTGATGCCACGGGTGCGACGGTGGCCGATACGGTGCCGGCGAACATTACGGGTGCGACCTGGACGGCGGTGTATGCGGGCGGTGCGAGCGGCCCGGCCAGCGGCAGCGGGAACATCAATGCGCTGGTGAATTTGCCGGTTGGTGGCACGGCGACGTTCACGCTCAGCGGAACGGTGAGTGCGGCGGCGACGGGCAGTTTGTCGAACACGGCGACGGTAACGCCGCCGGGCAGCGTGACCGATCCGAACCCGGGCAACAACACGGCGACGGACACGGATACGATCTCGGCGAGCGCGGACCTGGCGATCAGCAAGACCGACGGCAGCGCGACGTACACGCCGGGCGGTGCGATCAGTTACACGATTGTGGCGAGCAATGCCACCGGGCCGAGTGATGCCACGGGTGCGACGGTGGCCGATACGGTGCCGGCGAACATTACGGGTGCGACCTGGACGGCGGTGTATGCGGGCGGTGCGAGCGGCCCGGCCAGCGGCAGCGGGAACATCAATGCGCTGGTGAATTTGCCGGTTGGTGGCACGGCGACGTTCACGCTCAGCGGAACGGTGAGTGCGGCGGCGACGGGCAGTTTGTCGAACACGGCGACGGTAACGCCGCCGGGCAGCGTGACCGATCCGAACCCGGGCAACAACACGGCGACGGACACGGATACGATCTCGGCGAGCGCGGACCTGGCGATCAGCAAGACCGACGGCAGCGCGACGTACACGCCGGGCGGTGCGATCAGTTACACGATTGTGGCGAGCAATGCCACCGGGCCGAGTGATGCCACGGGTGCGACGGTGGCCGATACGGTGCCGGCGAACATTACGGGTGCGACCTGGACGGCGGTGTATGCGGGCGGTGCGAGCGGCCCGGCCAGCGGCAGCGGGAACATCAATGCGCTGGTGAATTTGCCGGTTGGTGGCACGGCGACGTTCACGCTCAGCGGAACGGTGAGTGCGGCGGCGACGGGCAGTTTGTCGAACACGGCGACGGTAACGCCGCCGGGCAGCGTGACCGATCCGAACCCGGGCAACAACACGGCGACGGACACGGATACGATCTCGGCGAGCGCGGACCTGGCGATCAGCAAGACCGACGGCAGCGCGACGTACACGCCGGGCGGTGCGATCAGTTACACGATTGTGGCGAGCAATGCCACCGGGCCGAGTGATGCCACGGGTGCGACGGTGGCCGATACGGTGCCGGCGAACATTACGGGTGCGACCTGGACGGCGGTGTATGCGGGCGGTGCGAGCGGCCCGGCCAGCGGCAGCGGGAACATCAATGCGCTGGTGAATTTGCCGGTTGGTGGCACGGCGACGTTCACGCTCAGCGGAACGGTGAGTGCGGCGGCGACGGGCAGTTTGTCGAACACGGCGACGGTCACGCCGCCGGGCAGCGTGACCGATCCGAACCCGGGCAACAACACGGCGACGGACACGGATACGCAAGCGGCGAATATCACGCTGACGAAATCCGCTCCAGCTACCGTACTCGCAAATGGCAGTCTGGTGTACACGATCGGATTGGGCAATAGCGGCGGCACGCCGAGCAGTACAACATTGACGGTGGCAGATGCGCTGCCGGCAGGGGTGACCTACGTCAGCGCGGTGACGGGGACGAATGTGACCAGCGTGACTTGTAGCGGAGCGCCGAATTTGAGTTGCACGGTGACCCTGACTGCGGCTCTTGCCGCCGGTGCCGCGAACGGTGCCGCGACGTTCACGATTACGACCACGGCACCGAGCGCTACGGGCGACATTACGAACTATGCTTCCGTGGATCCGAGCGGCGGCGGCTCGCCGCCGACACCGGGCGCTGGCTGCACGCCTGTGACGAGCTGCGGCAGTGCGACGACGACAGTGCAAGCACCGGTACTGACCATCCAGAAGACCGGCCCTGGCAACGCGTACGCGGGCAACAACATCACCTACACAATCGTGGTGAACAACACGGGTTCGGCAGCGGCAACCAATGTGCTGTTGACCGATCCGACGCCGGCAAACCTGACCTTTGTATCGGCGACCGCTCCGTGTGCCGGAGGATTCCCGTGCAGCCTCGGCACGCTGAACCAGGGCACAGGTGTCACGATATCGGTTACCTACACGATTGCCGCTACCGCCACCGGCACGATCACCAACACCGCGACGGTGAGCAGCGATCAAACCACGCAAACCAGTTCCAGCGCATCGACGCTTACCAGCGGGGTGCCGATACCGACGCCGACGCTGGATCTGCGCGGCCTGCTGCTGCTGGGACTGGTCATGCTGATCGGCGGTGCCTATTGGCAACGGCGCCAGGGCATCGCGCCCCGACGCTGAGCAATATTAGCGCAGCCGCATGGCTGCGATGTTTGCGGGGCGGCCGGTAATCGGCCGCCCTTTTTGTTTGGCGCTGCAAGCACGCTGCATTGCGGTATGCGCAAAGCCGTCAAGGTCTGCGATACTGCGCACTTTCCGCGCGCCAAGGAATCCCGACTGTGAAAAGCCTGCCATCGCCTGGTGCGGATTTGCGCGCCGAATTCACCATCCGCGGCCTGCTCATCGGCATCGTGATCACGCGTGGTATTCACCGCCGCGAACGTCTACTTCGGCCTGAAGGCCGGCCTGACCTTCTCCACCTCGATCCCGGCTGCGGTGATCTCCATGGCGATCCTGCGCGGCTTGCGCGACGCCACCATCCAGGAGAACAACATCGTGCAGACGGTGGCCTCGGCGGCCGGCACGCTGTCCTCGATCATCTTCGTGCTGCCCGGCCTGATCATCGTCGGCTGGTGGACCGGATTTCCGTTCTGGATGTCGGTCGGCATCTGCGCCACCGGCGGCATCCTCGGCGTCATGTACACCATCCCGCTGCGCCGCGCGCTGGTGACCGATTCCGACCTGCCGTATCCCGAAGGCGTGGCCTGCGCCGAAGTGCTCAAGGTCGGCTCGGGTCGACGGATCGGCCGAGGCCGCCGAATCGGTGGAATCCGGCGGCGCGGGCCTGAAGGCCGTGGTGGTGGGGCTCGATCGTGTCCGCGGTGTTCTACGTGATCGTGCAGACCAGACTCTTCGCCAGCGACGTGGCGCAGTATTTCCGCCTCGGCGGTGACAAGGGCGCGCGCCACGCGGCTTCGACTTCAGCCTGTCGTTCGCGCTGTTCGCGCATCGGCCACTGGTGGGCATTGCGGTGGGCATCGCCATGTTGGTGGGTGCGCTCATCGGCTGGGGCTGGGCGGTGCCGCATTTCAGCCGCATCTGCATCTCGGTCTGCGGGCACGAGCTGCGGACGTGGCGCAGGGCAGCCTGGAGCCACTACGTGCGCTTCGTGGGCGCCGGCGCCATCGGCGTGGCCGCCATCTGGACGCTGGTCAAGCTGGTGAAACCGGTGGTCGGCGGCCTCGCGAGCGCCATGGCCGCCTCGCGCGCGCGCAAGGCCGGCAAGGCGCGATACCCTGCCGCGCACCGAACACGACATCCCGATCGGCATGGTCGGCTGGTGTCGTTGCTGTGCATGATGCCGATCGCTGGCTGCTGTGGAATTTCGCCGTCAGCAGCGGGCTTGGGCGCGCATGCGTGACTGCTGATCATCGGCGGCGTCGTCTTCGTGGTGGTGGTGGGCTTCCTGGTATCGGCGGTATGCGGTTACATGGCCGGCCTGATCGGCTCCTCCAACAGCCCGCTCTCCGGCATCGGCATCCTGGTGGTGGTCATCGCGGCGCTGTTGCTGGTGTCGGTGTCAAACCGTTGCTGCCGCCGGGGATGGGCAAGGCGCTGGTCGGCGTATGCGCTGTTCGTCACCTCCATCGTGTTCGCGGTGGCGTCCATCGCCAACAACAACCTGCAGGATCTCAAGACCGGCCAACTGGTGGATGCCACGCCGTCGAAGCAGCAGTGGGCGCTGGTGATCGGCGTGATCGCGGGCGCGCATCGTCATCCCGCCGGTGCTGGATCTGGTGAAGCAGGCCTACGGTTTCCTGGGCGCGCCGGGCGTCGATCCGGCCAGCGCGTGCCCGCTCCCCAGGCAGGCCTGATCTCGGCGCTGGCGCAGGGCGTGATCCCGACAACGTCGACTGGAGCTGATCGGCACTGGGCGTCGGCATCGGCGTGGCGCTCATCATCTTGGATGAATACTGGGCTGGCGAAGAAGGGCCTGCGCCTGCCGCCGCTGGCGGTGGGCCTCGGCATCTACCTGCCGACGTCCACGACGCTGATGGTCGTGGTGGGCGCGGTGGTGGGCTGGTGGTTCGACCAGCGCGCCGAACCGGCACCGAAGCCGGAAGCCATCAAGCAACTGGGTGTGCTGCTGGCCTCGGGCCTGATCGTGGGCGAGAGCCTGCTTGGCGTGGTGTTCGCGGGCGTGGTGGCCTTCACCGGCAACCAATCTCCGATCGGCTTGGTCGAGCGATGGCTTCGAGACGCCGTCAATCTGGATCGGCGGCATCGTATTCGTTGCGGTGACGTGGCTGCTGTATCGCTGGATCGCGCGCATGGGCAGCGCGGCGTAACGCAAGATGCATTTGCTTCGAGGAGAATTGCGATGAAATATCTTTTCGCTCTTTGTGCGTTCGCACTGGCCACCAGCGCGCTGGCCGCAACGCATCCGTTCGATGCGCATGATCTGGCAATGATGGATCGGGTATCCGACCCGCATCTGTCGGGCGACGGCCATCACGTCGTGTTCGGCGTGAGCAGCACCGATTACGCGGCGAACAAGCGCATCAGCAGCGTATGGTTGCTGGATCTGGCACACGCGGGCGCGGCGGCCAAGCGCATAACCGACGGCAAATCCAACGCCAGTGCCGGACGTTTTTCGCCGGACGGCAAAACCCTGTATTTTCTCGGCAACGACAAGGGCGGCATCGGTCAACTGTGGTCGCAGCCGGTCACGGGCGGCGCACCGACGCAGCTGACGCACCTGCCATTGGATATCGACAACTACCGCATCTCACCGGATGGCAAGTCGCTGCTGTTTTCGGCGCAAGTGTTCGAGGATTGTGCCGATCTTGCCTGCACGAACAAGCGCCTCGACGCAGTCAAGGCAGACAAGGCCAGCGGTCGCATTTACGATCGCCTGTTCATCCGTCACTGGGATCAGTGGTCTGATCATCGCCGTTCGCAGTTGTTCATCATGCCGCTGGCCGGCGCCGCCGAACCGGTGCATCTGACCCGCGGCATCGACGGCGACATTCCGAGCAAGCCGTTCGGCGACGAAACCGAATACGTGTTCTCGCCGGATGGAAAAATCGTGTACTTCGATGTGCGCATTGCCGGCAAGACGGAACCGTGGTCGACCAATTTCGATATCTACTCGGTGCCAGCCGACGGCTCGACGGCACCAAGCAATCTCACCGCCGACAACCCGGCTTGGGACGCGTATCCGCTGCCTTCGCACGACGGCAAGACTTTGTATTACCTGGCGATGAAAGTGCCGGGATTCGAGGCCGACCGCTTTGGCATCATGGCGCTGGATCTGGCCACTGGTGCCAAACGCGAAGTCGATCCGCACTGGGATCGGTCCGCCGGCAGTCTGCTGTTGTCGCCAGACGGCAAGACGTTGTACACCACGGTTGATGATGACGGCAATCATCCGTTGTTCGCCATCGATATCGCCAGTGGCAAGGCCACCCGTTTGCTTGGTGATGGCAGTGTGATGGGTTTTGATTTGAGCCGCGACAAACTGATTGCCGCGCGCGAGGATTTCCGGCATCCAGTGGACTTGTACACGTTGACGCCGCGCGGCAAGAATCTGGCCCAAGTCACGCATCTCAATGCCGCGCGCCTGGCCGACGTGCGCTTCAGCAAAGCGACGTGGTTCACTTTCAAGGGCTGGAATGGCGACACGGTGCACGGGTATGCGATGCCCCCGGTCGGTGCGAAACCGGGACACAAATATCCGGTCGCATTCCTGATCCACGGCGGCCCGCAAGGCGCATGGCCGAACGAATTCCATTACCGCTGGAATCCGCAAACCTACGCCGGTGCCGGTTTTGGCGTAGTTGCAATCAATTTCCACGGTTCGACTGGCTATGGGCAAGCGTTGACTGATGCGATCAGCCAGCACTGGGGTGATCGTCCGCTGGAAGATCTGAAAAAAGGCTGGGCCGCGGCGCTCAAGCGGTTTCCGTATCTGGACGGCAACAATGCCTGCGCGCTGGGCGCCAGCTACGGCGGCTACATGACGTACTGGATCGCCGGCGTGTGGAATGAGCCGTGGAAATGCCTGGTCGATCACGACGGCGTGTTCGATGCGCGCATGATGTACTACGCCACCGAAGAGCTGTGGTTTGAGGAGCACGAAAACGGCGGTACCCAGTACGAGCACCCGGAAAACTACGAGAAGTTCAACCCGATCGATCATGTCAAGGATTGGCGCGTACCGATGTTGGTCGTGCACAGCCAGCACGACTACCGCATTCCGATCGAACAGGGCATCGCCGCTTTCACAGCGCTGCAACGCCGCGGCATTCCCAGCGAGTTTCTGACCTATCCGGACGAAAGCCACTGGGTGCAAAAACCGCAGAACAGTGTGCAATGGCACGAAACGGTGAATGCGTGGTTGAAAAAATGGACTCAATAGCAAGCTCGTGAATGCGCTCGAAACGCTCTCCGCACGCCGCTGTTTCGGCGGTGTGCAGGGTTTTTATCGGCATGCATCCGCTGCATGTGCGGGGGCAATGCGATTCGCGGTCTATGCGCCGCCGCAGGCCGAACATGGAGCGGTGCCGGTGTTGTATTTCCTGTCCGGGCTGACTTGTACGGAGGAAAACTTCACGATCAAGGCTGGCGCGCAGCGCATCGCAGCTGAATTGGGATTGTTGCTGGTCGTGCCGGATACGAGCCCGCGCAATACCGGCATTCCCGGCGAAGCGGACGAAGAAGATTTCGGCGCCGGCGCGGGCTTTTACCTCGACGCTACGCAGTCCCCGTGGTCGCGACATTTCAACATGTATACGTATGTCACGCAAGAATTGCCGGCGCTGATCGCGGCAAACTTTCCGGCCGACATGACACGCCAGAGTATCTTCGGTCACTCGATGGGTGGCCACGGTGCGTTGACCGTCGCCTTGAAGCATCCCGAACGTTACCGGTCGGTATCGGCGTTTGCGCCGATAGTCGCGCCCACGCGCGTGCGCTGGGGTGAAGGCGCGTTTGCGCGTTATCTCGGTGAGGATCGGCAATCGTGGAAGCCCTACGATGCCTGCGAGTTGATCGCTCAGGGCAAACGGTTCGATGGCGAAATCCTGATCGATCAGGGCGCAGCCGATCCGTTCCTGCACCAGACACTGCACCCTGAATGGTTCGATGCGGCCTGTCGCAAAGCGGCTCAGCCGCTGCGTCTGCGCATGCAGCCGGGTTACGATCACAGTTACTATTTCATCGCCAGCTTTGTGGAAGACCACCTGCGTCATCACGCGAAGGAAATTTTTCGAGGAAGGAAAGGATGAAAACCCGTGCCGCTGTCGCTTGGGAAGCAGGCAAACCGCTGAGCATCGAGGAAGTGGATTTGGCCGGCCCCAAGGCGGGAGAGGCGCTGGTGCGCATCGCTGCCACCGGCGTGTGTCATACCGATGCGTTTACGCTGTCGGGTGCTGATCCGGAAGGGTTGTTTCCGGTCATCCTCGGTCATGAGGGTGGTGGTATCGTCGAAGAAGTTGGCGCTGGCGTGACCAGCGTCAAACCCGGCGATCACGTCATTCCGCTGTACACGCCCGAATGCGGCGTGTGCAAGTTCTGCCGCTCCGGCAAGACCAATCTGTGTCAGGCGATCCGCGTCACTCAAGGCAAGGGCCTGATGCCGGACGGCACCTCGCGTTTTTCGATCAGGGGCGAGCCGATTCTGCATTACATGGGTACCAGCACGTTTTCCGAATACACGGTGTTGCCGGAAATCGCGCTGGCGAAAATCGATCCCACAGCGCCGCTGGACAAGGTCTGCCTGCTCGGCTGCGGCATCACCACCGGCATCGGTGCGGTGTTGAACACTGCGAAAGTGCAGCCGGGATCAAGCGTTGCGGTGTTCGGCCTGGGTGGCATCGGCTTGTCGGTCGTGCAAGGTGCGGTGCTGGCCAAGGCCGCGCGCATCATTGCCGTGGATACGAATCCGTCCAAGTGGGAAATGGCCAAATCGCTCGGTGCGACCGAATTCGTCAATCCGGAAGATTGCAATCGACCGTTGCAGCAGGCGATTGTCGATCTCACCGATGGTGGTGTGGACTATTCATTCGAATGCATCGGCAATGTCAACGTGATGCGTTCGGCGTTGGAGTGCTGCCACAAGGGCTGGGGCGAATCGATCATCATCGGTGTCGCCGGTGCCGGGCAGGAGATTGCCACGCGACCATTCCAGCTTGTCACCGGTCGCGTCTGGCGCGGCTGCGCGTTCGGCGGCGTCAAGGGCCGTTCGCAGTTGCCCGGTTATGTGGATCGCTACCTGCGCGGCGAAATCAGGATCGATCCAATGATCAGCGCGGTGATGTCGTTGGAGAAAATCAACGAAGCATTCGAGCTGATGCACGCCGGCAAGTCGATCCGCTCGGTGATTCGCTACTGAATACCACTCGATAATCTTTCCGACCGGCAGCCGACGCAATCCTCACATGCGTCCGTGTTCGAGCGGGCGCTGGCGGTGCATCATCGCCCATTCGGCGTGTTCGGATAGCGCGGCCTCGCCCAGCGCGCGCAGGATCTCGCGTTGTTCGGCCTCGTCGCGCGCGCCGAGCAGGGCGGCGCGTGCATCCGCAAACAGGCGGCGCATGAATCGGTATTGCTTGATCAGTTCCTTGTCCGCCTTGCGGTACGCGTAAGCTTCGCGCACCGCGCCGGAAACCGAAAATATCGCCATCAGCACGATCAGGTTGTTCTTCGCGTCGACGGAAAGCCGAAACGCGAGCGCGGCCAACACCGCACTGATGCCGACACCGGCGTATAGGCTGATCTTGCCTATCAGTTCGGTGATGTGGTAATTGCGCTCGCGCAGTGCGGCCTTGCGCGTGTAGTAGCCGAGCTGACCGCTGGCTGTATCGCCGATCCATTCGGAAATGACACGCTGCAGCCTTGCGCTGCGGCCGCCCGGCGCATCCGGCATGCGTACGAGATCCGCGCTGCGCATCGCATCGCGGACCCAGTCCAGCTCGATGTTCTGTTTCTGCTGCAAGCTGTCCTGCGCGAACTCCAGATCGCCGGTCATGGAAATGCCGCCGCGGCGCCAGTAGCCTTGTACGCGCAGGCCTTCGGCGAGTGCGCGGTAGTCCAGATATTTGCGATGCCATTCACGGCGCCGGGCGAGCGTACTTATTGCCGCACCGCTGGCGAAAAGCAGCAGGAATACGTAGATGAAGGCGTCGGCGTTTGACAAATTGTCGTAGACCGCAAACGCAATGCCCATCAGGCCCGCCACAACGTAGGACATGCGCATGGCGAGCAGTACGCGTTTCTGGAAATGCAATGCCAGCCAGTCGGCTGAGCGAAACAGCGGAGCCAGAGACGGCGGTGCGTCGCGTTCGACCGGATCGGCGGGCGTAGTATCGATGCGGGCGCTGTATTTTGCCGCGTCCAGGTTGAATTCACCCGCACAGACGAATGCAGTGCGGAAGCGTGCCGGCATCGGCGCATCCGGTGCGGACACCGAGCCGGCCGTGAGCCAGAGAATCTGCCCGCTTTGCAGCGGCGCCTGAGGGGCGCCATCGGCGGCGTCTCGCGAACACACCAGATGGCACACCAGGCGCTCGTCACCGTAGCCGAACAGCCAGCGGCGCGCGCCATGGCGGCGTTCGACCAGTCCGGGCATGACGCCGTGCAGGTAATACGCGACGACCTGGGCTGTGCCGCCGAGACGGTCGGATTCCTTGCCGTCCCAGATTGCCAGCAGCAAATGGCAATGGCGCGCGATGAACACGCCGGCCTGCGCGTACTGGCGATCGCGTTCGACGCCGGCCTGCGCGACCTCGCGCGAAGTGTGGCCCGGCAGCAGGGGCAATTCGAAGACATGCGCCCGCGCGCACAGCATTGCAAAGGAATCGCGTGTCGCTGCATCGGTGAAGTCTTCAGCATACACATCGCGCGGCAGCGGCAGCGGCGCGATCAGCTGCGCGCCGATGGCCAGTGCCTCTTGCGCCACGAGCTGATCGCCGCCTTCGGCCAGCGCCGAAATGACCACCAACGGTGAATGCGGATACTCATGTTGCAATTTCACGAGCAGGTCATGCACGCATAGGCGGATCGAGTCGAGCTCGTGTGCCGGAATGTTGCGGTGGCTGGTGACGCCGACCACCAGTGGCGTGACTTTGGCGTTCATCATGTCGCCGCGATTGGTTTTGCGACCGGCAGTGGCTGCGGTCGCGTGGATTTGATCGAAAGGAACTGCGGCTCTTCGCCGTCCAGGCGCAGAGCGATCAATTCGCCACCCCAGACACAGCCGCCGTCGATCGCGTGCACTCCCATGCCGGCGAAACGGCCGAGCGTGGACCAGTGTCCGCACACTATGCGGATATCGCGCTTGCACACGCCGGGTACTTCGAACCACGGATACAGGCCGGGTTTTTGCGTGCCCGGTGCGCCTTTCTCGCGATAGGCGATACGTCCACGAATATCGCAGTAGCGCATCCGCGTCAACACGTTGATCGTCGCGCGCAGGCGGTCCATGCCCTGCAGGCGCGGCGACCATTGATCGGGTTTGTTGCCGAACATCGCCTTGAGCAGACGCGTCGCGCCGTCGCCAGCGAGACGTTGCTCCACCTCGCGCGCTGCGCGCTCGGCGTGTTCGACATCCCAGCTCGGCGCAAGACCAGCATGGACCAGCATGAAATCCAGCGCGCGATCCACATGCAGCAGCGGACGCGTGCGCAGCCAATCGAGCAGATCCTTGCGATCCGGCGCGAACAGTATCTCGCGCAGATCCGGATTCACCCTGGCCTGTTCGGCTTCGTCGCGTTCGGCCACGGCGAGCAGGGAAAGATCGTGATTGCCGAGCACAACAACGGCGCGTTCGCCGAAGGATTTCACCAGCCGCAGCACCGCCAGCGACTGGCCGCCACGGTTGACCAGATCGCCACAAAACCAGAGCCTATCGTGCGCGGGATCGAATCCTGTTTTTTCGAGCAGGCGGCAAAGTTCATCGTGGCAACCCTGGATATCGCCGATGGCCCAGGTGGCCATCAGTGCAGGGTCCGTGGAATCGAAAGGGTAAACGGCGCTATCGTCGCGTCGAAATGGCGACCGTCGTCGGCCAGCATCTGGTAACTGCCGCGCATCGTACCGACGGCGGTTTCCAGCACCGCGCCCGAGGTGTATTCGAAGCCCTGGCCGGGATGCAGATGCGGCTGCTCGCCGACCACGCCGTCGCCGCGCACTTCCTGCACACGACCGTTGGCGTCGGTGATGATCCAGTGGCGCGTGAGCAGACGCGCTGGCACGCTGCCGACATTGGCGATGCGGATTGTATAGGCAAACACGTAGCGATTGTCTGCCGGCGCGGATTGCTCGTCGAGAAAGCGCGTGTGCACGGCGATGTCGATGGCGTACGGGGTCTTGTCGCTCATGCGCCGATTCTCCGGCACGCGCGGCCATCCGGCAAGGGTTGTCTTACTCGCGCGCGCCCAGCCGTCGCGCGAGTGCGACGAAAGCCTGCGGCGGCAGCTGCTCGGCACGACTGCGCGGGTCGATGCCGACGGCAATCATATCGTCGGCGCTGGCAATGCCGGACAAGGCGTTGCTCAGCGTCTTGCGACGCTGGCCGAACGCGGCGCGCACGATACGTGCGAGCAGGTCGGCGTTGACGTCAGTCAACTGCGCGGCTGGCAACGGCACCAGACGCACGACGGCCGAATCCACCTTCGGCGGCGGCTGGAACGCGTCGGGTGGCACGCGCAACAGCGGCTCCACACTGCAACGCAATTGCAGCATCACCGACAAGCGTCCATACACCTTGCTGCCGGGAGCGGCAGCCATTCGCTCGACCACTTCCTTCTGCAGCATGAAATGCATATCGGCGATGGCAACGGCATGCTCGAGACAATGAAACAGGATCGGTGTGGATATGTTGTAGGGCAGGTTGCCGACGACGCGCATGGGTTTGCGTTGCGCGAGGGCGGAAAAATCCACCGTCAACACATCGGCGTTGAGAATGGTCAGTTCACCGACTCCGCGTGCCTTTTCGCGCAACGGTTCGATCAGGTCGCGGTCGAGTTCGATGGCGGTGAGCTTCCCGGCCGCGCGCAGCAAGGGCATGGTTAGTGCGCCCTCCCCAGGGCCGATCTCGACCAGGTGTTCTCCGGGCTGCGGCGCGACGCAGTCGAGGATGCGTCGCAGGATCCCCGGATCGTGCAGAAAATGCTGACCGAAGCGCTTGCGTGGGCGAGTCGGGATTTGGCGCGAGATGCCTTGAATGGCATCTCGCGCCGGCGAGCGACCAGCCAGGGATGGCTGGGCCGGCGACCGCTCCAGGGAAGGCTGCTTGTGACTCATCTGGCCGCCAGTTCCAGCGCCAGCTGCGCCGCGGCAAGCAAGCTGGACGGGTCGGCGCGGCCTTTGCCGGCGATGTCCAGCGCGGTGCCATGATCGACCGAGGTGCGGATAAAGGGCAGGCCCAGGGTGATGTTGACCGCGTCGCCGAAACCCAGCGCCTTGAGCACGGACAGGCCCTGATCGTGGTACATGGCGAGATAGGCGTCGAATTGGGCGCGTTTGGCGGGTACGAAGGCGGTATCCGCCGACAGCGGTCCGCTCAGATTCATGCCTTCGGCACGCAAAGCGGCGAGTGCCGGTGCAATGATCTCGATTTCCTCTCGGCCCAGATGGCCGCCTTCGCCAGCGTGCGGGTTCAATCCAAGCACCGCAATGTGCGGATCGGCGATGTCAAAGCGGTGGCGCAGGTCGTTGTATACAATGCGCAAAATGCGCACGATGCCGGCCGCGCTGATCGCAGTGGGCACGTCCGCCAGCGGTAGATGCGTGGTCGTCAGGGCTACGCGCAGACCCGGGGCCGCCAGCAGCATGGCGACTTCGCACTTGGCGCGTGCGGCGAAGAATTCCGTGTGGCCGGTGAATGCGAAACCGGCGTCGTTGATGATGCCCTTGTGCACGGGCGCGGTTACGAGCGCGTCGAACACGCCGGCGAGGCAGCCGTCCGCGGCGCGCGCCAGCAGATCGATCACGTGAGCGGCGTTGCGTGGTTCGAGTCGCCCCGGAACCGCCTCGGCGCGTAGCGGAACATGTACGCAGCGCAAGGCGCCGGGTGCCCGTTCGTGCCGCCAGAGGCCGTCGTCGGCTTCAATGGACAAGGCGATGCCGCGCGCCTGCGCGGCGAGCAGCAGGTGATCCTTGTCGCCGACGGCAATAAGATCGGCGGCCAGATCGGTGGCTGCCAGCGCGGCGACGAGTTCGGGGCCGATTCCCGCCGGTTCGCCCAGCGTGACCGCCAGGCGCGGCAGCCACGGACGGACGTCGTTCATCGGCGCACTCAGGGAGCTGGTTTGTCCGCCGCGACGGATTTGGTTTCCGCGCCGGGCAGGCGGATTTCGACGAAGGATTCGGAACGCAGCTGGCGCAGGAAATCCTCATAGGCCTGTTCGGCTTTGCGGTTGCGTATCACCTCGCGTGCCTGCTCGCGCTTCATTTCCTTGGTGCGGTCCTGCTGGCGCGTGCCCAGGAGCTGGATGATGTGCCAGCCAAGATCGGTGCGGAACGGCTGCGAAATCTCGTTATCCTTGAGCGTGGCCAGTTGATCGGCGACTGCAGAACCGTACTGGTCGATCGGGAACCAGCCCATGTCGCCGCCTTCGCTGGCGGTGTTGGAATCCTGCGAATCCTTCTTCGCCAGCGCGGCGAAATCCTCGTGACCGTCGACAATGCGGTTGCGGATATCGGCGATGGTCTTCGCGGCCTCGGCGGCGCCGGTCAACTCATTGACCTTGATCAGGATGTGACGAGCGTGATACTCGGTCACGACCTGCTTGCCCTCAGCGCGCTTGTCCACCAGTTTGACGATATGGAAGCCGCTCGGACCACGCAACGGCTGCGACACCTGGCCAGGCTGCATGCCCTCGACCAGGTTGGCAAACGCCTCGGGCACCTCGTCGTAGCGGCGCCAGCCGAGGTCGCCGCCCTGCAACGCGTCCTGCGCGCTGGAGTATTGGATCGCCGCAGTGGTGAAATCCATGCCGCCGTCGATCTTGGCCTTGACCTCGTCGGCCTTGGCGCGCGCGGCCGCGATCTGCGATGCGTCGGCACCGTTGGGCAGGCCGATCAGGATGTGCTGCAGGTGCACCTCGCCGGACTTGAGACTGTTGCTGGCAAGCAGGATATCCACTTCCGAGTCGCTGACGTTGGACTGGCTCTGCACCACACGCTGCTGCAAGCGCTGCACCATGACCTGGTCGCGCAGGTGATTGCGGAAATCCTCGTAGCTCATGTTGTCGTGGGCGAGCGAGGCGCGCAGTTGATCCACGCTCATCTTGTTGTTCTCGGCCACGCGCTGCACGGCCTGATCCACATCGGCGTCGTTGACGCGGATACCGGTGTCCTTCGCGCGCTGCACCTGCAAACGCAGCATGACCAGGCTTTCCAGCACCTGGCGCTCGAGCACGTCGCGCGGCGGCAATTGCTGCGGATTGCTGCGATACTGCGCGAGCACGTTGGCCACGGCGCGATCGAGTTCGCTTTGCAGGATCACGTCGTCCTCGGCAATGGCGACGATGCGATCCAGTGGCTGCGCCGGTTGCAGTGTCTGCGCGCGTGCGCCGGAGACGCTAGCGAATGCGGCGATCAGAAAACAGAGTGCGGCGACGAGACGGTTCATCGGAAAGTGGGATCCAGGCAGATACGGGACATGGCCGCGCATGATGACGCGACGGCGGTAAGAATTGCGTTATGCGGGCCGGTTATTGATAGCCAAGGATAGCACGGCGCAGGAAATTCTCGGTGCGCGTTCCGGTGTTGCCCAGGCCCTTGAACTCCAGTTCGAAATACACGCCATTGCTCGGCTTCAGCTGGCCGATAATATTGATATAGCGCCGCACCAGCACGCGCATGGCCACGCAGCAACTGTCGTACTGGGCGCCTGCGAAGGCCTCCAGCAACTGGCTGTGCATCAGCGAGTAGTAGTAGCGCCCTACCAGGCTCCAGTTCGCATTCAGCGGCAGCAGCGCCGAGGTATCAACCTGTTCGAGCAGGCCGCGGCGGAAGCGGTAGGAGAAATTCAGCGTGCCCTCGGCGCCGAAGCGGTGCTCGACGCTGACTGAGGAAAGGTCGGTGTGGTGCAGGTTCTCGACCAGCATCTGCGTTTGCGGATCGAGGATTCTCGAGTTCGGGTTGTACTGCTGGTCCCACTTCAATTCCCAATTGTCGTTCAGGCGCAGATCGAGTTCGCCGACTAGGTCGGAGCCGGAATAGTCAACTTCCGGCACGCCGGGCAATTGCACGCGCTGGGGCGAAAAATAATGGATCTGGCCGATGCTGGCGCTGAGCAGTTCGTCGCCGGAGGCGGCGTCGATCAGTCGCGAGGTCAGCGCCACCGTGAGGTTGTTCGCATTGCTCTGGCGGTCGGCACCGACGAAGCTGTTGCTGCGGAACAGGCTCGGAATGTCGAATGAGGGCAGCTGTGTGTCGAAGATCGGCAGATCAGCCTGATTGCGATAGGGCACACGCAGGTAGTACAGGCGCGGTTCCAACGTTTGCGTGAGCGCGCTACCGAACAAGGTGAGCGGACGCTCGAAGATCAATCCGGCGTCGAGATCGAAGATCGGCGTGCTGCGCGAGGGCGACGTTTGCGTGAACGCCGGCGCGCCGGGATGGCTGGCGTTGTAACCGTTCAGGTCGCTCAGATCGTAGGCGGTGTAGCGCAGGCCGAGTTCCGGGCGGATGAAATAGCCGGCGGTCTCGACCGGATACGCGAGGTACGGATACAAATCCGCGCGCTGGCCTTCGATCGAAGCGATGCTGCGGACGCTGCCCTGCGTAGTGCCGTCCAGATCGAACGGGCCGCGGCGGAAATCCACGTATTCGGAATTCAAGCCCCAGACCAGACCGCCAAGCAGCGCGTGTTCGCCCTGAAATGTGGCCCGTGGCAAACGCTCGTAAGGCTGCACCGCGTTGGATAGTGTGGTTTGCGTAATCTGCGCCGCGTCGGCGCCGAAGCTTGCGTTCCACCAGCTGCCGCGACCGTTCAGGTAGGCGGTGGAACCGAGCAGGGCGGTGGCCGAGGAGGTCAGCGAATCGCCGTAATCCTGGAAATACTGCTTGTCGGACACCCGATCGATGTTCACCGCCGCGCCCCAGTTGGCCGAGAACAGGGTCGTGTCCTGGATATGGAATGTGTAGCGCTGGTCGGGGATGACCACCGGCGATGCCGGACCCTGGAACACGGGCGGTGTGGCAGCGTATTGCGCAAGCTCGTCATCGACCTCGTTGTCATGCGGCACGAAATTAAAGTCGATCTGCGCCTTGGAGGCGGCATCCAGATAACGGAACTGGCCCTGGAACATGGCGCCGCGCTCGGTCGAGATGCGTGGTTCGAGCGTGGCGTCGTAATTTGGCGCCAGGTTCAGGTAATACGGCGCACCCAGAACCAGGCCGCGATGACTTGAGAAGGCGACGTGCGGAGCGAGAAAGCCCGACTGGCGCTCGTTGCTCAGCGGAAAGACAAGATAGGGAAACCAGAAAAACGGTACATCGGCGTAATACAAGGTCACGTCGTGTGCGCGGCCTTTATTTGCGATCTTGTCCATCTGCAGGCGGTCGGCGTGCAGATACCAGCGACGATCATCCGGATCGCAGGTGGAATAGGTACCGTCGGTTAGGGTGCCGTGGTCCGGATCGCTCATGTCGGCGCTGGCGGCTATGCCGTTGCCGCGCTGTTGCAGCAGTTGGTAACGCACGTCAGCCAGTTGCGTGGAACGCGGCGAATCGGTGCCGCGGGCGGAGGTCGCCGCCATCAGGATGCTGCGATCCTGCATGCGCACATCGCCCTGCGCGCTGTAGGCCGTGGTGTCGGTATCGTAGGTGAGCGTATCGGCGTGCAGCAGTTGATCCAGGCGCTGCATGCGCACATCGCCTTCGAGGCGGTAGTGCGAACTGTCCGTCGACGACACCTTGCGTGCACTCAAGTCGCTGGCCACGGCGGTGCGGTCGCCTTCGGTCGGCAGCCCCGGGGTGTAGAAATCCAGCAGCGCATTGCGTTTGCACATCGCGAACAGGTCCGCACGCGCCGGCTTTGGGCAGATCAGCACGCCGACCGGGCAGGTGGGCGGCGCGGTCTGGGCTGCGACCAAATTGGCAATGGCCAGAGCCAGTGCTGCGGTCGGCAGGCGGAAACTCGGCAATATTGAACGTTTGGCGCCAGACACGGATGATCCGATTGCAATGCGCAAGGCGCGAAGCTTGCCTGATTCGCGGTTTCCGGGCAACGCGCCGGTGCAATTTTCACCCTAGAGTGCCGGTCTGTTCGCTGACGGATGGAAAATGCGATGAGGCCGAAATTCGAAAAAACTGACGCGCAATGGCGTACGCAACTCGGTGCCGATGCCTACGCGGTATGCCGGCTGGCTGCCACCGAGGCGCCGTTCAGCGGCAAGTTTTGCGATCATGACGAGGCCGGTACGTACACCTGTGCCGCCTGTGCTGCGCCGCTGTTTTCCTCGGCTGCGAAATTCCACTCCGGCTGCGGCTGGCCCAGCTATTTCCAGCCGATTGCCGCCGCGGCCATCGTCGAACACGAGGATCGTTCGCACGGCATGTGCCGGGTCGAAGTGCGTTGCGCAGGCTGCGCTTCGCATCTGGGCCACGTATTTACCGACGGCCCGCAACCGACGGGATTGCGCTACTGCATCAATTCGCTGGCGCTGGATTTCACGCCGATAGCGTAGCCGCAACCGGCATCGTTGCCGCCGCTGTGGAACGCACAAACCAAATGCGTGCGCTCAGTCGAGCATTGCGCTTACATGGGCCGTTGTGCATTCGCGCATGGCCGTAGGACTGTAGCCGCCTTCCAGGCTGGAGATGACGCGGCCGGAGGCGGAGGTTTGCGCGATGTTCACCAGTTCGGTGGTCGCCCAGGCATAGTCGTCGCTTTCCAGGTTCAAGTCCGCTAGCGGATCCAGGCGATGCGCATCGAAGCCCGCCGAAATCAGCACCAACTGCGGTGCAAACGCGCGCAAAGCGGGCAGCGCGAATTGTTCAAACGCATCGCGAAATCCCGCTGAACCGGTTCCCGGCGGCAAGGGCACGTTGACGATATTGCCGACGCCGGTTTCCGCAGATGCGCCGGTGCCCGGATACAGGGGGAACTGGTGCGTGGACGCATACAGCACCCGCGGGTCGGTGCAAAAAATATCCTGCGTGCCGTTGCCGTGGTGCACATCGAAATCGACGATCGCCACACGTTCCATGCCGCGTGCCAGTGCGTGCGCCGCGCCAATCGCGATATTGTTGAACAGGCAAAAGCCCATCGCCGCGGCACGCGTAGCGTGATGACCGGGCGGACGCACGGCGCAGAATGCACGCGCGGCGCCGCCATCAAGCGCCGCGTCCACCGCTGCGCAGACGGCTCCGGCAGCGCGCAAGGCCGCTTCCGGCGAATCCGCCGACATGCCGGTGTCGGCATCGATGCGGATGTGGCCTTCGCTGGGCGCCGCGGCGAAGATTGCGTCAATCAGTTGCGAAGTATGCACGCATTCGAGTTGCCCGCGCGTGGCGCGCGGCGCCGTGATTCGGACCAGCGCAGTGAAACGCTTGTCCTCCAGCGCGGCCAGCACCGTGCGCAGACGTGCGGGCGATTCCGGGTGACCGGGGCCAGGATCGTGGACGAGACAGGCCGGATGGGTGTAGAGCGCGGTGGTCATGGCGCGATGTTTGTCGGTCTCGGCGGGAAAGCCGGTTGCTCGAGCGGGTGTGTTTCGGTCAGGGTGCCGGCTTCTTGCGCCGCTCGTGCTGCCATAGCACTTCGCCGTGACCCGAGGCACGCGCAAGTACGCGCGCCAGCACAAACAGCAGATCGGACAGGCGATTGAGATAGTGCAGCGCTTGCGGCCGCACGCTTTCCTGTTTCGCCAGTGTCACCACCTCGCGTTCCGCACGCCGACATACGGTTCGCGCCAGATGACAGCAGGCCGCGGCCATACCGCCGCCAGGCAGGATGAACTCCTTTAGCGCCGGCAGATCGGCATTGAAAGCGTCGAGAGTGGTTTCCAGGCGTTCGATATCCGCGTCGTGGACCATCGCCAGGCCCGGAATGCACAACTCGCCGCCCAGATCGAACAGATCGTGCTGGATTTGCGTCAGCGTTTCGCGCACGGCGTCGGAAACCTGCCTGCACCATGACCATGCCGATCGCGCTGTTGAGTTCGTCGACCGTGCCGTAGGCGGCCACGCGCGCGGAATCCTTCTGCACGCGCGTGCCGTCGCCCAGGCCGGTGGTGCCGTCGTCGCCGGTCCTGGTGTAGATTTTCGACAAGCGGTTTCCCACCGCGGAATCAGGCCGCGGCGGTGGTCAGCACGCTCCAGCGGCGCCGCATCAATTCGAATCCGCCGAACAGCAGCAGGCTCCAGATCAGCGTGCCGGCCAATGTGCCGTGGAAGAATGGAATGCCGGCGACGTAACAGGCGGCCAGGCTCTGCGTGCAGGCTTCGCCCGCGCCGCCGTGCGCTGCCATCCAGGTGGCGAAATTGGTGACCATGAAGAACAACACTGCGCTCGCGAAGGCGTAGCTGGTCACGCGAAACGCGCTGATGCGGCGCGACAAGCTCATGCCGCCGACGACGGTGAGTGCGATACAGCCATAGACGGCCGGAAGCGTGCCGAGCCAGTCGCCGATCCAGGTGCGCGGCAGCACGCTGGCGATGATCAGGTCCGCGCACAGCATGGCGGCAAGCGGCACGCCGAAGGCCAGGCGGCGGTCGGCGAAATAGGCGCCGCCGAACAGGGCGATGGCTTCGACCGGCGTGAAGTTGTAGGGCAGCGCGCCCGGCAGGAAGTAGATCAAAAGGCGCACGCCGACGGCGAATGCGATCATCGCGGCCAGAACCCAGGTGCGCGGGGACACGATAGTATTTTGTGGAATATGCTGCATTGTGGAAATCTCCCGGAATTCGCGCGTCTCAATCGGTCTCGAACCTGGACGCATTGACATAGGATACTTCAAACTGCCCGGTGTGGGTGCGGATGCGAGCCGCGTGGGCGTGGTCGATACGCAATGCGAACGCGCGCGCGGGCGGCAGGCCGAGCGCGTGGCAGAGCAGGGCGCGGATCGAGCCGGCATGCGCCACCGCGAGCACGCAGTCCTCAGCGCGGGTGGAGGCGAGCAGCGACGCCAGCCAGGCGCCGGTACGGCGGATCACGTCAGCGAAACTCTCGCCGCCGGGCGCTTCCTGGATTACCCAGTTGTTGGCCCAGTGCTCGTAGCGCGCGGCGTCGGATTGCATCACCGCGTCCCAGCGCTTGCCGTCCCAGTCGCCGAGATTCACTTCGCGCAGGCGCGCGTCGATCAGCGGCTCGATCGCAAAACGCGCTGCGAAAATCTGCGCTGCTTGCTGCGCGCGCTTGAGGTCGCTTGAAAACAGAAAGCGCGGCGCGCTCTGCGTCCAGGTCGCCGCCAGTTGTTGCACGGCGCCAAAGCCGGACGCCGACAGTGGCGCGTCGGTCTGGCCAAGGCACAGGCCGGGTTGCGCATCGACATCGCCGTGGCGGACGAGAATTAGATCCATGGATGGGAGGCTAGCATTTTTTTCGCCTCTCCCGCCGGCGGGAGAGGGGGTAAAGCGGCTATCATCGCTGCATGGATGACGTGGATGTTCTCATTGTCGGTGGCGGCCTGGTCGGCGCGAGTCTGGCGATCGCTCTGGACGGTTCCAGCTTGCGCGTGGCCATGGTCGAAGCGGCGCCGCCACAGGTCGATGCGCAACCCAGCTATGACGAGCGCAATCTCGCCCTGGCGCGCGCGAGCGTTAATGCGCTCACGGCGCTGGGCGTGTGGGCGCACGTTGCTGCACGCGCAAAGCCGATCCGCAAGATCCATGTCAGCCGTCAGGGGGAATTCGGCACGCTGCGACTGCACGCAGCCAAGCACGGCGTGGACGCGTTCGGCGCGGTGCTGCCGGCGCGTGAACTCGGCAACGGTCTGCTGACGCGGCTGTACGCCTGCCGTTCGCTGCAGCGGTTCGCGCCGGCGAAGCTTGCGGCGATTCAGGTTCAGGATGATGCCATTGAGACTACGCTGTCGACGGCGCAGGGTGCACAAACCCTGCGCACACGCTTGCTGGTCGGTGCCGACGGCACGGCATCGTTCGTGCGTGCGGCTCTCGGCATCGGTGCGGATACGGCAGATTATGGCCAGACCGCTTTCGTCGCCACGGTGACGCCCGAGCGCGCGCCGGATTGCGCGTACGAGCGTTTTACCGCCAGCGGCCCTGTCGCGCTACTGCCGCTAACCGAGCGCCGCGCCGGTGTGGTACTGACGGTGCCGTCTGCCAATGCGGTGCAGGTTGCCACGCTGAACGACGCCGGCTTTGCCGAACTGCTGCATGCACGTTTCGGCTGGCGCCTCGGCCGCCTGACCCGCCCGGGCCGGCGCGTGTCGTATCCGCTGCGCCGCGTGCAGGCGCAACGCTTGACCGTATCGAGGGCGGTGCTGGTCGGCAATGCCGCGCAGACCCTGCATCCGATCGGCGCACAGGGTTTCAATCTGGGTTTGCGCGATGCGCTGACCTTGGCCGAGTTGGTGATCGAATCCTCGCGCGCTGACGGCGACCCGGGCGATGTTGCATTGCTGGCCGGATACGCGCAGCGCCGCCGCGAGGATCGCGAAGGCACGGCAGCGGCAAGCGATGCGTTGGCGCGTTGGACCGCGAATGAAGCGCCGCGCATTGAAATTGTTGCGCAGCGTTCGGTCTCCTCGCGCTGGATCGCCTGCCACCCTTGCAAGCGGCTCTGGTTCGCCGCGGCATGGGATTCCGCGGGCAGGTGCCGAGGCTGGCGCTATCTGAATTTGCGTAACAATAAATTCGTCATGCCGGCAAGGATTGCCGGCATCCAGTTGCCATGGGGGGCGTTCTTCTTGCAGATTCACGTCCCTGTGCTCTGGATTCCGGCATTCCATGCCGGAATGACAAGCAAAAAACGTGGTACCTGATTACACAGGCTTCACTAGGCTACTCGTCATGAATGCGCGTAATGTCCACGACATCGTCATTGTCGGCGCTGGCATGGTCGGTGCGGCGCTGGCGCTGGCATCTCGCGCGCGCGCAGATTTCGATGTCGCCGTAGCAGAGCCGCGTGCGCCGAGCCGTGGCGCGCCGAGGACGAAGTCGATCTGCGCGTCGTCGCGCTCGCGCCCTCATCGTCAGCAATTGCTGGCGCGTCTCGATGTCTGGGGCTCCATGGCGGTGCCGCGCATCGAGCGCCTACGCGCGCATGCACGTCTGGGACGCGCTCGCACCGGGCGAACTCATGTTCGCTGCGGCGGATGAGGGCCACGCCACGCTCGGATACATCGTCGAGAACGCCTGATTCAACATGTGCTGTGGCGACCGCTGCAGAGCCACGCGCAGATCTCACTGCGCTGTCCGCGCGCGGTGACTGCAACGGATAGCGACGAACGCGGCGGCCGCGCATTGATGCTCGACGACGGCAGCACATTGCGGCGCGCCTGGTGTTGCGGCCGACGGCGCGCGACTCCGAATTTGCGCGGCATGCTCGCCATCGCGACACGCGATCACAATTACGCCAGCGCGCCATCGTCGCCCACGTGGCGACCGGCGCGGCATGCATGATGCGACGCATGGCAGCGTTTCTTGCCGGAGGAACGATCGCATTGTTGCCACTGCCGATGGGCGCAGTTCCATCGTCTGGTCGGTGCCGAACGCGGAAGCCGGGCGCGTGCTTGCGCTGGACGACGCCGCGTTTTGCGCGGAACTGGGGGCCGCGTTCGATTTTCGCCTCGGCACGATCACCGCGACGACTGCGCGCGCCGCGTTTCCGTTGCGCTGAAAACTCGCCGGGCGCTATATCGCGCCGCGCTTCGCGCTGATCGGCGACGCAGCGCATGCCGTGCATCCGCTGGCCGGGCAGGGCGTCAATCTCGGGCTGCGCGACGTCGAGGAATTGCGCAAGTGCTGGTCGCGGCGCGCACGCCGGGCGCGATTTCGCGGCGGAATCGGTGCTGCGCCGTTACGAACGCCGCCGGCGCAGCGACAACACGCTGTCGGCGCACGCGTTCGATGCGATCCAGCGCGGGTTCGCCAGCGACTTCCTGCCATTGGCCGCGACTGCGCGGCGCCGGCTTGGGTGTTGTCGACAAGCTCGCGCCGCTAAAGCGTTTCTTCGTTTCCCGCGCCGCCGGGCATTGATCGCAGCCGGCGTGCGACCACAAAAAAAGCGCCGGCACGATGTCCCGTGCCGGCGCGGTCTCGTTGGATAATGACCCGGGCCGGCTATGCGGCCGCGGCCCATTTACGCTCGCGGATCGAATCGAACTGCTTGCGCATGGTCGGCAGGAAGTTGACGACGACACTCTTCACCGTCGCCGGCACCGCGTGATCGTGGGTCACGCTGTCGTAGGCCTTGAGCAGGCGATCTTCACTGGCTTGGACGTCGCTGGTGAATGCCAGACTCTTGTCGTCGAGTTTGCCGCGGATGTCCGTATACAGCTTGTGCCAGGTACCGCGCACGCCGGATGTCGGCGCCGGTTTCGCCGGTGCGGCTTGCAGTTCGTGCGCCAGTGCATCGACGAAGCGTTTGCGGGTATCGGTCATCTCGACGAAGATCGATTTCAGCTGTGGGTTGGAGATCTTGTTGGCGGCATCGCCGTAAAAAGTGATGCCATCACGGGTGATGTCGACAAGTTCATGCAGAGCTGCCAATGTCTTCGGTACGTACGGTTTCGAGAGTGTTCATGCGGGTATTCTCCTTAGGTTGGCGGGCGCGCAATTGCGTCGCTGAAAGCGTCAGTTGCTGATGCGCATGGCGGAGTGCCGGAACTTACACTCGTATGGGTTGCTGGTGCGCAATGACGTGGCGACCCGGTGATCGGGCCCGGACGTGTGTTCCGGATTGGCTACAGCATACTCCCGGCTACCTGAACCTGATGTTAAATGGTTTGCAACAATTGTCGCATTATATACGTATATACAAATCCACATATGGACGAGTGAAACGCCTGCAGACTGAGGCGGTACGTAACCGGTGGTCCTGCCGTCGCTCAGCCAACGGTTTCGCCCGCGCGCCACGCCACCCACGCGCCGATCAAGGCGGAAAGATACGGAATCGCCTGTGCGCACAGGATCGCGATCCACAGTTTGCCTTCGAGGTAGTTGATGCCGACTGCGCGAAGCATGCCGAAGATGCCGAGTGCGATGGCGAGGAACATCAGCAGCTCATCGTTGACCGCAGCGAACGGATTGGGCCGTTTGCTCAGGCGTCGGCTCTTGGCCGTGCGCACGAATTCGCCGTGTTTTTTCCACAAGCCAAGATAAATGCCGCGCGCGATCGCGTGCGAGAGGCCCATGCTGGCAATGGACGCGGCAAGGGTGTCCTTCCACGAACACGGCACGCGCACGCGGTACAGGATGATGCCGAACACAGCCTTGAATACGAAAAAGCCGAGGATCGGATAGATGAACAAATCCAGCGGCAGGTTGAAGTACTCGGGCAGACCGATCATGCCGGCAGTCCAGAACAGTGCGAGCAGGGTGAAGGCCAGATGCAATGCATCGGCGAACCAGGAAAACCAGCCGGTAAGGAAGTGGAAGCGCTGGCCCCAGGTCAGCGGTCCGCGCTCGGTCAGCCAGTGCCAGCGCGCTTTAAGAATCTGCATCGCGCCGAACGCCCAGCGGTAGCGTTGCGACTTGAACGCGGTGAAGTCGGCGGGGGTGAGACCGCGGCCCATGATTTCGTCGACGTAAACCGTGTCGTAGCCGGCGTGCATCAGGCGCAGACCGAGTTCGGCGTCCTCGCAGATCGTCCATTCCGACCAAGCGCCGGTCGCTTCCAGCGCGCCGCGCCGCACCATCGTCATGGTGCCGTGCTGGATGATCGCGTTGCGCTCGTTGCGATGGTGCATGCCGATGCGGAAGAAGCCGTCGTATTCCCAGTTGGTCATGCGCCGAAACGCATTGTGCTCATAGTCGCGGTGCGCTTGCGGGCATTGCACGACAGCGATTTTGGGATCCGCGAAATAGCCGGTCAGAGCGCGCAGCCAGTCGGCACGCACCACGTAATCGGCGTCGATCGCGGCGATGACTTCGGCGCGCGGATCGGTTTGCTTCAAGCCGAAATTCAGCGCGCCGGCCTTGAAGCCGGGCCAGGGATTGAGATGGAAGAAGCGAAACTTCGGTCCGAGTTTCTTGCAGTGTTCCTCGACCGGCCGCCAGACCTCTTCGCGCCGGGTGTTGTTGTCGATGACCAGCACTTCGAAATGTTCGTAATCCAGAGCGGCCAGCGAATCCAGGGTCAGATTGACCATTTCCGGCGGTTCGTTGCAGCAAGCGAGGTGGATGGACACGAACGGCTGCGGATCGCCAAGCTTGGAATCAAGCAAACCGAAATGGCGCTGCCATTTCCCGCGCCAGATCACCTCGGTGAACTCGAAACCGTTGATTAGCAGTATCAAAATGATCGCTATCTGCGCGGGTGCGAGGACGGTGAGCATCGTCCAGTCGAACGGATCGAGGTAAAACGCGTAGGGCAAGGTCGCCGACCAGACCAGCAACGATGCCGACAGCTGAATCAGCACGCAGTAGAACACCAGGCCAATGGTTCGGAAACGCACGAAATGCCGCGCGAACCAGAACATCGGGATCAGCGCCAGCAGGCAGGCGAGGCCGGCCTTCCACGACCACGAGGGATCTTCGATGACGCTACCCCTGAGCGAAAACTTGGGTTGGCGGTCGGCGCCGAACATGCCCCAGTACGCACCGACACGGCCCTCGATAGGCTCCTTCCACGGCTGGTCAATCGACTCCATGATGTAATAGTCGAAGCCGCGTTCGGCTGCAACGTTCAACCACTGGCGGATGAACAGGCTTTCGTTCGCAATTGAGGCGGTGGCGCCCTTGATGCGATCGCCGGACGAGGGCCAGCCGATTTCGCCGATGACGATGTGCTTGCCCGGAAACGCGCTCTGCAACTGGTAGTAGCGCATCAGCACCTGCAGGCCGATCGCGTCCTTGCGCGGGTAGCCCTCCCAATACGGGCAACAGGTGCACGGTGATGAAATCCACATGCTTGGCGAGCTGCGGATACTTCAGCCAGATGTGCCAGGGTTCGGCGGTCGACACCGGCACATGCACCTGCGCGCGCACGCGGTCGATGTAGGAGATGAGCGTGTCCACGCCCATGTCGTTGCGCAGCAGGGTTTCGTTGCCGACGACCACGCGCGTGATATTGTCGTTGGCACGCACTTCATCTATCAGTGCGGCGATCTCGTCCTCGTCGTGCTGCCAGCGGCTGTCAAGGTAAGCTCCGGCCATTACGGTCATGCCGTATTTTTTCGCGAGGGCTGGAATCACTGGATTGTTCAGCGCATCGTACGTGCGCAGGCGCTTGGTGTATTGCGACAGCAGCTTGACGTCGGCCTCGACTTCCTCGACGCTCGGGTAGATTTGCTTGATCGGGCTCTGGTAGCGCTGGTACGGATCATAGGCCAGACCGCCGATCATGCCGCTCCAGTCGGCTGGCCGGGCGGGACGATTGAGCGCCGCCCATAGCGCGAAATTGAGCGCGGCCACGAGCAGTGCAAGGATGAGCGCGCGCCAGAAGGAAGGCCGGGTCGCAGGGTTGGGGCTGGGGTCCAAGGAAATTTCCAGATTCGGATGGGCTCGTTCGGATGGGTTCGCGCAAGCCGCCGCAGAATAGCCCAACGCCTCGCCATGGCTCAATCATCCAGGCTTGCGCCTGCGCGCTTCCCGCCGCTTGCCGATGGCAACGGGTGCCAGCGCCAACAAGCCCATCGCGACCAGCGGCACGATCACCCACGGATCGGAAAACAGGCTCAGGTTGACGGCGTGGTGGGCGCCGATGTTTTTCGCGAGACCTGCTCCGAGCACGGTTTCGATGCCGACCATCAGCGCGCCGCCGCCGGCCGTGGCAGCGAGGAACAGCCACAGCGGACAACGCAGCCAGGCCAGCGCCACGGTGACGCCGCCGAACGGAAAAAACGGCACCAGGCGCAGAAAACAGGTAAAGCTGAGTGGATGGGCGAGATAACCATCGCGCAGTTTCGCGACCAGCACCGGCGGGGCGGCAGCACTGCCGGCGAACGCATGGCGGCTGGCGAGGAACAGGATCAGCGCGCCCAGGGTCAGGCCGATGCTGGACAGGATCGTGCCGGCGACGACACCAAACAGCATGCCGCCGGCGAGAATCACGACCAGCACGCCCGGGATACCGGTGGCGATCGCCAGCGTGGTCGCGCCAACCTGCAGCAGGCCGGCCTCGAGCGGATGCGCCGCGATCTGCGTCTGTAAGGCGACCTGTTCGCTGGCGAGCGTTTCCGGGCGGAAGCGATCGAGCACGCCCGAGGCGAGCAGGGCGATGCCGAGCGCGATCAGGACGAGCAAGGGAAGGAATGGGCGGAAACGTCGCATGGTCGGAGTTCGGCCGGCGGCGTTGCCGGGGTATACGAAACGCAAGAATACACGTCAACGCGCAACGCGTGCGAACACGGTGATTTCCTCGCGATCGTGGTAGAGCTGTTTCGCGCGCACGTCCGCCGCGGCTGCGCGCATGCGTGCGATGCAGATGCGGGTTTCCTCGTAGCGCTTTTTCATCGGCAGCTTGAGGTTGAAGACGGCGTAGCGGCACCAGCCTTGTGCGAGCCACAGGGCGATCAATTCGGCGATACGGCGTGGCTGCTCGACCATGTCGCAGACCAGCCAGTCGACCGGTTTTGGCGGACGATAGCGGAAGCCGTCTTCGCGCCGGTGCGTCACCAGCCCGGAATCCAGCAGCGCGTGATCCATCGCACCGTTGTCGATGGCGGTCACGCGCAGCGAACGGCGCACGAGCTGAAAAGTCCAGCCGCCTGGCGCGGCACCCAAATCCACAGCCGTCATGCCGGGCTTTAGCCAGCGCCTGCGTTCGTCCTCGTCGAGCAAGGTCAATAACGCTTCTTCGAGTTTGAGCGTGGAGCGACTCGGCGCTGCATGCGGAAATTTCAGTCGTGGAATCCCCTGTGGCCACGGCGCACAGGCGCTCGGGTCGGCGGCGCACAAGTATACTTCATCGCCTTGTGGAAAAAAGACGTGCAGCCGACGTAGCGCGGACGCATCGAGCAGATGCGCCTTCTTCAGTGCTCCGATCAGCGCATTGCCGAAGCTCTTGCACAGTGGCGCGAGTTGCTTGCCGGCACTGCTGTCCGGCGATTCGGTCCACAAGTCGCAGAAGGCTTCTCCACGCGCTGTCAACGCGGCCATGATCGGTGTGAGGCGATCGGTGCGCGACAGGTTTTCAAGAGACGCGAACGGGATAAGGCATTGGCGCACAAAGATCAGGTCGCGCCATCGGAAGGCGTTGCGCAGTGCGTATTCGCCTGCCGCATCTGCCCGCCAGAGGGCGAAACCGCTGTCGTCCACGGCCTGAACGTTGCCGGTGATTTGTGCCGCCCGGGCGGCAGCACAAACCTCATGCGCGCACTCGCCCTCGAAGCCGGCACGGCAGTAAAACAACGCGCATGGCGCCATATCGATCAAGATTGTTTCATTCCCGAGCGCCACGCGTACACCGCAGCCTGGGTGCGATCGGTGACGCCGAGCTTGGCGAGGATGTTGCTCACGTGCGTTTTGACGGTTTTTTCCGAAATCCTCAGGCGCTCTCCGATCCGCTGGTTGCTCAAGCCTTCGGCGATCAAGGCGAGCACTTCGCGCTCGCGTTCGCTCAGGGATTCGAGCATCGCTGTAGCCGGCGCTGCGCCGCTGCGCAACGCATCCATCAGGAATCCGGCCACGCGCGGATGCAGCACCGTTTCGCCGCGTGCGCTGCGGCGCACGGCGTCGGCAAGAGCGTCGGCGTCCACGTCCTTGAGCAGGCACGACAGCGCGCCGGCTTGCACCGCGGCGAGAATCTGTTGCGCATCCTCGAACGAGGTCAGCAGGATCACCTGCGTGGTCGGACTGGTAGCGCGGATGTCGCGCGTCGCCGCAATGCCGCCGCCGGGCATGGCCAGATCGACCAGCGCGACCTGAGGCTTCGTCTCGGCACAAACGCGCACCGCAGCGGCGGCATCCGCGGCCTCGCCGACGATGGCCAGATCCGCGCAGGTTTCCAGAAACGCACGAATGCCCTGACGCACGAGCACGTGATCGTCGGCAATGACAATGCGAATCTGTTCGGTAGTCATGCGCGCAGGTATTCGTCGATTGAAAAAGCGACACCGACCAGGGTGCCGCGTTCGGCATCGCTGGAGAAGGTGAAATGTCCGCCGGGCAGGGATTGCGCGCGTTCGCGCATGTTGCCGATGCCCATGCCGGGGCGCGCATCGTCGCCTGCACCACGGCCATTATCCCCGATCGTGAGCGTAACCGTGTGCGCGTCGCGCTGCAGGCTCAAAGCCGCGTGACTGGCGCCGCTATGCCGCAGCACGTTGGCCAGCGCCTCATCGGCGATGCGCAGCAGTGCTTGTTCGTGCGCAGTGTTCAGCATCGGCAATTCGGCCAGTACCAGTTCCAGCGGCAGACCGCTGACCTGCGCCCATTCCTGCGCGCGTGCGCGCAGGCGCTCGACAAAGGGCAAGTCCGCATCCGGTGTGCGCAACTCGTCCAGGATATGGGCCAGATCCTGCTGCATCTGCCGACTGATGCGTTCGGCCTGCGCAATGCGCTCATTGGCTGGATGCGCGCCGAGTTCGCGGCGGATCGCAGCCAGTTGCATATTCAGCGCAAACGCCTGCTGCTTTACCGTATCGTGCAGATCGCGGGCCAGACGCTGACGTTCGGCGAGCGTCGCCAGTTGCGCGCGCGAACGCAGCAAACCTCTAAGTTGCAGCGCCATGTCGTCGAGCAGGGCCGACAGACGTCCAAGTTCGTCGCGCGAAGCATCGTCGATGCGATCGGAAAAATCGCCGCGGCTCCATGCGGTTGCCGCGCGCGCAACGCGATTGAGCCGGCGCGTAACCCAGGTGGCAAGGAAGAACGACGACGCAACGCCGAACACCAGAAGATATCCCAGCACGATCGGCCATTCCAGGCTTGCATCGAGCAGGAACCGATGCCACGGCACCGGCAGGCGCAGTTCGACCAGCAAAAAGCCACGCAATGTGCCGTCGTTCGCGCGCACTGGTGCGAGCGCGCGACGGATCCGGTACGGATTGTCGGCCACATCGATCAATTGCGGTGTGCTTTGCGCCAGCGCGCGGCGCAGTTCGTCCGCGCCTGCTTGCGGCAAGCGCAGATGCCAGTCCGCATTCGCCGGCGCCTGCGCAAGCAAGCGCCCATCCGGCGCGAGCACGGCTGCGGCCAGTGGATCGGCGGACAATTCCACGAGGATATACGATTCCTGCTCGAGCAATCCGCCGTGCGGGCGTTGCAGACGCAGGATCAGTGCCTGACTCCAGGTGGCCAGATACGCTGGCGTGTCGGCATCGTGTGGCCACGCGCGCGCCAGATCGTCAGCTGCTAGTCGCGTGGCACGGCTGAGCGTACCGCGATCGACATTGGCCATGAAGCGGTTGAACTCGAACACCAGAATGCCGGTTTCGACCAGGATCAGGCACGGCAGCGACAGCAGCACGTAAAAAACGGTGAGCTTGAAAATCAGTCCGCGCAATTGCGGACGCAGGGGTTTCATGCGCAATTCAGATCTCTCGGCACAGGCCAAGCATAGCGGCACAATCCCTCTCCCCCAAACTGCGTTCGGGGGAGAGGGAGAATGCTCAGAACTCGTAGGCAAACCCCGCATAATACGTGCGCCCGGGTGCCGGCTCGATGCCGCTTGACAGGAACACGCGCGAATAATAGATCTTGTTGGTCAGATTCGAGACGCCGCCGAGCAGACGCAGTTGTGGCAGCACCCAGTAGTCGGCGGACAAATCGGCAACAGTGTACGCGGGCACCTTTGCCGGCGTCAGGAACGGCGCGCCGGCTGCGATGTTCGCATCCGAGTAGTACTGGCTGGCAACGGAGACCGCAGACAGCGCTACTTTCAGATGCTTGTCTTCACGATAGGTAATGCCCGCGCGCGCCAGATATTTGGGGGAGAACGCGGGCGTATTGCCGATATTGGCCGGATTGATCGTCGAGGTGAATTCGGCATGCAGCAGGCTCAAGTTCGCGAACACCGAAAGATGTTGCGACGTATGCAGGTCTCGCGCCTGCAGAAAGTCGTAGGAAACTTCGCCTTCGAAACCGCGGCTGCGCGTGTCGCCGGTATTGACGTTGATTGTATTGCCCAGCGGTGCGTTCGGAATCTGCTCCGACTCGATGCGGTTCTTCACGTTTACCTGGAATACGCTCACGTCGTAGAACAGGCCGTGCACCGGCGTTCCGTGCACACCCAGCTCGTACGACAGCACATGCGTTGGGTCGGGATCGTTCAGCGGGCCGGAATTGGTGCTCCCGAACGGCGAGGCGATGTCGAAATAGCGTACCGGACGCCAACCCTGCGACACGTTGAAATAGCTTTCGTTGAGATGGCCGAAATCGTTGCCGATGCCCAAGCCAAGCAAAGGCACGGTGTGATCCACCGAACGGTCTACCAGTCCGCGGTTGAGGCTGGGCGGCTTGGTCGTCTCATCGATGTTCACCTGTTCGTGCTCAAGGCGCACGGAAGGCACTACATGCCATTCGTGCGGCAGCCGGAAGACGTTTTCCGCGAATGCCGCTTCGTAATTGCTCGAGCGCGCCTGACGTAGCGAGGCGCAGTTGGTCTGCCCCGGTGCCGGACACGCAGTGCCAGGGCGATTGTATTCGTCGGTGTCCAGACCCAGCACATCCCATTGCCGGAATGGCGCAACGGAGTGGTACAGTGTGGTACCGACTGTGAACGCGTTGCCGTAACCCCAGTGGTGCACCAAGCGCGCGTCGAGTCCGGTAAAGCGGAATTGTTCGTCCTGCAACGTGGTTGTGGTCGGCGCCGCGCCGCGATCCTGCGAGCGCGAGGCCTGGTCCTGATATCCGGTCCAGAACTTGGCGATCATTTCGGTGTTTTCGTCCAGATGACGATCGTGGGTCAGACTCAGTACATAGCGTTGCGTCCACAGATGGTCGTAAGGTGTGACAGTCTGATCGGGATCGGCCAGAAATTGCGGGTAGGTCAGCAATCCCGGGCTGCCGGTGTCCAGATCGTAGGCGTGGAAATCCAGCGCAGTGTACGAAGTTTCGTCCCGGTGGTAGCCGATGTGCAGATCGGCGCCGCCTAGTTTGGAATCACCGTTGTCGCGCTGACCATCGTTCTTGCGATAGTTCACGTCGGCCAGATAATCCCAGTTGCCTTGTGTACCCGAAACCTTGTTGAAGGTCGCGAACAAGCCATTGGAACCGGTCACGTTTTCCGTATAGCCAGCCATCGCCAGTGGCGACGGCTTGGCGCTGAGCAGATTGATCGCCGGTGGTGGCTCAGGACCGTACAGCAGCGACGATCCGCCACGGATCAGCTGTACCTCACTGATCGTTTGCGGCAACGGGAAAACGTACAGGGTAGGGAAGCCGATCCAGTCGCCTTCCAGCGGGATGCCGTCCTGGAACACGCCAACGTATTCGGATTCCTGCGGATTGCCAATGCCGCGATAACTCAAGTTCACCTGCCCCGGGATCTGCTGCTCGGCCACGTAGAGGCCGGGAGTCTGCGAAAAGACTTCGCGCGGATTGTTGCCGATGATGGTCGGCAGGAAATCGAGCTTGGTGATCGAGGTCTTCTTCGTCACTGTGATCTGCGCGCCATCCACTTCCTTCATGATGTGGTCGAGCTTGGGCCTGGCGTCGTCTGGCATGACATAACCCTTGACGTCGACTTTTTTCAATTCCTGCGGCGTTTCGTCGGCGGCGAAAACGTTGCCGGTGAGCATGGCGCAGACGGCCAACGCGATGGCCAGCGGAGGGATGGAGCGATGATTCACGGCGATTCCCCAGGATGGATGCTGCAACCGTGAATTGTGCGCGCTTGACGCAGTCAGGACGTAGTGCCGCAAGACGTAGGTCTGAAGATGTAGGGTAAAGGTCGAGTTGCGCTCGTCAGGGTCTCGCGCCTTCCATGTCGGCGCCGGCGCGATGCACACTTACGCGATTGCGGCCGGCATGCTTGGCGGCGTACAACGCATTGTCGGCATGGGCTAGCAGGGTAGGCAGGCTGTAGCCACAGACCTGGGTTGCGGCAATGCCGAAACTGGCCGTCACCACCGCCTCGCCGAAGGCGTCGACTGTGCTCGGCAATCCGGCGATGGCCTCGCGCATCTGGTTGGCGCGCTGTGCGGCGGTCGCGGCGTTGCAATCGGGCAGCAGAATCGCGAATTCCTCGCCGCCCATGCGCCCGAACAGGTCGATCGAACGCAACTGCGCCTGACAGGCCTCTACTGCGCGCTTGAGCACGGCGTCGCCGGCGGCATGGCCGTGCATGTCGTTGATCGACTTGAAATGATCCAGATCCATCGCCAGCACGCTGGCCTCGCGCGTATTCTTGGCGCAGTAGCGCAGCGCATCCTGCGCGGATTCGAAAAAATGCTGGCGATTGCTTATGCCGGTCAATCCGTCGCGTCGCGCCATTCTCTGGAACTTGATCTGCGAGCGCTTGGTGCGCCAGGCCCACATCGCGATGATGCCCAGGATCAGCGCCAGCAGGCCGATATACAGCAACCGGTTTTCCGCGGTCTTCGCGCCAACTTGCTGCTGCAATTGCAATAGCTTGTTTTGCTCGCTGAGTGCATCGATCTGGCGCTTCTTGTCCAGCACCTGCTGATGCACGATCTGATACGCCAGTGCGCGTGCCGAGATGCCGTTCAAATAACCCTTGTCGGCGGCGGCATATTTTTCGTGGTACGCGAGTGCACTCTTGTCGTCGCCTTGCTGTTTGGCGATCTCGTAGAGAATCTTGTAGGCGTCGGCGACCGACTTGGGGTAATCCTGCTTGTTGGCGTAGTCGATGGTGCTGAGCGCGTATTGACGGGCATGGGCGAGATCGCCAGTGAGCATATAACCACGCGCGAGGACGGAACAATACAGCGCGTTGAACGCGGACGAATGAGTGGCCGCTGCTTCCGCATTGAGTGCCAGGAGCAGTTTCAGCGATCCGGCGGCATCGCCGTGATCTAATTGCGTCTGCGCTTGCGCGAGGCGAATGATTAGCGTGCCGATCGGATCGCCGACACGCAGGCAGGTGTCGAGTCCGCTGCGAATTTGCGCATCGTCCACGCGCAGTTTGCCGCTCTGCCACAAGGCTGTCGCTTTTTCGGTTAACGCAATGCAGGTCGAGTGGTCGCTTGAGTCATAGGCCAGTGCCTGATCGATGTAGTGCAGCGCCAGTTCGTATTGGCCAGCATTGCTGTACAGATCGGCGCTTGCGATCAGGATCAGAAAGTGCGCGTTGCGATCCTCTACTTCCGGCAGGGAATCGAGTAGCGCGCTGACATTGGCGAAGGCGTCTTCGTAATGGGCGCTGTTGACCTGATCGTAGATAAGGCTTATGCGTGCGCGTGCGCGCACCGTGGGGTCGTGCGTGTGCGCCAGCAGAGTATCGAATGCGGTCAGAGCTTGCGGGTAATCGCCCTGATAGCCCAGTTGCCAGGCGTGCAGGTAATCGAGCCAGTCGCGCTCCAATACGTTTAGCTGGTTCGATTGGGTATCCAGTTGCTTGAGCAAAGCCTGGAATTGATCGTTATTCGCCAGCTTGATTTGGTCGGCGTGGTGTAGAAGTTGGTCAATGGTTTCCGGCGCGGCATTTGCGAATGCCACTGACAACAGCAGGATAGCTGCAAACGCACGTCCGGCGAAGAACGCCGGGCGTGATTTGGCTGTCGGACGCATGACCGATCCGTCGGAATCAATGCGGGACGGAAGTTGCCTAGCGCTTGCCGCTGCGCTTGGCCGGGGCCTTCTTCACAGGTTTCCTGGCCGGTGACTTCTTCGGCGGTGCCTTGGCGGGTCTCTTCTTGGCCGGTGCTTGCTTCGGAGTTTTTATGGCTTGATTTGAGCAGTACATCGTCTCGCGCACGCTGAGCAAGCCATCTATCGCCATGCGTTGCGGCTGCAATAGCGCATCGCGACTCGTTGGTTCGATTTGGTCACGCTGCATGGCCTGTAGTAACTGCTCGCGAGTTGCGTGACGTAACGCAGCGTCGCGTCCGGCACTTTCCAGAAACCCGATGATATTCGACATTGAATCTCCCCTTGTTGGCTGTTGTGATTTTTCGCGCAACGGCGGCCTACGCATCGTTCTTACACATTGGCCGGATATGGCACCACGCGAACGCCCACCATTGCCTTGCGCAAAACCCAAGCTGTCGCACAGGTGCGCTGCGGATGCATTCGCAGGCTGATATTGCACCCAAACCGTGTCGATGGGCAATGCCCGGAATGCAGCGACGATCAGCACCGCAAGTGCCTCGGTGGCATAGCCGTGCCGTCGCGCGCTGGGCACCAGCATGAGACCGACCTCCGCGCTGTGTTTGCGCACCGAAATGCTGCGCAGCGAACACAGGCCGATGGTGCGCCCATCGCGCTTTCTTACGATGGTCAAAAACCAGGGGCCGCGCGGGTTCTGGCCCGCTTCAATGGTTGCGTGCAAGCCCGCCATGACCTGTGCCGGCGTCGATGGTCGCCCGATATGACGCATGGTGTCGGCATCGCAGTACAGCGTGCGAAACACGGCCAGATCGTGGGCGCTGAGTGCGCGTAGACGCAGGCGCGCGGTGGAAACCGTAAGCTTAATCACGCCAGCGCTCGATCCAGTTTGGCCAGACGCCGAAGCAGCTTCGTGTTTGGTGCCAATTTCTGCGCTGGCACCAGCACCAGCGTATCGGGCGGCTCGATTCGAGCCGAAGCCAGCTTGCGCAATGTCGTGCGTTCGATGCGTGGTTCGTGGATCGGCAACGTAGCCGCGCGGTAGATGACGACCTTGTGGCCGAGCGGATAATCCTGAGCCAGCCGATCCACCAGCACTTGCCGATAGGCATTGCTGGTGGCAGTGCGTGCCAGTGATTGATCACCAATCACGCCGGCCTGCCAAAGCACCAAATAAGCCGTCGGGTCAATGTGACGTTTGTAATACAGCAACTGACTGGCTTCGTAGTGCTGACAGCCCACACTGCCGGGGTCGATGCCAAGGTCCGCGTAAAGACAATCCTCGGCCGAAATGCCCGGTTCCATAAGTGCGACGAAACCTTCCTTGCGCGCGATCCGGATCGCCTCGTGCGGCGACCACGCGAATACACCGGGGTGGCCGTAAAACGCGGCGCACACCTTCTTGCCGGCACGCACTTGCGTAAGCATGGCATGGACCATTTCGCGGTAGGTCTTCATCCGCGATTTTCCCTCGGCGTACAGCGCTTGCAGGCTGCGTACATCGGGGTTCATCGACTCGAGCCATTTTTCCACGATTCCGTCGGATACCGCCATGAACACTACATCGGCTTGCTCGATGTAACTGCGCGCCAGCGGCGACAGATGCGAACCGAGAGTGATGCCGATGCCGACGCAGGCGAGATTGCCTCGTTTGCGCTTTTGTTTGGCGATGCGTTTCAAATGCGGTTCCTAGTGGTCAATACGCTGCGCCGCCCAATTCCCGATAGCGCACAAACACCTGACGCGCATCATCGCGCAGGATGTCGGGTTTGACCTGCACGCCGCGCTTTTCGAGTTCGCCGATCCAGTCGGCCGGCAGCGGGCCTTCGTCGAAATCGGTGAGTTCCTCGATATCTTCGGCGCGTGCGCCAATCAGAAGTTCGTCGATGCCGGCCCAGACGGTAGCGCCATAACATTGGCAGCACGGTTGTGCGCTGGTGGCCAGGATGAAGCGCCCGCCACCTTCGTTAAGACGGTAGCGTTGAAGACGCTGTTGCGCCAGCATGTACGCCATGATTTCCGCGTGCGCGACGGAACAATTTTGCGGCACCACACGGTTGACTCCGACCGACACCAGTCGGCCTTCGCCGGTGAATACGGCCGCGCCGAACGGGCCGCCGCGGTTTTCCACATTGCCGCGCGCCAGATCGATGGCAAGCTTCACGCGCGCTTCATCGTCCGCGTACAGGCGGGTTTCGTCGATGCCTTCACGCAGCCACAAGGGCAGGGTCAAATGCAGTTGAGCGGGGAGCATGGGGGTTACTTGGTGATCTTCGCCCACGAATCGCGCAGGGTGACGGTGCGGTTGAATACCGGCCGGCCCGACGTCTGGTCGTGGCGGTCAGCAACGAAATAGCCCAGGCGCTCGAACTGCACCGCGGTTTCCGGCGCGAGGTCCACGAGCGTGACTTCGATAAAACCACGCACGACGCGGCGAGAATCCGGATTCAGATGATCGCGATAGGTTTTTCCATTCGTATCTTCGTCCGGATTGGCGATGTTGAACAGGCGATCGTACAGACGCACTTCGGCTGCCACGGCGTGAGCCGCGCTGAGCCAGTGGATCGTGCCCTTGACCTTGCGCTCGGCGCCGGGCATGCCGCGGCGGGTGCCGGCATCCAGCGTGCACTGCACTCGAGTAACAATGCCATCGGTATCCTTGATCACGTCGTTGCATCTGACGATGCCGACGCCGCGCAGGCGCACTTCGCCGCCGGGCACGAGGCGATGGAAACCTTTCGGCGGCACTTCCATGAAATCGTCGCGCTCGATCCACAGCTCGCGCGAGAACGCCACTTCGCGCGTGCCGAACGTTTCATTTTTTGGATGATTCGGAAACGTCAGCGCCTCGACGTGATTTTCCGGCAGGTTCGTGATGACCAGTTGCAACGGGTCGAGCACGGCCATGCGCCGCGGCGCCGTCGCGTCGAGCACTTCCCGCACGCAGCCTTCGAGCACCGAGAATTCAATCGTCGAGTTCTGCTTGGTCACGCCGGCGCGATCCCAAAAAGTGCGGATTGCGGCTGGCGGAAAACCGCTCCGACGCACGCCGGACAGCGTCGGCATGCGCGGATCGTCCCAGCCGTCGACCAGCCCGTCGCGCACCAGCTCCATCAGCTTGCGCTTGCTCAACACGGTGTAGTCGAGATTGCCGCGCGCAAATTCGATCTGGCGCGGCGTACTCACCGCGGTTTTCAACCCCGCATCAAGCAACGGTTGCACCAGCTCGGGGTGATGCGGCAGATCGATCGCAGCAAGGCACCAGTCGTACAGCGGCCGGTGATCTTCGAATTCCAGCGTGCACAGCGAGTGGGTGATACCCTCGACCGAATCGGAAATGCAATGCGCGTAGTCGTACATCGGGTAGATGCACCACGCATCTCCGGTGTTCTGATGGGGCACCTTGCGGATGCGATACAGCGCCGGGTCACGCAGGTTTATATTGCCGCTGGCCATGTCGATCTTCGCGCGCAACGTCTTGGCGCCGTCGGCGAATTCACCGCTGCGCATGCGCTGGAACAGGTCGAGGTTTTCAGTGACGCCGCGATCACGGAACGGCGAGTCGCGGCCCGGTTCGGTCAGTGTGCCGCGGTATTCGCGCACCTTCTCGGCGGAAAGGTCGCAGACGTAGGCCTTACCATCGTGGATCAGTTTTTCCGCGCAACGGTAGAACACTTCGAAATAATCCGAAGCATGGCGCAGCGCGCTCCAGTCGAAGCCGAGCCAGCGTACGTCGGCCTTGATCGACTCGACGAATTCCACATCCTCCTTGCCTGGATTGGTGTCGTCGAAACGCAAGTTGCAGGTGCCGCCAAACTCGCGCGCGATCCCGAAGTTCAGGCAGATCGACTTGGCGTGGCCCAGGTGCAGGTAGCCGTTGGGTTCTGGCGGGAAACGCGTGGCAACGCGGCCGCCGTGCTTGTTCGCGGCGCGCTCGTCAAGCACGATCTGGCGGATGAAATTGTGGCTGCTGGCGGTAGCGTCGGTCATGGCACGGCGTGGAGGATGGGAGCGCGGATTCTAGCGGCTTTACGCCGGCGAGGCGATGCGGTAGCGTGGCATGGACTGCAACGGAGTCACGTGTGCGTATCGTCTACCGCGCCGAAAACATCATTGATGCGAATCTGGTCAAGAATGCGCTGGAGGCCGAAGGCATTCCCGTGTTTATTGGCGGCCAATACCTGACCGGTGCGATCGGCGAATTGCCGCCGCTTCCGCTGGTCAATGTGATGGTGCCGGAAATCGACTGGACACGCGCGCGCGCAATCGCCGAGGCCCTGGACGCGGAATTGGCCGAACATCGTGCCGCCGCGGACGACGGCGACTGGCTTTTGCAATCGGTATAGATGTCCACATGTCCACAAATCCGGTTATTGTCATCGGAAGCAAGAATTATTCCTCATGGTCGCTGCGGCCGTGGCTGCTGTTGCGCCAGTTCGGTGTGGAATTCGACGAGATCAAGTTGCCGCTGGATACACCCGAGTTCTACATGCGCATCCGCGAGTATTCACCGACTGGCCGCGTGCCGGTATTGCACGATGGCGAGGTGCGCGTGTGGGATTCGCTGGCGATCGCCGAATACGCGAACGAGCGCTGGCTTGGCGGTCGCGGCTGGCCGGCGGATGTGGCCGCGCGCGCATTGTCGCGGTCGATCAGTGCGGAGATGCATTCCGGGTTTGCCGCTTTGCGGAACGAGCTGCCGATGAATTGCCGCAAGCGGGTGAGCAATCATCCGGCCAGCGCCGATGCGCAACGCGACATCGGACGGATCAAGACGATCTGGCGCGAGGCGCGCGAGCGTTTCGGACAAGGCGGCTCATTCCTGTTTGGCGCATTCGGTATTGCCGATGCGATGTATGCGCCGGTCGTGCTGCGCTTCACCAGCTACGACGTGGCGCTGGACCCGGTCGAGCGCGCGTATGCCGATGCCATCCTGGCCTTGCCCGCACTGCGCGAGTGGCTGGACGAAACCGTGCACGAACCACTAGCGCCGCTGCACGAACAGACCACTCCGTGATCGGGGTAAACCCTGCATGATCGATCTTGCCGCGCACATCCGCGACATTCCGGATTTTCCCAAACCCGGCATCCTGTTCAAGGACATTACGCCGCTGTTGGCCGATGCTGACGCGCTGCGCGAGTGCGTTGCGCAATTGGCCACGCCATTTCGTGCTGCGGGCGTGGACGCAGTTTGCGGCATCGAGTCACGCGGATTCATCTTTGGCGCCGCGCTGGCGCGCGAACTCGGTGCCGGTTTCGTGCCGATCCGTAAACCCGGCAAACTGCCGGCGCGTACTTTCAGTATGGATTATGCGCTCGAATATGGTAGCGATCGCCTGGAAATCCACACCGACGCTCTGATGCCGGGCGCACGCACCCTTCTGGTGGACGACGTGGTCGCCACCGGCGGCACTTTACTCGCCGCACGTTCCTTGATCGCGCGGCTCGGCGCTGAGCTTGTCGCCACAACGGTGGTGATCGAGCTTGGATTTCTCGGCGCGCGCACGCGCTGGCCTGAGGGCGTGCCGTTGCATGCGCTGTTGCGCTATTGACGTTTCTTAAATACAGACGTCTATACGTCTTGACGTCTATAAAGACGTGAATTAAGATGTACCCTGCATTCACGGAGGCAGGGCGATGAGCGCATACCCGCAAAGGCAGACAGACAACGTGGTCGCGACGTGCACTCGAGGCCGCAGCATGAGCCGGCATGCCGCGACCATCGTCGCACGCGCGGGTGTGGATACGGACGCCGCGCACGGCGCAGTCATGCCGCCGTTATACATGTCCACAAATTACAGCTTTGCCGGATTCGCGCAAAAGCGCCGCTATGACTACACGCGCTCCGGCAATCCCACGCGCGACACACTTGCCGGTGCACTGGTCGAACTTGAAGGCGGCGTGGGCTGCGCGGTTACGGCATCCGGTATGGCCGCGATCGCGCTGCTGACCGCGCAATTGAAACCCGGCGATCTGCTGATCGCACCGCACGATTGTTACGGCGGCAGCTACCGGTTGTTCAAGGCGCAGGCCGAACGTGACCTGTATCAGCTCGAATTCGTGGATTTTTCCGATGCGGCGTTGCTAACTGCGGCACTGGCGCGCAAACCGACCTTGGTCTGGATCGAGACGCCGAGCAACCCTCTGCTGCGCATCACCGACATCGCTGCGGTCTGCACGCTGGCGCACGCCTTCGGTGCACGCGTCGCGGTCGACAACACATTTCTGTCTCCGGCATTGCAGCAGCCGCTCGCGCTCGGCGCGGACCTGATCGTGCATTCGACGACGAAGTACTTGAATGGCCATTCGGACGTGGTCGGTGGCGCGGTCGTGTGGAAGGACACCGCAATCGGGGAGGAACTGGCGTGGTGGTGCAATTGTATGGGTCTGGCCGGTGCACCGTTCGACTGTTACTTGACCTTGCGCGGCCTGCGTACGCTCGGCCCGCGGCTGACCGTGCATCAGGAAAACGCGGCGGCGATTGCCGAGCGTCTACGCGCACATCCGGCGACGCAACAAGTGTTCTATCCCGGCCTGCCCGATCATCCGCAGCATGCACTGGCACGTCGTCAGCAGTGCGGTTTTGGCGCGATGCTCAGCTTCGAGCTGAACGGCGGCGAGGTTGCGGCTGCCGCATTCGTCGACGGGTTGGAATACTTCACCCTGGCCGAATCGCTTGGCGGTGTCGAAAGCCTGATCGCCCACCCGGCCACGATGACGCATGCGAGCATGGACGCCGCCGCGCGCCGTCGCGCTGGAATTGGCGACGGCCTGCTGCGACTGTCGGTCGGCATCGAGGCACTGGAAGACTTGATCGCCGACCTGGATGCGGGATTGCAACGCGCGGCACTTGTCGCGGGCCAGCTGGCGGCGTAATTTGCCTGCATGCGCGCAGCAGTGGTGGTACCGGCGGTGTCGGTGTTGAGCATGTGCCTGCTGCCATGGCTGGTTGCCGCGCAGGTGCCGGCAGACGGATATGTAGTTGGCACAGGCGATTTCGCTGACGCCCCATCGGCACAATGGCAGCAGCGCGAGCAGCGTGTGGCGACGGAAAATATCCGGCGCCTGCGCAGCAGCGGCGTGTTGGCGATGGAACAGGCACAGGCACAGGCACCAGTCGCGGACCTGGCCTGGCCGCTGCAACCGATTCCCGGATTCGACCAGTTCGATTACCACGGCACCAAGTACTTCGTCGATCACGATCCGCGCTATCCGGGATTTGTGCAAGATTATACTTGCGGCACCCGCACCTACGATCTGTCCAACGGTTACAACCACGCCGGCACCGATTATTACTTGTGGCCGTTTCCGTGGTTGATGATGGACCAGGGGCAGGTGCAGATCGTGTCCGCCGCGCCCGGTGTTATCGCCGACAAGGCTGATGGCAACTTCGATCGAGATTGCGATATTGGCAGCACGACCGATCCGAATTTTGTCCGCATCCTTCAGGATGATGGTCTGAGCGCAATCTATCTGCACATGCGTTCTGGTTCGGTCACGACGCTGCCGATCGGCACGCGCGTGGCAACAGGCGATTATCTCGGGCTGGTTGGTAGTTCCGGATCATCGAGTGGACCGCATCTGCATTTCGAGCTGCGCGATGCCAGTGGCGCAGTGGTCGATCCGCGCAATGGCCAGTGCAATGCCGCGCCGGATCGCTGGATCGTCTTCCAGCCCTACGAAGACCCGCACATCGACACGCTGAGTACGCATTCGGCCGAGCCCGACCAGATCGCATGCGGTGTTGTCGGCGGCAAGAATGTCGACGACGTGCCCAACTACAAGAACGTGTTCGCACCCGGTGACACGCTGTGGGTATTCGCATCCTATCGCGACCAGCGCAACGGCAAGACCACGAATTTCAGCATCCTGCGTCCGGACGGCAGCGTGTTCGCGCAGTGGGATTTCGATCTGGCCAGCCAGAACGAACAGCTGCCGTTCTATTCGGGTACCGCGTGGGCTTGGCAATATGTGCTGCCAGGCGATGCGCCAGCGGGAACCTGGCAGTTCAAGGCCGTGTTCGAAGGCCAGACCTATGCGCGTGCGTTTTCGGTGACCGCGCTCGATCTGGGCACGACCGGTCCGGCCCGTGCGCAGATTGGCACCTCGGCCACCCGTTGTCGGCCCGTGGCGGGAAACAGCGCAGCAATGTGTCTGCCATGAGTTGCGGGACAGGCAGGAAGAGGAAGGGTAGCAGCCATAGGGCGATCTGACGGCGCGTTCGCTTGCCAGCTTCGATCGGCTCGGGTGCGATGGTAGGTGCCGGAAGACCCATATTGAGCAGCTGGGTAGGTGCACACGAGACAGTGTACTCTCCGTGGTGCAGTTCGCCGGTTCGAATGTCATTTGTTCAAGGGGACGTCAGCGCCCCTTCTGCCGTTGATTGCTCCTGCAGATTATTCATTCGATGGCCGCTTGAGCACAGAAAGCGGAATTGTGAAAAGTGAAAGCGAACGACCGCTATCGAAAAAACGATCCAGTTCCACGGCAGCCGGAACGAGCCAACTTGTGCAGCGGACTGTGCCCATTTCTGGCACCATGTGGCTATCAATGCTGGACCTATGTATTGAACTAGTAAGTTGGCAGGCTTGTGCCAAGCATAGGAGCGGTGAAATGGTCACCAACGAGTCTCTTCTGGCACGTCGGAACCGTGCTCTGCCGCGCGGCTTGGCGACGTCAATGCCAGTGTTTGCTGCACGTGCTGAGAATGCCGAGCTGTGGGACGTGGAGGGGCGCCGCTATATCGACTTCGCTGCGGGCATCGCCGTGTTGAACGTCGGGCACCTGCGGCCGGAGGTCGTCCAGGCCGCACGCGAACAGCTGGATAGGTTCACGCATACCGCCTTTCAAGTCATGGGCTACGAGTCCTACGTCGCGCTCGCGGAGAAACTCAATGCGATGGTGCCCATCAAAGGCGAAGCCAAGTCGGTGTTTTTCTCCACGGGTGCGGAAGCGGTCGAGAATGCCGTCAAGATTGCGCGCGCCGCGACGGGTCGCTCGGCAGTCATTGCGTTTTCGGGTGCCTTCCACGGCCGGACCTTGATGACACTTGCGCTGACCGGCAAGGCGAGCCCGTACAAGAACGGATTTGGGCCGATGCCTCCGGAAGTGTTCCACGCGCCATTCCCTGCCGAATACCGAGGCGTGAGCAGTAACGACAGCCTCGCCGCTATCGATGAGCTGTTCCATAGCGACGTGTGTGCGGACCGGGTGGCCGCGATCATCGTCGAGCCCGTCCAGGGCGAAGGCGGGTTTACGCCCGCGCCGGATGGTTTTCTGCGTGACCTGCGTGCGCTGTGCGATGCGCACCGCATTGTGATGATCGCCGATGAGATCCAGTCAGGGTTCGGGCGCACCGGCAAGATGTTCGCGATTGAACACTCCGGCGTGCAGCCGGACTTGATCACCGTGGCTAAATCGCTTGCCGGGGGTTTTCCTCTTTCGGCTGTCGTGGGCCGTGCCGAATTGATGGACAAAGCAGCACCCGGCGGCCTTGGGGGAACCTACGCCGGTTCGCCCATATCCTGCGCTGCGGCGCTAGCGACGCTGAACGTCATTGAACAAGAGGACTTGCCTTCACGGGCCATGGTGTTGGGCGAGCGCGTGGTAAAGCGCCTACGCGATTTCGAGGCGAACAAGGCCCTGCGTCCGATCGGCCATATTCGTGGCCGAGGATCGATGCTTGCTTTCGATCTGCTGAAAGCGCGCGGTTCGGAAACCGTTGATCCACCGGCGACGAAGGCGGTGGTGCAACGTGCGCACGCGCTGGGACTGATCATCCTGACCTGTGGAGGCTCCGGTGAAGCCATTCGACTTCTATACCCACTCACTATCCCGGACGATCATCTGGACGAGGGCATGGCGCTGCTGGAGCAGGCGCTGCGACCAACCTGATGCACCGCATCACGACCGGCAACACGCCGAGTGTGGTGCACGACGACTCGAGTAAGCGTTATGGCCGACATCACGATTGTGTTGGATCGAACGGATTCGCTGGGCCTGCAGGACCAGCTGCGGCAGCGGATCGTTGAGGCGATTTTTACGGGTACGCTCCGTCCGGGCCGCAAGCTGCCGTCCTCCCGCGTGCTGGCAAGCAACCTTGGGGTGTCGCGGAACACCGTGGTGCTCGCCTACGAGGAACTCGTTGCAGAGGGGCACCTCGATGCGCGTGATCGCAGCGGGATCTTCGTGTCACACAAGTCCGTGGACGGGCGCATTGTGGGGCGTCGCTGTCCGGATGCGCGCGGGTCGAGCATCGCGAATCGGATGGTGGACGTTCCTGCCGATACGGGAGCGCGTTGTCCGCAGCACTGGCGCCACTATCCCTATCCATTTTGGGACGGGCGCATCGACGCAACGTTGGCGCCCGTGCCGGAGTGGCGCAAGGCGGTGCGGCTGGCGTCGTGCCCACGCGACACCGCACAGTGGTCGGAGGGTAACGGAGAGCTGGACGATCCAATGCTGGTTGACGAGCTTCGAACCAAGGTGCTGCCTGAGCACGGCATCAGCGCCATTCAGGAAGAGGTAATGGTCACCAGTTCAGCCCGGCAGGGATTGCAGTTCCTGATGACACTTTTGTTGCGGCCGGGTACGCCGGTGTGGATGGAGGGGCCTGTTGATCCGGAACTGCTGGCGACGCTCCGCGAGCGCGGTGCACGCGTTCAATACTTCCATCCCGAATTGGTCGGTGCGCTTCCGGACGGCGTAATCGTCGTGACCAGTGCACGATCGGGGATCGCATCGGGAACTTGGATCCAGCCAGCACAGGTCGAGGCGATCGCTGGCAGCAATGGCATCGTCATCGAGCTTGCCACTCCCGCGGACACGCTCGAACCGGGTGCGATCCGGCCGGCCCTGTATGCCAGCGCGGATTCAGGCAACGTCATTTACGTGGGACGGTTGTCACCCGTGGCCGCGTGTGGCACGCCACTCGCCTTCATCGTGTCCGATGCGGCGGTGATCGCAAGACTGCGCCGCTTGCGGCGCGTTTCCGGCGCCCTGCCCAATCCCCTGCAGCAGCGTGCATGGGCGTATTTCCTGGCGCTGGGTTATTACGCCGCATCGTTGCACAAGGCCAGGCGCGTGCTGACGGCCCGCAAAACGGTGTTGCGCGATGCGCTCAACCACTATCTGCATGCGGATGTGCAGATCGGAACCGTTCCGGGCGTGAGCGCGTACTGGGTGCACGCGCGAGGTGGGCAGGATGTGCAGGCGCTCGCGAGTCAGGCTGCCGGCGCCGGTGTGCTGATCCAGCCAGCGCGTTTCGAGGAGGCGCAGGACGCGTTCACGATGGGCGTGACCAGCATACCGGAAGATCACATTCGCGAGGGCGTCCGCATGCTGGCGCACGTGTTTCACGCTTCGTGCAGTCGCAATCATCGCGGCACCGGGGTGCACTCCGTTCTGTCGGGCAGCGCGTTACGGCGAGCCATTGCCGGGAAAACTTTCCTGTACAACACCGTGTACGGCGAGCCATGCACGATTCGCGTATGCCGCTCCGGCGACCTTGTGGGCATGGCGGGGTACGCCAACGATGACCCCGACCGTGGGCGGTGGTGGATCGAGGGAAACCGCTGGTACCGGCAATGGGACCACTGGGCGTACGGTGAGGCCGAGGGATTCGGTATTGTGGTGGACGATGACCGGCTCTATTGGTACGACGAAGCCGGTAATCTGGTCGACCAGGCGATGATTCTCCGCGGAGCGCACCGGCATGCCCCGGTCGTCGCCTGATCGCTGGCGCAACGCCGATGCGTTCCGGTTTGATTTTCGTGCGCGTAACCCGTTCGTGCCTCAGCCCCGATTCCTTCCCGGCCCTTGGTAAATGGGTGATGTCTGGCCCGCGCAAGCAGCGCCATGCAGCCGTCAGGATGGCTTGCGGGGGGCAGTGCGACGCCGGCCGCCGTGAAAGTCCGCAGAGGATTCTTGACATGATGCAGCCAACAATGCGCTTTTGCCTGCTGTCCGCGATCGACGGATCCGTCGTCGGCGAACCTCGTCCGCCAACAGCCATCGAACCAGACAATGGCGTGCTGTTTTGGCCTCAGGCGCAGCGCGATGCGCAGTTCCGGCGCCTGCATGAGCTTTTTCCCAGTGATTGCGTAGCGTGTGGCGCGCATGTCCGGACGTTGCCGCAAGGGCAGCCACTGGTTGTCGCAGGGGCACGCAGCACATCAGCATGGGTTGGCGAGTACATGGACAAGTTCCACGTCGCGGGCGTGATGGTCCTCAAGGACGGCTGTGTACGGCTTCAGCACTATGCATTGGGCTTTGACTCGGACCAGCGTTGGGCTTCTTTCTCGATTGCCAAATCAGTCACTTCCATTTTGGCCGGCGCTGCCCTGCAGCAAGGCTGCATCCGCAGCATGGACGATACCGTGGACACCTATATCCCGGAGCTGCGTGACAGCGTGTATGCGACAGTGACCGTCAGGCAATTGCTGACGATGACCTCGGGGGTGCACTGGAACGAGGATTACGCCGACCCGAAGTCGGATGTCGCGCAGAAGGATTTGGGTGCCTGCGTGGATGGGCAGGCCCGTGTGGTCTCGTACGTGCGCAAGCTCTCCCGAAAGTGGCCGGCCGGTACGCACTGGAACTACAACACCGGGGAAACGGACCTGCTCGGTATTTTGGTACAGCACGCAACGCACCGTTCGCTGGCATCTTTTCTGTCGCAGACGATTTGGCAACCCTACGGCATGGCCGCCGATGGATACTGGATCAAGGACGAATGCGATGGCAGCAACACCGGTGGCAGCGGTTTGTCGGCCAGGCTGTCCGACTATTCGCGATTAGGGCAATTCATGCTGGACGGCTGCTGCATATCCGGGAAGCCGGTGGTTGCTCCGGACTGGCGTGACAATGCTGTACGCGGGCAGGCGGAGATCGACGAGGAACATCGTGCTCGCGGATACGATGGCTATGGGTACCAGTGGTGGATCAAGGCGGACGGTTGTTATTTCGCCGTTGGAATTTTCGGGCAAATGATCCACGTGGATTCCGCGCGCCAGCTCGTGGTCGCACAGCTGTCTTCCTGGCCACACCCCAACGCAGGGGAGCTGAATGCGGGACGGGCGGAGTTCGTTTCCGCCATTTGCCGCGCGGTGGATGCAGAGTTGTGACCTGCAGGTGCGTTGGATGGCACCGGCCTTTCCCCCTTCGTGCGCGAACGACAAAAGGCACTCCCGTTGTGTTAGGCGAAACTGCCGGCTGGAGTCACTCGTCTGCGAGCACGCGGCAACGTTGCAAGACGGTATCCATAACCGTGGCGACCCTCGGTGCACTGGATCCATTGGTGTGCGATATCTGGCTCTAAGGCCACGTATTGTTTCAGCTTACGTTGTGGTGGATGGTGCCCCGCAACCGGAGACAAGTTTTGGCCAAGCGCACAGGAAGCAACAAGCCACATTCGGGGGGGTATTCGTTCGGCATCGCCGCGCTGCAACTCGAGCTTGCGAATGCGGACAACCTTGCGCGCATCGCGTCTGAGATTGCATCGTTGAAGAAGCGGCTGCCGTGGGTGAGTATGGTGGTGCTGGGCGAACTTGCCACGTTCGGAGCCAACCCTGCGCGCCTGCAGACAATGCCCGGTCCAGCTGAAAACCGCTTCCGCGAAATCGCGCGCAAGAACAAGTTATGGCTCTTACCAGGCTCCCTCTACGAACGAAGGGAAAGCCTCATCTTCAACACGGCGCCGGTGATCGATCCAAAGGGCAGCGTTGTGGCCCGTTACCGCAAACAATTTCCGTTCTATCCATACGAGAAAGGCGTGGCACCCGGCCACGAGCCGGTGGTGTTCGATGTGCCCGGGGTTGGAAGGTTCGGCGTATCGATCTGCTACGACATGTGGTTTCCGGAAACCACTCGATCGCTGTGCTGGATGGGTGCGGAAGTGATTCTGCACCCAACGATGACGAACACCATCGACCGGGATGTGGAACTTTCGATCGCGCGTGCCTCGGCCGCGACCAACCAGTGTTATTTCGTGGACATCAACGTTGCTGGCGAACTCGGGTTCGGGCGGTCGATCATCTGTGGGCCGGGTGGCGAGGTGATTCATCAGGCTGGCAGCGGCCGCGAAATCATCGCTTTCGAGGTTGATATGGGCTACCTGCGCGACACGCGTGAGCGCGGATGGCAATGTGTCACACAACCGCTTAAGAGTTTTCGCGATAGCAAGGTCGTGTTTCCTGCCTATGGCGCGGGCGTCGCGCCATCGGATTTCCTGTCGAGCCTGGGTCGACTCGCCGTACCGAAGCGCGGCGAAGACGATCCGGGTGAGACCTGACTGAAGCAAGCAAACTAGAGGGGAGGTTATCAATGAACGCACTGCAAATCTCCGTGCCGCACAACGGCGTGTGGCGCATCCGCGCATTGCCGGCCGCCATCATGCTCGGCTTGCTGGCATCGGCTCCTGCACTGGCCGCACTGCAGACTACCGCCGAACCTGCCGCCCAAGGGCAGCAAACATCGCCGTCACAACAGGACAGCCAAGTCACCGCAGATCAGAAGAAGCAAAAGCAGAAGGAGAACAAGCAGGAAAATCCGCAGACACTGGGTACAGTCAACGTCACCGCCACCGGCCGCGTGCAACAGATCATCACCGTGCCCTACAACATCAGTGCAGTCACGGGCGCCACAATCGAACAGGATCACATCCTCGACAACGCCGAGCTCTTCCGGTCCATACCAGGGGTCAACGTGGTTGACAGCGGCCCACGCAATTCCAGTGTGGTCAACAATATCCGCATCCGCGGCATCAATGTCGACAGTTCCGCGCTGGGCGACTATGCCGTTTCTTCCGCGGCGCCGGTGGCGACCTACATTGACACTGTTCCGCTTTTCGCCAACTTCCTGCTGTCCGATATCAACCGTGTGGAAGTGCTGCGCGGGCCGCAGGGAACCTTGTACGGTTCCGGCGCGCTGGGCGGCACCGTGCGCTACATCCTCAATGAGCCGCAGTTGAACCAGTTCAACGGCAGTGTGAGCACGAGCCTGTCGAGCGTGGATGGATCGTCGGGTATCGGAAACTCGGAATCGGTGGTGTTAAACGTACCGCTCAGCAATACGCTTGCCTTGCGCGTAGATGGAACCCGCAACGATTTCCCCGGCGTAACCGATTACGTCAACCTGTACCGGCTGGACGCCAACGGGCATCCGGTCGCACCGGATGGCATCCTGTCGACTGCCACCGAGTATTACGACAAGAAGGATGCCGACACAGTCAAGCAGAACTACGGGCGCGTCTCGATGCTATGGAAGCCCAACGATGCCTTCGATGTGCAGCTCAGCTACATGGCCCAAGCTGACCGTTTCGGCGCGCGCCGCGGCATGTCGCTCGGAACGAATGGGGACGGTGTGCCGTATCAGCGGTCCCAATTGGGCGCGATCCAGCTGGAGCCTTCCAACCGACATGTCAACCTGACCAGCCTGGAGGCGAACCTCGACCTCGGCTTTGCTACGCTGACATCGAGTACGTCCCACTACAACCACAAGGGCGACATCATCAGCGACAACACCGGTTTCTACGCGCAGAACGACTGGTTCGCTCTCTACTACTACAACTACCCGAGACCGATGGAGACCGCTGTCCGCGATTATGGTGATCGGGCCTTCACTCAGGAGTTCCGCTTGGTCTCGAAAACCGGCGGTCCGATCGACTACATCGTGGGTGCCTACTACCACAACCAGAATACCTTCGCGACACAAGACAGCTACCTGGTCGGCTTCAAAGACTGGTGGGACGCGGCTTACCCGGCTTTCGCTGACTCGGTTATCAACGACAACGACTTTCATTACATCCAGACCGGGCACTACAACGAAACCGCGTTGTATGGCCAAGGTACTTGGCACGCCACAGATTCGCTGCAATTCACGTTGGGCATAAGGAGCTTCCGTGACAAATTCACGGCGTCTGTCGACCAGAACACCGGGTTGTACACGGCGATTTTCTCGAGCTCAGTCTCCTCCGATACACAGCGCAATTCCAAGTCCCTTTTCTTCGGCAACATGTCCTGGTGGTTCAACGATTCGAATCAACTCTATGCGACGGTCTCCCAAGGTTATCGTCATGGTGGCGCCAACGGCATCCCGGTTACTGGCTATTTCGCCGAGAATCCAGTTTGGCAGTTTTATCGTCCTGACACCGTGTTGAACTACGAGACCGGTCTGAAGGGACTCGTTGGCGATCTGACTTACACCGCTGACGTCTTCTACACGAACTGGAAGGACCCGCAGATCAATACCGCGACCACCAACTGGGGCTTCTTCGCGGTGCAGAACTTGGGAAGAGCGGAGGCAAAGGGCGTCGAACTCGAGGTTCAAGGCAAGCTTGGGGAGCACTTCACCTATGGCCTCGGCTACGCCTATACCGATGCACACCTTACCGAAGATGCCTACCCGCCGGACGGGGCGTACCTGATCAACACTAGCGGCGCACCGCTCCCCGGTGTGTCGAAGAACCGTTTCACTGCGTCCGGAGACTATTCCTTCGCCGCAAAGTCGGGACGAGTGACGCTGCATATGGATGCGTCTTACCAGTCGTCGTCGCAGAACTCGATCAGCGTCAATCCGTTGTTCGCGTATACACTACCCGGGTTCACCATCTGGAACGCCTCCGCGAGTTACAGTGTGCGCGACTGGACTGCCGTCTTGTGGCTCAAGAACCTGGCCAACACAAAGGGCATCACCGGTGTGTACACCACCGAGTACATGGGCACCTCGCCGGCGCAGAATTTCTTCGGGAACGACTCCAAGGCGATCACCGCGCTGCCGCGCACGCTCGGTGTCACGTTCACGTACCGGTTCTAGGGCGTGGCAGCCGTTCCGGCGATGGGTTCACCTTTGTTCCCTTCGCTGGCAGGCGTCGAAGCGTTGCTCGCCCGCGGCGAAGTGGCCGGTGCGCGTCGCGATCTCGACGCCGTCGCCGAATCCGTCGGCTCGCAAGCGCGGCTCGCGCACGACGTGGCGCAGCTTTACATGCGGCTCAATGAGCCGGCGCGGGCCGCGGACTTCTATGCGCGCGCAGTAGCGCTCGACACCTCATGCGCGGCGTATCGCTACAACCAGTCCACCGCGCTGATTGCGCTGGGCCGGATGGAGGCTGCCGAAGCCGCGCTGGACAGCGTGATTGCCGCGCAGCCACACGACTACGACGCGTGGTACAACCGTGCGACGCTGCGACGTCAGACCCCGGAACACAATCACGTGGCGGCGATCGAGCGCGAGTTGGGACGGGCCGGGTTGCCACGGTCCGGGGAAGTGCCGTTGGGCTACGCGTTGGCGAGGGAGCTTGAGGACCTTGGCGAGTTCGAGCGGTCGTTCTCGGCGCTTTCGCGCGGCGCGGCGGCGCGGCGCGCCATGTTGTCCTACCACGTAGAGGAAGACGTGGCGATCATGCAGGACATCGGTACGGTCTTCACTCGCGCACTGATCCAGGAAGAAGTGCCCGGCTGTGATGACCCGCGCCCGGTTTTCGTGGTGGGGCTGCCGCGAAGCGGTACCACCCTGATCGATCGGATTTTGAGTTCGCACAGCGAGATCGGCAGCCATGGCGAAAGTACCGATTTTGCATTGTCCTTGACGAAGCTGGCCGGACCATTCAAGGACAAGACGGAACTGCTGGAACGGTCGCTGCGGGTGGATCCGGGGAAGCTGGGACGTGCTTATTGCACGCGCCTTGCTACGCATCCTGAAAATCGCGTGGTCGACAAGACGCCCGCGAATTTCTTGTATCTCGGACTGATTGCACGAGCGTTGCCAAACGCCCGCATCGTATATGTGCGTCGTCAGCCGATGGATGTTTGCTTTGCGATGTACAAGACGCTGTTCCGAATGGCGTATCCATACTCCTACGATCTCGGTGACCTCGGCCGTTACTGGCTCGCATTCGACGCGTTGATGCGCCACTGGCAGGAGAACCTGCCCACCGGTCGAATGTTGACGATCGATTACGAGCATCTCGTGGCGGCCCCGGAGGAAACGGCGCACGCACTGCTGGAACACGTCGGCATGCCATGGGAAGACGCCTGCCTCCACTTCGACCGGAATCCATTGCCGTCGTTGACCGCCAGTGCGGCGCAAGTAAGGCAACCGATTTACAGGACCTCGGTCGGCTTGTGGCGGCGCTATGCGACACAACTCGCGCCACTTGCTGCATTCCTGCAGAAAGCGGGCATTGTCGTTGGCGAGGGGAGGGCGACGTGACAAATACGTTCGAGCCCACAGGGCCTGCGGGCGAGGCGGCGTTGCGTAGTCCCGCTACGCGCGATAACCCGTGGTTGTACGTGATGCTGGCGTTGCTGGCTACCGCCGGCTTCTTTTATGTCAATCTGGCCGCTGCGATCGTCGACGGGCTTGTGGGCTCACTCGGCTACAGCAGTGCGCAGGCAGGCACGGTGATGTCCGCCAATATCTATGGCGCCAGCGTAGGCGGACTGATCGCAGTGTTCGTGGTGCGCCGTTGGCGATGGCGGCCATCTCTCGTGGCCTTGTTTGCGATGATGATCGCGCTTGAGGCGGCTTCGATGTTCGTCCACACCTATCCGGTACTGCTGCCGCTGCGCGCGCTGGACGGGCTGGTCGGTGGCTTGTCGGTCGGTATCGCTTTGTCCCTGCTGGCGCGCACCCATTTCCCGGATCGCGCGTTCGGTGCCTTGCTGGTGTTCCAGTTCGTGTTCGGCGGCCTGGGCAGTTGGTGGTTGCCGGGCCTGGTGGCGGCTCACGGAACCTGGGTCCTGTTCGCGTGCACCACCGCGATGAATGTGGCGGCGTTGCTGGCGGCCATGTTCGTGAAGGTCGGAGACGCCAGTCGGAGTGGACGCAAGAGATCGGGCGTGATGGCAGGCCGGATGGCCTGGCTGCTCACCGGGTTTGCGCTGCTTGCGCTGTTCCTGTTCCAGGCCGCCAACATGGGATTGTTCGCGTTCATCATCCCGTTGGGCCAGCACTACGCTCTGACCTTGTCGTTCATCAGCCACACGGTCGGCTGGACGACCTGGATCGGCACACTCGGCGCTGCCTGCGTCATCGTTTTCGGCACCCGCATGGGCCGCGCGCGGCCGCTGCTGCTGGCGATGATAGTGACCGTGATCGGCATCGTCGGGTTCTTCTGGAGCGACTATCCGGCGATATTTTTTGCGGCCAATGCGAGCACCGCCATAACCTGGTCGTTCGTGGTGCCGTATCTGTTCGGAATCGTCTCGGCACTCGATCGGACCGGCAGGCTCGCCACGCTGGCGGGCTTTGTTTCGGGACTAGGGCTCGCGTCCGGCCCGCTGGTCGCTGGATGGACGGTCCAGCCGCACGATTTCGCACCGTTAATCGGATTGGCATTGGCGTTATTTGTGATTGCCACCATCGCGATGCTGGCGGCGGCGGTGCGTGTAGACCGTCTGGCGGCACAAGCTATGGCAGAGGCGGCATGACTCATTACTTCTAACACGAGAGGCAACGTTGTTGAAGTCCACGTGCGTGGGAGGCATTCAATGAGTGGGAGGGTATATGGTTTCGCCCTCGTGCTGATGGGAGCAGTCGCCATGGTGTCGGTCACGACCATCGCGTTTGCGGCGGGTGTGCCTGTTCGCACCGAACTTAAGTATGCAACCCTGATGCAGGGGCACTACCGTAGCGAGGTCAAACTGTCGGTCTATGCGCCGCCGCCCGGTGCGCCGGCGCCGACCCAAACTTTCGAAGGCTCACTGCACGTTACGGGTAAACCGAGTACCCGCACCGTTTACCTCGAGAGCGGTTATCTATCGCCCAAACAGATCGCAGCAGCGCGAACATTCCCATCGGATTTTGATTACGACTTCGTGCAGGACGGCGACGTACTGCTACCGGTCCGCCGCGGCTACATTGTGACCAACCACCCCCACTGGGATTTCGTGCTGGAGCCGGGGCGGGTATGGAGCGAACCCGGCGACCAGGGTTACACCCGTGCGGCCCTGCCGTTCGAACTGATCCAGAAAAATATGAACTGCACCCATTACGGCGTAATGATGTTTCTGTTTCGCGCCGATGGCTCGATCTCGCACGCGGCGATGCAGGTCAGCAGTGAAACCTGCAAGTACCTCAAGATCGATCTGTGGGGACTGCTCGATGCGATGTATACGCCGCACGCCATTGCAAACAAAGCTGCCGTAGTCGCAGCGTATCGCGCGTACCAGGCCCGGCGGCTGCCCGAGCGACCCATTGCGCAACTGACGCGAGATTTTCCGGGCGTTGATCCGTCGAAATTGGCGATCGGTGAAGCGAACTCACGCACGCTGTTTGGACTTGTGGTCCACGGGGTCAACTATATTTCCGATTGCCCGACGCGCTACGGGGATTTTCCGTATTGCGGCGAGCTGGCGTTCCCGTCGTACTCGACTGCCAAATCAGCCGAGGCGGCCTTGGCACTCATGGCGGTGGAACGAAGCCACCCCGGCACTCAAAACCTGAAGGTGGCTGATTTTGCGCCCGTGCCTGGCTGCAAGGCCTCGAATTGGCGTGATGTTACTTTCCGGAATCTGCTCGATATGACCACCGGCCACTACGATTCGACGGGCTATATGGCCGATGAAGATGCCGTCAAGGTGCAGCAATTCTTCTACGTCACGTCCGAGCAACAGAAGGCAACTTTCAGTTGCGATGGCTACCCGCAACGCGTGGCGCCAGGGACCACCTGGGCTTACCACACTTCGGACACGTTCCTGCTGGGCGACGTACTCAATCGTTATCTGCGCAGTCTCCCGGGCAGCGAGCAAACCGACATCTTCCGCGACGTCATCGATGCCGGGATTTACAAGCCTCTTGACCTCAGCGCCACCGCGCAGGTCACACGCCGGACCGCAGATGCCGCGGCGCAACCGTTCTTTGGGTACGGACTGCAGTTCAATCGAGACGATATTGCGCGGCTCGCATTGTTCATCGGGAAAGATGGCGGGCAAATCGATGGAAAGCAGGTATTGGATGCACGGCTGCTGGATTTGGCACTGCAGCGCGTCGCGGGACACCATGGCTTTGTCGTGCAGGCCTTCCCGGATTTCCGCTTTCAGCTCGGTTTTTGGGCGCGTGACGTCGCTCCGCTCCTCGGTTGCAAGCAACCAACCTGGATTCCGTTCATGTCCGGCTACGGGGGAATCTCGGTGGTGATGTATCCGAACGGTGTCGTGTACTACAACGTTTCCGACAGCGGATCGCCCGCCGCATTCAACTGGGGCCCGAGCGCCGCGATTGCGCGTACAGTGGGTGGCGACTTCTGCGAATGATCGCGCGTGCTGCCAGAATGCGAGCGCGATAAGCGCTGCGCCGGCGAGCACCGGAACGCGTACGTTCAATCCAGATCTTCCGCCAATGCCTTGCGCGTGGCGGCGTTGAGGATACTGCGGTGCGTGTAGACGGGATGGTCGACCACGATGGCGATCTCGGCGCCATTTTTGAACGCAGCAAACTGCCCCGGACTCAACTCAAAACGCAGGAAGTGCACCGCCGATGTCTTGTTGTCGGTGCTGCGTTCCAGATCTTCGTCGGCGATGCCGATGACGGGTGACAAGTCGCCGACGCACAACGCAATGCGATTCTCGATGCCGTACAGTTCCACCAGCTTGCGCGCGCGCTCGGCCGGGTCCTCGAATTCGATCAGCAAGGTCGCTTTGAGGTTGGCCCCGTCGGGAATCAGCGGATTGTAGGCATCGAGTTCGTCCTGAATTGCTGCGGCTTCGAAGATACGTTCGATACGCAGCATTTCCTGCACCTGATATTGCACAGTCAGGCGATCTTCGAACAACAAAGTCAGATGCGGCCCGACATGCACCTTGCGCGCCCGCTTGTGCGCGAGTACGCGTGCGCGAAAAGCGGTGCGTCCGCGTGCGTAGGCTTCGAGGGTATACAAGTCGCTTTGTGCAAGTTTTTGCATTTCAGATTCCATAGGCCTGCCGCAGCAGGCCGATCGGGCTTTCTGCCTGCGGCTTGTCGTCCAGCCCGTGCGCAATATGACTGGCGGCCATCGGGCAATCGCTGGCGAAGTGCGCCGGCGCCATCTGTTGCTACGCGCGTTTCCACCGGTTTGGCCAGCTTGCGCGAGAGCGCATAGGTCTCTTGTCTTGACGCCGTAGGTGCCGTCGTGGCCCGAGCAGCGTTCGATGGTCTGGATTTCGGTGCCCGGAACAACGCCAGCACATCGCGCGTCTTCGGGCCGATGTTCTGCACGCGCTGATGGCAGGGCGCGTGATAGGCGACCTTGCCCAGCGCGTGTTTGAAGTCAGCTTTCAGCAGATCCGGCCTGATGGCGCTGCCAAAGATATTCGAAAGGATCGAAGATGTGGCGCTTGACCAGCTGCACGTCTTCGTCGTCAGGGAACATCAGCGGCAGTTCCTGCTTGAACATCAGCACGCACGAGGGAATCGTCGCGCGTGATATCCCAGCCGTCGCGGATCGCTGTGGCCAGCACCGGAATATTGCTGCATCTTTGTACTTCTCCACACTTTCCAGATCGCCCAGCTCGAGCTTGGGCATGCCGCAGCAGACCTCGCGCTCGATCAGCTTGACGGCGATGCCGTTGTGACGCAGCACGGCGGCCAGATCCTCGACCGGCTGCGGTTGCGAATAGTTGCAATAGCAGGTCGCGAAGATCGCAACCTTGCCGCGGGTGCGGCCGGCAACTCGCGCATCGCCGCTACCGTCAAGATTCTGCAGGCGCTTGCGCGCGGCCTTGCGCGCGTACTCCGGCACGCGCGCATCGCGATCCACGCCGAGGGTCTTTTCCAGCAGCTTGCGCGCGGACGGACTGCGGTTGAGCGCGTTGACCGCTTCGACCACGACCGGAATCGTGGACAGCTTGCCCACCGCGGTGGTCGAGGAAAGGATCTTCGCGCTGCAGTTTCGTTTCGCCGCGCTGGTGCGCTGCTGCTTTGGCGCGCAGCATCAGGTGCGGGAAATCCACGTTCCACGGATGCGGCGGCACATACGGGCACTTGGTCTGATAGCACAGATCGCACAGATAGCATTGATCGACGACCTTGGTGTAATCGGATTTCGCCACGCCGTCGACTTCCATCGTCTTGGATTCGTCGACCAGGTCGAACAGGGTTGGAAATGCATGGCACAGGCTCACGCAGCGGCGGCAGCCGTGGCAGATGTCGAAAACGCGCTCCATTTCCGCTTCGAGCGCAGCCTGGTCGTAGAACTGCGGATTTTTCCAGTCCAGCGGATGCCGCGTCGGCGCGTCGAGGCTGCCTTCGCGTGCGGTGCTGGAGGTCGTGTTCATCGTGATCCGCTAACAGGATCCCGTCATCCCGGCATGGATTGCCGGGATCCGACTGCACGGATGCGCGCCGTCCTTGGCGACTGGGTTCCCATCGCCCGTTGTCGCGGGCATTCGACGCCTGCCGGAATGACGGTATCAGTCACGCCAGCTCGCCCAGCGCCTTGGTGAAGCGGTTCGCGTGCGAGCGCTCGGCCTTGGCCAGGGTCTCGAACCAGTCGGCGATTTCGCCGAAGCCTTCGTCGCGCGCGGTCTTGGCCATGCCCGGATACATGTCGGTGTATTCGTGCGTCTCGCCGGCGATCGCGCGATTTGAGGTTGTCCTTGGTGTCGCCGAACGGCAGGCCGGTGGCCGGATCGCCGCAGGCTTCCAGATATTCCAGATGGCCGTGTGCATGCCCGGTCTCGCCTTCGGCGGTGGAGCGGAACACCGCGGAGACATCGTTGTAGCCTTCCACGTCGGCCTTCTGCGCGAAATACAGATAGCGGCGATTGGCCATCGATTCGCCGCGCGAACGCGTCTTTCAGACTTTGCTCGGTCTTGGAACCTTTCAGATTGCTCATGACACACCTCTTGCATGACAGGGAAAAGGCAATAATGCGCCGCCAGATGCGGCGCGACGCGGCCGAGCGTACCGCTGCGCGGCCACGATTGAAATTGATTGTTGCGATCGGTACGATAGATGCCGTCTATCGTACGCGCTTTGCGCGCGCAGCGCCGGCAGCGCAAGTGCCGGCGGCGGCGCGCCATGCGGATCGAGCAGCACTGCGCGGCAGCTCGCGCAGAATACTGCGCGAGCTGTTTGAGGAAGGGGGCGAGCGCCGAACTCTTGCGCCAGATCATCGCGATGCGCCGGCTCGGCGTCTCGCCGCGAAATTGCAGCAGACGGACATTCTCCGAGTGCGCGACCGGTGGCTTCACTGCGAGCGTAGGCAGCAGGGTGATGCCGACATTCGCCGCCACCATCTGGCGCAGCGTTTCCAGGCTGGTCGCGCGGAAGCCGGACTTCTCGCCGCGCGCCGGCAAGCTGGCACACTTCCAGCGCCTGATCGCGCAGGCAATGGCCGTCTTCCAGCAGTAGCAGACTCTGGTCGCTCGAGGTCGTCGAGCTTGAGCGACTTGCGCCGCGCCAGCGCATGATGCTCGCGGCACCGCGAGCAGGAAGGGTTCCTCGAACAGGAATTCGGCGTGCAGCTGATCGTCGTGGATCGGCAGCGCAAGCACAGCCGGCGTCGAGGCGGCCCTCGCGCAGCTGGCGCAGCACATCTTCGGTCTTCTCCTCGACCAGCAGCAATTCCAGGCGCGGGAAACGCGGCGCGGATCTGCGGCACCACATGCGGCAGCAGGTAGGGGCCGAGCGTCGGAAAAATGCCCAGCCGCACCGTGCCCGACTCGGGATCCAGCGTGCGCCGTGCGATCGCGCGGATCTGGTCGACTTCGTTCAGTACTTCGCGCGCGCGCTGCGCGATCTCGCGGCCGACTTCGGTGAGCAGCACCTTGCGCGGCGTGCGTTCGACCAGGGCAACGCCGAGTTCGTCCTCGAGCTTCTTGATCTGTGTGGACAGCGTCGGCTGGCTGACGAAACTTGCCTGCGCCGCGCGGCCGAAATGCCGGTGTTCGGCGAGGGCGACGAAATAACGCAGGTCGCGCAGGTTCATGGCAGCGGGTCGAGTCTGACAAAACTATCGAAATCATAACATCAATCGGTTTTTTCGATGATTACGGACCCTTTCGCGAAGCGGCTTCCGGCGTTGCGCCGGTCGCGGCGTCGATCTGCGCGATGAACGCGAGCGTGTCGGCCAGCGTCGGCACATGCGCCTCATGACCGCGGGCAAGCGCCAGCAGAATGCGGTTATGGCCGACATCCGGATACAGTTTCAGCGTTGCGACGCCACCCATAGCGTGTTCGCGCTCGGCCATGGCCTGGGCGTTGCTCGGCGGGACCTCGTCGTCGTCCTCGCCTTGCAGCAACAGCAGCGGCGGTTGATTGCCATCGACAAAGTTGATCGGTTGCGAATCGTAGCGTCCATGCGCATCGTCGCCGAAGATCTCCGGCTCGTCCTCGACGAAGGGAAGGAACGCGTATGCTCCGGCTACGCCGATCATGCCGGCCAGGTCGTGCGGCTGCATGCCGACCGCATCGAGATAGCGCGCATCGCAGACGAGCAAGGCTGCGATCTGGCCGCCTGCCGAATGGCCCATCACGAACAGACGCTGCGGGTCGCCGCCAAACTGCGCGGCATGCTCGCGCGCCCACGCCACTGCGTGCGCGGCGTCGTGCATGAACGCGGGAAAGCGTACGTCCGGATATTTGCGGTAGTCCGGAATGAGTACGATCACGCCGTTGTTCGCGAGCGCGTCACCGACATAGCGGTACCAGTGGCGCTTGCCTTCGCTCCAGCTGCCGCCGTAGAAGAACACCACGACCGGATCAGCGTGAGCGTTGACCGGCGCGTAGGCGTCCAGCGCAAGGCCGTGCGTGGTGTCGAACACTATGTGGTCGCGTTCGACCACGCGGCGCGAGTATTCGAGCTTGCCCACGGCGGCGAAGAAAACGTCCGCACAGCCGCCAAGCACAAGCGCCACGGCGACGAGCGCGAAGCGATTGCCAAGCCGCTGCGGTATTCCTATCATGCGGGTTATTCTGGCACGTGGGGACGCTGATGGAACATCCGCCGACACAACGCGCCAACGCACTGTTCGCTGACATTCCCGAACGCGGCACCACTGACAACCTGTTGCGCACCGCGCAGCAGCATCACGTGGCCTTGTCGGGCATGGCCGACACCAAGGCCAACATCATCATTACCATGTCCTCGATCGTGTTGACGCTCGCGCTCGGGCGCCTGAGCGATCCGCAGTTGCGCGTTTCGGCGATGATCCTCGGCGGGTTCACCCTGCTGGCCCTGTTGCTGGCCATCCTCACCGTGCTGCCCAAGTATCGGCCGCCGAAGTTGCACGACGGCGCATTGCCGCCGGACTTCAATCTGCTGTTCTTCGGACATTTCGGCGAGTTGTCGCGTGAGCGCTATCTGCAGGAAATCAGTCATGCGCTGGCGCACGACGGCTCGCCGTACGCGACCTGGGCGGCCGACATTTATTCGCTGGGTATCTATTTGGCCCACCACAAATACCGCTATCTGCGCTGGAGCTATATGAGTTTTCTCAGTGGATTCTTGCTCGCCTCGCTGGAGCAGGTCTGGCGTCTGCTGCTTGGCTGAATCTTGTTGCACAACCCCGCAGCGGGTTCCCGCACGTTGCAGGATCGGTCGTCATGCAATGCCTCGGAGTTGCTCATGTCCAGATTATTCGCGTTGTTGCTTTGCGTCGGTTTCTTTTCATTGAGCGCATTCGCGCAGCCGCCAGGAGCGGATGCACAAATTCCTGCGACGTTGCAGGATTGGCGTGGCTGGGTCATGCACGATCTGGATTATCGCGCCTGCCCGTTTCTGGTCACGCGCGCGCCGAATGCGCCGACCGACTTCGTGTGTGCCTGGCCGGGGCGCTTGAATCTGGATGCGAATGCAAACGGTGCCGATTTTTCCGTGCAATGGCGTGTCGAGGCTGCATCCTGGGTGGTCTTGCCCGGCGATGCGCAGCATTGGCCGCAGCAGGTCACGGTGAATGCACAGGCGCAACCGGTGCTCGAACACGATGACGCTCCGGCATTGTGGCTGGCGCCCGGCAGCTATGCGATCAAGGGCGCGATCACGTGGCGCGAACGTCCGCAGTCCCTGACTGTTCCGCAGACCATTGGCCTGATCGCGCTTAGCGTGGACGGCAAACTGGTTGCGCCGCTGCAACGCAACGGCAGCGAAATCACCCTCGGTCGCGGCGCGGCAAAGGCCGTGCAGGCCGACCATTTGAATGTGCGCGTGTTTCGTCGACTCACCGACGGCGTGCCGGCGATGCTGACCACGCAACTGCAACTGGGCGTCTCCGGGCAGGCGCGCGAGGTCGCGCTCGGGCCTGTGTTGCCATCCGGTTTCGCGCCGATGGCTGTGGAGGGCGTGTGGCCTGCGCGGCTGGATGCCGACGGTAAATTGCATGTACAGGTACAGCCGGGCAATGCGACGCTGACGCTGGAAGCGCGTTCGCTCGAGCCGCTGACGGCGGTGACCGTGCATCTGCCGCCGGCGCCATGGCCGCAACAGGAAATCTGGAGCTACGCCGCCGATCCGCATTTGCGCGTGACCGCCGCGAGCAGCAAGGTGCAGGTCGATCCGCGACAATCGGAAGTGCCCGGTGAATGGCAGAATCTGCCCGCATTTGCGTTGCTGAACGATTCCGTCCTGACCGTCGAGCAGCGCTCGCGCGGTCTTGCGCCGGACGCGGCCAATCGACTGAGCCTGCAGCGCGAAGCGTGGCTGGATTTTGCTGGTGACGGCTGGTACGCGCGCGACCAGTTGCGCGGCACGCTGGTCAATGGCTGGCGCCTGGATGTAGCCGCGCCGTACACGCTGGAACAGGCACGCGCCGACAATGCGCAGCAAGGTGGCAACAATGGCGAACCACTGCTGGTCACGCGCGGCGCGAAGACGGATTTGAGCGGCGTCGAATGGCGCACGCCGAATGTGGACCTTGCCGCCGATGTGCGTATTGCCACGCCCGCGGCAATGCCGGTTGCCGGTTGGCGCCAGACCCTGGACAGTGTCCAGGCGCGTCTGCATTTTCCTTACGGATACAAATTGCTCGCCGCGCCCGGCGCGGACAGCTCCAGCGGAAGCTGGATCGCGGGCTGGAGCCTGCTCGACATATTCGTCTGCGCGATTCTCGCGCTGCTGGCGTGGCGCCTGCTGGGCTGGGTTGGTGCGCTCGCGGCAGTTGCCTATCTTGTGCTCGGCTATCAGGAATCGGGTTCGCCGTTGTGGTCGCTGATCGTCGTGCTGGCGCTCGCCCTGATCGCGGGCGCGCTGCCGACCGGCAAGCTGCAACTTGCCGCGCAACGTCTGCGCGCCTTGGCCTTGCTCGTGCTGGTGCTGGTGGCGTTGCCGTTTGTCGCCAGCCAGGTACGCGATGCGCTGTATTCGCAACTGGAGTCGGGTGAGCATTTCGCCAGCCCCATGCAGGGCGGATTTGCGCCGGCTGGCGGGCAGGCGCAGGTGAGGATGCAGGCGAAGATCGTGGAACGGCGCAAGGACATGGCGCCGGTGAATGCCGCGCCTTCGCCGATGTCGATGCCCACGCCGCCTCCGCCCCCAAGTTCCGGAGCGCTTGAGACGATCGCCGGATCCGGCTCGAATTTCAAGCGCGTGGACGTGACCGACCACTATAGCCAGACCACTGTCGTGCAGACTGGTGCCGGCATGCCGGACTGGCGTTTAGGCAGCGAAGCGGTGCTGAACTGGAGCGGCCCGGTGCTGGCCACCCAGAGCGTGCACTTGCTGATCGCACCGCCGTGGCTAGTGCGGCCGTTGCGCATCGTGCTGGTGGTGCTGCTGGTGTTTTTGATTTTGCGCCTGTTCGGCGGCGTCGCGCCGGATTGGAGATTGCCGCGTGGCGCCGCGCTTGGCTTCGGCCTGCTCGCGCTGGGCGGTGTGTTGTTCGTGCCGCCCGCGCAGGCACAAGGCTATCCGTCCGATGAACTGCTGCGCGAACTGCGCCAGCGTCTGACCAATGCACCCAAGTGCGCACCGGCGTGCGCCAGCGTGGCACAGGCGCAAGTGACCGCGAACGGTGACAGCGTGGTTGTGATGCTGCAAGTGGATGTGGGAGAGCGCGTGGCGCTGCCCCTGCCGAGCGCTGGCGATGCTGCAGCGTTAAAAAATATACAAGTGGACGGCGTCGCCACGGATGCGCTCGCACGCGACGCGAGCGGGGCCGACTGGCTGGAACTGACGCGCGGCGTGCATCGCGTAGAACTCGCATACACCGCGGCGGGCGACAAGGTCACATTCGCGTTTTCGCTCAAGCCCGCGCGCGTGCTGTTTCAAGGGCAGGGCTGGACGGCATCGGGTCTGGGTGATGATCGCCTGCTCGCCGACACGCTTACGTTGGCGCGGGTGCGCGCGGATACAGGCGCGAAGGTGGCGTTCGGCGTGCAGCAGTTCCCGCCGTATGTCGAGGTCGTACGCAATTTGAATTTGGGCCTTGAGTGGTCCATTTCCACACAGGTGCAGCGGCTTGCGCCGAACACCGGCGGCTTCACGGTTTCCGTACCGCTGCTCAAGGGCGAGCATGTCGCGACGCCGGGCATCAAGGTCGGCGATGGCAGCGTCGACGTCGCAATTGCCGACGGTGCCGGCGGCGCAGATTGGGAAAGTAATCTGGACAAGGCCGCGCAACTGACGCTCACCGCGCCGGCGCTCACGGATCGCGCTGAAATCTGGCGTGTGGTGGTCAGTCCAACCTGGCATGTGGAATTTTCCGGCGTTCCGGGCACGGATCTGGCGCCTGGCGAGAACGCCAACGATTACCGCAACTTCGAGTTCCATCCGCTGCCCGGCGAAACCCTCACGTTGGCGATCACACGGCCGCCGGCGCTGGTCGGTGCGCAACGTGCGATCGATGTGGCGACCCTGCGCAGCGAAGCCGGCCAGCATGCGTCCACGCATACGCTGGACCTGACCTTGCGCGCAAGTCGGGGCGGCGATCAGGTCGTCGCCTTGCCGCAGGGCGCGCAACTGCTGTCCGTTGCCCGCGATGGTGCGCCGCTCAATCTGCGCACGCAAGATGGCAAACTCACCCTGCCGTTGACGCCCGGCACGCATCGATTCGAGGTGCGTTTCCGCACCGACAAGGCACTGAGCATGGTGGCCCGAACGCCTCAGGTTGCGCTCGGTCTGCCGGCGGCGAACGTGACTTTGCAACTGGGCTTGCCGGCGGATCGCTGGCTGCTGGCGACCTGGGGACCTGCGCTGGGTCCGGCGGTGCTGTACTGGGGCGAATTGATCGTGATGATCCTCGTCGCGTACGCGCTTTCGCGCAGTCGACGCACGCGCCTGAAATTCCGCGACTGGCTGCTGCTGGGACTGGGCTTCTCCACGTTCTCGTGGGGTGCGCTGATCGTCGTGGTTGTGTGGCTGTTCGCGTTCGACTGGCGTGGGCGCAGTCCGCAGTCGGCCAACGAGTCGGTGTTCAATCTGGGTCAGATCGGTCTGGTTCTGCTCACCTTGTTCGCGCTGGCCAGCCTGATCTCGGCCGTCCCGCAGGGCTTGCTTGGATCGCCCGACATGCACGTGACGGGAAACGGATCCACTGCGCAGTCGCTGCAATGGTTCGCCGATCGCAGTACCGATGCGCTGCCACAGGCAAGTGCGATCAGCGTGCCGTTGTGGGTATACAAAGTGTTGATGCTGGCGTGGGCCTTGTGGCTGGCGAATGCGCTGATCGGTTGGCTGCGCGACGGCTTCGCCGCGTGGACGAAGGATGGCTACTGGCGCAACACACCCAGACCGGTGCCGGGCGCGGAATCGGTCGAAGCCAGGCCGACGGATGCTTCGTGACGGCAGTCAGCGTGCGCCAACTGCGGGTGGAGGCGGAGCGGGCACTCGAATCGTGCGTCGTTTCGACCCCCTCTCCTCCGACTCCGTCGGGGGAGAGGAGGGAGGTGAGGGGGCAGATCGACACGCACCGCGAAGCCGAGGCATTGCTGCTGCATGCACTCGGTTGCACGCGCGCATGGTTGTATGCGCATGCCGACGACGCGGTCGCGCCGGCGCTGGCCGGGCAGGTGCGCTGCTGTGTATCGCGCCGCGCGTCGGGCGAGCCGGTCGCCTACATCGTCGGCCAGCGCGGGTTCCATGCCATCGATCTCGCGCTGACGCCGGATGTGCTGATTCCGCGGCCGGAGACCGAATTGCTGGTCGAGCTTGCCCTGCAGCGGATCGGGTCGGATGAAAAAGCGGAAATCGCCGACCTCGGCACCGGTTCCGGTGCGATCGCGCTGGCCATCGCGCAGGCGCGTCCGCGCTCACGCGTGCTGGCGACGGACGCGAGCGCGGCGGCGCTCGATGTGGCGCGCGGCAATGCACGGCGGTTGCGCATCGGCCATGTCGAATTCGCGCAGGGCGACTGGTGTGCGGCGCTGGGCGCACGCCGTTTCGATATCATCGTGTCGAATCCGCCGTACATCGCCGAGGGCGACGCGCATCTACGCAAGGCGATTTGCGCTTCGAGCCGCGTGCGGCGCTCGTGTCCGGCGCGGATGGCCTGGACGCGATCCGCACGATTGTGGGCGATGCGTCGGGGCACCTGAACGCCGGCAGTTGGCTGTTGCTGGAACACGGCTTCAAGCAGGGTGCGGCCGTGCGCGCGCTTTTGCAACAAAGTGGATTTGTGGAAGTGTTTACCGCGCGTGACCTCGAGGGCCGCGAGCGCGTGAGTGGCGCCGTCAGATCGCGTTGACGACGCCAACGCGCGGCGCGGAGGCGAATTGCGGCCAGCGTTTGACGATCGCGTCGCGGATGCCGGCCGCGTCGATGCCGGCTTCGGCGAGCAGCTGTTCGCGGCTGGCGTGTTCGAGGAACGCGTCCGGCAAACCTAGCTGCAACAACGGAATTTGCAGGTTCTTTGCCGCCAGCAATTCGGCGACTGCGCTGCCGGCGCCGCCGGCGATGGCGTTGTCCTCGATCGTCACCAGCGCCGCGTGCGTGCGTGCCAGTTCCAGCACGAGCTCGTCGTCGAGCGGTTTGACGAAGCGCATGTTCGCCACGCTCGCGCCAAGCTCGGCGCCGACGTCGAGTGCCGCTGCGAGCGGTGCGCCGAAGGCGAGAATCGCCAGCCCCGCGCCACGTCGGCGCAGTTCGCCCTTGCCGATCGGTAGCGATTTCAATTCGGGTTCGATCTTCGCACCGGGACCGGTGCCGCGGGGATAGCGCACCGCGGCGGGACCTGCGTGGCGGAGCGCGGTCGTCAGCAGTTGCCTGCACTCGTTCTCGTCGGCGGGTGCAGCGACGACCATGTTCGGAATGCAGCGCAGGTAGGTCAGATCGAAACTTCCCGCATGGGTTGCGCCATCCGGCCCGACCACGCCACCGCGGTCGATCGCGAAAGTGACATCGAGATTCTGCAGGGCAACGTCGTGGATCAGCTGATCGTAGCCACGCTGCAAAAACGTGGAGTAGATCGCGACCACGGGTTTGGCGCCTTCGCAAGCCATGCCGGCGGCGAGTGTAACCGCGTGCTGTTCGGCAATGCCGACATCGAAATATCGCTGCGGAAATTCCTTCGAATAGCGCACCAGACCGGAGCCTTCGCGCATCGCCGGCGTGATCGCGTACAGGCGCGGCTCGGCCGCGGCCATGGCGCACAGCCAGTCGCCGAAAACTTCCGTGTAACTTTGCTTGCCGGCGCGTTTTCCTGGCCACACCCTTGACCGGATCGAACGGGCCGACCGCGTGGTATTCAATTTGCGCCGCTTCCGCCGGGGCGTAGCCCTTGCCCTTGGTCGTGACGATATGCAGCAACTGCGGGCCCTTGAGATCTTTCAGCGTGCGCAGGGACTTGAGCAGCATCGGCAGATCATGGCCGTCGATCGGACCGAAGTAGTGGAAACCGAATTCCTCGAACAAGGTGGAGGGTACGAACATGCCCTTGGTGTGTTCTTCCCAGCGCTTGAGAAAACGCCACAGGAATCCGTCGCGGCGCAAACGGCGTTTGGTGCCCTCGCGCATCGCGTTGAGCGTGCGGCTGGTCATCAGCCGCGCGAGCATTTTCGGCAGTGCGCCGACGTTCTCGCTGATCGACATCTGGTTGTCGTTGAGGATCACGAGCAGGTCCGGGTCGAGGTCGCCGCCGTGGTGCAGCGCCTCGTAGGCCATGCCGCCGGTGAGGCCGCCGTCGCCGATGATGGCGACGATCTTGCGCGCGTCGCCATTGCGCTGCGCGGCGATCGCCATGCCGAGCGCGGCGGATATCGAGGTGGACGAATGTCCAACGCCGAAACTGTCGTACGCGGATTCGTCGCGTCGGGGAAACGGCGCAAGGCCATCCTTTTGCTTGATCGTATGGATGCGGTCGCGGCGGCCGGTGAGGATCTTGTGCGGATAGCATTGGTGACCGACATCCCACACCAGGCGATCGTCTGGCGTGTCGTACAGATAATGCAGCGCGACGGTAAGCTCGACCACGCCCAGACCCGCGCCGAAATGGCCGCCCGCGCTGGCGACCGATTCGATCAGATAGGCACGCAACTCGCGCGCGACCGCAGGCAACTCGGCTTCGGCGAGCCTGCTTCAGATCGGCGGGCGATCCAATTCGGGACAGGAGCGGATAGCGTTGGAAGTCGATCATTCGCGTATTTTCGGCCACACCGGCAGTCTGGGCAAGGATTGCGGCGGCGACATGTCTGCCGCGGGGCAATTTCAAAGCTTGTCCTCCGGCGTCGGCCGGCGCAGCCGCTTGCGGATTTCCTGGCGGATGCGGATATGGCGGTGTACGTCAGAGGTCTTGAGTGTGGTGACGTTGCGTGAAGCGCTGTCGCGTACCAGTACCTTATCCAAGTAGTCGGCCGCATATTCGGTTGACACACGCACGCCACGGCGCGCGATCTTGGCGGTCATGATATTGCGGAAACAGCGACAATGCGGCAAACCCGGCAACGCCGCCGGTGGCGATGATCGGGCCTTCGGCGCTGATCGCGATGGCCGACGAAACGGGTTTTGAGGAAGGTGAACCGCACCGGCACGATCCGGTTGCTCCGGATGTGAAGGAGTCATCGAAGTCGGCGCTGCCTAAGCCGGCAAGCGCCGGTTCCTGGGCAGATGATGCACGAGGAATTCCATCTGGTCGGCGAGGATATTGCGGTTGGACAAGATCAGATGTTCGACCCAGCTCGGCCGGTACGGCACGGCGAGCAACGGCATGCCCGCCTGCTGCGGAGTATGACAACCTTTGCGCACATTGCACGAGATGCAGGCGCTGACCACGTTCTCCCAGATGTCGTGACCACCGCGCGACAGTGGCACTACGTGATCGCGCGTCAACTCACCGCGGGAGAAGTGGTCGCCGCAGTAAAGACACAGCATACGGTCGCGCGCAAACAGCGCGGCATTGGTCAAAGCCGGCGCCGGATCGATCAGGCTGGATTTGGCGTGACCACGACTGGCGACGATGGGATGCAGGTCGATCACACTCTGCACACCACTGTCGCGGTTGGTGCCGCCATGGATGGTCAGGCACGGATCGCCGAGCGTCCACGCCACGGCGTCGCGCACATACAGACATACCGCGTCCTGCCAACTCATCCAGTCGAGGATGCGTCCGCTGGAGTCCAGCGACAGGACGCGGGTGCTATGGATGTCGTTGCTGGTGCGGGCTTCCGCCAGCATGGGGTCCTCCGTTCGTGGAAAATGCATGGCGCGTTGACGCCGCGCGCAGCATAGACTTTTGCCGCGCAAAAAACTACAACGTCCGCGAAGTACGGGCATTGCCGGGAACAGCTTTTTTGCGAACTGGCTAGACCCGTGCCGCGACCATGATCCGTTTGCCATGGCGCAACTGCTCGTAGCCGTCGTCCGGCACCGGCAATACCTGCGCCTGACGAAAGCCGACTGCTCGCAGCAGCCAAAGCAGGCCTTCGGTACTTGGCGCCAGGCAGACGCCGGTGACGCTGGCCTCGGGCGCATGGGTTTCGTCGATCTCGTCGATGATGCCGAAGCAACCCTTGAGCGGGCGCACGTATTCGTAGCTGCCCCAGTCGACCATGCCGGAAAGATGCGGCACTACCTGGGTCTCGATGAGACAGGCATCGCCTGTCAGCGCCCGTGCGCGGCGCAACGCGCCGACCGGGTTTTCCAGGTGATACAGCAGGCCGAACATCAACACCAGATCGTGGCCGGTCGCGTCTTCTAGATCGAAAACGTTCACGCATCGCGTGTGCAAATTGTCGAGTGCGTAAATCTGCCGGAGCAAATTCACGTCATCCACATGTTCCTGGCGCACATCCACCGCATCGACACGACCGAAACCCGCGCGTGCGAGCTGAATCGAAAAATAGCCCTGGTGACAGGCCAGATCCAGCGCACTACGGCGTTGCCGATCGCCGCCCAGCTCGCGTGCCAGCCACGCGTCGAGCATGCGCGCGCGCGTGGTGTGAATGGCGTCCACGCGTCCGGCATTCGCACTCGGCAGCTTGCGGCCGTCCGGCAGAACGTACGGATAGAACCACTCGCGTTCGAATGCGCGGGCGACGGGGTCTTGCGCTTCTGGCACGGTCGCGGCACTCATTGCCCGGTTGGAACGGAGAACATCTCGATCGGAATATTGCTCCGCGAGAACGAGCCTCCACCCGGATAGCTGATGTTGAACGTCGCCGTACCGTTAGGTTGCAGCCCGGCCTGAAAGGGATTCAGCTTCAAGGTGATCGTGCCGTTGTTTGTGGTGGTCTCGTTCGGCGGCGGCGTGCAACTGCGGCAAAAACCGCTGCTGATCTGCTGCAATGTCATGGTGACGCTACCGTTGACGAGGCTGCCGGACGCGAGCGCCCAAGTCGGGTCGGTGCCCTTGGCGGGCGGAAGATACATCAGGATATTGATGTTTGGCGCTGGCGAACCGATGGTATCGAGCAGCTCGAAACCCCAACCGGAGTCGGATGGCGCAAACCACAAGCCGTTGTAATCCGGAGTGGCATGCGACTCCGGTCCGACCAGCGGTTCCATGCACCAGGTTCCGGATTCGCTGCCGATGGTCCAGTACATGACGGCGAGGAACGCGGCGGTATCGCTGCGATCGACGTTGCGACAGGCCGGGGAATTTGCGGCCTGGTTGAAATCCACGACCACGCTGCCGGCCAAATCCGGATCCGGTTGCGGATTGAGCTGGCCCAACGCCAGCGATGAGTAGAGGACGCGGTAGAGGGTAACGCCATTGTCTTGCAGCGTCGGCAGGAAGATGCCATCCACCATGTGACCATAGGTTTCGTACCACTCCGGCACGCCGTTGTCCGAATAAGTATAAAAAGTCAAAACATATACATCGCCACCGGCCGGGTCGTGGTAGGCCAGCTGGAAGTCGAAGCCGTGGCCCGAATGGGTGCGGTCGTACCATGCGCTGGGAATGGGTTGCCCGAGCATTGGCATCGGCGCTGCCGCATTGGACCAGCCGATCGGGCCGAGCATCGGCTCGGCCAAGCCCATGCTGCGCAGATTGGTGTTGGAGTAGTACGCGTTCATCATGTCGCCGGTTTGCACGGTGTGCGACAGCGTCGAACCAGGCTGGGTAGCGCAGGTTGTGGTCTTGGTCTTGTCGCAAGGCGCGTACAGACTGGGGAAGTTGCCGGGCGCGGGATTGCCGGCGTTCTGGTTGACCGCCGCGTTTGCGGCCGTGGCATCGGACCAGCGCAGTCCAGTGCAGGCGCCGCTGTAGGTGCCGCAGAACTGCAAACCATACAGACCCGCCACATAGGAGCCTGCAGTGCTTACGGTTCCGCCGCTCAGCATCGCCGCCGCACGGGCGGTGTCGTTGGCGCTGTTGACCTCGTAGCCGGTAAATGGCGTGTAGGTCGTGTTGTTGGCAACGATCGCCACGTTGTCGTCGTAGATATCGTCGAACGGTCCAGCGGTGAGATTGGAGTAATCGATCGACGCGGTATTGTTGGTGGTATCGATGGTAATTCCGGCCTTGGCGCCTAACGGACCCTGGGTCGGGTCGGTGTTGACCAGACCGAGGAATCCCAAGCCGTGGGTCATTTCGTGCATCGCGATGCTGATGAAGTCGACGTCGCCCACCGGTTTCTGGTTCGGGTCGAGTCCGAGATAGAACTTCTCGCCGTTGAGCACGCCGGACGTGCCGATATCCATGTTGAACGTGGCGGCGATTTCGTCGTTGTTCGAGCCCGTACAGGGGCCGCCGGCGAAGCCGCACAGGCTGGAGCCGTTCAGGCGCACCGCCGCGGTGGCCGGGTACCAGGTATAGTTTTTCGGCAGGGCGGGTGAGGGATATTCGGGCTCATCGTAGAAGAACGAGGTCGCTCCGGCGTGGGCCAAGGTGGCGGATTTGTCGTCGCCGCCCAGATGCGCGCCGCAGGCTTGCACAGCGATTGTGACTGGAATGCCCAGCTGCGTAACGAGTTCATTGGCCGCGTAGGCGAGTGCATTCTTGCGCTGCTGCCCCAGGGTGGTGCCGCTGTTGTTGCCGATCGGCGTAGCCGGCGTGGGGTCGGTCCAGTAGGTGATGTCGCAGTCGTTGGTCTTGTCGCTGGGGTCGGTGTAGGCGCTGTTGAAATCCAGGAAGATAGTACCTACCGGCACGGCGGACGCTACTGTCGCGGTCAGCGTGCCGTTCGCGGTCGAGCTACCGCCATTGATCAGCGCGATATACCAGCGCCCGGCCTGCAGCGGCACCTTGTCGGACGGCAGGATCAGCACGGACTCGTTCGATGTGGAACTCACCGAATGATATTGCCCGTAGCGGTTGAGCAGGTCGTAACTCACTGTCGGATAGCTGACGGTTAAGTCCTGCACCGGGAACGGCGAGCCATAGCGCACGAAGAGATCCACATCGCCGCCACTGGCGTTCAGGCTTACCTTGAGCTGCTGCGCGCCACTCGGAACATCGATGTAGTAATTGGAAAAATAACTGTTGGCCGGCAATGCGGGCAGGTTGTTGGTGGCGCCCGATTGCAAGCCGACATCGGCCCATGCCGAGGCGCAGAACAGTGCCAATGCAACGCTTGCGAACGCGACGAACGGGTAGCGAATCATTGCTGCACCGGCGCGTTCGGGGATAGCGGGCGTGCCGGCAGAGCGATCCGCGCGCGAGGATTCGGTATTTCGTCGCATTGCATGCGCAGGCTGCCGTCGGCCTGACGCACCAGGCGTGTCGCCGTGATCTTCGGGCTGGGCAGGCGCAGTTTGGGTTCCGGTTTGAATGCGGTCGCACCGGATTGGGCATGTGCCGACGGCGCCAGCGGTTGCGGGATCATCGGGCTGCCGGCCCAGACGCTTGTTGCGGTCAACAGGCCGAGCGCGAGGAGCGGAGATTTGGGAAACAACATTGCGAACTTCCGGTGGTGATCGTGGACTGCAAATAATACCGCGTTTGCGTTATTTATTCGTGCCAGCAGACAGTTGCAGATGATGGATTGAACTCACGCCTGCGCGGTAGCTTGCAGCGAGTGCGTGCTGGAGAAATGTTTCGGCTGCCTCGACCGCTGCGCCCACCGACAAACCACGCGCCAATGCCGCGGCAATGGCGGCAGACAAGGCACAGCCGGTACCACGCGCGCGGATGCGCAGGCGCGAATGACGGAACTCGGCAACACCGCGTGCATCGGCCAACACGTCGCATACCTGTGCGCCATTGCCATGCCCGCCCTTGAGCAGCACTGCGCGCGCGCCGAGAGAGATCAGATCTCTTGCCGCTTGTACCGGGTCGGCAATGGTCCGACCGAGCAGAATTTGCGCTTCCGGCAGATTCGGCGTGAGCACGGTCGCCAGCGGGATGAGTTCGTCGCGCAGAATCCGCAATCCCGATTTCGTCAGCAATGGCGTGCCGCTGCTGGTGGCGAGTACCGGATCGAGCACAACCGGGCGTGGCCGGTTTTCGCGTAGCGCAAGCACAACAGCACGAGTGTTTACGGACGACCCCAGCATGCCGATCTTTACCGCGGCGATGCGAAAGCCGGCGAACGCGCTTTTGATTTGCGCTTGCACCTGAGTGGCGGGTATGCAGTGCATCGCCGCGACCGCGCGTGCGGTCTGCGCTGTCACGGCGGTGATCGCGGCAAGCCCATGAACGCCGAATTCAGCGAAGGTTCTCAAGTCCACTGCGATGCCCGCGCCGCCGCTCGAATCGGAGCCGGCAATGCTCAGCGCACACGCGATTTGCGGGATTGTGGACATACCGTGTCGTGTTTTAGCAACAAATCTGGCTTGGAAAGTCGTTTTCCGCTCAGCGAGCACAATCAATCGATTGATTCTACGGCGTTCGGAGTGCTTGACCTTCTGTGGCATTTTTGCCAAACTGGTCTCGGAGAAAACCACTCCTAACGCATTCAGGGCTATGCGTCGGTCAACAGCGAAGGCAAAAAATCTTGCGGGAGCGATCGGGTGCATCCTGTCGCTCCCGCTTTCTTTTGCCGTGGCGGCCGACTCCCCGCATGCGCGGATCTCCGCGCTGGCTGCGTTTGCGCAGTCCACCAGTGTACTTGATGCCTGGCGCGACTATGCGCTGGCCGATCTCACCCGTGGTTTCGACTGGGCCGACAACGGCGGCGTCGCGCCGGTCGCGCCGAGTCTTTTCGATCGCGGCCTCGGGCGCATGGTCTCACCTGCTGCGCATTTTATCGGCAATTCGGTCAGCGTATCGCCGGTGTCAGTGACGTTTCTCCAAACCAAGGCCGCCGATACGCCATTGTTCGTCCCCGCAGATCAACCAAGCCTGTTGCGCGATTACACGCCGGGCTTGCAGCGCTATCTACTGGCACCGTCCTATGCTCAACGCTGGGGTGAACATTCTGCACTTGCAGTCTCGGCGATTTTTGCCTACCAACGTTTTGCCGGACTGGGTTTGGGCCTGGACAACGTCCAGTTGGCCGGCGAGCCGGGACGCGACACAATGCCGCAGGCAGTGGACCGGTATCCAGGCTCGTATGGCACCGGCTTGCGCGTGGATTTCAACACCCTGCTGAGCGAGCGCGTGAGTTGGCAGGCGGGTGCGCAGTCGCGCGTGAACATGGATGCGTTCAACAACTACCGCGGCGTCTATTCGGAGCCGGGCAGTTTCGATATTCCGGGCAGCATCAATGTTGGCTTGGGCTTTGCGCTTTCGCCGGATTTGAAATTCGATGTCGGCGCCGAACGCGTCATGTACAGCAACATTGCGCCGTTCACCAGCAGTGCACTGCCGACGCGCTTCCTCGTGTTGCTGGGCAGTTCCATCTCGCCCGCGTTCGCGTGGCAAAACCTGGATGTTTATTCGGCCGGCTGGACTTGGCGCGATCCTGCCAACGGCGTGTGGTCGCTGCATTACACTACGCGTGAACAGCCGCTGCCGACCTCGCCGTTGCTGCAGTCGGCGCTGGGGCCGTATTTGGCTTCGCATAATGTGGAGTTCGGCTTCGCCCGCGCATTCGGCGCCGCCTCGAGTCTGCATTTGGCCGCCTCGTATGCGCCGTCCGAGTTCGTGCTCGGCCTGCCCACCAGCAACAGCCTGCGCAATACCGGCAGCGGCGGACAGATCGAATATCAGATGTTGTGGACGACGCTGTTCTAAGCCATCTCTGTTGCAAGCTGTCGAGCGCAGCAGGTCAATCAGCGGTTCCAATCACAACATTTCCGAAGCGAAATCGGCCAGTCGCGAGCGTTCGCCACGGCGCAGGGTGATATGGGCCGAATGGGGCCAGTGCTTGAAGCGATCCACCGCATAGGTGAGACCTGATGTCGTTTCGGTCAGATACGGGGTGTCGATCTGTTCGACATTGCCAAGGCAGACCATCTTGCTGCCGGGGCCGGCGCGCGTGATGCAGTGTCTTCATCTGCTTGGGCGTCAGGTTCTGCGCCTCGTCGATGATCACGTAGCGGTTCAGGAACGTGCGTCCGCGCATGAAATTCAGGGAGCGGATCTTGATGCGCGAGGCGAGCAGGTCGTTGGTCGCGGCGCGGCCCCATTCGCCGCCTTCCTGTGGCTGGTCAGCACTTCCAGATTGTCCATCAGTGCGCCCATCCACGGCGTCATTTTTTCTTCTTCGGTGCCGGGCAGGAAGCCGATGTCCTCGCCGAGCGAAACAGTTGCCCGGGTCATGATGATTTCGCGGTAACGGTTCTGATCCAGCGTCTGCGCCAGACCCGCGGCCAGGGCCAGCAGGGTCTTGCCGGTGCCAGCAGTGCCGAGCAGCGTGACGAAGTCCACCTCCGGATCCATCAGCAGATTGAGCGCGAAATTCTGCTCGCGGTTGCGCGCTTTGATGCCCCAGACAGTGTGGCGAACCGCTGCGGTAATCGTCGAGAGTTGCAGAAGCGCCTTGCCGCCGTTACGTCGAGCACGCGCAGTTCGACGTCGTTTTCGCCGGGCAGATACACGAACTGGTTCGGGTACCAGTCTTCGTCATTTGCGGCCGCTGGATGCGGTAGAAGGTGTCGGCGTTCCGCTGCCAGGAGCGCATGTCTCACGGATGGCGATCCCAGAAGTCCTTCGGGCAATTCTGCATGCCCGGTGAACAACAGGCTGAAATCGTCCAGCGCTTTGTCGTTTTAGTAGTCTTCCGCATGGAATGCCGAAGATCGAAGCCTTGATGCGCAGATTGATATCCTTGGAAACCAGGACGATCGGCGTATCTGGATGTCTGCTGCTGCAACGCCAGGATCGAGGCCGAGGATCAGTTGTCGGGTAACTGCCGGAGCGTTCGCGGCAGCAGCCGTTCGCAAGGACTTCGCGTCTGGAAGAACAGACGTCCGACCTGTGCGCTTGCGGTCCAGTTGCAGACCCTGCGGCATTCTGCAATTCGAGGCCCTGCGTCGATCGCGGCTTGCTCGCGTCGCGCATCGATCAGTCATCGAGGAATCGGCTTACCTGACGCACGTTGCGGAGACTTCTGAGGGGCCTTTCTTTGCCGCGTCGAGCTCTTCGAGTACGACCATCGGCAGAAATATGTCGTGTTCCTGGAAGCGGAACAGGCGGTAGGATCGTGCATCAGCACGTTGGTATCGAGCACGTAGATACGCTTGCCCTTGGTCATGCGGCGATTACCTTGTGGCGCAGGGATGGTTGTGGCGTGCGCGGCACATGGCAAGGTGCGTCAAGCCGGCGGCTCATGCACATGCGGCGGCGAGCGAATCGAATACGGTCTGCGCGTGGCCGGGAACCTTGACGTTGCGCCATTCGCCACGCAGCTTGCCGGCGGCGTCGATCAGGAATGTGCTGCGTACGACGCCAAGGAACTTGCGGCCGTACAGCGTTTTTTCATGGATAACGTCGAATGCCTTGCACCAGGTTTCGTCGGCATCGCAAATCAGCGCAAACGAAAGCGCGAGCTTGGCGCGAAACTTTTCGTGCGTGGCGAGCGAATCGCGCGAGACGCCCAGAACGACGGCCTTGTGACGGGCGAACGATTTGGCAAGATCGCGGAAGTCCTGTGCCTCGCGCGTACAGCCCGGGGTGTCGTCCTTCGGATAGAAATACACGACCACCGGCTGGCCGCGCAGATTGCGCAGGCAGACCTCACCGGCTGTGCTTGGGCCGCGCAGATCGGGAACGGGTTTGCCGAGCGTGACCATCAATATTTCATCGGGTCCATGATAGCGTCGAGATTCTGGCCGTCGCAGAACTCGAGAAAATCGTCGCGCAGTGCGGCGATGTGCGTGTTCGCTGGAATGCCAACGGTAATCTGCGCCGAAAACATGTCGGCGCCGGTCTGCATCGCGCGGTAGCGCATCGATTGCAACTGCTCAATGCTGATTCCATGCTGCTGAAAGAACTCGGCGATCTGAAAAAGTATACCGGGCTTGTCCGCGGACACTACTTCCACCACGTAGGGCAGCAGGTTGGTCTGCGCGGGCTTGGGCCCGGTGCGGAAATGGCTCAGTCGCAGGGGCTCGTCGCGTTCGAGCCGGGTCAGCGCCGATTCGAGTTTGGCGATCGCGTCCCATGGTCCCTGCGCGAGCACCAACACGCTGATTTCGCCGCCAACGGCCGCCACGCGTGACTCAGCAATGTTGCAGCCGGCATCGGCGATGCGTTTGGCGATGGCGCCCAGTGGAGGTTGCATCAGCGGCGCAAAAGCATTGATCAGCAGATAGTTTTCGTTCGCGGCCGGGCGCGGAGTGGATTCGGTCGTTACGGATGGTTCCGGGATCTTGCGCATGTCGGAATGGCGGCCCGGGGTAGCCCGGCATTGCCAGCGAGAATACTTGCCGCCTCCTCGGGTGGCAAGTAACATCGCTCGCTACGCTACTGGCGGGTCTTGTCTTGAACAAAATCGCAGGCAGCATCTGCGCATTGGCCACTTCGTTCCGCGGTGACGCGCTGGATCTGGACGCATTCGGCGCGTTGATCGACTACCAATTGGCTGATGGCACGCAGGCGCTGGTCGTGGCCGGTTCCACCGGCGAGGCGCATGCACTGGACATAGACGAGTTCGATCGCCTGCTTGTCTTCGCGCGCGAACGGGTTGGAGGACGCGTGCCGGTGCTGGCTGGAACCGGCACGGCGAACACGCGCAAGACCATCGCCGCTACCCGCCGTGCGCAGTCGCTGGGCGCAGATGCCGCCTTGGTCGTCGCACCCTATTATGTGCGGCCGACGCAGGAAGGCTTGTTCAGGCATTTTTCTGCGGTCGCCGATGAGGGCGGATTGCCGGTGGTGCTCTACAACGTGCCCTCGCGCACCGGTTGCGACCTGTTGCCGGAAACCGTGGCACGCCTTGCCGGTCATGCGCGCATCGTCGGCATCAAGGAAGCGGTCGGCGATGCGGCACGCGTGGCTGCATTGGCGGCCCTGAAAACGCCCGTTTTCACGGTTTTGAGCGGCGACGATCCTAGCTGCGCGCGCGCCATGCTGGCCGGCATGGAGGGCGTGATTTCCGTGGCCGCGAACGTCGCGCCCGCCAGCATGCGCGCATTGTGCGACGCGGCGCTTGTCGGCGACGCTGCGCGCGCGCGGTCGCTCGACGCCGGGCTTGCCGAACTTTACGCCCTGCTCGGCGCCGAACCGAATCCGATTCCGGTAAAATGGTGTTTGCACCGGCTCGGCATCGGCGCGCCCGATATGCGCTTGCCGCTGCTGCCGTTGAGTACTGTGCACCACAAGCGGGCGCAGCGCATGCTGGAGGATCTGCACCTCGTTGTCGCGGTTCAGCCGCGGCACAGCGGTGCCGCCTGACACTGCTCCTTTGTATCCATCATCTGGAATTGGCCGTGAATCGCAAATTATCCGTTCGTCTGAGTTTATCCCTGATTGCCGCGGCGACCCTGCTCGGCGGATGCAGCCTGTTCCATCACCGCGATAACAACTACTACTCCAAGGCGCGCGAAACCAAGCCGCTGGAAGTGCCGCCGGATCTGGATACGCCGGTGACGTCCGACGAACTGGCGGTGCCGCCGGTGGCTACCTCGAGTGGCGCTGCGCAAAGCACTTCGACCGGCAGTGCGCCGCCTGCTGTTACATTCAGCGGTGGCGGTCTGCGTATCGCCGACAATGTCGATCACGCTTGGCAGCGTGTGGGCTTGGCGCTGGAACGTGCGCAGGCCGGCACGATCAGCGCGCGAGACGCCACTGCGCATACCTACACGCTGGAAGTTTCCGGTCTGCGTGCGCCGGCGGCGGCAGCGGCAGCAGTGCCCTCCGAGCATCATTGGTATTCGCGCATCCTGCACCCGTTCGGCGGTGGCGCGTCAAAGCCGGCCGACAGCGGCCCGGTAAGCGGCACGCTCACGGTTAAAGTAAGCGCGGACGGCGATGGCGCGCGCGTGGAAGTCAACGGCCCAGAAGCGGCGGCGCAGCGGATTCTGGAAATCCTGCGCGAGCGGCTTGCCTGATTCAGCGTTCCAGCAACGGCAATTTTCCGCTTTTGCCATCCCATTGTTTGGCGTCGGGCGGTGCATCCTTGCGTTCGGTCAACACTGGCCAGTTGCGCGCGAGTTCGGCGTTGAGCGCAATGAAATGTTCCTGGCCCGCCGGCACATCGTCTTCCGGAAAGATCGCGTTGGCTGGGCATTCGGGTTCGCACAGCGTGCAATCGATGCATTCTTCCGGATCGATCACGAGAAAGTTCGGGCCTTCGTGGAAACAATCTACCGGACACACCTCCACGCAGTCGGTGTACTTGCACTTGATGCAGTTTTCGATGACGACGAACGGCATGCGCTGGAGTCTGCGATAATGCGGGAAAGTTGGCGCTCCCTACGAGATTCGAACTCGTGTTTAGGCCTTGAGAGGGCCCCGTCCTAGGCCTCTAGACGAAGGGAGCGCGGATCGGTCCATCCGAGCGGGCGCAAGTATAGCGGTTTCGCATTGCGCGCAGTAGCCGAAGATAATGGAATGAATCAGGATTCGACTCACCCCGATCGCGCCGCGGCGCGCTTGCGCATCATCCCGCGCGAAGCGCATTGCATCTCGCGCAAGCAAATTTCGAGCGCCGCCCTGCGCGTGCTGTATCGATTGAACGAAGCCGGTTATGCCGCCTACCTGGTCGGCGGCGCGGTGCGCGACCTGCTCATCGGCGGCCACCCGAAGGACTTCGACGTCGCTACCGATGCCACGCCCGAAGACGTCAGACGCCTGTTCCGCAATTGCCGCCTGATCGGGCGCCGCTTCCGCCTCGCGCATGTCGTGTTTGGCCCCGAGATTATCGAGGTCGCCACGTTCCGCGGCTGCGGCGACGACAGCGACAGCGACGGCGACCGCCAAGTGGTGGATGGACGCATCGTGCGCGACAACGTCTGGGGCAGTATCGAGGAAGACGCGCTGCGCCGCGACTTCACTGTCAATGCGCTGTACTACGACATTGCGGATTTCTCCGTGCGCGATTACGTCGGCGGTTTCGAGGACGTGCAGCGCCGTGTGTTGCGTCTGATCGGCGATCCGGCGCTGCGCTACCGCGAGGATCCGGTGCGCATGTTGCGTGCGGTACGTCTCGCCGCGAAGCTGGATTTTTCCATTGCGCCGGAGGCGCGCGCGCCATTCGCGGAACTGGGCGAACGCCTGCTGCACGCACCGCCGGCACGCCTGTTCGACGAGACCTTGAAGATGTTTCTCGCCGGCAATGGCATGAAGAGTTTTTGTGCGCTGGAGCAATCCGGATTGCTCGCCGACGTATTTCCACTGACCGCCCGCGCGCTGGCATTCCGCGGCGGCGAGAATTTCCGCGCAGTGATCGAAGCCGGGCTCGCGGGCACCGATGCGCGCGTGGCGCAAAGCAAGTCGGTCACGCCGGCATTCCTGTTCGCCGTGTTGCTTTGGGGCGCGGTACGCGCGCAGGCCGAACGCGAAATCGCGCGTGGGGTCGAGCCGAATCTGGCGTGGCAGCGGGTCGGCTCTCAGGTCATCGCCGAGCAGGCCCAGCAAGTGGCGATTCCACGCCGCTTCGGCCAGATCATGCAGGATATCTGGATGCTGCAACCGCGTTTTGCTGATCGCCAGAAAAAGCGCGTGTTCCGGCTGCTCGCACATCCGCAGTTTCGCGGCGCGTACGATTTTCTGCTGCTGCGCGCGAGCGAAAGCGAGGAAATCGCTGAACTCGGGCGCTGGTGGACGCACGCGCAGACTCGGCCGCACGAAGCGCTGGCGGCAGAACTGGATGCCAAGTCTGCATCGAGTGCCACTGCCGATAATGACGCGACACCTGCACGCGCAGCCAAGCAGCGGCGCAGGCGACGCAAACCAGCCGCCGGTATCGCGACGGGTCCGCAGTAAGCGGCAATGGCAAGCGTCTACGTCGGCCTCGGCAGCAATTTGAACGGTCCGCATGCGCAGGTCGTGGCTGGGTTGCGTGCGTTGTCGGCAATGCCTGATTCGCGCTTGCTGCGACGTTCGCGCTTGTACGACACTTCGCCGTGGGGTCGCACCAACCAGCCTCCGTTCGTTAATGCCGTCGCGCAGCTGGAAACCGCCTTGGCGCCGCGTGTGCTGCTCGATGCGCTGCTCGCGATCGAGCGCGCTGCCGGGCGCGAGCGCGATGCCACGCGCTGGGGTCCGCGCATACTGGATTTGGATATTCTGGTCTACGCCGATCTGCGCGTCGACGAACCCGGCCTGCACCTGCCGCATCCGCATCTGCACGAGCGCGCATTCGTGCTCGTGCCGTTGTCCGAAATCGCGCCAGAACTGCATGTGCCAGGCCGCGGTTGTGTCGACGCTCTGCTGGCGCGCCTGGACGCCTCTGCCGGTGAGACCGCAGACGCCCGCACACGCGTGGCAGAATAAGCATTCGCGAGCCGAGGTTGTGATGTCCACCAACGCCAAATCCGCCAGCGCCCAAACCGCCATCACGGTACCGCAACTGCACGAGATGAAAGCGCGCGGCGAAAAGATCGTCATGTTAACCGCCTACGATGCCAGCTTCGCGGCACAATGCGACGCGGCCGGCGTGGATGCCGTACTGGTCGGCGATTCGCTCGGCATGGTGGTCCAGGGGTGCGCCAGCACGTTGCCGGTCAGAATCGAGGACATGGTCTACCACACCGCGGCCGTGGCGCGCGGATTGAACGTCGCGTTGCTGATCGCCGATTTGCCGTTTCTGACTTTCCGCGATGTCGACGCCGCATTGCTCGCGTCGGGCCGTTTGCTCGCCGAGGGCGGCGCGGCGATGGTTAAGCTCGAAGGCGCCGGTTACGTGCTCGATGTCATTCACGCGCTGTCGCGGCACGCGATTCCGGTCTGCGCGCATCTTGGGCTGACGCCGCAATCGGTGCACAAGCTTGGCGGCTATCGCCTGCAGGGCAGGGGCAAAGATGCAGCCACGCAACTACTGGCCGATGCGCGTGCAGTCCAAGAGGCCGGTGCGGACCTGCTCGTGCTCGAATGCGTACCTGCGGTCTTGGCCAGGCGCATCAGCGCCGAAATCTCGATACCGACCATCGGCATTGGTGCCGGCGCCGACTGCGACGGTCAGGTCCTGGTCTTGTACGACATGCTCGGCATCACGCGGGGCAAACGGCCACGTTTCAGCAAGGATTTTCTCGTCGGCTGTGGCTCGGTGCGCGAGGCGGTTGCCGCCTACGCGAAGGCTGTGCGCGCGGGCGAGTTTCCCGCCGCCGAACATTCGTTTTGATGAATACGCTCGAACGCGCACAGGATTTGCGCGCGTGCATCGGCGCGTGGCGGCATGTTGGCGCGCGCATCGGCTTCGTGCCGACGATGGGCAATCTGCATGCCGGGCATTTTTCCCTGATCGATCTGGCGCGTACGCGCTGCGACCGTGTTGTCGCGAGCGTGTTTGTGAATCCGACCCAGTTTGGCCCGCGCGAGGATTTCGCCAGCTATCCGCGCACGCTGGACGCCGATCGTGCCGGTCTCGCCGTGCACGCTTGCGACGTGTTGTTCGCTCCCGACGCAGAGACGATTTATCCGTTCGGCGCCGCCGATGGCGTGCGCGTCGAGATGCCGCACCTCACGCAAATACTGGAAGGCGCGCTGCGGCCCGGACATTTCACTGGTGTCGTCACTGTTGTAAACAAGCTGTTCAATCTCGTGCAGCCGGATATCGCCGTGTTCGGTGAAAAAGACTACCAACAGTTGTTGGTGATACAGCGCATGACCAGCGACTTGTGTCTTCCGGTCGAGATCGTTGCTGCGCCGACACGGCGCGAAGCGAACGGCTTGGCGATGAGTTCGCGCAATCAGTATCTGAGCGCAGAAGAGCGCGAACGCGCCGGGATCATCTATCACACGTTGGGCGTGATGCGCGAGCAAGTTCACGCCGGCCTGGTGCATGTGCAGATCGAGGCCGACGCGCGGCGCACTCTGGAACACGCCGGCCTGCTTCCCGATTACGTTGTGCTGCGCCGCGCGGCGGATTTGACCAAGCCGGATCCTGCCGAGTACGGCGGATTAATCGCCCTGATTGCGGCGAAGCTGGGTCACGCGCGTCTGATCGACAATCGCTTGCTGGACCCGTAGCTTTTTGCCCAGTATTGTGGTATTCTCACCACGGCATTCGGGATTTTTGCAACGCGAAGGCGTTGCCCCGAGCTAGCAGGGCGGCATCGTTCTGGTAATCGTCACTCCGATAGTTCAACCCTCGCTGCAAAGCGAGGGTTTTTTTTGCCCGGTGTGTGGCGTTTTTTGCGGTTTGCTGGCGCCGACACTTGCTGGTCGCAGGTGTACGGCGGATAATTTGTGCATCGCCGCACTACAGTGACTGGAATGTTGCGCAAATACGACAAAACACCGTGATCGAGAGACTGTTATGCACGTGAACATGCTCAAAGCCAAGATTCACCGCATCACCGTCACCCATGCAGAGTTGCATTACGAAGGCTCGATTGCCATCGACGGCCGATTGCTGGATGCGGCCGGCATTCGTGAATACGAGCAGATCCACGCCTGGAACGTGAACAGCGGCCAGCGTTTCGTCACTTACGCGCTGCGCGCCGAGGAAGCCTCGGGCATCGTTTCGGTCAATGGCAGCGCCGCACGCAGTGCGCAGGCCGGTGACCTGATCATCGTCGCCGCGTTCGCGCAACTGAGCGAAGCCGAACTGGCCAACTTCAAGCCGATCCTCGTATACGTCGACGGCGCCAACCGCATCACGCACACGCGCAACTCGATTCCGAAACAGGCTGCTTAATCGGTGGTTGCGATCCTGCCTGATGATCAGGCCGCGGTTTTCCTGAGCTGTTGTTCCAGCGCCCACGCTACATGCTCGCGCACTACGTCAGAGGGATCATCGGCGCGTGCGTGCAATGCAGCGGCTATCGCAGCATCCGGCGGCGCATTACCCAGCGCCACGGCGATGTTACGCAACCAGCCTGCGTAGCCAGTGCGGCGGATCGCCATACCTTCGGTGCGGGTCATGAATTCGCCTTCGCTCCAGGCAAACAGGCCGACCAGGCTGGCGCCGTCCAGACGGTGGCGTACAGCAAAATCCGGCGCGGTGCTCTTGCGCGCGAACTTGTTCCACGGACAGATGAGCTGGCAATCGTCGCAGCCGAAGATGCGATTGCCCATCGGCGCGCGCAGCGGCACTGGTATGCTACCGTGCAATTCAATGGTGAGGTAGGAAATGCAGCGTCGCGCATCGACTTGCTGAGGACCGACGATGGCGCCGGTAGGGCAAATGTCGATACAGCGCGTACAGGTGCCGCAATGGTCGCTGGCGGGCGCATCCGCCGGCAGAGGCAGGTCGGTATACAACTCGCCGAGGAAGAAATACGAGCCGGCATCGCGGTTGATCAACACGCTGTGTTTGCCGATCCAGCCCAGGCCTGCATTGCGTGCCAGCGCTTTTTCCAGAACCGGTGCCGAATCGACGAAGACACGGTAGCCGAACCGCCCGATCGTTTGTTCGATGCGTGTGGCCAGGTTTTGCAGGCGCGCACGCAGCAACTTGTGGTAGTCGCGGCCGAGCGCGTAACGCGAAACGTAGCCGAGCGTCGGATCGTGCAGCACATCCCACGCCGCATTCGCGCCGGGAGGGTCGTAATCCATTCGTGCGGAAATCACGCGCAACGTACCGGGGTGCAGATCCGCTGGCCGGCTGCGTTTAACGCCGTGGCGCGCCATGTAGTCCATCGCGCCGTGACGGCCAGCGCGCAACCAGTTGAGCAGGTGAGTTTCGTCCGCTCCTAGTTCTGTCGCTGCGATGCCGATCTGCTGAAATCCCAATTCCGTGCCCCAACGTTTGATCTCGGTGGCAAGTTGCCGGTAATCAGTCGCGGTGGAGTCGGGCGCATTCACCCGGCAAAGTATAGACTTTACGCATGGATTCCCGTCTGTACACCGCAGTGCAAGTGCGCGAACTAGATCGCCGGGCGATCGAATCGCTCGCGATTCCGGGCATGACATTGATGGAGCGCGCCGCGGCGGCGGCGTGGCGCATGCTGCGCGAACGCTGGCCGCTAGCGCGGAGCATCGTGGTGCTGTGCGGCAGCGGCAATAACGGTGGCGACGGCTATCTGCTCGCATGTCTGGCACGGCAGGCGGGTCTGGACGTGTGCGTGATTGCCTTGGGCGTACCTGCGCCAGCCGGCGATGCGGTGCGAGCGCGTGCCCAGTGGCAAGCGGCGGGCGGTGCGATCAGGGATGACGCAACAAGCTTGCCGCGGGCCGATGTCGTGGTCGATGCGCTGTTTGGCACCGGTTTGTCACGTCCGCTGGAGGGTGCGGCGCGCGCCCTGGTCGAACAGGTCTACGCGTGCGGTTGCCCGGTGCTTGCTCTGGATGTGCCATCCGGCATCGATGCCGACACTGGCTCTGTGCTCGGTGTGGCGGTGCGCGCGGAGGCAACAGTGACCTTTGTTGCGCACAAGCGCGGACTCATCACCGGCGCGGCGCTGGATCACTGCGGCGAACTAGTGCTGGACCGACTCGGCCTGCCGGACACGTTGTTCGCCAATGCACCGTTCGATGCTTGCCAGCTCGATATGAGTCGCATGTCCGATTGGCTGCCGCCACGGCCGCGCGATTCCAACAAAGGCCGCTATGGCCATGTCCTGGCGATCGGCGGCGATGCCGGCATGGGCGGGGCGATTGCCCTGTGCGCAGAGGGCGCATTGCGCGTCGGCGCCGGATTGGTCAGTGCGGCCACGCATGCGCACAACGTGACTGCGCTCAATGCCGCTCGGCCGGAAATCATGGCGCACGCGGTGAGCGATGCGCAGTCGATCGTCGACCTGCTCGATCGCGCCAGCGTTGTTGCCCTCGGCCCGGGATTGGGGCAGGGCGAGTGGAGCAGTATTCTGTGGCGTGCCGCTTTGGCAGTGCACAAACCAGCGGTAGTGGATGCCGATGCCCTGAATCTGCTGGTTGGTGAGCAGGCGGCGCTGCCGCCAGCAAGCGTTATCACGCCGCATCCCGGCGAGGCGGCGCGCTTGCTCGGGCGCCCTACGGCGCAAATCCAGCGCGACCGCTTCGCTGCTGTGCGCGAACTGGCGCAGCGCTATCGCGCTGTGGCAGTGCTCAAGGGAGCGGGTACGCTGATTGCGAATCCGCAGGGCGCGGTTGCGGTGTGTCCGTGGGGCAATCCGGGCATGGCCTCCGGCGGCATGGGCGACGTGCTGACCGGCGTCGTTGCCGGCCTGCTTGCGCAAGGATTGAACCCGTGGCGCGCGGCGCGACTGGGCGTGGCCCTGCATGCGCGGGCGGGTGATGCGGCGGCACGCGACGGCGCCGCCGGCATGCTCGCCAGCGATCTTTTTCCGCATTTGCGCAACCTGCGCAACGCGGTGGACGCCAATGACTGAACTCAGCCTGCTCGGCATCGGCGAGGTAGCGATGACCGACCTTGCATGTATGCTCGCGCCAGCCCTGCACGGTGGCGGCAGCATTCACCTAGCGGGCCCGCTCGGCGCCGGGAAAACGACGTTTGCGCGCGCCTTGCTCGGCGCGTTCGGCGTCGGCACGCGAATCAAAAGTCCGACCTATACTTTGATCGAATCGTATGCCTTGTCTGGACTCACCGTGCAGCATCTGGATCTGTACCGAATCGCCGCCCCCGAGGAACTGGAATGGCTGGGACTGAACGATCTGGCCGATGGCCCCGTGTTGTGGCTGATTGAATGGCCTGAACGCGGCGGCGGAGCGGTTCCGGCAGCGGATTTGCTCGTGCAGTTGGAGCATGCGCCACACGGACGTGATCTGCGTTTACGCGCAGCGAGTCGGCAAGGCACGAAATGGCTGGGTAGCCTTGCCGTAGCCGAGACGAAATAGCAAGTTACGCGGAATTCGTCATTAATTGCATAGCTATTTCATGCAAATCTGCGATTTGTATGGAAAAACACTTGAAATCTACAGGCATTTTGCGTTTGAATAGACCCCATGTGGGGAATGGCGGCCAAATTCGCGTGCCTTGTCCTGTCCGCGTGCGTGCTGGCGGGGGTAGCGCATGGGACCGAAATCCGCAGTGTGCGGGTGACCCAGGCGGCTGACCATTTGCGTGTGGCGTTTACGTTGTCCGCACAGCCCAGCTACAAATTGTTCGAGATCACCCATCCCGACCGTGTCGTGATCGATCTGGACGATGCGGCTGTGGCTGCCGGCTTCGCCGTGCCGGATGACGCAGGTTCGCTCAAGTCCATGCGCACCGGGAAGCATGGCCAGACCGGCGTTCGTGTCGTGCTGGATTTGTCCGCAGAATTGCGGCCGAAGAGTTTCGTGCAGGCGCGCGGTAAGCGCGGTGAGTTTGTTCTGGTCGTGGACTTGTATAAAAAAGATCATGCCGACGCAGTCAAGAGCGTGGCTGCGCTGGCGGCCAAGCCGCGCGACGTGGTCATCGCGGTCGACGCCGGTCATGGCGGCGTCGATCCGGGCGCCACCGGCGCGGGCGGCACGCACGAGAAGGACATCACTCTGGCGGTTGCGCGCGATCTGGCCAAACTCATCAACCAGCAATCCGGCATGCACGCCGTTCTCACGCGCGACGGCGACTACTTCATCGCGTTGCAGGAACGCTACCAGAAGGCGCGCGAAGCCAAGGCCGATTTATTCGTGTCGATTCACGCCGACGCCTACGCCAGCGGCGACGCGCGCGGTTCTTCCGTGTGGATACTGTCGCCGCGGGGCGCCAGCAGCGAAGCCGCACGCTGGCTCGCCGACCGCGAGAATCGCGCCGATCTGGTCGGCGGAGTGAAACTGGAAGACAAGGACAACACGCTCGCGGCCGTCCTGCTCGATCTGTCGCAGGGAGCGACCCTGGAGGCCAGCGATGCGGTGGCCAAGCGTGTGCTGCAAGCGCTGGCCCGGATCGGTCCTACCCACCGCGGCTACGTGGAAAAGGCCAATTTCGTCGTGCTGCGTTCACCGGATGTGCCGTCGATCCTGGTCGAGACCGCGTTCATCACCAATCCGGCCGAAGAAAAGCGTCTGCAGAATCCGGTGCAGCGGCGCAAACTCGCCAGTGCGATTCTGGGCGGGGTACGCGACTATTTCGAAACCACACCACCGCCTGGCACCTGGTTTGCGGCGAACGCGCGCCGAGACAAGACGCACTTGGCAGCGCGCCGAGCCGCGCCAGTCGATGCCGGCAGCGATGCGGCGAATCTCGCCGAAGATGCGATCGCCGCGCGCGTACCCAAATCCTGACCGCTCTTCGCGCCGCCGTATGCGCGGCATCTTGAATTCTTCCCGATCCGGCGTCACTTGACGAATCGGACGCGTGCGCTCAGGCTGCCATCGAAGCGCCGCATCGCCATCCGCCAACAGGAAAAAAAATGGAATTCAGCAGCAAACCAGAAAAACCCGTCGCAACCGCGATCGACGAATTGCCCGTCCTGCCGCTGCGCGATGTAGTGGTGTATCCGCACATGGTGATTCCGCTGTTCGTCGGGCGCGAAAAATCCATGCGCGCGCTGGACCGGACCATGGCTGGCGACAAACGCATCCTGCTGGTGGCGCAGCGCGGCGCGGATATCGACGATCCAAAGGCTGGCGATCTGTACACGATCGGTACGGTGGCCAGCATCCTGCAACTGCTCAAGTTGCCCGACGGTACGGTCAAGGTGCTGGTCGAGGGTAGCGCGCGCGCCGAGGCGGTGCGCTACGCCGAGAGCGATGGCGTGCTGACCGGGCACGTGCGCGCGCTCGAACCCGTCTACACGCGCGCGCCGCGCGAGATCGAGGTCGTCGCGCGTACTCTGGTGTCGCTGTTCGAAAATTTCGTCAAGCTCAATCGCAAGATTCCGCCGGAATTGCTGACCACTCTGGCCGGTATCGAGGACGCCTCGCGTCTTGGCGACACCATCGCCGCGCATTTGTCGATCAGGCTGTCGGAGAAGCAACGCTTGCTGGAAACGCCGGATGTGGCCGATCGCCTGGAAATGCTAATCGGTTTTGTCGAGGGCGAGATCGACGTGCAGCAGATCGAGAAGCGTATACGCGGGCGGGTCAAGACGCAGATGGAGAAGAGCCAACGCGAGTACTACCTCAACGAACAGATGAAGGCGATCCAGAAGGAACTGGGCGAGAATGAGGAAGCACCGAACGAGGTCGAGGAACTGGGCAAGAAAATCGCCAAGGCCGGTATGCCAAAGTCGGTGCAGGTCAAGGCGCGCGCCGAGCTGAACAAACTCAAGCAGATGTCGCCGATGTCGGCCGAGGCGACCGTGGTGCGCAACTACATCGACTGGCTGGTTGGCGCGCCGTGGAAGAAGCGCAGCAAGGTGCGCCGCGACCTGAAAGCCGCCGAGGATGTACTCGACGCCGATCACTACGGCCTGGAAAAGGTCAAGGAACGCATCGTCGAATACCTCGCCGTGCAACAGCGCGTGAAGAAGATGAAGGGCCCGATCCTGTGCCTGGTCGGCCCGCCGGGCGTCGGCAAGACCTCGCTCGGCCAGTCCATCGCGCGCGCAACCAACCGCAAGTTCGTGCGCATGTCGCTCGGCGGCGTGCGCGACGAGGCCGAGATCCGCGGCCACCGTCGCACCTACATCGGCTCGATGCCTGGCCGCATTGTGCAGAACTTGAACAAGGTCGGCACGCGCAATCCGCTGTTCATGCTCGACGAGATCGACAAGATGTCGATGGATTTCCGCGGCGATCCATCCTCGGCTCTTCTCGAAGTGCTCGATCCGGAGCAAAACCACACCTTCAATGATCATTATCTGGAAGTGGATTTCGACTTGTCCGAGGTGATGTTCGTCGCCACCGCCAATTCGCTGAATATTCCCGGTCCGCTTCTCGATCGCATGGAAGTGATCCGCATTCCCGGCTATACCGAGGACGAGAAGATCCATATTGCACAGCGTTATCTGCTGCCGAAGCAGATCAAGGCCAATGGCCTGCACGAGAGCGAAATCCGCGTCGCCGAGGCGGCACTGCGCGACATGGTGCGCTATTACACGCGCGAGTCCGGAGTGCGCAACCTGGAGCGCGAGATATCCAAGATCTGTCGCAAGGTGGTCAAGGAAGTAACCCTTGCCGCCAGCAACGGCGGCGCGCGCAAACGCGGCAAGGCGCAGGTCGCCAGCAAGAATCTCGAGCACTACCTGGGGGTGCGCAAGTTCACCTACGGTCGCGCCGAATTGCAGAACGAAGTCGGATTGGTTACCGGCTTGGCCTGGACCCAGGTCGGCGGCGACCTGCTCAGCATCGAGGCGACCGTAGTGCCGGGCAAGGGCAAGTTGATCCACACCGGCCAGCTCGGCGAGGTGATGCAGGAGTCGATCCAGGCTGCGCTTTCCGTGGTGCGCGCGCGCGCGGCGCGTTTCGGTATCGAGGCGGATTTCCACCAGAAGCACGATATCCACATTCACGTTCCCGAAGGCGCCACGCCCAAGGACGGTCCCAGTGCCGGCATAGCGATGTGCACGGCGTTGGTGTCCGCGTTGACGCGCGTGCCGGTGCGCTCGGTGGTGGCGATGACTGGCGAGATTACTCTGCGCGGCCGTGTGCTGCCGATCGGCGGATTGAAGGAAAAGCTGCTTGCCGCGCATCGCGGCGGGATCGAGCTGGTGATCATTCCCGAGGAGAACGAGAAGGATTTGGCCGAGATACCCAAGAACGTCACCGCGTCGCTGACGATCAAGCCGGTGCGCTGGATCGATGAGGTACTCGACATCGCGCTGGAACACGCGCTCGTGCCGATTCCAGTAAAAGTGGAAAATGATGCAAAATCCACATTGGAGCCGACCCACGACGACGTCGATGAAACTTCGCAGCCGCGCCCGCATTGATTGCGGAAAACGGCGGGCCGGCGCCCTTCATGCAAATTTCCCACCAGACGTCAAGCGCAATCGGCAAAAGCGGCGCGATAAGGCACGGTTTTGGAATTCGCTGCGGCCCGCGTCGCCGCTTGTGTTGCGCGCGGTCGCGGGCGCTGGTATAAAGTCTGCGCCGCGATCCGGGAGACCACGAGTCCGGGCGGTCGCGGGGAAGCGATTAGTGCGTTTGCATCCGGATGCGGATAAACGTCTGGTCGCGCAGACATCACACGTTGCGGTCGTAGAATCCGCTCGGGAGAAATAAATGAATAAAGCAGAATTTATCAGTGCTGTATCCGATGCCGCCGGTCTGACCAAAGTCGAAGGTGGGAAGGCCGTTGAAGCTGTTATCGAAACCGTCAAGAAAGCATTGAAGAAGGGCGACACCGTTGCCTTGGTGGGATTCGGTACCTTCATCGTGCGCAAACGCGCCGCGCGCATGGGCCGCAATCCGCGCACCGGTCAGCAGATCAAGATCAAGGCCTCCAAGAACCCGTCGTTCAAGGCTGGCAAAGCGCTCAAGGATGCCATAAACTAAGCGGCTCGCCCGTATGGTGTTGTAGGGGTGCTTAGCTCAGCTGGTAGAGCGTCGCCCTTACAAGGCGAGGGTCGGGGGTTCGATCCCCTCAGCACCCACCAGTGCCTCGATTGCGGATCATTCCGCAGGGAGTCCGGCAGTGCAAGCCGCCGGATTTCCGGGAACAACGCGGAGTGGTAGTTCAGCTGGTTAGAATACCGGCCTGTCACGCCGGGGGTCGCGGGTTCGAGTCCCGTCCACTCCGCCACGTTTTCGCAAGGGCGCCCCATGGCGCCCTTCATTTTTTCACGTATTGGTGTCGCCCATGTCACGCACACTCCACGAAAAATTCTCCGGTCCGTTCGTCAAGATCGTCCTCGGCATCATCGGGGTCGTGTTCGGCGGCTTCTTTGGCATCCAGCAATATTTCAATCCACGCAGCGAGACCTATGTTGCGCGGGTCAACGGCCACGAGATTTCGCAGGAGCAATTCCGCGACCGCTACAACAATTACCGGGCTCAGGCGCAGCGCATGATGGGCGCGCAATTCGATGCGCAGGGCTTCGATACGCCCGAGCGCAAGCGCGAACTGCTCGATCAGATGATCAACGAGCAATTGCTGCTTGAGGCCAACGACAAACTTGGCGCAGTCGTGCCGGTGGCGGCCATGCGCGAGGAGATCGCGGCCATTCCCGCATTCCAGGTTGACGGCAAGTTCAGCCCGGACCAGTACCGCCTGCTGCTCGCCTCGCAGCGCAAATCCCCGCAGGAATTCGAGCAGAGCGTCAGTCAGGACATTGCGCTACGCGAGCTTACCGGCCAGATCGCGCAGTCGAGCCTGGTCACCGAAGCGGATGTGGACGAATACCTGCGTCTGCGCGACCAGACCCGCGATTTCCGTTTCGTCAAACTGCCCAAGCCCGCAGCAGCCACGCCGCCGAGCGACGAGGAGATTGCCGCGTACTACAAGGCCCACGGTGATCAGTTCATGACGCAGGAAAAAGTGTCGATCAATTATGTGGAGCTGGATGCATCGACAATGCAGGTCGACACCAAGGTCGACGACGCGACCCTGAAACAGCAGTATGAAGACCAGAAATCCCGTTTCCTCAGTCCCGAACAACGCGAGGCTTCGCATATTCTCATCGCGGTAGGCAAGAACGCCGACGCGGCTGCGCAAAAGGCCGCTTTGGCGAAAGCCGAAGCGATCGAAAAGGAGCTCAAGGCAGGCAAGGATTTCGCGACGCTGGCCAAGGCTGACTCCGACGACCTGGGCTCCAAGGAGCAGGGCGGAGATCTCGGCTGGCTGGAGAAAGGCGTAACCGACCCAGCCTTCGAAGCTGCGTTGTTTGCGATGAAAAAGGGCGATATCTCTGATCCGGTCAAATCCGAGGACGGTTATCACATCATCTGGCTGCGCGACGTGCGTCCGCAAACGACGCGCAGTTTGGACGAGGTCAAGGCGGAGCTTGCGAAAAAATATCTCAATGAACAGCGCGAGCATGCCTACAGCGAACTATCGGGCAAGCTCACCGACGCGATTTATCAGGATCCTACCTCGCTCGCGCCGGCGGCCAAGGCGCTGGGCCTGCAGGTACAGAAAACCGGACTGTTTTCGCGCAGCGGCGGCACCGGCATTGCTGCGAATCCCGCGGTGCTGAAGGCGGCGTTCTCCAACAACGTTCTGGCCGAAGGCAACACCTCCGATCCGATCGACCTGGGAACCGACCACATCGTCGTGCTGCGAGTGGATCAGCACGTCAAGGCCGAGCTCAAGCCGCTGGACGAGGTGCGTGACCAGATCCGCACGGCTTTGACCATGCAACAGCTCGCCAAGGCCGCGCGCGAACGCGCCGACACGCTTATCGCGCGCCTGCGCAAGGGTGAGTCGCTGGACGTGATGGCGGCCGAGCTCAAGCTCGCACCGATCGAGGAAAAAGGCATCGGCCGCAACGCGGCGAATCTGGAAAGGCCCTTGATCGACGCCGTGTTTGATGTGCCGCGTCCCGTCGCCGGCAAGCCGGTGCCCGGCGATGTCGGGCTCAACGGCGACGTCTACGCCCTGTTCGAACTCGATGCGGTAAAGGATGGAGATCCGTCCAAACTCGACGCGCGCACGCGCGAGGCCGCACTCAACCAGTTGCGCCAAGGGCTTGGTTACGAAGCGGTGCGCGGGTTCGTCGACAGCCTGCGCAAGGCGGCCAAGATCGAGATCGCGGAGAACCGGCTGCAATAGCCGCCGGTTGCGCGATCACAACCCGGTCATGCCGAGTATGTTGTAGCCTGCGTCGACGTACGTCACCTCGCCGGTGACGCCAGAGGCCAGATCCGAACACAGGAACGCGGCGACATTGCCGACTTCTTCGGCGCTGACGTTGCGCCGCAGTGGTGAGTGTTGTTCGACATGCTCGAGCATCTTGCGAAAATCCGCCACGCCGGCCGCAGCAAGGGTTTTGATCGGACCCGCTGATATGGCATTGACACGCGTTCCTTCCGGCCCGAGGTTGTAGGCCAGGTAGCGCACGCTCGCCTCCAGACTCGCCTTGGCCACGCCCATGACGTTGTAATGGGCCATGGCGCGCTCTGCGCCAAGGTAAGTCAGGGTCAGTATCGCGCCGTTACGCTCTTTCATCAGTGCGCGTGCGGCCTTGGCCATGGCGGACAGGCTGTAGCTGGAAATATCGTGCGCAATGGCAAAATTCTGGCGCGTGAGATGATCCAGATATTCGTCCTGGATCGCTTCGCGCGGGGCAAAGCCGATCGAATGCACGAGGATATCCAGTCCGTTCCAGTGCTTGCCCAATTCACCGAACAGGTTATCGATCTGTTCGTCGCTGCTCACATCGCAAGGTAGAACGATGTTCGAGCCGAAGGCACTGGCGGCCTCGTCCACGCGCGGCTTGAGCTTGTCGTCGACAAAGGTAAACGCGAGCTGCGCGCCTTCGCGGTGCATGGCGTTGGCGATGCCCCAGGCGATCGAGCGTCGGCTGATGATGCCGGTAATCAAGGCGCGCTTGCCGTGCAAAAATCCCATGATGTTTCCCGATTCGGTGGCCAGCTTCGGATTTTAGCCGACGCCGGCCGCCGCGTCTCAGTCCGGACTCGCGGCCGAGACAGCCGCTGCGCCGCCGGATGCGTCTGTGGCATGCAATCGCAGGCGTTGTCCGGGTCGCAAAAGGGCATCGGCACGCAGGCCGTTCCAGCGCAACAGCTCTGCCAGCGACACATGTGCAGCGCGCGCGATGCGCCACAGAGTATCGCCTGAACGCACGCTGTGGGTATCGCTCGCGGTCGCTTCGCTGCTTGCGTGGTCGGATGCCGCCGACGTGAGCGCCACCTCTCGGCCACGGCCCGGAAGCAACACGCGCGTACCCGGCGACAGGCTTGCGTCAGCGGCAACGGCGTTGGCCGCGGCAAGCACATCGGCGCCAATGCCGTTGGCATTGGCCAGCACGTCCACGGATTCTTCTTGCGCCAAAGTAATCTCATGCCAGTCGTGCCACAGTGGCTCCGGCATTCTTGCCAGCGCGGCAGTCAGCATCAGGCTACGAGCTTGTGGCAGCAGCAAGTGGAAGGGTCCGCGTTCTGGCATGACTCCTTGCCGATAGCCGGGATTGAGCTGGCGCAGTCGCGTGGCGTCCATGCCCGCCATGCGCGCAGCCAGTTGCAAATTCAACGGCGCGGGCAGGGTAATTTCGGTCAGGTCATCATTCATGCCGGGTTCCGGCAGGCGCACATCGAAACGCGCAGGATCGGCCACGATGCACGCTGCGCCGAGCAGCTTGGCCAGATGCCGGTGGGTATGCGCGTCCACGCGCAGGCGGCGCAAACCGGCTGCGCTCGCTGGTACGTCGGTGCGGCGCAACAGTGCGGCGACGCGATATTCGCCGGCGTTGAAGGCAAGGTCGACCACGCGCCAGTCGCCGAAGCGTTCGTGGTAATGCGTGAGCAGATCCAGCGCGGTGTCGGTTGAAGCGAGGATATCCAGGCGGCCGTCGTAGTCGCGATCGATGCGCAAGCCCGCTTCGCGCGCGGTGTCGGGCATCAATTGCCAGATCCCGGCGGCGCGGTCGCCGCTCGTGGCCAGCGGCGTGTAGTTGCTTTCGATCCACGGCAGCAGGGCGAACTCGCCGGGCAGGCCGCGGGCGTGAATGCCTTGCGCCACAAGCAGCAGAAACGGCAGGGACTGACGCAGCGATTCGGCAAAACCGCTTGGGTCTGCACTGAACCAGCGTGCAAAGTGCAAGGCTTCGGGACTGTAATCGCAATCGGGCAGGACGAAACTTGCGCGCAGTCGCGCCCACGGAGAAGTTTCCACGATGGGCATAGCCGGGACAGGGGTCGGCACTGCCTCATGCGAGCCGGTGGCCGCTGCAGAACTCTTCACCGGCACGCTGGTTTCCGGCTTGCGCGGCGCACTGCTGCACGCTGCGAGGAACAGGCAGATCGCGCCTAGCGACATGCAGCCACCACCCAGTGCCGCCATTCGCCAGTCGCGCGTGGGCGCGACAGCTCGGCGGACTGCGGGTTGGCTCGACCGGAAAACGCGCTTCATCCGTGCCGCCCCCTCCCGGGCAAAACGGGCGCGCACTATACCAGTGAACCGGTAAGCGAGCGTTAGCGCGAACCGTACGTTGCAACTTGCGGGCTTACCTCGCGCGCCGATTTCGCGCACAATCGCGCAGGTCTTACTTGTCTGCCGAGACGACGCGCCGATGCCTGACGCCAGCCGCCTGTACCTGAGCGCACCGATGCGGGTTCTGCTCGCACGCGAGATGGCGGCATTGGCGCCGATCCTTACCGGCGTCTATGGCAACTACGGCTTGATCATGCGCCCGGGCGCGCAGCTTGCGTCCGGCATGCCTGCGCATCTGATCGGCAAAACGGTCGAGCTGGCGCTTGGCGACAAAGGCTTGTTGCGGGGTGCCGTACGCTGCGCGCCGTGGCAACTGCCGTTCGCCAGCGAAAGCTTCCAGCTGCTGGTCGCGCAGCACGTGTTCGAGCACATTGAGGATTCTGCCGCCTGTGCCGCGGAGGCGTCGCGCGTACTGGCGCCGGAGGGCGTGGCGCTGATTCTGGGGTTCAATCCGCTCGGCACCTGGCGTCCGTGGTTAGTGTACAGGGCGCGGGGATTGCATGTGCAATCCGCGCAATCCTGGCGCATGTTGTTGGCGCGCGAACAGATCGACACCTTGCAAGTGTGCTTCCCGGGATTGCTGTGGCCGCGTGCCAGCGCGAGTCCCGGATCACGCGGCGATGCCCGGACCCGCTTGGCGCGCTGGGGCAGTTCGTGGTTGTTGATCGCACGCAAGCGCCGCAGCACGCTCACTCCGCTGCGCCTGCGTGGCGCGCGCGAGGCGGTGCGCACGCCGCGGCTGGCGCCGAACGCAAACCGGAACTGCGCGTGAACGGCGACCGCGTGGAAATCTTCACCGACGGCGCCTGCCTGGGCAATCCCGGGCCGGGCGGCTGGGCGGCGCTGTTGCGCTACGGCACCGTGGAAAAGGAAATCTCCGGCAGCGCGCCCGAAACGACAAACAATCGCATGGAACTGATGGCCGCGATCGCTGCGCTGGAAGCGTTGCGCCGCGCAAGCATCGTGCGTCTGACCACCGACTCGCAATACGTCAAGCAGGGGATCGAATCGTGGTTGCCGCGCTGGCAGGCCAACGGCTGGCGTACCTCCGACCGCAAGCCGGTGAAGAATCAGGATCTTTGGCAACGGTTGGCCGCTGCAGAGGCGCCGCACCGAGTGCAATGGCAATGGACGCGTGGACATTCCGGGCATGAAGAAAACGAACTGGTCGACCGTCTCGCGCGCCAGGCTGCGCTCACGGCCGCGGAGCGAACATGAGGCAGATCGTTCTCGATACCGAAACCACTGGTCTGGAAGTCGGCAAGGGCCATCGAATCATCGAGATCGGCGGGATCGAACTGGCCGAGCGCCGACCGACCGGACGTACCTTCCATCGCTACCTGAATCCGCAGCGCGCCATCGACGAGGGTGCGCGCGCCGTGCATGGAATCGGCGACGATTTCCTCGCCGACAAGCCGCGCTTCGCCGACGTAGCCACCGAATTCATCGCCTTTATCGACGGCGCGGAGCTCGTCATCCACAACGCCGTCTTCGATATCGCGTTTCTCGACAACGAGTTGGAACTGGCCGATCCGCAACTGGGCCGCATCGATCGCTATGCGCGCGTACTCGACACCTTGCCGTTGGCACGCGAAAAATATCCCGGACAGCGCATCAATCTGGATGCGTTATGCAAGCGCCTGAACGTCGATAACCGCCACCGCGAGTTGCATGGTGCGCTACTCGACGCGCAATTGCTCACAGACGTGTATCTGGCCATGACCGGCGGCCAGGGTGACTTGAGCCTGGTCGGACCGGCGGTACCTGCGGTGGCAGTTGGCCTGTCCACCCCCCCCGATACTCGGCTTGCACTGCGCGTGCGCCGAGCCGATGCGGACGAAGCCGCCGCACACGCAGCACGTTTGCAGGCCATCGACAAGGCCAGTGCAGGGCGTTGCCTGTGGCGCTTGGACGATCGGGTGTAACCATCGCTGCGCCACTGCGGTATTATCCGACCGATGGATTTGCCTGACTGGGGAGTACGGCGATGAAAGCGCTACTTGCAGCTCTGATCCTTGTCGCCGGCGGCGCGCATGCGCAAACCGCCGTGGATGCCATTGCCGCGCACAAACACATGGGCGTGGCCAGTTGCAGCAGCAGCGTGTGCCACGGCGCCACCCAGCCGTTCCGCGATTCGGACATCGCACAGAACGAGTTCGCCATCTGGCAGGAATTCGATCCGCATGCCAAGGCGTACCAGGTGCTGCAACAGCCGCGTTCGCAATCCATCGCGCAAAAACTCGGCTTGGGCGATCCGACGCAAGCCAAGGTATGTCTGGATTGCCACGCCGACAACGTGTCGCAGGGCGATCGTGGCGAGCGTTTCCAGATTTCCGACGGTGTCGGCTGTGAGGCCTGCCATGGTGGTGCGCAGCTGTGGCTGAATTCGCACGCTGATCGCAAGGTGACCTATGCGGACGATCTCGCCAAGGGCATGTATCCGACTGCCGACCCGATCAAGCGGGCGCAGTTGTGTCTGTCTTGCCACATGGGCGAGAAAGAACGCATGATCACGCACCGGATCATGGGTGCTGGCCATCCACGCCTGGCGTTCGAGCTGGATACCTTCACCTGGCTGCATCCGCACTACAAGATCGACGCCGACTGGATCCGGCGCAAGGGCGACTGGAACGGCGTGCGCGACTGGGCCGTGGGCCAGGGCGTGGCGGCGGAAAATCTTCTCGACCTGCTGCTCGATCCGAAAACCGGCTGGCAGGGAATTTTTCCGGAACTGGTGCTGTTCAATTGTCAGGCCTGCCACAAGCGCATGAAGGACAACAGTTGGGGGCCGCGCCAGGGTACCGGCCTGGGCCCGGGCGTCGTGCGTTTGAACGATGCGAATCTGGTCACCTTCCGCTATGCACTGGCGCCGGTGGACATGTCCGCCGCGCAGCGCGTGTTCGAGCAGACCCGCGCCTTGCATCAGGCGACCACGCAAAGCAGAGATGCAACGATGGCCGCTGCGCGCACGCTGCGCGCGACGTTGTCCAGGTTGCTGCCGACCGTGGCTGCGTACAAGTACGATGCGGCGAGCCTGAATACGATCCTGGGCAGTATGGTCGCTGACGGCGAGCATGGCGAGTTCCGCGACTACGCCGCCGCCGAACAGGCGGCGATGGCCTCGCAGTCGTTGGTGGTGGCGTTCGAGAACGACGGCAAGCTTGAGAAGACCAGCGCCGCAACCCTGCACGGCAAACTCGACAATTTGTACGATGCAGTTAAGGACGAGGACAGCTACTCGATGGCGCGTTTCGTCGCCGCATTGAAGAGCCTGCGCGCGGCGGCGCCGTAACATTGCCCAATGATCGATAAAGGCCAGGTACCCGGCTACAAACTATTGCGCAAAATCGGCGAGGGCGGCATGGCCACCGTGTACCTGGCCATGCAGGAATCGCTCGACCGCGAAGTGGCGCTCAAGATCATGGCACCCACGCTTGCGGCGAACAAATCGTTTTGCGAACAGTTCATCAAAGAAGGCCGAATCGCGGCCAAGCTTACCCATCCGCACCTGATGACGGTGCACGATATCGGTTCGGACCGGGACGTTTACTATCTGGCCAGCGAGTACCTGCCGGCTGGAACCCTGCGCGAACGCATGGCGGGACTCAGTGCCGTCGAGGCGCTGGAAATCGTGCGCGATGTCGCTTCGGGGCTGGCGTATGCGCATGACAAAGGCTTCGTGCATCGCGACGTCAAGCCCGGCAACATCATGTTCCGCAGCAACGGCGCCGCGGTGCTGGCTGACTTTGGTATCGCCAAGGCGATCAAGTCGGTAAGCGCGGCGACGATGGCCGGCAATGCCATCGGCACCCCGGACTACATGAGTCCGGAACAGGCCCAGGCCGCGGCGGTGGATGGGCGCTCGGATGTGTACAGCCTTGGCGCGGTGTTGTTCGAATGCCTGGCCGGGCACAAACCCTACGAAGCCAGCGATCCATACGCGATGGCGCTGATGCACGTCACTGAGCCGGTGCCGCGGCTGCCCGAACATAATGCCTGGTTGCAACCCTTGATCGACGGCGCGATGGCGAAGCACCCGGATCAGCGGTTTTCCAGCGGCGATGCTTTCATTGCGGCTTGCGACCGTCTGCTTGCGGAACATCCACAAATGGACGCGGCCGTGCGTGAACAACGCAGCTCACGCCGCCGCGCGGTGTCGGCCAAACCCGTTTCCGCGCAAGCTTCGGCATCGCCCGCGGGCGGGAAAAACCGCTTGCTGTTCGCAGCCGCGATCGTCGTTGCGGTGCTGGTTTCGACCGGCCTGGGCTGGTTCGCTCTGCGCAACAAGGCGCCGGCATCGATTGCGGCGATTCCAACCCATACGAATGCGGCGGATACGATCGAGGCGTCGCGAGTATCCGCGGTCTCGCCACCGGTGCCGGATGTCGCGGCCGAGGCGAAATTGACAGCGATGGATTTGCCCACCCTGCTTGCGCGCGGCGAGCAGTATTACGCCTATGGACAGAAGAATGGTGGCGAGAAAATGGGATTCCCGCCGGGCGACAACGCCATCGATCTGTTCCACGCAGCGCTACAGCGCGATCCGAACAATGCGCGCGCGATGCAGGGTCTGGCGAACATTGCCGCGTTCTACGCCAATGGTGCGCAGGCGGCGTTCAAGAACGGTCTGTATACCGGCGCCGATGTGCTGGTGGACGAGGGCCTGCGTGCGGATCCGAAAAACACGGCGCTGCTGCAATTGAAAGCGCAATTGGGCAAGGCCGAGGGCGGCTGAGGGTTCCTTACCCTTACCGATCGCGGATCAGGATCACCGTAACGTTGTCCGAGCCGCCGCCTTCGAGCGCGGCCAGGATGAGATGGTCCACGCATTCCTGCGCAGAAAGGTCCTGGCGTGCCAGTACACTGGCGATGTTGGCATCGTCCACTTCCTCGGTCAAGCCATCGGAACACAACAGTACCTGCATGCCCGGTTGCAGGTTGCCGCGGATGGTTTCCACGCGCAGACTTTGCGGATCGGTGACACCCAGCGCCTGGGTGACGACATTGCGGTGCGGGTGCGTGCGTGCTTGTTCGTGCGTGATTGCGCCTTGCTGGATCAGTTCCTGCACGTAGGAATGATCGCGCGAGAGTTGTTTGAGTTCGCCATTCCACAAATACACGCGACTGTCGCCGACCCAGCAGATTTCGTAATCGTTGCCATGCAGACGAACCGCGGCAATCGTGGTGCCCATCGGCAGTGCCTCAGCCTTGCGCGCCGAGTGCTGGATGATTTCCTCGTCGGCGCGTTGCACCGCCTCGGCCAGCGCGGCGCCGGCGCTGATCTCGCGCACGACCGCATCGCGTGCGATCGCGCTGGCTACTTCGCCGTGCTCGTGGCCGCCCATGCCGTCGGCAACCAGCCATAGCCCAAGTTCGGCGTCGGCGTAGTAGGTGTCCTCGTTATGCTCGCGGCGCAAGCCAACATGGGTGCTGTGGCCGAACTCGATCATGTTGGCGATGTCATCCCCGTGCGCCGACCGCCGCAGCATGCGGCCGCCTGTGCGCGACGGCCATAGCATGCCGTGCGCGGCGTAGTTTGCGCAAGTAGCGGCGGGCGGATGCGCCGTCCACGTTCAGAACTCGATGCGGATGCCGAGCGAGAGCCGGTCTTCATGCGCACCCGCATAGCCGACCATGTGTTCGACGTAGACATACCCGGAGCGTCCTTGCGCAAACACGGCATTCAGACCAAACCCGACGTTGAAATAATTCGCATCCGGTGCCGCATCGGTGAGCGTGATCGGCGTCTGCGTCGGATCGGCAAGGAAACGCACCACCGCGATTTGCGGGTCGTTGCGGAACTCGTGGTTCCATTCGATCACGGCATTAGGCACCAACACACCCCAGTCGTAGCTTGTGGTGTAGCTTACGCGTGCGCCGGCCACGCCCAGGACCGAACTCAGCGAACGCCCGTTCACCGAGGTGCCCAGCCCCGCACCTGGCGCGTTCGGATCCGACATCGATTCGCTGAATCCGTCGAGCGACAAGTGTGAGTAGACGCCGCGCAAGTATGGGCTGAAACTCCACGCCTTGCGGTTGAAATCGCGGCCGGCCGATAGCGAGAAGGAATCCTGGTGTCCGCTGGGAGAGGCTATCGCGGTCTGCGCCACTGTGGTCATTCCACTGCCGGAGAGGCTGTCGATCTGGTAGTTGATGTTCCGGTTCAAGTCGTAATCGAGCCAGCCAGCGACCAGCGAGCCTTCGATGTAGTAATCGCCGCGGTACCAGCTGAAATAGCCATTCAAGCTGTAGCCGTCCACATCGGCCTTGCCGGCACTCGCGTCGAAACTGGAATTATTCTGGTTGTAACCCAGGGCCACACCAGCGACGAAATCCGCGTTGAAACGGTAATCCACACCAGCGGTCAGCGAAGCGTTGTGGAAGTCGAAGCCTGGCCGCACAGCGGTCGCGTCGAAGCCGCCGCGTTCGATCATACCGGTGGCGAAAAAGCCCCAGCGCGCGAAACCCTTGCCGACCTCGTCGTCCGCCGTGGGATCCTTGCGAAACGCATCGCCGAGCATCGCCAGCGGCAGGCCGTGGCCGTCCTCGCTCAGGTTGAGTCCGCCGAGACTCAATCCGCTGGCGCCCTGGCGCAGTTCGGCAAAGCGCGTGTTGAGGTTGCTGAATTGACCTTGTTGTACGCCTTCGGCGAGGCTGCGCTGCGGCAACGCCTTGTTGTTGAGCATGGCGTCAAGCGCGCCAGGCACCTGTTGCGGATTGCTGCCGGAGCCAACCACGAGTTCCGAACAGCGCTGCAGGAAATCCTGCTGCATCGGCGTCAGCGATGTTGTCGAGGTCGCCAGCGCCGGGCAAGCTTTGTCGATAGCACCGGCGACGCCGATCTGGGTCGGCGACAGTCCGGGCAGGTTCGTCACGCCGTTGGCAAAGGTGAAGGTCAAGCCAGGCAGACCGGGCGTGTCAGCGATTTGCGCCGTCACCGTATAGCTGCCGGGCAGTATCACAGTGAGAACATTTTGCGAGGTGCCGTCGGCGCCGGTGGTTGTCGCAGTGCTGGTGAGTTTGCCGGTAGCGCCGGTTACCAGCCATTGGACCCGCGCGTCGGAGATCGGAGTGCCGTCGCTCGAGGTCAGTTTGACCACCAGCGGCTGCGACGGCTGCAGTGGCACCAGGGCCTGATTGTTGCCGGAGACGATAACAAAGACGCTGTTGTTGGCGACCGTGTCCGCGGCATTTGCCGTGAAGGCCGTGCCGGCAACGTCGGCTACGCCTGCTGACAGGATGTCAACGCCCGGATTCGGCCCCAATGTCGGCGTGTTGCTGGCTCGACCACCGGCGTCAGTGAAAGTCGCTGTTCCGGGTACCACGCCAAGTGCGGTGGTGGCGATTGCGAAACAGATCAAAACAAAGGCGGCACGCAGGATGCTGATAATGCCTGCACGCCAAATTGACAACTGCCGCAGCAACATTTCCGGAGTTGCAGTCATGACACTATCTCCCCAGTACCGGCCTATAATCGAAGTATAGCGGGAAATGGCGTGGCTGCTGATTCGAGTCGATGTGGGAGGGTGCCATGGGCGCAGGCCGGTTGATTTCGTTCCGCGCACGGTTGCGACCGGTCGCCTTGGCGGCCGGATTCGGGTGTGCGGCATTGGCCGGTTTTTCCGCTCCGGTAACGCCCGCGCACGCTACCGTCACAACCCGTAATCCGGAGGATTTCTTGATTGTGGATTGTCTGCTGCCAGGCCAGGTACGAAAGCTCGGCCGTTCGGCCACGTTCATGAGTGCGCGGCGGCCGATCCGCACCACTCAGGCCGATTGCGAGATTCGCGGCGGCGAATACGTTTCCTACGACCGCGCCAACTACCAGACTGCGCTCAAGGTCTGGATGGGACAGGCCGACAGCGGAGACGCCGAGGCGCAGAACTACGTTGGCGAAATCTATCTCAAAGGCCTGGGCACCGAGCCGGATTACGCCAAGGCGCGCGAATGGTTCGAGAAATCCGCGGCGCAAGGTTTCAAGCGCGCACGCATCAATCTGGGTTATCTGTACGAGCAGGGTCTGGGCGTGCCCAAGGACATGACCCGCGCGTTGAACCTGTACCGCGAAGCGTCCGGCATCGACAACGACAAACTGGTGTTCGCCTCAACGGTCGAGGCCGAAGTACGCGAAGCGAAAAACGAGTCGGCCACGCTGCGCGAGCAGCTCGCAAACGAGCAGCAAAAATCCGCGCAACTGCGCGCCCAGGTCGGCAAATTGCAATCGGACTTGCAGCATAAGCAGAAGAATTATCAGAAATCGCAAAGCGAACTGGACAGTGTGCGACACAAGCTCGATGTCGAGCAGGCTCGTGTTGGCGTGGACAAGGATCCCGCTTTTGCCAGGTTGCAGGCGCAAGCACAGTCCAACGAAAAACAATTGGCTGCCCAACGTGACAGCCTGCAAGCCGAGCAGCAGGCCAGCGTCACGCAACTTGCCGAGGCCGAGGCGCAAATCGCCAAGCTAAAGGCGCACGAGCAGGAATTGCTGACGCGGCAGTCGTCGCCGGACAACGATCAGGCACTGACGGCCCTGCGCATGTCGGCAGCGCAGATGGACACCGCCCTGCGCGATAGTCGCCAGAGCATGCAGCAGATTCGGCAACGCATGGAGCAGAACGAGCAGCAGCGTCAGCAAGTGCAGGTGAAATTCGATGAGGCCCGTCTGCAACTCGCAAGCGAGCACGCGCAGAACGAAAGCGCGAAAGATCTGCTCAAGCTGATGGAAGTGCAACTTTCGGAAAAGCGCCAGGAATTGGCGAGTCAGCGCACCCAGATGACCGGTTTGCAGGCGCAACTCGACAGCGCCAAGGTCGCGTCCGCGCAGCCGGGTTTTTCCACCGCCAGCGTCAATGGCGGGCTGCGCGTGGAGATCCTGCAGCCGGCACTGAGCGTCACCCGCGGAATGAACAAACCTGCGGCGTCGGTGCCGCCGGCACAGAACGGCATCGACGTGATCGGTCGCGTGCAGGCAAGCGCCGGATTAACCTCGCTGCAATTGAACGGACACGCGATTGCGGTCGACGCGGGCGGATTGTTCAAGACCCGCGTCGCACTCGCCGACGGCAACGATACCGCCGTGCGCGTGGCCGCGTCGGACAAGGCGGGCGGCGAAGCGGTGCTTGATTTCCTGCTGGTGCCAGGACCCGGCGGCAAGGCCGCACGTGGTGTGCAAGCCGCAAGTCCGCGCGGCGCGATCCTGCCCGCCGGCGTGCGTCTGGGCAAGTATTACGCACTCGTGATCGGCAACGACAGCTATGCCGCATTTCCCGCGCTATCAAGTGCTGCCGAGGATGCCAAGGCTATCGCCGGCGTGCTGCAATCGCGCTACAGCTACGACGTGCGCTTGCTCACCAATGCGAACCGGTTCGAGATGCTATCCGCGCTGAACGACCTGCGCGAGGCGCTTACCGACAAGGACAATCTCGTCATCTATTACGCCGGACATGGCGAAATCGACGCATCGCGCCAGGGCTACTGGCTGCCGGTGGATGCCGAACTTGGCACACCCGACAGCTGGATTTCCAATCGCGCCATCAGTGACATTCTGACTACGATGGATGCCAAGCATGTGCTGGTGATCGCCGACTCCTGCTATTCGGGCACGATGACGCGCTCCTCGCTGGCGACGTTCGGTGGCGGCATGGCGGACAATGTCTGGGGCGACTGGGTCAAGACCATGCTGGCCGGGCGTTCGCGCACCGCACTCACCTCCGGTGGCGTGCAGCCGGTCGCGGACGCCAGCAAGAGCGGACATTCGGTTTTCGCCACGGCGCTATTAACCGTATTGCGCGACAATAACCAATTGCTGACCGGTCAGGAATTGTTCCGCGAAATCGCTGCCGGCATGGCCCTGCGCAGCGCCAACGCCGGCTTGCAGCAGGCGCCGGAATACGCGCCGATCCAGTTTGCCGGACATGAAGCGGGCGAATTTTTCCTGATGCCGGAAAGCGGCGGCCGCAAAACCGCCGCACGGGCAATCTGGCGCAGCGACGGCGCTTAGCTCACGCTATGCGCGTTTGGGGCGCAATGGCACCTTCGCCAACTTTGCCGTGTCCACCAGCGCCTTGCTAAATCCGGCAAACGCGCTCTTGATCGCCGACAACGACCACGCCGCGATACGTCGTTCGTCGATGCCGGTGAATGCGCGAATCGCATCGGGCATGCCGCCGATGATCGTGCCATGCAATCGCGCGGTCGCCTGCGCGCGCTTGCCAATCGCGTAGGTCACGCTGGCGTTGGCCAGGGCTGAGGACACCACGGCCGCCGACGGCAATATGCGCCGTGCCACGACGCTGCTGGCGCCTTCCAGCAGACGGCGCAGCAGGCCGCGTCCGATCGCGTCGCCGACCACGCTGGCGCCGGTTCCGAATAGTTGTACTTTGCGCACAAGTGTATTTTGCAGTGAAGCCGGCAGGTCAAGGCCATACAGCCGGAACGTTTCCTCCACCAGCGTGCGCTGGGTAGCGGCCAGCATTTCCGCATCGAGCAATTCGCCGAATACCAAGCTCAGCGTCTTGCCCAAGCCCGGCAGCGACTCGGCCGCCGCGGTCAGCGCGCCGATCGTCGCAGCGCGCACGCAGCTGCGCCGCAGCAGGGCCAGAAATTGCGCCGCCTGCGCATCGCGAGGCGGCGAGGGTTTTCGGATCGCCACGATTTCGCGGCTGCGGGATACGCGCATTTTCACGCTGGAATGCTAACAGGTCGCGGGCGCATGCGTTATTCTGCAATGCATGCATCCGCTGAATAGACACGACAACATCCGTGCTGTCACCTGGAACGAGGGCGTGCTTCGCGTGCTCGATCAGCGTCGCCTGCCGTTCGCGGAAACGATGCTCGAATGCCGGGATGTGGACGCAGTCGCCGCGGCGATCCGCGATCTGGCCGTGCGCGGTGCGCCGGCGATCGGCATTGCCGCGGCCTGGGGCATGGTCCTCGCAGCACGTGCGGGCGAGGACATGACGCGGGCGCTGTCCACGCTGCGCGCGACGCGGCCGACCGCAGTCAATCTCATGTGGGCGCTGGAGCGCATGCGCGGGCACATCACGGCCGGCGTCGAGGCGCTCGAACGCGAAGCGCAGTCAATTCAGGACGAAGACCTGGCCGCCAACCGGCGCATGGGCGAGCTCGGCGCGGCACTGATCGCGCCAGGCGCTGGAGTGCTTACGCACTGCAATACCGGCTCGCTCGCCACCGCCGGATTCGGTACCGCGCTGGGCGTGATTCGCGCCGGTTTCGCGACGGGAAAAGTCGCGCGGGTCTACGCCGGCGAAACGCGGCCGTGGCTACAGGGCGCGCGCCTGACGATCTGGGAGTTGTTGCGGGACGGCATTCCGGCCCGGCTTATCGCCGATTCGGCCGCAGCGCATCTGATGAAATCCGGCGCGGTGCAGTGGGTGATCGTCGGCGCCGACCGCATTGCCGCCAACGGCGACAGCGCGAACAAGATCGGCACGTATCAGCTGGCCATCGCCGCGCGCCATCACGGCGTCAAGTTCATGGTCGTGGCGCCGTCTTCGACCGTGGACATGGCCACGCCGGATGGTGACCGCATCGATATCGAACTGCGCGATCCGGCCGAACTGTTCGCGCTCGGCGGACAACGCATCGTGGCCGAAGGTGCGCAGGCGTGGAATCCGGTGTTCGACGTGACCCCTCACGATTTGATCGACGTGCTGGTGACCGAACGCGGCGTCATCGAATGTCCGGATGCAGCGAGCCTTGCGGCGGTGTTCGCGGCATGAGAACGCACCTGCGCCGGCTGGCGATATTCGGTCTCGTTGGCGTGGTCGGTTTCGTCGTGGACGCGGGTGTACTGCAAGCATTGGTGATGGGCCTGGCCTGGGATCGCTACAGCGGCCGCCTGATTTCCTTTCTGTTCGCGGCGACCGCGACGTGGCTGCTCAACCGGCGCTACACGTTTCGCGGTCCGCGTCGACATGCCCTCGGAGTGGAATGGGCGCGTTATATCCTCGCCATGAGCGGCGGATTCGCCTGCAATTTCACCGCATACTCGGCGCTTGTGTACTTTTTCGACATGAATAGGCAATGGTTGATTCTGGCCGTGGCGGCCGGTTCCGTGGCCGGGCTCGGAGTCAATTACACGGCGTCGCACTATTGGGTTTTCCGGCATCATCGCCCGCCCGCGGCCAGTGCCGGCGAAAAAGCCCAGAACTGATCGCACCGGGCGCCCTGCGGGCCGCCAAAATCAAGGCTTTCCGGCATGCAGGCCAGGTGCCGGATATGCTAGAATTTCAGCCTCGAAAAACCTGTTTTCGCGATGCGCGGCACAGCGGCGGATCGCGCCCGTTACAGACACCAGGAAACCCCTCGAATGGCGGAGCTTGCCAAAGAAGTCATACGCGTCAATATCGAAGACGAAATGCGGCAGAGTTACCTCGATTACGCGATGAGCGTGATCGTCGGGCGCGCCCTGCCGGATGTGCGCGACGGTCTCAAGCCGGTGCACCGGCGTGTGCTGTACGGCATGTATGAGGCCAACAACGTCTGGAATCGTGCCTATGTGAAATGCGCGCGCGTTGTCGGCGAGGTGATGGGCAAATACCATCCGCATGGCGATTCGTCGATCTACGATGCGCTCGTGCGCATGGCCCAGGATTTCTCCCTGCGCTATCCGCTGATCGACGGCCAGGGCAACTTCGGTTCGGTCGATGGCGACGCGCCGGCGGCGATGCGCTACACCGAGTGCCGCCTGCAACGCCTGTCGGCCAGCCTTCTCGCCGACATCGACAAGGACACCGTCGATTTCGTCCCCAACTACGACGAGAAGGAGCACGAGCCAGCCGCGCTGCCCGCGCGCGTGCCGAACCTGCTGGTGAACGGATCGGCCGGCATCGCAGTTGGCATGGCGACCAATGTACCGCCGCACAACTTGCGCGAAGTGCTCAACGCCACGATTGCCCTGATCGACGATCCGGCCATCGGCATCGAGGTGCTCATGCAACTGGTGCCCGGCCCGGATTTTCCGACCGCCGGCATCATCAACGGCGCCGCGGGCATCGTCGAGGCTTACAAGAGTGGTCGCGGCCGCATTCTGGTACGCGCAAAAACCGAAATCGAAACCGACGCTCACGACCGCGAAACCATCATCGTCTCCGAACTGCCATATCAGGTGAACAAGGCGCGCCTGATCGAGAAAATCGCCGAGCTGCACAAGGAAAAGAAGCTCGAGGGCATCGCCTCCGATGGTCTGCGCGACGAATCCGACAAGGACGGCATGCGCATCGTCATCGAAGTGCGCAAGGACACGATGGCCGAAGTGCTGTTGAACAACCTGTTTCAGCAGACCCAGATGCAGGTCACCTTCGGCATCAACCTGGTCGCTCTCGTCGACGGTCAGCCGCGCCTGCTCACGCTCAAGGAAATTCTTGAGGCTTTCATCCGTCATCGTCGCGAAGTCGTCACCCGACGCACGATTTTCGATTTACGCAAGGCGCGCGATCGCGCCCATATCGTCGAAGGGCTGACCGTGGCGTTGGCCAACATCGACGCGATGATCGAGCTGATCAAGACCTCGCCCGACGCGCAAACGGCCAAGGAACGCATGCTGGCGCGGCAATGGGCGCCCGGACCGGTGCGCGCCTTGCTTGCCGCTGCTGGTGACGGCATTTCGCGCCCCGAAGATCTGCCGGCGCACTTCGGTCTGGATGGCGACAGCTACCGCTTGTCCGAGGCCCAGGCCAAGGACATTCTCGAAATGCGCCTGCACCGCCTAACCGGGCTGGAACAGGGAAAACTATCCGAGGAATACCGCGAACTGCTGACCACCATCGCAGAGCTGGTTTCGATTCTGCGCAATCCCGACAAATTGTTGCGCGTGATCCGCGACGAACTCGAAGCGCTCAAACAGGAATTCGGCGACGCGCGGCGTACCCAGATCCAGCGCAGTCAGGAAGACCTTGACGTGCTCGACCTGATCGCGCCGGAAGACGTGGTGGTGACTCTGTCGCACTCCGGTTACGCCAAGCGTCAGCCAGTGACGATCTACCGCTCGCAGCGCCGCGGCGGCAAGGGCCGCTCGGCGACGAACATGAAGGAAGAGGATTTCGTCGAACGCCTGTGGATCGCCAATACCCACGATACCCTGCTCGCGTTTACCAGCGCCGGGCGCGTGCTGTGGCTGAAGGTGCACCAGATTCCGGACGCGGGTCCCGGCGCGCGCGGCAAGCCGATCGTCAACTTGCTGCCGCTGGAAGCCGGCGAGGCAGTGCAGTCGGTGCTGCCGGTGCGGGCCGATGCCGTCGCGGACATTCCCGACAACCGTTATGTGTTTTTCGCCACGCGCCGCGGTACGGTCAAGAAGACCCCATTGTCGGATTATTCGCGGCCGCGCTCGACCGGCATCCGCGCCATCGATATCGAAGAGGGCGATGGTCTGGTCGATGTCGCCCTGACCGACGGCAGCAGCGACATCCTGCTGTTTGCGAGCAACGGCAAGGCCGTGCGTTTCGCCGAAGACAACGTACGACCGATGGGCCGCACTGCGCATGGCGTGCGCGGCATTCGTCTGACCGGCGACGCGCAGGTGGTATCGATGATCGTTGTCGAAGGCGACGGCGCGGATTCCGGCGGCGATATCCTGACCGCAACCGCGCGTGGCTATGGCAAGCGCACCGAACTTGCCGAGTACCCGCGCAAGGGCCGGGGTACGCAGGGCGTGATCGCCATCCAGTGCTCCGAACGCAATGGCGCCCTGGTCGGCGCGGTACAACTGGACGATGCCCAAGAGCTGATGTTGATTTCCAATCAGGGTACGCTCGTGCGTACGCGCGCGGCCGGAATCGCGCGCGTAGGGCGCAATACCCAAGGCGTCACCCTGATTCGCCTGCCGCAGGAAGAAAACCTCGTCGGCGTGGTGCGGGTGGAAGCGCTCAATGGCGACGACGATCCGGATTCCGGCGACACGGAAACCGGCGAACCGGCAGCCTGAGTTGTTTCCGCTCGCAGCGAAGTCGGGGAGTGGGCGGGATGATCAATCCAGTGCCGCCAGCATCGACCCGGCGTCGGAGACCTTGAACTCGCCCGGCGCTTCGACATGCAACTGCTTGACCACGCCGTCCTCGGCGTACAGGGCGAAGCGCTTGCCGCGAATGCCCAGGCCGAATGCGCTGCCGTCCATTTCCAGTCCCAACGCCTTGGAGAAGGTGCCATTGCCGTCGGCCAGCATCCACAGGCCGTCGGGGACATGCTGGCGTTTGGCCCATGCATCCATGACGAAGGCGTCGTTGACTGCGATGCAGGCGACGTCGACACCCTTGTTCTTGAACTGGGCGAATTTTTCCACGTAACCGGGCAGATGCTTGGCCGAGCAGGTCGGCGTGAATGCACCGGGCACCGAGAACAGCACGACCTTCTTGCCGTGGAAAATTTCGTCGGTGTTGATGGCTTGCACGCCATCTTTCAGATAATTGAGCGTGGCGTTGGGAATGCGTTCGCCGACCTTGATCGTCATTGCGGGATCCTTCATAGGTTGCGGGAATAGCGCTGATGATAGTCTTTGTACGGAGGAGGCGACACCCTTGAAAGCATGCTGCGTGGCTATATGTTGCCAGTCATACGGGCCGTGGTGGCCCGGTTCCCCGACGAGGAGACAATCATGGCAATCGTACGCTACGAGCCCTGGGGCCAGATGGAGCGGTTTCAGGACGAAATGAAGCAGGTGTTCGGCAACATTTTCGGCGACAACGGCGATCAATCCAACGTGGTTACCAGCCAGTGGGCGCCGCGCGTGGATATCAAGGAAGAGGAAAAGCGCTTCGTTATCCTCGCTGACATTCCCGGCGTCGACCCGAAGAATATCGAGGTGAGCATGGACAAAGGAATTCTCTCAATCAAGGGCGAGCGCAGTTCCCAGAGCAAGGAAGAAAACGGCAAGTTCACACGCGTCGAACGTTCCTGGGGCGCTTTCTACCGCCGTTTCGCGCTGCCTGACAGCGCCGATGCGGACGGCATCAGCGCTGCTGGTAAGCATGGCGTACTGGAAATCTCGATTCCGAAGAAGCCGGAAACCACGCCGCGCAAGATTGAAATCCGGCACTGAAACCCGACACTGGTGTGACCTGACCCGCGGCCGGCTGAATCTGCCGCGGGTCTTGTTTTTCTGCGAGTTGCGGCCATCATGGACGCGGCAGTGGGAATGCGATCATGCAATTCAAGGATTACTACGACACCCTCGGCGTGAAGCCCGACGCCAACGAGGCGCAGATCAAGTCCGCCTACCGCAAACTCGCGCGCAAATTTCATCCGGACGTGAGCAAGGAGGCCGGTGCCGAGGAAAAATTCAAGGCTGCCAACGAAGCCTACGAGGCGCTCAAGGATCCAGCCAAGCGTCGCGCCTACGACCAGTTGCGCGCGCGCGGTTACCGGCCCGGCGAGGAATTCCAGCCTCCGCCGGATTTCGGCGACGGCACCGAATTCCATTTTTCGGATATGGGTGGGGAAGGCGGGTTTTCCGACTTCTTCGAATCGCTGTTCGGACAGGCACGCACGCACAGCGGCCATGCACCGCGCCCGCGGCGCGGCCGCGACGTGCAGGCACGCATTGAAATTCCGCTCGCCACGGCCTACACCGGTGGTCGCGAGCGCATCAGTTTGCGCGATGTGGGCGGCGGCGAGCGCACGCTCGACGTGAAGATTCCGGCCGGAATCCTGCCCGGGCAACAGATTCGCCTGGGCGGACAGGGATCGCCCGGCACGCAGGGCGCGTCGGCTGGGGATCTGCTGTTGGAAATCGCGGTGCGCGAAGATCCGCGCTTCCGCCTCGATGGTCGCGACGTACAGGTCACCTTGCCGCTGGCGCCGTGGGAAGCCGCGCTCGGCGCCACGGTGACCGTGCCGACGCTGGGCGGCGACGTGGAGTTGAAAATTCCTGCCGGCTCCGACAGCGGCAAGCGCATGCGCCTGCGTGGGCGCGGCATGCCCGGCCACACGCCCGGCGATCAGTTCGTCACCCTGCAAATCCACGCACCGCCCGCGCACACTGACGCACAGCGCAAGTTGTATGAGCAAATGGCAGCGGCGTTCGAGTGGAATGTACGCCGGGAAACGGCCTAAGGTTGGCGCTTGCGGTACTGGGCACGTCTTGTCACGCGGTCGCGTTCAAGGCGCGGGCAGCAGTTTCTTGATGGTGTCTGCCAGTACGCCTTCGTCGATGGGTTTGGTCACATACGCCTTGGCGCCCTGGCGGATGCCCCAGACGCGGTCGGTTTCCTGATCCTTGGTGGTAACCAGCACAATCGGGATATGGCTGGTCTTGGCATCCTTGGAAATGGTGCGTGTTGCCTGGAAACCGTTCAGATTGGGCATGACCACATCCATCAGGATCAGGTCCGGCACTTCGCGCTTGGCCACTTCCACGCCCGCCGCGCCATCCTCTGCCGTGAATGTCTCGTGGCCGAGTTTCTCGATGATGCGTTTGAGGCCGACCAGCTGCGACGGCGAATCGTCCACGATGAGAATGCGCGCCATAGATTCTTCATCCCTTCTTGCCCGCGGACGCGGACCTCACGCATTCTAAGGCCCACGCGGGCGCAGGCCAACTGCCCGCGGTCCGCTACGCGAGATGCGCATCGAATCCGATTCAAGTATCCGGAGAAACTGTTTGGAATCCGGAAGATTGGCGCCGCTACTTCATGCGCGTTCGAGAAACATCAAGCAAGCTCTATAGCTTGACGGTAGTGCGCCCGAACGAGCCGCTCGCGAGCATCGTGGCGAAAACCCCGGGCAGATCGGAAAGGCCGACTTCGCGTGTGGCGATGCGAACCAGATGCGCCGGTTTCCAATCCGTGGCGAGATGTTCCCAGATTTCGTCACGAATGTTGCGTGCAGTGCCGGCCGAGGCGATGCCGAGCAGGCTGACTCCGCGCAGGATGAACGGCATCACCGTCGTCTGCAGCTCCGGTGTCGCCACGAGGCCGCAACAGGCGATATTGCCGTAGGGCTTGATTACCCGGGTCAGACCCGAAAGCATGTCGCCGCCGACCGAGTCGATCGCGCCGGCCCAGTGCGTTGCTTCCAGTGGGCGTTGGCCCCAATACAAATCCTTGCGCGAGATGCATTGCTTGGCACCCAGCGCGATCAAATCGTCGAAATGATCCAGTTTGGCACTGATTGCATGCGCCTCGAAACCGGCGCGGGTGAGAATGTCGATGGCCAGCGATCCCACGCCGCCAGTCGCGCCGGTGACCACGATAGGTCCCATCTCCGGCACTTGTCCGTTTTGCCGCATCCGGAACAGCGACAGCGCGGCGGTGAAACCAGCCGTGCCCAGGATCATGGATTCGCGCAGCGTCAGTCCGGTCGGTAAGCGAATGGTCCACTTTGATTCCAGGCGCGCGTATTGCGCATAACCGCCGTCGCGCGTTTCAGACAACCCGCAGCCGGTACACAGCACCTGATCGCCTTCCTTGAATTTCGGGTCAGTCGATGCCGCGACATACCCGGCCGCGTCGATGCCGCCATTGAGCGGCGACTCACGCAGAATCTTGCCCTTGCCCGTGCCGGCCAACGCATCCTTGTAGTTGACCGACGAATAGGCGACCTTGACGACGACTTCGCCCGGCGAGAGATCGTCGATGCGCATTTCCTCGATGCCGGCGCGGTAGTTGTCGCGGTCTGCATGGATGCGAAAGGCGGAAAACTGCGCGTTCATTCCGGTTCAATTCGCCTTGTGAATCGAGCGCTTGTCCACCGACAGCGCAGCTTCGTGCACGGCTTCGCTCAGCGTCGGATGCGCATGCACGATGCGCGCGATATCTTCGGACGAGCCGTGGAATTCCATGGCAACGACGGCTTCGGCGATCAACTCGGAAACGCAGGGACCAACCATGTGCACACCGAGAATGCGGTCGGTTTCAGCGTGGGCAATGATCTTGACCTGACCGGCGGTTTCGTTCATCGCCACGGCACGGCCAATGGCGGCGAAGGGGAAGATGCCGATCTTGTAGGGCACGCTGTCCTTTTTCAGTTCCTCTTCGGTCTTGCCGGTCCAGGCAATTTCTGGTTCCGTGTAGATCACCCACGGAATCGTGTCGTAGTTGACGTGTCCGGCCTTGCCGGCGATGAGTTCGGCGACCATAACGCCTTCTTCGGAGCCTTTGTGCGCGAGCATCGGTCCGCGCACGCAGTCGCCGACTGCCCAAACGCCTTCGACGCCGGTCCAGCAGTGTTCGTCGACTTCGATACGGCCGCGCTCGTCAAGCTTTACGCCTGTGCCATCGGCCAGCAGGCCCTTGGTGGCGGCGCGTCGGCCGACGGCGACCAGTAGTTTGTCGACGACGATTTTCTGTTCGCCCTTGGCGTCGGCATAGGTGACTTCGACGGTGTTGTTCTTGATCTCGACCTTGCTGACCTTCGCCCCGAGTTTGATATCCAGGCCCTGTTTGACGAATTCGCGCCCGGCGATTTTGGCCACGTCGCGATCGGCGGCACCGAGGAAATCCGGCAATGCTTCGAGAATTGTGACTTGCGCGCCGAGGCGGCGCCACACGCTGCCCAGTTCCAGACCGATCACGCCAGCGCCGATCACGCCCAGCCGCTTGGGTACGGCGTCGAAATCCAGAGCGCCGGCGTTGTCGACGATGAGCTTGTTGTCGAATTTTGCAAACGGCAGTTCGATCGATGTAGAGCCGGGCGCGAGAATCACGTTTGTCGCGCTGATAGAGGTGACGCTGCCATCCTGAGCCTTGATCGACACGACTCGATCGGGCTGCAGCGTTGCGAAGCCGGCGTACGCCGTCACCTTGTTGCCCTTGAACAGCATGGCGATACCGCCGGTAAACTGTTTGACGATCTTGTCCTTGCGTCCGACCATCGTTTTCACGTCGATGGCCGGATTCGCCGCACTGATGCCGTGATCGGCGAACGAATGGGTCAGGTTGTGGAATTGCTTGGACGAATCCAGTAGCGCCTTGGACGGAATGCAGCCGATGTTGAGACAGGTACCGCCAAGCGCAGGCTTGCCGTCCTTGCCGAGGAAGGCATCCACGCAGGCCGTTTTCAATCCTAGTTGCGCAGCGCGAATCGCGGCCACATAACCGGCCGGGCCGGCGCCGATGATGATGAGGTCGAATTGGTCTGCCATTGTTCTTCCCTTGGCGAGTAAACGTTACATTCCGAGCAGCATTCGCTGCGGATTTTCCAGTTGATTCTTGATATCGACCAGGAACAGCACTGCATCCTTGCCGTCGACGATGCGATGGTCGTAACTGATCGCGATATACATCATTGGCGCGGCGACGACGGCGCCATTTTCGACCATGGCGCGTTCCTTGATCGTATGCATGCCAAGGATCGCGCTTTGCGGCGGGTTGACGATGGGCGTGGAGAACAGCGAACCGAACGTGCCGCCGTTGGTGATGGTGAATGTGCCGCCTTGCAGATCCTCGAGCTTGAGTCCGCCTTCGCGCGCCGCTTTTGCGTACGCGCCGATGGCTTTCTCGATCTCGGCGAAGCTCATATTCTGTGCGTCGCGCAGCACCGGCGTGACCAAGCCCTTGTCGGTGGAAACCGCAACCGAGATGTCCTGGTAACCGTGATAGATCGACGTCGTTGCCATCGACCGAGGCGTTGACAACTGGGTGGCGCTTGAGCGCCTCGCAGGTCGCGCGCACGAAGAAGCTCATGTAGCCGAGCTTGATGCCGTTGGCTTTCTCGAACGCTTCGCCCAATTCCTTGCGCATGGCCACGACCTTGGCCAGATTGATCTCGTTGAACGAGGTCAGCATGGCGATGGAATTCTTCGATTGCATCAGGCGTTCAGCGATCTTGGCGCGCATGCGCGTCATCGGTACGCGTTCTTCGCGGACGCGATCCTGGCGCCGTCGCTGCGGCGGGCGCGGGCATGTTCGCAGGTGGCGCCGCCGGCATGCCGCCGCGCATGAAGTTGACCAGATCCTCCTTCGTGACCTGACCGCCGCGACCGCTGCCGGGTACCTGTGCAGGATCGATCTTGTTCTCCGTTGCGACGCGCTGCGCAGCGGGTGAAAGGTCGGCCTTGCCGGAAGCAGGGCTGGAGGCTGAGGGCGGAGGGCTGGCCGAAGCTGGTGCGGCTTTCGAAGTCTCGGTTTTTGCGGGCGCCGCTGCGGATGCGGCAGGCGCTGCGCCTTCTTCAATTACCGCGAGCAACTGGCCACTGGTGACGGTCGCACCGGTTTGCTGCTTGATTTCCTTGAGCACGCCGTCGGTGGGTGCGGGTACTTCCAGCACCACCTTGTCGGTTTCCAGATCTACCAGGTTTTCGTCGCGTTTGATCGCATCGCCCGGCTTCTTGTGCCAGCTCGCGATGGTTGCATCGGAAACCGATTCGGGAAGTATCGGGACTTTGACTTCGAGGGTCATAGGTATGTCCTGTAGAAATCGATTCGGATCAATCGGCAGCGTGATCGGTGCCCGACGGCTCGACCAACGCCTGCGCGACCAGCGCGGCTTGCTCGGCGACATGAGTCGGCAAGTGTCCGGCAGCCGGCGCCGGCGAGCGCGTGCGACCGGCGTAATGCAGCGAGCGTCCGTCGCCGAGACAGGCGATGAGGTGGTGCTGGATCTGGTACCACGCGCCCTGGTTCATCGGTTCTTCCTGACACCAGACGATTTCCTGCGCCGCCGGATACTTGGCCAGTTCGGCTTTCACCTCGTCGCGCGGGAACGGATACAACTGTTCCACGCGTGCGATGGCCACGTCGTTGATGCCTGCGTTTGCCCGCATCCTCGATCAGGTCGTAATACACCTTGCCCGCGCACAGCACGACACGGCGCACTTTCTGCCCGGACTTGGCGTTGGCATCCGGGATGACGAGCTGGAAACGGCCGTTGGCCAGTTCGTCCAAACTCGACACCGCGAGCTTGTGGCGCAACAGGGACTTTGGCGTCAGCACGATCAGCGGCTTGCGGCAATCGCGCAGCATCTGCCGGCGCAGCATGTGGAACATCTGCGCCGGCGTGGTTGGCACGCACACCTGCATGTTGTGCAGCGCGCACAGTTGCAGATAGCGTTCCAGACGCGCCGAGGAATGCTCCGGTCCCTGACCCTCGTAACCGTGCGGCAGGAGCAACACCAGTCCGCACAGGCGATCCCACTTGGCTTCGCCGGCGGCGATGAACTGATCGATGACCACCTGCGCGCCGTTGGCGAAGTCGCCGAACTGGGCTTCCCAGATCGTCAGCGTGTGCGGATCGGCGGTGGCATAACCGTACTCGAATGCCATCACCGCTTCTTCGGACAGCAGTGAGTCGATCACGTGCACGTTGGCATCGCGGCGCACGCTGGAGAGCGGCACGTGGATGTCGTCCGGTCTTCTGGTCATGCAACTCGGCATGGCGGTGAAAGAACGTGCCGCGGCCCGTATCCTGACCTACCAGACGCAGGTCGTAACCGTCATCGATGATGGTTGCGTAGGCGAGGTTCTCGGCGAAGCCCCAGTCCATCGGATGGCTGCCCGCTGCCATCGCGGCGCGATCTTCGATAGATCTTTGCCACGCGCGGGTGCAGTACCAGATCCGCGGGTTGAGTCAGGATTTTCCCGTTCAGCACGGCAAGTTTGTCCTTCGCCACGCCGGTCCTGACATGCTGATTCAGGCGCGCACCGATGTGACGCGTCCAGTCCACGGCGAACGCGTCCTTGAATGCGGGGTCGAGTGGCGCAATCGGCTGGCCGGCCTCGAGCTTGGCGCGGTAGGCATCGATAATCTGTTTTGCATCGGCATCGGCGATCACGCCGTCGGCGGCGAGCTTTTTGCGCGTACAGCTCGCGCGCCGTCGGCCGTGCGCGGATGATCTCGTGTACATCAGCGGCTGCGTCGCAGCTGGTTCGTCGGCTTCATTGTGGCCGTGGCGGCGGTAGCAGACCAGATCGATCACCACGTCGCGTTTGAATCGTGCGCGGAAATCGAACGCCAGCCGCGTGCACAGAACACCACCGCTTCCGGATCGTCGCCGTTCACGTGCAGCACCGGCGCGTTGACCATCTTGGCGACGTCGGTGCAGTACAAGGTGGAGCGCGCATCGTGCGGATCGGAGGTGGTGAAGCCGATCTGGTTGTTGATGACGATGTGGATCGATGCCGCCGACGCCGAAGCCGCGCGCCTGCGACATGTTCAATAGTTCCATGTTGACGCCTTGCCCGGCGAGCGCGGCATCGCCGTGGATCAGCACGGGCAGCACTTGTTCCTGCTGGCTGTCGCTTGCGCCGAATCTGGCGTGCGCGCACGGAACCCGCGACCACCGGGTTGACGATTTCCAGGTGCGAGGGATTGAACGCCAGCGCCAGATGCATCGTGTGTCCGGCCGTCTTTACGTCCGCGGCAGAATCCCAGGTGATATTTGACGTCGCCCGAATGCGCCGGATCGTCGGTGTGTTCGTATTTGCCCTCGAATTCGGCGAACAGTTTCTGTGGCGGCTTTGCCCAGTGTGTTGACCAGCACGTTCAGGCGGCCGCGATGCGCCATGCCGATGACCATGTCACGCACGCCATCCTCGCCGCCGCGGCGCACGAGTTCGTCGAGCAGCGGAATCAGGCTGTCGCCGCCTTCCAGCGAGAAGCGCTTCTGGCCGACGTACTTGGTATGCAGATAGCGTTCCAGGCCCTCGGCCTGGGTGAGCAATTCCAGCGTGTGCTTGCGTTCTGCGGCGGCAAGGCCGAACTGTCCGGCCGCGGCTTCCAGACGCTCGTGCACCCAGCGCCGTTGCTCGGTATGGCTGATGTGCATGAACTCGGCACCGATCGTCGTGGCGTACGTCGCTTTAAGGCGCGCGATCAAGTCCTTGAGTTTGAGTTTCTGCGGGCCGGCCAGCGCGCCAGTGGCGAACTCGGTTTCCAAGTCCGCGGCGGTCAGGCCGTGGAAAGCGGGTTCCAGATCCGGTGCCGGGAGTTTCTGCGCCATGCCGAGCGGATCCAGATCGGCCGCCAGATGTCCGCGCGAACGATACGCCGTGACCAACTTGAGCACAGCGGCCTGCTTTTGCGCGTGCGCGTCGCTCACCGGCGCGGCCAGCGCCTTGCCGGCGTGACCATCGAGTTTCTGCGCCGCCTCGATGCGCGCGATCGCATCCGCATGCGGTACGTCGCCAGCTTCGCGGCCGTGGAAGGTATCGAAATAACGGCGCCATTCCGGCGTCACCGCAGCCGGATCGCGCAGCCAGTTCTCGTACAGCGCTTCGATGAATCCGGCGTTGCTGCCGGACAGTTGGGATGAAGCCGCAAATTGCTGGAGAAGAGTGGCGCTCACGCTATCCTGCCGTGTGGATTCTGGATGTCCGCAGGGTGCGGACGCACGAACATGCGATTATACGCGATGCGCGCGGTTTGTTGCGTTGCGCAATGGCGAGCCGGGCGAACGGCTACAGGAACAGCTGACGCAAATCCTCGCTCGTCTCCGAGCGTTCCCAGACTTGATTGAAGTATTCCAGCAACTGCGCGTGGCGACCGGGCGCGTAGTTCACGGCCTCACCCTCGAAGCGATTGCCAAGCACGCGAAAGTAGTAGCCGCGGGTGTCGTTGAGCAGAAAGGCAGAAGGATATTGCAGGTCGTCGTCCTGCACCGGCGTACGCAGTGCGAACACGCTTGGTAGTCGCTGGGCCAGCGGCAACAGGCGATGGCCGCGCGCGGTCACCGCGCGCGTATCCTGCACGAGAATGCGGATGCTGGCGCCGCGGCCGGAAATCGCCACGCGCTTGAGCGCTTCGAGCACCGCTTCGACTTCGAGCAGGCCCGGGTCCAGTTCGCGGGTATACAGGCACAGCTCGCGTTTGGCCGCTCCGATCAGCAGCAGGCTTTCTGCCAGCGCCTGCTCGCGCGATTCCACCGCAACGGTGCGCACCTCGGGACGTGGTGGCGGGGGCAGTCGTTCTGGCAGCGTGACCGGCTCGAGTTCGCGACGCATGTGAAAATGCAGGATCGCGCATTCTTCGAATTCGTCTCCGTATTTTACGAATCCGAATTTCTCGTAGAACGGCACCGCATGCGATTGCGCATGCATTTCGACGGCAGGATAATTCAGCGCGCCCGCCTGTTCGATGAGCAGGTTCAGGATCGCCTCGCCGACGTGCCGGCCGCGCCATTCGCGCAGCACCGCCATGCGGCCGATTTTGCGCTCGGGCGTGAGGCGACCGGTGCCGACTGGATTACCGGTGTCATCGCGCGCGAGTACATGGCGCGAGGTGGCGTCCAGGTCGTCCCATTCGTCCTCGCGCGGCACGGCCTGTTCGATAATGAAGACCTGCTCGCGCACGGCGCGGCAGGCGTCGCGGTCAGCCGGATTGTTCCAGTCGGCAGTGGCGATCGTGAAGTCGGTGGGGATCACGTGGCACCTATTTGGTATCGCGGAATTGTAACCACCTTGCCGTCATTCCGGCATGGAATGCCGGAATCCAGAACACAGGGATGTGCTTGCTCGAGAGCACGCCATCCTTGGCCCCTGGGTTCCGGCAATCCCTGCCGGAACGACACCTATAGAATTTGCAAATGCCCAGCATTGGCCAGCGTCGTCAGCGTTTCGCGAAAATCTGTGCGTGCGAGGGCCACTCCGTCGAGCTTGCGACTTGCGCACAGCATGCGGGCAAGTGCGGGCGGACAGGCGTGACACTCGCCCGCGACGAACAGCAACGCACCGCGTCCTTGGCGCGCCCACGCAAAGCGGCTGAAGGGGTTGCGCAGCAGGCGCGCGCTCGGCAGCTTCGCGGCCAGTTGCGCCGGCGTCAGCGGACGCGCTACGGGAATCGCCGAATGTCCGCAGCGATAACGCGTGATGAACCTGCCGAACCAGCGCAGCAACGTTGCGTTGTCCACAATGGCAAACTGCGGCATCGCCGCGCGCACGCGCGCAAGCGCGGCTGCGTCGATTTCGCCCGCTGCGCGCACTGGTTGCAAATCCGGATCGGAAAAGCGCCGCTCCTCGCCCAGCGGTTCGGCCAGGAACTCCGAGAAATCCAGCAACAATTCCGCCTGCGATGGCGCACGCATGCCGACGGAAAACGTCATGCACTCGCCAACTGCGGTGCCTTCGTGGGGCACATCAGGTGGCAGGTAGAGCGCGTCGCCGGACTCGAGAATCCAGTCATGCGTCGGCGCGAATTCGCGCAGCAATTTTAGTTCGGTATCGTCGCGGAAGTCTTTCGGGGCCTGCGGATCGGCGCTGATGCGCCAGCGCCGTCTGCCGCGCCCTTGCACGAGGAACACGTCGTATTGATCGATGTGCGCGCCGACACCACCGCCATCGGTCGCGTAGCTGACCATTACATCGTCCACGCGCCAGGATGGGATGAAAGCGAATGCATCGAGCAGCTCGGCGATGTCGGCATCCCACTTGTCTACATCCTGCACCAGCAGTGTCCAGTGTTCTTTTGGCAGTTTGGCAAAATCTTTTTCAGTGAACGGTCCGTTGCGCGGCGTCCAGCGGTCGCGCTTGGCGTCGTGCAAGACGATGCGTGCGAGTGCCGCTTCCTCGCAGGCAAGGCCGGCCAGATCGTCCGGCGAAATGGCATTGTGGAAATGTGGAAACGCGCCGCGGATCAGCAACGGCCGTTTCTGCCAATAATCGCGCAGGAAGCGCGACGGCGGCATTCCGAGGGGCTGCTTGGATGTCGCCCGAACCTCGATGAAAGGCTCGTGTTGGGACTGCCGTTTCATGCGGCCAACGGTCGCCGCCGCGGCGTCGCATCGTGCCTGAGCTTGGCCCCGACCTTGACGATGGCGTCGAGCGCAGGCAGCAGTTCGTGGCCGAGTTCGGTAAGTTCGTATTCGGCCGAGGGCGGCGAGGTGTCGAGCAGACGGCGCACGATCAGGCCGCGCGCTTCCAGCTCGCGCAGGCGTGCGCTGAGCACGCGAGCGGAGATGCGCGGAATGTCGTGGCGCAGTTCGCCGAAGCGGCGTGCACCGCCGCGCAAGTACCAGATCACATTGGCCGCCCACGCGCCGCGCAGCAGATCCATGCACATAGTCAGCGGACATTGCGGCGGCGGCATCACTTTGCTTTTGCGTAAAGGCAATCCCATGTCGGTTGTTCCCGGTAATCGCGGAGTGAGCGGGTAACCGCCCGGTTACCGGATTCTATCAGTAATTGGTGGATATGTGGTATCAAAAGGTAACTTAATAGGTATAAGATACCAATCAGCTGCCGGACCGTCCGGCGCTGAATTCCCAACCACGAAGGATGCAAGCCATGAAACTATATTATTCTCCGGGCGCCTGCTCGCTGTCCCCGCATATCGTCGCCCACGAGTTGGGTTTGCCGCTGACGCTGGAAAAAGTCGACACCAAGACCAAGCGCACCGAGACCGGCCGCGATTTCTGGCAGATCAATCCGAAAGGTTACGTGCCGGCGCTGGAACTGGACAATGGCGAAGTGCTGACCGAAGGTCCGGCCATCGTGCAGTACCTGGTCGATCAGAAGGGCAACACGGCGCTGGCTCCGGCGAACGGCACGCTGGCGCGCGCGCGCCTTCAGGAAATGCTCAACTACATCACCAGCGAAATCCACAAGAGCTACAGCCCGCTGTTCAAGGACGACACGCCCGAAGCCACGCGCGCCGAGCGCAAGGCCTATCTGCACAAACGCTACGATCTGATCGAAAAGATTCTCGCCAGGCAAACGTGGCTGCTCGGCGCTGCGTTCACTGTGGCCGACGCTTATCTGTTTACGGTCACGCGCTGGGCCGCCGCGGTGAAGCTCGATATATCCGCGTTCCCGGCTTTGCAGGCGTTCCAGGAACGCGTGGCCGAACGGTCGGCGGTGAAGGCCGCGATGTTGGCGGAAGGCTTGATTACCCAGCGCGCCGCGGCATGACACTGATTTACGCCGGGCAGAATTAAATCTGTCCGGCGTGGGTTTTAAATTTGCTGCGCGAGCTTCTCAGCCAGCCCGGTGTAATTCGTCGGCGTCAACGCAAGCAGCCGGTTTTTCGCGTCTCTGGGTAAATCCAGGCCGGCGATGAATGCGCGCATCGATTCGCGCGTGATGCCCTGGCCGCGGGTAAGCGCCTTCAACTGCTCATAGGGTTCCGGCAGGCCATAACGGCGCATCACGGTCTGCACGGCTTCGGCGAGCACTTCCCAACTAGCGTCGAGATCGGCGGCGAGGCGTTCGGGATTCGCGTTGAGCTTGGCCAGGCCGCGCAGCAACGATTCCAGCGCAATCGGGTATGACCGAACGCGGTGCCGATATGTGCGCAGCACGGTGGAATCGGTCAGGTCGCGCTGCCAGCGCGCTGATCGGCAGTTTTTCGGCAAAATGTGCGAAACAAAGCGTTGGCCACGCCGAAGATTGCCTTCGGCATTTTCGAAGTCGATCGGATTGACCTTGTGCGGCATGGTCGAGGAGCCGACTTCGCCGGCGCTTCAGCGCCTGCTTGAAATAGCCCAGCGAGACGTAGCCCCAGACGTCGCGGCAGAAATCGATCAGGATGGTGTTGGCGCGCGCGCATCGCGTCGCACAGTTCGGCGATGCAGTCGTGCGGCTCGATCTGGGTGGTGTACGGCATTCCACGCCAGTCCGAGCGATTCGACAAAGCGTCGACTGCAAGCGCTGGCCAGTCGATTTCCGGATAGGCGACCAGGTGCGCGTTGTAGTTGCCGACCGCGCCGTTGATCTTGCCGCAGCAGCTCGACCGCGGCGATCTGCCTGCGCTGGCGTTCGCAGCCGCGCCACTACATTGGCGATTTCCTTGCCGAGCGTGGTCGGACTCGCCGTCTGTCCGTGGGTGCGCGAGAGCATGGGTTGGGCGGCCAGCGCATGCGCCATCTGGCGCAGGGTGGCGATGAGTTTGTCCAGTATCGGCAGCAGCACGCCGTCGCGCGCGTCGCGCAACATCAGCGCGTAGGCGAGATTGTTGATGTCCTCGCTGGTGCAGGCGAAATGCACGAACTCGTTGGCCTTGGCCAGTTCGGCATGATCGCCGATCTTCTCCTTGATGAAATACTCGATCGCCTTGACGTCGTGGTTCGTGGTCGCCTCGATCGCCTTGACGCGTTGCGCATCCTGCAACGAAAAGACATCGGCCAGCGTCAATAGCAATTGCCGTGCGCTCGCCGAAACGTTGCCGATTTCGCTGATTGCTTTCTCCTCCCCAAGCGCCAGCAGCCAGCGTACCTCGACGAGCACACGGCGTTGCATCAGGCCGAATTCGCTGAAAATCGGGCGCAGCGCTTCCACCTTCGAGGCGTAGCGGCCGTCCAGCGGCGACAGGGCGGTGAGCGGGGAAAGCGGCATGACGATTGAAGTTCTGGCGGAAAGCGAATCATACACCGGACAGTTATAATGCCCGGCGTGAACCTGCCTTCCGGAGTGGAGCAATGGCCGATTTCCGCATCGAGCGCGACAGCATGGGCGAACTGAAGGTCCCGGTCGCTGCGTTGTGGGGTGCGCAGACCCAGCGCGCGGTGGACAATTTCCCGATTTCCGGTCTGAGCATGCCGCGCGCGTTCATCCGTGCACTGGGTTTGATCAAGTCTGCTGCCGCGCAGGCCAATGCCGACCTGGGCCATCTGGCGAGCGACAAGGCGCGCGCAATCCGCAAGGCCGCCCAGCGTGTTGCGGCCGGCGAATTCGATGCGCACTTTCCAATCGACGTGTTCCAGACCGGCTCGGGTACGTCGTCGAACATGAATGCGAACGAGGTGATAGCGCATCTGTGCGCGGCCGCCGGCAGCAAAGTGCATCCGAATGACGACGTCAACAACGGCCAATCGTCCAACGACGTGATTCCGACCGCAATTCATGTCAGCGCCACGCTGGCCGTGTCCGAACAGTTGCTGCCCGCGCTGGTGCATTTGAAAAAAGTGCTGGACAAACGCGCCAGGGAACTGGGCAAGGTTGTCAAGACCGGCCGCACGCATCTGATGGATGCCATGCCGGTGACGTTTGGTCAGGAGCTTTCCGGCTGGGCCGCGCAGATTCGCTCGGGCAGCGAGCGCCTGAACGATGCGCTCAAACGCATGCGCAAGCTGCCGCAGGGCGGCACCGCGGTCGGCACAGGGATCAATGCCGATGCGAAGCTCGGGCCGCAAATCTGCGCGGAATTGTCGGAAATGACTGGCGTAAAATTCGATTCGGCCGACAATTTCTTCGAAGGGATGTCGTCGCAGGACGCCGCCGTGGAACTATCCGGCCAGTTGAAGACGCTGGCGTGTTCGCTGATGAAAATATCCAACGATCTGCGCTGGATGAATTCCGGTCCGCTCGCCGGGCTCGGCGAGATCGAACTGCCGGCGTTGCAACCGGGCTCGTCGATCATGCCGGGCAAGGTCAATCCGGTGATCCCCGAGGCGATGACAATGGTTTGCGCGCAGGTGATCGGCAACGACGCCACGATCACGATTGCCGCGCAGTCCGGCAATTTTCAGCTCAACGTGATGTTGCCGGTGGTGGCATTGAATTTGCTTCAAAGCGTGGAGATTCTGGCGAACGCTGTGCGCCTGCTTGCGGACAAGGCGATCGCCGGATTCCGCGTGCGCGAGGACAAGATCAAGCAGGCGCTGGACAAGAATCCGATTCTGGTCACCGCGCTCAATGCCGTAATCGGCTACGACAAAGGTGCGGCCACGGCAAAACAGGCGTACAAGCAAGGGCGGCCGATTCTCGATGTGGCGCTGGAAACCACCGGCTTGCCCAAGGCGAAATTGCAAAAGCTGCTCGATCCGATGGCGTTGACCAAGGGCGGTGTCCACGGCGGATCGGGCGGAGGCTGAATGCCTGACTGTGCCGAACGGCACATGCGTGGGTGCGACGGAGCGACAAAATCAATCGTTTACAGGGTGGGTTTGGAGATGAAAATGTACAGATTTATACTCTTGGCGGCTGTGTTCTTCGCCGGCGCGGCGCTGGCCCAACAGGTCGATGTCAGCGGCAAGGATTTTCTGTCTGGCGCGGGTGACGCCAAGCTCGCCGGCATCGCGCAACAGGCTGCGGCGGCAGGCAAATCGCTGGATGTGACCGCACCCGCCTACTGGCAGGACAAGGTTGCGGCCAAATTGCACGCCGGCGCCGCGAATGTTCCGATCAGAGCCATCGACGGCTTTTTCGAGAACGTGCTGGTAAAAGTGGCTGAGGCCGCACCGGCCAAGTCCGCCGCACCCGCCGCCGAGCGCGCAGCTGTGGAGAAAGGGGTTGCGGAGAAAGCCGCGGCGCAGAAGGCGGTTGAGGACAAGGCCGCGCAAGCAAAAGCCGCTGCGGAACAAGCTGCGGCGGCGCGTGCGGCGGCGCAGGCTGCCGCAGCCAAAGCCGCTGCCGAGCGCGCGGCAGCGGAAAAGGCGGCTGCCGAGCAAGCCGCGGCGGACAAACTTGCCGCGGAACGAGCGGCCGCCGAGAAAGCTGCAGCGCAGAAAGCCGCTGCCGAGAAAGCCGCGGCGGACAAGCTTGCAGCCACACGTCACGGCATGGAAACGAACCTCAACGGCGGTCGCCCCGCCGACGGCACGCTGCAGGTAGACCAATTGCAGCCAAATGACGTTGTTTACGTCGATGGCGACGTGCGCGGCGTGGTTCGCCGTGGCAACACACGTCTGCAATTCTACTGGCTGCAGGGCGAACTGAATCTGGAGCGCATCGAGCTTTCGCCGAACGGCGAGAACCGTTACAAAGTGGTCCGGCCGATCGACACGAGCGCCACGCCTGTCTTGCGCACGCGCAACGGTAGTAGGCTGGTCGCCACCGTCCCGGCCGCCGCTTCAGCCGAACGCACGTCTCTGCAAGACCGTTACGCCGAGGGCCGTGACGTCGGCGATATCCTCAAGCCCACGGATCTGCGCCAGGGCGATATCGTTTACGTCGGACAGCACGCGGCGATCATCGTGCGTCGCACCGGATCGACTCTCGCGCGCTACTGGCTCGACGGCACTCTCGACCTGGGTCAGATCGGATTGCAGAACCAGGGTGGCAATACCTACCGCGTGCTGTCGGATACCGTCAAGTAACAGGCTTTCCGATTGCTGGCCGCCGCGAAGGCGGCCAGCGGTTCAAGCGTTTCACTTCGTACGGCAGCCCGTGACTTCCTTCGCCTGGATGGATGCGTAGGGCTGGAATTGCGGCAGCGTTTGCAACAGCCCGTTCTGCGCCGACACCAGCGACTGCAAATCCGCGCACACACGGTTCGCCGCGGCGTCGACTTTCGCCGCGCTGGCGTCGACCTCGTCGCCGATCTGGTCCGGGTTCCCGGATGCAAGCCCCGAGGCAACGCTGCCGATGGCTTTTTCCGCGGTAGCGATTCCCGCCGCGCCGGTCGTTATCGCATCATTGCGCAACGCAATCGCGCTCGTGTAATAGCGGATCGCCAGTTGTTTCTGCACGGCGTCGAGTGGCACTGGCTTGCCGGCAATGGCCAGATCGCCGGTCGCTGTGATGGTGGCATCGGGGTTTTCCGGCGCATGCACGGCGATCTGGTGATCGCTCAGTATGCTCAGATGGCGAAAGACGGAGTCGCCGTGAGATGCGTCGCTGCATCCGGCGAGCGCAAACAGTCCAGCGAACGTATACAGCGTTTTCAGGAAAGTCATCAGGGTCTCCCAAAGTTTTTCGAGTGCATCCTGCCGCGATCAGGCGTAGGCCTCGACGCGACGGCGGCGCAGCCAGATCGCCGCGACGATCATCGCCACGCCCGCAGCGGCGCCGATCAGGAAATTCGGCGAGGCAAACTGGTCGGCAATGGTTCCGAATGAAAGCAGATTGCTCAGCGCGATGCCGGGGTCGGCGTTGGCGTGTTCCAGTGCGCGCAGGCTATCCAGATTGATCCAGCTTTCCGGAATCAGGCTGAGCAGCAGGCGGCCGACGATATGCCGCCAGAACCAGCCGCCGAATGAAAAGGACCCCGTTAGCTGAGCCCACGACACGATGACGCCGGAGACGATCGGCAACATCACCGCCCACAGAAATGGTTTGGAGCGCGCGTAGCTCGAGCACAGCAACAACCAGCCCATCGTCGGCAGCGCCCACAGCGCGTTGACCGGGATCAGCACGGCAAGCTTGATCCACATCGCGACGAGGTGGGTCGGCGACCACAGGTAGGGCAGGGCATTGATGCCGTGCAATCCAGCATACAGGGTCATCAGGATCAAGAAGCCCAGTTGCAGTGCGATCATGCCGAGCACGGCAAGTGCCGGCGCGACGACCAGGCCGGCCGCGACCTTGGCGAGCACGGTCTGCGCGTCGGACAGTGGCAGCGATTTCCAGAACAGTACGCTGCGGTCGGCGCGGTCGTTGTACAGCGCGCCGAGCGCATAGAAGAACACCACCACGAACAAGGCGATCCGAATCGGCAGGCCCATCGTGAGCATGCCGACCTCGAGCGCGCCCTGGAATTTCGTCATCGCGTCAGCGTCGATGTGACTCGCAAGTTGATCGATATGGATACCGTTCAGGGTGAAGCCATGCTGGTGTGCGGTGAATTCAGCGGTGATCAAGCCCATCGCCATGAAGGCCAGCATGACACCAGCGATGATCAACGGAGTCCATAGAAAGCCGCCGCGGTGTTCCCAGAATTCGCGCCGAACCTGCCAGAGGAATTTGCTTGTGGGAGCGATGTTGTTCATGCGTAGGTTCCTTGCATGGTGGCGACGAACAGATCCGCCACGCTGGGTTTGTGCAGCTCGCCTAACTCGGCCAGACGCGCCTTGTCGATGCCGTCGAACAGGAAGATGGATTTGCCGAAAATTTGGCGCTCGTACAGCGGTTTGAGAGCGCGCGCGGCGTCGGCCTTGTCCGGGTTGACCATCACTTCGGCGAAACGCTCGCCGACCGCGTCCATGGTTGCGTCCAGCACGATTCGGCCCTCCTTGATGAACAACAGGTCGGTAAGGATGTGCTCGACCTCCTCGATTTGGTGCGTGGTCACGAGGATGGTTTTTTCCTCGTCAAAGTAGTCGCCGAGCAGGTTGTTGTAGAACTCTTTGCGGTACAGGATATCCAGACCGAGCGTGGGCTCGTCCAGAATAAGCAGCTTGGCGTCGATGGCCATGACCAGAGCCAGGTGCAACTGCACGATCATGCCCTTGGACAGTTCGCGCACGCGCTGGGTCGGCTTGATCTTGGTACGCGCCAACAGCTTCTGGCACTTCTCGCGCGAGAATCGTGGATGTACACCGCCGATAAAATCCACTGCGTCGCCCACGCGCAACCAGCGCGGCAGCACGGCCACGTCGGCGATGAAGCACACCTGCTGCATCAGCTCGGTGCGTTGCGTGCGCGGATCCATGCCCAGTACCGAGAGTTGGCCGTCGAATTCGGCCAGACCCAAGATCGCCTTGAGCGCCGTGGTCTTGCCGGCGCCGTTCGGCCCGACCAGGCCGACGATGCGGCCGGGCTGGATATCCAGGTTCACGTTGTCCAGCGCCACCGTGGTGCCGTAGCGCTTGCTCAGTCCCTTTGCCTGTATCACTGCGCTCATTGTCCGGCCCCTTTGGTTTTTTCGGCGTTTTCCATCAGCGTCTTCAGATCCAGCCCCATGCGCTTGAGCCGCGCGTACAGCAGCGGCCATTCCTCGCGCAGAAAGCGCTCGCGTTCGGATTTGAACAGCGCGCTGCGCGCTCCTTCGGTGACGTACATGCCCAGTCCTCTGCGTTTTTCCACCAGTTCTTCGTCAACGAGTTCCTGGTAGGCCTTGGACACGGTAATCGGATTGAGCTGAAAATCCGCCGCGACCTGGCGCACCGAGGGCAGTGCGTCACCTTGTTTGAGCACGCCGTCCAGGATCATCGCCACCACGCGATCGCGTAGCTGGCGATAGATCGGAGCGTTGTCGTTCCAGGTGATGCTCATGCCTATTCCTTGCTTACGTGCGGCAGAACCTTGCCAAAGGAATAGTACGGCATGTCCAGTCGCATCCCGGACAGAGCCGCCGCGGGTGCGGCGAAAACGCGTTGCGGGACGGCGGCCTGGATGGACGGTTGAACGCTACGGCGTGCAGCGAGTTGATTGGCTGTCGGCCGCACATGGATGGTCGGCAACAGTACCGGTTCCGGCATTGCCGCAGTGAAGGCCGCATGCGCAGCCGCAGGCTTTGTGATCGCAACCGGTGAATGGTTGCGGGCAGGCAGGACGGCGATGGCCAGGATCAGGCTGGTTGCGATCAACACGCTGGCGCGGATCAGCAGGGCTTGCAGGTTCATGTGAATCTCCGGTTCGGTGAATCATCGTGCTAGTGTTGTATCTAAGTATAACACCTAGACAACACTTGTCAAGCACTCGCATTCAACACGGATCAGAAATACAGAAAAGCTAACGTAAGGTATTGTAAAATATTACAAATAGCGAAATTGCTATCCGCTGTGGCAACCGGGAATCTGCAACGAACAGTAAGGTGCTCCGCTGGTTGCGCAAGGACTTTTCAGGCGAGCGGGCGAATCAGGCCGAGTGCTTCGAGCTTGAGAACAATGCGTTGCACGGCTTCGTCCGGGCTGATGTCCGAGGTATCGATCGACAATTGCGCATGCTCCGGCACCTCGTACGGATCGCTCACCCCGGTGAACTCCTTGATCTTGCCGGCGCGGGCCAGCGCGTAGAGGCCCTTGCGGTCGCGCGATTCGCAAACCCCGATCGGAGTGGATACGTGGATTTCCACGAACATGCCGTAGGCCTCGATCATCTCGCGTACCGACCTGCGCGCGGCTGCGTACGGCGCGATCGGTGCGCAGATTGCAATGCCGCCGTTCTTGGTGATTTCGCTGGCGACGAAGCCGATGCGTTCCACGTTGAGGTCGCGGTGTTCGCGCGAAAAGCCCAGTTCACTGGACAGGTGTTTGCGCACCACGTCGCCGTCTAGCAGGGTGACCGGGCGCGAGCCCAGTTCAAGCAGGCGCACGAGCAGGGCATTGGCAACAGTGGATTTGCCCGCACCCGACAAGCCGGTGAAGAATACGGTAAAACCTTGCTTGTGCCGCGGCGGGTGTGTGCGGCGCAATTCTTCGATCACTTCCGGATAGGTGAACCATTCGGGGATATCCAGGCCCTCGTGCAGGCGCCGGCGCAGTTCGGTGCCGGAGATGTTGAGCACGGTTTCACCCGGCTCCACCTCGTTCGCCGGCACGTATTGTGCGCGTTCCTGCACGTAAACCATTTCCTGGAACGGCAGCATCTTGATGCCGAGTTCGTCCTGATGTTTGTGCACCAGTTCCTGCGCGTCATAGGGGCCGTAGAACGGCTTGCCAGACCCATCCTTTCCCGGGCCGGCATGATCGCGGCCTACGATGAAATGCGTGCAGCCGTGATTCTTGCGAATGATCGCGTGCCACAGCGCCTCGCGTGGACCACCCATGCGCATGGCCAGCGGCAGCAGGCTAAGCATCGACGTCTGTTCCGGATAGTGCGCGATCAGTTTTTCGTAGCAGCGCACGCGCGTGTAGTGGTCTATGTCCCCGGGTTTGGTCATGCCCACGCTCGGGTGGATGAGCAGATTCGCCTCGGCGATCTGCGCGGCGCGGAACGTGAGTTCCAGATGCGCGCGGTGCATCGGGTTGCGCGTCTGGAACGCGACGATGCGCTGCCAGCCGAGTTTCTCGAACTGCTCGCGCAACTCGCGTGGAGTCAGACGCAGATGGCGGAAATCGTAGTGGCGCGGCGCTTCCAGACCGTGCACGCGGCCGCCGAGATAGACCGGGTTGGCCTTCGTCAGCAGGTAATTGACGCCGGCGTGCAGCGGATCGGTACTGCCGAAGACTTCGCGCGCTTCGGATTCGCGATCGGCTTCCCAGCGATCTTGCACATCGAGCACTGCCAGGGCCACGCCTTCCGGATCGCGCAACGCGATCTGTTTGGCATCGCCCAATTTGGACGCGAACTCCGCGCTCACATCCAGCGTGATCGGCATGGGCCAGAGCACGCCGGAAGCCAGACGCATGTCCTTGCAGACCGGTGCGTAATCGGAGCGGGTCATGAAACCTTCGAGCGGCGAAAACGCGCCGGACAGCAACATCTCCAGATCGCAGGCTTGGCGCGCGCTCAGATCCCAGGAAGACATGTGTGCGGCGGCGCGCTTGAGCGCGACGCGTTCGGCAGCCTGGACGACTTGCAAATTGACGAGACGGCCGCCGTGCGGCCCGATGAGCTGCGACATGGGAATTCCGAAGTGAGAAAAGGCAGCCGCCAATTATACGGCAAGCGACTGCGCTGCGTGGCGAATCAGGATGCCACCGATTCCAGTTCGGCCTGCGCCTGCAGCCAGTCGGATTCCAACTGGTCGTTTTCTGTGGCTAGCGCGGCAGCATCTCGGGTCAATTCCGCCAGGCGAGCGGATTGTCCATCCGCGTAGACTTGCGCATCGGCCAGTTGTGCTTCGACTGCTGTGCGTTTCTCGGCCAGTGTCTGCATGCGTTGTTCCAGGCGCTGCAGCTGCTGGCGCAGCGGCGCGATGCGCGCGCGTTGTTCGGCACGCTCGCGGCGGTTGTCGCGACGCGACGCGGTGTTCGTCTGGGTCGTCGCGCCGGGAGCCGCGAATTCAGCACGCATCACCAAGCGCGCGTAATCGTCCAGATCGCCGTCGTAGGCAGCGACGCGGCCGCCGCCGACATGCAGCAAGGTATCGCAGCAGGCCCGGATCAGCGCACGATCATGCGAAACCAGCACCACGGCGCCGACAAAATCGTTCAGCGCCTCGGTCAGCGCCTCGCGCATGTCCAGATCCAGATGGTTGGTCGGTTCGTCCAGCAAAAGCAGGTTTGGGCGCTGGAAAGCGGTCAGCGCAAGGCACAGGCGTGCCTTTTCGCCGCCGGAGAACGGCGCCACCGGTGTCAGCGCGCGTTCGCCGGAAAACCCGAACCCACCGAGGAAGTCGCGCGCGGCTTTTTCGCCCAATGCGGGTTGCAGTCGCAGCACGTGCGCGACCGCGGTCGCTTCCGGATCGAGTTGTTCGAGCTGATGCTGGGCAAAATAGCCGATGGACAGATCCTTCGCTGCCATGCGCTCGCCCGCCAGCGGCGCCAGCGCACCGGCGAGAAGCTTCACCAAGGTCGACTTGCCTGCACCGTTGGCGCCGAGCAGGGCGATGCGCTCGCCGGGCGCGAGGAGAAGTTTCACGTGCTCGAGCACGCGGTGTTCGCCATAACCTGCAACCACTGCGTCGAGCTTGAGCAAGGGCACAGGCAGGCGTGCGGGTTCGCGGAATTCGAACTGGATCGTTGAGGCGGCTCGCACCGGCGCAATTTCCACCATGCGCTCCAATGCCTTGATGCGGCTTTGCGCCTGGCGTGCCTTGGTCGCCTTGGCGCGGAAGCGGTCGACGAAATGCTGCAAGTGCGCTCGCTCGCGTTGTTGCTTGTCGAACGCGGCCTGTTGCTGCACGAGCTGCTCGGCGCGCTTGCGTTCATAGCCGGACAGATCGCCGTTGAATAGCTCGGCTTTACGCCCGGCAATCGACAGCACATGAGTGACCACCGCATCGAGAAATTCGCGGTCGTGGGAGATCAGCAGCAGGGTGCCTGGATAACGCGCAAGCCAGTCCTGTAGCCAGAGCACGGCATCCAGATCGAGGTGATTGGTCGGCTCGTCCAGCAGCAGCAGGTCGGACCGGCACATCAGCGCCTGGGCCAGGTTCAAGCGCATGCGCCAGCCGCCGGAGAATTCCGTCACGCGGCGGCTCTCCTGCCCGCTGGCAAAACCCAGTCCGTGCAGCAGCGCGCCCGCACGCGCCGGCGCGGCATAGCCGCCGATCGTGTGCAGGCGCTCGTGCAGATGCGCTATCGCCACGCCGTCGTGCGTGGCTTCGGCGGCGCTCAGATCCCGCTCGATGGCGCGGTATTCGCTGTCGCCGTCGAGCACGTAATCAAGCGCAGTGCATTCCAGCGCCGGAACTTCCTGGCGGACGAGGGCTAACGTCCAGCCGGGCGGGCGCGCGAAATGACCGGCATCGGGTGGCAGTTCGCCGGCCACGAGCGCCAACAGGCTGGATTTGCCCGCGCCGTTGCGCCCGGTAATGCCCACACGCCAGCCGGCGTGCAAGGCCACGTTCACGTCTTCAAGCAGAACCACTGGGCCGCGGCGCAGAGTAAGGTTGTCGAATCGGATCATCCGCGCATTTTAGCCTGTGCGGGCGCGCGGGCAGGGAACCCTGCGGTCCGGAAACAGTCCAAAGCCTGCCCATTTGCCTTCGGCGCGGCGTGACCGCACAATACGCGGCCCAATGCAGCTGCACCGCGTGCCGCATGGCCGGCAATCCATTCAATCCAGGAGTACACATGACGAAGTTTCTGCGCAAGACCCTGACCGCCGCCGCCGTCGCGGCTGCGCTCGCCGCTGGCTCCGCCGGCGCTGCCGACACCAAGCCGGCCGCGCATCCGGCAACCGCCACTGCGGCCAAACCGGCAGTCGACAAGGCCGCTATCGACGCCAAGTTCAAAGGCGACAAGAAAGCCGAATACAGCTACATGGTCGGTATGGACGTGGGCCGTGGTTTGGGTTCGATCAAGGACGATATCGACGTGAAGATTGTGGTCACGGCGCTGGAAGCCACGCTCAAGGGCGAGAAGACGACCATGACCGAGCCCGAGGCGCTAGCCGTACGTCAGGAGTTCATGGAGAAACTGCGTGGCGAACAGATGGCAAAGATGAAGTCAGAAGCCGAAAAAAACCAGAAGGAAGGCGACGAGTTTTTGGCCAAGAACAAGGCCAAAAAGGGCGTGAAGGTCACTGCCTCGGGCCTGCAGTACGAAGTCGTCAAGGAAGGCAAGGGCGCGAAGCCGGCCAAGTCCGACACCGTGACCGTGAATTACGTCGGCACCAAGATCGACGGCACCAAGTTCGACAGCTCGATCGATCGCGGCCAACCAGCGAAATTCCCGCTGGCCAACGTGATTCCGGGCTGGACCGAAGGCTTGCAACTGATGCCGGTGGGTTCGGAATACAAGTTCTTCATCCCCGCCAAGCTTGCCTACGGCGAGCACGGCCCGCCCCAGATCGGCCCGGACGCGACGTTGGTCTTCGACGTCACCCTGCTCAGCATCGACAAGCCGGAACCGGCTAAAGTGGCCGAGCCGAAGAAGTAATTCCCGCTACATTGTTCCGGCAAAAGGCGCGGGCAACCGCGCCTTTTGCTTTGCGGCGCTTGGTCGTGGCGGCGCGGCTCACTACAATGCGCATTCCCTCCACGCGCGCGGAATCCAGCGAATGCGTATCACTCTGTTTGGCACCGGTTATGTCGGTCTGGTCACCGGAACATGCCTGGCCGAAGTCGGCAACGACGTGGTCTGCATGGACGTGGACGCGGACAAGATCACCAGGCTCGAACAGGGCCTGATACCGATCTTCGAGCCCGGGTTGGCCGAACTCGTCGCTGTCAATCGTGCTTCCGGCCGCTTGCAATTCACCACCGACGCGGTGCGTGCAATCGCCCATGGCCAGATGTTGTTCATCGCGGTTGGTACGCCGCCAGATGAGGACGGCAGCGCGGATTTGTCGCATGTGCTTGCGGTCGCGCGCAGTATTGGCAAGCACATCGACAGCTACCGCGTGGTGGTGAACAAATCCACCGTGCCGGTTGGTACCGCCGACCGCGTGCGCGCGACCATTGCGTCCGAGCTCACTGCGCGCGGCGCTCGGCATGAATTTGACGTCGTCTCCAATCCGGAATTTCTCAAGGAAGGCGACGCGGTCAAGGATTGCATGCGCCCTGATCGCATCGTCGTGGGCACATCCAGCGTACGCGCGATTGAAGCGCTCAAGGCGCTGTACGCGCCGTTCAACCGCAATCACGAGCGCATAGTGCTGATGGATCCGCGTTCTGCCGAACTGACCAAGTACGCGGCCAACGCGATGCTCGCCACAAAGATCAGTTTCATGAACGAGATGGCGAATATCGCCGAGCGCGTCGGCGCCGACATCGAGCTGGTACGTCACGGCATCGGCTCGGATCCGCGCATCGGCTATTCTTTCATCTATCCCGGCGCCGGTTACGGCGGCTCGTGCTTTCCCAAGGATGTGCAGGCGCTGGAACGCATCGCTCGCAGCCATGGCTACGAAGCGCGGGTGCTCGACGCGGTGGAAACCGTCAACCGCAACCAGAAGGAAAAACTGTTCGATCTGTTGCAGCGCCATTTCGCCGGCAAGCTCGCCGGCAAAACCATCGCACTGTGGGGTCTGGCGTTCAAGCCGAATACCGACGACATGCGCGAGGCACCGAGCCGGCGCCTGCTCGAACAACTTTGGGCCGCCGGCGCCAAAGTGCGCGCCTACGATCCGGAAGCGCACGAGGCGGCGCGACGTATCTACGGCGATCGCGCCGATCTGATCCTGTGCAATGAACCCTACGCCACGATCGACGGTGCCGACGCGCTCATCCTCGTCACTGAGTGGAAGGCGTTCTGGAGTCCGGATTTCGCGCGCATCCGCGCCACCTTGAGCACCCCGGTCGTATTCGACGGCCGCAATATCTACGAACCGGCAACGGTCGAAGCGGCCGGCATCGCCTACTACGGAATCGGCCGCGGCCGCAGCATCCGCAATCCAGGCGCAGGGACATGAACTTGACCTTGCAATTGGAAAACGCGCGCATCGCAGTGGTCGGTCTGGGCTATGTCGGCCTGCCACTGGCGATGGCACTCGGACGCGAATTTTCCACACTGGGCTACGATCGAAATCCGATGCGCGTAGCCGAGTTGCAAGGCGGGCGCGATTCCACCGGCGAGGTGGACGCCGCCGAACTAACGGCTGCATCGCGGCTGCGCTTCAGCGCCGATGCAGCCGCGCTCACGGATTGCAATGTCTTCATCGTCGCCGTGCCCACACCGGTAACGCCGCACAAGATGCCGGATCTTGCTCCACTGGTTGCCGCCAGTCAGATCATCGGCGCGGCGCTCGCACGCGGCAGCGTCGTGATCTACGAATCCACCGTGTATCCGGGCGCGACCGAGGAAGTGTGCGTGCCCACGCTAGAACGCGCGTCGGGTTTGCGCTGTAACGAAGATTTCTTCGTCGGCTACAGCCCGGAACGGATCAATCCCGGCGACAAGCAGCATCGGCTCATCGACATCGTCAAGGTAACTTCCGGTTCCACACCGCAGGCGGCCGAATTCGTCGATGCGCTGTACCGGAGAATCGTGCGCGCGGGCACGCATCGCGCACCGAGCATCCGCGTCGCCGAGGCGGCCAAGGCCATCGAAAACACCCAGCGCGACGTCAACATCGCCCTGATCAACGAGCTCGCGCTGATTTTCGGCAAACTCGGCATCGATACTGAGGCGGTGCTCGAGGCCGCGGGCACGAAGTGGAATTTCCTGCGCTTCCGTCCCGGACTCGTCGGCGGCCATTGCATTGGCGTGGATCCGTATTACCTGATCCACAAGGCCAGCGAGGTGCGCCATTATCCCGAGCTGATCAGCGCCGCGCGGCGCATCAACGAGGGGATGAGCGCACACGTTGGCGCGCAAATCCTGCGTCTGATGGCGCTCAAGCGCATCGATGTGGTCGGCAGCCGCATCCTCGTACTTGGTATCACGTTCAAGGAAGATTGCCCGGATCTGCGCAATACGCGCGTGCGTGAAATCGTGGACGAGCTGCGCGCCTGTCATGCGCAGGTGGATGTCTTCGATCCGTGGGCGGACAAGGACGAATGCGAACGCGAATGCGGTATCCGCCCGATCGATGCACCGGCGCAGCGAACCTACGACGCGATCGTGTTGGCCGTGGCCCATCGCCAGTTCCGCGAACTGGGCTTGGCCGGCGTGCGCGCGTTCGCCAAGCCGAATGCGGTGATCTACGACGTGAAATACCTTTTGCCGGCTGATACGGTGGATGGCCGGCTTTGAGATGAGTGCGGATCTGGAACAACGCCTGACCGAGCTGGAAACGCGCATTGCATTTCTGGATCAAACCGTGCAGTTGCTGGATACGACGGTCGCAAAACTGGATCGCAGGCTGCAAGAGTTGCAGCGCGAGATTGCGCAATTCCGCGGCGAGCTCAGCCGGGTCAATGCGGCGCTCGCGCACGATGCTCGCGATGAGCCGCCACCACCTCATTATTAGAGCGTTCATCCGTGAACGCGATGATCAAAAAGCGGCCATCCGTGGCCGCACTTTTCAACAAGAAGTGCGTTCATCCGTGAACGCGAAGAAGATCACGCACTCGCCATGTCCGAATCGTTGCGCGACCAGCTGTTGAAGGCGGGCCTCGTCAAGAAGACGAGGTCAGAGCCGAAGCCTGCGCCGAAGAAATCGCCGAGTGCCGCGCCCGCGCACAAACAGGTGGCGCAAGAGGTCGATCTCGCGCGTGCCTACGCGCAACGCGCGCAAGTCGAACGTGCCGAACGCAATCGGGTTCAGCGCGATGCCGAGCGCAAGGCACGGGAAAAAAAGGAGCGCAAACAGAAAATTGCGGCATTTCTCGCTGGCAAGGCGCTGAACGCGGCCGATGCGGATGTGCCGCGGCATTTCCCGCACGGTAACAAGATCCGCCGCATCTATTGCACGCGAGTCCAGTTGGCTGCACTCAACCGCGGCGAACTGGCTGTGGCGCAGTTGGCCGGGCGTTATCTTCTGCTGACCCGCGACATCGCGCTGCAGGCGCAGACCATCCAACCCGAAGCGCTGGTGCTGCTGTGCGATCCGGATGCGCCGGCCGAGGACGATGTACCTGCGGATATGGTGTGGTAATTCACATTTTGCTGGTTTGCGGCTTGCCAGTCGGTGGCGATAGCGTAAGGTGAGAGCAGGCACTCGTGTCGAGGTGACGTTGTGACGCACCGTGGTCTGTGGATTCTCACAATTTTGTTCGCACTGCCGGCATTGCTTCGGGCCGCGCCGCTGCCGCGTTTCACGCAGCCGAATTCGATCTGGAACGAGGATGTCAGCAACGCGTCGCTGCGTTCGAATTCGTCGCAGATGATGGCGCACCTGGAAGCGTTGGCGGCAAGTGGAAACGGTGCGGGTAAATGGGGCGGCGACAAACACGACAACAATTCCGATTTCCAGATCGATTTTTCGTTCTATGTGCTGCACGCGACCAACGCGACGCCGGTCAAGCCCATGGTCGCATTTCCGGACTCCAGCTCGTATTACTTGCCGGATTGCGAGGATCCGGCCTCGTCATTCCGTTTTCCCGTCGTTCCTGGCGGCGGCATCGAGGGCACCGCCCCGCCAAGTTACACCTGCGACACCGACAAATACGATTGCCATCTGCTGACCGTCAATGATTCGACCAATGTCCTGTTCGAATCGTATTTCACGGCGAGTGTTGATAGCGCGGGCGTCCACTCGATCTGTGGCTTGAGCTGGGATTTGAAGAAGGTGTATCCGCGCTATGGCCGTGGTGAGCACTGCACCAGTGCGGACGGTGCCGGATTCCCCATCGCGCCGCTGCTGTTCAATGCGGACGAGGTGTGGGCTGCGGCACAGGCGCATGGCGACATCGGCCATGCAATTCGCTGGATTATTGGCAATGCGCGCATGCAGATAAATACGCATGTGCATCCGTCGTCACACGGTACGTCGGCAACTTCCGACACGAACGTCAATGCGGTGCCGTACGGATCGCGGCTGCGCCTGAAATCGACATTCGATGTGAACGGATTCAGCACCAATGAGGCGGTGCGCGCGATTCTGCGCACGTTGCAGAAGTACGGCATGTTTCTGTCCGATGGCGGCCGAATTCCGCTGACTGCCGAAGCCGACTATTACACAACCCACAAATGGGATGATACCGACATGAACATCGATTCGCACTCGCTGTACGGCATCAATCCGACGGATTTCGACGTCGTCGACGACGGCGATCCCATCAGCAATAACGGCGACTGCACATTGACGCCCGCCGATTTCATTTTCATCGACGGCTACGACTACTGAGCTCGCGGCTCAGAAATCCATGAAGTAACCACCATTCACCGGAATGTTCGCGCCGGTGATGAAGCCGGATTCGTCGGCGCACAGAAAATCCACCACGCGCGCGATTTCCGAAGGTTCGCCCAGGCGCCCGACCGGAATGCCGGCAATGATCTGGCTGCGCACGTTTTCCGGAATCGCCGCTACCAGTGCGGTGCGGCAGTAGCCAGGCGATACGCTGTTGACGGTCACGCCCTTGCGCGCTACTTCGCGCGCCAGCGCCATAGTGAAACCGTGCATGCCGGCCTTGGCAGCGGAATAGTTGGTCTGGCCGAACTGGCCGGTCTGGCCGTTCACCGACGAGATATTGACGATGCGGCCGAAACCACGTTCGCTCATGCCTTCGACCAATGGGCGGCAGGTATTGAACACGCCGCTCAGGTTGATGTCGAGCACGTCGTGCCACTGTTGCGCGCTCATCTTGCGCAGGGTCGTGTCGCGGGTGATGCCGGCTGCGTTGACCAGAATGTCGATCACACCGTTGCGATCCTGGATGGCTTGCAGCGCCTGCGCGCAGCCGTCGAAATCGCCGACATTGATCGGTTCGAATCGGATTTGATCGCCGAAGTCCGCGGTCTCGCGGCCGAACTCCGCCACGCGCTCGGCACGGCTGGCAAGGTCAGCGGCGATGACGCGGCGCCCTGAGCGCGCCAGATATTTGCAGATTTCTGTGCCGAGGCCGCCGATGCCACCGGTCACGAGCGCCACACGTGTGCTCATGGGAGTTCCTTCGCTTGGGAAATTACTGCGGCGCAGACGATGCCGCGGTGCAGCAAACGCGCGATGGTAGGGGGCGATCGGCTTGGTGTCAAACGCGCCGCGGTGAGATCAGGACTTGGAATCCTTGCTCGCTGCGCCGTCGTTTTGGCCGTGCCGGCAGCGGCGCTGAGAAAACCTTCCTGCACCGATTTCCACAGGTCGAGGTTGCGCTCGGTCATGTCGTTGAGCATCGACCACGGCGTCTGGCCGAGAATGTTGTTGAGCTGGCTGCGGAATTTGCCCTGTTGATCGAGAAAGATCTGCAAGCTCTTTTCCAGATACGAGCCCATGAAACCTTGCATGGAATCGCCGTAGAAGCGGATGATCTGCGACAGCAACCGGGTGGTGAACATCGGCTGCCCGGTTTCCTCGTGTTCGGCGATGATCTGCAGCAGCACCGAGCGGGTCAGATCCTCGCCGGTCTTGGCGTCGCGCACCTCGAATTCCTCACCCTCGATCACCAGCAAACGCACTTCCTCGAGCGTGATATAGCTCGAAATCTCGGTGTCGTAGAGCCGCCGATTGGGGTATTTCTTGATGATGCGGAGTTGTGCCATGCGGCAAAGTTAACAGAATTTGCGGCGGTGCGGTAGGGTTTTGCTGCGCAGCAAATCGGCCATGCTGCTGTCAGGGCGTGGATTGGGCATACCTTCGCAAACCTTCCTTGGTGCGTCGCCGTTCGGCATCCTGCCTCACCAGATTTTCGCCGCGCGCAATGCCATTCTAGGCATTGCGCTAGCGCGGCGAAAATCTACCAACCCATGTACTGCCCGCCGTTGATGGACAGGTTGGCGCCGGTGATCCAGCGCGCCTCGTCGTTGACGAAGAAGGCGACCGCGTAGGCGATTTCGTCTGGATCGCCAAGGCGTCCGAGCGGGATCTGTGCGGCGATCTTGGCGCGCACATCCTCGGGCACGGCCATCACCATTTCGGTGGCGACGTAGCCGGGCGATACAGTGTTCACGGTGATGCCGAACTTGGCGTTTTCCTGCGCCAGCGAAATCGTGAAACCGTGCATGCCGGCTTTCGATGCGGCGTAATTGGCCTGTCCGTACTGGCCTTTCTGGCCGTTGATCGAGCTGATCTGCATGATGCGGCCCCATTTGCGGTTGCGCATGCCCTCGATCACCGGGCGGGTCATGTTGAAGCAGGAATTGAGGTTGGTGTTGATCACTTCCTGCCATTGCAGCGCGGTCATCTTGTGGAACGTGGTGTCGCGCGTGATGCCGGCGTTGTTGATCAGGATGTCGATCGGTCCGAGCTGCTGTTCGACGCCACGCACCAGTTTTTCCGCTGCTTCCGGCGACGGACACGTCGCCGGGTACGATCGCGGCGTCGACGCCATCGGAGTTCATGCGCGCCTGCCAGGCCTTTGCCTTCGTCTCGTCGCGGTAATTGGTAGCTACCTTGTGGCCGAGCGAGACCAGGCGCTTGACGATGGCGCTGCCGATGCCGCCGGTGCCGCCGGTAACGAGTGCGATGCGTGCGGTCATGAGTTTCTCCTGGAGTTGCGGAATTTCACCGAATTGTACACTCGGCGCCGAGCGTCGCTGCCCGCAGTGCAGCAAGATCGAAATCGTCCGCCGCGCGCGTCAGCAGCATTGCAGGAGTCGCCGCCGACGGCACGCGCTGACCGAGAAACGCCAGCGCTGCGCGCAGCGCCGGCAGGGGATCGGCGCGGTCCACGGGACGCGCGCGGTCCTGTTTGGACAGCTTGCGACCGTCGGCATCCACGGCCAGCGGCAGATGCAGGTAGCGCGGCGTCGCCAGCCCGAGCAGGTGTTGCAGGTGGATCTGGCGTGCGGTGGCATCGAGCAGATCCGCGCCGCGCACGATCTCACTGATGCCCTGCGCGGCATCGTCGACGACAACGGCGAGTTGATATGCGTAGCCGCCGTCGGCGCGGCGGATCACGAAATCGCCAGCCGCCTCGCGCAGATTCTGCGTTTGCCAGCCGAAGCTGGAGTCGTCGAATTCGACGATGGCATCCGGCGCGCGCAAGCGCCATGCAGGGATACGCGCGGGATCGGCGGCGACGACGCATGCACCCCGATGGATGCTGCCGGAGCCTTCCAGATTCGCGCGACTGCACCAGCAAGGAAACACTTCAGCGTTTTCGCGCAGATTCTCGAAAGCCGCGCGATATGCGGTTTCGCGCGTGCTCTGGTACAACACCGGTTCGTCGGATTCCATCCCGAACGCCGCAAGCGTGGCGAGAATATGCGCCGCTGCGCCGGGAACCTCGCGCGGGGGATCGAGGTCTTCAATGCGAACGATCCATGCGCCGTCCTGGTCGCGCGCACGAATCCAGCTGGCGACCGCGGCAACCAGCGAGCCAAAGTGCAGGGCGCCGGTAGGTGATGGAGCGAAGCGGCCGCGGTACGTCATGATGCCCCGACTTCTTGAATTCGGTTCAGTTTACCCAATGCTATTCTGGCGTTGGTTTGCCCATAAGGATTTCCCATGCTGCGCGTCCTGCTGTTTCTCGGCACCAACCTTGCCATCATGCTGGTGCTTGGCATCGTCTGCTCGATCTTCGGCATCGACCGCTGGGCGTACGGACAGGCCGGCATCAACCTGCAAGGTATGCTGATCCTGTGTGCAGTGTTCGGTATGGGCGGCGCGTTCATTTCGCTGGCGTTGTCCAAGGTGATCGCTCGCCATTCGGTCGGCGCGCAGATCATCACGCAGCCGCGCGGCCCGAACGAGCAATGGCTGCTCGACACGGTGCGGCATCACGCCCAGTCTGCCGGCATCGGCATGCCCGAGGTGGCACTGTACGATTCGCCGGACATGAACGCGTTCGCCACCGGCATGAGCCGCAATCACGCGCTGGTTGCGGTCAGTACCGGACTGTTGCGCAGCATGAACCGCGAGCAGATTTCCGCCGTGCTCGGCCATGAGATCACGCATGTGGCCAACGGCGACATGGTCACACTCGCCCTGATTCAGGGCGTGCTCAATACCTTTGTGATGTTCCTGGCCCGCATTCTCGGCAGTCTGATCGACACCGCCATCGGCGGCAACCGTGAGGGAAACCGCGGCGGCATCGGCTATTTCGTGATCGTGATATTGCTGCAGACGGTGCTCGGCTTTCTCGCCACGATCATCGTCATGTGGTTTTCCCGCTGGCGGGAATTTCGTGCAGATGCGGGCGGTGCCAGACTCGGTGGCCGCGGCGGCATGATATCGGCCTTGCAGACCCTCGCTGCGCAATCAGGGACCGAGCGCGCTGCCCAAGGCAGTGCAGGCGTTCGGTATTTCCGGCGACGGTGGTGTAGCGCGGCTGTTCATGAGCCATCCGCCGATCGCCGAACGCATCGCGGCGCTGAAGGCTATGGCCTGACGTCCCTGGTGTCGCGGAGTCGTCGCATGGCGGCGTCGGGGTGTGCGCTCGGGCCCGACGCAATTTGCGCAGGCCGCACTACTCAGCCGTCTTCCCTGCGGTCGCGGAAGTAATCCGCGACGGATCGATGCAGCCAAGCTTGCTGGCATCGGCCCATCGCCATACCTGCTGCGTGTGGCACTCGATGTCGCGCGCCGGGATCGAATTCGGACTTGGCAAGAATCGCCTGGCGTCCCACATAATTGCGATCTTGCACACTGCCGTGCCACAGGTGGGTCAAACGCCCGGGAACGTGGCTTATGTTCGATTGTGCCAGCCGATGAAAGCCGGTGGCCCATTGTCGGTAGTGATCGGCGTGTGCCGGCGAGAGGATGCAGCGTTGGATGTAACCTTCGATTTCCCCACACATGGCGTTGATAATGGCCCTGTCGCCGCCACCCACGATCATCGCATCGTAGAACCCGCTTTGTTCGAGGATCGCACGGCGCCCCGCCCAGGCATGGCCGGGCGACAAGCCGTACTTGGTGCTCTTTCCGGAAGAGGTCAGATAGTCCGGTGGCAAGGTGCCGAGGGTTAACGCGGAAGCGAACGAGCGGCGCTGTGCCGGCAAGCCGCCGTGCTTGTCCAGGCTCTGATGCTGGTCGAGTTCGAGCAACTCGTCGAACGGTTGCACGAAGTGATGGCGCTCAAGCGCGCGCAGCGTCAGTGTCGGCCAATCCGGATTGTCGAGAATCACGTCGGCGTCGATCCAGGCCGATGGCCGTGCATTGCTCGGGCAGATGCGCCAGGGCAATGTTCAACAGGCGTTCCTTTTGCCACAGGACATGCTCGCCGCGGATCTGGATCAGCTTGTCGGCATCGTCGGGCCTGAGTTCGAACTCCTCGTCGTAGGCCAGTTCGACGGTGATCAGCGGCACGCGAAGATGCGCCCTGAACAGGTCGTAGTTGAGCTTCTTGGTCCGGTAGCCAGCCGGATTGAAATAGGTGCTGATCGCCCAGAGCACGAGATTGTCAACCATCTTCTTTTCGACTCTCGAAATATTTGGCGACTTGTCGGTGCAAGGCGGGTTTGTCACTGGCCCATCGCCATACGCCATCGGGGTCATGCGCAATATCCAGGACGGGGTCGAAATCGGATTCGCGAAGGATATTCTGTCGGTCGACATAGTTGCGGTATTCGGTTTCGCCGTGCCAAAGATGCCCGATTGTGCCGGGCAGATAGCCGACCTGCGCCTGCGCGAGTTGGAAAAACCTTCTTGCCCAATTGCGGAAATGCGTGGCGTGGGCCGGCGTGAGCAATGATCTTGCGCAAAAAGTCTCGATTTCACCGAGCATCGCGTAGAGTATGGCCCGACTGCCGCCACCGATGACCATCGCATCGTAAAAGCCACATTGTTCCAGAATCGATCGTCGGGCGGCCCAGGCATGGCCCGACTTCAGCTTAGATTTGCGCGCGGCCAGAGAGGCCGACGACAGGCCGCCATTGGCATGGGCGCACGCAAACGAGCGGAATTGCGTTTGCAGACCGTCGCGCTCGGCGAGTGTCTGGTGCCTTTTCAGAAGGAAGATTTTCTCGAACAATTGCACGCAGCAGTTTCGCTCCAGAGCGGCGAGCGACAGTGCTGGCCAGTCGGGGTTTTCGAAGACCACGTCGGCGTCGAGCCAAGCCACCGCAGTGCATTCGGCAGGCAGATGGACGAGCGCAATGTTCAACAAGCGCTCTTTTTGCCAGAGCACATTTCCCCCAGAAACCTGAATCAGCTTGTCGGCGTCATCTGGCCCAAGTTCGAAACGCTCGTTATAGCCCAGTTCGACGGTGATCAGCGGTACGCCGAGATGGTTTCGGAACAGGTCGTAGTTGCGCTTTTTGGTACGGTAGCCGACTGGATTGAAGTAGCTGGTGATGGCCCAAAGCATCAGGGCACCCGTTTTACCAGCGTCACGCCGGAGCCGTAGTCGAAGTCACAAACCTGCAAATTGGGCGCGGCCTTGAGTTCGTCCATGTATTGCTTGACGCTGTAGTGATAGCGTTTGTCTTCGCCGTAGATCCGCGATTCATGGTTGCCGATGCTGTCGTGGAAAAGCACCGACGCATCGGCGCTGAGCTTGTCGACAAAGGCCAGGTGATCGAACCTTGCTTGCTCGTGGGAGTGATACCCGTCGACAAACAGCACATCGACATCATGCAGCGCGCGGTAGGCGTCGGTGGCAACGAATTCCTGGGTGGTGTGCAGATGGTGGCGGATGTTGTCGATGCCGAAGCGTGCAAAATGTTCCTGCACGCGCGCGGAATCCTTCCAGAAATCGTCCACCAGCGACGGGTCGATGAAATCGACGATGCCGCCGTTGCGGTTGTCCTGCAGGGCGCGGGCCAGCACCATCGGCACGAATCCCCGGTACGAGCCGATCACCACAACCCGACTTGCCCGTTGCATGCGTGCCAGTGAGTAGTACAGCCAACCCAGACCGAGATTCCGATCGGCTTTTGACTGGGCATGCCCCATCCCCAGCATTTTCCGGTCGCTGTAGAGGGTCTTGATCCAGGCTTGCAGGGTTTGCGTGCGTGGTTTCATGGGCGGGCGAATTCGGCGAGCTTCGCCTCGCCGGCGGGATCATAGCAAGCCAGGCGGCACAATTGCGTCGGTGCATCGACGCCGGCAGCCTCGAGGTAAAACAGCAGCATCGTCGCCAATGTGCGATGCAGTGCGGCGATGCGGAACTCGCTCTTGCCGCCGCTTGCAGGCCAGTGGATGAACGGGTAGGGATTGGCCTCCCAGACGACCACCCGGCCGCTATGGTCGTAGCCGTAGTCGAATGCAACGTAATCGAGCCCTAGCTCTCGGCGCGCCTGCTGGAATTGCGCGTGATGCGGATTCGGGCAAGCGATGAAAGCCAGTTCCTCTGCGCGGGTCTGCGGATCGTAAATTCGGTCGGCGCCGCGAGTGATCCATTCACTGGTCGTGAGCAGGTGGTGACTGATGCCGTAGTCGCCGATCGCGAAGTAGCGGTATTTGCGGTATAGGCCGTCCGCGCTCATGACGTCGATCAATTCGATTGCGATCGGGCGGCGGTATTGTTCGATGCGGACCCGCGCCAGCTGTTCGCTGTTGTCGACGCGCTCCATCGTGCCGCCGTGCCCCCAGTCTTCGCGAATGAAAAACGGAAATTCCAGTCCGCCAGCGTCGTGCCGGAAAGCATCCATATCGTTGATCGCGACAATTTTCAGGGGTGCGCAAGCCAGCCTTGGCAATGCGTGTCGCGCCTTCGCGCTTGCCGGCGTTCGCGAGCCGCGAGACCGGGTTGATCACCGGCACGTTACGCTGCACGAATAGCGCTTCGAGCGCGCATGCCTCGTCGAAAGCCTGCACTGACCAGCTTTGCACCGGGTCCTGCAGCCACGGCAGGTGCAAGGCGTAATTGCCGATTTCGAGCGGCAGGCAAGGCAGCAGTCGCAACTCGAACAATCCGCGATACTCGGGATAGTTCGCGGCCAGCCAGTCGAGGAACACCTGATAGAAATAGGGTCTGTCCGCCGGATGGCGGAGAACCAGAATCCGCCTGCCATGCGCATGCGGCTTCCGGTTGGCGAGGATGTCCCGGTAATGGCACTGGAAGATGTGCCGGTTTTCCTCGCGCGCGTCGTCGCCGTCCAGCGAAATTCGCTCGAAGCGGCGCAGGGCCTCGTCGCTTTCGCCGCGGCAGGCTGCGATTACGCCAAGCCAGCCTGCGGCCACCGGGCCGAATTCGGTCGATTCGAGCAGGCGCTGGAACACCACGGTGGCGGCGTCCCACTCGCGCTGCGCATACAGGCACAAGCCGCGTTGAAAATCGATCAGGTCGAATGCATCGGCCTCGGCGTGGCGCGACGCATCGTCCAAGGCGAGCTGCGCTTCGGCGAAGCGTTCCAGATGCAAAAGGGTTCTGGCCAATCCGATATTGACGTCGGTGTCATCCATGCCCCGGGCTTTCGCTTCACGCAAAAACCGGTGACCGAGCTCGGCGAAACCGTTGCCCTTGAACTCATAGGCAAGGCCAAGCAATTTGAGCGCGGCGCCGTTTTCCGGAAAGCGCGAATAAAACTGCCACCCCAGGTCCAGCGCTGTGTCCAGATCGCCTTGAATCAGGGACTGGTAAGCCTGGTCGAGCGTTGCGAGGGTTGGCTGTAGTTTCACGACATTTTCATGGGGTCGACGGCGAGGCATTCTAACCGTCCGCCGAATGCGATCTGCCGTGCGAGTCGCAGGCATTAAAAACACAAAAGCCGCGGTTTGCCGCGGCTTTTGTCTGAGCCTGGAATCGGCTTTTACGCCAATCCTGCCTGCTTCATCACTTCAGCGGCGAAGTCTTCTTCCTTCTTCTCGATTCCTTCGCCGACGGCGATGCGGTGGAAGGCGAGCACTTCGGCGCCTTGCTGCTTCAGCGCTTCGCCGACGCTCACATTGGTATCGAGCACGTAGGGCTGGCCGGTGAGCGAGATTTCCGCAAGCGTCTTGCGGATCTTGCCGGCGAGCATCTTGTCCTGGATTTCCGCGGGCTTGGCGCGGTCCTTGTCAGTCATCTGGGCGAGGGCGATTTCCTTTTCCTTGGCGACGATTGCGGCGGGGACGTGATCCGGCGAAACGTAGGCCGGATTCATCGCCGCGACATGCATGGCGACGCCACGCGCGAGTTCGTCCGTACCGCTCTTCATTTCCACCAACACGCCAATGCGGCCGCTGTGCACGTACGCGCCGATGCGCTGTGCGCCATCCACACGCACCATGCGGCGTACCTGTACGTTTTCGCCGCACTTGGCGACCAGCCACTGACGCGCTTCCTCGACTGTGGGACCGTACGAGGTATTCATCGATTTCAGCGCGTCGACATCCTTGGCCCCGGATGCCAGCGCGGTCTTAGCCACTTCATCGGCGAACTTCAGGAAGTTTTCGTCCTTGGCGACGAAGTCGGTTTCGGAATTGATCTCTACCAGGACCGCATTGCCGGCTTCCTGGGCCAGCATGATGCGGCCTTCGGCGGCGACACGGCTGGCTTTCTTGTCGGCCTTGGCCAGGCCTTGCTTGCGCAGCCATTCGATGGCGGTGTCGATGTCGCCGGCATTTTCGGTGAGTGCCTTCTTGCACTCCATCATGCCGGCACCGGAGCGCTCGCGCAGCTCCTTTACCATGCTTGCAGTGATTTCCATTGTGAACCTCGAATGTTGATTGTGGCGATGCTACGCGCTCGCGCACACTGATGTGATGGTGTCCGACGAGCCCCGCTCGTCGCGGGATCGGTAGATTGCCCTCGCCCCGACGCTCTCCCGCGAGCGCGAGAGCGGGCAGAAGCAGACGGTTACTCGGCCGCCGCTGGCTTGGCGTCAGCCACGTTGATTTCGTCGCTCTTGGCTGCTTCGGCCTTGTGTGCCGGGGCACGAGCGCGGCGCGGCTTTCTTCGCCGCCGGCTTGCGTGGACTTGGCTTGTTGCGGCGATCGTCGCGTTCGCGCGCCGGCTTGGCCACCGGGTTACCCTCGGCGTCGAGTTCGACGAACTCGTCCTTGGCGGCAGCCGCGATGTTCGGCGCGGCGGCCTTGCCTTCGAGCACGGCATCGGCGATGGCGCGTGCATACAACTGCACCGCGCGGATCGCGTCGTCGTTGCCGGGAATCGCATAGTCGACCAGCGACGGATCGTAGTTGGTATCCACCACCGCCGACGACCGGAATGCCGAGCTTCTTCGCTTCCTTGACCGCGATGTCCTCGTGGCCGATGTCGATCACGAACAGCGCGTCCGGCAGGCGCGTTCATGTCCTTGATGCCGCCAAGGGATTTTTCGAGTTTCTCCTTCTCGCGGCAGCAGGCGCCATGACTTCGTGCTTGACCAGCTTGTCGAAGCTGCCGTCGCTCGGCCATCGCCTCGATTTCCTTCAGGCGCGAGACGACTGCTTGACCGTGCGGAAGTTGGTCAGCATGCCGCCGAGCCAGCGCTGCTGACGTAGGGCATGCCGCAGCGCGCGGCTTCTTCCTTGATCGCGTCGCGCGCCGAGCGCTTGGTGCCGACGAACAGGATGGTGCCGCGTTTTTGCGCCAGGCCCGACACGAAGTTCGACGCGTCGGTGAACAGCGGCAGGGTCTTTTCCAGGTTGATGATATGGATTTTGCTGCGCGCGCCGAAGATGTACGGCGCCATGCGGGGATTCCAGTAACGGGTTTGATGGCCGAAATGCACGCCAGCTTCGAGCATCTGGCGCATGGTGACAGGAGGCATGGGTGCAAACTCCAAAAATGGGACGCAGTCGCTGCCATGAGCGGTGAGTCCGGGGTTAGGACCTCCACGACACCCAGCGTTGGCGACCCTGACCACTCAAAGGACCTCGAGCGCAGTCGCCACGAACGTGTTGCGCGTATTTGGCTTTGAGATCGCCGGGACTGACCCCGACAACGGTATCGGTTCGCGTGCCGGATTTGCTCCCGCAGGCAGGACCGGCGCTTTATAGCCGATGCACGAACCCGTAACGCAATTCGGGCTTGTGCGGCGGGCGCCCTGCCCGCAGCTTCGCTACACTATTGCCTTCCATCGACACGATCCTCATGCCAGTCACCATCAAGACCCCTGAAGAACGAGAAAGATGCGCGATCGCCGGCCGCCTCGCCGCCGAAGTGCTGGACATGATCGTGCGCGCACGTCAAGCCCGGCGTCACCACCGAAGAACTCGACCGGCATCGCGCACGATCACATCGTCGACGTGCAGAAGGCGATTCCGGCCAACGTCGGCTACAAGGGCTTCCCGAAGACGCTATGCACCTCGGTCAACCACGTCGTCTGCCACGGCATCCCGAATCCCGACAAGAGCGCTCAAGGACGGCGACATCGTCAACATCGACGTCACCGTGATCAAGGATGGCTGGCACGGCGACACCAGCCGGATGTACTACGTCGGCGAGCCCTCGGTGCTGGCCAAGCGCCTGGTGCACAGTCACCTCGAGGCGATGCTGCTGCGGCATCGAGCAGGTGCGTCCGGGCGCGACGCTGGGCGACATCGGTCATGCGATCCAGCAGCACGCCGAGGCGCAGCGGCTTCTCGGTGGTGCGCGAATATTGCGGCCACGGCATCGGCCAGCATCTATCACGAAGATCCGCAGGTGCTGCATTACGGCCAGCGCGGGCGTCGGCCTGCGAACTGGAAAAGGGCATGACGTTCACGGTCGAGCCGATGATCAATGCCGGCAAGCCGCACACGCGCCTGCTTGCCCGATGGCTGGACCGTGGTCACGCAGCGACCATTCGCTGTCGGCGCAGTGGGAGCACACCATCGCCGTGACCGACGACGGCTTCGAGATCTTGACGCCTTGGCCGAAAACGGCCTGAGTCGATGCCGTGAACGCAGCAACGGCCGCGTTCGCATACACACCGCCGCGCCTGCCCGCCGCCGTTCCGCGAAGCGGCGTTTCGAGCGAAGCGCGTGCCGGCCTGTGCGCCAGTTGCTGGGCGACTGCGATCGCCAGCTCGCCGAAGCATTGTCGCGCCAGGGCTGACGGTGGCGCGCTCACGCGCGCGCGCAGCGACGAGGTCGAGCGCATTGTCGCGCATGTCTGGCGCGCCTGCGTCGGCGACGCCGAAGCGATTGCGTTGTATGCCGTCGGCGGTTTCGGCCGCGCTGAATTGTTTCCTTATTCGGACGTGGACCTGCTCGCACTCAGCGCGAGCACCCGTGCCGCCGCAGGTGCTGCGCGCGCTCGAAGCGTTCTTCGCCTGCCTGTGGGACATCGGCCTGAGGCCCGGGCACGCCGTGCGTACGCTGGCCGAATGCCGCGCACTGGCCGCGAATGATGCGACAATTTACACAAGTTTGCTCGATGCGCGCCGTATCGCCGGCTCTGCGGTGATGGATGCGGGCCTTGCGACGCTGCTCGCGGATACGCAATTGTGGCCGCCGGCGCGGTATCTCGTCGCGCGCCGTGCCGACCGCGATGAGCGCCATGCGCGTTTCCACGACACCGCCTACAACCTGGAACCGAATCTCAAGGACGGCCCGGGCGGATTGCGTGCTGCGCAAACGATCCAGTGGCTCGGACGGCGCTTGTTCGGCGCATCCGATTTTTCCGATGGTCGACGCAATGCGGACTCTTGACTCCGGCCGAGGCTGCGGCCATCGCGCGATGCGCGCCAGCGGCTCTGCATGCATCCGCTTCGCCTTGCACCTGGCCGCCGGCCGCGCGGAAGAACGCCTGCTGTTCGATTTTCAGCGCACGCTGGCGACCCGCTTCGGGTTTGCCGACGAGCACCGAAGAATCTTGCCGTCGAACAGTTCATGCAGGGCTATTACCGCGCCGCGATCGACGATCGAACGGCTAAGCGACGCAGTTCATCGAGTGCTTGCGAAGAGGCGCTGGAACCGCCGGCGTTGCCGCAACGCGTGAGCCTGGATTTCGTCGCCATCAACGCGCGCATGGACAGCGACGCAGCGGACTTGTTCGAGCGCCGGCCGGCTGCGTTGATCGAACTGTTCCGCATCTGGGGCGAGCATCCGGAAATCGTCGGCGTTGCGCGCCGGCCTTGTGCGCCGCATCGAAGACGCGTTGACTCGCCTTGGCGATCGTCTTGCCGATGACGATGAGGTGAATACCGCCTTCCTGCGTCTGCTTGCGGCGTGGTGCGCCGGCGGTGGAGGCACTGGCGCGAATGAACCGTCATGGCGTGCTCGCGCGCTATCTGCCGGCGTTCGGCCGCATCGTCGGGCGAATGCAGTACGACCTGTTCCACGTCTACACCGTGGACGAGCACACGATCCGTGTGCTGCACAACGTGGCACGCTTCGCCGATACCGAAACATGCAGCGAATTCGCCCATGCGCACGAGTTGTGGATGTGCTTGCCGAAACCGGAATTGCTGCTGCTCGCCGCGTTGTTCCACGACATCGCCAAGGGTCGCGGCGGCGACCATTCCGACCTCGGCGCGGACGAGCGCGCGCAATTCTGCCAGCGCCTGGGCCTGCCGGGCGCCGACGTCGATCTGGTCTGCTGGTTGGTGCGGCGACATCTGTTGATGAGCGTGACCGCGCAGCGTCAGGACATCGCCGATCCCGAGGTGGTGCGGCGTTTCGCCGCCGAAGTCGGCGACTGGGGACGGCTGGATTATCTGTATCTGCTGACCGTTGCGGACATCGCCGGTACCAGTGCGAAATTGTGGAACTCGTGGAAAGACAAGCTTCTATCCGACTTGTACGTCAGCACCCGCTATTGGTTGCGCAGCGGTGCCGAGCGCACGCCGCATGCGGCCGAACGTGCGCGCGTGTGCCGCGAACAGGCACGCGAGCTGCTGGCCGATCAACCGGTCGATGCCGCTGTGATCGAGCGTATCTGGGCCGATTTTCCGGAAGAAAATTTCCTGCGCTTTGCGCCGGCGCAGATCGCCTGCACACGACGGCAATCGCGCAAGCGGGAGACAAGGACGGACCGTTGGTGTTGATCGACGCGCAGGGCACGCGCGGCGGCACCGAGGTGTTCGTGCATGCGCCCGATCGCGATGGTCTGTTCGCGACCGTCACCGCGGTGCTCGATCGCCTGCGTCTGTCGGTGCAGGATGCGCGCGTGGCGACGTCGCGCAGCGGCTGGAGTCTGGACAGTTTTCTGGTACTGGACGTGCATGGCCGCGCGCTGACCGATCCTGGGCGTATCGAGCGCGTACGTCTGGCCCTGCGTCGCGCATTGGCGCAATCGCCGTATCGCAGCGAGTTGGTCGCCCGCGCGCCGACGCGCAGTTTGCGCCATTTCCACATTCCTGCGCAGATTGCCTTCGATACGAGCGCGCACGCAGCACGCACTCAGATTTCCCTGATCTGTTCGGATCGTCCCGGCCTGCTCGCGCGCACCGCCCGGGTCTTTCGCGAATGCCGGGTACGCGTGCATGATGCGCGTATCGCCACGTTTGGCGAGCGCGTCGAGGATTTTTTTCTGGTCAGCGACGAGTACGACCAACCGCTGACGGAACCCGCGCGCGCCGCCTTGCGCGACGTGCTGTTGCGCCGACTGGAACCGATATCTCGCGAAGAGGAGCGACATGCAAGCGCTTGAGCAGCTGATCGATTCGGCTTGGGAACGGCGTAACGATCTTGCGCCCGGCAAAGCCGATGCGGCGTTGGACACAGCGATCGAACGCGCACTGGACGGCCTCGAAGCCGGCACGCTGCGTGTCGCCGAGCCGGATGGGCAAGGCGGCTGGATCGTGCATGCGTGGCTGAAAAAAGCGGTGCTTTTGTATTTCCGCCTGCGTCCGATCCGGGTGGTGGAATCCGCACCTGCGCCGTTCTACGACAAGGTGCCGGCGCGCTTCGCGGATTTCGACGAAGAACGCTTTCGCGCGCTTGGTGCGCGCGTGGTGCCAGGCGCGGTGGTGCGCCGTGGCGCGCATATCGGGCGCGACGCCGTGCTGATGCCGAGCTTCGTCAATATCGGCGCGTTTGTTGGTGCCGGAACGATGGTGGATACCTGGGCCACAGTCGGCTCCTGCGCACAAATCGGCAAAAACGTACATTTATCCGGTGGCGTCGGTATCGGCGGCGTGCTCGAACCGCTGCAAGCCGCGCCGACCATCATCGAGGACGACTGCTTCATCGGCGCGCGCTCGGAAGTGGTAGAAGGCGTGATCGTCGAGCGCGGCAGCGTGATCGGCATGGGTGTGTTTCTTGGCCAGTCTACGCGCATCTACGATCGGACCAGCGGTGAAATCCATTTCGGCCGTGTTCCCGCCGGTAGTGTCGTCGTCGCCGGTTCGCTGCCCGGCGAAGGACGGCAGCCACAGCCTGTATGCTGCGGTGATCGTCAAACAGCGTCGATGCGAAAACGCGTGCGAAGACGTCGCTCAACGAACTGCTGCGCGCTAGCGACTGACGATCGGGGACCGGGATGGGGGTGGACATGGGGATTCAGGCAGCGACGGACATAACCACAGCCACACCGATTTTCGTGGTCGGGTCGCCGCGGTCCGGTACCAGCATTCTCACTTGGTGCCTGGGCCAGCATCCGAACATCCTGCCGCTGGAGGAATCGGACTGGATCGGGCCGTTCGCGGTGAGTGCCGGTGCCCATTACGCGACCGGCAGCGCGCGCGGCGAGCGCTCACAATTGTCCGCGCAGGCGGTCACCCGCGCGGATTTTCTGCGTCGTTTCGGCAACGCGATCGACCAGCTGATTCGCGACCATCGCGCGCGCCTGGAACACAATTCCTGGCTGGCGGCGCAACGCGATCCTCAGCAGGTCAGCGCGGAGTTTGCGCTCGCGCGCGACGTGGCCGATCCGAAAGCGCGCTGGGTCGACGGCACGCCGGAATACTCGCTGTATATTTGTGGATTGCAGCAGCTTTTTCCGGCCGCGAAATTCGTGCACATCGTACGCGAGGTCGACGATGTAGTTGCCTCGCTGTTGGGATTCCGGCAGGACGACGGCAGCGCCCTGGTGGCCAGCGTCGAGGAGGCCTGCGCGTACTGGTTGCGCACGACCAGTGCCTGTGTCGAGGCCGAGCAGGCGCTGGGTGCGCAATCAATCCGGCGTATCCGTTATCGCGATCTGGTTGAGACACCGGAAGCCATATTGCGCCGGGTGCTGGAATTCCTCGGTGAGCCGTATGCGCCGGCCTGCATCGAACCGCTGGTCAGGCGCATCAACAGTTCGCGGCCGCCCGGCGGCGAGGACGGCGGCTTTGCCGCCTGCGTGTCGGCGCAGGCCGGTAAGGCGCGTGCGCTCAGCACGCGTATGCAGCAGGATGCAGCGCCCGCAGCGCCGTCGCCGCAAGCGCACGCCCGCTGGCAGGCCGGATTCGAGCAGCAGGTGAAGTTTGCCCACGAACTCCCCGGCAATTACCGGTATGTGCGCGCCGAACTTGAACGCCTGAGTGCCGCCGGTGCATTGCCGCCGGGATACCAGCTCGACGAGCGACAGCTTGCAGTGGCGAAACTGCGGCGCGGATTGAATCTGTGCGGTGTATTGCTCGCAGCACAATTGTTGCTGGCGGCAGGACTGTATGTCTGCGGCGACGTCATGCTTGTGCGTAGCCTCTGGCTGGCAGTCAGCTTGATCGGTGCCTTCGTTTACGCGTGGCTGCGGCGCGCCGGAGCGCGCCGGTGGCTCGCGCGTATTTTCGGCCGTCGCAAAGCGGAATAGAATCGGCGCGGCGCTTTGGAGGCGGAAGATGACGTTACGGCTGTACGGCCTGGAAAAATGCAGTACCTGTCAGAAGGCGAGAAAGTGGCTGGATCGGCACAAGATTGCCTACACGTTCAGCGATTATCGCGAGCAGCGACCGGAGGCAGGCATGCTCAAGTCCTGGGCAGCCAAGGTCGGCGGCTGGGGAACTCTGGTCAATCGCAGCGGCATGACCTGGCGCAATCTGCCGGCCGCGCGCAAGTCGCCGCATTCGGAACCGGAGTGGTTGCTGTTGATCCGTGAATATCCGGCTCTGGTGCGACGTCCCGTGACTGTGCTCGACGATGGCAGCGTGCACCTGGGGTTCACCGACAAGTTGTACGCGCGACTGTTCTCCGCATGAGCGATGTCTTCGATCTTGCTTGTGGGCTGATCCGGCGCCGTTCGCTGACGCCGGACGATGCCGGCTGCCAGGCCCTGATCGGCGAGCGTCTGCAGCGTGCGGGACTGCGTGTCGAGCATCTGCGTTATGGCGGCGTATCCAATCTGTGGGCGACGCACGGCAGTGGCGACCCAGTGTTCGTGTTTCTCGGCCATACCGATGTGGTGCCAAGCGGCCCCGAATCGAATTGGACGAGTCCGCCGTTCGAGCCGTCCGTCCGTGATGGACGCCTATACGGCCGCGGTGCGGCGGATATGAAATCCGGCGTGGCGGCGATGACGATCGCGCTCGAACAATTCGTTGCGGCGCGTCCACAGCACGCTGGCACGATCGCCCTGCTGCTGACCAGCGACGAGGAAGGCCCGCTCAATCGCGACGGCGTCAAGCGCGTGGTCGAGGAATTCCGGCGCCGCGGCCAGCGCATCGATTGGTGTGTCGTCGGCGAGCCGTCGTCGGCGCAACGCCTGGGCGATATCGTTCGAGTCGGTCGGCGCGGATCGCTGTCTGGCACGCTGACAGTGCGCGGTGTGCAGGGCCATGTCGCTTATCCGGCGCAGGTGCGCAATCCGATTCATCTCGCGGCGCCGGCACTGGCCGAACTCGCCGCCGCGCGCTGGGACGAGGGCAATGCCGAATTCCCACCAACCTCGTTCCAGATTTCCAACGTCCACGCCGGCACTGGCGCATTGAACGTGGTGCCCGGTACGCTGGATGCAAAATTCAACTTCCGTTTCTGCACCGCGAGCACAGCGCAATCGTTGCGCGAGCGCACGGAGGCTGTCCTGCGCAAGCACGGTCTGGATTTCGATGTGCAGTGGGATTTGTCCGGCGAGCCATTCGTTACGCCTGCGGGGCGACTGCGCGAGGTTGTGGAACACGCGGTACAGAATAATTGTGGAATCGCACCGCGCGCCGACACCGGCGGCGGCACTTCAGATGCGCGCTTTATTGCGCCGCTCGGTGCGGAAGTTGTCGAACTCGGACCCGTGAATGCCAGCATTCACAAGGTGAACGAGCATGTTGCGCTGGCAGAGCTCGAAATGCTGCCGCGGTTGTACCAACACGTGCTGGAAGTGCTGTACGCCTGAATAGCGTCTACGGTGGCGTCAGGCGCAACATGTACTTCGTCGCGCCCGGCAGGAAAGCACCCGCCTTGCCGGCTGCCCAGGCCGCATCGCCAGCGCCGTAGAACGGCGACAGCGGGTTGTCGCTCTGGCCTCCGGGCATCTGGAAATAGCCGTATTCCTCGTGACCCGGCTCCACCGCGAAGCGCTCGGATGCGCCGAAACTCGTTGCCTGCACGCGCGGCATATTGATGTCACCAGGCAGCTCGCGACGCGGCATGTCGAGCAGCCAGCCTATTCCAGGAATCGCCGTGCTCAGCGGATGACGAATTTTCGTCTTCGTTACCTCGCCCCAGTTGCGCTTGGCGATGCCGCCGGGCAGCGCCGCGAGTCTCGCGCCGACGCGCTGCACGCAGCGCTGCAGCAGATCGTCCCAACTCGTGTAACCGGGCGGCAGCAGGTTTTCCGGGCGATGCAGCAGGATGTCGTCCACCAGTGTTTCCGCCTGACCGAGCTTGGGCAATTTGAAATCCGGGAATTTCTCCCGCACCGCCGCGGCGAAGCCGTCGAGCACGGTGTCGATGACTTCCTGGCGGAAGTCGTGGGCGAGGCGATAGCCGACAGAAGCCGGATCGGCGCGATCGTTCCAGTCGTTCGTATACTTTTTCATGATGACGAATGGTGCGGTGTCGCCAGTGCGGGCGAGCACCTTGCCGAGCAAATCGTGCCAGTGCCGCAGCAACAACGCGCGGTCATCGAGCTGGATCGCGAGCATGTCGTCGGGCGTTAATTGCGTCTTCGCCTTCAGGTCGTCGCGGATTTGCCGCGCGCGCGCGCCGAAGTCGTAGCCGCCGTCGCCGAGTTTGGCGTAGTCCGGACTTTTCCAGTCCAGCGTGCGTGCGTTGGCCGTCCAGATGCGCTGCGCCGGCGGGTTCGGCAGGCGCGGATAATCGGCCGGCGCCAGCCAGCCGTTCCAGCCGGTATCGGGCTGGCTCCAGTCGCACGGCAGCAAGGGATCGCAGGCGCCTTCGCGCTTTGGAATTTTCCCCGCAATCGTCCATGCGATATTGCCGGCGCGGTCGCCGACGATGAAATTCTGTGCGGGCATACCAGCGCAATTGGCAATCTCGATCGCCTCATCGACCGTTTCGGCGGTATCCAGCCGCGCCAATTCCACGTTGAGGCCGCCAGCTTGCAGCGCCGTCCAGGTCAGCGCCAGCGGCGTGCCATCGGCATCCTTGGCCAGGATCGGGCCCCATTGCGTATCGCGCACGTCGAACCTCACATCCGGCGCATTGTGGACCTTGATGATTTGTGTACTTTGTGACAACGCTTTCCAGCCATCGGCGGTGCGGTATCGTGCAGAGTCCTTCGGGTCGAGAGTGATCCGCACCCAGTCCATCCAGTCGCCGTAGCTGTTGGTGAAGCCCCAGGCGATGTGGCGATTGCTGCCGGCGACCAGCGCCGGCAGGCCGGGCAGGGTGACGCCGATCAAATCCACGGTTTGGCAAGCGCGTCGTGGATTCGGATATTGGATGCGCGTGCGAAACCAGATGTTCGGCACATGCAGCGGCAGGTGCATATCATTGGCAACCAGCGCGGCGTGCGTGGACGTCAAAGCGCCGTTGACGGCAAACCCGTTGCTGCCCGGCGTGGTTTTGCGTTCGGCCACTGCGGCGGGAACGCGCAGGAGCTCAGGATCGAGCGTATACAGGTTGAGATCGGCGGCAGTCGGCAGTGCCGGATAATTCATCGGCGGTCCGAGCAAGGGTGCATCCCACGGGCCGCCGCTAGTGGCAAGGAATCGGTATACCTTGTCGCCGAGTGCCGCCTTGATTTTCGCGAACGCCAGTTCACGCGCGTTGGCTGTATCGTTCAGATCGAAAAACATCGCATCCATCACCAGCAGGGTGTCGACTGGCGTCCACGGCGCCGGACGCGAGCCGAGCAGCCAGTATTCCCACGGCCGTGAGGAAAGCGCCTCGAGTCCCGTGTTGACACCGTCGCGGTAGGCGCCGAGCGCACTGCGTTCGTCTGCGTCCAGCGTGGCGAGGATCATCCGGGCACGCTCGCGCATACGGAAGGGTCGGCGTTGTTCATCCATTTTCAGCGCGGCCGAACCCACCAGCTCAGCTAGTTCGCCCGCCGCGGCGCGGCGCATCAGGTCCATTTCGAAAAAGCGTTCCTGCGCGTGCACGAAGCCGAGTGCGTACATCGCGTCGTTGCGGCTTTGCGCCTTGATCGTCGCCGTGCCGAGAGCATCGCGTTCAATGGTGGCCATGGCGTGAAGCCCGGCAAGGCTGCGCGTTCCCTCCAGTTGCGGCAGGCTGGCGCGCAGCACAAGCCACACGGTCAACAACATCAGCAGGAGCAGGCTGGCAATTACGCAAAGAACGTACCGCAGCCAGCGGCGGGATTGATGCATTTTCATGAGTCGCTCAACGGTCGATTTCGGGTAACTGGCGCAGCAGACCATCCTGCTTTCGGCTTGACCATCGGCCGAAGATGATGTTCATGCGGGCCGCTCGTTCATCGGTTGCGTACAAGTGAGTCATGGGCACGTCGGAAACAGACGCTGGATGAGAGGTGGTATGAATATCCGGCTCTTGAGATGGGCATCGAAGCGACAGAGGGTTTTATCATATAAACACGTTCACCCCGTCAACATCTTGTGGGCGGCGGCAATTTCTCTGCCGTTTTCCGACAAGAAATGCCGGTATTCCGAAAACGACCTCAAGCGATTGTTCAGCAGGATTTCGTAAAAGTAGTGCTGTGTAACCGCATGAAGTCGTTTGATTACTGCAAGGTCGAATTCCGTATCTTCCCTGACGAAACGCAGCGCGTAGCTGGATCTTTGATAGCCCTGCATCCTGATGTCTTCGGAGCGATGGAAGGTGGTATCAGAGAAAAGGATGGCATCTCCAGCGTCGCAATCATGGCTCCGAAAGTTCTTATCCAGGTATCCAGTCATGTTTCTGCGAAAGATGCTGGAGTAATTCTCGTCTCGGGATGAATTGATGAGATTAATGGAATTCAAGGCGGCCATGCCGAAGCTCAAGGGAGGGTCGGTAAAAATATCCAATCGACCTCCTGTCGCCTCATTCAGTCTGACCAGTGATACCCACAGGGTGATGAGTTGCCTCTTTCCTTTCATGAAAAACGTGCTGTCAATTCCGGTATGCCATGGCAGTCCTTTTTGACCGTCCGCAATCTCGAAATAGACATCGAAGATCGGTTCGAAACCAGACGGCAGATAGCTCCGACAATTGGCGACTATGGTCTGTAGCAGATCTGGATACTTGCAAATCAGATACGGAGAAAACACCCGTTTCATCCGCTTTCGCCCTTCTTCAGGCTTGCCGTAAAGAGAAAGATCGTCTTCCTTGTATTGCTTCATTTCCTTCTGGATCAGCTCGATGTGTGCGGAATCGATCACCTTGGACAAAGGGGTTGGGGACAGGAACAAGTATTCGGCCTCGCGTAATTGCTCTTTCGTCAAGGTTGTCATTTTTGCGCTCCCGTCAATCTCGGGCGTAGCGTGAAACCGGACTTGTTTCGCGGCCAATTGGCGTGTGCAGTCCGTCAAGCCGCGAACGACAGCGCATGCAAGCCGGTCCGGTGGTCCGTGCTGACGCTCAGCCGGTGGTCTCGATCCGATCCACGCGCTGGAATCCGCGCGGCAGATTGCCGCCGCGCTGGGCGCGGTTGCCATTGTATTCGACCAGATCAGCCCACTTCAGGATAAGCTTGCGTGCGCCGGCCCACAGTGTCGCTTCGCCGTTGCCTTCGGCGACCACGGCGATGCCGGCGACGCGTTCGCCCGCGGCGAGTTTGGCTTTCGGGATTTCGATCAGTTTGTTGCCCTTGCCGCCATTGTCGAGTTCCGGCAATTCCGCGACCGAGAACATCAACAGATGTCCTGCGTTGGTCGCCACGACAATGCGGTCGCGGGCAGCATCATTGACGTACGCCGGTGCGAGTACATGGGCGTCCTCATCCAGGTTGATCAGTTGCTTGCCGGCTTTCTTGTTGGCGAGCAGCGCCTCGAATTTCGTGACGAAACCATAGCCGAAATCAGTGGCGAGTACGAGCCGGGTTTGCGGCTCGGCAATGGCGACCGCATCGAAATGCGCGCCCGCTGCCGGCGTGAAGCGGCTGGTCAACGGCTCGCCGTTGCCGCGCGCGGATGGAAGTGTATGCGCCGGAGTCGAATAGCTTCTTCCGGTTGAGTCGATGAAGGCGACGGTTTGCGTCGTTCTCCCTTTCGCCGCAGTATGGAATTTATCACTTTCGCGGTAGCCGAGCGCGGCGGCATCGACGTCGTGACCCTTGGCCGCGCGCACCCATCCTTTTTCCGACAGCACCACGGTGACCGGCTCACTGACCACGAGCGCGGATTCGTCCAGCGCCTGCGCGACATCGCGCACGACCAGGGGCGATCGCCTTGCGTCGCCGTATTTCTCGGCGTCGGCGGCGAGCTCGTCCTTGATCAGCGTCTTCAGCTTGGCCTGCGATTTCAGCGTCACCGCGATGCGTGCGCGTTCTTCTTCCAGCGTGTCGCGTTCAGCATCGAGTTTCATTTCCTCCAGCCACGCGAGCTGGCGCAGGCGCGTTTCTAGAATGTAGTCGGCCTGTTCCTCGCTCAATTTGAAACGCGCAATGAGTTTCGGCTTCGGTTCATCCTCGCTGCGCACGATGCGGATGACTTCGTCTAGATTCAGAAAGACGATGCGCAGGCCTTCGAGCAGATGCAGGCGGCGTTCGACTTTTTGCAGTCGGTGTTCGAGGCGTCTGGTCACGGTCTGCTGACGGAAGTGCAGCCATTCGACGAGAATCTGCTTGAGGTTCTTGACCTGAGGCTTGCCGTCCAGTCCGATCACATTGAGGTTGATGCGATAACTGCGCTCCAGGTCCGTCGTGGCGTTCAGGTGCTGCATCATCTCGTCCGGATCCACGCGCCCGCTGCGCGGGATCAGCACGATGCGCACCGGATTCTCGTGGTCGGATTCGTCGCGCACGTCTTCGAGCATCGGCAGTTTCTTGGCGCGCATCTGTTCGGCGATCTGCGCGATGATCCTTTCGCCGGATACCTGATACGGCAATGCGGTGATGACGACGTTGCCGTTTTCGAGCGCGTACCCCGCACGGCAGCGCACCGAGCCGATGCCGGTCGCATACATTGCGTGCAGGTCGCGCTTCGGTGTGATGATCTCGGCGCGGGTGGGAAAATCCGGACCCTTCACGTGCCGGCACAGTTCGGCGACGTTGACCTCGGGTTCATCAAGAAGATGGATGCAGGCGCTGGCGACCTCGCGCAAGTTGTGTGGCGGAATGTCGGTGGCCATGCCCACGGCGATGCCGGTGGCCCCGTTGAGCAGCACATGCGGCACCCGCGCCGGGAGCCATACCGGCTCTTTCAGCGTGCCGTCGAAATTCGGCGTGAAGTCGACCGTACCCATGCCGATCTCGTCGAGCAGCAATCCGGCGATCGGCGTCAGTCGCGATTCCGTGTAGCGCATCGCGGCGAAGGACTTGGGATCGTCCTGCGAGCCGAAGTTGCCTTGGCCGTCGATCAGCGGGTAACGATACGAGAACGGCTGGGCCATCAACACCATCGCTTCATAGCAGGCGCTGTCGCCGTGCGGATGGAACTTGCCGATGACGTCGCCGACCGTGCGCGCGGATTTCTTCGGCTTGGCGCCGGCATCCAGTCCGAGTTCGCTCATCGAGTAGACGATGCGCCGTTGCACGGGCTTGAGGCCATCGCCGACGAAGGGCAGGGCGCGGTCGAGCACCACGTACATCGAATAATCGAGGTAGGCGCGCTCGGCGTAGTCCTTGAGCGGAATTTGTTCGTAATTGGCTTGTATATTCATCCCCGCATTGTGCCGGAATCCGCCGGCCACGGTAAGCGTTTCCGCGTGATCGCTCAGGTTACCGCAGGGTCAAGGTGATCGCCCAGAGTGCGCATCGCGTGCGCGACGATCATGCGCGCACGGTCCGCGCTACCGCCCGTTTTGCCGGCGATTTCACGAAAACTCATGCCGTGCTGGATACGCATGGCGACAGGAGGCTTCGCATCGGCAAGTCGTGCAGGCTGCAACCGGGTCGGAGCGTGCAACGTCAGCCGAGTTCAACATGGACGAGTGACCTAACGGGTGCATGCATGCGATGCTGCTCGCCACTTCTGTCCATGCGAGCGGATGCCATCGTCCGCGCGCTCCAGAACAACGAGCGTAACCAACACCGTCATCGATGACGGCAACGGCTAATTTGCATTTTTTTACATGGGTTGCGTCGGACAACGCGCGGGAGTTCATCTTCCCTTTATCCAATTGACCACAAATCATCAATGTGAACTTGGCCTTCCCACGTGCCGAATGTCACGCGCCCGCTGCGCTCTGAATCCGGTACCATGACAACCCTGCGCACTGCTCCGCGAGCGGTGAACCGATCGCCGCGCGGACGGTCAGATCGGACCTGTTTCTACAGACTCTCGGACGACAAACTCATGTCGCGAACCAAATGGATCCTGGCGCTGATCGGCGTCGTCATTCTGGCCATCATTTTATGGCGTGTTTTCGGCGGCAATCGCGGCGCGACCGGTAACGGCGAGGCCGGTGCCGCGGTGCCGGTGACGGTTGTGCCTGCCACTACCCAAAACGTGCCGGTGTACTTGACTACCCAGGGTACGGTCCAGCCGATCAGTACTGTCAACCTGCAGCCGCAGGTCGGCGGTCAATTACTCGCACTTGGATTCGTAGAAGGCAAGCCGGTGACAAAAGGCCAGGTGCTGGCCGAGATAGACCCACGCACTCTGCAGGCGCAGCTCGATCAGGCACTCGCCAAGCGTGCGCAGGATGCGACCCTGTTGGCAACCGCCAAAGCCAATCTGGAGCGTTCCGAAAGCCCGCAGTACGTCCAGTACGTCGCGCAGATCGACCGTATCACGCAAAAGAACACGGTAGCGCAGTACCAGGGTGCCGTTGCCGCCGACGACGCCTCGATCGCAAGTACGCGGGTGCAACTCGGATTCACCAAGGTGACTTCGCCGGTCGATGGCGTCGCTGGCATCCGTCAGGTCGACCCCGGCAACGTGATCACAACGTCCACCACCATTGTAACTGTGACCCAAATGCACCCGATCGACGTACTTTTCTCGCTGGCAGGCACCTATCTTGACGAGGTGCGCGCGGCGCAGGACAAAGCTCCCTTGTCGGTTGCAGTGCTGGATGCGAACAACGCCGTGGTCGCGGGCGATGGCACATTGAAGGTCATCGACAACCAGATCGATCCCAGCAGTGGCCAGTTCAAGCTGAAGGCAGAATTTCCCAATGCGGAGGGGCGCCTGTATCCAGGCGAATACGCCAACATTCGTCTTCAGGTCAGCGTGAACTCGAACGCGCTGGTGGTGCCGACTGCGGCGGTGCAACGCGGACCGAGCGGCGAATATGTGTGGCTGGTCACCGATGCAGCGCCGGTTCACGCCAGCGCGCAGGACAATGTGCCGCCACAACAGCACAAGCGTGGCGCAACGCGTGACGACAAGCCTGCCAACTATGTGCAGATGCAGCCGGTGACCGTTGGCGGCGAGTCTGGTGACAGCGGCTTGATCGTCACCAAGGGTCTCAAGGCCGACGCTCTGGTCGTCACCGCCGGGCAGTTCCGCCTGAAACAAGGCAGCAAGGTGCTCGCGATGAAACCCGGCGAGGTACCTGCGCCGCCGACGGCGGAACAGATCAAGCAGGCGGCGAAGTCTGGTGGTGGTAGCGGCCACGGACGGCATTGAGCGAAGGCGAAGACTCCAACATGGAACCGGTGGGCTTTTCCAGCATCTTCATCCGCCGTCCGATCGCAACATCACTGTTGATGGCAGCAGTGGTGCTGCTCGGCGTCATCGGCTATCAAGCATTGCCGGTGTCTGCGCTGCCGGAAGTGGAAGCGCCCAGCCTGGTGGTGACAACGCAATATCCCGGCGCCAGCGCCGACACGGTCGCGACACTGGTAACCACACCGCTCGAACAGCAACTTGGCCAGATCAGCGGACTCACCATGATGAGCTCGAACAGCTCCGTGGGCTTGTCCAGCATCATCCTGCAGTTCGCCATCGACACCAACCTCGACGTCGCCGCGCAAGATGTGCAATCAGCGCTGCGTACCGCACGGTTGCCGGGCAGCCTGCCGTATCCGCCGATTTACAAGCGCGTCAATCCCGCGGATGCGCCGATCATGACCTTGGCATTGACCTCAAACAGCCTGCCGCTGCGCGACGTCAACGATTTCGCCGACTCGATCCTTGCGCAACGCCTGGCGCAGATCTCCGGCGTCGGGCTCGTCTCGATCGCCGGCAACGTGCGCCCGGCGGTCCGCGTGCAGGTCGATCCCGGCAAGCTCGGCAACCTCGGCCTGACTCTGGAGGACGTGCGCAGCGCACTGACGCAGGCCAACGTCAACGCCGCCAAAGGCTCGTTGAACGGTGCCGTGCAGACTTACCAGATCGGCACCAACGACCAGCTGCAAAGCGCTGCCGACTACGCCGACACGATCATTTCGTACAAGAATGGCGCACCGGTAAAACTGTCGGATGTCGCCAGCGTTGTCGAGGGCGTCGAGAACGACCAGCTGGCGGCGTGGGCCAACGGCAAGCCGGCCGTGCTGCTGGACATCCGTCGCCAGCCGGGCGCAAACATTATCAATACAGTCGATCAGATCAAGAAGACTCTGCCGGCACTGCGTTCGGCATTGCCGGCCGGCGTGCATCTGCAGGTATTCGCCGACCGCACCGTGACCATTCGCGCCTCGGTACACGATGTCGAGATGTCGTTGCTGATCGCGATCGCGCTGGTGGTGGCAGTGATTTTCATGTTCCTGCGCCGCCTGTGGGCCACGGTGATTCCTGCAGTCGCGGTGCCGCTGTCGCTGCTGGGTACGTTCGCGGTGATGTCTGCGGTCGGGTTTTCATTGGACAACCTGTCGCTGATGGCGTTGACGGTCGCCACCGGTTTCGTGGTGGACGACGCGATCGTGATGATCGAGAACATCGTGCGCTACCTGGAAAAAGGCAAGGATGGCCGCGAAGCCGCCGAGATTGGTGCTCGCGAAATCGGCTTTACCGTATTGTCGCTGACAGTTTCGCTGATCGCGGTTTTCCTGCCGTTGCTGTTGATGCCGGGCGTAACCGGGCGGCTGTTCCATGAGTTTGCGTGGGTACTGACCATCGCGGTCGCGATATCGATGGTGGTGTCGCTGACGTTGACACCGATGATGTGCGCGTACCTGCTCAGGCGTGGCTCGCTGCCAGCCGGCGACGAGGCTGCGATGGAGCACCAGCACGGGTTCTACGCCAGGATGCTGGGCTGGTATGAAACGAGCCTGGACTGGGTGCTGCGCAGTCGCCGCACGACCATGGTGATCGCGACTGCTTCGTTGCTGTTGACGGGGGTGCTGTACGTCATGATCCCGAAGGACCTGCTGCCTGAGCAGGACACCGGCATCGTCACCGGCGTGGTATTGGCCGACAGCGACATCGCGTTTCCGGCGATGGAAAGTTACACCAAGGCCGTGGTTGCAGCGTTGCGGCGCGACCCTGCTGTCACAGGTGTGTCCGCCTTCATCGGTGCCGGCGACGTCAATCCGACCCTCAATCAGGGCCAGGTCAGCATCGTGCTGAAACCGCGCGGTCAGCGCGGCAGCCTCGATGCGGTGCTGGCGAGCTTGCACCGCGATGTTGCCGGCATTGCTGGCGTGCAACTGTTCCTGAAACCGGTGCAAGACATCACCCTCGACACCACCGTCGCGCCGACCGCGTACCAGTACGCGGTTTCCGAAATCGACGCCAAGGATCTTGTTCCCTACGCACAAAAGATGGAGCAGGCGATCAAGCAACTGCCGCAACTGGCTGATGTCGGCAGCAATCTGGCGATGAACGGGCGTGCGTTGGAACTGGATATCGATCGCACCACGGCAAGCCGCCTCGGGGTCCCCGTGCAGACCATCGACGATACCTTGTACGATGCCTACGGCCAGCGCCAGATATCGACGATCTTCACCCAGCAGAATCAGTATCGCGTCGTACTCGAAGTCGCACCGCAATACCGCAATCGTTCCGATCTGATGAACATGCTGCGGGTGCGTTCCAACGGCGCGAGCGGTGCCCTGACCGGCAGCAATGCCACCAGTCTGGGCATGTTGCAATCGGCCAACTCCTCGACCGCGACCGGCATCGGCCAGTCCAACACCGGCATTCTTACCGGCGGCGGCAACACTGTGTCGTTGTCGACTCTGGCGACCGCAAGCACTACCGACGCACAGCTTGTGATTGCCCACCAGAACCAGTTGCCAGCGGTCATCATCTCGTTCAATGTCGCATCGGGTTACTCGCTTTCGCAGGCTGTGGATGCCATCAACCGGACCGCTGCGACGATGAGTTTCCCGCCACAGGTGCGCACCGGGTTCATCGGTGAGGCTGCTGAATTTTCTTCTTCGGTCGGCAACGAATTGTTGCTGGTGCTTGCAGCGATCGTTGTCATTTACATCGTGTTGGGTGTGCTATACGAGAGTTACATTCACCCATTGACGATCCTGTCGTCGCTGCCGCCGGCCGGTGTTGGCGCTTTGCTCGCTCTGATGCTGTTTGGTATGCCGCTGTCTGTCGATGGCATTGTCGGCATCGTTCTGCTGGTCGGCATCGTAAAGAAAAACGCGATCATGATGATCGACTTCGCGATCACTGCGCAACGCCGCGGCATGAATGCGCACGACGCGATCCGGCGTGCGTGCCTGCTGCGTTTCCGTCCGATAATGATGACCACATTTGCGGCGCTGTTCGGTGCGCTGCCATTGGCACTTGGCAATGGCATTGGCTCGGAACTACGGCGTCCGCTTGGTGTGTCGATCGTGGGTGGTCTGCTGCTCTCGCAACTGGTGACGCTGTTCACAACGCCGGTGATCTACCTGTACATGGAGCGATTCCAGGATTGGATGCACGCGCGGCGCGAGCGGAGCGGCGAGGCCGTGGTGCACGGCACGCAATGACGGTCGCAGCATGAACATTTCCGGCCCCTTCGTTCGTAGACCGATCGGTACTTCGCTGCTGGCACTGGGCGTGCTGGTGGTTGGCGGCTTGGGTTACATGCTGCTCGGCATCAGCGCACTGCCGCAGGTTTCCTTTCCCGCCATCTGGGTCTCGGCCAGCGAAGCGGGCGCCGACGCCGACACGATGTCGACGACGGTGATCGCGCCGCTGGAACGCCACCTCGGCCAGATTCCCGGTATCCAGATGATGCGCTCGCGCAGTTCCAACGGCAGTGGCTTCGTCATCCTCATATTCGATTCGGACGTGAATCTCGATTCTTCGGCGCAGCAAGTCGATGCAGCGATCGATGCCGCGGTACCCGATTTGCCTGCAGGGTTGCAGATGCCGCAGTGGCACAAGGCCAATCCGAACGACGATCCCGCGATCGAACTGGCGCTCACCTCCGACACCCAACCACTTTCGGAACTGTATGACGCGGCCAACACCTTGCTGCAGCCGCGCCTGAGCCAGTTGCCGGGAGTCGCATCAGTGGATGTTTCCGGTAGCGCGCAGCCGGCCGTGCGCGTGGACGTGGACCTGCATAAACTCGAGGCCCTCGGGCTGTCGACCAACCAGATCCGCAACGCGGTTATCGCGGCGAATGTAAGTTCGCCGCAAGGCATTCTCAGCGACGGCAAGATTGCTACCGCGATCACAGCGACCGACCAGCTGCATACGGCGAAGGAATTCGCCGACCTGGTGATCGCCAACAACGCAGGCACGCCCATCTACCTGCGTGACGTCGCCCATGTGTACCAGGGTGCGCAGGACAGCTTCCAGGCCGCCTATTTCAACGGCAAGCGTTCGATCCAGCTGCAGATTTTCAAACGCTCCGATGCCAACGTGATCCAGACCGTAGACGCGGTGAAGGCGGAACTACCCGGACTACGCAGCTTGCTCCCGCCCGGAACGCAACTGACGCCATATTTCGACGCCACACCAACCATCCGCGACTCGGTCAACGACGTGCAGATCACGCTCTTGATCAGCCTGATGATGGTGGTGCTGACTATGGCATTGTTCCTGCGGCGCATGGCTCCAACCCTGATTGCGGCGGCTGCGGTACCGCTGTCGTTGTGCGGCGCTTTTGGTGTGATGTACGTGATGCACTACACGCTGGATAATCTGTCGCTGCTGGCGCTGGTGATCGCACTGACCTTCGTGGTCGATGACGCGATCGTGGTTATCGAGAACATCATCCGTCATCTGGATGAGGGTCAGACGCGTGTGCAGGCGGCACTCGCTGGCGCGAAGGAAATCGGTTTTACGATCGTCGCCATCACCGCCTCGCTCATTGCCGTGTTTACCCCGATTCTGTTTGCGCCGGGAGTCATCGGTATGTTCTTCCGCGAGTTCACGGTGACCCTGGTCGCTGCGATCTTCGTGTCGATGGTCGTGTCGCTGACCCTGACCCCGACACTATGCGGCTTGTACCTGCGACATCATGATGCAAGGCAGGCTCCTGCGTCGAAGCTGGCGCACGCGCTGGATCGTTTCCACACCGGCATGCTCGCCGCGTACACCCGGATGCTCGACTGGACGCTGCACAAGCACCATCGACTGATGGCGTTGTCGCCATTGCCGCTGCTGATCCTCACGATTTTCCTTATGCACGAGATTCCGGGTACCAGCTTTCCGCCTCAGGACAGCGGCCTGATTTGGGGCCGTGCGAGCGCCAGCACGACGATGTCATTCGCGGATCTTGAAACACGCACCAGCACGATCATGAAGGCGCTGCGCGATGATCCGGCCGTCGAGTACGTCGGTTCATCCATCGGCACGGGTAGGCGCGGCGCTAGCGGCTGGTTCAGCATCCAGCTGAAACCGTTGGGCGAAGGTCGCAAGCAATCCACGCAATTGGTCATGGCGCGGCTGTCGGCCAAGGTGTCTCTCTACCCCGATCTCGATGTGCGATTGCGTCCAGTCGAAGATTTGCCCAGCGACTCGGGTGGCACCAGTCAGGGCGGCCAGTACAGTGTGGAATTGCAGGGCAACGTCGCGACGGAACTGGAGGACTGGTTGCCCAAGTTGCAGGCACAACTGCAGAAAAACCCGCTGTTCACGGAGGTCGGCACCGACCTCGACGATGCTTCGCTCATGCAGAACATGGTCGTGGATCGTGCCAAGGCGGCCCGATTGGGCGTGTCGATGGCAAACGTGGACGATGCACTCTACAACGCGTTCGGGCAGCGTCCGATTTCGACGATCTACTCCGACACCAACCAATATCAAGTAGTGCTGACGGCGTTGCCATCGCAAACGACCTCTCCAGCCGCGCTGGAAACCATTTACGTGCCTTCGAGCAGCGGCAAGATGATTCCGATCAGCACGATCGCGCAGCAGCAATCCACCATCGCTCCGAGCCAGATCAGCCACACAAACCAGATGACCAGCATGTCGCTGAGTTTCAATCTCGCGCCGGGCATCAGCATGGGCGAGGCGACGCAGCAAATCCAAAAAACCATCACCGACATGCGCATACCGGGCGACATCACTCTCGGCTTTGGCGATTCGTTCCGGCGCTTCCAGCAGCAGATGACGCAAATGCCCTTGCTGCTGCTCGGTGCGATCATCGCCGTTTATCTGGTGCTCGGTATGTTGTACGAGAATTTGATCCACCCGGTTACGATCCTGTCGACATTACCCGCTGCCGGTGTTGGCGCATTGCTGGCGTTGCTGCTGACAAACACCCCACTCTCGGTCGTTGCCATCATGGCATTGGTGTTGTTGATCGGTCTGGTGAAGAAAAATGCGATCATGATGATCGACTTCGCTGTGGTCGCTCAACGCCAAGGCAAGCCGCCGCTGGAAGCGGTGCGCGAAGCGTGTCTGGCGCGCTTTCGCCCGATCATGATGACCACCATGGTCGCTATTCTGGCCTCGGTACCGCTGGTGGTCGGCATCGGTACCGGCGCCGCATTGCGTCGCCCGCTCGGCATTGCGATGCTCGGCGGACTGGTCTTCTCGCAGAGTCTGACATTGCTCTCGACTCCGGCGATCTTCCTGGTCTTTGCGCGCAGTTCGCAACGTCGCAAGGAGAAACGCGCACAGCGGCGTCGCAATGCGCTGGCACGCTCGCAGGTTTGAGTCCCGTCATTCCTGCGGCAGCGCCGACGCGATGAGCGCATGTGCGGAAGATAGCCCTCTTCGATACTGCCGTAACTCAACGCGGCGCGCGATAGCCGCCGGGCACTCCGCGCGGGCTGAGCACGATTTGCCATAGTTGGTCGCGGCGCGAGCGGAACACGGCGGCGGAGGCGGACAGATAAAAGCGCCACATGCGGTAGAAACGATCGTCGTATTTTTCCTTCAGTGTTGGCCACGCGTTCTCGAAATTTGCGCGCCAGGCCATCAGCGTCTTGTCGTAGTCGGCGCCGAAATTGTGCCAGTCCTCGATCACGAAAAGGCCTTCGCGCGCGTGCGCGATCTGCTCGGCCGAGGGCAGCATCGGAATTGGGGAAGATATACTTCTGCGATCCACGGGTCCGTGTGGTTCGGGCGAGACGTTGCTGCCGATGCAGTGCAGCAGCGCCAGACCGTCGTATCGACAAGGCAACGGCGCTTGACCTCGAAATAGGTCCGGTAATTCTTCACGCCAACGTGCTCGAACATGCCGATCGAGAAACTGCGGTCGAAGCGCTCTCCGCCATTATCCGCATTCAGTCGCGATAATCCTGCACGCGGATTTCGATCGGCAGGCCGCGCACAGATTCGCGCGCGAATTCGGCCTGTTCCTGCGATACGGTAATGCCGACGCCGCGATACGCCGTAGCGTTCGGCCGCGAACTTCAGCGCCTCGCCCCAGCCGCAGCCGATGTCGAGCACGCGCATGGCCGGATTTGAGGCCGAGCTTGCGGCAGACCAGGTCGAGCTTGGCCTCCTGCGCGTCGTCGAGATCTGGCGCGTCCTTGCCAGTAGCCGCAGGAATAGACCAATCGCTTGCCGAGCATGGCTTGGAACAGGTCGTTGCCGATATCGTAGTGCGCTCGCCGATCACGAACGCGCGGCGCGCCGCGCTGCAGATTGAGAGGCTGCGACTTGAGCCGCAGCCACGCAGTCGTCGAAGCTGCGCACGCTTCTCATCCAGTCGCGCGCTGAGCAGACGATACAGGAAACCGTCGAGGTCGTCCGCATCCCACCAGCCGTCCATGTAGGCCTCGCCCAGGCCGAGCGAGCCGTGCGCGATCACACGCGCATAAAAATGGGTGTCGTGGATTTGTGGATCGCACGGCGCGGATCCGTTCAAGGTGACGCCGGCTTGTGCGAGCAATTGCGAAAGTCTGGATGGCGGCATCGATTCTTCCCTTACCAGACGGCGATGAGCAGTGCGATGGTCAACAGCAAGCCGATCAGGGTCAGATAGAAATTCATCTGCCCGGATTGCAGCCGCTGCAAGCTGGCGGCGAGCGCTTCCACGCCGCGCCGAATCGGGCCAAACAACAGTGGCTCGAACAGTGGCGCCACAGCGTGACGCAAGCGCAGGCGATGCACAAAATATTCGCGCTCACGGTGCTCATGCGCCACGTCCAGGCTCGGTCGATAGACAAAACTGTAGAAGACGCGCATCGCGTTCGAGAATGTCAGTGCGGTAGTCGCCACGCGCGCAGACTCGCGCTCGAACCCGCCATACCATACCGGCGATCCACGCGAGCTGTGTCGCCGCAGAGACCCCCATAGTAGCGTGATCGGCACGATGGCGAGCAACGGGCACACGACGATCAACAACGTCGGCGAAATAAACGCGAATTTGGATAATGGGATCAGAATCGGTCCATCGTGCATCGCCGCGGCGGCGTGCGAACCGAATGCGGCGCTTGCGGCATGATCCAGCGCGTCAAGCCACCACGGCATGCCGACTGCAAGCGCCAATACCAGCAACCCGAGTACGCCGGTTGCCAGTGCGTGACCCGCAGGCACGCGCGCATCTTGATCGTCGCCTTCGCCTTGCGCACCGATGCCGACCACCTTGACGAACGTGGCGAACGCGATCGCTGCGGTCAACGCCAGTCCGGCACCGGACAAGGCCAGCACCAGACGTCCTGTCATGTCCGGCAGATGAAAGCCTTGAAACATCGTCTGGAATGCAAACCACTCGCTGACGAATCCGGCCTGCGGCGGCATTGCGGCCAGACTCATGCCGGCGAAAATGACGCCGATGCCGAACAGCCATGGACTGCGTTTGAACCAGCCGCGTTGAGTGATGTGATAACTGCGGCAGGCGCCATAGATGCCGTCGGCGGCGCAGAACAAAGCGGCTTTCGCGAGCGCGTGTGCAGCCAGGTGCAGTAGCGCAACGATCCATGCCAGCGCCGCAAAAGTTTCCAGTCCACGGCTGCGGAACAACACCGAAGCGCCGAGCAACGCCATTGCGATGCACGCATTCTCGGCGGTCGAAAAACTCAGCAACTTGCGCCAGTCTTCCTCCTGAAACGCATACAGTATTGCCAGAATAGCGCTGACGATCGCTAGCGTGATGACGATTGCACCAAGCGTGAAGCCGGCCGGTAGCCATTGTGTTAGTCCGCGCGCAAGGGCGAAGTATGCGGCGTTCAGAACAACACCGGACAAGAGCACGCCACTAACGCCACTGCCCGATGCATAGGCGCGAGGCAGCCATTCGTAGAACGGCAGCAGGCCGAGCTTGGCGCCAAAACCAATCAGCAGAAGCACGCCGAGACTCAGGAGCAATCCAGGCGACAGCGACGCTGCGGTTGCAGGAAAAGCGCCGAAATCAGAGGTGCCCGCGGCATGGCCGAGAATCAGCATCGCTGCGATAAGCGCTACCGTACCGACTTCGAGCAGGCCGAGCATGAACAGGTTTGCGCTACCCGATTGTGCACCAGCGAATTTTTCGCCGAGTAGCATGCACGCACCGCCCAGACTCATGATTTCCCATGCGATCAGGAACGCGACTGCGTCTTGCAGGCCGAACACGCCCAGCGTACCGATTGACGCCAACGCCACGCCGGCGATCCAGCCGCGCTTAGTCGTCGCCGGTGTGCCAAGCAGGCAGGCAGCGACCGCGGGGATGAAGCCAAACAGCGACAACCACAATGCCGCTGCGTCGAGTCGAAACACGCTGACATGCTCGCCGGGGCCAAAGCCCAGCGCCAGCGTTGCGGTTGAGTAGGGTAATGCCTGAAGTGCGCAGACGATCATCGCCACGGCGCCGGCCGCCAGCAACCAGCGCGCGATAGCGAGCGCGCGCCCAACCGCGGCCAGTACCAGCGCGAACAGCCAGCAGGCGAGTGCGAGACCGATCATTTCATTCATCGATGCGGCCTCCATGTGCTCGCGGCTGCGCGCGTTCGAGCAACACCAGCAACCCATCGATGATCGCGGCCGGATTCGGCGGACACCCCGGCAGCCACAGGTCGACCGGTAGCACGCCCTCGAGTCCCTGACCGCACGCGTAACCACCTTCGGCAATGCCACCGGATACCGCACAAGTGCCAGCCGCCATTACCAGACGCGGTTCCGGCATGGCTTCGTAGGTGGCGAGCAAGGGTTCGCGCATAGCATGTGTGACCGGGCCGGTGACCAGCAACAGATCAGCGAAACGTGGCGAGGCAGTAAAGAAGATACCGAGACGATGCAGGTTGTAGAAGGGATTGTTCAACGCCTGCAATTCAGATTCGCAGCCGTTGCACGAGCCAGCATCGACATGGCGAATATGCAGGCTGCGCTTGAAACTGCGCTCTATGCGCTTGCGCATTTTCTCCGTCGAAGCAGCAGTGGCCGCATTGTTCCAGCGCAGATCATCACGCGCGCGCACGCCATACGCCCATTCGTCGCTGGCCTGCAGCGTTCCCGAGGGACAAGCTTCCACACACAACTGACAGGCGATGCAGCGGCCGTAATCCAGCGTCTGCAAATGACCGTCGGCATCGAGCGTGATGGCGCGCGTCGGGCAGACCTCGGCGCAGGCGATGCAATCGTCGGCGCAGTGTTCGCCGCTGATGCGCGGCATGCCGATGACGCCTGCCTGGCCGTCATCGCCGCCTTCCGCCGGCCACGTCGTGGTCGCGCTGCCTTTGGCCAGCCCAATCAATGTCCAGATCGGCATGCGTTATCTCCTAGCGATCGCAACCGGCAATGGACAGACCGAAACTGGCTTCGTTGATCGCGTAGTCCATCATGTTCGAATCGTGTACAGTGAATGGAAACACGCGCCAGTTGGAATACGATGGCGACTTGATCTTGACGCGCGCCATGCGTCCTGCGGCATCCAGATGCACAGCGTAGTACAACGAGCCGCGTGGCGATTCGGCCCAGCCCAGGCCTTCGGATTCGGCTGCTGGCGTGCAGTCCACGCGAACTTCGCCGGGCTGCAGACGCGCCAGGGTTTGGCGCAGGATCGAGAAGATCTCGATGGTTTCGGCTGTGCGAATCCGGGCGCGTGCGTAAGCGTCGCCGTCACTGCGCACCGGCACTGTGAACTCCAGATCGGCGTACGCGGCATAGGGGTGATCGCGGCGCATGTCTCGATCCAGTCCGGACGCGCGCTCGACCGGGCCTGTAGCGCCCTGATCGAAGGCAACGTGGCGAGGCAGCGGGCCGGTCGTGATCAGGCGATCCAGATAACTGGTAGTACGCTCGAGTTGATCCAGATAATAGCGCACGGGTTTTTCCAGCGTGGCAAGTTGCGTGGAAAAATCCGCCAGCACGGCGAAATCGCGGCGCAGCCCTCCCGGCGTCAGCAGATTGCGCCCGAAACGACTGCCGCACAGACGCGCGACGAGTTGCTTGACGCGTTCTTCCAGCAATATACCTTCTGCGTGGCCGACTTTCAGTGTGGTCGCATCGGCCAAATGGCCGAAGTAATGCAAATGGTTGTAGAGCCGTTCCAGTTCTGCCAGTAGCACACGCAGACGTTGTGCGCGGATCGGCACATGGCATTGCGCAGCGGCTTCGATCGCCTGGCAATACGCCAGCGCGTGCGCCACGCTGCCGATGCCGGACACGCGCTCGGCGAGTACCGTGCCGGCAGCGGGTGCCAGCCCGGCGAAGCGCAATTCCATGCCGCGGTGCTTGAAGAACAGCCGCGGCTGGTAACGCAGGATGTGCTCGCCCAGATAGAAGAACTGAAATTGTGCCGATTCGACCACGCCAGCACGTACCGGTCCGAATGGCAATTGCTGCACATCGTCGCCGAGCACCTCAGGCACGAAGGCCGGCGCGCGGGTAGTTGCCGTTGCCGGAGTATCCGCATGGGCGGAATCCAGTGGCGCGAAATCGAGCCCGTCGAACAACAGCGGGCGCGGTTCCGGATGTCCATCGAATTGCACTCCGCACAGATCGGTGATTTCACGTTCATACCAGCCGAGCAGCGGCACCAGCCCCGCCAGACTTGGCAATTGGCCGCGGTCGACGCGACAGCGCCACAGTTCGAGCGACGCCCGCGCGGCCGGTGCGGCCAGGTAGCAGACCTCTGCTGTTGATTCCTGTGGAAACCAGCCCCACGCCATCTGCATGCGTCCGCCTGCAGCGATCAACGTCTGCGCCGCAGTGCGCAGTTCGCCGGCATTGCAATAACGTTCGTGCGTGCCGCGCATCATGGTGTTGCTCCCAGACCAGCGGCGATGGTGGCGAACAGGTCACGCAAGCTTTGCGGCCACCACAATCCGAATACCAGAAGCGCAATCGCCGCGATCCACATCGGTGCGATGCTGATCGCCGGCGCGCGCGGGCCAGTCGGTATGGCAGTTGCCGGTTCACCGAAATACATGGCACGAAAATGATTGAGAAATCCGATAAAAACCACGATCAGCGCAATCAGCACGACCGCGCTAGCCCACAGATACTTTCCGGCCCAGCCGGCACGCAGGATCGTCAACTCGCCAAGAAAAGGACCGAATGGCGGCGCGCCGGTAATCGCGATCGCACCGAGCAGCCATAACACTCCGGACACGGGAAACTGCGCGAGCACATCGCGAATATCGGCAATCCTTGTGGTGCCGTAACGCCGCATGACATTGCCGGCGCCGAAGAACAGCAGCGACTTATTCAGCGCATGATTGAGCATCTGATACAGTGCGCCGGCCACGCCGAACACACCGCCGAAACCGAAACCGAGTGCGATCACGCCCATGTGCTCGACGCTGGAATAGGCCATCAGGCGTTTGATGCCGCGCTGGCGCACGATGAACAGTGCGCCGATCAGAATCGAAAATACGCCGAGCACGATCAGTGCCGCGTGCGGTATGTTGCCGGCGCCGGCCGCATCGGTCGCAGCAAGCGTGCGCACGATGCCGAGCATGGCGGTGTTCAACAGCGCGCCGGAAAGCATCGCCGACACTGGTGCGGGCGATTCGCTGTGCGCATCCGGTAACCAACTGTGCATTGGCGCCAGACCGACCTTGACTGCGTAGCCGATCAGCATCAGCAAGAATCCAAGGCGCAGCAACATCGGGTTCATGCGCGGTGCTACGGCTGCCAACGATTGCCAGGTGAGATCGTAGGTCGGACCGAGCACCAGACTGCCGCCCCAATACAACACGACGGTACCGAGCAAGGCCACGCTGATTCCAGCCGAGACGATGATGATGTATTTCCACGCTGCTTCCATGCTCGTCGCTCGGCGCTCGAAGCCGACCAGGAATGTGCTGACCAGTGTGGTCAATTCGATCGCTATCCAGTACACACCAAGGTTGGCGGTCAGGGTCGCGAACAGCATAGTGAGCGCGAAGCCGGCGAACAGCGCATAGAACGGCGGCAGACGCCGGTCGTGTTCGAGGTCGTGACGCATATATCCGATCGCGTGCAGCGAGGCGAGCAGATAAACTACGGCTACGCACAGCAGTACCCACGCGCCGAGTGGATCGAGGAACAGATATCCGTTGGCGAAAAACCGAGGGCTGGCAGCGACAAACGGCAACGACACGGCGGCGACGAACACCACAATGCTGGCCAGAAGATTGACCCATTCCGCCACGCGCGCGCGGCGCGACCCCAGTGCGGCGGCGATCGCGACGAGCGGCGCGAGCAATACGACGAGTAGGCGCGGGTCGATCATCATCCGGTCAGCCTTCGCAGTTCACGGCTGCTGGTGCTGCCGACATGTGTGAGCAGGTAACGCACGAGTACGCCAAAGCACGCAACGGCGACGAGCAGATCGAACAGCAGCACCAGTTCGATCAGCATCGGCATTCCAGGCACCAGAACCTGCGAACCGAGGAAGATACCGTTTTCCAGCAGCATGATGCCGAGAATCTGGCTGATCGCCTCGCGACGCAGCGCCAGAATCAAAAAGCCGATCAGTTTCATCGACAACATCACTGTCAACGCAAGAACGATGATGTTCTGCATCAGGCCTAGTGATCCGGCGATGCGTGTGGCTACGATCAAGGCAAACACCACGGCGATCGCGCCGATCAGCAGACTGGTGGAGGGTTGCAGGATCGGATGCAACTCGCGGCTGACTTGCATGCGCCGCAAAATGCGCAGTACCAGCCACGGTAGCACCAGACCGCGAAACAATGCGGTCAGCACCGCGACTGCATACAATTCGCGATAGTTGCCGTAATAGCCGATGGCCGCCGAAAGCAGCGCGATCAACCAGGACTGCGCGGCGAACGCGTGCAGATAATCCTTCAGCCAGCGCGAGCCGAGCATAACGAACGCCAGCATCAGACAGCCGATTGCGAGCAAGCTGAACAGCGAGGCGGCGAGGGGATCAAGGTTGGCGGCAAGCATCGGGCGCCCGGCTTCTGTCACCTTATCTGATTGGAGATCACCGCCAGCACGGCGAACAGAAACGCCGCAGCCAGTGGTTCCTGGTAACGATAAAAACGCAGGCGTGACTGCATGGTTTCCACGCAAACTACGGCCAGCGCAACCAGTGCGAGTTTCAACAGCAGCGCGAGCACGCTGGCGCCGATGCCGATTGCGCTGCCGGTTTTGGATAAACCCCACGGCAGCAGCAGCACGTTGACGAAGATAGTGTAGAGAATGAATTGCTTCATTGCCGACGACCACTTCAGCAACGCCAGCAATGGGCCGGAGTATTCGAGAATGCGTGCCTCCTCGATCATGTACACCTCGATGTGCGTGCTCGAATGGATCGGCAGGCGATCCGTCTCGACAAGCAGCAACACGAAAAAAGCCATCACCAGAAACAGGTGCGTCGGATTCCAGTACACCGCTGGCTGCGCGACCAGCAGATGATTGACCACGAATGGCAACATCGACTGCGCCATCAATGCGATGCCGACGAATACCAGAATCAAGGTGGGTTCGGCGAGGATGGTCAGCATGACCGTGCGACTGCTGCCGACGCCGCCGTAAGCACTGCCGGAATCCAGCGCAGCCAGATTCACGAAGAAACTGCCAAGGGTGAGAATCAGGCCACCGCCGAGAATATCGCCCATGTCCGACAACGGCAGCGGATAATTGGTCAGCACCGGAATCAGAATCGGCACGGTCAACATTGCCGTGAACGCAACGATGGGAGCGGCCCAGAACACCCAGGTCGCCGATTCGGGAACGACCAGTTGTTTGCGCCACAGCTTGATCAGATCGCGGTACGGTTGCAGCAGGGCAGGTCCGCGGCCACGTTGTGCACGTTCTTCGCAGCGATTGATGAATCCCTGTAGCAGCGGTGCCAGCAGCAATACCGTCAGCACCTGTGCAGTCTGGGCCAGGATGTCGCGCATCGCTTCAGTCCGTTCCCGTCGCGCCGAACTCGGTCGCAAAGCGGGCGTAGAAAATCGACAGTGTTTCGTCAGCGACAAGCTTCAACAGGCGCTCAGCCTCCTCGGTGCTGACGACGAAGTCGATGCGCACGGTGAGGTCGCCCGCCAATTCGAAGAAGTGCTGTTCGTGCATCACTCCATGACGGCCGAAGCCGGCAATTGCGCGGAAGGCGCTGCCACCGTGAATGCCCATCTTCTTCGCCTGCTCCAGCAGCCATTCGTAAAGCAGGATCCCGTGATGGCGGCGATTCTCGTGCACGAAAAATCGCAGGTAGGTTCCTTGCGTCGGATTCATATCCAGATCCTCGATAGGCCTTGCACCAGGATGAAGCCGACAAATGTCATTGCCAGCGTGCCGATCAGATGTGCCGCGATGATGCCCAGCGCCCACGCATATTCCTGACGAAACAGCAGCGTCAGCGTTTCAGCGGAGAACGTTGAGAATGTAGTCAAGCCGCCGAGAAATCCGGTAGCGAGAAATAGCCGCAGCTCCGGAGACAGTGCCTGAAATTGCGTGAACAGCGCCATCGCCAGTCCCATGATCAGGCCACCGAGAAGATTGGCAGCGAGCGTGCCCAGCGGCAGCGTCGGAAAAACCGGATTCAAGGCAAGACCGAGCGCGTAGCGAAGGCCGGCGCCGAAGAAAGCTCCGCCGCCAACGACCAGAAATGCGATGAGTGTCATGCAGGTTCCTCGCGTCCTTGTTCGGTGCGGGAACCATGCGCGCGCGGCGCCGTCGTCTTGCGACGACACCTACGAGCGCCGGGTTGCCCGGCTCGGGTAGGCATCATCAGCCTTGCGGCGGTTCGGGGAGGAATGCCATCTCCCGTTGCGTGCCCGTATGCTAGCGCAAGCGGTGGTGCGATTGTCAAGCGGCTGTCAGCCGCCACCACCGCCAAGCAGCGCCTTGAGCAAGGCGAGCACTTCTTCCTTGGTGCCCTGTACGCTGATCTGGAATTCGCGCGGAATATCGGTGCCCAGATTCACCGCATAGCCTTGGCCGGCGTCGTTACCGTCGTCATCCAGGCGTGGATACGTTTCGACCTTGCCGACGTAGGCAATGCGGTTGGCGTCCAGATAGCGTCCGTCGGGAAGTTTGAGCCAGCGTTGCATGGGTGCACTCCTGCGTCCGGTATGCGCAGGCTAGCGTTCGCGTGCGCCGTGCGCAAGCGCAGGCAACAAGTCCCGCTCGATCAACCAGGCGCGGGCATCCTCGGCGTCGGCTTCGAACCAGGCGCGCGCCGAGCCAAGGCGAAAGCTGTAGCCCCAAGCGTCCATGTCAGCCATGAGTCGCGCGCGGCCGACACCGGGCACGACACCGGCGAGGAGGATTTGCAGATAGCATGCGGCGACTTCCTCGGCCTGCGAATCCGATGCGTTGGTATGGATGTATCCGTGCCGTTCCCGCGCTGCCACGATCAGATGGCAAGCCTCGTGCAACAACGAATGCACGGGCGTGTCGGCACGGACATAAACGTTTTCGCCGATGACGCCTGCTTCGGGTTCGCCCCAGTAACTGCCGGGGATCGGCGCTCCGTCGGTCACGGCAACCAGTGCGAGGCCGTAGCTGCGCAACAATGCCTTGATCGCAATAGGTTCGGCGGCGCCGAACGTCAGCACCGGTGTTCGCCGTGGCTCAGTCAGTGCGCGCCGGCAATGCGCTCGGCAGGCGGTTGCGGGGCACGCCCGCGTTCGGCCAGCCACGGCAGACTCGGCAACTTGCCGGATGCGCCGCGCAGCCAGGTGTCGCGCACGAACGGGTAGCTGCACAATTCCTTGGCCAGCAGCGAAACGCGCCGATCCACGCCCGGCATCACCTGCTGGCCGACTTCCTGGAATCCCCAGGTGCCGTGAAACAGCACTGAGACATCGTCGCGCGGTTCGAGAAACACTTCGCAGGTGAGCAGCGGCACGCGCACTTCGGCGAAACTGGTGACGTCGGCGTAGAAAATGCGGCCGAGGCCAAGCCCGCGGGACGGGCGCGCGATCACAATGCGGTCAATATAGAGAAATTCCGGGTAACTTTCGCGGAACCAGCGAAAGTTGGGACTGGCGTAATCGGCATCCCCGCGCAGAGCAATCAGAAAGCCCGCCAGATGGCCGTCGATGTCGGCGACGCGCAAGTACGCGGCCTGCTGCTCGAGTGCGCGCAGCTGTGGCATGTCCAGCGGCAAAATCGTCGGGCCCGCGGCGTTGTTGAGCGCCAGCACCGAATCCAACTCGTGTGCGCACACGTCGCGGATGGTCAGGTTCATTCTTGTATCCCTCCACGGCGCGGATCATTCGTCCACGCCTTGTTGATATTCGCATTATCGCACGCAGGTCGCGCCGGCGTCGTGTCCGGGTAATGGCTTTTTCGTTAAGCTCGCGTGACTTCCCGCAGGTTGCACCGCGCCCGACGCGGTCTATGATGCGCGCATGCGTCTGTCCTCGATCAACCACATCCAGCTGTTGCGCTACGCGGGATTTTTCACCTTAGCCTGCGTCGGCACGCCTCTGCTGAGCGTTTCCTGGCGTTCGGCAGACGTACTCACGGGTTCGCCGCAATACATCGGCTGGTGCGTTGCCTATGCGATTTTCGCAGTGGCTTACTGGTTGGCGACGCGCGACCTTGGGCGTCGTCTGCCTGGTTTGCAGCGTGTGCCGCTTTTGATCGTCATGAACGTCGCCGCATTCGCCATCGGCTGGTTCAGCCATAGCGGAATTTCCGGCATTCTGACGATGCTGATTGCCGGAGTGGTGCCATGGACCCTGCCGTTCTGGCCAGGTGTGGCGTGGGTCATCTTGCAGAGTTTCTCGCTGATCCCGATCTTTGTCGTTTTTCTCCCTTACAGCGTATTCGACGCCATTGTGCAGTGCTCGCTGTATCTTGGCTTTTCCGCATTCACCTATGTCACATCCCTGGTCGCAAAGCAGCAGACCGATTCGCGTGAAGAGCAACGGCGGCTCAATGCCGAATTGCGCGCGACGCGCACGCTGCTGACCGAATCCAGCCGTATCGGCGAACGTATGCGCATCTCGCGCGAACTTCACGATCTGATCGGCCATCATCTGACCGCGTTGAGCCTGAACCTGGAAGTCGCCAGTCACCTGGTCGGCGGCAAAGCCAAGGAGCATGTATGCCAGGCGCAGTCGGTCGCGCGGCTATTGCTGACCGACGTGCGCGAAGTAGTCAGCCAGTTGCGCGATGACGATGCAATCGACTTGACCGAGGCGTTGAAAACCCTGGTCGATGGCGTGCCGGGCCTGGACATCCACCTGGAATTGCCGCCACGATTTTCGGTCGACGATCCGCGTCGCGCACAGGTGCTGCTGCGTTGCGCGCAAGAGATCATCACCAATACGGTACGCCACGCGCAGGCGCGCAACCTGTGGCTGAGTTTCGAGCGCGACGGTACGCAACTGGCCATCCATGCCCGCGACGACGGCTGCGGCACCAGCGACTTGCACGCCGGCAACGGCCTGATCGGGATGCGCGAGCGGCTCGCCCAGATCGGCGGACAGCTGCATATCCGGACCGCGCGCGATGCCGGTTTCACCCTGGATGCCTGGTTGCCACTGGAGGCTACACGATGACGATTTCCGTATGCCTGGTGGACGATCAGACCCTGGTGCGCCAGGGTATTCGTTCGCTGCTGGAATTGTCCGACGAGATCCGCGTGGCGGCCGAGTGCGGTGATGGCGCACAGGCCATGGAGGTGATTCCCAAGGCCGCGCCCGACGTTGTCCTGCTCGACATGCGCATGCCGGGCATGTCGGGGCTGGACGTGCTCAATGCACTCGCCGCAAAGGGCGCGCTGCCGCCAACCATTATTTTGACCACGTTCGACGACGACCAGCTCGTACTGGCCGGGCTCAAGGCCGGCGCGCGCGGCTATCTGCTCAAGGACGTCTCGCTCGAACAGTTGGTGGACGCGGTGAAAACGGTCGCAGCCGGCGGCTCGCTGGTTGCGCCGGTGGTCACCCAGCGCCTGCTGTCCGGGCTGGAGCGCATGCACAACGATTTCACAAGTCTGGACCGGCCCGACCCGCTGACAGAGCGCGAAACCGAGATTTTGCGCCTGATGGCCGGCGGCTACAGCAACAAGGAAATCGCCAATTCCCTCGGCGTGGCCGAGGGTACGGTGAAAAACCATGTTTCCAACATCCTGTCCAAGCTCGGCGTGCGCGACCGAACCCGCGCCGTGCTCAAGGCGTTCGAGCTGGGAATCGTCTGACCGGCGCCAAAACCGGGCAGGATAGCCTTCCAATCGCGGAGCAAGTACCATTCGCGGTCAGCTATCGTGGAGATTCCCGGAATGACCCGTTTGCTTGAAATCCTTGTCGCCCTGGCCATCGTCTTCGTGCTGGCCGTCGTGTTCGCCATCGCCCTGCCGAGTCACCGCCACGTCGAGCGTTCGGTGGTCGTCAGTTCGCCCGCCCGTCAGATCTTCGACGTGGTAGAAGGTTTCCATACCTATCCGTTGTGGAATGCCATGGTCGGTTACGATTCGCGCGTGCAATTGACGTTCGAAGGCCCCGCGATGGGTGTCGGCGCCCGGGTCGACTGGCAGAGCAGCAACGAGCGCGTCGGCGACGGCAGCCTGACTGTTGCCGCGAATCCGGCGCCGCAGCAGGACAAGTCGGTGACTTGGGATTTGCAGAACAACTGGGAGGGCACGAACAAGCGCTTCACGTTCGTTATTGAGCCGTCCGAGAACGGCAAGACGACCAAGCTCACGATGGGCTACGACGTTGATTACGGCTGGAACCTGATCGCGCGCATCTCCGGCCTGTACGTGCAGGGCGATCCGGCCGCCCAGATCCAGTTCCAGTTGACCCGCCTGCAGAACATGCTGGCCACGTTCCCGACCGTCGATTACAAGGATCAGGACATCCAGATCAAGGAAGTGACCGCGCAGCCGCTCCTGTACGTATCCACCACGGCCAAACGCACGCTGGACGATGTTGCCGACGCCACCACCAAGGCGATGGACCAGTTGCAGGCCGTAATCAGGAAGGACAAGCTCAACATCACTGGCCCGCGTCGCGTGATCACCACCACCTGGGGCGATGAGAACTACGATTTCGACGTGGCCCTGCCGGTTGACAACGCCAATGCGGCGGTGAGCGATCCGGTCAAGCTGGTCGAAAGCTACGCTGGCAAGGTGCTGGAGACCTCGTTCACCGGGTCGCCCGCGCAGTTGCCGTTGATGCGCCTGATGCTCAAGGCCTACGCGTACACGCATGGCTATCAGTTCGACGAGGCATCCGAAGGCAACGGTCGCTTCTACGACGAGTTGATCAGCGATCCGCACTCCGCCGATGGTCAGCAGTCCTTCAACGTGTATCTGCCGATCCAGACGCAATAATTCTGCGTGCGGCCATACAAACGGGCGGCGCAGGCCGTCCGTTTGCATTTGCGCGGGAACTTTTTCCGAATCCTGCGGTATTTTGCCCCGCGCCCGCGTCATTGCGTGTGCGTGTCACGTTCCAGAAAACGATAACCGGTGAGGACAAGATGATCGAAACCCGGCAATTAACGCGTCGCTACGGCGACTTGACCGCCGTCGACAGTATTACCTTCCGGCTCGAGCCCGGTCTTGTGCTCGGCTTCCTCGGCCCCAATGGCGCCGGCAAATCCACCACGATGAAGATGATCGCGGGCTTTCTCGCGCCGACTTCGGGTAGTGCCAGTGTCTGCGGCCACAATGTGGTCGACGATGCGATCGCAGCCAAACGCGTGGTCGGCTACCTACCCGAAGGCGCGCCGAGCTACGGCGAGATGACGCCACGGCAATTCCTGAATTTCGTCGCCGACGTGCGCGGCCTTGCCGGCGCCAAACGCAGTCAGCGCATTGATGATGTGGTCGAGCGGCTGCATCTGAACGGTGTGCTGGAGCAGCCGATCGAAACGCTGTCGAAGGGTTTCAAGCGACGGGTCGGGCTCGCCCAGGCGATCGTGCACGATCCGGCGGTGCTGGTTCTGGACGAACCCACCGACGGCCTGGATCCGAACCAGAAACATGAAGTGCGCAGCCTGATCAACGCGATGGCGAAGGACAAGACCATCATCGTATCCACTCACATCCTCGAGGAAGTCCACGCCGTGTGCGGGCGCGCGATCATCATCGCCCAGGGCAGAATCCTCGCCGACGCCACGCCCGCGGAACTGGAAACGCGCTCGCGCTACCATCAGGCGGTGTCGCTGACCACGGCCAATGTGCAGGCGGCGCGGGCGGCGCTCGCGCGCGTGGCCGACGTGGCCGCTGTTGAAATCGATCCCCAGGATCACCGCATCACCGCTTTCCCCAAAACCGGCCGGCAGATTTTCGTGGCCGTGAATCAGGCGCTGCAGACTCAGGGCATCGAAGTGAGCGAATTGCAGCTGGAAAGCGGACGGCTGGATGAGGTGTTCCGCACCATCACCACGTCTGCGCCGGGCCAAACGGAGTCGCGCGCATGAGCAATATCCGCACCGTCTTCAAACGCGAACTGGCGAGCTATTTCGCCACACCCGTGGCCTACGTGTTCATCGTGATCTTCTTGCTGCTGGCCGGAACGTTCACGTTTTACCTGGGCAATTTCTACGAGCGCGGTCAGGCCGACCTGTTGCCATTCTTCAATTTCCATCCCTGGCTGTATCTGTTCCTGGTGCCGGCGGTGGGCATGCGCCTGTGGTCTGAAGAACGCAAAAGCGGCACCATCGAGTTGCTGTTGACCCTGCCGATCACGATGTGGCAGGCGGTAGTCGGCAAGTTTCTCGCCGCGTGGGCGTTCATCGGCATCGCGCTCAGTCTCACGTTTCCGATCTGGATCACGGTCAATTACCTGGGTTCGCCAGACAATGGCGTGATCGTCGCCAGCTACATCGGCAGCTTTCTGATGGCCGGTGCGTTTCTCGCCATCGCCTCATGCATTTCGGCCTGCACGCGCAATCAGGTGATCGCATTCATCGTTTCCGTAGTCGTGTGCTTTTTGTTCCTGCTGGCCGGGTTTCCGCTGGTGCTCAATTTCTTCGGCGGCTGGGCGCCACAGGGCGTGGTCGATGCGATATCGGGATTGAGCTTCCTCACTCATTTCACCGCGATTGGCCGCGGCGTGATCCAGTTGCGCGACCTGATCTATTTCCTGTTTACGATCGTGTTCTGGCTGTACGCCAGCGCCGTCGTGATCGATCTCAAGAAAGCAGACTGACATGGCCTCCAATAAAAAACTCCTCACTGGCGGCGCGCTGGCCATTCTCGCAGTGCTGTTTGTGGCCGTGATCCTGATCAGCAACACGCTCTTCCGCGGCGCGCAGATCGACCTGACCCAGAACCATCTGTACACGTTATCGCAGGGCACGAAAAATATTCTTGCCGACATCGACGAGCCGATCCACCTGTACCTGTTCTGGTCGGACAAGGAAACACAGAACATGCCGCAGTTGCGCGTCTATGCGCAACGCGTGCGCGAGCTGCTCGAAGAAATGGCCGGCCGCGCGCACGGCAAGATCAAGCTTGAAGTGATCGACCCGGAGCCATTCTCGGAGGACGAGGACCGTGCCACCGGCTACGGCTTGCAGGCGGTGCCAGCGGGCGAAAACGGCGGCAAGATATTTCTCGGTCTGGCCGGTACGAATTCCACCAATGGCAAGTCAGTAATTCCGTTTTTGCGGCCGGACAAGGAAGCTTTCCTCGAATACGACCTCGCCAAACTCATCCACGAGTTGACGGTGACGAAGAAGCCCGTTGTTGGCCTGATTTCCGGCTTGCAGATGGGCCAGAGTTTCGATGCGGCCGCGCGTTCGCTGCGCGATCCGTGGGCAGTGGATCAGCAGCTCACCCAGCAATTCGATGTGCGTGAATTGAATGCTGCGTCGGTCAAATCCATCGACAAGGATATCGACGTACTGGTGTTGGTGCAGCCCAAGCACCTGCCGCTGGATGCGCAATACGCCATCGACCAGTTCGTGATGCGCGGCGGCCATCTGCTCGTGTTCGTCGATCCCGATGCCGAGGCCGATACTTCCGGTACCGATCCGAACAACCCGCAGGCGGCGATGTTCGCCGACAAATCCTCCGATCTGCCCGTCCTGTTCAAGGCCTGGGGCGTGGAATACGACCCGCACAAGGTTGTGCTCGATCGTGCCCGCGCGTTGCAGATCAGCGTGCAGCCGGGTGCGCCGCCGGTAGCGGACGCGGCCATTCTCGGTTTCACCAAGCGTGATCTGAATGCGGCCGACGTGGTCACCGCGAATCTGGACGCGATCAATGTCGCCAGTGCCGGCTACTTCAGTCTGGCCAAGGGCTGCAAAAACACGCTCACCCCGCTGATCCAGACCAGCGACGACGCCATGCCGGTGGACAGCACACGAGTGAAGTTCCTGCCGGACCCGAGCATACTTCTCGACGGTTACGCATCCACGCACGAACATTACGTGATCGCCGGGCGCCTCGAAGGCCAGTTCGCGAGCGCATTCCCGGATCGCAAAGATGCTGGCCATCTGACGCAAGCCAAGGCCAAGGGCGAGATCATCCTCGTCGCCGACACGGATATGCTCACCGATCGGTTGTGGGTGCAGATTCAGCCGTTCTTCGGCCAGAAACTGATGAACGCATTCGCCAACAATGGCGATTTCTTCATCAATGCCGTGGACAATCTCACCGGCTCGTCGGATCTCATCTCGATCCGCGGCCGCGCCACTTCGCAACGACCGTTCAGCGTAGTCGAGGACATGAAGCGCGCCGCGCAGGAGAATTTCCGCGGCAAAGAGCAGGAACTGCAACAGCAGCTCACCGACACCGAGCGCAAGCTCACGCAGCTGCAAAGCGGCAAGGCCAAGGGCAGCGAGCTGATCCTGTCGCCGGCGCAGCAGACCGAGTTGCAGGCCTTCCAGCAGAAGAAGGTCGAGATCCGCAAGCAGCTGCGTCAGGTGCAGCGCGATCTGGACAAGGACATCGACGCGCTGGGTACGCGTCTGAAATTCATCGACATCGGCCTGATGCCGATCCTGATCACCCTTGCCGCGCTGGCGTTTGCTGCGTGGAAACGCCGCCGGCGCCGCACCGCGTGAGGACCTGCGCATGAGCCCGAAAAAACTCTACCTTCTGTTCGGCGCCGCCGTTATTGCCCTGATCGCGGCCTGGTTCATCCATTCATCGAATGCGCCGCAGCGCGACGTGACGGCCGCGGCCCAGCCGTTGCTGCCCGAGCTGCATGACCACGTCAACGACGTCAACAAGATCACGTTGACCGGCGCCGGCGGCAAGGTGCTGACAACGCTCCAGCGCGGCGCCGACGGTTGGAGCATCGCCGAGAAATCAGGCTACCCGGCGGATCTGGCCAAGATCCGCCAGTTCCTGATCCAGCTCGAGCAGGCGACTGTGACCGAGCGGAAGACTTCCAATCCGAAGCTCTATGCGGAACTGGGCGTGGACGAAGTCAAGGACGCCAAGGCCACGGGCGTGCAGGTCGATCTTGGCGGTCTGGCCAAGCCGATGTCCATCATCATCGGCAACTACAACGGCGCGGGTGGCGGTGGTACCTTCGTGCGCCGCGCGGGCACTGCGCAATCCTCGCTGGCCAGCGGCAATCTGACCGTGGCCAAGAATGTGGCCGACTGGGAACAGCGCGAACTGGCCGATATCCCGTCTTCTCGCTTGCGCGCGGTCACGCTGACCGGTCCCGACGGCAAGACGCTCAAGATCTACAAGGACGCTCCGGGTGACGCCAACTTCAAGATCGCCGACGTACCGAAAAGCCGCGAGCCGAGCTCGCAATTCGTCGCCAACGAACTGGGTGCGGTGCTGTCCAGTCTGCGCGCCGACGACGTGTTTCCGGCCAAGGACATGGCACCGTCGGACAAGGCGTGGAAGGACGAATACGCCGCATTCGACGGTTTGGTCGTTTCTGCCACCGGCTGGGACCAGGGCGGCAAGGACTATGCGCAGTTTTCCGCACGCCAGGACGAGGCGGCCGCGAATGTTCAGATCGACGCAGAACAGGCCAAGGCCAAGTTAGCGTACGATAGCGCCGTCGAGGCCGCGAACAAGAAGCTGGCTGACGAAAAATCCACGACCGGTGCGCAAGCCAAGGCCAATGCAAAGGCGGCTTCCGAGGTTGCCAAGCCGCTGGCCGTCGCCGATCCGGCCAAGGATCGCAGCGACCGGATCGCGGCGCTAAACAAGGAAGTCGAGAATCTGAACAAGACGTTTTCCGGCTGGACGTTCGCACTCCCGGCCTACAAGTTCACCGACATGAGCAAGAGCATGGACGACATGCTCACGCCGCTGCCGGAGAGGAAGGCCGACGTGAAGAAACCGGTGGGCAAGACGCACAAATAGCCAGTCCCTTACCTCTGCGGCGGCCGTGCTGCGCCGCCGCAAGCGATTCGCTTGGCAGAAAGCGCATAATTCCCCTCGAACGAGCGTTCGAACGACGCCCGTAGCGGACCATCAGGAGGGGATCATGACCACTGTACGCGCCGGCAGCCGCCGGAGTCTTGCCGCTTTTGCCGCATTTTCCATTGGTATACTTTCGCTGCCGCTGGCAGCACAGACTATCTCCGCGCCTGGATTGTCCGCGCCCGGCACGATCTACTACGACGCACTCGGCACGCCTACGATCAAGGCGTCGACGAGCTATGACGTGGTCTTTCTGCAAGGCTATGCGCAGGCCAAGGCGCGTTTCTTCGAGATGGATTTCGACCGCCGCGCTGCCGGCGGCACGCTGGCCGAACTGGTCGGCCAGGCTGCACTCGCGAACGACGTGCAGACGCGCACGCTCGGCCTCGACCGCGCTGCGTTCGCCACCTGGCAGGCGTTGGACGCGGATACCAAAGGCTGGCTCAAATCCTTCGCCGATGGCGTCAACTTCTGGCTGCAAACCCAGCCGTTGCCGCCCGAGTACGGCGCGTTGATGCTGACCCACGCGACGCCGTGGTCGCCAGTCGATTCGATCATCGTTGGCAAGGGCCTGGCGTTCCAGCTGTCGTTCGATCTGGATATCCAGAACACCATCGACTTCGGCGCCTATTCGCAGGCCGCGGCGGCGGCCGGGGTTGATCCGAATGCGCTGTTCTTCGGCGACACCCATCGCTTCGCGCCGCCGGACAACCGCGTCACTGTGCCCGGATTCGTGCCCACGGATTCGGTCAGCGCGCCGACGCAGACCGTGGCGCTGGACCAGGTGCAAGCACAATCGCAAAAATTGGCGTCGGTCGGCAGCCTGCAAGTCGATCCGCGTGCTCTCGCGCTCGCGCAGCAATATCGCGATAAGATCGCCGGTAACCCGTTCATCGCGCCGACCCTGCACCCACGCCTGGGACGCGGCGGCAGCAACGAGTTCGCGGTCAGCGGTGCCTACACTGCCACCGGCAAACCGATCATCGCCAATGATCCGCACTTGACCCTGGCCCTGCCGCCGATTTTCATGGAGATGCACTTGATCTCCGCCGACGGTCTCAACGTGACTGGCGTGAGCGTGCCCGGCGCGCCCGGCATCATCCAGGGTTGCAACAGCAATATCTGCTGGGGCAGCACGGTCAATCCGATGGATGTGACCGATACGTTTCTGGAAACCTTTGCCGTCAACAGCTACGGCTTGCCGACTGCGATCATCCACAACGGCGTGCAAGAACCTGTGCAGTGGGTGTTCCAGAGCTTCTACGTCAACCAGATGCTACCTGGCCATTCCGACACCATCGCACGCGACAATTCAATCGGCTACACCAACGGCGCGGTGACAGTGATCGTGCCGCGCCGGAACAACGGCCCGGTGGTACAGATCGGTAGTCCCGGCAGCTGCGCGCTGAGTGGACAAACCCTGAGCCCGGGCCTGGCCTGCGGCTTGTCCATCGCCTATACCGGCTGGGGGCCGACGTTCGAGCTGGAAGCGTTCAAACTGATCGATCGTGCGCAGAACATGAGCGATTTCCAGAACGCGCTCACGTACTTCGATTTCGGCTCGCAGAACTTCGCCTACGCCGATACCGCCGGCAACATCGCCTATTTCACCAGTGCAGAAAATCCGATTCGCGACGACTTCCAGAACTACGGCCAGTGGCTCGGCTCGCCTCCGTTCCTGATCCGCGACGGATACGGTCAGGCGCACAACGACTGGTTGCCGGTCGCGCATCCGCAGCCAAACCAGGCGGTGCCGTACGAGATCATGCCGGTTTCGGAAATGCCGCATGTGATCAATCCTGCGCAGGGCTACTTCGCAAACGCCAACAACGATCCGATTGGCGTGACGTTGGCCAACAATCCGTTTGCGATGACACGTCCCAGTGGCGGTGTGTATTACCTCAACTACGGCTATGACGCCTACCGCATGGGCCGCATCGACCGCATGCTCTCGTCGTTGGTGACTTCGGGCAGCAAGATCACGGCCGCGGATATCCAGAATGTGCAACTCAACAACCAGCCTGTTGATGCGCAATTGCTGTTGCCGTATCTGCTCGGCGCCTACCAGAACGCCAGCGCTGGCGGGGCGTGGGGGCCATTGGCGCAACTCGCAACCGATCCCGGCGTTACCGAAGCGATCTCGCGCCTCACTGCGTGGGATTTGTCCACGCCGACCGGTCTGGCACACGGTTTCGACGCCGGTCGGGCACCGGGTTCGGCACCGAGTTCGGCGCAACTGGACAATTCCGTAGCCGCCACCGAGTTTTTCATGTGGCGCAGCAATGCGATCAAGAACACGATCGATGGCACACTCACTGCCTACGGACTCGGCAGTTATTTGCCGGGTGACAACAGCGCTTATACAGGACTGAAATTCCTGCTGGATGCGTTCCCGGTGCTGGGCGGCCACGGTGCATCCGGCATCAATTTCTTCAATGTGCCCGGTGCGCCAGATCCCGCTTCAGCGCGCGACTACATCTTGCTGCTGAGTTTCAGCAGGGCCTGGCCCAGCTTTCCGGTGACAATTTCGCGGCCGCATTCGGCAATTCAACGGATCAATCCACGTACCACTGGGGCGCGCTGCACCGCTTCGTATTGGTGCATCCGCTCGGCGGTCCGTTCAATATCCCTGGGCCGAATCCCTACGGTTTCACCGATCTGGCGCCGAACCTGCCCGGTTTGTCGCGCGACAGTTCGTACGAGACGGTCAATCCCGGTGGCGGCACCCTGCGAGTGAGTGGCGTCAACAATTTCATGTTCAGCGGCGCGACCGCACCCGGTCGCCGTTTCGTTGGCACCATGAGTACTCCGATCAACGCGGTCGAAGTCATTCCCGGCGGCGAGTCCGCTGTGCTCGGCGATCCGAACTACGCCAGTCAGCTGTTGCTCTGGCTGACCGGCAATTATCATCCGCTGATCGTGGATCCGAATGTGGCGACGCAGGGGGCGACGACGACGGTGAATTTCGTGCCGTAGGATGGTCAACCGTCCCTGGCGCACTCTCCGATCGCCGTCCATGGCTCACCCTCGCGTCACGCGCGCGATGCGTTACTTCGCATCGCGCGTGCGCGCGCCGCTCGACCAACACCAATGCCATGGCTCGTAGGCGATGCCGTGACGATTGCCGCGCGGATAGCTCAACTGAAAGCCGAACTGGCGCGCATTTCTTTTCAGCCACGCGAAGGCGGGCGAACGCTCGAATTCCTCTTCCAGTGCGGCGAATCCGGGCGTGGTGAGGTCCAGCGCGCGTCCGGAGTGATGTTCGCTGTAGCCCGGTGCGGCACTGAAGCGCAGGATTTGCTCGATCGACTGCCCGCGTTCGATCTTGCGCCTGAGTATGCCGAGCTGGTATGCGACGGAACGAAATGCGGATACCACCTGCAACTCAATGCCATCGCCGCGGCCGCTTCGCGCATGCGCGTCCACGCGCGCGCGGCGCGCGCGCGAGGAATTGCTCGCGATCCTGCGTGTCGCGGCCGATGGATTCCAGGTGCGATGGCTCGCGCACGCGACGCAGCCCACGAACGTGACCATAATTGCGCGGCACGCCGAGCGCGTGCGCGGCTTCGATCGCGTCAGTTCGTGCCGTCATGCGCTTCGATCCATCGTGCGATGTCCGCTATGACCTGTGGATCGACATGACCGGGTTTCATGTAGTCGGCGGGCGAGGGCGAGTTGCCGGCGGCCATGAACAGATGACCCAATCCGGGATATTCTTTCAGCGTCACGCGCGTATCGCGTGCGAATGCGGCCTGCCATTGCGCGAAATCGCCGTCGGGCGTGACCTGATAGTCGCGTTCGCCTTGCAGGATCAGCAGCGGTTGCCGCAGCGTATGCGCCACCGCGATCGGACGGTAATCGCGCAGGCTCAGCCAATAGATCGCCGGCGCGTGGAAGAATTCGCCTGCCGGCGGATGGGTCGGATCGGCATGCGCGATGGTGTCGCGTGCGACTGCGATCGGCGCGATCGCCGCAGCGGTCTGCTGCGCCGTGGCGTGCTCCACACCGGCGACGTAGCGGGTCTGGCGCAGGACGGTGTCGAGATCAAATGCAGCCGGCGCGGCGAGCAGGATCACGCCGGCAATGTGCGTGTCGCGTGTTGCAATGCGCGGCGCCATGAGCGCCCCCAGGCTGTGGCCGAGCACGAAGACATGCTTGTGGTCGATGTGCGGCTGCTGCGCGAGCAGCCTCAGTGCAGCGACGGCGTCGTCGGTGACTTCGTCATCGACGGTGATGGACTTGCCCAGCATTTGCGCGGCGTAGACCTTGGTGCGCTTGTCGTAGCGGAAGGACGCAATGCCGACAGCGGCAAGACCGCGCGCGATGTCGGCAAACGGCTTGTTGGGCCCGACCGTTTCGTCGCGGTCGTTCGGGCCGGAGCCGGCGACGAGCAACACTGCCGGGAACGGCCCTTCGCCCACAGGCAAGACCAGCGTGCCCGGCAGCGGGCCGAACGGCGAAGCGACCGCCAGCGATTGATCGGTACCATCGCTCGCGGCAGCACTCGGTGGCGGTGTCGCAATCTGCGGCGCCGAACCCCGCGCGAAGAACAGGCCAGCGACGCTGCCATCGGCAGCGCAAGCCACACGCAGGTTCAGCCAGGCGCCGGCGAACTCCAACGGCGTTTCCGCCACTGCGCCGTCCGCACGCGCCGTGACCACGGTTGTCGCGGCCCGCTCGAACGCTCCTGCTTTCGCCGGCAGCACGACTTGCCAGATCTGCCCGAGCCGGTCTGCGCTCAAACCAGCGCGCATGCGTGCATCGAAATGTGCGATGGCGGCAGCGTAATCGCCCTTCTGCAGGGCGGTGAGAATCGCGTCCGAGCGTGCGCGACAGAAACTCTGCCGCGAACCCGCGACGGGTGCCGCCGCCGCGCCGACAGCAAACGCGATGGTCGAACATGCGACTATGTATCCAAGCGGTTTCATCGCGATCTTGCTCCTTTCTGGTTCGCCGTCGCGGATTCCGGCTTGATCCGCCCAGCCTTGCGCAGCGCCTCGCGCAGCACGTACTCGATCTGTGCATTGACGCTGCGCAGTTCGTCGCCGGCCCAGCGCTGCACGGCGTCGAGCACGTCGGTGGTGATGCGCAACGGGTAGGCTTTTTTATCGGCCGCCATTGCGTTTCTGCTCGCGTTTCTGCTCGCGTTTGTGACGCTTGCGCCAATAACCGACTATGGCCGCGATCGTGGCAGTGCCAACCACCAGGATCCTGTGCAAAGTGGTTTCGGCTTCACCGATCATTTTTGTGCCCTGGTGGCCAGCAGCGAGGATTGCCCCCCAAGCCAGCATGATGATCGCCAACGCGAACAGGGCATTGGCGATGCGCCGATATGCGGGGTAGCCGCTGCCGGATTTCTGCAACGGCTGCGCCGGATCGCGTGGAATTTGCGCGTGCACCAGCAAACCGCTGAGGCCGGTGGCGAAGCTCGCTGCCAGCAGCAGGCCCGGAGCGAGGACGTCGAGGTCCACGTCGGTTAGCCTGAATACAAGGTGCCGGTGTTGACGATCGGCTGGGTGCCGCGTTCGCCGCACAGCACCACCAGCAGGTTCGACACCATCGCCGCTTTGCGCTCTTCGTCCAGATCGACCACGCCACGCTGCTTGAGCTGGTCAAGCGCCATTTGCACCATAGTCACCGCGCCTTCGACAATGCGCGTGCGCGCAGCGATGATGGCACTTGCCTGCTGGCGCTGCAGCATGGCTTGGGCGATTTCCGGTGCGAACGCCAGATGCGAAATCCGCGCCTCGATCACCTTCACCCCGGCGCTGGCGAGGCGTTCCTGGATTTCGTTCTGCAGATGATCGACGATTTCCTTGCCGTGGCTGCGCAGCGAAACGCCGCCGGTATCGTGCGAATCGTAGGGGTAGGTTTGCGCCATCTGGCGCAGCGCCGATTCGCTCTGGATATGCACGAAATCCTCGTAATCGTTGACCATGAACAGCGCTTCAGCGGTATCCACGACCTGCCAAACCACGACCGCGGCGATCTCGATCGGATTGCCGTCCAGATCGTTGACCTTGAGCTTGCTCGACTCGAAGTTGCGCACGCGCAGCGACACGCCGCGCTTCGAATAGAACGGATTGGTCCAGCGCGGACCAGGATCGCGCACGGTGCCGACGTAGCGGCCGAAGAACTGCAACACCTTGCCTTCGTTCGGTGCCACCGTGAAAAAGCCGCCGAGGCAGACCAGCAGCACGATGGCGGCGAGGATGGCGACAATGATCGCCCAGACGGTCTGGTGCTGAATCGAAAACACGAACCAGGCAACATCGGCGATCAGCAGAACAAGCAAACCGATCAGGGCGGGGATGCCCGACGGTGCGGAATAGGGACGTTCGTTCATGGCAATTTCCTCGGTGAAAGCGTGATGAATATATATCAAAAAGATATCATATGCAATCTATCGTCGTGCCGCCGCCAACGGCTCGATCTTGGCGATGCGCATTCGACCGAGCGTATCCATGCCGGCGAAGAAGCGCCACGGATCGCCGTTGCCGACCGACAAGGCGATATGACCGGCGTCGAAACCAGGCAGGGCGGCATCGAAACTGCGCCAATGGCCATCAACGTATGCTTGCGTCCATGCGTGCGGAACGAACACATGCTCGGCGCCGGCGTAGTGATCTGTGTATGCCAGCCCATCGACCACGCGCGTGGGAATGTCGAGTGCCCGGCCGAGCGCGGCCAGCAGCACGGCGTGCTCGGTACAGTCGCCTTCCGGATTCTTCGCCACTTCCAGCGCCGAGGCGTAACCGACGTTCAGATCCTTGGTGCGGATAAAGCGGCGCACGAATTCCTGCAGGTTTTGCAATTGTTCCAGCGGTGTCTTTGCGTTGCCGGCACCTTCCTGCGCGAGTTTGCGGATCTGCGGCGCGTCGCTTTGCAGCCAGTCGTCCGGTTGCGTGTCGGCAGTGGTTGGCGCCGCTTCCGGACCCGCGGGTACGCCGGCATCCAGCGGTGCGATGCGCAATTCCACGCCGTTTTCCATCGTGCGCACGCGCTGTTCGGAGGTCTGCGCGAATTGCAGTGGCGTGCCATCGCGCGCGGCGATGTCGATGACGAGGCCGTGGCGCAAATCCGACGGCGCAATAGCTGCTGGCGCGCGTGCCAGTGCGTGCACGAGGATATCGCTGCCTTGATTGGGCGCCAGCGCGCAGGCTCTGGAACACGCGACCAGAGTCAACTCGTAGCCCAGCAGCGGCATGATCATCTTGTACACCGTACCGTCCGCGTCGATCCAGTTTGTGCTGCGCGCCGGTGCGCCGGCGAGGCGCACGATCTGGTTCACGCGCAACAACTCGCGCGCGCCATCGGGAAGGTCCACGCGTTCGCGCGTTCCGACCGTCGAATCGACTTCGACTGCATCGAGGCTTTCGATCTGAAACGCGAGTTGCCGCGATTGCGCGCCGGGCTTGGCGGCATCGCGCAATGAGGATAAACGCAGACCCTCGGCGAGCAATGCACCCGGCGGCCAATCGATCACGCGCGTTTGCTTCGCACCGCCCACTTCACTCGTCACATCGAAGCGGTCGTCGCTACGGCGCACGCCACTGACCGTGCTGGCAATACCGGAAATGGCAGTGCGTGAGGCGAATGCGAGCGGTTTGCCATCCGGCGTTTCTGCATCGGTTTCGCCAGTGGACAGCGCCATGGTCACCCCGGCGCGTTCCAGCGCTACTTCCATTTTCTGCGTGCTGATCACGCTACCGTCGCGGATCGCGCGCGTGCTGTGCAGGTGTCCGATCTTGCGACCATCGAGCAGCACGCTCATCCAGATGTCGTCGGCAGGTGCGGCCAGCGCGCACAGGTTTGGCAGCAACAGCAGCAGATACAGCAAGATGATGCGCATGTCGATATCAATAACCCGGATAGGCCAAGCATAACCCGGCGCGCATTCGTCAGCAGACCTCACTGCGCGCGCCAGCCCTCGGCGCCGAGCAATTCCAGCGGCCGGAATCGCGCCTTGTAGTGCATTCTCGGGTGGTGTTCGATCCAGAATCCCAGATACACATGCGCGAGACCGCGTTCGCGCGCCAGTTCGATCTGGCGCAGGATCGCGAGTGTGCCGAGTCCGCGTGCGGTTTCGTCCGGATCAAAAAAAGTATACACGGCGGACAATCCCGTCGCGGTGAAATCGGTGACCGCCACGGCGAGCAAGCGGCCGCGCAGGCGCCAGACGAGGAACTTGGTCGGGCTCCATGGCGTGTACAGGAAGCGCTTGAAATCGTCGGCGTCCGGCTCGTCCATGCCGCCGCCCTTGTGGCGTGCGGCCAGATAGCGCCGATACAGATCGAAATACTCGGAATCGCACGCGGCCGGAACGATGGCCGATTGCAAATCGGCATTGCGCGCCAGACAACGGCGCTGGCTGCGGTCAGGACGGAAATCCGCCGTCGCAATGCGCGCGGCGACGCAGGCGTGACAGTTGGCGCAATGCGGTCGGTACACATGTCCACCGGCGCGGCGATAACCGCGGGTCAAGGCGACGTCGTATATTTGTGGAAGTTGTGGCGAGGCTGGGTCGATCACCAGATTCTGCGCGGTACGCTGCGCGAAATATCCGCACGCATGCGGCAAGGTCTGAAACAGGCGGACGACCTCGGATTTCATGCGCCAAGTGTAACGCGCGGATCAATAGATGCGCAGATAACGCAGCACGATCAGCAGCACAATGGTCGCGATCAGCAGCAGGCGCAATTTCGTGCCCAAGCCGGTGCGTGCGCCCTCCGTTTTCGGCTGCCGCGCCTGGGCCAGCTCGTCGGCGAAGCGCACCGCCGGTTCAATGCCGGCCTCGCGCAGGATGGCGCGCGCGCGCGGTTGGTCTTCGGCATTGACGATCCACACTTGCGGCCACGCGGACGAATCCTGTTTGGCGCTGTAGCTCGGGCCTTTGTAATCGTGTCCGGCATAGGCGCGGCGGTTGGTCACACGTGTTTCGATGCCGGCTTCAGCGAACAGGGCGACGATGCGGTTGACGTTTTCCGCACGCGGCGATGTAAAAATCATGCGCATGGGCGACGGTTCATTCAGGCGACACGCGCAACAGGCCTTCCTGTGCGGTCGAGGCGATCAGTTTGCCGTCGCGCGTGTAGATCATGCCGCGGGTGAGGCCGCGCGCGCCCTGCGCGCTGGGGCTGTCGCAGGAGTACAGAAGCCAGTCGTCCACGCGGAACGGGCGATGAAACCACAGGGCATGATCCAGGCTCGCCATCTGCACATTGTGCTGCAAATACGAGATGCCGTGCGGCAGCGTGGCGGTGCCGATCAGGTGGAAGTCCGATGCATAGGCGAGCAGCGCGCGGTGCAGGGCCGGATCGTCCGGTGCACGCCCGGCCAGCCGGAACCAGACCTGCTGGTACGGCGGCCGCTTGGCCGGTTTCAGCTCATTGCGCGGATAGACATGGCGAAACTCGAACGGTCCCTTGCGCGCCAGCCAGCGTTGCAGCTTGACCGGCAGCTTGGCCAGTTCGTCCGGCGCAACGGCATGGGCCGGCTGCAAATCCTCCGGCGGTGGCACGTCGGGCATGCTCAATTGGTGCTCGACGCCGGATTCGGCAATCTGGAACGAAGCAGCGCAATTGAGAATCGGTTGGCCGTGCTGGATCGCGACGATACGGCGCACCGAGAAACTCTTGCCGTCGCGCGCGCGATCCACTTCGTACACGATCGGCGCCTCGATATCGCCGGCGCGCAGGAAATATGCGTGCAGCGAATGCACCGCACGCGCCGTGTCCACTGTTCGCTGCGCCGCCGCCAACGCCTGACCGAGTACCTGACCGCCGAACACATAGCGCGTGCCGATATCGCGGCTCTGGCCGCGAAACAGGTTTTCCTCGATACGCTCAAGCTGCAGCAGGTCGATCAGTTCGCCGACGATGGGGTTGGACACATCCTATCTCCGCAGATTCGTGCATCAGTATAACGGCGCATCGTCTATCACGGCGCCGCGAACCGTTCCAATCCGCTTGCCGGCACGATTTTTCCCCACGGAAACAGCGGCCCTGGATCCTGCCGTCGGCGCAGCAGGATCGAGGGATCGTTCTTGGCTGGTTCGAGCCGTTTGTCCAGATCTTCGTGGCCGGCGATGTATTTCAGGTTCGGCAATTCGTGGCGCAACTGCCGCAGCAGGGCGAGCAGCGAATCGATTTGCGCCTGCGTATACGGCGTCGTCCAGTTCTGGTGGCGGCTGTCCCCCCAGTCCGGGTAGCGGCCGATGTTGGACAGCTCGATGCCGATCGAGCGCGGGTTATAGCCGTAGGTGTGATTGGCCACGCGATCATCTGGAACATAGCGATAGATCGTGCCGTCGGTGTCGATGTAGTAATGGCCGCTGTTGCCGGTCTGCGATTTCTCGTAGCGGATGCGCTCGCCGAATTCGCGTGTCATCGCAATGTCCGGCAATTCGGTGCAATGGATCACGACGAGGTCGATCGCAGTAAGCGCACGCCGGTCCAGCCGCGCTATGTAGGGCAGGGGTTGGTCGTGGATGGGCATGACAACCGGCATGCGATAATTGTCGCATGAAGCCTTTCCTGATTCTCTCGCATGGTCTGGACAGCAGCCCGGACGCCACCAAGGTCAGCGCGTTGGCAAAAATCGCGGAAGCTGCAGGGTTCCGCAGCGCGCGCCCGGATTACCGCGATCTGGACGCCTCGCGCGACATCGGTCGTATCGACGCGCGCATCGCGCGGCTGGTCGAACATGCGCCGAAGGATGCGCCGGTGCTTCTGGCCGGGTCGAGCATGGGCGCGTTCATCTCGGGTTTCGCGTCGTTGCAATTGAATTGTGTCGGCCTGTTTCTGCTGGCGTTGCCGGTGGCGATCCCCGGTTACGCGCGGCGTTTCGACGCGGCGCGCGTGCCGACTGCGCTGGTGCACGGCTGGGACGATGAGTTGTGTCCGGTCGACGACGCGATTGTGTTCGCTCGTTCGCGTGGTGACGCGATCACGCTGGTGCACGACGATCATCGTCTGCATGCCCATGTGGATTTTGTCGCGCAGCAGTTTCGCCAGTTTCTCGGGCAATTCGTCTGATGGACTTTTTTGCTGCCTGCCCGAAGGGTCTGGAATACCTGCTGGTCGACGAGCTGAAAGCGCTTGGCGCGATGGATGTGCACGAAGCGCTGGCCGGCGTGCATTTTCGCGGTGAACTCGATACTGGCTATCGCGCCAGTCTGTGGTCGCGGCTGGCCAGCCGCGTGCTCATGCCGATTGCCGAATTTGCCGTCGACAGCGGTGATGCGCTGTATACCGGCGCGCGCGCGATCGACTGGAGTGCACATCTGGACGCGGAATCCACGTTCGCGGTCGATGCGGTCGGCGCAACGTCCGGCGTCACCCACAGTCAATACGCTGCGTTACGCGTCAAGGATGCCATTGCCGACAGGTTCCGCGAACAAAGTGGAAAACGCCCCAATGTGGACACGCAAACGCCCGCGTTGCGAGTCAATCTGGTTTTACGCCGGGGACGCGCCATCGTCAGCATCGATTTTGCCGGCGCACCCTTGCACCAGCGCGGTTATCGTCAGGGTGCTGGGCTCGCGCCGTTGAAGGAAAATCTGGCTGCGGCGATGCTGCTGCGCGCGGGCTGGCCGGCGATTCATGCGGCCGGCGGCGGTCTGGTCGATCCGCTGTGCGGCTCGGGCACCTTGTTGATCGAGGCGATGCTGATGGCAGCCGATGTCGCGCCGGGGCTTCGCCGCGAGCGCTGGGGATTTTTCGGTTGGCGCCGGTTCGATGCAACACTTTGGAAAACAGTGCACGACGACGCGCAGGCGCGCGCGAGCGCCGGTTTGCAAACGCTCAAGCCGGTGTTCTTCGGCTTCGATCACGATCCGTCGGTACTCAATGATGCCAAACGCAATGCGCAGTTGGCCTTGTTGTCCGGCTTCGTGCATTTGCGCCGGCAATCGCTGGAACATCTGCATCGACCGCATGAGTTGGATCAACCTGGACTGGTTATCTGCAATCCCCCTTATGGCGAGCGTATGGGCGCCGATGCGAACATTGTTGCGCTGTACCGTTTGCTTGGCGAAAAGCTGAAAGCCGAATTTCCCGACTGGCGTGCCAGCATTATTACTTCGGACGAACACCTGAGCCGCGCCATCGGCTTGCGTGCGGAAAAGCACTACATGCTCTACAACGGTGCGCTCGAATGCACGCTGTATAATTTTACGATCGCGGCGATCGATGCGCCCCGGCCCGAGCTCAAGCCACTTTCCGTCGGTGCGCAGATGGTCAAGAACCGCATCGAGAAGAATTTCCGCCATCTGCGCAAGATCGCCGCACGTGCGAGCGTGGATTGCTGGCGCGTGTACGATGCCGACCTGCCCGAATACGCCGCCGCGATCGACATCTACGGCGAGCATCTGCACATTCAGGAATATCAGGCACCGGCCAGCATCGACGAAAACCTTGCGCGCACGCGTTGGCGCGAGTTGGTGCGCGCGGCGGGCGAGGCTCTGCGAGTGCCGCGTGAACGCGTGGCGCTCAAGCAACGCCGGCGCGGCAAGGGCGGCGAGAGATATGGCAAGCTCGATGAGCGCGGCGAATTTCTCGAAGTGGGCGAGGGCGGGCTGAAATTTCTGGTCAACCTGCGCGATTATCTCGACACCGGGCTGTTTCTCGATCACCGTCCGCTGCGCGCGCACGTGCGCGACTTGGCGCGCGGAAAACGATTCCTGAATTTGTTCTGCTACACCGGCAGCGTCAGCGTGTACGCGGCTGCCGGTGGCGCCAGCGAAACCGTCAGCGTGGATCTGTCGCAAACATATCTGGATTGGGCCGCGCGAAATCTCGCGCTCAACGGCTTCGACCAAGCACAGCACAGACTGGTATGGGCCGATGCGCCGGGTTATCTGCAGACCCATTCGGGGATGTTCGATTTGATTTTTGTCGATCCGCCGACGTTTTCCAATTCCAAGCGCGCAGAGGATTTCGACGTGCAGCGCGATCACGCGCGCCTGCTGAACCTGTGCGGCGAGCGCCTGTTGCCGAATGGGACGATCCTGTTCTCAAACAACTTCCGCCGATTCAAGCTGGACGAGGTTGCGCTGGCGGGTTTTGCAATCCGCGATATTTCGACGGATACCATCCCGTTCGATTTCAAGCGCAATGCGCGCATCCACCGGGCCTGGGAACTTCGCCTGAAATTGCCCCATTCAGTTTCGCCGCAACCAAACTGAACGGTTGCGCTCAACGCGCTGTAATTTCAGTTGCGATTCAGCCCGACGAACGCACGATGCAGCTGCGGCATTCCGATCGCACACGTTGCTTGGAGATGGCCATGACGATTCGCAAACACGGCTTGCGCACACTGGTTCTGGGCTTGGTCGTGGCCTCGGGCGTGGCGCTGGCACCGTCCGCCTTTGCACGCGGTCATTTGTCCATTGGCATCAATCTGCCGGGCTTGAGCCTTGGCTATTGGGGAGGCCACCGCGGACATGGCTATGTCGATATCGGCGGTTACTACGGTGGCGGCTATTACGGCGGGGGTTACTACGATGGTGGCTATTACGCACTACGTACTACGCGCCGGCGCCGGTGTACTACGATTCGTATTATTCCTATGCGCCGGCGTATCGTGGCTACTATTCGCGTCCTGCGTATTACCGCGACGGCTATCGTTCGCGCAATTACTATCGTGGGTATGACCGCAGCTACAACCGCAGCGGGTATGACCGTGGCTCCAACCGGGGCGGCTACGATCACGGCAGCTCCGATCCGCGTTATCGGCACTGAGTCGATCCGGCGACAGTTCAGCAGGCACAAGGCCCGCAACAACGTGCGTTGCGGACCTTTGCTTGTGCGGATGCTGGCGGGGCTGGGCCTGCGGCGCTAGGATAGCGGCCGTTTCCAGCGGATCTCCCCATGAGCCAGCCGATTCGGCCAGACGACCGCGCGCCCGCCGCCGAAGTGCCGGAAGCGTGGACGTTTTTTCGCCAGTGGTTGAAAAATCCGCTTGGTATCGCTGCGTTGTCGCCATCCGGGCGTCAGCTCACGCGGCAGATGATTTCGGAGCTGCCGCACGGTACGCGGCGCGTGATCGAACTAGGCGGCGGTACCGGCGTGTTCACCCGTGCCATGCTCGCCCACGGCATTGCACCGCGCGATCTGCTGGTGCTCGAGTTGAATGAAGCGCTGTACCAGCATCTGCGCGCGCGCTTTGCGGATGTGCGCGTGGAGTGCGGCGATGCGCGCGAGCTGCGTGCGATTGCGAAACGCGACGGGTTTCTCGACGCCGGTCCGGCAGACGCGATCATCAGCGGACTGGGATTGTTGTCGATGTCGCAGCGCACCCAGGCCGAAATCCTCGACGCGGCGTTTTCCGTGCTCAAGGCCGATGGCCGCCTGATCCAGTTCACTTATGGCCCGAAATCGCCGGTGTCGCGCGATTTGCTGGAACAAATGGGATTGTCCGTGCGCCGCGGCGGCTTCGCCTGGTGGAACGTGCCGCCGGCATCGGTATACGTGTATACACGCAACCGCTCTCGTGCGGTGCATGCGGTGCGGGTCGGAAACAAGGCTCGCGGCGAAAGCTGACCGCTGGCTGCGTGCGATGCGCGGGTGTCGCATGGGCACACGAGCGGCCGGCGCTGAATACAATGTGGCACACGCACACGGGCGACTGACATGGGCACACGCTTCAACACAATTTCGGACAGCATTCTCGACGCCGTGGGCGATACGCCGTTGCTGGCGATCGACGGCGTTTACGCGAAAATCGAATTTCTCAATCCCTCCGGTTCGATCAAAGCGCGCATCGCCAAATACATGATCGAGCGGGCCGAAGCCGAAGGCCTGCTCAAGCCGGGCGATACGATCGTGGAAGCAACCAGCGGTAACACCGGCAATGCGTTGTCGATGGTGGCGGCCGTGAAAGGCTATCGCATGCTGGTGGTGATGCCCGAAGGCCTGTCCGGCGAACGCGTGGCGATCTCGCGCGCGTTCGGCGCCGAGGTGCTGTTCTGCGGCAACTTTCACGTTAACGAAGCATTGCAGCGAGCCAAGGAACTGGGCCGGCAACCAGGTCACTTTTGTCCAAGCCAGTTCGAGTCGGAATGGAATGTGGACGAAAATCGCTTGATTCTCGGTCCGGAGATTCTCGCTCAACTGCCGACTGGGCGGACGCCCGATGCGCTGGTTCTGGGCGTGGGTACAGGCGGCACCCTGATCGGCGTGGGTCAGGCGTTTCGGGCGGTGAACCCGAACGTGCGCCTGTTCGCAATGGAACCGTCCGAGTCGTGCACGATCCTGTGCGGCGAGATTGCCGCGCATGCCATCGAGGGTATTTCCGACGGTTTCGTTCCGGGCATTTTCGCGCGCCATGCCAGTCTGGTGAACGAGGTCTTGTCGGTATCCAGTGTCGATGCGCTGAGCGAAATGAAACGGTTGGCGCGCAAGCATGGATTGTTCTGCGGACCGAGTTCCGGCGCGCATATGCTGGCGGCCAAACGCATCCGCCAAAGCTTCCCCGCGCTTGAGACCGTGGTGACGGTACTCTGCGATGAGGGCGAGAAATATTTGCACGAGTATTTCATGCAGCCTGCCAACATCGAGGTCGGGCCGGCGCACTTTGCCTGACCCAACGACGCCTGGATTTACCATCGGTGATTGGTCGCGACCGCTGGATGAGTTTCTCGACCATTTGGCCGAAGCGGATATCGATTGCGTCGTTGAAGTTTGGCGCCTACCGGTTCACGCGCCTTTCCGCAGCACAACGCCTATGCATTGTCGGCCTCGCTCGCTGAACACGACATCGATTACCGGCATCTGGTCGCGTTGTACGGTCGACGCACGCAGCGCGAATTGGCCACAGTCTGCAACGAACAGGGCGATATCAGGGAATAACAAGGGAAACCAAATCTCCTCGCCCCGACGTCGATTAACGGCCGACATCGACTCGCAAGACTGGTGTGGAACGAGCGGATTTCGCCTGCAAGATTTGCGAATTCGCCAACCACGGCCGGTGCGGTTCACTCTGCCCACGCGTGTCTACCCATCCCGGCCGCGCTGACATAGACTGGGGACCAAATTCAGAAGGCCGTATATGTCTGCGCCCGCGCACTCCATCGCCGATGCTCGTCACGAGCAGATGTTTCCCACGCTTGGGGCCGGGGAATTGGAGCGGCTGCGCAGATTTGGCGCAACACGCCAATACACGGTCGGCGAATATCTCGCCAGAACCGGCGAAGTTGCCCCGGGCTTGTTCGTCATTCTCGATGGCGAAGTCACGATAAGCCAACACGATGGATTCGGCCCGCACCGCAATATCATCACCCACGGTCCGGGACAATTCTCGGGCGAATTGACGCAACTCTCCGGGCGACCCGCGTTGGTCGACGCGATAGCGGTTGGTGCGGTCGAAGTTTTGGTTATCGCACCCGACCGGCTTCGGGACTTGCTGATTGCGGAAGCCGAACTCGGCGAACGGATCATGCGCGCGCTCATCTTGCGCCGCGTGGGCCTGCTAGAAACCGGAGGCGGCGGGCCGATCCTCGTCGGCCGCGCGGACAATCGTGATGTCTTGCGCCTGGACGGATTCCTGTCGCGCAACGGACATCCGCACCAGCGGCTGGACCCAGACGTTGATTCCGGCGCCAAAGCCTTGATCGAACGTTTTCATATAACGCGCGCGGAATTACCGATCGTGCTTTGCCCAGGCGGGCAACTGCTGCGCAATCCCGGCGAAGATGAACTGGCACGCTGCATCGGCATGGTCCGTGCACTCGATCCGTCAAAACGCTACGACGTGGCAATCGTCGGTGCGGGTCCGGCCGGTCTGGCTGCGGCGGTCTACGCAGCATCCGAGGGACTTTCCGCCTTAGTGCTGGATTGCCGCGCATTCGGCGGTCAGGCCGGAGCGTCGGCGCGCATTGAAAACTACCTCGGCTTTCCGACCGGCATCAGCGGTATGGCGTTGATGGCGCGCGCGTTCAATCAGGCACAGAAATTCGGCGCGGAGATGGCCATCCCCAATGAAGTGGTCGATCTCACGGATGACTCGACGAAGCCTGAGGCGGGATTTTTTTTGCGTCTCGCTGACGGCGAAAGCGCTAATGCGCGCGCCGTTATCGTCGCCTGCGGTGCGCGATACCGCAGCCTGGCAGCGGTAAATATCTCCGCATTCGAGGGTTCTTCCATTCACTACTGGGCGTCGCCACTGGAAGCCCGCTTGTGTGTGGGGCAGGATGTGGCGCTGGTGGGTGGTGGCAATTCCGCGGGGCAGGCTGCCGTGTACCTTGCCAGCCAGGTGGACAGGGTCTGGCTCATCGTGCGCCGCCCCAATCTCGATACGACCATGTCGCGTTACCTCATTGAGCGCATCGCCGCGCAGCCCAACATCGAGTTGGTAACCGATACCGAGGTCATCGCCCTCGAAGGGCAAAACGACACGCTCGAAGCGATACGTTGGCGGCAGGGTGCGAACGGTTGCGAGACACGCCTGCCGCTTCGCCATCTGTTCCTGTTTATCGGCGCGGAACCCAATACCGCCTGGCTGCGACCCTATGGTGTCGCCCTCGACGATAAGGGTTTTGTGTTGACTGGCACCAAGTGCGGCATCGGGCGGCTGGCTTTGGAAACCAACCGCCGCGGAATCTTTGCAATCGGCGACGTTCGCGCCAGTTCGACCAAGCGCGTCGCCGCTGCGGTCGGCGAGGGTGCACAGGTCGTCGCCGCGCTGCACGCCTATCTGGCGACGTCCGACGAACGATCCATCACTGCAACCAAGGATCCAGCACATGTCTGATCGCTGCAACCACATTGCGGGAATCCGCGACGTCACGCCCAGTGCGCTGGGTTGCGAAGAGTGCCTGAAGACCGGTTCGAGGTGGGTACACTTGCGCCTGTGTCGCACCTGCGGACACGTTGGATGTTGCGACGATTCGCCCAACCGTCACGCCACCAAACATTTCCATGCCACCCGGCATCCCATCATCGAGGGTTACGATCCACCCGAAGGTTGGGGTTGGTGCTACGTCGATGAAATCGAGTTTGATCTCACTGATCGCATGACTCCGCACAACGGCCCGATCCCGCGCTACGTCTGAGCCGTTACTTCAGGCGAGAATTGGCGTTCGAGAGGGTTGACAAGTATCAGGAGAAACCGCATGACGACCGCAAAATCCATGAAGAAAATCATCGCTGTCATCGGCGCAACCGGTGCGCAAGGCGGTGGTCTCGTCCGCGCCATCCTCGCTGATCCGGAAGGCAGATACACAGCGCGCGCGATCACGCGCAATCCGGACTCAGACAAGGCCCGAGCGCTCGCCCAAATCGGGGCAGATGTGGTCGCCGGCGACGCCGATGATGCATCGAGCCTTGAACGTGCGTTTGCCGGAACGTATGGTGCCTTTTGCGTCACAAATTTCTGGGAACATTTCTCCGTGGAGCGGGAGCTCGCGCAGGCGGCTGCGATGGCGCGTGCGACCCGCAAGGCCGGCGTCCAGCACGTTGTGTGGTCGACGCTCGAAGACACGCGTAGGTGGGTTCCTCTGAGTGACGGACGCCTGCCGACGCTGCAAGGCAAATACAAGGTGCCACACTTCGATTCGAAGGGATCGGCGGACCAGGTATTCGCCGCGGAAGCAGCACCGACCACTTATGTTCTCGCCGCCTTCTATTGGGAGAACTTCATCTACTTCGGCTTGGGACCGCACACGGGACCGGACGGAGAGCTGGTGCTTGCCTTGCCGCTCGGAGGCGCCAAGCTCCCCGGCATCGCCGCGGAGGATATTGGCAAGTGCGCCTATGGACTGTTCCGTAGCGGACCGCAGACGGCTGGTCGGCGCTTCGGCCTTGCCGGAGAAGTACTCTCGGGTGAGGAGATGGCCGCGAAGATGAGCTCCGTCCTTGCGCGCAAGGTCGCATTCAGCGACGTGCCATTCGATGTCTATCGTGGTCTCGGTTTCCCCGGCGCGGAAGACCTGGGCAACATGTTCCAGTTCCAGGCCATTCTCGGCGCGGAATTCATCAAGAGCCGCGACCCAGTTTGTTCGCGCAACCTCAATCCGGCGTTGCAGTCGTTCGACTTCTGGTTGCGCGCCAACCGGGATCGCATCCCAATCGGCTGAATGCCGACACGTTTTCTGTAGGCGCCGATCTGAAAATGACCCGCGAGCAGAATCGTGGATTTACCCGTCCTAATCTGTGTGGGGGGGCGATTGCACGATTGCATGAAGCGGGCCCCGCCAGGCTTTGATTTGCGAATTCGCCACCCCAATGTCCAAAAGATCCACGGAGGTATGCCATGTCGATCAACGAATCCAATGTCGAACAACTCCGGCAGGCGGTGGCTACATCGCTGCACAAACACTGGGTGCTGTTCGCGGTTGAGGGGACAATTCTCTGCATCCTCGGTCTCGCCGCCGTCTTCATTCCTCAGCTCGCCACGCTGGCGCTCGAAGTCTTGTTCGGCTGGGTCTTTCTGGTCAGCGGAATTTCCGGGTTGATTACCACGGTCTGGATGCGTCAAGCGCCCGGATTCCTGTGGTCGCTGGTCTCGGCGATCCTCGGCATCGTCGTTGGTTTGCTGCTGCTGCTGTGGCCGCTAAGTGGGATTCTCTCTTTGACCCTGGTTCTCGTCATGTTCTTCGTGATCGAGGGCGTTGCCTCGATAATGTTCGCGCTGGCACACAAACGCGGCGAGTCAGGGCGATGGGTTTTCATGTTGATCAGCGGAGTTATCGACCTGTTCGTGGCTTTCATCATCATGTCCGGATTTCCCGGCACCGCGGGCTGGGCGCTCGGGCTGCTCGTGGGCATCAACATGGTATTTGGCGGTTCTGCGCTGATTGCGATGGCCTTGCATGCGCGAGGAGTCGCTAAGCAACCGGTGGCCGAAGTGCGTTGATCAAGGGGTTAGTTGCCCAGGGATTCCATTTGACACTGCAGTATGCGATCGATCTACGCGAATCGCCGGCATCGCTATTGCAGAGTTGCTCGTGGGCCGAGTTGAGCGGAAATGGTTCACCACAGGCCGCTTGGGGTCGATACCGCCAGTTTGCGCCCGGCGAGAATTTCGTGATGTTAATTTTTTTCGGGCATCGCAGATGAATGATGGCTCGTGATCAGCCACTGTTTTCCGTCCCACGTGTATGTGAACGTGTAGCGAGCTGCCACCTTGGCCCCGGTTTCCCCAAAAGTAAAGGTGTACAGACCGGCATCGATGGCGGAATTGCAGCCAATCTCGATGAATCTGAAGTCAATCTTCCCGCGGGGTTTCTTTTCGAGGAAGTGCTCAAAATAATCCTCTTTTTCGGCGGCAGTCACCCGGGGCTTGTTCGACACCGTGGGTAGAAGGATGGATCTCGCGGCGTAATTGGCAACCACCTTGTGCGCGTCGCCGGTCTGAAGGGATGAGTTCCATCGATCGAACAGCGCGGCAATCTCCTGATCATTGGTCGCCCTGCACACCTCGGACCGCGACGCATCAGAATCTGTTTTAATCGGACTGGAACCACATCCAGCCAAGGCCAGGATAATCGTTGCTGAAAAGACCCGAACGGCTCTCATCGACGGACTCCGGATTGAGACTCAAGTGGTGAAGCATACCAAGAGACCCTGACCCGGCTCGCAAGGCCCCCCCCCGAAAGCTGCCCGACGCGCTGCTAGAGACGCGCAAAGAGCTGAAAACTCAATGATTTATCACTGGATTGGAAAATCAGCCTATGCGTGGGAGACTTAGGTGGTGATGGCAACAATCTGCATCGAGATACTTCGAAGCAAGGCTCTCGCATGGGTTTCTGAGCGGAGCGAGCGATTGAAAATTGAAGATCGAGTAAGCACTCGGTGCACGATCTAGTCCGCTATCGAAAAACCGATCTTCTATTGGCCACTATGGGAAGCGCAGATTCATCCTTACGGCGTATACTGCTCAGCGTTGTATCCATGTGTCGCAAATCTGCACGGCGGCATGGTTGATTGTAATGCGTCTATTCAAACCACTACAGGAAAAGACATGGCTATCAAAAAAGGCGTTAAAAAGGCAGCCCGGAAAAGCGCTTCGAAGTCCGCTGCAAACAAGCCGATCAAGCAAGTGCTTGGCAAATCCGGACTGGTTGAGTACATCACAGGTGCGTGTGGCCTGATGGCCAAGGACGTTCGCGCCGTACTAGCCGCGCTCGAGGGTGCAGTGATCGGCTCGGTCAACAAGAACGGCGCACGCACGTTTGTTCTGCCCGGTCTGCTGAAGATCACCGTTGCCAACATTCCGGCCAAGCCCAAGCGCAAGGGCATCAACCCATTTACCAAGCAGGAACAATGGTTCTCGGCCAAACCGGCCTCGGTCAGGGTGAAAGTGCGTCCGCTGAAAAAACTCAAAGACGCAGCTTCCTGATTGGGGACGACGAATATGCCCAATATCGGCGCACTTCTGAAGACGGAAATTTCGCGACTTTGTAGACGAGAAGTTCGCAAGGAGGTGGCAGGCGTAAAGAAGATGTCGGCTGCTTATCGACACGATATCGCTGCGCTGAAGCGGCAGGTGGCGACGCTGCAGAGAAAATCGGCCTCGCTGGAGAAACGGACGAAGATCCAGATCAACAGTCAATCTCCGGCGCTGCCCAATAGACCCGTCAGGTTCGTGGCCAAGGGGCTGCGTTCGCTGCGCGCGCGGCTGGGGCTATCAGCATCGCAACTCGCCGTTCTGCTCGGCGTAAGCGAGCAATCGGTCTACAACTGGGAGACCAAAAAGGCTACGCCACGGCGGGGGCAGTTGGCTGCGATCATAGCGATGCGGGAGGTCGGGAAACGGGATGCACACGCGCGCCTCGATTCCATCAAGTCATCGCGCGCTGCACGTGGCAAGAAACGAGGCGGCTAGTAGTGAACTGCCTCGGGGATCGATCGCGTTTCATGAATTGCGCGGCGAAATTTGCAGCTTTGTCAAAGTACCCCAATGCAATCGGATCTTCGCCGGCCCAACCCAAATGCCATGTCGATGCACCCCTCTCGACGCGTGACACTTAACGCATGAATTGCAAATAACTCCACGCAGCGACATGGAAAAGCAAAGGATGCAGTGCGATGAGCACGACCCAAGCTACGAGAGCGACCGCGATGCGCCAAAGACCGATCTCGGTTAGCTCGAGACGGTTACGGCTTTGCGCGATTGCGACGAACGGAACAATTGAGGTAGCCCGCATGAATGCTGACCAACCTTGAAGGCCGCGCCGTGAAATTTTCGCATCTAAGCTCGGCATTCCCGCTAGCGCGACGATGAGGAACGCGCCAAAAAAGATCGTTGCCCCCAGCGTTCCGACCATAAGCAAGTGGACTAACGCCCAGATTGCGAACGACCATAACATCGGATGACGTGTTATTCGTAATACACCTCGCGCAGGATTCTCTGTTTCTAGCGCTCGCTGGCCCTGAACCATTGTCGGATTCGGTGCCGTCACGGAGCCGACAAATAACACGAGTGCCGGCAACATCAGGAGCATGCCTACGACAATCAGCCAGTGAGGCGCTACCCACAGGACTCGAACCGGGCCGGCTGATCGATAGCTCCACACCAGCCAAACTAGAATTGTCACCGAGGCTAGCGAAAACACGCCCCGAAAGGCGACTTCGCCGATAGCGCGCACGATGAATGCGCGAAGCCGAGTGCCAGAGACACCGAGGTGGACAAATGTCCAAACGACGGCCGCAGCGAGCAGCCAGGCATGTGCCAGAAGCATGTGACGACCTCCTGAGTGCAATGCGAAAGGTGCGCATTCACAACACGATCTTGTCACCAGCAATGTTGATTTCCGCCGAATATTGAGCCGGTATGTCCACGAGTCGTTGAGTCACGAAGACCACGTCGCCATGCACGAAGCGTGGTCCTTCTGCTGGTTCAGTCTACCGCGAAAATCTACTCTGAAAATGGCTCAACTTGGAGCCAAACTCAACGCCCAAGATTGACGGGTCACACCGCACCGGCAAAACTGACGGCGGAGAACTGGTGCCGCAGATGAGGGGAGGGAACCGGGGTGATAGTTGATTTGATAGTTGTAGAAATACTGATTGTATAAACTATTGAAATATATGTAATTATTGCTAATAATTGGCGGTGAGTGCATTCTCCAGCGAACGCGTCTCCAACTGGATTTCCCTGCTAACAGGGAAATTAACAGGGGAAAATCACGATTTTGATAGGGCTGCGCGGGGCGCTACTGCCTGTATTCCTATATCCTGCTGATTTCCACCTAATATTGAGCCATTTTTTCACGGAGCGCTGAGCCACTTCCGACAATCTCAACTGGCATTGCACCGAGGTTTGCATCAAGTATTCGTGGATCAGCGAAAATGAAACTTGTGGCTCAAACAAGCACGAAAATCAACAGTCAAGACCTTTTGATTGTCGGGAAGGGCATTGCCAATGGCTTTGAGTGACGGGTGTGGCGAGCGATCAACGCCGCGGATGGCCGGTCGGTTGCTGATTGGTTCATTGTCCATTGCACGGGAGATGGTGTATGGGTATTCGGCGCAGGGTCACGCATGGGTCTCATCATTGCAACGGGTTCGATCCTGTCGGTGATGATCGATATGGCGCGGAGCGAACTCCACGCGATGTAAGTCGCGTTCGCGTTGCTCATCGGTGGCGCCGAACGCTCGCTACCTTGGCGGCCATTGCGTTTGCTCTGTGTCTGCCGCTGATGGCGCAAGCGGTGACCAATACGTGGAGCGCGGCCGGCAACTTCGCGCACAGCCGCGGTAACCACACTGCGACCATGCTGACCTCCGGCAAGGTACTGGTTACGGGCGGGACTACCGGCGGCGGCGATCTCGTTGGTGCCGAGCTGTACGATCCGGCCAGCGACATCTGGAGCGCGGCCAACAGCCTTTTCGTGGCACGTCATTCGCACAGCGCGACCCTGTTGCCGTCCGGCAAGGTGCTGGTCGAAGGCGGTATCGGCGCCGGTGGCGCTCTCGCCATTACCGAGCTGTACGATCCGGCTAGCAACAGTTGGAGCATCGCCGGCAGTCTCACTACTGCGCGTGGCTTCCACACTGCGACCCTGCTGGCGTCCGGCCAGGTGCTGGTCGCAGGCGGAAACAACAGCGGCGTTGTCGCCAATGCCGAGCGGTACAATCCGGCCAGCAACGCCTGGACCCCAGCCGGCAGCCTCATGATAGGACGCGAGTCCCACACCGCGACCCTGCTGCCTTCCGGCAAGGTGCTGGTGGCGGGCGGCTTCACCGGCAGCGGCGCTCTCGACAGTGCCGAGTTGTACGATCCGGCCAGCAACAGCTGGAGCGCGGCCGGCAGCCTAACTACTGCGCGCTATTCTCATACCGCGACCCTGCTGCCGACCGGCAGGGTGCTGGTCGCGGGCGGTATCGGCGCCGGTGGCGCTCTCGCCAGTGCCGAGCTGTACGATCCGGCCAGCAACAGCTGGAGCGCCGCCGGCAGCCTCATGACAGGACGCGCGCAGCACACCGCGACCCTGCTGCCTTCCGGCCAGGTGCTGGTGGCGGGCGGAGACGGCAGCAGCGGCTTTCTCGCCAGTGCTGAGCTATACGATCCAGGTGTCAACAGCTGGAGCGCGGCCGGAAGCCTGACGACGGCGCGCGTCGTCCACACCGCGACCCTGTTGCCGTCGGGGCAGGTGCTGGTCGGGGGCGGCTTCAACAACGGCAACGCTCTTGCCACCGCCGAGCGGTACGATCCGGCCGGCAATACCTCGAGCGCAGCAGGTAGCTTGGCGACGGCGCGCACCGTCCAAACCGCAACGCTGTTGCCATCGGGCCAGGTGTTGGTCGCGGGCGGCTTGAGCAACGGCGTCGCCCTCGATAGCGCGGAGCGGTACGATTCGGCCGTCAATGCCTGGAGCGCCGCCGGTAGCTTGGCGACGGCGCGCGCCGTCCACAGTGCGACCCTGTTGCCCTCTGGCAAGGTGCTGGTCGCGGGCGGCTTCAAAACGGGCTTTCTCGCCAGTGCCGAGCTGTACGACGCGGCCAGCAACAGTTGGAGCGCAGCCGCCAGCCTTGCGACGGCGCGCGGCTACCAAACTGCGACGCTGCTGCCGTTCGGCAAGGTACTGGTCGTGGGCGGTATCAACGGCAGCTTTCTCGCCAGTGCCGAACTTTACGATCCGGCAAGCAATAGCTGGAGTGCAGCCGCCAGCCTTGCGGAGGCGCGCCGTTCCCACACTGCGACGCTGCTGCGATCCGGCAAAGTGCTGGTCGCGGGTGGCTTCAACGGCAGTGGCGATCTCGCCAGTGCCGAGTTGTACAATCCGGCCAGCAACAGCTGGAGCGCAGCCGGCAGTCTCGCGACAGCGCGCTATAGCCACAGCGCGACCCTGCTGCCATCCGGCAAGGTGCTGGTCGCAGGCGGTTTTGTAGGCAGCAGCGATCTTGCCAGTGCCGAGCTATACGATCCGGCCAGCAACAGCTGGAGCGCAGCCGCCAGCCTGGCTACCGCACGCGATAGTCACACCTCAACCTTGCTACCCTCCGGCGAGGTGCTGGTCTTGGGGGGTGAGAACAGCGGAGGCGGTCTCGCCAGTGTCGAGCTATACGATCCTGCCAGCGATACCTGGAGCACGATCGGCAGCCTCACGACGGCGCGTTATGGTCACACCGCGACCTTGCTGGCGTCCGGCAAGGTGCTGGTCGCGGGTGGCTTCACCAGCTTCAGCGGCTATCTCGCCAGTGCCGAGCTGTACACGCACGATCTCGGCTTTGTCGACAGCCGCCGACCAATCGTTGCCAGTGCGAGCAGCCCGGTGCAGGACGGCCAATCACTGCAATTGACCGGCAGCGGCTTCAACGGCGACAGCGAAGCCTCGGGCGGGGCAACCAACAACAGTGCGACCAACTTTCCGATCGTGCAGATGCGGCGCATCGACAACGACCAGATCGTCTGGACATCTCCGGTCACCGGCGCGGTCCGTTCCGATACGGCCTACACCAGCGTACCGTTGCCGACACTTCCGGTCGGACCGTATGCGATCACTGTGTTCGTCAATGCCGTTCCGAGCAACTCGAAGGTCATTCAGGTGACATCGGATGTGATCTTTGCCGATGGGTTCAACGGGCCGTAGATGACATCAAAAGAGTCCGGACAGGCGTTCGATGTTCGGCGACCCCGGATACGGCAGCGGGTCTGCCGGCGCTGCCGCGTTTGTTTGTCAGCGAGCGGGTGCAGCGCATGAGCCGGTCTGATCAATAACGCGAGGAGATTGGGGTACGAGAATTTAAGGCAGCGCAGGCCGGCACGATCGCATGAGTTGCGAGTGGGCGGTTCCATCGGCAGCATCCTCGACAGTGCCGAGCTGTACGATCCGGTGAGCAACACGTGGTCGTCGGCCGACCACCTCGCGAAAGTACGGGTATCCCAACTGGACCCTATTGCTCTCTGGCAAGGGGCTGATTGTTGATTTCCACCTAATATTGAGCCACTTTTTCACGGAGCGCTGAGCCACTTCCGACAATCTCAACTGGCATTGCACCGAGGTTTGCATCAAGTATTCGTGGATCAGCGAAAATGAAACTTGTGGCTCAAACAAGCACGAAAATCAACACGCTAGAACCCACCGTCGCATCGCATGGGGATAGCGTTCCTCCACACGCATCGGTGATTCAGGCTCCGGAGAACTCGCGTCGAATGCCTGGAATCGAGGCCAGAATGCGCCCTCTCATGGTTCGGAGTCGAGCCAGGATTCCAACGTTAGGCATTGAAAAGACGCTAGTGTTTCGACAGCTTGGAGAATCGATCTCCGAGCTGCAGACTGCGTGGCGGTGGGTGCATTCTCCAGCGAACGCGTCTCCAACTGAATCTCCCTGCTAACAGGGAAATTAACAGGGGAAAATCACGATTTTGATAGGGCAGGGCGGGGCGATACTGCCTGTATTTCTATATCCCATGCGGGCCGCATGGCATAGATATAATTTTGTTGTTGAAAACTAACAGGGAAATTTCTTCGTCGCAACAGGGAAGGAACAGGGCGGTATCAGGGAAGGAACAGGAAAATATTTCCGGCCATTTTCCCTGGGCGCGATCGACTCCTGTCGACCCATTTGTGCCGTTCGCGACGAGCTGAATCGGCCATCCCCTCCAGCGATTGGGGTCATTTTGGAGGGTGACTACTGGACTGACAGCAGTGGATTTTCCCGCGTACCGTAGTCAGTAGAAGTCGGCCAGTTCAACTCGTTTCGCACGGCCATCAACGAGGGTAAAGGTCACCACGGCGCCGGCAGCGCGGTGAGAGAGTCCGCGCAAGGCGGCGGCAGGCCAGTCGTCGACGGGGGCGTGATCGATCAGGGCGATTCTGTCGCCTATCTTGAACCCTGCTGCTTGCGAAGGGCTCCCGGGCGAGATGAACTTCACAATCAAGTCCGAGCCCTTTTTGACCAAGTGCAATCCCAGCCGATCCTTGGCGAACGGAGTGCCGCCCGCATCCGCAGAGGGCGTGGCGAAAAGCCGATCGTGCGCATAGTCAACGATCAACCGAAACCGCGCCAAGATCGGTAAACCGATCGTGCCGAAGATCAGGTTGGAGTTGTCCACCGACAAGATGTCCGCCGTGAAATTGGTCGGCACCTGTGTGAAGTGGACGCCAGCGAACGTGACGTGGCGCAAGGTGGCCACCATCTCGGGTTGAAAGCCGCCCACACCACCACGGATGAGTTGCGAGGTGCGTCGTCCATCGAGCAACTTATGTATGTTGTAGTAGGCCGGGTAGACGTCAAGCGGCGAGCCGTCACCCAGGTCGAATTCAAATGGGACCGGTGCTGCACCCTCGATCGAGACAGGGACGGTGCGGTCTTTCACCCGAATCAGTGGCACCGCGATTGCGCCATAGGGCTTGACCACTGTGGCAGGATCGACAAAATCAATACGACGGTGCTGGAAATCGATCTCCACTGCCAATTCGTTGAATATCTCATCGCCGAGCACAAAAGGCAGTGGATGACCGATGCTTCTGGCCACCGGGGCGAAGTCGAATGCACCAAGATTGACGTCGTGCAGGGTCACGTTGCCAACCTGGATCTTCACTCCGCCGATAAAGCCGAACGTGACTACGCCACCGCTTCCCGCACCGACAAAGCCGCCCTTGGGCGTTAGTCCGATCGTGGCGGCGAATGCCTTGTCGATGCTGGAGACCGTGGCGCCGCTGTCCAGAAGTGCAATGACATCGTGGCCGTTCACTTTCACAGGAAAATAGATGCGAGTGCCCGCGAAAAGGTCGAAATCGATCCAGCCGCTGGAGGAAGCCCCGTTCTTGAAAAAGGCTTTGCGAATTGGCGCGGGCCGGAGGAATAGATTCGGCGCCAGTGTGTGGTTCAGCTCGATCTGCGTAATCTTGACAGTCGAATCATCATCTGGCGCATCGGTCTCGGTTGTGTACACAAAAGGCATACGCACCCCGTCGACGAAGCGCCAATCATCGAAGCCTTCGAAGCGTTTCTGGCGATCCTCGTTGATGCGAAACCCACAGAGCGCGCCAGTATCGGGATCGATGAATGCATCATAGGTGTCTTCGTCGCCGAAGCTCACCCGGACTACGGCCCAGGTCCGGCCATTGCGCGTTGCGAAGCCGCTCAGTTTGGTCTTGGTGCCCCCGCGACCGCGTAGCGCGTCAGGAAATTGCAATGCCTGGAGACGACCGATCGACAGCCGGTCGCCAATGGACAGGGTCTCCAGTTGTCCACTCGGAGCCGTGTCCCAAGACGATTTCGGGGCCACTACCTTAGTCTGTTTGAGGACGCCCAAGTTGTCACTCTCGCGCACGTGGCCCGAGTTATCCGCCCAAATCTCCTCCGTTCCCTTCAGGCCAGCGGTTTGCAGCGTGCCCTTCTCATGAATCGATTGGAGCTGCTCGTAGGGTGTCGCGCCGCGCCAGACCATGTAGCGATCCACGATGCCCGTCAGATCGTCGGCCTTGGCAACGAGTGCGTTGCTCGTCAGCAGCAATGCGATCGCACCGGAACGTAGCGCTGTGGTTAAATTGGACAGCATGGTCGCCTCCGTGAAGCGTTTGCCACTTGCAGTGAAGTTGGCTAGATTGAATATTTCACCAAAATTTCAACATAAGCAACCCAACTGATGACACACAAAGCAAAACCCGACGACATCGTCGAGCAGCCGAAGAAAATCGCCGCGCTCGCTGCACCGGTGCGTATCGAAATCGTCAGCACGCTCGAAGCACTGAGGGGACCCGCAACAGTCGCCGCACTCGCCGAACAACTCGGTCGTCCTGCAGATGGGCTCTACTATCATCTGCGCGCGATGGCAAAAGCCGGTCTGGTCGAAGAGCAGCCCGGAACAGGCGACGGGCGGCGTTACCAGTTAACAACCGAACACGGACAGCGTCTGCGCCTGCGCTACAAGCCTGGTCCGACTGCAAACGCCAGAGCGGTCGGTCGCGTCGCCGCTGGCCTGTCGCGGCTGGCGCAGCGTGATTTTGCTCGTGCGTTGAGGCGGAGTGACACGGTAGTCGAGGGATCGATGCGTGAACTTTGGGCTGCGCGGTTCAGGGGTTGGTTCGAACCTGCGGAACTTGCCGAGGTTAATCAGCTGCTTCAGCGTCTCGTCGGGAAGTTCGACCGTTCGCGACCGACTCCGTCCGGCAAGCTCATCGCCTTGCAGTGGACCCTGGCGCCGATCGATGCCAAGCCCGCGCGACGCGCGGCACCTACCAAGGGTGCGCGCCAGCGATCACGCTAGGCGACACACGACTGGAAGAGCGAGCCAATCCGACCAAGCAAGAAACGCTATCGCTGCGCGGATCTGCCGCCCGCATTACTCGGGCAAATGCGATATTGGTGACGCCGTTTTCAATGCATGACGTGCGCACTGTCTGCGCGCACGCGGCCGAACGACCCCGAAGCCATTCGATTTCTTGAATTACAACGACGGGCCGAAACCGTTGGCAAAGAAGTAGTCGCCGTCGAACTCGTAGGTACCCACTTCGCATTGATTGAAATGCGGACGCGACGCGTCGCGTGCGTTGGTGGTCAGAGTCTTCATAGACTGCCATCGGCAAGGTGACGTCCCTAATGCCGCAGGCAAAACGAAATCGCCCTCCAAAATTTCTAAGAATCCGCCGGCCGCATTTGTGGGAAGCAGGGCACTGATCGTCGCCCCGGCAATCGGGACGTCTAATGCGATTGCCGCTTCACTTGCAAGACAGTTGCACCAACCAATGCACACAATGCGATGAGTAATGCGAGCGCCCACAACGAATTGACGGGTGTCGCTGCGGCGGGCACACTGATCGTGACGCTGCCATCAGTGCCAGCCAGCCCCGGAATGGTATTTATCGTTGCTCCCGCACCGCCGGCAGCACCTGCGGAAAGCGAGCCAGGAAGCGCGGCTGCACTGACGCAAGAGCCCGCTCCGCCGCCGCCGCCGGCGGCGCTGCTGGCGTCCGCGCCTGCTGCACCAGGGGTGCCGCTCGTTGCACCGCCGCCGCCGCCGCCGCCACCGCCGCCGTCACCGCCTGCACTCGCTCCGGAAGTTCCGTCCAAGGCGGAGCAGGGCGCAGCCGACAGGACCAATGGGGCTGGACTTCCGTCACCCGTCGTGGGAGCGTTGTTACTACCGCCGCCGCCGCCGCCGCCGCCGCCGGCCTCTACCAAAATCGTCCCGCCTGAAGCAATGGAGCTTCCGCCGCCACCTCCGGCACCGCTGCCGCTTGCGCCGCTACAACCCGACATTCCACCGGCGCCACCGGCCCCGGATCCGGATCCACCGGTTCCGGCTGCACTGCACGTATTCTGGGACGCACCACCGCCACCGCCTTGACCCACTATGACGGTCAATGTCGTACCGGCAGTGACCTGAATGACGCCGGGAATTCGCGCGCCCGCGCCGCCTGCGCCACCGGCAGTGGCTACATCGTCGCCGCCGCCGCCGCCGCCCGCTCCCGACACCTGAATGCTCAGTGACGTCGTATTCGCCGGAACTGTATAGGTATACGTGCCGTGGTGTAGTGAAGTTGGTCGTTTGAGCGCGCGCCGTCTGAGCGCCAAGCGCAAGAACGATGGGCAGGGAAAACGCCGTCCATTTCGCCCACGTCAGAAAGCTTAATGGTGTCGTCCGCATGAAGTGCCCCTTCGACTAAGTGAAGTTGTGCAAGTTGCGCATCCAAAGAAACCTTTCTTCCTTCGGCAGCGGTTCAAGGTTACAACATCAGCAAATCCAAAACAAACGAGTGAGTCGGTGACGACGACGATAGGCATCCCTGCGTTTGGAACAATCGGCAGGGCACTGTCAATGCAACGGAATAAACGTCCAGGAACCCAACATTAGTTGACGTCAGCTTGCAAGATTCCTCCACCGCGCCATGGCGGCGGAGCGCCGGGTCTTGTACGTGGCGCAGTCGATGAGATGGCGTTCGTGATTGAATCGGCCAGTAAGTCCTCGACATTCCGGAGCGACAGCGGATACTTAACGTACATCAGCTCCGCCGTCCGAATCACCTCCGGCGAGCTGTTGAAATAGCGGAATGGATTGGGCATCAGGCAAGGCTACGCGCCCAATCGCCCGCTCGCAATTTTAGTCTGACAGTGCCACGTAAACTGCTGTCAAATTACCTTCAACCTCCAGTCGCGAAAAAGCTGTCGAGCGCGGTCAGTGACTCAGCCTCGGTCAACGTGGGCGCGTGGCCACGCCCGGGAATAACGGCAGGCTGCAGATTCGTTAAGCGTGCTGACATCTTCGTGAAGGTAGTTTCCGAGAGCACATCTGACAATGCGCCGCGAATTGCAAGTACCGGTTTCTGCGCCAAGACGTCGAACAGCGGCCACAAGTCCGGTGCCGCGTTCCCTGTGGCCAGGCCACGTGAAATCGCCGGATCGTATTCCAATACTGGCGAGTGGTCTTTTTGGACATAAACGTTGCGAGCCATATCAAACCAGTCCTTATCAGTGTAGTCCGGGAACGCGATGCCATTGATGTCACTTGTTTGTCGAGTCGCTTCCTTCCAGTTCGCCACAGCCCCGGATTTACCAACATAACTTGCGATGCGCGCAACGCCTTTGGGGTCGACTTCCGGACCGATGTCGTTCAGGACTATTCGGTCGATTCGGGCCGGCGATTGAGCAGTCATCATAATCGCCATCAGACCCCCCAGCGACGTGCCGATAACGCTTAAGACGGGTAATTGCAGCAAATCGGCGAGAGTCCACATGTCGGCGACGTAGACATCTGGTCGATATCGCGCTGGATCTGTGTCACGGTCAGATCGGCCTCTACCCCGTTGGTCCGGGCAAATCACGCGATAGCGCTCGCACAGATGTTCCGCCAAAGCGGCGAAGTCTTTGCCATTGCGGGTCAGTCCCGAAAGGCACAGGATCGCCGGGGACTCATCCAGCGGTCCGGCGTAGTCGCGAGCGTACAGGCGCAAACCATCGGACGAGTGATAAAAAACGTCTGCATAATTCATATTCCCTCCAAATTGGTCGAAGATAAATGGCGTTTCTCTACGCAGGTTTCCCAGCCGCTAAATCGATGAATGATTGGCGACGTCGTTCAAGTCCACAAGCGATGGCGCGCTACGATTCGCGTGAAAGCGGCATTTTGTGTCAATCTGTTGTCGCGCCATCGCGCGATTCAAGATTCGCATCTTTTCACTTTTGAGTTGATAGAATCATCATGAACAAAGCGGCGACAAAAACCCGCTCGGCCTCGCCGGGAGCCGATGCGGCAGCGTCGGCCAAGCAGACGCAGCGCAAGAGCACTCGGATTCGAACAACATTTCGATCGCATAAGAGTATTGTCACTCAAAACCGTATCCTGGACGCCGCCGAGGAGTTGTTCGCATGCCACGGGTTGTATGGCGTCACTATCCGTCAAGTCGCGAGCGGCGCCAAAGTCGATACGGCGCTGCTTCACTATTACTTCGGGACGAAAAACGGGCTGTTTGATGCAGTACTTCTCCGACGCGCAGAACCGTTGAACAAGGAACGAAATGAGGCGCTTCAGCGATGCGCAGCGATGCGCGGGAAGATTCCAGTCGAAGCGGCGCTTGAAGCATTCGTAGGTCCGGTGTTCGATGCATTGCGGAACGGTGGACGCGGCTGGAACAACTACTGCGTTCTGGTAGCGCAGGTAAACAACATGCCGATCCGTGGTGCCGAGATCATGACGCGCTTCTTTGATCCAGTGGTGCTTCGTTTGATCGCAGTTCTTCGCCGCGCGTTGCCCGGCATCACCGAAGACGAACTCTTCTGGGGATACAACATGTTCACTGGTGCGCTGACGCTCACGATAGCTCAAACCGGACGCATCGACCGACTGTCGAACGATGTGTGCCGAGCGCGAGATCTCGTTATCGCCGAAAAGCAACTTATCGCTTATGGGGCTTCGGGATTCAGGCGCGGTCGTCGGCGCCGCTGATTCAGCGGCCGAGCCGGTAAGTGTGGCGCCGGCCGTTTTTCCTTGAAGATCACTCATTCAGCTGAACCCCAAACCTGTGTGCTGCGCTGCAGCGTGCCATTTCAGGACCGTGCTGCTAATTTTCATTCATCGATGAATGAATTTCAATCGTTCTGCGATTGACTCGTTGACCAACGCACCGGGGAGCGACTCTAGTGAAAGCGATCCGTTTTTCTATCGCCGCAGTTGCTGCGATGGCACTGATGAATTCAGTTCACGCCGATAGTTTGCCAGTGTCCCAGGGAACCCCGTCAAACGCGTCGACGGTGAAGGGCACGAACAAGAAGACCGAAACCTCGCAGCAGTTGGAAACCGTGACTGTGACGGCCCGTCGCCGCGATGAACTGCTCCAGAACGTCCCAATTGCAGTCTCTGCATTTAGCGATACTCAGTTGCAGACGCTGAACGTGCAGGACATCGGGGACCTGCAAGGCCAGGTTCCAAACCTGACGATCTATGCGGCGCGCGGGTCAAACACTACTGTGACGGCGTATATCCGTGGCATCGGGCAGTCAGACCCCACCTGGGGCGCTGACCCGGGCGTTGGTATTTATCTCAACGATGTCTACCTGGCGCGACCTCAGGCTGCGCTTCTGGATGTATATGACGTACAGCGTATCGAGGTACTTCGGGGACCCCAGGGTACCCTGTACGGGAAGAACACCATCGGTGGTGCAATCAAGTACGTCTCGAAGGACTTGCCTACGCAGCCAGAGGGCCACGCAGAAGTTGATGTCGGCAACGAAGGCAGGCGCAACATAAAGCTTGGCCTAGGCGGTGCGACTGATGACCAGGTGTGGCGCGGCCGTGTCGCGTACGCGTCGTTGCATAACGGTGGCTACGGTGAAAACCTGGTCAATGGCGACCCGGTCAGCAACCAGAACACCAATGCCGGTCGCGTGTCGCTAGGATTTTTCCCCAAGGATACTCCCTTTGATGCGCAACTGTCCGCAGACACGATAAGGGACAATTCGGGCGTCCGCGGTGCCAAGATGCTTGCGGTTAACCCGCTTGATCCGTACATGACGTTGCCGCTTGACAGCAATTACGACATTCGCAGTGACATGCCCAATACAAATTACACGCATGCGAGCGGCGAATCGTTGAACATGAACTGGTATGCCGCGACAGATTGGACGCTGAAGTCGATTACCGCCTACCGCAAATCGAATACATTCACGACCATCGACTTCGACACATTACCCCTGCCGATTGCCAATGTGTTCGGCACCTACGACGACCATCAGACATCGGAAGAACTGCAAGGCACCTATAGCGGCACCGGAAGTTTGACGGGCGTGATCGGTCTGTACTATTTCAACGGCGCCGCGGGCGGGGCGATTTACAACAACTTTCTGGATCTGTTGTTCGGCACAACTACTGGCACGGTCTATACTCGCGATTACGCGGCCTACACGGACTGGACCTGGCAAATGTCCTCGACCTGGAGTCTGAGTGCTGGTGCGCGCTATACGAACGAAACCAAACACGCTGTCGTTTATAATGTTTCCAATACGGACGATACGTTCACGGAAGTGTCCGGCGTCGCAGCAAATTTCGACAAGTCACTCACTGAAAACAACATTTCGCCCCGCGTCTCCTTGCAGTACAAGGCGAGCGAGACCAGCAATTACTACGCCTCTTTTTCCACGGGTTTCAAATCCGGTGGCTACAACATTCGCGCGAATACCGCGGCGGTGCCGGAGTCGTCCCATCCGTTCCTGCCCGAGAAGTTACAGACGATCGAGGTTGGCAACAAATCAGAATTTGCTGATGGCGCGCTGGCACTTAATACGGCCCTGTTTTACACGCGTTACCGCGATATCCAGCTCTCGGTGTTCACGTCCTACACCCTGCCGGATGGCTCGCAAGGCTTTTTCGGCGACTTCACCAACGCCGGCCGCGCGCATGCGGCAGGCGCCGAGTTCGAATTCGCCTGGCGTCCGACCGAACACTGGCTGCTGAACGGCAATCTGGCGGCGTTGCACACGCAATACGATGACTACGAAAGCGGTGGCATGAACATCGCTGCGCAGGAGAAGTTCGTTGATGCACCCAATGCGAGCGCAGGGTTCAATCTTGAGTATCACGAAGCCGTATCGTTTGGCGGCGACCTGCGCGCACGCTTGTCTTACCGTTATCAGACCAAAGTCTTTCCAACGACCGACCTGAGTCGTGCGATTGCGCAGGGCCCCTACGGACTGCTCGGTGCAAGTCTGATCTGGGACAAGGATGCAAATTGGAGTTTCGCCCTGCAGGGCAGTAATCTCACCAACAAGTCTTACCGAACCGACGGTTACAACGTTCCCGCACTCGGCATTCTAACCGGCTTCTATGGTCCACCACGTTTGGTGTTCGCGAGCGTGACCTACAAGCTTTAGGTCGCCCGTAGCCGGCGTCAAACTTCCATGCCGGTCAACGGCGCGACGGAATCGCGCAGGGTCCGAAACGTCGAATCGAGCGAGACTTCTCCGTCATGTTTGACCAACGTCTTCCCTTGCTTCCGGAGATTTTGGCTTTACACGGTCGCTGGCGCGGCACGTGGCCGGCGATCGTCGCGCCGGATCGCCGCATCGATTGGGCGACATTTGATGGGCAAACGAACCGCGTTGCGAATGCGCTGATCCGCTCCGGTGCCCGGCATGGCGACCGCGTCGGGATGCTCATGTCGAACTGCATCGAGATGCTTGAGGTGATCGTCGGCAGCATGAAAGCTGGTTGCGTTTCCGTACCACTCAACACCTCGATCACCGACGAAAGCGCCGAGAAAATGTTACGAGATGCCGGTGCGACGTTTATGGTCGCCACGTCCGAACATGCGCCGCGATTGGATGCCGGCCGCGTGCGAATCGAGATCGTTACCGAAGACAGCCCGTCCGCCGCAGGTTGGCAACCGTATTCGGCATGGTTGGAAGGCGTTGGCGATCATGCGCCCGCGGTTCCTCTCGCTGAAACCGATCTGTGCAACATTATCTACTCGTCGGGGACCACTGGTGAGCCCAAGGGCATCGTACACACCCATGGGACACGATTGCTTTGGGCATACGACCTGGCGCTGGCTCTTCGCTATCACTCCGGTGCGCGTACGCTGATTGTTACCGGACTCTATTCGAATATCAGCTGGGCCGCAGTCCTGTGCACATTATTGACAGGGGGCACTTTGGTACTCAGGCGTTCGTTCGATCCGGCTGATGCTCTGGCGACGATCGCACGTGAACGGATCACGCACACTGCTATGGTGCCCGTGCAATACGAGCGCCTGATAAACCATCCCGACTTTCAGATGACGGACTGCTCCTCGTTGCAAGCGCCGATGAGCGTCGGATCGCCGCTGCCCATTCCGCTGAAGGCGCGCCTGTTCGAGTCATTTCGCTGTGGCGTAATTGAAGTTTATGGATCGACTGAGGGCATCATTACTACGCAGGCCCCGGAGGAAGCGAACGACCGTCTCGGATCTGTTGGCAAACCATTGCCAGGCCTTGATCTGCTTATTCTCGACTCGCACGACCGACCAGTCGATGTGGGGCTTCCCGGCGAGGTAGTCGCCCGCAGCCGATTTGTCACCGCGGGCTACTGGAAGAAACCCTTGGCAACCGCGTCCTCAATGTGGGTCGACGATCAAGGGGAGTCTTGGTTACGTTCTGGCGACATTGGCCGCCTCGATCATGATGGGTATCTCTACATCGTCGATCGCAAGAAGGATTTGATCCTTTCCGGCGGTCAGAACATCTATCCGGCTGACATAGAGGCGGTACTATTGCAGCATTCTGACGTCATTGAATGCGCCGTTATCGGCGTGCCCAGCGATTTGTGGGGCGAATCACCGCTGGCACTCGTTACGATACGAGATCGTGCGACCGGCGATGTTGAGCAGATTCGAAGTTGGCTGAACGAGCATCTCGGCAAACAGCAGCGTGTAGTCGCGGTCGAAATCAGGGACAGATTGCCGCGCAACGCGGTCGGCAAGCTGCTAAAGCGAGAATTGCGTGCACCCTATTGGGTCAAATCCTGAAAATGAAACGCCACTTCCGGTTCGATGTCCCAACGCCTCTAGCTTATCAGGGCGATGGGCCTTGCACGGATGACAGTATCTCCTTCGCCCAATCCAAATTGAAACTTCATCGATTGCCGAGGTACACATGATTCCGGGATATAGCCTCGATAGAATCAATAATTTTGTGGGGCGCGAGCTGGGCTTGTCAGATTGGCTGATTGTCGATCAGGAGAAAATCGAACAGTTCGCCGAATGCACCGGTGACTTTCAATGGATCCATGTCGATGTTGAACGCTGTAGGAAAGAGGGTCCGTTTGGCGCGCCGATCGCCCACGGGTTCCTGAGCCTGTCGTTGCTTGCCGCGTTGCAGATGCAACTGGGTTGCGTTCCGACTGGCGTGCGTCGCGCGATCAACGCGGGCGTTGACCAAGTTAAATTTCAGGCCCCCGTGCTTGCCGGAACACGCGTACGTGCACGAGTGAAATTGCTCTCGGCAGAGGCAAAAGGTGACGACAGGATGTTGTTGGTCACGCGCAACGTGCTGGAAATCGAAGGCAACGACAAACCGGCATTGACCGCGAATCTCATCGTAATGGTATATCCGTAGAATTCCGAAATTGGTTAGAACAGAGACATTGCGGTTGCTTGGAAATGCAGCGGTAATGTTTGCCGAGCATACGGATGTCGACTCGGTGGAATATTTTGCGGAGCGATACACGCACGCCATCAGTGTTCGGCTCTTGATGCCCCAATCAACGGCGCCCGCGTCAAACGGCGTCGTAGCCAGCGTCCGGTTACCGGCGGCGAATTGAGGGGTGGCAGTTTCCGCAAGTGGCCGGACAGAGACGATTTCCATTTGTGGACTTTTCAATAGACCGTGTTGTGCACCTTGCTACCGGTCGCGACCGTCCACTTCCTAAAAATGAACCACCTTGGAAATTCAGGGGATTGTTTGTTTTAGGTCACGCCGCTTCGGCCAGAACTGCGCTGATCGAGGCACGCGCGGCGTGGATGGCCTGCGTCTTTCGCTCGGCTCCCATGGCCACGCCCTCGGCGCGAACGAACTCGATGTCGGTGATGCCGAAGAAGCCCAGCACGGTGCGCAGATACGGTTCCTGGAAATCCGCCGCCACGGCCGGTCCTTGGCTGTTGATACCGCCACGGCTGGTCGCGATGATCACCTTCTTGCCGCCGGCCAACCCTTCGGGGCCGTTGGCCCCATAACGGAATACCTTGCCCGGAATGGCGATGCGATCGATCCACGCCTTCAATTGTGTGGGAATATCGCAATCCACCTTCTCAGCTAGGTCGATACGTGTTGATTTCCACCTAACATTGAGCCACTTTTTCACGGAGCGCTGAGCCACCTGCATCTCCTACATGGAGCGGGGTTGTTGAGCCCAATCACACAAACAGATGTTTTAGTACAGTACCAATTGAGTTTAGCGTAGTTGACTCAAGTCAATTCGTGTCAGTCGTTTCCAATGTTCAATATCGGCACGGCTAATCGTGTGTAGTACAGGCGAAAGTCATGGTCAAGAGCCAATCCAATTCGACCAGCAGCTTAGAAAGCATGAGCGCGATGACTGCGATTCGACAGCGTCATGCTGTGCGATCTTTTGCGCATCAGGTAGTCGACGAGAGCACGATCCATGCGCTACTCGAAGCCGCCGTGCGTGCGCCGACCGCAGTGCATGAGGAGCCGTGGGCATTTGCCATCATCCAAGACAAAGTTACCTTGAAGCGCCTGTCGGATAGGGCGAAAGAAAGCATGAACGAGATGGAACGCAGCCTCCACGTTCCTGGCCGCCATCCCTCATCCCGTTTTGTTCCGCCAGAAAACATATTCTATGACGCGGGGACACTGATCGTGATCTATGGCAAGGCCATGGGTCCGTTCGTTGTTGCCGATTGCTGGTTGGCGGCTGAGAATTTGATGCTGGCTGCGAGCGCGATAGGTCTCGGCACGTGTGTGATTGGCCTTGCGGTTACCGCGCTCAATTCTCCCGAGTGGAAAGCCGCGCTCTCTGTGCCGCCCGAAATGACTGCTTATGCTCCGATCATTGTCGGCGTGCCGAGTGGCGAAACGCCTACGACATCGCGAAAAGAACCAGAGATCCTCAGCTGGAACCGGTGATCGCTGCGGACCTGTTCGAACTCTTGGTTGCAATTTTGGTCTGACAGTGCCGCCGCGTGACCTATCGGTGCGCGAGCACGGGTTCGCGCAGTCGTCGCCATTCGACGGTTTCGCACCTTGGCGACTGACGCGGGTCGCAGGTCTGTGATGCCTGCGCGTTGGCTGATTCCAGAGTGATCGCCTGCAACACCCGCAGAACCGTGGCAGTGATTTCTTCTGGGCTGCGGTTGTTCGTATTGATCGAACGGCTCAGGTTGCCGTAGGGTTCGTACAGCGAAGGGTCAGTTCTGCAGAACAAGCCGACCGTCGGAATGTGGGTTGCCGAAGCCAGGTGCATGACGCCGCTGTCCGCGCTGATGCAATGCGTCAGGTTAGCGAGCACCGACGCGAGTTTGCGCGGGTTGCTCGAGTAAAACGTCGGGAAGAGGTGATTGAGCCGCGAGACACCGTCGGCCGCCAGAATCTCGACGACAGCGTATTCCGGACGCCGGATATGGATCGTTGCCAGCAGCTGCAGCCACCAGCTCTCACTGTAGCGCTTTGCTCCCGTCGCATTGGCGAACACTCCGAGCGTCGATCGCGCAATACCGTCGCCGGGCCATTGCGCCAGTGCTGCCAGCGTGCGCTTGCCGTTGAGAACCTCGGCCGGCGTCAGGTTGACATGCAACGTGGGATAGTCGATTTCCTCGTTTGGCTGCCCGCTCGCCAAGGCGTGTCGCAGCAGATAGACCGGAAGCTTTGCAAAATGCCGCGGCGCGGAGAACATCACTCGCGCCCAGTCGAGGTTTTCGCTGGCGGGTACTGCCAACATGTAGCGCGGCGTTATCAACGCGAGGATCAGGCGCCCGGATTGCGAATCCATCGTCGGATCGATCGCCAGGTCGTAGCGAGTGCGCCGAAGTCTTGCCAACGTGCCGGCGGTCGCCAGAGGATGCCGGGCGACATGGCGCGCCAGCACGTAGACCCGTCCAATCGAGAAGGATCCTGCCAGCACGTCGTTCGCGGCGTCGCCGGCGGCAAGTACATCGATTTCCGCGCCCGGAAAGACGTGTTCCAGTTCGGTAATCAGTGGCGTGAGCAGCAGGATATTGCCGAGCCGATGATTGGGGCGCAGCACGAGGATCCGATGGATGTCATCGCGAACAAGCTGGCCGACTCCAACGATCCTGTCGTCGATGGCACGAAACAGCCGACCTAGCGGCCAGCGCACAAGACGTCTACGCAGCGAGCGATCCCTTATCCACGCCAGCCAGCGCGGCAATTTTCCTGTCTGTATCACGCAATTCTCCTCGCGCCGCCATTCATGGACACACGTCCTCTACCTGATTGCCTGACACAGCCGGCACAGAAGCTCGACCCAGCGGATCACTTGCCACCAGAACCAGGCAGCGCCGCCAACGCTGCCGCCAGCCAGCAGCAGGCACATGCCCGCGTCTGTCGCATTCAGGTGTCGATTCATGCTGACGCCCGCTCAAGTTGCCCTTTTCCGAGCGCCGGATCGATAGGCTGGCGCTGGGCAGCGAACAGTCGATTGGCGCTCTGGTTGCGCCTCACGGGGACAATTTCCAGTCCTGAGCGGTGCACGGCATCCGCCGTTTCCAACGCCGCTTCCCGCATCAGACTCCGGTAACCAGCGCCGAGGTTGCCCACCAGCACCCACGCGCCACTCGCAGGGGACGTACGCCCCGCACGCTGCCCTTCGTGAGGCGTGCGTGCAAATTCCGAAACCGGAATCTCGATCGTAAACAGTCCGATCCGGTCGAAGGCGTTGCGCAGATTTGTGCTGCCGGCGAACGCCACCCATTGGAACCCCTCGCGATGTAGGTGCGCAATCAACAGGTTGGGCATCGCGCGTACGGCACCCGGGAATGCGCCGCAGCATTGGCCGATTTCCGCGATCGTATACCGCGCGATGGTTGTGCCGACGCGTTCGCCGACGGCTTGTTCGATCGGCCGATCCATGCATTGCTCGACCATCAGGCTGTGGTTGGCAGACCGCAGCCCGAATGCGCCGCAGACGGTTCCATTGCGATGACGCAGGCAAAACAGGCGCGGCATGAACGCCTCGATGCGCGTCCCGAAATTCCGCGCATAGGAGCGCCGGATGAAAACTTCCGCCGTGCTGCGGTCGGAGCCGGTTTGTTCGCTCAACTCATAGTCAGCAGTGGTATCGGCATCCGGCGGAGCTGTCGCCGCAGCTGCCGTTCCCGCTCCGCGGAACAGCAGCGCTAGCAGACGCTGAACCGAGAATCGCCCATCAGCTCTCCGATGTGCGTCCCGTGCAGCCGGCATTGGATCGTTTCGCATGAGTTGCGGCAAGCGCCATCAGGCAGATGTCGATTGCAACGCAACAGGTGTGCCAGCGGCTGGCCAATGCCAGCGCGATCGGCAATCCCTTGATCGGCCAAGGGGAAAAGGTAAAAATGTTCAATTCCTGCAGGCAATCCCCGTCGGCCGCTGGTGATGTCCTGCAATTGTTGAATCCTAATCTTGCAGTGGCACGCAGCTCGCAGTGGGCCGGGAACAGTTCGGCACATCGCCGACCACCAGGACCACGTTGACACGGCGATCAGCCGGGCAGGACGAGACATAGCCGATTGCGCCCGGCGTCGTGAGCACGAACAGGACGACCGCCTCTTCCGAGGCGACGACATGAGGAGGCAGCGTGCCGTGGAAGTACATCTCGCGCCAATAACCTTCCATAGCTTCGGGTTCCTGGCCCAGGATGCAGCGCGAGAATGCCCGGCGTAGCGGCTGGTCCGCAGGCAGATTGACCGGCTGAATGCGCTTGCCGTTTTCCCAATAGGTCTGCTTGCGGCGGAAAATCAGCGACACCATTTTCCTCGAGACTCGGTGTTTTGCGGCGTCCGCTGCAACTATGACCGCAAAGGGATAAGCCGCAGGCGAGGCCGCCTGTCTGGCGACGCCGAGTGACAACAGCGCGGTCGCAACGAATGTCTGCAGCATCGGCATGCCGTACTCAGAACAACACGGCAATTGAGGACATGAATCCGTCGGGCGTGCCGATCGTGTTGTGCCTGCTTGCGATCCATTCGACCTTGAGCACCAGCGCGGGAGTGACCCGGTAGTTCAGGCCGGTCACCAGCAACTGCGTGGCAGCTTGTTCCGTGACCGTGCGGAAGGTTTCGTACCGGCCGACGGCATAGAGCTTGTCCGAGAGCGGAGCGACCGCCTGCACGTAGGCGCCCTTTTCATCATGGCCGCCGCCGATGCCTGACGCCCGATACACCGCCTCTGCGCTGATTTCGTAGCGGTCACGGGACCACACGTAATCGACGCCTACGAGCTGCTTGCGCTCGGGCTGAGTTTTTTCCTGTTCAAAATCGGCATAGGAGAAGCCAAACTGGCTGGCTCCTTGCAGCGGCATGGTTACGTGTGCGCCCACCGCGCTGGAGAACGGATCCAGAGCCGGATTCGGGTGTAGGTCGTTGGTGCCGGCACCATACACGGAGCATTCGATGCCATTGCCCACGTTGGACAATGTCTGCGTGACCATGATGCCAGTCATGTTCGTTGGAAACGCCAGCGTCGTTGCCAGCGGCCGCGAGGTTGTCCACACCAGTGGCGTGGCGTGGATGACATTCCAGCGCCCGACCGGCGTGAGGAACTTGCCGGCACGAATGTCGGTGCTGTCGGTCAGTGCGTAGTCCACATAGAGGCGCTCGAGCGACAAGTAGCCGTTTTTCTGTTCCAGGTCGACGTTGCCGGCCGGCCGGGTATACAAGGCATTCTCGTATTCGAGCTCGGAAAAGAATTTCCAGCGATTTTCTCCGTCCCACCAGACAAACAGGCTCAGGTTGTCAACGGCTAGGCGCGCAGGTGCGTCCTGCGGTAGATCAAACGAACCGGTCGCATATCCGCCGAGGCTGATGCCCGTTCCGGGAATCTGCAAACCATCGCCGAGACGGTAATTGATGTCGGTCAGCGGCCCTTCGTCGGCGCCCGCGGGCTTCGCTGCAAGCGCCAGGCAGAGGACGGCCAAGCAGCTCATTGCACCGGCAGGACGAAAACGCTGAGTCAACATGTAGCGCCCTCAGGAAGAAATCGACAAGTCGCGCACGGCTTTTCCGTATACTTGTGCAAGCTGCGCCCGTTCCGGTTTCTGCTTCGACTGCGATACTTCCGTGACCATCCGCAAGACGCTACTGACGGCCTTCCTCAGCGTGGGCCTGATCTCAGCAATAGTTCTCACGAGCCTGGCATTTGTCAAGGCGCGCGATGCCCTGCGTACGGAGATCGAGCGAAATGTCGCGGTCGAGGCCGGCGGTATTGCCGCCAATATCGACAAGATGATGTTCGAGCGTTTGCAGAATGCGGCCATCTGGAGTCACCTCGATATCATGCAGGATCTGCAGATCCGCGACGTCGACAAACGCCTTTCCCGTTTCCTCGCCGACTTGCACACCGGGTACCGCGACACATACGAGACCCTGTCGTGTGTCGATGAGCAGGGCCAGATCGTGAGCAGCAGCGACATCGCCCTGATCGGTCAAACGGCTGCAAGCAGTGTGCCGTGGCTGAAGACGAGCCTTTCCGGGGCCGACATCGAGCTGGACCTGCAGGCACGGAACGGCGGGGTTGGTGTACTCATCCAAGTCCCGTTGGCATCGGCGTACGGCGGCAAGGCGCTCGGCGCGTTGCGTCTGCAGCTGGATTGGACCGATGTCTACGACGTGCTGGATCAGGCGAGCAGCGGCGGTTCACGCATGCTGGCATTGCTCGACCGGGATGGCCGTCTGATTGCGGCTTCCGCCAATCTGCGCAAGCGCGGTTTCCTTTCGAGCCATGCGCTCGCGGAGTGGCGCGGTCTGGCCGGGACCGTTGCCGAGCGCCCGGGACAGCCAGTTTTTGGCTCCAAGGTCATCGTCGGCGCCGTGAAATCGCCCGGCTATGGGCAATTCAGGGGCTTCGGGTGGACCACGCTGATCATCCAGCCTGTTGATCTGGCGCTGGCGCCCGTGCACCGTATGGCGACGATCTTCCTGGCCCTACTGGCGCTCATCATGCTGTTCACGCTGCTGACGGCCATCTGGGTCAGTCGTGCGATCGCGCGGCCGATCGTGGCGCTGACCGGATTCGCCCGCGGTTACATGCGCAACAAGGTGCTGCAGGTACCGGCCAGTGCGGGCGCCGGGGAAGTGCGCGAACTGACCGACGCATTCGTGCAGATGGTGCGCGACATCGACCTGTCGCAGCAGAATCTGGTGCGCGCATCCAAGCTGGCGGTCGTCGGCGAGATGTCGTCGGTCATCGCCCATGAAGTCAGGACCCCGCTCGGCATCATCCGCTCGTCGGCACAGATGCTGCTGCGCGAACCCTCGGTCAGCGACGAAGGGCGCGAGCTCGTGGGATTCATCGAGAGCGAGACCGACCGATTGAACCGCCTGGTTTCCGCGATGCTCGATACCGCCAGACCGCGTGCCCCCTCGTTCGCCACCGTGGACACGCATGTGCTTATACGCAACAGTGTCGCCATGCTGGCCACGCTAGCCGAAAAGAGCAAAGTCGCCGTGAGCACGCGCTTGCAGGCGGCCGCTCCGGTCGTGCAAGGCGACGAGGAGCAGATGACTCAGGTGATGCTGAATGTGCTGATGAACGGCCTGCAGATGCTGCACGACGGCGGACGTATCGAAGTCGCCACCCACGACGATGGCGCGTATCTGTGCATCGAAATCGCCGACGATGGACCCGGCATCGATCCTGCAGAGCGGACACGGGTGTTCGAGGCGTTCTTCTTCAAGCGCGAAGGCGGTATCGGTTTGGGCCTGGCCATCGTGCAGCAGATCGTCCGTGCACACGATGGAGAGATCGAAGCCGCCGCGAGCGATTTCGGCGGTGCGCTGTTCCGCATCCGCATTCCACGAATCAGAGCGATCGAATAATGAAAGGCAGACAAATTCTGGTGGTGGATGACGAGCCGAAAATGCGCCGTGTCCTGGAATTGATGCTGCAGAAGATGGGACATCGGGTCTTCGGCGCCAGCGATGGCCGCGAGGCGCTCGCCGTGTTTCGTGCCAATTCGATCGACCTGATCATTGCGGACCTGCGCATGCCAGGCATGGACGGAATCGAACTGCTAGCCAGCCTCAGGGCCCAGGAGTCCGCCGTTGCCGTCATCGTCATCACCGCGCACGGCACGATCGAGACGGCGGTCGCGGCGATGAAGCACGGGGCGAGCGACTACATTCTGCGGCCGTTCGACATCGGCGCGCTGGAGCTGACGGTGGAGCGCGCGCTGAACGTCGCCGAGGTGACCCGACACCGGGAATTTCTGCGCCAGGAGGTTGATCGGGGCTGGGATGCCTTCATCGGCACCAGCCGGCCGATGCGCGACGTCTATGAGGCGATCCAGCGCGTGGGTCCGAGCAAGGCATCGGTACTGATCACAGGCGAGACCGGTACCGGCAAAGAGCTTGCCGCGCGTGCCGTCCACAATGCCTCGCCGCGCCGCGACAAGCTTTTCGTGCCGATCAATTGCGCGGCGATCCCCGCCGACATCCTGGAAAGCGAACTGTTTGGCTACGAGAAGGGGGCCTTTACCGGTGCGGTACGGGAACGCATCGGCAAGTTCGAACTGGCCGATGGTGGAACGATCTTCCTCGACGAATTGCCCGAGATGCCGCTGGCGCTGCAGGCCAAGTTGCTGCGGACGCTGCAGGACAGCACGATCGAACGGCTCGGCAGCAACCGTGTCATCAGCCTGGATTTCCGTGTTATCGCAGCGACCAACCGCGATCCGCTCGAGTCGATTCGCGCGGGTCGGTTGCGCGAAGATCTGTACTATCGGGTCAACGTATTCTCCATCCACTTGCCGCCATTGCGGGAACGTCTCGAAGACATTGGCGGACTGGTCGAGCACTTTGCTGCCAAACATTCGCCTGCGGGCGTACCTTGTCGGTTGACCGCGAATGCGTTCGATCGCCTGCAGCGCTACGCATGGCCAGGCAACGTACGTGAGCTGGAGAACATGGTCGAGCGGGCGCTTATTCTCTGCGGGGACGGTGTCATGGATGAACCGCATTTTCTGATGGAACCGGGCGGCGGCGACGCGAAACCGGATCCGCCGGCCGAGCCGATCAACGCAGCACGCGTGGTGCCGTTGCCCCAGGCGGTCGAGGAATTGGAGACTCGCCTGATCGAGACGGCGCTGGCCAAGGCCGATGGCAACAAGGCCAAGGCTGCCGCGTTGCTGGAGATCAGTGAGCGGACCCTCTGGTACAAACTCCGCAAGCAGCGCCCGGACTCGCAAGGCCACTGAAATCGACTGCAGGTTCGGTATGCGCGCCGCAAGAGTTGTTGACGTCGCTTGCAGTCCCTGCCCGAGATTGCGGGCTCGTGAACTGCTGCCAGCCGCTGCAGATCGAAGCATCAGCAATCCTCCGGGACTGGCATTGACCTTGCTCCACCACAGCTGCCGCCGGCCTGAATGTGCCGTGTGACGTGCGTGGGACGTTGCCGATCCAAGGCGGATTCGGTTGCCACAACCGAAATCAGTCTGGAGCGTCCGCACGCGGAGAGCTGCATGGGTGTTTTGCGGATCACCGGGGAGACATAGATGCGGTCCACTGCCGAAATCCTGATCACACTTGCGTTGCTCTCGATGCTACCGCGATCGGCCGTCGCCGACGATGGACCATTCGGCATCGACCACCGTATCGCGTACGACAACAGCGGCGTTTGGAAGCGCAGCTACCAGCTCGACGTCGAATACGCGACTGCATTGACTGTGATCGGTGGGGCCCTTTGGGAAGGCGGCGACGATCGGCTCGGCAAGACTTTCTGGCAGTCGCTGGATTCGACCGCGTTCTCGGAGGGCACGGCGCAGTTGATGAAGTTGACTTTTACTCGGGCACGTCCCTCGCAAACTGCCGATCCCAACCAGTTTTTCCAGGGCAGCGGAAATCAGAGTTTCCCCAGCGGTGAAGTGGCCGAGATCGCCGGTGCGGTGACTCCCTTCGTGCTCGAGTACGGGCCGGAACATCCGGCGGTGTACGGCCTGGAGGGCCTGGTCCTGTACGATATGATTGCGCGGGTCAAGGTGCGCGGTCATTGGCAGAGTGATGTGCTTGTCGGCGCCGGCGTCGGTACTGCATTCGGATTCTACGCCCACAGCCGCGAGTCGCCGCTGATCCTGGGCTGGATGCCGAATGGCGTATTCGTCGGTTTCAAGAAGAAATTCTGACCGCAGCAGATGCGGCGACAGGCAGTCAGCATGACACGACGTGCCGCGATCGCCTCGCACGATCGGGCACGCCTAGCCGGTTGGCGTGCGTTGCCTCGATCATCGGATTTGCCGCGTTTTCTCCGGAGCTGGCCAGACGCCCGGTTGGCCGAGTGAACGATGGCGGAGTGTTGGCGCCGATCTCAGATTGAGCCAGTCCCGCCGCTGGTGCCGATTCGCGGTTAATCATACCGCGCTGCGCGAAACTGCATTCCAGCGGCTGATTGGGACGGCAGATCGGTCATTCACAGAATCAGCGGCATGGTCAATTCCGGATCGGCGCCAACAGTCCCGATCGTCATGGCGCAGATGCAACGGTACCAGCCGATCGGCGACCCAGTGATTAACAGGCACTAGTCGCTCATCGCTGGACTTTCCGTTTTCCGCAAGCGTCAATGGGACCGCCTTGCCGGAGGTGCCATGGACAAAACGACCAGCGCCCGAATCGATGCCTTGAATGGCGCCAGCGCATCGACGTTACGGCTGATGTGGGACAGCGTCTTTGGTCAAGCGACGCCCGCGCGCGCAAGCGGATTTCTTGCGGCGCTGCCTTGCCTATCGCCTTCAGGAAGAGGCCGTCGGCGGATTGACGCCGCGGTTACGGCGGCAGTGAGCCGAACTAGGACAGGCGCTGGATCAGGGTGCGACGTCGCTTCCTGCGCCTAGGCCTCGCCTCAAGGTCGGCACGCGCTTGGTGCGTACGTGGAATGGCGATGCGCATCGGGTCACCGTGGGGGATGGCGGTTTTACCTACCGCGATCGTTCCTATCGCAATCTGTCAGAGATCGCACGGCTCATCACCGGCACCCGCTGGTCCGGCCCGAGGTTCTTCGGCGTCCTCAAGGAGCGTCGTGATGGCTGAACGTCGGCAAGTACGTTGCGCGGTCTACACGCGCAAGTCGTCTGAGGAGCGCCTGGAACAATCGTTCAATTCGCTGGACGCCCAGCGCGAAGCGTGTTCTGCCTACGTCGCCAGCCAACGCCACGAAGGCTGGCGTCCCATCCGCACCCGTTACGACGACGGTGGGTATTCGGGTGGAACCCTGGATCGCCCGGCGCTTCAGCAGCTCCTGGCCGATATCCAAGAGCGGCGCGTGGATCTGGTCGTCGTCTACAAAGTAGATCGCCTGACCCGCTCGTTGACCGACTTCGCGAAAATCATCGAGACCCTGGATGCACACAAGGTGTCATTTGTGTCCGTCAAGCACGATCTACCGTTGATTCGTACGCTTGCGCGTGGACGGCGTTGGTACGAAGAACTCACGTCGGGTCGGACAAGATCCATGCGCGAGATCGCTCAGCGCGAGCACATCTCCGAACGCTATGTGTCGCGGACGGTTCACGGCGCGTTGATCGCTCCGGATCTGATCGAACGGGTTCTGCAAGGTCGTCAGCCGACTCAGCTGACCATCAGCCGGCTACGCAATCCGCTGCCGATCGATTGGAATGAGCAGCGGCGCGAGCTCGGCATCGCGACTGGCTAGATTCGATCCGCAAGAATCGGGCAGCAGCCGCGAATCCTACGTAAATCCGTCGATACAAGCGGTAGTTTTCCAAGCAGCTTCGGCAAGCCGCCAACGATAGCGGCGCCGCCACACCGCACCGGCGATTCAGGCTCCGGAGAACTCGCGCCGAATGCCCAGAATCCAGGCCAGAATGAGACCTCTCCTGGTTCGGAGTCGAGCCAAGATTCCAACGCAAGGCATTGAAAAGACGCTGGTGTTTCGACAGCTCGGAGAATGGCTCTCCGAGCTGCAGACTGTGTGGCGGAGAGGGTGGGATTCGAACCCACGTTACGGCAAAACCGTAAACCGGATTTCGAATCCGGCGCATTCGACCACTCTGCCACCTCTCCGGATGGTCGCGACGAAGGGCGCGCATGATAAGCCGCCGAGCGGCGATAGACAACTGGGAACCGCTACAATCCAAGTTTCCCGAGCAGTCTAGCATTCCATGAGCCTGATTTCCGTTCCCGTATCCTTCGGCGAGCTGATCGACAAGATCACGATCCTCGAGATCAAGTCCGCGCGAATGAGCGATGCCGCCAAGCTCACTAACGTGCGCGATGAACTGGATCTGCTCAATGCGACCTGGGCGCAGAATCCAGCGTCGCATACCGACATCGTTGCCGAGCGCGCGCAGCTCAAGGCGGTGAACGAGGCGCTGTGGGACATCGAGGACCGCATCCGCGAGAAGGAAAAAGCGCAAGCTTTCGATGCGCAATTCATCGAACTGGCACGTTCGGTTTACATGCGCAACGACGAACGCGCGGCGTTTAAGCGTGAGATCAATCGCAAGCTCGGTTCGCGGCTGGTCGAGGAGAAGTCGTATCAGGATTACCGCACATCGGCGACCTGAACGGCGCGGAACGCGTCGAAGCGTTCGATTACCGCATCGACTTCGATCAGTTCCATCACACCCGGATATTCCAGCTTCGTACCCCAGGAAAGTTCACTGGCCGGTTTGCCGCAGAATTTGCGTGCGGCCGCGTCGTAGCGATCCACGCACCAGTGTCGATCCGGATACGGTCCCGAGCGCGCCGGGTTGCTGGCGGCGTGCAAGCCCAGTACCGCTGTGCCAACTGCGTTGGCCATGTGCATCGACCCGGAATCCGGCGTCAGCACCAGATCGGCGCGGCTGCACAGGGCGAGGAATTGTTTTAGCGTATCCTTGCCGACCAGATTCAATGGTTTATTTGTGCATTTTTCCACAATGGTATCAGCGAAGCTGCGTTCGAGCGCGCTGGGACCGCCGCACAGCGCCACGCGCCAACCGCATGCAGCCGCGTGATCCATCACTGCGGCGTAACGCTCCGGCAGCCAGTTGCGCAAGGCATGGCTGGAGCAGGGGCTGACCAGCAGCGTCGGTTCGTTGCCCGGCAAGTGTCTTGCGGCGAATTCCCGTGCCGAATCGGGTATCGGAATGTCCCAGCACACCTGGCTCTGCTGCAGGCCCAGCGGTTCGAGAAAACTCGCCATCGCATCGAGCACGTGTTCGCCGCTGCGCGCGGCGATGCGTCGGTTGACGAACAGGCCGTGCAGGTCTTTGGATCGCGCACGTGTCATAGCCGATGCGCAGCGGCGCACGCACCAAGGCGCTGATCAGATTGGCGCGCAGGGCCACTTGCAGGTGCAGCAGTACGTCGAAGCGGCGTCCGGCCAGCTGCCGGCGCAAGGCGCGAATAACCGCGCCAGCCGGCAGCCTTGTCGAACACGATGAAATTCCACGTCGGCTATGTCGCCGACCAGCTTGTGTTCGAGCTTGCCGACGATCCAGGTCAGTCGCGTTTGCGGCCAATGCGCCTGCAGGGTGCGCACGATCGGAACGACATGGGTGACATCGCCAAGCGCCGAGGTGCGCAGCAGGCAGAACGAGACAGGCGGATTGGCGGCAGAAAATGCGGCTTGCGGCATGCGGACTGCTAAACTGGCGGCGATGATTCAGGCACAGATCCAGTCCACGCCCGATGGCGCGATTGTGTTCGAGCGGGCGCTATCACACAAGCACGGTTTGATCCGAACTGGTTCGAGCCCGCGTTCTGGCGTACGCAGAATCGTCTGACTGCGGCCGCTGGCGGTCGCGGTGGCGTCAGTTATGTGGATGCGCGGCGTGGCCCGTGGGTGCTGCGCCACTATCGCCGCGGCGGCATGATCGCCAATGTACTTGGCGACCGTTATCTGTGGACCGGTGCCGGGCGCACGCGCGGCTTTGCCGAGTTTCGCCTGCTTGCCGCATTGCGCGCGCGCGGCCTGCCTGTGCCCACACCGGTTGCGGCGCGGTATCGGCGCAAAGGCGTGCACTATCGCGCGGATCTGATCACACGGCGCATCGGGAATGCGACTACGCTGGCAGAAAGATCTCGCGCAAAATCGCTGTGATGCGCCGGTCATGGCGCGTGTTGGCGGCGCAATTGCCCGGTTCCATGCGGCCGGCGCGTATCACGCGGACCTGAACGCGCACAACGTGTTGTTGACCGATGCCGAAGTGTGGCTGGTCGACTTCGACCGCGGCGAGTTGCGCGAACCCGCGCGGTTGTGGCAACAGGCGAACCTGGCACGTCTGCAACGATCCCTGCACAAGCTCGGTGCTGCGCGTGAAGGGAGGGCTGTGTTCGCACATACGCTGTGGCACCCGCTGATGGTTGCCTATGAGCAGCAGTTTTCGAAATTGTCGAGGGCGCGCGCATGAAGCTTGCGCTGCGCTTTCTCGGTGTCGGCTCCGCGCTAGCGGTGGAACTGGGTTCTTCTGGCGCCGTGCTCGAGTGCGATCGGCGAGCCGCTGCTGCTGATCGACTGCGGCCCGGAAACGCTAACCCGCTATCAGGATATTTACGGCGAGCCACCGCGGGCGATCTACATCACCCACACGCACATGGATCATGTCGCCGGTCTGGAGCGCTTGTTCTATCGAGCGTATTTCGATGCTGCGCTGAAGGGAAATATGCGATTGTTCGCCCATGCCGCGTTGTTGCCGCATCTGCAGAGTCGAGTTGCGGATTATCCCGAAGTGGTCGCCGAGGGCGACGCGAACTTCTGGGACGCATTCCATCTGGTCCCGTGCTCGCGCGGATTCTGGCACGCCGGTTTGTGGTTCGACGTGTTCGCCACTCGCCACCATGCCCCGCAGACTTCATTCGGCCTGAGCCTGGGCGGATCGTTTGCGTGGACCGGCGATACCCGCCCGATACCGGAAATGCTTGCCAAGCATGCGCCCGCACCCACGCTGATCGCACACGATTGCGGACTGCATGCCAATCCATCGCACACCGGCCTCGACGATCTGGCGCGTGAGTATTCAAAAGAACAATGCGCGCGCATGGTCCTGTATCACTACGGCAGCGCAGCCGACGGGGCGGCATTGACGGCACGTGGCTATCGCGTCGCGCAACGCGACGAGCGCGTCGCCTTGCCACAAGCCGTGGAGGTAACGACATGAGTTCCGTTGCGATCCCGCGCACGCCACTGCCGACGCCACCACGCGATGCGCTGGCACGAGCGCTGCACGATTTGCGCATTTCGGTGATCGACCGCTGCAACTTCCGCTGCCCGTATTGCATGCCCGAAGATCAATACGCGCATGATCATGTTTTTCTGAAGAAGGACGAGCGGCTGCGCTTCGAGGAAATCGCGCGCATCGCGCGCGCCTTTGTCGAACTGGGCGTGCGCAAACTGCGCCTGACCGGCGGCGAGCCGCTGCTGCGCCGCGATCTGCCCGAACTGGTGCGGCAACTGGCGCAAATTCCACAGCTGGAAGATCTCGCCCTGACCACCAACGGCGTGCTGTTGCCGCGTCTGGCGCAGGCTCTCAAGAATGCCGGGCTGATGCGCTTGACGGTATCGCTGGATACGCTCGACGCAACGACGTACCGGCATCTGTCCGGTGGCCGCGGCGAAGTCGCGGAAGTGCTTGCCGGCATCAGCGGCTGCGGAAGAGGCCGGATTCACGCAGATCAAGCTGAATTGTGTGGTGATGCGCGGCGTCAACGACGGACAGGTTCTGGATTTGCTCGAACGCTTTCGCGGCAGCGGTCATATCGTGCGTTTCATCGAATACATGGATGTCGGCACGATCAATGGCTGGCGGCGAGATCTGGTGGTGCCGAGCCCGCAACTGCTGGCGCGCATCGACACTCGCTGGCCACTGACACCACTACAACGCAACTATCGCGGCGAAGTGGCGCAGCGCTATCGCCTACGCCGATGGCGCCGGCGAAATCGGCTTCATTAGTTCTGTCTCGCAACCGTTCTGCGGGGATTGCACACGCGCGCGGCTGTCTGCCGATGGCAAATTGTATACTTGCCTGTTTGCGCACGCCGGATTCGATCTGCGTGGCCCGCTGCGCGCAAACGCCGACGATGCCGAACTGATCGCGCTGGTTGCCACGCGCTGGTCGCAGCGCAGCGATCGCTACAGCGAGCAACGGGCACAGTTGCGTGCGGACGGCAACAAGGAGAAAGTGCAAATGTTCAGTATTGGTGGATGAGATGAAACCGGCTCCGCACAAGAAAGGCAGCGCGAAAATCAGCCATGTCGATGCGCACGGGCGCCCGCGCATGGTCGATGTCGGCGCCAAGGCGGTGACAGCGCGCAGCGCGACGGCACTGGCGCTGGTGCGATTTCCCGCGGCGGTGGCGCGTGTGCTGCGCGCGCAGCGCATGCGTGCGAAGAAAGGTCCGATCATCGACACAGCGATCATCGCCGGCACGCTGGCGGTGAAGCGCACCCATGAGTTGATTCCGTTTTGCCATCCGCTCGCCATCGAGCGTTGCGATTTCATCGTCGAGTTCGTGACGGCCACGCAACTGGCGATCCGCTGCGAAGTCGCCATGAGTCACAAGACCGGAGTGGAGATGGAGGCATTGACCGGGGCCGCAGTCGCCGCATTGACCGTGTACGACATGTGCAAGGCGCTGTCGCACGCAATCGTCATTGCCGATGTACGTTTGCTGGAAAAATCCGGCGGCAAGCGCCGCGTGCGGGCCGGCAAGGCAGACGCGTGAAATTTCAGGTACTGTATTTCGCGTCGCTGCGCGACCAAGCCGGGACGCCATCCGAACACGTCGATTCGCTTGCCGTGGACGCGCGTAGTTTGTACGCGGAACTGCGCGTGCGGCACCGTTTCTTGCTCGCTGTGGAGCGGTTGCGCGTGGCCATCAATGGCGATTTCGCCGCATGGGATCATGCTCTGAGCGATGGCGACGAAATCGCGTTTCTTCCGCCGGTGAGTGGTGGCTGACGTGTTTTCCCTGAGCGAAAGCGCCATCGACGCCGCTGCACTTGTTCGCGAGCTAGCGCACGCCGGTGCAGGCGCATGCGTCACGTTCGAAGGCCAGGTGCGCGATCGCAACGAGGGCCGTGAAGTCCTGCGCCTGGATTATCAGGCGTACGCGGCCTTGGCCCAGGCTGAAGGCGCGCGCATTCTCGCCGAAGTTCGGGAACGATTCGCCATACTCGATGCGTGCTGCGTGCATCGTATCGGCGCGCTGGAAATCGGCGATCTGGCGGTGTGGGCTGCCGTTACCGCCGCGCACCGCGATGCGGCGTTCGCCGCTTGTCGCTACATCATCGACGAAGTGAAAGCGCGCGTACCGATCTGGAAGAACGAACACTACACCGATGGCGATTCGGGATGGTTGCATCCGGACGCAACACAGGTGAGCGAAAGCTAGCTGATTTGCTTGTTCGAGCAAGCGGCGTCGTGTATTCTGCGCCACCTTCTGCGCACGGCAGCGCAATAGAAACGGAGAGGTGTCCGAGTGGTTGAAGGAGCACGCCTGGAAAGTGTGTAAGCGGCTTATACCCGCTTCGCGGGTTCGAATCCCGCCCTCTCCGCCAGCTTCAATGGCGGTCCCGTTGGTTCTCCCGCGACGATAGTTTGCAAACCCCGCCAGGGCCGGAAGGCAGCAACGGTAGTGAATGATTCGGGTGCCGGGATGTGGCTGGCGGGACTGCCACCTTTACTCTGCTAAAATCGACTTCCGCACTCCCGGAAGGGTCGAATGTCCTATCAGGTTCTCGCCCGCAAATGGCGGCCGAAGAAGTTCTCCGAACTGGTCGGCCAGGAGCATGTCGTGCGCGCGCTCAGCAATGCGCTGGATTCGCAGCGCATGCATCACGCTTTCCTGTTCACCGGCACGCGCGGCGTCGGCAAGACCACGATCGCACGTATCTTCGCCAAGTCGCTCAACTGCGAACGCGGTCAGTCGTCGAATCCTTGCGGCGAATGCTCGGCCTGCCGCGATATCGACGCCGGCCGGTTCATGGACATGATCGAGATTGACGCGGCCAGCAACACCGGCGTAGATGATGTGCGCGAGGTGATCGAGAACGCGCAGTATTCGCCATCGCGCGGGCGCTTCAAAGTGTATCTCATCGACGAAGTGCACATGCTCAGCAAGTCGGCGTTCAATGCGCTGCTCAAGACACTGGAAGAGCCGCCGGAACATGTAAAGTTTCTGCTGGCGACGACCGATCCGCAGAAACTGCCGGTGACGGTGTTGTCGCGCTGCCTGAAGTTCAATCTCAAGCGCCTGCTGCCGGAGCAGATCGCCGGCCAGATGCGGCGTATCCTGGATGCCGAGCAGATCGCCTGCGACGACGAAGCGCTCGAAGAACTCGCGCGCGGCGCCGACGGTTCGCTGCGCGACGGCTTGTCCCTGCTCGATCAGGCTATCGCCTACGGCGCCGGCAGCGTGCATGCGGCCGAAGTGAGGCAGATGCTCGGTAGCATCGAACGCAGTAAAGTGTTCGCGTTGATCGAGGCCGCACACGCGGGCGATGGCACACGTTTGCTGGCGGAAGTGGAACGTCTGGCGGAGTTCGCACCGGATTTCTCCAGCGTGCTCGACGACCTCGCTGGTGCGCTTCACCACATCCAATTGCGGCAACTCATCGGCAATAGCGCCCCTGCGGATGCGCAAGGCATCGTCGCGCTCGATGCACTGGCCGCGTCCATGCCGGCCGAGGAAGTGCAACTGTTTTACCAGATTGCCATCAGCGGGCGCCGCGATTTGCCGATCGCGCCGACGCCGCGCGCAGGTTTCGAGATGACGCTGTTGCGGATGTTGGCATTCAAGCCCGCCGCAAGCGGAACGGGAGCCGCACAGCGCGAACCATCGATTGCCAAGTCAAAGACGGCCAGCATCCCTGCGCCCGATCGCAGCACGCCAAAATCCGCGACGACCGAAGCGTCTGCGGCCAACGATGCCGCGCGTCATGCGGCGGCAACCGGCGACTGGGCGGGATTGATCGTCGCCACGGATCTACGCGGCCCGGTCGGTCAACTCGCCCAACACGCGGCATTGCTGGGCATCGACAACGACGTCGTGCGGTTGGCGCTCAAATCCGAATTCGAGCATTTGCGCGCGCCGCCGCTGATCGAGCAGATGCAGAGCCGACTCGGTACTGCTCTCGGGCGCCCACTCACGGTTCGGTTCGAGAAAACCGCGGTGGCCGCGGAAACGCCGGCCGATGTGGCGTCGCGGCAGCGCTCAGCGCGCCAGCAGGCCGCCGAACAGGCACTGGACACCGACCCGTTCGTGCAAACCTTGCAGCGCGATTTCGGCGCGCGCGTGATTCCCGAGTCGATCAGGGCAGTGGAGGAATAAGCATGCGCGGACCAATGGCGCAACTGATGCAACAAGCGCAGCAAATGCAGGAGAACCTCAAGCGCGCGCAGGAGGAAATTGGCAAAACTTGAAGTCACCGGCCAGGCTGGCGGCGGCATGGTCAGTGTGACCATGAACGGACGCCACGAAGTGCGTCGTGTGGCGATCGACCGCAAGACCTTTGCCGACGATCCGGAAATGGCCGAGGATCTGGTCGCCGCCGCGATCAACGACGCGGTCAACAAGGTTGCCGCAGCCAGCGAGCAACGCATGAGCGGCATCGCCGGAGGCATGAATCTGCCCGCGGGGTTCAAGTTGCCGTTTTGACTTTGTTCGTCATGCCGGCATGACAGGTGCACTTGAAGTTGAGTTGTCGGAAAATTGAATGTCCGGTTCGTCTCTCCTGAATGAGTTGATCCAAGCCCTGCGTTGCCTGCCCGGTGTGGGCGCAAAGACGGCGCAGCGCATGGCGTTCCATGTGCTCGAACGCGATCGCGCCGGCGCGCGGCAATTGGCAGAAAAACTCGCCGCCGCGGCCGAACGCATCGGCAACTGTACGCGCTGCCGTACCTTCAGCGAGGACGCGATCTGCACATTGTGTGCGAGCGCCGCGCGCGATGCGCACACACTGTGCGTCGTGGAAACCCCGGCCGATCAACTGGCGATCGAGCAGGCGACCGGCTTCCGCGGCCGTTACTTCGTGCTGCTCGGACGGCTGTCGCCGCTGGATGGACTCGGACCTAAAGAATTGGGCCTGGATTTGCTTGCCGCACGCTTGGCCGAAGGCGAAGTGCGCGAATTGATCGTGGCGACCAATCCAACCGTTGAAGGCGAAGCCACGGCGCACATGTTGAGCGGCATTGCGCGCCAGGCTGGCGTGCGCGCCACGCGCCTGGCCCACGGCGTGCCGCTGGGTGGCGAGCTCGAATACATCGACCGCGGCACGTTGGCGCATGCGTTTGGCGGGCGGCAGAATCTAAGCGATTAGGAAACCGACATGGGCGATACGCTATTCAGCAAGATCATCCGCCGCGAAATTCCCGCCGACATCGTCTTTGAGGACGACGACGTGCTGGCGTTCCGCGACATCAATCCGCAGGCGCCGGTGCACGTACTTTTCATTCCGAAAAGACCGATCGCCACGTTGAACGATGCAACCGACGCCGACGCCTCGCTGATCGGCAATCTGGTGCTGACCGCCACGCGCTGGGCAAAGTCGCAGGGAGTTGCGGACTCCGGCTACCGCTGCGTGATCAACTGCAACCAGGACGGTGGCCAGACGGTGGATCACCTGCACCTGCACCTGCTTGCGGGTCGACAGATGAACTGGCCTCCTGGCTAAGTTCGCCGCGTTTACGGATGCGGTGGTGGCGGCGCTGACCGCACGATTATCACGGGCGGTGACCACCAGCCGCGGCCCCAGTACGGCCCCCACGGGCCCCAGAACGGATCGTAATAATACGGCCACGCGGAGTAGCCGTAAGCACGCTCACGCAATGGCCACAGATACACATTATCCGCATTCACCAGCGGATACGTGTACTCGTAGCCGCCGACAGGATGCTTCTGCGTGCCAGCGAGTTGGCCGGTCACGGTCATTTCGCGGTCGCGCTTGTATAGCTCGGGATCGTAGAATCCCTTGCTGCACGCGATGAAGCGTCCACTGCTGGCCGCGCGCGGACGTGGGCGCGCATCGGCGTACAGTTCGCGCGAGAGAATCTCGAAGCATGTCTGATCGGACTTGGGCTCGACCTTGACGATCTTGCCGCCCCAGCGCACGTGCTCGCCTTGCGCATTTTGCTGCGCGGCCTGCTGCGGCGTGATCGCGGCGAAGTTGCTACCGGCCAGTTGCGCCGGCACCGTGGCGCAGCCGGTCAGGGTGAGCGCGACGATTGCGGCAGAGGCAAGCAGGGAATGGCGCATGACGGTCTCCATGGGTGACTACAATTCATGACGATTGTGACGCCATTCGCGTTGCAAGGGGAAGCCTCAACGTGTCGACGGCGCGTGTAAAAAATCGTATCCGTTCAGGTGGTGGTAACGCACAGGCGTAGCGCAGGCCGACATAATCGGTCAGAAGTTCGACTACCCCGGATTTCGCGGGCAACTGCGCGGCCACACGCGCAGCAAACGTCAGCGGTCCCTCGGCCGGGTCGCGCAGGGCGCCGGCGCGCGCGAGTTTGCGGCACAGGCGGGCATAGGCTGCGTCCAGCGGATCGGATTCGCGAGGCGGCACACGCAGGACCCACCAGGCGACCAGACCGAGTAGCAGCGTGCTTGCTGTGAGCAACGCGGTCATCAGCTGCGGATAGTCGGCGCGATCCACGCCGAACGGCGTGAGCAGATGGCTCTGACGTAGTGCGTCGAAGCGCACGATGGCGTCGTTCCAGAAACGGTTGACCAGGTCGAAGCGGTTGCGCAGTGCCAGCAGCCAGTCGGCCTGATACCACTGCGCGCTGGCACCTGCGGCCGCGGCAGCGCCCAGTTCCACGCGCTGCGGACTGACCGCCGCGGTCGGATCCACGCGCATCCAGCCGCGCCCGCTCAGCCACACTTCCGACCAGGCGTGCGCATCGGACTGACGCACCACCCAGTAATTGCCCATGCGGTTGAAGTAGCCGCCCTGATAACCAGTGACCACGCGCGCGGGAATACCCGCGGCGCGCATCAAAAACGTGAATGCCGATGCAAAGTGCTCGCAGAATCCGCGTTTGGTGCCGAACAGGAAGTCGTCGACCGAATCGCGGCCGAGTAGCGGTGCGTTCAAAGTGTAGGAAAATTCGCGGTGAAAAAGGTCGAGCGCGGCGCGCATGATGCCGTCCTCGCTGCGGAATTCTCCGCGCCAGCGCTGCGCCAGTTCGCGTGCGCCAGGATCGAATCCCGGTGGCAACTGCAAGGCCAGGCGCCTGTCGCTGGCGCTCAGCTCGGGATCGAGGACGTAGTGCGGCGCAGAAACCATGCGATAGCGCAGCAGGTTGTCCACGCGCTCGCGGCTGACCAGGCTCATGTCGGCACCGCGCACCGCACCCGCCGGGGCAGCGAGCGGAACATCCAGGGCCAGCAGCCAGTGGCGTTCGGACGGCTCCAGCGTGACCTCGTAGCTGACTCTCGCGCTGCTGGCGCGGACCACGCCGACGTTGCGCTGCGCAGCGAAGAACTCCGACCGCGTCCATGCACTGCCGTCGAATTGCCATAGCACAGGACCTCGCCAGTACAGTTCATTACGCGGCGGCGGAGCGCCGTCGAAACGAACGCGGAACGCGGGGCTGTCGTCGATCAGCAATTCCTGCATTGTGCCCGGCGCCATGCGATCGCCCAGTCCGGTGCGCGCCGTGGCGTTGTTCGGAGTGCCCCACAACGGCGAGGACAGACGCGGGAAAAACACGAACACGCACAAGGCCAACGGCAGTGCCGCGGTCAGCGCCACGCTGCCGCCGCGCAGATCCGCCGCAAGGCGCGTATGCGGTGATTCGAGCGCGCGCAGCGCGGCGAGCAGCACGATCAGCGCAGCCAACAGCGAGGCGGTGAATGCAAGACTGTTATCGAACAACAGCGCGCTCATCAGCACAAAGGCGGAAAAGCAGATCGCCGCACGCGCGTCGCGTCGGCTTTCGGTTTCCATCAGCTTGAGCGCGAGCATGGCGCAGGCCAGCGCGCTGCCGGGTTCGCGCCCGAAGAGGTTGCCATAGTGGAACACGATCAAGATGGGAAACAGCAACACGAGTGGCAACTTGATCCATGCCGGGATGCGCGTGCCGGCACGGCGGCGTTGCAGCCAGCGCAACCCAAGCAGGGCCAGGATCGGCGCGGCAATCCACCACGGCAGCCGCGCCAGATGTGGCAGCACGGCGACGAGGACGGCCGTGGCAGTCAGGCCGAATTGCAGCGGTGTCAGCGCGGTCTTCTTCGCAGTCACGATGCTGATCCCGGCAGCAGGGCCAGCGCCCGCAAGCAGGCGTGGCGATGATCGCTACCGAGCGACGGAGCCAGGCGTGTGTCCGGCAGGATCAGCTGGTACCGCATCTGCACGGCTTCGGCCTTGCAAACCCACGCGGCGAGGCGCGAAATCCGCGCCTCGTAGGGCAGGCCGCGCATGCTGGCGAATTCGAGCACGGCCTCGCCACCGCGCGGGATTTCGAATTCGCGGACGAGCAATTCATCGTGCCGCGCGCTGGCCTTCCAGGCGATGTTGCGCGGCGGATCCGGCGGTCGGTACGCGCGAAGCGCGGCCAAGTCGTCGCCATCGCTGCGTACGCCAGTGCGTGCCGACACGGCTCCCGCCAGCGGCAGCGGAGGCGGATCGGCTTCCAGACGCGGATACACGAGCGCATGCACATCCGGGTTGAGCCAGCTCCAGACCTGGAACAGGCCAAATGGATATTCGCTCGACAGGCGCAAGCGCCCGAGCGGCAGCAGGCCGCGCTGCGTCGTGGGGACTTCCACGCAAGCCGCAGAGTCGCCGATTTCCAGATCGAATGCGGCCTGCGTGTCGCCTCTGCACAGACGCAGACTGTACCGTTGCCTAGCAACAATGTGGAAATGTAGAGAAATACACAGCACGTCGCCGGCATGGCAAGGTTCGGGCCGCAGCGCGCGCAGTTCCAGCCGGTCCAGCGTGCGGAACGCGGCGAATACGCTCTGGTACGCGGCCGCGCCGAGCAGAAAGGTGAGCAGCAGGGCGGGGTTGTTGTTGTAGTTTAGTGCACCCAGCAACATGGACAACAGCACCGCCGAGAACATCAGGCCGAAGCGCGTTGGCAGCACGAAGATGCGGTGCCGATCGAGACGGATCGGCAGCGGCTCGGGCTGTTTGAGCCGAGTCAACGCCGGCAGCCGGCGCTCGGCATATTCGAGCAGGCGGGAGCGCAACGATGCAGCGGTGCGGACGTTCACGACGCGCCGCGTCAGCGGACCGCCACCTTGACGAGCAGGTCCGCGGCCAGACGATCGCGCGAGATGTTGCCGCTGCCGGATGCAATCAGCCGGTGCGCGGCGATGCCGGCAAACACGGTCTGCACGTCCTCGGGCAGGCAGTAGCTGCGCCCGGCGAGCAGGGCGCAAGCACGCGCGGCATGGAGCATGGCCAGACCAGCGCGTGGCGACAGTCCGACGCGGATATCGGCATGCGTACGGCTCGCAGCGAGCAGGGCCTGCACGTAGTCGATCAGGGCGGGGCTGGCGAGTACAGCCGCCGTTGCGCGGCGCAACTGCGCCAGTTGTGCGTCATCCAGACACGGTTGCAAAGTCGCCAGTACCTCGCGCCGATCCGGCGCAGAGAGCAGGGCGCGTTCGGCGTCGCGGTCGGGGTAATCGAGTCCGATGCGCAGCATGAAGCGGTCCAGTTGCGAATCCGGAAGTGGGTAGGTGCCGGCCAGTTCCACCGGATTTTGCGTGGCGACAACGAAGAACGGAGTCGGCAATGGGTGCGTGGTGCCGTCGACCGTGATCTGCTGCTCGGCCATCGCTTCGAGCAGGGCGCTTTGCGTTTTCGGTGTGGCACGGTTGATTTCGTCGGCCAGCACGAGTTGCGCGAACAGCGGGCCGGGATGGAACGCGAATGTGCCGCGCTCGCGCTCGTACACGCTGACGCCGATAATGTCCGAGGGCAGCATGTCGGACGTGAACTGGATGCGCTGGAACGACAGCGCCAGCGTCGCCGCCAGCGCATGCGCCAGCGTGGTCTTGCCGACGCCGGGCAGGTCCTCGATCAACAGGTGTCCGCCGGCAAGGAAACAGGCAAAGGCCAGGCGCACCTGTGCGGCCTTGCCGAGTACGATGCGGTTGACCTGCGCTTGCGCGCGCGCCAGGGCGGCCGTGAGCGCGGGATCCAGCGGCGGCGTGGCCGCGCTGGGCGGCAGGCGCGAGACGTTCATGACCGGGAACCTTGCATGACGGCGAGTATAGGCAATGTCAAAGCGGAAATGACGCTTTTGCCGATGCACGTGGCACGCCGCTGGCGAACGGCGTTCTGGATCGTATGGGCGGTAGCACTGACCGCGAAAATTGTCCTTGCCTGGCAGCTGGCGCCGTTTGGCGACGAAGCCTGGTACTGGCAGGAAAGCCGGCATCTGGCTTTGGGCTACAGTGATCTGCCGCCGCTCACCGCGTGGCTGATCGCTGCAGGGGAGGCATTGTTTGGCCACTCTGCGCTGGCGATGCGCGCGCCGTTCCTGTTGCTCGGCGCACTGCTGCCGCTGGTGCTCGTGCGCTTGACCGCGCGATTGTATCGGTGAAGCTGCTGGCTGGTGCGCAGGCTTGTTGACCCTGGGTTTGCCGTTGCTCGGCACGCTCGGAATTTTTGCGCTGCCTGATGTGCCGCTGACTTTCGCCAGTGCGCTGGCGCTGGATGCGATCGAGCGCGCCGCACGTACGCGGAGTCTGCGCGACTGGATATTGCTTGGCATTGCGCTGGCACTGGCCTGGCTTGCGCATTACCGCGCCGCAATGCTGATCGCGGCGGGATTGGCGTTTTTGGTGCTGACGCCGCGCGGGCGCGGCCTGTGGCGCGATCCCGGCCTGTGGCTCGCGCTGGCGATCAGCGCTATCGGCATAGCGCCAGTGCTGATCTTCAATGCCACGCATCACTGGGTGGCGCTGGATTTCCAGTTGCTGGAACGCAATCCGTGGCGTTTCCATGCCGACGCTCTGGTACAGCCGCTGGAACAGGCGCTGGTGTGCACCCCGCTGTTTTATCTGTTGCTGCTGTGGGCGTTGTGGCGGATGTGGAAGCGACGGAGATCCGGTGCGCCGTGGGATTTGTTTGCCTGCTGTGCTGCCGTGCCTATCGTTGTCTATTTTGTTCTGGGTCTGTTCGCCGACGACACGCGCTTTCGCGTGCACTGGCCGTTGCCTGGATATCTACCTTTGCTTGTGGTGTTGCCGGCCTTGCTGCGGCAAACACGCATTGCGCGCCAGGTACGCGGCTCGACGTTTGGGTTGCTCGCGCTCGGCTGCGCGCTTGCGTTCGCCTATCTGGGAATGGCGGCCGTTCCCGGCGGAGCCACGGCGTTGGCGCGGATGAAGGCGTTTCCGCAGCAGTTGGTCGGTTGGCGCGAAGCGGCGGCGCAAACGCGGATTCTGCTGGCACAGCCGCGGTTCGCGGATGCGACGCTGGTCGCGGACAATTTCATGCTCGCGGCGGAATTGGATTTTGCACTCGATGACGCGCGCGCGGTGTACACGCTGGATCATCCGCTCAATACCAAGCACGGCCGCGCACCGCAACTGGCACTCTGGCACCGTGACGAAGCCGGGCTGCGCGCACTTGGGCCACAGCCGCTGCTGCTGGTGGTTGAACCCGGTGCGCGTCGCGAGCGCGCGCGCGCGGCGTGGCTCGACACCTTGTGTTCGCGCGTGAACGATATTGTCCCGATCACACGGCTGGACACCTACGGCGGCCGCAAAGGTTATCGCTGGTACAGCGGAACGGTCGCCGCATCCGGCACAGTCTCATCGAATCCGGATTGCCTCGCCGCCAAGCCGTGAATCACGGAATGGCGATGCCGAGTTCGCGCAGAAGTCTGCTCAGCACGATCAGCGGCAGTCCGATCAACGCAGTCGGATCTTCCGATTCGATGCGTTCGAACAGGGCGATGCCGAGTCCCTCGCATTTGAAGCTGCCGGCGCAATCCAGCGCCGCTTCGCGTTCGAGGTATCGCTCGATCTCCGCGGCGTCGAGTGCGCGGAAATGCACGCGCGTCGTATCGACCAGCAGTTCCGAGCGCAGCGGATCCGTGCGCGCGTCGAACAGACACACCGCCGTGTAGAACACGACCACGCGGCCGGAACACGCGATCAGTTGCTGGCGCGCTTTGTCCTGAGTGCCGGGTTTGTCGAGGAGCATGGTTTCGACCGTACCCACGGCATCGAACGCCGCGACCTGATCCGAGCCGATCACCACCGCGCCGGGGCATTGGCGCGCGACCTTGCGCGCCTTGCTCCCGGCCAGACGGCGGGCCAGATCGTGGGGGAATTCGAGCGGCAATGGACCTTCGTCGACATCCGGCGCGACGACGCGGAAACGCGGCGCGATGCGCGCCAGCAGTTCGCGTCGGTAACGTGACGTCGAGGCCAAAACCAGGTCGATATCGGCAAGCGCGGTCATGGCGAGCGCGGCCGTTGCACGCTGCGCGCATCGGCTTGCGCACGCTGCAGATCGTTAGCAATTGCGGCCAGGCGCTCGATCTGCGCCACCAACGTCGCGCCGGACTGATCCAGTGCATGACGCGCGCTGTCCAGTTGTTGCAGGGTCGCGGTGACGGCATGCTGCTGGATCCAAAGCCGGTGGGCGAGCAGGTCGCGCAGAGCGGCCTGCACCTTGGCGTCGGCCGCGAGCGCCGAGTCGGCTTGCGCGCTCATTTCCTCGGGCAGGATGGTGAGCATGCTGCGCAGTTTGCGCATTTGTTCGCGGCATTCCTGCAGGCGCGCTTCCAGCGCATCAGCGCCATCGAGCAATCGCCGGATCGCGTTGTGGCGGCGATGCAGGCGCCGCTCGCGCAACCACAACAAAATCAGCAGCAATGCGACGCCGGCGGCGGCGATGACCAGATACGGCACGGTGCGGATCGTTCCCGGAAAGTCGTGGCAGTTTGCCCAAACCGGGCGCTGCGGTAAACCGTTTTCGGTTGACTTTGTGCAGCGCCGCACCTACCATCCCGCGCGCCATGAATGCGTCATTGCCCGAAATCGTGGACGCGTGGCGCATGGTGCAGGCACGGCGTTCGTTTCAGGGTACCCTGCCGCTGGCCGCGATGACGCGGCTGTGCGGGAGTCTGGCCGCAGCCGACGGCGCGGTAGTCTACGATCTGGAGTTCGGCAAGGACGATCTGGGCGTGGCGTACCTGCGCGTGCACGCGGATGCGTTGCTGCCATTGACTTGCCAGCGCACGCTCGAAATATTCGAGCTGCCGGTGCATGTGGATACGCGGCTTGGCATCATCGCCAGCGAAGAGAACGAAGCCGCGCTGCCCGGAGGTTACGAACCCTTGTTGACTGCCGACGGCGCCGTGGGTCTGGCCGAGGTGGTGGAAGACGAATTGATCCTGGCTTTGCCGGTGGTAGCGGTCAAGCCCGGTGCGGTACAACCGGCGTTCGCAGTTGGCGGCGCCACGCAGGAAGCGGCAAGCGGCAAATCCAAACCATTTGCCGCGCTGCGTCGCTTGAAATCCAGCAAAATCTGAATCGGAGCAAGATCATCATGGCCGTTGCCAAGAGCCGTAAATCCCCGTCCCGCCGCGGCATGCGCCGCGCCCACGACGCGCTGAGCGCCAAACAGCTCGGCACCGACCCGACCTCGGGCGAGGTGCATGTGCGTCACCATGTCACCAAGGACGGCTACTACCGCGGCCGCAAGGTCATCGCCGACAAGAAGTCGGTGAAAGACGAGGATTGATTCCTCGCCGCATCCGCACTCTGGGGGCTGCGCTCTGATTTACTCTCGCATCGCCGGCACCGGCAGTTTTCTGCCAGAGCGGGTATTGACCAATGCCGACATGGAAAAGCTCGTCGATACTTCCGACGAGTGGATCGTGTCGCGCTCCGGTATCCGCCAACGCCACATCGCCGCCGACGGCCAGACTACCTGCGATCTGGCCGAAGGTGCGGCGCGCGCGGCGCTGGCGTCCGCCGGAGTCGAAGTCGCGGAGATCGAGCTGATTGTCGTCGGCACGACCACCCCCGACCTGATTTTTCCCTCGACCGCCTGCCTGTTGCAGCATCGCCTCGGTGCCAACGGCTGTGCTGCGTTCGATGTCAATGCCGCGTGCTCGGGATTCATCTTCGCGCTGTCGGTCGCGGACAAGTTCATCCGTACTGGCACGTTCAAGACCGCCTTGGTGGTCGGTGCCGAAACCCTCTCACGAATGCTCGACTGGTCCGACCGCGCCACCTGTGTATTGTTCGGCGACGGTGCGGGCGCGGTGGTGCTCAAGGCACGGACGATCCTGGCGTGATCTCCACGCACATCCATGCAGACGGCGGTTACAAAGAGCTGCTATGGAATCCGGTCGGCGTCTCGGCCGGTTTCAAACCGGGCGAGAAAAATGCCGGCGTGCGCGTATTGATGCAGGGCAGCGAAGTGTTCAAAGTCGCCGTGAAGACGCTGGACCGCGTGGTCGACGAAACCCTCGCGGCCAATGGTCTGGACAAGCACGCCATCGACTGGCTGATTCCACACCAGGCCAATCTGCGCATCATCCAGGCCACCGCCAAGCGTCTGGACATGCCGATGGATCGCGTCATCGTCACCGTCGACAAGCATGGCAATACCTCGGCCGGTTCCGTGCCGTTGGCGCTGGATTCCGCGGTGCGCGCAGGCAAGATTAAGCGCGGCCAGTTGTTGCTGCTGGAAGCGTTCGGCGGCGGTTTCACCTGGGGCTCGGCCCTGATCCGATTCTGATTTCCCCTTTTTCCGGACATATTCGCTGACGCTCATGCAGGCAGCCAATCTCGCTTTTGTTTTTCCTGGTCAGGCTCTCAGTCGGTCGGCATGCTCGCCGAGCTGGGTAGCGAATTCGCCGTGGTCAAGGCGACCTTCGACGAGGCCTCAACCGGCGCGGATGTGGATTTGTGGGCGTCGTCGCAAAACGGCCCCGAAGAAACGCTCAATCGCACCGAAAACACACAGCCCGCCCTGCTTGCCGCGGGCGTGGCGGTGTGGCGCGTGTGGCAGGAACTCGACGGCCCGTCGCCAAGTACTTTGGCCGGACACAGTTTGGGTGAATACACGGCACTGGTTTGTGCCGACGTGCTCGGCCTGCGCGACGCCGCGGCACTGGTCGCCGAGCGCGGGCGTCTGATGCAGGCGGCGGTGCCGCCGGACGTTGGCGCGATGGCGGCGATTCTCGGCGGTGACGATGCACAGATCGCGCAAGTGTGTGCTGAAGTGGCGCAAGGTGAAGTCGTTGCGCCCGTCAATTACAACGCGCCGGGACAATTGGTCATCGCCGGCAACACTGCGGCGGTGGATCGCGCAATCGCGCGGCTGGCCGAATTGGGAGTGAAGAAAGCCGTCAAGCTGGCGGTCAGCGTGCCATCGCACTGCGCCCTGATGCGAGGGGCGGCCGATCAGTTGGCGCGCAAGTTCGACTTGATCTCATGGCAACCGCCGAAAATTCCAGTAATTCAGAATGTTGCAGCAAAATCCTACGACACCGCAGAGGATATTCGTGCGGGCTTGGCGCGTCAGTTGTATTCGCCGGTACGCTGGACCGACAGTGTGCGTGCGCTGGCCGCCGGTGGCGTCACGCGTGTGGCCGAATGCGGTCCGGGCAAGGTGCTGACCGGGTTGTTCAAGCGCATCGATCGCGCCCTTGACGGCCGTGCCATCGGTACCCCGGGCGAATTGGCGCAGGCGATCGCGGACTGGTCGAGCACAATGCGTTGACGCGATGCGAAATCACGGATTGCACAAACCATTCAAGTCCCGGAGATATCGATGAGTTCGATCCTTGCAGGCGAAATCGCGCTCGTCACTGGTGCCAGCCGCGGTATCGGTGCGGCTATTGCTGACACCCTCGCGGCCAACGGTGCCAAGGTAATCGGCACGGCGACCAGTGCGACCGGCGCGCAGACGATCGGTGCGCGTCTGGCCGCGTACGGCGGTGTCGGTCGCGTGCTTGACGTCACAGACAGCGCAGCGGTCGATGTGCTGACCGAATCGGTGGCGAAAGAATCCGGCGCGATCTCGATTCTGGTCAACAACGCCGGCATCACGCGCGATCAGTTGCTCTTGCGCATGAAGGACGAGGACTGGAACAAAATCCTCGACACCAATCTGAGTTCGGTTTACCGCACCTCGAAGGCGGTGTTGCGCGGCATGATGAAGGCGCGCCACGGGCGCATCGTATCAATTGCATCCGTAGTTGGTGTGACCGGCAATCCAGGGCAGGCCAATTACGCTGCCGCCAAGGCCGGTATCATCGCGTTTTCCAAATCCCTGGCGCGCGAGATCGGTGCACGCGGCATAACCGTCAACGTGGTCGCGCCGGGTTTCATTGACACGGACATGACGCGTGCGCTGAGTGAAGATCAGCGCAACGCGCTGCTCCGCCAGATCGCGCTCGGGCGTCTGGGCGCGGCACAGGAAATTGCCGATGCGGTGTTGTTCCTTGCCTCGCCGGCTGCCAACTACATTACCGGTGAGACGTTGCATGTCAATGGCGGCATGTATATGTCTTAAACGTCCGTTTGCTGGCGCGGCGGCTGGCATTCCACTACAATCCGCGCGCTTGAAGGTATCGGATTCCACTTCTGGTGAGGGCTACACATGAGCAGCATTGAAGATCGCGTCAAGAAGATCGTCGTCGAACAACTTGGGGTCAAGGAAGATGAAGTCACGCCGAACGCGTCGTTCGTCGACGACCTGGGCGCCGACTCGCTCGACACGGTCGAACTGGTGATGGCGCTGGAAGAGGAATTCGAGTGCGAGATTCCCGACGAGGAAGCCGAGAAAATCACCACCGTGCAACAGGCCGTCGATTACATCAAGGCCCACGTCAAGGCCTGATTTGCGCGCCAGCGCAAGACGCGAAGCTGCGCCGCACGGCGCAGTTTTCGTTTGTGGCATTGCAATGAGCGTATTTTCATGAACAAGCAACGACGCGTTGTAATCACTGGCCTGGGCATCGTCAGTCCAGTCGGCAATGATGTGGACACGGCTTGGCACAACATCCTCGCCGGCAAGAGTGGCATCGGTCCGGTCACTCATTTCGACGCGAGCGCGTTTCCCACGCGCATCGCCGGCGAGGTACGTGATTTCGACCCCGCGCAGTTCGTAGCGCCAAAAGACGTCAAGAAGATGGATCCGTTCATTCATTACGGCGTCGCCGCGTCGTTGCAGGCGCTCGCCGACGCCGGCATGCATCCGCACGAGCACGACGAAGTACGGATCGGTTGCGCGGTCGGCGCTGGCATTGGTGGAATCCACACCATCGAGCGCACCAGCATTGCCTATCACGAAGGCGGCCAGCGCAAGATTTCGCCGTTCTTTGTGCCCAGTTCCATCATCAACATGGCCTCGGGCAACTTGTCGATCATGCTTGGCTTGAAAGGCCCGAACCTTGCCTGCGTCACCGCTTGCAGCACGGCTACGCACAATCTGGGTCTGGCCATGCGCTTGATCCAGTACGGCGATGCCGATGTGATGGTGGCCGGCGGCGCCGAATACTCCACCACCGGCGTCGCGATGGGTGGATTCTGCTCGGCACGCGCGCTCTCCGCGCGCAACGACGAGCCGGAAAAGGCCAGCCGTCCATGGGATCGTGACCGCGACGGTTTCGTTTTGTCCGACGGTGCCGGCGTGGTGGTACTGGAAGAATACGAACACGCCAAACGGCGCGGTGCACGCATCTATTGCGAGTTGGCCGGATTCGGCATGAGTGCCGATGCGTTCCACATCACGGCGCCGAGCGAGAGCGGCGAGGGCGCCGCGCGCTGCATGCGGGCGGCACTGCACGATGCGGGACTGAATCTGGATCAGGTGCAATACGTCAATGCGCACGGTACCTCCACGCCGGCCGGCGATCTGGCCGAAACCCAGGCGATGAAAGCCTGTTTCGGTGATGTGGCCAAGAATCTGATGGTTTCCTCGACCAAGTCGATGACCGGCCACCTGCTGGGCGCAGCCGGGGGCATTGAGGCGATCTTCTGCGTGCTGGCGATTGGCGACAATGTCGCACCGCCGACGATCAATCTTGATCATCCGGGCGATGGTTGTGATCTGGACTACGTGCCGCACACAGCGCGGCAAACACCCATTGACGTGGCCCTGTCGAATTCGTTCGGCTTCGGTGGCACCAACGGTACGCTGGCGTTCCGGCGCATTTGAGCGACGCGGTCGTCGTGCGCACGTTGCCCGGCGTGTGCGATTTGTTGTCGCTGGCTGCCGCGCATCCGCGGCGTTATCCGCGCCTGCTTGAAAGTGCGCTGAACTTCCATGCTATTCAGGAAGGATCTTCCACCGCACCGTCGCCGCGTTCCCCGCCAAGAGGCACTTGTTTTGAGTCGAAACCGAAAAATCCTGGGTGGACTGGCTCTGGTCGCGTGCATCCTCGCGCTGGGGTTCGCTGCCATTGTCTACGCCGATTTCCGGCGTTTCGCAGATAGTCCACTGGCGCCGCTGCCGGCACCAACGACGTTGGATGTCGCCCTGGGCACGACGCTGCCGGACATCGTGCGCGATCTGCAAGTGCACGGCGTGCATGCAGGACCTCCGCTGTACTGGCGCGCGCTGGCCCGCTGGATGGGCGTGGCCGGGCATCTGCGCGCCGGAGAATACGCGTTGATTCCAGGCATGACACCGCGCATGCTGCTGGCGAATATGGCCGCGGGCGAGGTTATCCAGCACCGTTTTACCATTGTCGAAGGGTGGACTTTTGCACAATTGCGCGAGGCCCTGGCACGCGCCACGGAATTGAAGCGGACCCTGGCGTCGCTCAGCGACGCCGACATCATGCGCCTGCTCGGTGCGGGTGGCGTGTCGCCGGAAGGCTGGTTCATGCCGGAAACCTACCAGTTCGTGAAGGGCATGAGCGATGCGAACATACTGCGCCGTGCGTTCGCCTCCATGCATCGCAAGCTCGACGCTTTGTGGGCCGAGCGCGCTGCGGACCTGCCGCTGGATTCGCCGTATCAGGCACTGATCCTGGCTTCGATCGTGGAAAAGGAAACCGCGCAGCCCGCCGAACGCGCGATCATCGCCGGCGTGTTCGAGCATCGCCTGAAACTCGGCATGCGCCTGCAAACCGATCCGGCCGTGATTTACGGCCTGGGTTCGAGCTACGATGGCAAGATTCACGCCCGCGACCTGGAAACTGACACGCCCTACAACACGTACACGCGGGCCGGCCTGCCGCCGACGCCGATCGCCATGCCGGGTGCTGCGTCGCTTGCCGCTGTGCTGCATCCGGTGGCGACGGATGCCTTGTATTTCGTCGCGCGTGGCGACGGCACCCACGAGTTTTCGGCGACGCTGGAAGCGCATAATCGTGCGGTGGAGAAATACCAATTGCACCGGAATCGATGAACGGCAAGCTGATTACGCTCGAAGGCGGCGAAGGCGCGGGCAAGAGCACCGTGCTCGAAGCCGTGCGTGAACTGCTTACCCGGCGCGGGCTGGACGTCGTCGTCACGCGCGAACCCGGCGGCACGCGTGCAGGCGAGGAAATCCGCTGCGTGCTGCTGGATACGCGGCAGCACGGCCTGTGCGCCGAATCCGAATTGCTGTTGATGTTCGCCTCACGCGCGCAATTGGTGCGCGAAGTGGTGCGTCCGGCGCTGGCAACCGGACGCTGGGTGCTCGTTGATCGTTTCACCGACGCCAGTTTCGCCTATCAGGGTGGCGGCCGCGGCCAGCCCACAGCGCGCATCACGGACCTGGAACGCTGGGCCGCGGATGGCCTGGTGCCCGATTTGACCCTGCTGCTGGATTTGCCAGTGGCCGAAGGCATGCAGCGCGCGAACGGACGCGGTGCCGCCGATCGTATAGAAATGGAAAATGCCGCATTTTTCGAACGCGTGCGTGCCGCGTACCTGGCGCGCGCGGCGGCTGCGCCGGAGCGCTTCCGTGTGATCGACGCGGGTCGGTCGCTCGATGCGGTGCTAGCCGCAGCGCAGCGAACGATCGCGGAATTCCTCGATGTTGCCGGAGTGCGCGCATGAACCTCGTGCCGTGGCATACCGAAGCGTGGCAGCGCCTGCTGGCGCGGCGTGCGCAGGGCCGCCTGCCGCACGCGCTGTTGCTGTGCGGCCCGGCGGGGCTGGGCAAGCGTGCGTTCGCCAATGCGTTCGTCGCGGCGCTGTTGTGCGAGCACGCCGGCGATACGCCATGCGGACAGTGTCGCGCATGCCGGCTTGTGCTCGCCGGCAGTCATCCGGACAAGGTGCGGATCACATTCGAGCTGCGCGACGACGGCAAGCAACGCACGGAAATCATTGTCGATCAGATGCGTGCGTTGAGTGCGCGCCTTGCCATGACCGCGCAGTTCGGCGGATTGCAGATCGCCCTGATCGATCCGGCCGATGCGATGAATGCCAATGCCGCCAACGCCCTGCTCAAGACGCTGGAAGAGCCCACACCGGCGACGGTGATCGTGCTGCTGGCCGATCGTCCCGCGCGCCTGCCGGCAACCATCCGCAGTCGCTGCCAGCGCATCGATTTTTCGCTGCCGCCAAGCGCGCAGGCGCTGGACTGGCTCCAGGCGCAGGAAATCGACGCGAAAACCTCGCTGGCGGCGCTCGGCGCGGCGGTAGGCAACCCGGGAATGGCGCTGGAACTGGCACGCTCCGGCGGTCTGGCCCTGCGTGCCGAGGTGGATGACGACCTGCGCGCGCTTGCCGCAGGCAGGGCGGTGGCATCGGCAATCGCCAACCGCTGGAGCAAATCCGAACCGGAGCAGCGCCTATGGTTTGCCGCACTGTTGCTCGCGCGCGCCGCTGCGGACGCCGCGCTCGCCTTGACCGCGCGCGCGGATTTGCCCAAGCTAGCGAGAGGGTTCGACCGCATCAACCGCGCCCGCGAACAATTGCGCGGCCCGTTGCGGCCTGAGCTGCTGATTCTGGACGCGTTGTCCGCGCTGGTGTAACGAGGAGGTTCGCAATGGCCGCACCCAATCTTGCCATGCCACGTCAGGGCATCCTGCCGCTGACGATCAAGGACAAGACGGCGCTGTACAACGCCTACATGCCGTTCGTGCGTGGCGGCGGCCTGTTCGTGCCTACGGCCAAGCGCTACAACCTCGGCGACGAAGTTTTCATCCTGCTCACCTTGATGGACGAAAAGGATCGTTTGCCGGTGCCGGGTAAAGTCGTGTGGATCACGCCAGCCGGCGCGCAAGGCAACCGCTCCGCCGGCATCGGCGTGCAGTTCAACGATTCGGGCGACGGCGAGGCGGCGCGCACGAAGATCGAATCGATCCTGGCCGGTATCCTGGGATCCGAGAAGCCGACGTACACGATGTGATCGTGGCGTCCGCTGCGTCCTTGAAAAATCCGACAATGCAAAAACGCTATTTCGGAACCGACGGCATTCGCGGCCGCGCGGGCGAAGCGCCGATTACGGCCGATTTCATGCTCAGACTCGGACGTGCAGCCGGGCGGGTGCTCGCGTGCGGGCACGCCGCCGCCGTCCTGATCGGCAAGGACACGCGCGTATCCGGTTACATGCTCGAATCCGCGCTGGAAGCGGGGCTGGTCTCGGCCGGTGCCGACGTGCTCCTGCTCGGGCCGATGCCGACGCCGGCAGTGGCGTATCTGACGCACACGCTGGGCGGCAGCGCCGGTATCGTCATCAGCGCTTCGCACAATCCGTATTTCGACAACGGCGTGAAGTTCTTCGACAGCAACGGCGAGAAGCTCGCCGAAGCGGTGGAATTGGCCATCGAAGCCGAACTGGATGCACCGCCCGCGGCGACGCCAGCGCGCATCGGCAAGGCGGCGCGCGTGGACGATGCCGCACAACGCTATGCGGCGCATTGCCGCCAAGTGGTGCCGGCGCTGGATCTGCACGGCTTGCACATCGTGCTCGATTGCGCGCACGGCGCCACCTACCAGATCGCGCCGAAACTGTTTGCGGAACTCGGTGCGCAGGTGCACGCCATCGGCGTGCAACCGGACGGCAGCAATATCAATCGCGATTGCGGCGCTACGCATACACAATCCTTGCAGGCCGCCGTGCGCGAACATGGCGCGGACGTGGGCATTGCTTTCGATGGTGACGGCGACCGCGTGCAGATGGTCGATGCGCATGGCCGGCGCGCCGACGGCGACGACTTGTTGTACATCCTGGTCCGTGATGCGCTCGCACGCGGCGTCCTGCACGGACCGGTGGTTGGCACGCTGATGACGAATTTTGGCGTCGAACGTGCGATCCGTGACCTGGGCGTGGAATTCCTGCGCGCCGACGTCGGCGACCGCCACGTGCTGCGCCTGCTCAAGCAGCATGGCGGCACACTCGGCGGCGAAGCTTCCGGCCACCTGCTGGCGCTGGACCGTGGCCCGACCGGCGACGGCATCGTCAGCGCGCTGCTCGTGCTCGAAGCCTTGCAACGCCAGGGCGAGACGCTGGCGCAGGCTTGCGCGGGTCTGCGTCGCCTGCCGCAGATCATGCTCAATGTGCCGGCGGAAAAACGGCCGCGCGCTGGTTGCCCGGCCGCTGGTGCGCGCGGCGCTGGCAAAGGCCGAGGAAACCTTGCGCGGCCGCGGCCGCGTGGTGTTGCGTGCCTCCGGCACCGAACCGCTGGTGCGGGTCACGGTGGAAGGCGATGACGCCGACGAAGTGCGGCGACTCGCCGAGTCGCTCGCCGACGTCGTAAAATCGCAAGCGCAATGAACGCGCGCATTCCTACCCTCGACATTCGTCGCTACGCCAGCGATCGCGATGCTTTTGTCGCCGACATCGGCGCAGCCTACCGCGAGTGGGGATTCGCTGGAATCCGCGGGCACGGCATTGCCCAATCGCTGATCGATGGCGCCTACGACGCCTTCGTGCGATTCTTCGCGCTATCGGCCGAAGTGAAGCGGAAATACCATCTCCCGGGTACAGGTGGCGCGCGTGGCTACACGCCGTTCGGGATCGAAACCGCCAAGGACTCGCGCTATCCCGATCTGAAGGAGTTCTACCACATCGGCCGCGAGTTGCCGGCCGGGTCGAAATTCGCCGAAGTGATGCCGCCCAATGTGTGGCCGGAGGAAGTCGCCGGTTTCCGCAACAACGGACTCGCGTTGTACAACGCGCTCGACGCGCTCGGTTCTCGCGTACTGTGCGCGCTGGCCTTGCACATCGGTCTGGCGGAGGATTTTTTTGCGGACAAGACGAATTTCGGCAATTCGATCCTGCGCCCGATCCACTATCCGCCGATCACGACGCCCGATGTGCCCAATGTACGCGCCGGTGCGCATGAGGACATTAACTTCATTACCCTGTTGGTCGGCGCGAGTTGCGCTGGGCTCGAAGTCAAATCACGCGCGGGCGAGTGGGTGCCGTTCACCTCGGATGCCGATACTATCGTGGTCAATATCGGCGACATGCTGCAGCGTCTGAGCAATCACGTGTATCCCTCGACAACGCATCGCGTCGTCAATCCGGCCGGCGGGCAGGCGCGTGAACCGCGCTACTCGGTGCCATTCTTTCTGCATCCGAATCCGGATGTTGTGCTCGATCCGTTACCCATGTGCGTAACGCCGGACAATCCAAGTCGCTACGATACCTCGATCACGGCGCACGAATACCTGCAAGACCGCTTGCGCGAGATCAAGCTGATTTGAAAGGATTCCACGATGCCCGGAATGCGCATACAGTTGCGTTGGGGATTTTGTGCTGTATTGCAGGCGCTGCTTGTTGCTTGCGCGATGGTTCCCCATTCGATGCCGGTGTCATCGCTACGTTCCGGTCTGCCGCCGATCCGCCACGTCATCGTGATCGTGCTGGAAAACGAACCGTTTGAGGTGACGTTCGGCAAAGATTCGCCAGCTCCATATCTGGCGCACGAGCTGCCGCATCGTGGTGCGCTGCTGCGAAACTACTACGCGATCGGACACGACAGCCTGGACAACTACATCGCAATGATCAGCGGGCAGGCGCCGAACCGTGCGACGCAGCAAGATTGTCATGTCTACTCCGAGTTCGTACGCACACGGCCAGGGCTGGATGCGAACGGACAAGTGCTCGGCGAAGGTTGCGTCTATCCGTCGGACGTCAAGAGCTTGCCCGATCAACTCGAACACGCTGGGCTGACCTGGAAAGGCTACATGGAGGACATGGGCGCGGACCCGGCGCGCGAAGCCAGCACTTGTGGCCATGTCGCCATCGGTACGCGCGATGGAACCGATCACGCAACAGTGGCGGACGAATACGCAAATAAGCACGATCCGTTTGTTTACTTCCATTCCATCATCGACGATCCAGCGCGTTGCGCCGCGCATGTGGTCAATCTTGACCGGCTTGAAGGCGACTTGGCGAACATCGCTACGACGCCCAACTATGCCTACGTCGTGCCTGGTCTGTGCCATGACGGGCACGATGCGCCGTGCAGAAACGGCGAGCCGGGTGGGCTGATTTCGGCTGATGCGTTTTTGCGTGAATGGGTGCCGAAAATTCTCGCTGCACCCGCGTTCAAGCAGGATGGCTTGCTGATAGTCACCTTCGACGAAGGCACCGATGCCGAGGCCTGTTGCGGCGAGCAGCCGCTTCCCGGCGGTCCGCAACCCGGCAAGTTCGGTCCCGGCGGAGGCCGTACCGGTGCAGTGCTGATTTCACCACACATCAAACCCGGCACGGTCTCGACGCAGGAGTACAACCATTATTCGCAGCTGCGCAGTATCGAGGATTTGTTCGGGCTGGGTCATCTCGGCTATGCCGCTGCGCCAGGACTGCGTGTGTTCGGCACGGACGTCTATGCAACTCCCTGAGCGCAAATCGATCGCCGCGCACGAATAGAAGTAGGGGAACTCTGAACAAGTTTAGGATGGACTTGTTCAGACCATTCGTAGTGGCTACATGAGATCGAATTGACTTGGCTTGCGTATCACGGGTCCGCTACGGTCAGTACATCGACGTATTGCGGCGTCGCCTCGATTTCGAGGACCCAGTGTATGGGCGCGGCAGCTGCGCTGCCTGAAACGCGGTAAACCGCCGTGGCATCATCGGCATACGCGGCGCCGACATCGACGCCGTTGGCTTGGGCGCGGATCACGCTGAACGGGCCGTAGTAGCGCACGCGATTGGCGACGATCACGGCGGCGCTGGATGCGGCGTCGCCGCTGACGACGAATCGCCGCGCCGCGATCGTCGGCTTGCGCGGCGGATAATCGATCGGCGCGACTACGGCCAGCGCCTGCGGACTGTGCCATACGGCGACCGGTGCCGAGAAACCCAGGGCTCCGAGCCAGTGCTGCGGACGCATGCCAATCTGCCGCCACGCATAGTCGCGCAGACCGACCCACGCAGTGGCCCCCGGCATGCCGCCGAGGGCAATGGCGTCGGTCTTGCCGCACGCATGCAACGCGCCGACGCCGAATGAATCATCGACGATCTGCGCGAAGTGAGCATAGAGCGTGACGGGTTGGCATAGCGCCCCGCCGATCAGGTAAAGATCCGATGTTGGCGTGCGCTCGTGCGCGACCCGTTGGGTCAGAGTCTGATGTTCGGCAATATCCATCAGACCGTAGTGTTCATGCTTGGCGTGGCCTTCCAGCGTATTCCATGGCGAACGGGCAAGATAAGCCCAGGTCGCCACCGACCACACGGTCCACAGCAATGCGGCGCCGGCCACAAGCCGACGCCAGTGCAGTCCGTAATCGCACAATCGATCCAGGCCGATCGCCACCAGCGCGGCAATCAAAGGCAGGTGCGCATAGACCATCCAGAACGGCGTGAACGGACGCAGCGCGACGACGAACACGGTTTGTGCCAGCAGCAGCGCCAACAGAATGCAGGCGTGGCGGCGCAGCGGGTCCGGCGCCGTCAGCACGCGCACGATGCCGGCGCCTGCAGCGAGCAGGATCAGTGCATTCGCCGCCAACGCCAGGTGCAGCGGCAGCCCGGCAAGCTCGAGCCAAACGCGCGTGACCTGGTCGGCACCGTAGTCGGCGAGCGCCAGCAGCAAATGCGCAAGGCGCCGCCACACCGGTGCTGCCAGATGATCGAGGTAGACTGTCGCGGTGCCGGCATCGGGTGTGCCGTGCAGCCATTGATCGATCAGCATCGGCGCCAGGCTGAGTGCGATGATGGCAACGACACAGGCGACGTGGGTAATAACGGCTTGGCGTGGTGTCCGCAGCACCGCCCATAGTGCCAGTGCAGCCGCCAGAAGCAGCGTGGTTGGATGCGCGTGCAGCATCAACGTCATGGCCAGACCGAGAACGGCTGCGCGCAACGCGCCGGGACGTTCGCGATAACGGATTGCGGCCAGGGCTCCGAACAGCACGCAGGTGACGACGACGTTGACATGGGTCAGTTGCGCGAGTGGAAATGCCGACCACCCCGGAAGCGCCAGAGCCAGGGCGAACAGCAGGGCCAGGCGCGCGCCGCCGAAACGCAGACCGAGCCGGTAGGCCAACGGAAATTGCAACCCGCTCAGTGCGCCCATCGCAGCAAGCACCGCGACGGGATTCGGCAGCAGCCACAGCACCGCGGCGAGCACTAGAACCACAGCGGACTGAGGTGGAAGATGTTGCCAATGGTCGGCCCGGTCAACGGAAACTGTGCGCCTGAGCTGATGCGCTGTGCGAAATAGATGTCGCGATACGTGTCGTAGGTGCCGTTCGAGCCGATCGCCGCCCAGATTTGCAGCACGATCAATGCCGCGAGTACGCCGATGTGCCACCACGGAACGGTCCGCGTGGCGCGATCAGCGGCGGGCATCGGAGTCCGCGTTGCGAAAATTCCTAGAGCGCTTTTGCATGCCGCGCAAGGCGAAGCGATCGGGCAGCGATTTGAACAAAGTCTTGATCACGCTGTTGACGCGGCCGGTGACGCAGACGATCTCGCCGCGTTCGGTGGCGTCCAGGCCGATGCGGGCGACGTCCTCGGCGCGCATCCACATCCATTTAGGCATTTCGAAACGATGCCGCGTGTGCCGGTGACGTCGTGGAACTCCGACCACGTGAAGCCCGGGCACAGCGCGCAGACGTGCACGCCGCGTCGCGGCTTTCCAGCGCCAGCGCCTGCGAGAACTTGATCAGGAAGGCCTTGGCGGCGGCGTACAAGGTGTGTCCCGCGGTGCCGGCACATGGCCGGCCAGCGAGGCGACGTTGATGATGCGGCCGTATCCGCGTTCGCGCATGCCCGGCAGCAGGCGCCAGACCAGTTCGGTCGGCGCAGTGAGTCAGAACCTGCAGGAAGTCGGCATGCGTGTTCCAGTCGTTGCCCAGACGAAGTGCCGGGCACGCCGTAGCCGGCGTTGTTGATCAGCCAGTCCACTGCAGGTCGCGTTGTTCCAGGCATCGCAAGCGGCGCGGTGCCGCCGGATCGGCGAGATCGGCGGCAACACCGTCGCCGCGCTGCCGTGCCGCGCACGCAATTCGGCGGCCAGCGCCTCCAGCCGCTCGGTGCGCCGCGCGGTCAGTACCAGGTCGTGGCCGAGTGCGGCGAGTCGCGGGCGAATTCGGCACCGATGCCGGAGGAGGCGCCGGTGACAAGGCTGAGCGGTCGTGCAGGCGTCATGAATTTCTCCGGTCGGGACCGGCGCATCTCGGACGTGGCGATGCAGCAATCCCAGTCCCTCGATCATCCTGTAAATCTCGGTTTTGTGGCAAGGGAATGATGTCTGACATGCGCAAGAAGCTCGTTGTCGCCAACTGGAAAATGCACGGCAGTCGCTCGATGGCCGCCGCCCTGTGCGGGAGATCGCCGCGGCCAGCCCCGACGGCATCGACGTGGTGATCTTCCCGCCGTTTCCCTACCTGGTGCGATTGGCGCAGCTCGCCGCGGTGGCGTCGGCGTCGGCGCACAGGACCTCAGCGAGCACGAGGGGCAGGGTGCGTATACCGGCGAGGTGTCCGGGGCGATGCTGGTGGATGCGGCGCGCTTGGGCGCTGGTCGGCCATTCGGAGCGCCGGCAGTACCACGGCGAAAGCGACGAGCTGGTGGCGCGCAAGTTCGCCGCCGCGCGCGCGGCCGGCCTTACTCCGATCCTGTGCGTGGGCGAGACCCTGGCAGCAGCGCGAGGCGGGCGAGACCGAAGCGGTCATCGCCCGCCAGCTTGCAGGCGGTGTCGCGCAGTGGCATGGCCGGTTTCGACACCGCGGTGATCGCCTACGAGCCGGTCTGGGCGATCGGCACCGGCCGTACGGCCACGCCGGAACAGGCCCAGCAGGTACATGCGTTCATCCGTAGCCAACTCCGGAAAGTGAAGATGCTACAATTTCCCGTCTGACTCGGCTGCTTTACGGCGGTAGCGTCAAGGCGGCCAATGCCGCCGAATTGTTCGCGCAGGCGGACGTGGACGGCGGATTGATCGGCGGCGCCTCGCTGACGGCTGCCGATTTCCTGGCCATCTGCGCACGCGGCGCGGGGCTGAGTCGCCACAGGCTCGATCAACATGCATGTTCGTCATTTTCAGCGTGTTTTACATCCTGATCGCTGCGGCGATGATCGTGCTGATCCTGCTGCAGAACGGCGCGGGCGCCGACGCCGGATCCGGTTTTGGCGGCGGTGCCTCGGCCACGGTGTTCGGCGCGCGCGGCTCGCCACCTTCCTGACGCGCAGCCACGGCGTGCTGGCCGCGCTGTTCTTCGTGCTGAGCCTCGGCATGGGCATCTACCTGCACAGCCGGCATGCCGCAGACCACGAACACCGACCTTCGGCGTGATGGCCGGGATCGGCGCAAGCCGGCACCGGCCAAGCCGGCGCCGCTACGCCGCCAGGCCGGTGAAGTGCCATGCGGCGCCAGCGGCTCGCCGGCAGCGATCGGCAGCAACACCGCGGCACCGCATGCCCGGCACCAGCGCCGGCGATGAAGACCGGCAGCAAGCGCCGGCAACGAAGCCGACAAAAGCAATACACCTGCCCAGGTGGCGGAACTGGTAGACGCACTACCTTGAGGTGGTAGCGACGCAAGTCGTAGGGGTTCGAGTCCTCTCTTGGGCACCATTGCAAAACCCGCCGCTGGCGGGTTTTTTGCGGGCGGCACGAGTTCTTCCGCATTGCGTGCGCCCCGCTGCGCGTGCGAAAATCGCAAGGCTTCGCCATACACATTCTGAAGGTTGCCTTCCGTGCTGGCCGAATACCTGCCGATACTCCTGTTCCTGATCGTTGCCGGCGGCACCGGCGTCGCCCTGCTCGTCATTGGCGTGCTGCTCGGTCCGCGCAGCGCCAACAAGGACAAGGCTGACGCCTACGAATGCGGTTTCGAGGCGTTCGGGGATGCGCGCATGAAGTTCGACGTGCGCTATTACCTGATCGCCATCCTGTTCATCATCTTCGATCTCGAAATCGCGTTCCTGTTCCCGTGGGCGGTGGTGTTCCGGCAGATCGGCATCGTCGCCCTGATCGAGATGTTGATGTTCCTGGCTGTTGCTGGCTCTGGGGTTCGTTTATGCTGGAAGAAGGGAGCTCTCGAGTGGGAATGATCGACACCACGGTCGAGAAGAAGCTCTTCACAATCCGGTACCGACCGGACCGGTCGACGACATCCTGCGCCCGGATGGCGACAACCCGCTGCTGCAGCGAGGTTTCGTCACCGCGTCGATGGACAGCCTGGTCAACTGGGCGCGCACCGGCTCGATGTGGCCGATGACATTCGGTCTGGCTTGCTGCGCGGTGGAGATGATGCATGCCGGCGCCGCGCGCTATCGACCTGGATCGCTACGGCGTGATGTTCCGCCCGAGCCCGCGCCAGTCCGACGTGATGATCGTGGCCGGCACCCTGGTGAACAAGATGGCGCCGGCACTGCGCAAGCGTCTACGACCAGATGCCCGACCCGAGTGGGTGATCTCGATGGGTTCGTGCGCCAACGGCGGCGGTTACTACCATTATTCCTATGCGGTGGTGCGCGGCTGCGATCGCATCGTGCCCGTGGACGTGTACGTGCCCGGGTGCCCGCCGACCGCCGAAGCGCTGGTCTACGGCATCATCCAGTTGCAGAAGAAGATCCGCCGCACCAACACCATCGCCCGTAGAAGCGCGCAGACGACCGCAGCAGTCGCGCAACGCATGAGCACGAGTCGGGCACCTGGAGCAGCGCGCTTCGACGCGCGCTTGCGGCGAGCAGATCGCCGTCAACGCACGCTGACGCAGCGAAACCATATCGAAGTGCTGCCGGAAAACTGGCTGGCAGTCGCGCAGGCGCTGCGCGACGAGGAGGCGTTCCGTTTCGAGCAGCTGATCGATGTGTGCGGCGTCGATTACTTGGGCTACGGTCAGGACGAATGGGACACCGACGACGTCACCTCGACCGGCTTTTCACGCGGCGTGGAAGGGACGGCCCGCGTCGATTCGACTGGGCGCAGCGGCCGCGCACCGGTGCCGGGCGCAGCGCTTCGCGGTCGTCGTGCAACTGTCTTCGGTGAGCACAACCACCGGTTGCGTTTGCGCTGCTCACGCGGCCGACGATGCGCTGCCGATGCTGGTTCCGTCGTTGACCGCATTCTGGGCCGGCGCGAACTGGTTCGAGCGCGAAGCGTTCGATCTGTTCGGCATCGTTTTCGAAGGCCATCCGGATCTGCGCCGCATCCTCACCGATTACGGTTTCGTGGGGCATCCGTTCCGCAAGGATTTCCCGCTGATCGGCAACGTCGAAGTGCGTTACGACCCGGAGAAGAAGCGCGTGATCTACGAGCCGGTGACGCATCGAGCCGCGCGTGCTGGTGCCGCGCATCGATCCGTCACGATTCCCGCTACGACAGGCGAGGCGAAGGCGCGATCTCGAAGCCCACCGACGGTCGCGCCGAAGAAGCAATGCAACATGCAGGAAATCCAGAACTACACGATCAACTTCGGCCCGCAGCATCCCGCTGCGCACGGCGTGCTGCGCCTGGTGCTGGAGATGGACGGCGAGATCGATCGAGCGCGCCGATCCGCACATCGGTCTGCTGCATCGCGGCACCGAGAAGCTGGCCGAGTCGCAAGCCCTACAACCAGCGCATCGGTTACATGGACCGGCTCGATTACGTGTCGATGATGTGCAACGAGCACGCTTACGTGCATGGCGATCGAGAAGCTGCTGGGCGTCGAGGCGCCGCTTCGCGCCCAGTATATCCGTACACTGTTCGACGAGATCACGCGCATCCTCAATCACCTGCTGTGGTCGGTTCCAACGCGCTCGATATCGGCGCCATGGCCGTGTTCCTGTACGCTTCCGCGAGCGCGAGGAACTGATGGACATGTACGAGGCGGTGTCGCGGCGCGCGCATGCACGCGACTTACTACCGTCCCGGTGGCGTCTATCGCGATCTGCCGGACGCGAATGCCGCAAGTACAAGGAGTCGCGCTGGCACAAGGGCGAGGATGAAGCGCCTGCAACGACTGGCGCGAGGGCTCGATGCTGGATTTTCTCGAAGACTTCACTGACGCGATTTTCCGCACAGTGCGTCGACGAATACGAGACCCTGCTGACCGACAACCGCATCTGGAAGCAGCGCACCGTGGGTATCGGCGTGGTCTCGCCCGAGCAGGCGCTGCATGGGGCATGACCGGTCCGATGCTGCGCGGCTCGGGCGTCGAATGGGATCTGCGCAAGAAGCAGCCCTACGCGATGTACGACAAGATGGATTTCGATATCCCGGTCGGCGTGAACGGCGACTGCTACGACCGTTACCTGGTGCGCGTCGAGGAAATGCGCCAGTCCAACCGCATCATCACGCAGTGTGTGACCTGGCTGCGGCAGAATCCCGGGCCCGGTGATGCTGGAGAACTACAAGGTCATCGCCGCCGCGCCGCGAAGAAATGAAAGACGGACATGGAAGCGCTGATCCACCACTTCAAGCTGTTCACCGAAGGCTACTGCGTGCCGGCCGGCGAGATCTATGCCGCGGTGGAGGCACCGAAGGGCGAGTTCGGCTGTTACATGATTTCGGACGGTGCGAACAAGCCGTTCCGCGTGAAGCTGCGCGCGCCGGGCTTTGCGCATCTGTCGTCGATGGACGCGATCGTGCGCGGCCACATGCTGCCGGACGTGGTCGCCATGATAGGCACCTACGACATCGTGTTCGGGAGAGGTGGACCGATGATGAAGCGACGAGCCACTACGCCGAGGTAAGGATGTCGATCCGCTGGTCGAACTGAACGCGCACACGCGCGAGCATCATCGACCACTGGGTCGGCGAAGTTTCCGCCGGACGCGCAAGCGCTCGGCGCTGATCCAGGCGCTGTTCGCGGCGCAGGAGCAGAATGACGGTCACCTGACCGATGAGCTGATCGCCGCGGTGGCCGAAATATCTCGAGCTTGCCGGCGATCTGGGCTACGAGGTGGCGACGTTCTACTCGATGTTCGAGACCACGCCGGTGGGGCGCAACAACGTGGCGATCTGCACGAACATCTCTTGCTGGCTCAACGGCGCCGAAGACATCGTGCGGCATCTGCGAGAAGAAGCTCGGCATCAAGGTCGGCGAGAGCAGCGGCGGATGGCCGCGTCTACCTCAAGCCGGAAGAAGAATGCCTGGCGGCCTGCTGCGGCGCGCCGATGATGGTCGTGAACGGGCACTACCACGAGAATCTGACGATCGACGAAGGTCGATCAGATTCTCGACGGAGTTGAAATAGATCTCCATGGCATACGGACCCGCACCGCAGGCAACACCAGGTCGTCTACACGCACGCTGCACTTCGAGCAGCCGTGGACGCTTGACAATTACCTGAAGGTCGACGGCTACAAGGCGTGGAAGAAGATCCTCGCCGAGAAGCCCGATCCGGCGACGATCGTCGACGAGCTGAAGAAATCCGGCGCTGCGCGGCCGCGGCGGTGCCGGCTTTCCGACCGGCCTGAAGTGGAGCTTCATGCCCAAGGGCCACGATGCAGAAGTATATTTTGTGCAACTCCGACGAATCCGAGCCCGGCACCTGCAAGGATCGCGACATCCTGCGCTTCAACCCGCACGCGGTGGTCGAAGGCATGGCGATCGCGTGCTATGCCACGGGTTCGACCGTCGCCTACAACTACCTGCGCGGCGAATTCCACCACGAGCCGTTCGAGCACTTCGAAGCGGCGCTGCAAGGAAGCCTACACGGCGGGATTGCTGGGCAAGAACATCCAGGGCAGCGGCATCGACGTCGATATCCACAACGCACTCGGTGCCGGCGCCTACATCTGTGGCGAGGAGACCGCGTTGATGGAGTCGCTGGAGGGCAAGAAGGGCCAGCCGCGCTTCAAGCCGCCGTTCCCGGCCGGGGTTCGGCCTGTACGGCAAACCGACGACGATCAACAACACCGAAACCTACGCCTCGGTGCCGGCAATCTTGCGCAATGGTGCCGAATGGTTCCTCAATCAAGGTAAGCCGAACAACGGCGGCACCGAAGATTTTCTCGGTGTCCGGCCACGTCAACAAGCCGGGCAACTACGAGATCAAGCTGGGCACGCCGTTCAAGGATCTGCTGGAAATGGCGGGCGGCGTGCGCAACGGCCACAAGCTGAAAGCGCGTGATCCCGGGCGGCTCGTCGATGCCGGTGCTGCCGGCCGAGACCATGATGGGCCTGACGATGGATTACGACGCCTGCAGAAAGCCGGGTCGGGTCTGGGTTCCGGCGCTGTCATCGTGATGGACGAAACCACCTGCATGGTGCGTGCCTGCCAGCGCATCGCGCGCTTCTATTACGCGGAATCCTGTGGTCAGTGCACGCCGTGTCGCGAAGGCACCGGCTGGATGTACCGCATGCTCACGCGCATCGTCGAAGGCAACGCCGGCATGGAAGACGTCAACATGCTCAAGCAGGCGGCGGGGCAGATCGAAGGCCACACGATCTGCGCGTTCGGCGAAGCCGCCGCATGGCCGGTGCAAGGCATGCTGCGTCACTACTGGAACGAGTTCGAGTATTTCATCGCGAACAGGCGCTCGATCGTGGATGCGCAGCTCGGAGGGGTGCGGCATGAGCGCGCAACCTACAGCGCCTGATGGCGCCACCGGACTGCGTCAATATCGAGATCGACGGCAAGCCGATGCAGGTGCCGAAGGATTCGATGATCATCGCCGCCGCCGACAAGGCCGGCATTCCGATTGCCGCGCTTCTGCTATCACGAGAAACTGCCGATCGCCGCGAACTGCCGCATGTGCATGGTCGAAACCGAGATGGGCGGCAAGGCCGTGCCCAAGCCGCAGCCGGCGTGCGCAACGCCGGTGATGGAGGGCATGAAGATCTTACACGCAATCGCAGCGCGCACTGTCCGCGCCAGCGCAACGTGATGGAATTTCTGCTGATCAACCATCCGCTGGATTGCCCGATCTGCGACCAGGGCGGCGAATGCGAACTGCAGGATCTGTCGCTCGGCTATGGCCGCTCGGTGTCGCGTTTCGCCGAGCGCAAGCGCGTGGTGGCCGACGAGGATTGGGTCCGCTGATCCGACCGAGATGACGCGCTGCATCCATTGCACGCGCTGCGTGCGCGTGATGGCCGAGGTCGCCGGCAGCCACGAATTCGGCGGCATGGGCCGCGGCGAGCATCTGCGAGATCGGCACCTACATCGGCAAGGCCGTTGATAGCGAACTTTCCGGCAACATCATCGACGTGTGTCCGGTCGGCGCGCTGACGAACAAGGTGTTTCGCTTCAAGTCGCGCGCCTGGGAATTGATCGCGCGCGAATCGATCGGCTACCACGATGCGCTCGGCTCCAACCTGTGGCTGCATACGCGCCGCGGCGAAGTGCTGCGCACGGTGCCGCGCGACAACGAAGCGATCAACGAGTGCTGGCTGTCCGACCGCGACCGCTACTCGCATGAGGGCCTGTACGCCGGCGACCGCGCGACCAAGCCGATGATCCGCAAGCACGGCGAACTCGTGGCGAAAGGAATGGGACGAGGCGATCGCGTTCGTCGCGACGGGCCTGCAAGAAGGCGGGCGCGGCGACGTCGGCGCCCTGGTCGCGCCGCTCGACCTCGAACGAGGAAGGCTATCTGCTCGCGCAAGATCGTGCGCGGCCTCGGCAGCGATCAGCATCGATCATCGCCTGCGCACGCTGGATTCCGCGACGGCGCAGCCGGCGCGACTTCGAGATGCCGGTCGCGCAGATCGAGAAGGCGAAAGCGATCCTGCTGATCGGCAGCAATCCGCGCCACGAGCATGCCGCTGCTCGCGCATCGCATCCGCAAGGCGTCGAAGAGGCGGCGCGAAAGTGCTTCGCGGTCAATCCGCTCGACTTCGAATTCAATTTCGATCTGGCGGCAAGACCATTGCGATGCCGCCGCGCCGAATGCTCGACGCGCTCGCTGCGGCTCGCGCAAGGCCGCGACGATGCCGGCCATCTGCCGGAGTCGGGCGCGCTTGCGCAAGCGATCCGAGGCGTGTCCGCCGATGATCGGTCCGCGCAGCTGTTCAAGGGGCTGAGCGATGGCGACGTCGAATGTCGTCGTGATCCTCGGCGAATCTGCGATGCAGCATGCGCAGGCTTCGTGGCTGCGGCGGCGCGCACGATTCGTCGCCGGAGCGCGACGAACTGCGCCTACAACGAAATTCCGTCCGGCGCGAATGCGGTCGGCCTCGCGCGCGTCGGCGCGTGCCGCGCGCGCACGGGCAAGCACGCGGCGGCGATGCTGGCGCAGCCACCGAGGCAGCTGATCGACTATCACTCGGTTCGCAGGACACGACGTTCCGCCGCCGCATACGACGAGGCGCGCAGCAAAGTCGGATTCGGCGTCTACATCGGCGCGTACGCCTGCGCTGGCGTCAAGCGCACCGCGCACGCGGTGCTGCCGATCGGCCTGCCGCCCGAAGATCGACGGCAGCCTACGTCAATGTCGACGGTAGCGTGCAGGCGCTGGCCGCCGGCGCGAAACTGCCGGGCGATGCGCGCCCGGGCTGGAAGGTACTGCGTGCGCTCGGTGCGGCGCTCGGCATAGCCGGGTTCGGCGTTCACCGAAATTCGCCGAGGTCGCGCACTGCGATCGCAGCTGCCCGCGAGCAAGCAGCCGCTGCATGCCGGCGCGTCGGGCCCGCTGGCGTCGCGCGCGAGCGCCGCGGCCAGGGCTTCGTGCGCGTTGCGACGGTGCCGATCTATCGTGCCGATGCGGTGTTGCGCCGCCGTCCGGCGTTGCAGGCGCATCCGCTGACCGGCACGCCTGCGGTCGCGCTTGAATCCCGAAGACGCGCTCGCGCTCGGCCTTGACGCATGGCGCAGCCGCCAAATTGCGGGCGGCGGCGCCGTAGCGGTCGAACTACCGGTCATCATGACGCGCGCGTGCCGCGCGGCGGCGCGTGGATCGAGACGACCTGGCCCGAGACGCGCGCCTTGCCGCGCAGCCGGCGCGCAGCGCTGACGGTAACGAGGGCCTGAGCGTGTTCGACTGGCTGCGCAATTTTCTGCTCGGATACGGTGATCCCGGCCTGATCGGCTGGCTGGTGCTGTGCATACTCGCGATCGCAGTGCCGGTGATCATCGCGGTTGCGTTGTACGTGTGGTGGGAGCGCAAGGTACTCGGCTGGATGCACGTGCGCATGGGTCCGAACAGTGTCGGCCCAGCGGGTCTGGCGCAGACCTTCGCCGACGTGTTCAAGCTGCTGTTCAAGGAATATCTGTTGCCGGCGCAAAGCGAGCAAGCTGCTGTTCGTGCTGGCGCCGCTGGTTTCGTTGACACCCGCGCTTCGCAGCGTGGGCGGTGATGCCGTTCGATCAAGCGGCGTGCTCGCCAACGTCAATGCGGGCCTGCTGTATCTGCTCGCGATGACCTCGATGGGTGTCTACGGCATCATCCTCGCCGGCTGGTCGTCGAACTCCAAGTACGCCTTCCTCGGCGCGATGCGCTCGGCGGCGCAGGTGGTGAGCTACGAGATCGCGATGGGCATGTGCCCTGGTCGGCGTGTTGATCTGCGCGGGCAGCCTGAATCTGTCCGACATCGTGCGCGCGCAGGCCGGACCGCACGGGCTGTTTTCGTGGTTCTGGCTGCCGTTGCTGCCGTTGTTCGTCATCTATTTCGTTTCCGGTGTAGCCGAGACCAACCGCGCGCCGTTCGACGTCGCCGAAGGCGAATCGGAGATCGTCGCCGGTTTCCACGTGGAGTATTCCGGCGCGCCGTTCGCGGTGTTCTTCCTGACCGAATACGCGAACATGATCCTGATTTCGTTCCTCGCGCCGACGTCTGTTCCTCGGCGGCTGGCTGTCGCCGTTCCCGGGCACACCTGGGGCCTGCTCGGCGCGCCGGGCTGGTGGTGGCTGGTTCGCATCAAGGCGTTCGTGCTTCGCGTTCCTATACCTGTGGTTCCGCGCTGCTTTCCCGCGCTATCGCTATGATCAGATCATGCGGCTCGGCTGGAAGGTATTCATCCCGATCGCATGGTCTGGATCGGCGTTGCCGGTCTGCTGGTCTACTTCGGTGTCGTCACGCCGGCGGAGGCCGCGCCATGAGCGCAGTCGCTGCGCTACTTCAAGAGCCTGCTGCTGATCGAGCTGTTCAAGGGTCTGGCGCTGACCGGCAAGTACCTGTTCAAGCCCAAGTACACGATGCGCTATCCGATGGAGCGCATCCCGCAAGTCGAACCGCTTCCGCGGCCTGCACGCGCTTCGCCGCTACCCGAACGGCGAGGAGCGCTGCATCGCCTGCAAGCTGTGCGAGGCGGTGTGTCCGGCGCTGGCGATCACCATCGATTCGGAACAGCGCGCGGACGGCACGCGCCGCACGACGCGCTACGACATCGATCTGTTCAAGTGCATCTATTGCGGCTTCTGCGAGGAAGCCTGCCCGGTGGACTCGATCGTCGAGACCAACATCCACGAATACCATTTCGAGAAGCGCGGCGAGAAGATCGTGACCAAGTCGAAACTGCTCGCCGATCGGCGACCGCTTCGGGAACAGCAGATCGCCGCCGCGCGCGCGCAAGACGCGCGCGTACCGCTAGGACGGCACATGAGCATGACCAGTGATCCTGTTCTACGTGTTCGCCGCCATGCTGGTGGCTCGCCGCGCTGGGCGTGATCGCGGTGAAGAACCCCGTGCATGCGGCGCTGCTGCTGGTGCTGTGCTTCTTCACCACCGCGGCGCTGTGGCTGCTGCTGCAAGCCGAGTTTCTCGCCATCGTCCTGGTGCTGGTCTACGTCGGTGCGGTGATGGTGCTGTTCCTGTTCGTGGTGATGATGCTCGACATCAAGATCGAACCCATGCGCGAGGGCTTCATGCGTTACCTGCCGCTCGGCGCGCTGGTGGCAGTCGTGATGTTGGCCGAGATGCTCGGCGCTGATCGGCATCCGCGCGATTGCGGTGACGCCGCCTGCCGACCCCGCCGGCCATTCCAACACCGCCTGGCTGGGACAGGCGCTGTTTACCCGTTTCCTGCTGCCGTTCGAGATCGCCGCGGTGATCCTGACCGTCGCCGTCGATCGCCGCCATCATGCTCACCCTGCGCCGTCGCGAGAACGTGCACGCAGCCAGAATCCCGTCGCAGCAGGTGCGGTCAAGGCCAGCGAACGCGTCCGCATCGTCAAGATGCCCAGCGCTGCGAAAGCCGGAGTCCGCGCCAGGAGCCGTCACTGGTCAATCACGCTCGCCCATTTCCTCGTGCTCGGCGCGGTGCTGTTCTGCATTGCCGTCGCCGGCATCTTCATCAACCGCAAGAACGTGATCGTGCTGCTGATGTGCATCGAGCTGATGCTGCTCGCGGTGAACATGAATTTCGTCGCGTTCTCGCGCTATCTCGGCGATGCGGCCGGGCAGGTGTTCGTGTTCTTCATCCTGACGGTGGCGGCGGCCGAGTCGGCGATCGGTCTGGCGATCCTGGTGGTGCTGTTCCGCAACCGCGCGACGATCAACGTCGGCGAGATCGATGAACTCAAAGGGCTGATTTGGCATGACGCTGAACCCGAACATCCTGCTCATCATCGTCTTCGCGCCGCTGCTCGGCGCCGTCGTGGCCGGCCTGTTCCGCAATTGGATCGGCCACATCGGTGCGCACAGCGTCACCATCGCTGGCGTCGGCGCTGTGCTGCGTGTTGTCGTTTTACGTGCTGTACCAGATGCTCTGGGGCGGTGCGCCGACGTTCAACGAAAACGTCTACACCTGGTTCCAGGTCGGCAACTTCGCGACCCAGGTGGGTTTCCTGGTCGACCGGCTCACCGCGTTGATGATGGTCGTGGTGAGCTTCGTGTCGCTGATGGTGCACATCTACACCATCGGCTACATGGCCGATGATCCCGGATACAAGCGTTTCTTCAGCTACATCGCATTGTTCACATTTTCGATGCTGATGCTGGTGATGGCCAACAACTTCCTGCAGCTGTTCTTCGGCTGGGAGCGGTGGGTCTGGTTTCGTATCTGCTGATCGGATTCTGGTACACGCGGCCGAGCGCGATCTTCGCCAACCTCAAGGCATTTCTGGTCAATCGCGTCGGCGATTTCGGCTTCCTGCTCGGCATCGCCGGTGTGCTGTACTTTTTCCGCAGCCTGGATTATGCGACGGTGTTCGCGCATGCCGACACTTTGCATGGCAAGACGCTCGACATCCTCGGCGCCACACCGTGGTCGGTGGCAACGGTGATCTGCATCGTGTCTGTTCGTCGGCGCGATGGGCAAGTCCGCGCAGGTGCCACTGCATGTGTGGCTGCCGGATTCGATGGAAGGTCCGACGCCGATCTCGGCGCTGATCCATGCCGCCACCATGGTGACCGCCGGCATCTTCATGGTGGCGCGCATGTCGCCGCTGTTCGAGCTTTCCGATACGGCGCTTTCGGTAGGTGCTGGTGATCGGCGCGACCACGGCGTTCTTCATGGGTCTGATCGGCATCGTGCAGAACGACATCAAGCGCGTGATCGCATATTCGACCCTGTCGCAGCTGGGCTACATGACGGCGGCGCTCGGCGCGTCGGCTTATGGCGGCCGGCATTTTCCACTTGATGACGCATGCATTTTTCAAGGCGTTGCTGTTCCTGGCTGCCGGTTCGGTGATCATCGCCATGCATCACGAACAGGACATGCGCTACATGGGCGGGTTGCGCAGCTACATGCCGATCACCTACATCACCATGTGGGTCGGCTCGCTGGCGTTGATCGGCATTCCCGGGCTTTGCCGGGTTCTTTTCCAAGGACACCATCATCGAAGCGGTGCACGAATCCACGCGCTGGGGATCGAGTTACGCGTACTGGTGCGTACTGCTCGGCGTGTTCGTCACCGCGCTGTACAGCTTCCGCCTGTTGTTCATGACCTTCCACGGCAAGGAGCGCTTCGTGGTGGAGCACGGCAAGCATGGCGATCACGGCCATCATGAGCCGGGCCATCTCGCGCATGCGCCGCACGAATCGCCGTGGGTGGTGACGGTGCCGCTGATCCTGCTGGCGATTCCCTCTCTGATCATCGGCTGGCTGACGGTCGGCTCGATCCTGTACGGCGATTATTTTGGAAGCGCAATCCGCGTTGCCGCGGAGCACGGCGGCGAAGTCTTCACTGGATCGTTCGCCACGATGCTGGCCGGGTTCGCCGCGCCGCCGTTCTGGCTGGCGTTCGCCGGGTTCGCGGTTGCGACGTATGTTTACCTTTTTAACCCGGCACTCGCCGATCGTGCGAAGAAGGCGCTATATCCACTTTGGAGTCTGCTCGACCACAAGTACTAGTTCGACGAGTTGTATCTACTCGTGTTCGCACGCGGTGGTATCGCGCTCGGCCGCGTCCTGTGGAAGGGCGGCGACGTGGGCTCATTGACAATGTGCTGATTGACGGCACTTCGGGCGCGGTCGGCCGCATCGCCGCGACGGTGCGCTGGGTGCAGTCGGGATACTTGTATACACTATGCGTTCGCCATGATCCTCGGGCTGGTCGTGCTGCTCGGCGGGTTGTGGTGGGTGGTACGAATCTAGGCAGGGACGACGAACGACATGGCATTCAATTCCAACCTGCTCAGTATCCTGATCTGGCTGCCCATCGCCGGCGGTGCGCTGGTATCACTGGCTGGCGGCGCGAACGCGAGCCGTTCGCGTTGGCTGGCGCTGGCGGTTGCAATAGTTGTGTTTGCGCTGAGCGTTCCGCTGCTGACCGGCTACGACGCCGACGCGCGGCACATGCAGTTCCCGGAAAGCCACGCTGGATCGCCACCTTCAATGCCAACTATCACCTGGGCGTGGACGGCATCTCGTTGCCGCTGATCCTGCTGACCACCTTCATCACGGTGCTGGTGATTCTCGGCGCCTGGGAAGTGATCCACGACAAGGTCAACCAGTACATGGCCGCGTTCCTGATCCTCGAAGGCCTCATGATCGGCGTGTTCGCGGCAATGGACGCGCTGCTGTTCTACGTGTTGTTGGAAGCCATGCTGATACCGATGTTCCTGATCATCGGCATCTGGGGCGGTCCACGGCGCGTCTACGCCACCATCAAGTTCTTCCTGTATACCTTCTTCGGCTCGGTGTTCATGCTGGTGGCCTGATCTACATGTATCTGCACGCACATTCGTGGGAATTTCGCAACTGGCGGCATTGCGCTTGTCGTCTACGCAGCAGGCCTGCTCTTCTTCGCCTTCCTGCTGGCTTTCGCGGTCAAGGTGCCGATGTGGCCGGTGCACACCTGGCTGCCGGACGCCCACGTGGAAGCGCCGACCGGCGGCTCGGTGATCCTGGCGGCCATCATGCTGAAGATGGGCGGCTACGGCTTCCTGCGCTTCAGCCTGCCGATCGTGCCCGATGCCAGCCAGCAATTCACCTGGCTGATCATCGCGTTGTCGCTCATCGCCATCATCTACATCGGCTTCGTGGCCATCGTGCAGGACGACATGAAGAAACTGGTCGCCTATTCGTCGGTCGCGCACATGGGCTTCGTGACCCTGGGCTTCTTCCTCGCCTTTGCGCTCTTCGAGAGACCGGCAATGCGGATGCCGCGTATCTGGGCGTGGAGGGCGCGATGGTGCAGATGATCTCCCACGGCTTCATCTCCGGCGCAATGTTCCTCTGCGTCGGCGTGCTCTACGACCGCATGCACACCCGCGATTCAGCGACTACGGCGGCGTGGTCAACATGATGCCGGGGTTCGCCTCCTTCTTGGTGCTGTTCGCCATGGCCAATTGCGGCCTGCCCGGCACCTCCGGTTTCGTGGGCGAGTGGATGGTGATTCTGGCCAGCTTGCGATGAGCCTCTGGATCGCCTCCGGCGCTGCCTTCACGCTGTTCCTGGGCGCGGCCTACACGCTGTGGCTGGTCAAGCGCGTGATCTACGGCGAGGTCGGCAACGAACATGTCGCCAAGCTGAAGGACATCAACCAGCGCGAGTTCCTGGTGCTTGGCGTCTTCGCCTGCCGGCGTGCTTGTCATCGGCGTCTGGCCGGCGCCGCTGACGATCTGATGCATGCCACGGTCAAGCACGTGGTGCACCAGTTGCTGGTCGTGAAGATTTGAGGCGGAATTGAGCACATGAACTTCAACCTCCACGACCTGATTCTGCCGCTGCCCGAAGATTTCCTGCTCGGCATGATCTGCTTGATCCTGCTGGTCGATGTGTTCCTGAAGCCGGCGCAACGGCGGTCACTACTGGCTGTCGATCGCCGCATTGCTGGGTACGATCGCGCTGGTTCTTGCCAAGCAAGAGCCGGCCGCGACCGCATTCGGCGGCATGTTCGTCCATGACGCCATGGGCAGTGCTCAAGCTCTTCATTCTCGATCGTCGCGGTGGTGTTCATCTATGCCCGTGACTACCTGCGCGACCGCAGCCTGTTCAAGGGCGAGTTCTACATGCTCATGCTGTTCGCCACGCTGGGCATGATGATGATCGTATCGGCGCACAATATGCTGATGGTGTACCTGGGCTCTGGAACTGTTCCCGTTGTCCACGTATGCGATGGTGGCCCTGGATCGCGACTCGGGGGTGGCCTCCGAGGCCGCCATGAAGTATTTCGTGCTGGGCGCGATCGCCTCCGGGCATCCTGCTGTACGGCATGTCACTGCTCTACGGCGCTACCGGTACGCTGGATATCACGTCCGTCGGGCGTGCGCATCGGCGTGAATGGACTGTCGCAACATCCGACGCTGTTCGCTTCGGGCTGGTGTTCGTGGTCGTCGGCATTGTGTTTCAAGCTCGGCGCGGTGCCGTTCCATATGTGGCTGCCGGACGTCTACGAGGGCTCGCCCACTTCCGTGACCCTGTTCATGGGCACGGCGCCGAAGATCGCGGCCTTCGCGCTGTTCATGCGTCTGCTTGGTGGAAGGTCTGGGTGGCCTGCACTGCAGTGGAGCCGATGCTGGTCGGTGTCGCGGTCTTGTCCATGGCGATGGGCAGCATCGTCGCCATCGCCCAGACCAACCTCAAGCGCATGCTGGCGTATTCCACCATCGCCCATATGGGCTTCCTGCTGCTGGGCATCCTCGCCGGCACCACCGCCGGCTATCAGGCGGCCATGTTCTACACGCTCACCTACGTGGTCATGGCCACCGGCGCCTTCGGCCTGATCCTGCTGCTGGCGCGCAAGGGCTTCGAGGCGGAGCGACTCGAGGACTTCAAGGGACTTGAACGAACGCAGTCCCTGGTTCGCGGCCATGATGCTGGTGGTGATGTTCAGCCTGGCGGGCGTGCCGCCCTTCGTGGGCTTCTTCGCCAAGCTCTACGTGCTGCGGGCGGTCATCGACGCCGGCCTCACCTGGCTCGCGGTGGTCGGCGGTGGTGTTCTCCATCATCAGCGCCTACTACTACCTGCGCATCGTGAAGCTCATGTACTTCGATCGGGCGCCGGCGCAACGCCCGCGCTCAAGGCGGAGTTCGACATGCGCTGGCTGTCTCGGGAAACGGCTTGGCAATCCTGCTCTGGGGGTGATGCCGGGGCCGCTGATGGCTCTGTGTGCGCGGGTGATCACCTTCTGAGACCTGACCAGACAGCTCAGACGGTTCCGCTTGCATGTCCGTTACAAAACCTTGAAAAAACCAGCGCTTCTTGCTATATATTCCGTCCGCCGGTGCGGGGTGGAGCAGTCTGGCAGCTCGTCGGGCTCATAACCCGAAGGTCGTAGGTTCAAATCCTACCCCCGCTACCAATAAATCAATGACTTAGGTAGCATTGCTACAGAAGTTCTTGGATGCAGGGACCCCGCGAAGGGGTTTTTTTGTGTCCGTGCGAACCGGCCCTGCCAGAGGGACTCCGCGCAACGACCCCGGGCAATCCGGGGTTTGTCGTCTTGGCGTCACGCGGTCCTGCGGCGGTGTTGGGAATGGGCCTTGGGCCCATTTTTTGTCAGTATTACGGATGGTCGATGCGAACGAGAATCTGACTGCAGTTGCTGGAGCGCCCATCGGGCGACTGGGATATGAAGTGGTGGCACTGGAGTATCCATCCCCAGGGCCGCGGTGGCCTGCTGCGGATCTACATCGACCGGGAAGGCGGCGTGACGGTGGATGACTGCGAGAAGGTCAGCCGCCAGGTAGCAGCGTGCTGGATGTGGAGGACCCGATCCCGGGCGCCTACACCCTGGAGGTGTCGTCGCCGGGGCTGGACCGGCCGCTGCGCAAAGCGCTGGATTTCGCGCGCTTCGCCGGCGAGCGGGCCAAGGTCGAACTGGCGCTGCCGCTGGAAGGGCGGCGCCGTTTCGCCGGCACCCTCAAGGGCTGTGAAGGCGAGGAAGTGATTGATCGAAGTGGACGGATGTGCTGTATCGCCTGCCGCTGGCGACATCGCACAAGGCGAAGCTGGTGCCGGAATTCTGAACTAACGAATCGGATTGAAAATCTAGATCGGAAGATAGAGCCATGAACAAAGAGATACTGCTGGTCGTGGACGCCGTCTCCAACGAGAAGGGCGTGGACAAGAACGTGATCTTCGAGGCGCTGGAAGCGGCGCTCGCATCCGCCACGCGCAAGAAGCACGGCGGCGACATCGACGCGCGCGTCGCCATCGACCGCCAGACCGGCGAGTACGAGACCTTCCGCCGCTGGGTGGTGCAGCCAGACGACGTGGTGCTGGAATCGCCGGATCGCGAGATCCGCCTGATGGATGCGGTGGACATGCAAGCCCGACATCCAGGTGGGCGAGTTCATCGAAGAGCCCATGGCAATCCGTGCCCTTCGGCCGCATCGGCGCCCAGACCGCCAAGCAGGTCATCGTGCAGAAAGTGCGCGAGGCCGAGCGTGCGCAAGTAGTGGAAGCCTACCAGGGCCGCGTCGGTGAGCTGGTCACCGGTCTCGTCAAGCGCGTGGAGCGCGGCAACGTCTACATCGACCTTGGCAACAACGCCGAGGCCTTCATCCCCCGCGAGGACATGATCCCGCGCGAGGCGGTGCGCACCGGCGACCGCATCCGCGGTTACCTGAAGGAAGTGCGCGCCGAGGCCCGCGGCCCGCAGCTGTTCGTGACCCGTACCGCGCCGCAGTTCCTCATCGAGCTGTTCAAGCTGGAAGTGCCGGAAGTGGGCCAGGGCCTCATCGAGATCAAGGGCGCGGCCCGCGATCCGGGTTCCCGCGCCAAGGTGGCGGTCATGAGCCATGACTCGCGCATCGACCCGGTCGGCGCCTGCGTCGGCATGCGCGGTTCGCGCGTGCAGGCCGTGTCCAACGAACTCTCCGGCGAGCGCGTGGACATCGTGCCCTGTGGACGACAACCCGGCGCAGTTCGTCATCAACGCCATGTCCCCGGCCGAGGTGCAGTCCATCACCATGGACGAGGAGTCCAAGAGCATGGACATCGCGGTGGCCGAGGACAACCTATCCAAGGCCATCGGCCGCGGCGGCCAGAACGTGCGCCTGGCCAGCCAGCTCTCTGGCTGGGAGCTGAACGTCATGAGCGAGGCCCAGGCCACCCAGAAGACCGAAGCCGAGGCCCAGGCGCTGCAGAAGCTGTTCATGGAACAGCTGGACGTGGATGCGGACGTGGCCGCGATCCTGGTGCAGGAAGGTTTCTCCAGCATCGAGGAGATCGCCTACGTGCCGACCGCCGAATTGCTCTCCATCGAGGAGTTCGACGAGGGCACGTGGAAGAGCTGCGCGGCCGCGCCCGCGACGTGCTGCTCACCGCAGGCCATCGCCAGCGAGGAGACAGGTGGGCGACACCGAGCCCGCCGAGGACCTGCTCGACATGGAGGGCATGGACGAGGCTGCTGCGTTCGAACTCGCCCAGCGCGGCATCGTCACGCGCGAGAATCTGGCCGACCTGGCCACCGTCGAACTGATGGAAATGGCGATCGAGGGTATGGACGAACAGCGCGCAGGCGATTTGATCATGGCGGCGCGCACGGAGGCCGAAGCCTGATTCGGGCTTCGCTTATCCCGGCCACGCCCAAGGAGACTGTATCATCATGTCGGACGTAACCGTCAAGCAACTCGCCGTCGTGCTCGGCATGAGCGTGGACAAGCTGCTGGTCCAGCTCGACGAGGCCGGCATGAAATTCTCCAGCCCCGATCAGGTCGTATCCAGCACCGAAAAGGTGAAGCTGCTCGGCTTTCTGCGTCGCACCCACGGCAAGCGCGAGGCAAGCCGCCGAGGAGGACCGGCGCCGCGCAAGATCACCCTCAAGCGCAAGACGGTCAGCGAGCTCACGGTCAATCAGGGAGCGGCGCGCGGCAAGACAGTTGCGTCGAAGTGCGCCAGAAGCGCACCTATGTCAAGCGCAGCGTGGTGGCCGAAGACGCAGGAAGTGGATCCCGAGCGCGAGGACGCGTTGCGCAAGCTGCAGGAATCGCATGCACAGCAGCGAAGCCGAGCAAGCCCGCTTCAAGGTGCAGGACAGCCGCCGGCTCGAAGAACAGGCCAAACTGCGCGCGGCCGAAGAGGCCCGGCATGCCGCCGAGGAAGAAGCGCGCCAACGCACGAAGCCGAAGCGCAAAGCCAAAGGCCGGAGCAGGCCGCGCCGGCCGAAAGACCGGCTAAGGCAGACATCCGGCCTCGCCGCGCAAGGCACACGAGCCGCGCACGAACCGATGACCGCCGCGGCCGCGCGGCGCCGGAAGGCGCGCCGCGCACAAACACGCCAAGGCCAAGCACGGTTCGCACCGCATGCGCGACGAGGGCGACGACCGAGCTGCGCGCTATTTCGGCGCGGAGCTGCATCTGTCGGACGCAAGGCCAGCACGCCGTGGCGCGGTCAAGAAACGTCCGCGCAAGCAGGTCGAGCCGTCGCGGGCAGGATCGGCCACGCACGGCATTTTCCAAACCGGTCGCACCGATGGTGCGCGAGGTGCCGATCGCCGAGACCATCCTCGTGTCCGAACTGGCGCAGAAGATGGCGGTCAAGGCCGCCGAGTCGTCAAGGTGCTGATCAAGATGGGCGCGATGGCGACGATCAACCAGGTGATCGATCAGGATACCGCCGTAATCGTGGTCGAGGAACTCGGGCACAAGGCGGTTGCGGCGCAGAAAAGAACGCGGAAACGCTCGCTGGCACGAAGGCGAAGGCAGGGCGACAAGGAACCGCGCCCGCCGGTGGTCACCATCATGGGCCACGTCGACCACGGCAAGACCTCGCTGCTGGACTACATCCGCCGCACCAAGGTGGCCGCGGGCGAAGCCGGCGGCATCACCCAGCATATCGGCGCGTATCACGTGCGAAACGGCGAAGGGCGTGATCACGTTCCTCGACACCCCCGGCCACGCGGCGTTCACCGCGATGCGCGCGCGCGGCGCCAAGTCACCGACATCGTGGTGCTGGTGGTCGCCGCCGACGACGGCGTGATGCCGCAGACCATCGAGGCGATCAACCACGCCAGGCGGCCGGCGTGCCGATCATCGTGGCGGTCAACAAGATCGACAAGCCGGAAGCGAATCCGGACGCGTCAAGCAGGACCTGGTCGCAGCACGAAGTCGTGCCCGAGAGAATGGGGCGGCGATACGCAGTTCGTGCCGGTGTCGGCCAAGACCGGAGCAGGCGTCGACAATCTGCTCGATGCGATCCTGCTGCAGGCCGAGGTGATGGAACTGAAAGCGGTGCGCCGACGGCCGCGCCACCGGCGTGGTGATCGAGTCCAGCCTGGACAAGGGCCGCGGCCCGGTGGCGACGGTGCTGGTGCAGCAGGGCACGCTGAAGAACGGCGACTTTCTCGTCTGCGGTGTCGAATATGGCCGCGTGCGTGCGATGTTCGATGAGGCCGGCAAGCCGGTGGATAGTGCCGGGCCGTCGATCCCGGTGCAGGTGCTCGGTCTTTCCGGCGTGCCCAATGCGGGCGACGATTTCGTCGTCGTCGAGGACGAGCGCCTCGCCAAGCAGGTTGCGTCCGAGCGCCAGCGACAAACTGCGCGACACACGCCTGAGCAAACAAACCGGCGTCTGGAAGATGTGATGTCGCAGATGGGACAGGGCGACGAGCAGCAGCGCTGAAATCGTGGTCAAGGCCGATGTACAGGGTTCGGTCGAGGCCTTGCGCGATTCGCTCACGGCGATCGGCAACGACAGGTCAGGGTCAATGTGATCGCGTCCGGGGTCGGCGGCATTACCGAATCCGATGCGACCCTGGCGGTGGCGTCCAAGGCGATGGTCATCGGCTTCAACGTGCGCGCAGACGCGACCGCGCGCAAGGTGATCGAAACCAATGGCGTCGACCTGCGCTATTTCTCGATCATCTACGATGTGATCGACCAGGTGAAACAGGCCGCAACCGGTCTGCTCGGCATGGAGATCCGCGAGGAGATCATCGGTACCGCCCAGGTGCGCGATGTGTTCCGCTCGTCCAAGTTCGGCGCAATCGCCGGCTGCATGGTGATCGAGGGCGGGTCAAGCGGCACAAGCCGATCCGGGTGCTGCGCGACAATACCGTGATTTTCCAGGGCGAACTCGAATCGCTGCGCCGCTTCAAGGAAAACGTCGACGAGGTGCGCAACGGCATGGAATGCGGCATCGGCGTCAAGCAGTACAATGATGTCAAGCCGGGCGACCAGATCGAGTGCTATGAGCGCATCGAGGTAGCCAGAACCCTGTGAGCGACCTAGCCGTAAGTGGTCAGCGGTAAGGGCCGAAATGCGGTACGCTACTTCTCTTCACCGTTCGCCATAACCATGCCCTCCCGTTCCTTCACCCGTTCCGATCGCCTTTCCGCCGAGCTGCGCCGGCTGCTCGGCACACTCGTGCATGATGTCGTGCGCGATCATGCCTTGCCCTCGGTCAGTGTGTCGGATGTGGAGGTCACCAAGGATTTCGACATGGCCACCGTGTTCGTTACCGCGTTGCGGCCGGACACCGCCAAGGACGCGGTCAAGGCGCTCAACGAAATGGCCAAGGAATTTCGCCGCGAATTATCCAAAACGATGCGCGTGCGGCGCGTGCCGGAACTGCGTTTCCGTTACGACGATTCAGTCGACCGCGGCGAGCGCATCGAGGCTCTGCTGCGCGGCGAAAAGTGAAACCGGACGGCCGCGCCGTCAACGGTATCCTGCTTCTCGACAAGCCCGCAGGAATCAGTTCCAACCGCGTGTTGCAAAAGGTAAAATGTCTGTTTGCTGCGGGCAAGGCCGGACATACTGGCAGCCTCGATCCGCTGGCCACAGGTCTGTTGCCGATCTGTTTTGGCGAGGCGACCAAGATCGCCGGATTTCTGCTCGGATCGCGCAAGGCGTATGCCGCGCAATGCCGCTTGGGCAGGACCACCACAACGGATGATGCCGAAGGCGAAGTACTGCTAACGCGGCCGGTGCCTGCATTGGATGATGGGGTGATCGAGCGCGCGTTGGCCGACCTGCGCGGTAGCATTGTGCAGACGCCGCCGGCGTACTCGGCGATCAAGCAGGGTGGTGTGGCTTTGTACCGGCGTGCACGCCGCGGCGAAGCCGTGCAGGCGCCGCCTCGCGAGGTCGAGATTCAGCGCTTGCAACTGCAAGGTCGCGACGGCGATCGCTTGCAGTTACATGTGGAATGCGGCTCCGGCACGTACGTACGCAGTCTAGCGCGGGATCTTGGTGAGCTTCTGGGCTGCGGTGCGCATCTGACCGCGCTGCGGCGACTGTGGGTGGATCCGTTCACCCAGCCTGCGATGCAGACGCTGGCAGCATTGGAGCAAACCCTGGCCGATGGCGGTGTGCCGGCCCTGGATCGGCTGCTGCTGCCGATGGAAGCCGGAGTTGGCACATTGCCGGCATTGCAACTGGACCAGACGCAAGCGCTGCGGCTGCGTCAGGGCCAGAAGTTCAGTGTGGCAGGACAGCCTGCCGTTGGTTTATGCCGCGCGCTGGATGCTCAAGGCCGGTTGGTTGCCCTGGTGGCTGTCGATGTAGACGGCGCGGTTCGTGTGCGGCGCGGTTTCAACCCGTAGCACGCAAAAACGACGATACCACTCTCGCAGCGCATGTTTCCTGCCTATTTGAGTTCGTACAGCACCAGACTGCTGTTGCCATAGTTGGCAACGGCCAAAATACCGGAATTCGAAATATCGAGGCCATGGGGGAAATCGAGGTAACTATCCTGGGTGACGGTTGGTGGCGTTCGCCCCAGCAAATCAATGCCGAGCACCCTGTCGCTTGCCTGATCCGGCAACCAGATCTTTCCCGCAAAAATTCGACAGGCATCGGCATGCACGTTTTCCATTGCATGGACCATGCTCCATGAGTTGGAGGCAGGGTCGTATCGCCAGATGCTGGTGGCTGTCTGACTGTAGGCGCTGGTTGTCGGGTTTTTTGATACCGCTATGCAATAGACGTGTCCTGAGTCTTCATCGATACAGACATCGCGCGCACCCCAGGGGGCGGGCAGACGCGAGACAACGCCTTCCGCTTCTATGCGTGGATCGTCGCCGGTATGGAATGCGAGCCACAATTTTCCGGCGTCGTCGTAGGCAACTCCATGACAAAAAGTCCTGTTCGGAGGAGGTTTGACTTCGAGCAGCGCAAACCCGGGCGAACCCTGCGTCGACAGCCGATGCAGCGAATACGCGCAATCCCAACACCCGCTTACGGCGATTTCCCATGTTTCCTCGCCGGTTTTTTTTGCGGCTATGTCGTCCGACAAGTGAGGGATGGGAGCAATCGCAACGGGGGCATCGCCTGCACGCAGATCGAACAGCGCCATTCTCAGGCCGCTTCGGTGGTTTACGACAAATCGGTTTTCATCAAGCCACCAAACTCCGGTCAGTGTCGAAAACCGTTCCCCGTGCGACGCAATATGCAAAGGCGGGGTGTTGCGCCGGTTGGGCTCCTCCCAGGTGATTGTCTTTATGAAGTTCATGACGCCCACCCAACTTGCCGTGACAACTTTGCATTCTATCTATCTATGACACCCAGGGACGCGCCAATGTCCATGGTGCTCATGCTAGGTGTCCATCCTGCGGGTTGTGCCGTTCACGCTGCCGAAGATGGATTCTCTGCACGCGCTCCCTAGCGCCAGCCCCGGATCTGCGTGGCGGGTTGTTCGCATTTCATCCGGGTCGACTTGTACGGACGGGCCGCATCCAGCGCGGATTTCCGGCGTTAGCATGATCGGAATGCCCATTTGCCGTCCAATCAGGTTACAATAAGCGGCTTTTTCCATCCCGGATGCAGTCCGGGTCCTGACGCGGGTCGCGCTCGGCGGAGCTTTTCGCATGCGGCTGACCCGCGCCGTACGCAACAGCAAAGGTGAACAATGTCTCTCTCCGTGGAACAAACCAGCAAAGTCGTGGCGGACTATCGTCGCGCCCCCAGCGATACCGGCTCGCCGGAAGTGCAGGTCGCGCTGCTCTCCGCGCGCATCGAGCACCTGTCCAAGCATTTCGCCGAGCATGACAAGGATCATCATTCTCGCCGTGGCCTGCTCAAGATGGTGAACCAGCGCCGCCGATTGCTGGCATATCTGAAGAACGCCGACACGGACCGCTACAAGTCCCTGATCGAACGCCTCGGACTCCGTCGCTAGTGCGTTCGTCCTTGAACGCCAGAACCAAAAAGCGGCCATTCATGGCCGCACTATGAATATTTATGCGTTCGTCCGCGAACGCGAAGATCAAGAGACGCTCGTCCGCGGGCGCACTTCTCCATCAGATCAGGAAATAAGCACGTGGCAAAAGTAACCAAGTCGTTCCAGTACGGCAATCACCAGGTCACACTGGAAACCGGCGAAATCGCCCGCCAGGCCACCGGCGCCGTGATGGTCGTCATGGATGACACCGTGGTGCTGGTCACCGTGGTCGGCCGCGAAGGCGCCAAGCCGGGCAGGATTTCTTCCCGCTGACCGTGGACTACTCGAGAAGACCTATGCCGCCGGGCAAGATCCCCGGCGGCTTCTTCAAGCGCGAAGGCCGTCCCAGCGAAAAGGAAACGCTGACCTCCCGCCTGATCGACCGCCCGATGCGCCCGCTGTTCCCGGAAGGCTTCTACAACGAAGTGCAGGTCGTCGCCCACGGTCATGTCGCTCAATCCGGAAGTCGACTCGCGACATTCCCGCGATGATCGGCGCGTCTGCTGCGCTGGCGCTTGTCCGGCATTCCGTTCGACGGCCCGATCGGCGCCGCGCGCGTGGGCTATGCCAACGGCCAGTACATGCTCAACCCGACCGCGACCGCAGCTGACAGACATCCCAGCTGGATCTGGTGGTCGCCGGCACCGAGAACGCCGTGCTGATGGTCGAATCCGAAGCGCAGACAGCTGCCCGAAGAAGTCATGCTGGGCGCGGTGGTGTTCGGCCACGAGCAGATGCAGAAGCCGTCGATCAATGCAATCAACGAACTCGGCCGATGCCGCGGGCCAAGCCGTCCGCGTGGACTCGCGCCGGCCAAGGACGAGGCGCTGATCGCCGCATTGCCAGGACGCGGTCGAGGCAGCAAGCTCGCGCGAAGCGTTCCAGGTGCGCGACAAGCGGCGCGCACGCGACGCCATCGACGCGATCAGGCAAGACGCGATGGCCACGCTCGCCGGTGCGTGCGCGACAGCGAGAGCTGGAACGCACGCCGAGATGGCCAAGGAATTCGGCGCACTGGAAACCGAAGATCGTGCGCGAGCAGATCCTGGCGGCGAAGCCGCGCATCGACGGCCGCGACACGCGCACCGTGCGCCCGATCACCATCCGCATCGGCGTGCTGCCGCGCACCCACGGCTCGGCCCTGTTCACCCGCGGCGAAACCCAGGCTCGTGGTGCGACGCTGGGCACCGCGCGCGACTGCGCAGATCATCGACGCGCTCGAGCGGCGAATACAGCGACCGTTCATGCTCCACTACAACTTGCCGCCGTATCGCCACCGGCGAAACCGGCCGCGTCGGTGCGCCCAAGCGCCGCGAAATCGGCCATGGCCGTCTGGCCAAGCGCGCGCTGCTGGCGGTGCTGCCGTCGAAGGAAGATTCGGCTACGTCGATGCGCGTGGTGTCGCGAAATCACCGAGTCCAACGGCTCTCAGTCGATGGCTTCGGTGTGCGGCGGCTGCCTGGCGCTGATGGATGCCGGCGTGCCGCTGAAGGCCCACGTGGCCGGCATCGCCATGGGTCTGATCAAGGAAGGCAACCGTTCGCCGTGCTGACCGACATCCTCGGCGACGAGGATCACCTGGGCGACATGGACTTCAAGGTGGCCGGCACCGCCGAACGGCATCACCGCCCTGCAGATGGACATCAAGATCCAGGGCATCACCAAGGAAATCATGCAGGTCGCGCTGGCGCAGGCCAAGCGAAGGCCGCATGCACATCCTGGGCAAGATGAAGCAAGGCCATGCCGCAGTGCGCGCACCGAGATGTCCGAATTCGCGCCGCGCATGATCAACGATGAAGATCAACCCGGAGAAGATCCGCGACGTCATCGGCAAGGGCGGCGCGGTGATCCGCGCGCTGACCGAAGAAACCGGCACGACGATCGACATCGAGCGACGACGGCACCATCACCATCGCCTGCGTCAACCGCGAAGCGGCCGAAGCTGGCCAAGAAGCGCATCGAGCACATCATCGCCGACGTCGAAGTCGGGCAAGATCTACGAAGGCACGGTGCGTCAAGCTGCTGGATTTCGGCGCGATCGTCAACATGCTGCCGGGCAAGGACGGCCTGCTGCACATCTCGCAGATCGCCAACGAGCGCGTCGAGAAGGTCTCCGACCACCTCAAGGAAGGCCAGATCGTCAAGGTCAAGGTGCTCGAAGTCGACAAGAAGGGCCGTATTCGCCTGTCGATGAAGGCAGTGGCGGAAGAAGCCCCGGCGGCCTGATGCCTCCCATATAGAAAAAAAGCGCGCTTCGGCGCGTTTTTTTTTGGCTACGAATGGTTCCGGTTTTTGCGGTGCAACATGGCGCATGGTAGGATGAATATTGTCGCCGGAGACAACCGATGGACGAGAAAAAATCCCCCCAGGACTGGATGGCGGACTGGCAGGCGCTGCAGCAGCAGTACTGGTCGGCGTGGTCCGACGCGACGCGCAATTGTGCAGGGCAGACGCCGGACGCCGGCACGCCCTGGCACGAGGGTCTGGAGCAATGGTCGCGGATGTTCAGCGGTGCCGGCAAACAGAACGAAACCATGGATCGGCTGATGGCAGGCGCCAGAAGTTACACGGCGCTCATGCAATCGATGATCGCGGCAGCGGGCCAGCCCACTGGTGGCGGCGATCCGAAAGCATGGACCGAAGCCTTGCGCAACGGCTTCAATCTGGTCGGATCCGACGTCACGCTGGTGGACAATCCACTAGCAAAGATGCTGCGCGATATCGCCGGCCCCGGTGCGCAAGGCATCGAGCAATTGTCGTCGAGTTTCGCGCCGTTTCTGGCGCAAGCCAGACAGGAAGGCTTGTCGTGGCTCAATGCGCCCGCATTCGGTTATGCGCGCGAGCATCAAGAGCATTACCAGAAAACGGCCGCAGCCCTGATCGAATACCAGGACGCGCTGAATCGTTACAACGCGTTGATCCTGAAATCGAGTCAGCGCAGCTTCGCTATATTCGAAAACAAGCTGGTTGAGCGCGATGAACCCGGACGGCGCATCGACTCGCCGCGCGCACTCTACGATTTGTGGGTGGATGCGGCCGAAGAGGCTTGGGCCGAAATCGCGCTGTCGGATGATTTTCGCAAAGTCTATGGAGATGTAGTCAATGCGCAGATGCGCGTGCGTGCCCAGGTGCAGGCTGAAGTCGAACGCATCGGCACCGATCTGGGGATGCCCACACGCAGCGAACTGAACAGTGTGCACAAGCGTCTGCACGAGCTGCGACGTGGCGGTAATGGCGATACCAGGGTGGCTGAACTGCAACGCGAAGTTACCGCGATGCGTGTCGAGATTGCGGCCCTGAAAAAACGTGCGCCGCCACCACCGCGGCAGGCGGCCGCACGAAGTTCTCGCAATAAAGCCGAAAAGACGTCGAAATGGAGGAATTGAGCATGGGCCCGCTGCGTATCGAACCACTCAAGGCGCTGGATGAGGTGGTTGCTTTCAACCGCAAGCTGGTGGCTGGCATGAAGACTCTGAGGTCGCTCGACGAAGTCGATTACGGCGCGACCGCGAAGGAAGAGGTTTATCGCGAAGACAAACTTGTCCTGTACCGCTTCATAGGCAAAACCAGTCCGACCGCATCGTCTTCTAAAAAATCAGCGCCGCTGCTGATCGTGTACGCTCTGGTCAATCGGCCCTATATGGTCGATTTGCAGGACGATCGCTCGCTGGTGAAGAACCTGCTCGCCCTTGGCGAGGACGTGTACTTGATCGACTGGGGGTATCCGGATCAGTCGGATCGCTACCTGACGCTGGACGACTACATCAACGGCTATATCGACCGTTGCGTCGACGTCGTCGCCAGGCGCCACAAGACGAACAAGATCAACCTGCTCGGCATCTGTCAGGGCGGTGCATTCAGTCTTTGCTATGCAGCAACGCATCGCGAGAAGATCCGCAATCTTATCGCGATGGTCACGCCGGTGGATTTCCATACGCCCGACAATATGCTGTCGCACTGGACGCGCGGACTCGACGTGGATTTGTTCATCGATACGCTCGGCAACGTGCCCGCGGACCTGATGAACTGGTGCTATCTGACGCTCAAGCCGGTACGGTTGAATCAGCAGAAATACATCGGCTTGGTCGATATTCTCGACAACAAGGCAGAACTCGAGAACTTTCTGCGCATGGAAAAATGGATTTTCGACAGTCCCGACCAGGCAGGCGAAGCGTTCCGACAGTTCATCAAGGATTTCTACCAGGCCAACAAGCTGGTTAACGGCGGTTTGAAGATCGGCGACAAGGAAGTGAGTCTGAAAAACGTAACCATGCCGGTGCTGAACATCTTCGCCGAACAGGATCACCTGGTGCCGCCGTCGGCTTCGCGTCCGCTCAAACAACACGCGGGCACGAAGGATTACACCGAACTCGCGTTCAAGGGCGGCCACATCGGCATTTACGTCTCTGGCCGCGCCCAGCGCGAAGTGCCGAGCGCGATCCACGAGTGGTTGGCCGCACGCGAGTAATTTTTCTGCCCAGCCGCTGCCGGGCATGCGAGGAATCCACGCATGAACGAAGTCCTTTTCCATTTCAACCATATCATCGTCACGCCGTGGAAACTGATAGGCTACCTTGGTGTGTTCCTGTTCACAGCGCGCTGGTTCGTGCAGTTGTATGCGACCAAGAAACTACGCCGCGTGGTGATGCCTGCCGCATTCTGGTGGCTGTCGATCAGCGGCAGCGTCCTGCTGCTGGCCTATTTCACGTTTGGCAAAAACGATTCGGTTGGCGTGCTCGCGAACCTGTTTCCGGCGTTCGTGTCGGTCTACAATCTTGCCACGCATTTGCGCGAGCGCCGGCCGGGGGCGGTCGAACCGGGTAGTTCCGAGGAAACGTAGGGAACCTCTGAATTACCTGCCGCGCTCGATAGCTTGCGACGGTTCTTCCGAGGTTCGCTGACCAATTGCTCGATGCCCGTGGCAGGATGCCCGGCACATCGAAAATAATCAGTCGGGATCGTAGTCCAGATTGGCGGTCAGCCAGCGCTCGGCTTCGGACAGCGTCCAGCCCTTGCGGCGCGCATAGTCCTCAACCTGATCTCGGGTGAGCTTGCCGACGACGAAGTACTGGCTGCGCGGATGGCTGAAATACCAGCCGGAAACTGCAGCCGCGGGATACATAGAGAATCCTTCGGTCAGCTCGATACCGGCGTTGTTGGTCGCATCGAGCAGGGCGAAAAGGGTTTTTTTCTCGGTGTGATCCGGACAGGCTGGATATCCCGGTGCCGGGCGAATACCGCAGTACTTTTCCGCAATCAATGCGTCAGTGTCGAGCGCTTCTTTCGGCGCATAACCCCACAATTTGGTACGCACGAGTCGGTGCATGTACTCGGCCAGCGCTTCGGCGAAACGATCGGCAAGTGCCTTAAGGATGATCGCCGAATAATCGTCGTTGTCCCGGTGAAAGCGCTCAAGGTGTTCCTCGATACCCAGACCTGCGGTCACGGCGAAACCGCCGATCCAGTCGGCAACGCCGGATTCCATCGGCGCGATGAAATCCGACAGGCAAAGGTTCGGACGTTCGATCGGCTTGTCGGCCTGCTGACGCAGATGATGGAGCATCACGGGCTTGCCGTCGCAGCGTAGCTCGATGTCGTCGCCCGCGCGCGCGGCGGGCCAGAATCCGATTACGGCTTTCGCGCGCAGCCATTTTTCCGCGACGACTTTGCCCAGAATTTTCTGCGCGTCCGCAAACAGTTCGGTTGCCTGCTTGCCGACGATGCTGTCGCTGAGAATCGCCGGATAGTGGCTGTGCAGTTCCCAGGCCTGGAAGAACGGCGTCCAGTCGATCACCGGCAGCAGTTCCGCTAGCGGAATGTCATCGAACACGGTGATGCCGGTTTTGTGCGGCCTCGGCGGCGTGTAATTCGTCCAGTCAGGTTTTGATGCGTTCGCACGCGCGGCTTCCAGTGTGACCAGGCGTTTGCCGGGCCCGCGGTTGCGGTGGCGTTCGCGCACATCGGCGTAGTCGGCACGCACCTTGACGAGAAAGCCGTCGACCAGTTCCTTGCTGACGAGCGACTGCGCCACGCCGACCGCGCGCGAAGCATCCTTGACCCAGACGCAGGCGGCTTTGTAGTTGCGGTTCGATCTTCACCGCCGTGTGCGCGCGCGAAGTGGTCGCGCCGCCGATCAGCAGCGGGATTGTGAAGTCCTGCCGCTGCATTTCCTTGGCGACATGGGCCATTTCCTCCAGCGACGGCGTGATCAGGCCGGACAGGCCGATGATGTCGGCCTTCTCCGCGATCGCGGTGTCGAGGATCTTCTGCGCCGGCACCATCACGCCCAGATCGACCACTTCGAAGTTGTTGCAGCTGCAGCACCACGCCGACGATGTTCTTGCCGATGTCGTGCACGTCGCCCTTGACCGTGGCCATGACGATCTTGCCGTTGGACTTGCCGACTGTCGCCGGCTTCGCAGCTTTTCCTCTTCGATGTAGGGCATCAGGTGGGCCACCGCCTGCTTCATCACGCGCGCGGATTTCACCACCTGCGGCAGGAACATCTTGCCCGCGCCGAACAGGTCGCCGACCACGTTCATGCCGTCCATCAGCGGGCCTTCGATCACGTCGAGCGGGCGCGTCGACAGTCTGGCGCGCTTCCTCGGTGTCCTCGACGATGAACTGGTCGATGCCGTGCACCAGCGCGTGCTCAGGCGCTCGCGCACCGGCAGTTCGCGCCATGCCAGCGTCTCGACCGTCGTCTTCTGCCTTCGCGCCTTGCCTTGTAGTCGCTCGGCGATCTCCACCAGGCGCTCGGTTGCATCGCTCCGGCGGTTGAGCACCACGTCTTCGACGCGCTCGCGCAGTTCCGGGTCGAGATCGTCGTAGACGCCAGCGCGCCCGCGTTGACGATGCCCATGTCCATGCCGGCCTTGATCGCGTGATACAGGAACACGGTGTGGATCGCCTCGCGCACCGCATCGTTGCCGCGGAACGAGAACGACACGTTGGACACGCCGCCGGAGATCTGCGCAGTGCGGGCAGCTCTGCTTCATCTGCGGCGTGGCCTCGATGAAGTCCACCGCGTAGTTGTCGTGTTCCTCGATGCCGGTGGCGATCGCGAAGATGTTCGGGATCGAAGATGATGTCTTCGGGCGGGAAGCCGACTTCTTCGGCCAGCATCTCGTAGGCGCGCTTGCAGATCTCGATCTTGCGCGCGAAGGTGTCGGCCTGGCCCTGTTCGTCGAACGCCATCACCACGGCGGCCGCGCCGTAGCGCGCACCTTGCGCGCCTGGTCGATGAAATTCGCTTCGCCTTCCTTCAGCGAGATCGAGTTGACGATGCCCTTGCCCTGCACGCATTTCAGGCCGGCCTCGATCACCGCCCATTTGGACGAGTCGATCATGATCGGCACGCGGGCGATGTCGGGCTCGGAGGCGATCAGGTTCAGGAAGCGCACCATCGCCGCTTCGGAGTCGAGCATGGCCTCGTCCATGTTGATGTCGATGACCTGCGCGCCGTTCTCGACCTGCTGGCGCGCGACTTCGACGCGCCTCGTCGTAGCGCCTTCCATGATCAGTGCGTGAACTGCGCCGAGCCGGTGACATTGGTGCGCTCGCCGACGTTGATGAACAGCGAGTCGGGCGTGATGACCAGCGGCTCCAGGCCGGACAGGCGGGTGTGACGCTGGCTCGATGCTATGCGGCCTCCGCATCGACTGCGGACGGCAGCGCGCGCGGTGCGATGTTGCCACCGCTTCGGCGATGGCCTTGATGTGCGCCGGCGTGGTGCCGCAGCAGCCGCCGACGATGTTGAGGAAGCCGCTGCGGCGAATTCGCCGATCACGTCGGCCATGTGTTCCGGCGTCTCGTCGTATTCGCCGAACGCGTTGGGCAGGCCGGCGTTGGGATGCGCGCTGACGTAGCAGTCGGCGATGCGCGCCAGCTTCTCGACATAGCGGACGCAGTCCGTCGGCGCCCAGCGCGCAGTTCAGGCCGACGGACAGCGGCCTCGCATGGCGCACCGAATTCCAGAACGCTTCGGTGGTCTGGCCGGACAGCGTGCGGCCGGACATGATCGGTGATGGTGCCGGAAATCATGATCGGCACGCGTGCGCCGCGCGCGTCGAAGAACTGCTCGATGCGCGAACAGCGCGGCCTTGGCGTTCAGCGTGTCGAAGATCGGTCTCGACCATCAACAGGTCGGCGCCGCCGTCGAGCAGGCCGCGCGCGGCTTCGGCGTAGGCCGCCGCCAGTTCGTCGAAACTGACGTTGCGGAAGCCGGGATCGTTGACGTCCGGCGAGATCGAGGCGGTGCGGCTGGTCGGGCCGAGCACGCCGGCGACGAAGCGCGGCTTGTCCGGTGTCTTGGCTTCGAATGCGTCGCAGCGGTCGCGCGCCAGGCGCGCACCTTCGAGATTCAGTTCGTGGGACGAGGTGTTCCAGCTGGTAGTCGGCCTGGCTGATCGAGGTGGAGTTGAACGTGTTGGTTTCGATCATGTCCGCGCCGGCGTCGAGATAGGCCGTCGTGGACGCCGCGGATGATGTGCGGCTGCGTCAGCGTCAGCAGGTCGTTGTTGCCTTTCACGTCGTGATCGCAAGCCGGTCCGTGGCCATGCGCATGTGTCCCCGCGTGGTCACGCGCGAAGCGCTCGCCGCGATAACCGTCTTCGTCGAGCTTGTATGTCTGCAGCATCGTGCCCATCGCGCCGTCGATGACGAGGATGCGCCGCGCAAGCGCGGCTTCGAGCGCGGCGACGCGCGCGGGATCTTTCCAGGGCAGGGCACTCATGCGGGTTTTCTCGCGACCAGATGCAACACTTCGAAATGCGGGGGACGGCGTTCGCGCGTGATCGTTCCGCAAGCGATGATTTTCAGCCCGGCGGATTGCGCGCAGCGGCGCAAGTCCTCTGCGCGGAAGCCGAGATTGCGGTGATCGAACGGTGTGACCGCGGCACGGTGTGCGTGGCGGCCAAGCGTGATGCCGACAGGCGCCCACCCGGCTTGAGCACGCGTGTCGCTTCGGCAATCGCCTGTGCCGGTTTGTCGCTGTAGGTCAGCGCGTGCATGAGCAAGACCAGGTCGAAACGCCGCGAACCGAGATCGATGGCGTGCATGTCGCCCAGGCGCACCTGCACATTGCGGAAGGACTTGAGCCGCGTGCGCGCCGCGGCGACCACACGCTCGCTGGCGTCGATGCAGATGATCGATTTGGCATGTGGCGCGAGCAGTTCCGCCAACACGCCATCGCCGGAAGCGATGTCGAGCACGTCGCCGACGTCGATCAGGCTGGTCAGCGCCCGGGCAAGCGCTTCCCACGTACGGCCCGGTGAGTAGTGCCGTTCCATATCGCCGGCCACGCTGTCGGCCCAACCCGCTTCGCGTGCGCGTTGCGCCAGCGCGGCCGGTAGGCGGCGCAGGTCGTCCGCGATCAGCGCGTCGTCGAGACTGGTGCGCAGGGTTTGCACGAGTTCGGCGGTCTTGTCTTCGGCCTCCGCGTTCCAGCGGTAATACGCCGACACGCCGGCGCGGCGGTCGCGCACCAGCCCGGCTTCCTTGAGCTTGGCCAGATGCGTGGATACGCGCGGCTGCGCCAGGCGCAGCACTCCGGCGAGTTCAGCGACGGTCAGCTCTTCGCGTTCGATCAGGGCCAGCAGGCGCAGGCGCGTCGGATCGGCGAGCAGGCGCAACAGCCCGGTGGTGGCGGCAAGATCCAAGTATATCCTTTCATCTTGATTGAAAGATGGATTCGCAGATTACGCTTGCGCCGCGCCAGCGTCAACGTATGGATTGAACCCGGCGGTTCCGTTATGGTCGAAGCCGCGGACGTGGAGAGGGCAGGTGCGCGGAAGATTGCTGTGGCGAGCATGGGGTGCGGTGTTGCTGGGTCTCGCGGCCGCGCCCGCGTGCGCCGAAGTGCCGTATTCCGCGTTGGCCAGGTACTGGACGCCGGACGCGCTGCATGTGCCGTATCGCGCCATCGAAACGCCCGGGCGTTCGCACGACGAGAAACTTCCGCTGATCGTATTCCTGCATGGTGACTGGCAGGACGGTACCGACAACGAATCGCAGCTGGTTGGCTATGGCAACGGTTCCATGCTGTTGCTGGACCAGGCCATGCGCGATGACATTCCGTTGGTCTATGTGGCGCCGCAAACAACTGGCGCGTATTGGCCGCCGCGGCGCGTGGCTGCGGTCGTGCGCGATGCACTTCAGCATTTTCCCGTCGACTCTCGGCGCATCTACCTGACCGGTGTTTCCGATGGCGGCACCGGCGTGTGGGACGCTCTCAAAACCTGGCCGGAATGCTTCGCCGCCGGCGTGCCGATGTCGGGCATGACCGAGTTGGTCGGATTGGCATCGATTGGCAACGTGCCCGAATGGATTTTTCATGGCGCCCGTGACAACGACACCGACGTGGAAACCGGCTATGGCGGCGCGATGGTCGGTTCGCGCGCGGTCGTGCGTGAGCTGCGCGCGCTCGGCGCGACGCCGCGTTACACCGAGTATCCAAACGAAATGCACGTGATCTGGCATCACGCCTACTCGACGCTCGCCTTGCTGCCATGGCTGCTCGATCAGCGGCTGGAACATCCGCCCTGCGATTTCGAGGATCTGCCCGCGCCCGGGTCGCTGACGTGGGCAGGCGTGCAGGGAAACCGGTAAAATCCACCTACTGATCTTGCTCGTCATTCCGGCGAACGCCGGAATCCAGCCTTTTTCTGCTGGCTTCCTGCCGTCTGGATTCCAGCCAATCCCTGGCTGGAATGACGGCACGCATGGAGAAGTTCCAATGGATTTCCGCTTCAGCGAAGAACAACTGCAGATCCAGTCCATAGCCCGCGATTTCGCGCAAAAGCGCATCGCCCCGGTGGCGGCGGATTTCGACAAGTCCGGCGAATTCCCGCTCGACAACATCCGCGAGATGGGCCAACTGGGCCTGATGGGCATCGAGGTGCCGGCCGAATACGGCGGCGCCGGCATGGATTCGATCGCCTACGCACTGGCGATGATCGAGATTGCCGAGGCCGACTGCGCGCACTCCACGATCATGTCGGTGAACAACACGCTGTACTGCAATGGGCTGCTCAAGTTTGGCAACGAGGAACAAAAGCACAAGTACGTCACTCCGATCGCGTCGGGCGCTGCGATCGGTGCGTTTGCGCTGACCGAGCCGCAATCGGGCTCGGATGCCACGGCGATGCGCTGCCGCGCGACGAAACAGGCAGACGGAAGCTTCATCATCAACGGCAAGAAAAGCTGGATCACGTCCGGGCCGGTGGCGAAATACATTCTGTTGTTTGCCATGTCCGATCCGGACAAACATGCGCGCGGTATCACCGCGTTCATGATCGATACCGAACGCACCGGCTTTCATCGTGGCAAGACCGAGCCCAAGCTCGGCATTCGCGCCTCCGCAACCTGCGAGATCGAACTCACCGACTATCGTGCCAATGCGGCTGAGGTGATCGGCGAAGAAGGTCATGGCTTCAAGATCGCGATGGGGGTGCTCGATGCCGGCCGCATCGGCATCGCCTCGCAGGCGGTGGGATTGTCGCGCGCGGCTTATGAAGCGACGCTTGCCTATTCGCGCGACCGCAAGGCGTTCGGCCAATCCATCGGCTCGTTCCAGATGATCCAGCAGAAAATCGCCGACATGAAATGCCGGCTCGATGCGGCGTACTGGCTGACCCTGCGGGCGGCCTGGACCAAGCAGCAGGGTGTGCGCTTCTCGACCGAGGCGGCGGTGGCGAAACTTACCGCTTCCGAAGCGGCCATGTGGATCACGCACCAGGCCGTGCAGGTGCATGGCGGCATGGGTTACAGCAAGGAAATGCCATTGGAGCGTTACTTCCGCGACGCCAAGATCACCGAGATCTACGAGGGCACGTCGGAAATCCAGCGCATGGTCATCGCGCGCAACGAGACCGGTTTGCGCTGACTGGCGGTGTCAGCGCCATCCGGTCGATCCTGGCGGGTGGGGCGGCGGCGCGATGTGAATTCTACGATTAAAGTCTAACCGCACGGTGGCTGGAGGTTTTTCTTCCGCCGTGCGCGTAACCAAGCTGGCGGACACCGGGTGCGAAGCGCTATCCTTGGCGCCCCGAAAACCCCGTTCCGGACCGGATTTCCATGAACGCCAAGCCCAGCGTGGCTGCACGCGCAGACGACGCTTTTCTGCAATCGATACTGGCGCGCTTCGGCGCGGTGCGCGGGAAACTGGCGCAACCGTTCGTCGCGCATTTTTTCCGTCGTATCGGTGCTGAGGATCTGGCTGTGCACGATGCCGTCGCGTGGGCCGGGTTGGTCAATGGCCTGCTCGAATTCCTGCGCGTGCGCAAACCCGGTGTGCCGAACCTGCGCGTGTTCAATCCCGGCGCAGACGCCGACGGCTACGAATCCGCGTACACAGTGATCGACATCATCACCGACGATATGCCGTTTCTGGTCGATTCGGTCAACATTGTTGTGGCTCAGGCTGAGCTGAGTGCGCATCTGGTGATCCACCCGGTGTACAGCGTCGAGCGCGATGCCGGTGGCAACGTGCTCAGCCTCGCAGCGGAGGGCGGCAAGGGCCGCGCCGAATCGCTCATGCATTTCGAGATCGATCGCGTTGGCGAGGCGGCCGAGCGTGCGCGCCTGGAGCAAGCCGTGCGGGCGGCGCTGGACGATGTTGCGCAATGCAATCGCGACTGGCCGGCAATGCGCACAAAAATGCTTGCCATCGCCGATGCAATGGCGCGACGCAAATTACCGCTGGATGCCGCCGGCGTGGCCGAGGCGCAGGAATTCCTGCGCTGGGCCGCAGACGATCACTTCACCTTTCTGGGCTACCGCGAATACCGCGTTGGCACGGCCGGCGGCGAGGATGTGCTGCAGGCGGTGGAACACTCCGGCCTGGGCATACTGTCTGGTGGCGAGCGCTCGCTGGCACCGCGTTCGATCAAGTCGCTGGCGGCGCGCGATCTGCCGCAATCCGGCGCGATCGACGCCATCATTCTGACCAAGACCAATGCGCGCGCCAGCGTGCACCGATCCGGTTACATGGACTATATCGGCGTGCTCGAATTCGACGCACACGGTGTGCCGGTGGCCGAGCAGCGCTTTCTCGGCCTGTTCACCTCGGGTGCCTATGCGCGCCGGCCATGGGATATTCCGTTGGTGCGGCACAAGTTCGAGGCGGTGATGCAGCGCTCGGCCCTGCGCCGCGATTCGCACTCTGGCAAGAACCTGCGCCACATCCTGGAAACCCTGCCGCGCGACGAACTGTTCCAGGCCAGCGAGGACGAACTGTTTACGGTCGCCAACGGCATTCTGCATTTGCAGGGCCGCGCGCGTGCGCGCCTGTTCGTGCGCGCCGACAAGTACGGCCGTTTCTTCTCGTGCCTGGTGTTCCTGCCGCGCGACCGCTTCACAGCCGATATGCGTGAGCGCATCGAGGCCCTGCTCAAGGATGCATTCGATGGCGCGCGACTGGATTCGACGATCCACGTCGGCGAGTCGGCTCTTGCGCGCCTGCACGTGATTGTGCGTCCAAAAGCCGGCGCGAGACCGCACTACGACACTGCGCAACTGGAGGAATGCATCGGCCAGATCGTGCGCAACTGGCACGACAGCTTGCGCGAGGCGCTGGTGCAAAAGCACGGCGAGGAAAAAGGCAGCAAGCTTGCCAGCCGGTACGGCAAGGCGTTGCCGGCCGGGTATATCGAGGAAGTCAGCGCGCAGGTGGCGGCAGCGGATGTGGAAGCGGTGGCCAGCCTAAAGGACGCCGACGACTTGCGCATGTCGCTGTACCGATCCGCCCAGCACGATGCCAGCTTGCGCTTTAAGCTGTTCCGCTTTGGTGCGCCGATTACCTTGTCCGAGGCGCTGCCACTGCTCGAGAACCTCGGACTGAAGATCATTTCCGAACACCCGTACCAGATGAATCTTGGCGATAGCAGCGCAGTAATCCAGGATTTCGAAGTGCAACCCTCGGTGCTGTGCGCCTTCGACATCGAACAAATCCGCGACTCGTTCCAGGCCAGCTTCGAGCGCATCTGGCGCGGCCAGTCCGAAAACGATGGCTTCAACCGGCTGATCCTGGGAGCGAACATGGATTGGCGGCAGGTGGCGATGATGCGCGGCCTGTGCAAATACCTGCTGCAGACCGGCGTGACGTTCTCGCAAAGCTACATGGAGGAAACCCTCAATCGCTATCCTCTGATCGCAGGTTTGTTGGTGGAGTTTTTCGAAGCCAAATTCGATCCGCAGCGCGAGGATCCGGGCAAGACCGTGCTCGAAGGCGCGCGCAAGCGCTTGCGTCGCGAGCTGGAGGCGCTATTGCCGGAAGAGATAGCGAAATCCCATAGTGGATTTGTGGATAATCTGATCAATGCGCGCGGCGAATCTCGCGAGGCGCAATACAATGCCATTGTCGCGGCGTTGAAAATCCTGCTCGACCGCGTTGCCAGCCTGGACGAAGACCGCATCCTGCGCGCCTTCCTCGGCACGATCGGGGCGATGTTGCGCACGAATTACTATCAGACGCCCGGCGGCAAGACGCGCGAATACATCAGCTTCAAGTTCGATCCGGCCAGGGTGCCGGATCTACCCAGGCCGAAACCCTATCGCGAAATCTTCGTCTATGCGCCGCGTGTGGAAGGCGTGCACCTGCGTTTCGGTCCGGTCGCGCGTGGTGGCCTGCGCTGGTCCGACCGGCGTGAGGATTTCCGCACTGAGGTGTTGGGCCTGGTCAAGGCGCAGATGGTCAAGAATACGGTCATCGTGCCAGTCGGTTCCAAGGGTGGCTTCTTCGTCAAGCGGCCACCGGTCGGTGGCGATCGCGACGCGATCCTCGCCGAGGGCATCGCCTGCTACCGCCTGTTCATCAACGGTCTGCTCGACATCACCGACAACCTGGTCGACGGGGCGATCGTGCACCCACAGAACTGCGTGCGCTACGACGGCGACGATCCGTATCTGGTCGTCGCCGCGGACAAGGGCACGGCGACGTTTTCCGACATCGCCAACGCGGTCAGTGCCGAACACGGCTTCTGGCTCGGCGACGCCTTCGCTTCGGGCGGATCGGTCGGCTACGACCACAAGGCGATGGGCATTACCGCCAAGGGCGGGTGGGAATCGGTCAAGCGCCACTTTCGCGCGCTTGGCCGCGATTGCCAGTCCGCGGATTTTACCTGCGTCGGCATTGGTGACATGTCCGGCGACGTGTTCGGCAACGGCATGCTGTTGTCAAAACACACACGACTGCTTGCCGCATTCGATCACCGCCACATCTTTCTCGATCCGAATCCCGATGCGGTGCAGTCGTTCGCAGAACGCGAACGCCTGTTCAAGCTGCCGCGGTCATCGTGGGCGGACTACAATCCGGGTCTGATCAGCAATGGCGGCGGCGTTTTCGCGCGCAGCGCCAAGACGATAGCGGTGTCCGCCGAGGTCCGCGCCATGCTCGGCATCGACGGCGATATATCAAGCCTGTCTCCGAACGAGTTGATGCGCGCCATCCTCAAGGCGCCGGTCGACTTGCTCTGGAACGGCGGCATTGGCACCTACGTCAAGGCCGAAACCGAAACCAATGCAGACGCCGGTGATCGCACCAACAACGCGATACGCGTCAACGGCAGGGAATTGCGCTGCAAGCTGGTCGGCGAGGGCGGCAATCTGGGCTTCACCCAGCGCGGTCGCATCGAGGCTGCGCTCAACGGCGTGCTGCTCAATACCGACTTCATCGACAACTCGGCGGGCGTGGATACATCCGACCATGAGGTCAACATCAAGATCCTGCTCGGTGATGCGGTGCAGCGCGGCGAACTCGATTACGATGCGCGCAACAAGCAACTGGCGGCAATGACCGACGAGGTCGAACGCCTCGTGCTGCTCGACAACTACCGCCAGAATCAGGCTATCAGCCTGATGGAGCGCATGTCGGTGCCGCGCATCGGCGCCAAGCAGCACTTCATCCGCACCCTCGAAGCGCAGGGACTGCTCGATCGCCAGATCGAATTTCTGCCGACGGACGCCGAGTTCGTCGAACGCCGCGCGCGCGGGCTGGGCCTGACCAGACCGGAACTGTCGATTCTGCTTTCCTACTCGAAAATCGTCCTGTTCCAGCAATTGCTCGAATCGGACGTGCCCGAGGATCCGTATCTGTCCAAGGAATTGCGCCGCTACTTTCCGACGCCGTTGCATGACAAGTATACGCAGCACATGGAGCGGCACCGGCTCAAGCGCGAGATCATCGCTACCGCGGTGACCAACTCGATGGTCAACCGCATGGGCGCCACGTTCGTGTTGCGCATGGGTGAGGATACCGGCAAGACGCCGGCGCAAGTGGCACGCGCCTACAACATTGCGCGCGAAGTGTTTGACTCGCGCGCACTATGGGCGGGCATCGAGGCGCTGGACGGCAAGATCAACGGCAATGCGCAGATCGACGCGCTGCTCGTGATCTGGGGCGTGCTGCGAAATTCAACACGCTGGGTACTCAATCATTCCGACTCCACGCTGAACATCGCCGCTGCGGTCGAGCGCTACCATCGCGGCATGCGCGATCTGCGCGTACATCTGATCGAGGCGATCACACCGCGCGAACGCACCCGCTACGACGCCGACAAGCTGCGCTGGATCGAGGCCGGATTCCCGGACGCACTGGCGGCGGATCTTGCCGTGCTGCCGACGCCGGGATCGGGTCTGGACATCATCCACGTGGCTGCCGACCACAATCTCCGGGTTGAGCGTGCCGCGGAAGTGTATTTTGCGCTCGGCGAGGCACTGCACCTGTCGTGGTTGATGGGCAAGATCGAGGAATTGCCGGTCGAGTCGCGCTGGCACGCGCACGCGCGCGGGTCGTTGCGCGACGAACTTTACAGCCAGCATCGTGCGCTCACGGCGCAGATCATCGAACAAGGAGGCACCGGCAAGGGCGCGGAACTCGTCGACGCCTGGCTTGGTCGCGACGACGCGTCGCTCAAGTTCACCCTGAGCATGTTCGCCGACATGCGCTCGCAGGTGGTAGCCGACTATCCGATTGTCTCCGTTGCCGTGCGCCGCCTCGCGCAACTGGTGCAAGCGGGCGGTTCGTCCTGAGCTCTCGCTCCGGCAGCATCATGTCTGTTCAGAATTCCATCGCCTTCGTCGCCAGCAAGACCGATGAAGCGCAAGCCGCGCTCACGGATTTACGCGCACGCTACGGCGAGGTGCCGATCGAACAGGCGGCAACGATCGTCGCGCTCGGTGGCGACGGTTTCATGTTGCGCACGCTGCATCGCTATCTGGCGTTGAACAAACCCGTATACGGCATGAAACTGGGTACGGTCGGGTTTCTGATGAACCATTATGGGCCGGAAGACTTGAACGCGCGTTTGGCGCGCGCGCAACCGACCGCCCTCAAGCCGCTGGTGATGGAAGCGGTCAGCGAATCGGGCACAACGATCAAGTCGCTGGCGTTCAACGAAGTTTCCTTGCTGCGCCAGACCAAGCAGGCTGCGCATATCCGCGTCTCGCTCAACGGCGCGGTGAAGATCGACGAGTTGATGTGCGACGGCGTACTCGTATGCACATCGGCCGGTTCCACCGCGTACAATCTGTCCGCGCACGGGCCGATCCTGCCGCTGGGCGTGGACGTACTGGCGATGACGCCGATCAGCCCGTTCCGGCCGCGGCGCTGGCGCGGTGCGATCCTGCATGCCGGCACGTCGGTGCATTTCGAGATACTCGATCCCTACAAACGTCCGGTAAGCGCCACTGCCGATTCCAACGAAGTGCGCGACGTGGTCGAGGTGACGGTGCGCGAATCGCGCGAGCAAACCGTTACCCTTCTGTTCGATCCCGAACACAATCTTGAGGATCGTATTCTCAATGAGCAGTTCGCTTATTGAACGACAGTGCGTCTGTTGTCTGCTGGCGTGGGTGGCGCTGGCCGGTTCCGCAGCGGCGGTCGAGGTTGCGCCGTCGGTACGCGCGGCGATTGCGGCAACCGGCAGCGCCGATGCGTTGCTGGTATTTGCCGACCAGTCCACGCCACTACTGGCGCCGCTGCAACCCGGTGGCAACTATCTTGTTCATCGGCGCGCGCTGGTCGCGGCCTTGCGCGCACGCGCCGACACACAGCAAAACGCAACCCGCACGTGGCTGGATACGTACGCTATCGCGCATCGCGATTTCTGGATTGCCAACGTGATCCAGGCACGGATTCCGGCATCGGCGCTGGCAGCGTTGGCCGCTCGTACCGATATTTCGCGGATCGAGTCGAATCCTGCGATTCGCGTCGCATTGCCGCAGCCGTCCAGCGCAACAATGTACGCACCTGCCGCTACCGGCATAGCGTGGGGCGTGGCCAGGATCGACGCACCGCAAGTCTGGGCTGCGGGCGATACCGGGCAGGGCGTAGTGATCGGCGGCGAGGATACCGGTTATCAGTGGGATCACCCGGCGCTGAAATCGCACTATCGAGGGTGGAATGGCACCAATGCAAATCACAATTTTAACTGGCACGACGCGATCCACGATTCCGTCGGCAATACCTGCGGCAACAATGCCCGGGCGCCCTGCGATGATTTGGGCCATGGTACGCACACGATGGGTACCATGACCGGCGACGACGGCGCGGGTAACCAGATTGGCGTCGCACCGGGCGCACAGTGGATCGGCTGCCGCAATATGGATCATGGCACCGGGACACCAGCGCGCTACATCGAGTGCATGCAGTGGATGCTGGCGCCGACGAACCTGAACAGACGCAGGCCGGATCCCGATTTGGCGCCGGATATCGTCAGCAATTCATGGTATTGCCCGCCGAGTGAGGGCTGCACCACCGGCAACGAAATCGAAGCTGCCGTGGATAATCTTGTTGCCAGCGGAATTTTCTATGCCGCCGCCGCGGGCAATGCTGGCTCCGGTTGCGTCACGGTTGCGGGGCCGCCAGCAATTTACGACGCGAGCTTCGTGGTCGGCGCGACAGATAATATGGATACGCTGGCGGGTTTTTCCTCGCGCGGCCCGGTGACGGGAAGTGGGCTTATCCGTCCGGATGTCGTCGCGCCGGGCGTGAATATTTATTCAAGCGTGACAACGAACGGCTATACCACGATGAGCGGCACCAGCATGGCCACACCGCATGTAGCCGGTGCCGCAGCGCTGTTGATGTCGGCATTTCCGGCGCTCAAGGGCAAGCCGGCGGAAGTAGCCTCGATCCTGCGTGAAACTGCAGTGCGGTCTGGCGTAATCGATCCGGTGACGCAAAGCTGCGGCGGCATCGCGACCACGACGTTTCCAAACTACGCGCTGGGTTATGGCCGCGTCGATGCGTTCGCCGCCTACAGCGACGTGATCTTCATCGATGCCTTCGACCGCTGAGCGTCCTGACGCCGATTCCGGCGAGCGGCTGATCGTCGCGATTTCCTCGCGCGCGCTGTTCGATCTTGCCGAAAGTCACGCGCTGTTCGAGCGCGCTGGCCTCGACGCCTACCGCGATTTTCAGATGACGCGCGAAAACGATCTGCTCGCGCCCGGCATTGCGTTCCCGCTGGTACACAAGCTGCTGCGCCTGAACGATGGCGTGGAAGAGCCGCGCGTGGAAGTGATCCTGCTCTCGCGCAATTCCGCCGATACCGGTCTGCGCATCTTCAATTCCATCGAACATTACGGCCTGCGCATCGCGCGCGCAGTCTTCACCGGCGGCGAATCCACGTCGCCCTATGTGCACGCTTTCGGCGCGCAACTGTTCTTGTCCGCGAATCCGGAAAGCGTCTCTGCTGCGCTCGCGGCCGGAATTGCCGCAGCGACGATCCTGCCTTCGAAAGCGCCAGCCACGGCGTCGGATCAGTTGCGCATCGCTTTCGATGGCGATGCGGTAATCTTCGGCGACGAATCCGAGCGCGTGTCGCAGGAGCAGGGCGTGGAGGCCTTTCATCGCAACGAAGTCGAATATGCCGATACGCCACTGTCCGGCGGACCGTTCCGCGGCTTTCTCGCCGCGCTGCATCATCTTCAGTGCGCGTTTCCGGCAGGCGACGCTTCGCCAATCCGTACCGCGCTGGTCACGGCGCGCTCGGCGCCAGCGCACAAGCGCGTGATCCTCACCCTGCGCAGTTGGGGCGTGCGCCTGGACGAGGCGCTGTTCCTCGGCGGCCGCGACAAGGGGCCGTTCCTGGAAGCGTTCGGCGCGGATATCTTCTTCGACGATTCACATGCCAACGTGGAATCAGCGCGTCTGCATGTGGCGACCGGGCATGTGCCGCATGGCGTACGCAATCGACCGGACAAGGCGTAGATGGAGAAGGATTTCGAAAAGCTGGCGCCGCGTATCGTCGTGCGCGAAGTCGAGGACGGCGGCAGGATCGCCAACGCCATGTTCCGGCGCTGCCATGGCGAAGACGCTCCCGATTACCCCCATCATGTGCTCGCATTCTGGCGCGATGGTACGCGCGAAGATCCGCTTTGCTACATCAATTTTCTTGCGCAGGGCGAGTTGTTGCTCGGCGGCGGTGCGTGTATCGACAAGGCCGCGCTGCGCGCCCTGCCGGTCGATTTGCGCGCCGTCATCCACGACGTTGGCGGACTGTATCGGTACAGTCTTGCCTGGGCGGTACGCCATTTCGCGCCGCACTACGCGGCGCTGTTTGGCTATTGCGCCGACCGCCTGGCCGAGCGTGTGGATCTCGCCGTGGGGTTTCGCCAGACCCGCTACCCGAAACTGCTGGTGTACTTCACGCGTCCTCTCGATGAGTCAAAACAGGAAATGCTCATCGAACAGGCGCATGCAGTCGGACCGTTCTAGGCCGCATGGCGCAGCAGATCGCGCAGTTCGTCCGGCGATTTCCAGTGATGGCCGCAAATGTAACGCGGTAGATTCCAGCGATCGGAATCCTGCGTCACCGGCGTTGCACCATCGCCGAACGCCGCGCGCATGCCGTGCATGGATTCGTGCTGCGGAAAATATTCCATGCGCAGGTAGTCGTTGACCTGGCTGTAGGGATAGCAGAAAAGCGTTGTACGCGCGGGTGCGATCCTGTCGTCAATGTAACGCGTTGCGGCTGCGATTTGCGCATCGGCGCGCTCGCGGTTGTCGACGGGATAAAAGCTGCCGCGTTCCATCCCGCAGAGTCCCGGCAGTGGAATCGACGGGTGATTGTGATCCCAACTATGGTTTTCGATGGCCATGCGTCCGGATCGCAACGCTGTGTTCCACCATGCATCGTTCATCCAGCCGCTTGCGGCCAGGCAGTTGCGGTCCATGTGTGCACGCGCTTGTGGCGAGGCGATCACAAAACTGGTCAGGTGCAGGTGCGGTTGCGCATCCGCACCGCGTTCCGCAGCGAAATCGGACATCGCATTGGCCAGGCTGCGCTGCGTGCCATATGTCGGGTGGTCGACATCGAACCAATCTAGGTCTGGGCCATCGTCGCAGCTCAATGCCACGCAATTCGTCAGATTGTGGTTGGCAGTTCCCAGCAGCCGCTCCACGACCCAGTGCAGCGGCACGATGCGCAGGCCCAGATCGTCGATCAGGCGCAGGTCGGCGGCGAACGCGACGTGGTCGTTGTTCGCGTAATCGTTGCCGGCTATGTTGACGGCGTGGTAGGCGAGGACGGGAACGCGCATGGCGCTTTTCTCGTGACCTTGTGCGGGGTGTCCACTAGAATACGCGGTCTTGCCTTCCCGCAGCAAAATTCCGGAGCTTCGCCATGCCCGCCGCGCCGCTGAATCCCGTCGATCTGTTCGATGTCCGCTCGCTGCTTAGCGAGGAAGAATGCATGGTGCAGGACACCGTCGCACGCTTCACCGACAAGCGCGTGTTGCCGATCATCGGCGATTGTTTCGACCAGGGCCGTTTCCCGGTGGAATTGATCCCGGAAATGGCCGAACTGGGCCTGCTCGGTTCGTCGCTGCCGCACGAATACGGTTGCGCTGGCATGAACGCGGTCAGCTACGGATTGGTCTGCCAGGAACTCGAACGCGGCGATTCGGGCATCCGCAGCTTTGCCAGCGTGCAGTCGTCGCTTTGCATGTATCCGATCTACGCCTATGGCAGTGAGGAGCAACGCAGGCGTTGGTTGCCGCAGATGGCGAAAGGGCAGGTTATCGGTTGCTTCGGCCTGACCGAACCGCATGGCGGATCGGATCCGGGCAACATGAAGACGCACGCGAAGCGCGAGGGCGGCGACTGGATCCTCAACGGCGCCAAGATGTGGATCACCAACGGAAATCTGGCGCACATCGCAATCGTCTGGGCGCAGACCGACGACGGTATCCAGGGATTCCTTGTCGAAAAGGGCACGCCGGGTTTTGCCGCGCAGGAAGTACACAAGAAAATGAGCCTGCGCGCTTCGGTGACCAGCGCGTTGTTCTTCGACAATGTGCGCGTGCCCGAGACCAGTCGCTTGCAGAATGTGAACGGCTTGAAAGGCCCGCTGGGTTGTCTGACGCAGGCGCGCTATGGCATCACTTGGGGCCCGATTGGCGCGGCGATCGCCTGTTTCACGGAAGCGACGGAATACGCCAAGCAGCGCATCCTGTTCAAGCGTCCGCTCGCCGCAAATCAGGCTGTGCAACTGAAATTGGCGGATATGGCGCGACGGATCACGCTCGCGCAGTTGCTGTCGCTGCAACTGGGACGCCTGAAGGACGCCGGCACGATGCAGCCAACGCAAGTTTCGCTGGCCAAGTGGAATAATGTTCGCATGGCCATCGACATCGCCCGCGAAGCGCGCGATATTCTCGGCGGCGCCGGCATCACCACCGAGCATTGTCCGATCCGGCATGCGCTGAATCTGGAATCAGTGATCACTTACGAGGGCACCGAGACCGTGCATCAACTCGTGGTCGGGCGTGAAGTTACCGGCATCAACGCGTTCTGATCCATGTCCAAGCCTCGCATCGAAACCTCGCGTCTGATTCTGCGCCTGCCGGTTGCTTCGGATTTCGAGGGTTATGCGGAACTGTTCGCCGACGAGGAAGCTGCGCGCTACATCGGCGGCACACTGGCCCGCGGCGCGGCGTGGCGACGATTTTTGCAAATGCCGGGTGCCTGGATGGTGCAGGGATTCGCCATGTTCAGCATCCTCGACAAGCACAGCGGGCAATGGCTGGGCCAATGCGGACCCTGGCAGCCGGAGGGCTGGCCGGGTACCGAGGTCGGCTGGAGCTTGCGTCGCAGCGCCTGGGGCAAGGGCTATGCGCAGGAAGCGGCGACAGCGGCGATCGGCTGGGCGTTCGCCAATCTGGGTTGGACCGATGTCATCCACTGCATCGATGCGGAGAATGCGCCATCGCAGGCATTGGCGCGCCGGCTGGGCTCGCGCATTTTGCGCAGGTCGCGTTTGCCCGCGCCATTCGAGGATGTCGAGGTCGACGTCTGGGGCCAGTCGCGCGCGGAATGGGATTCCCGCCGCAACGCTGCCGCATCAAGTCACGCTACTGACTGAGTTGCCATGAACGCGATTCCCAACCCCATTCCCGCACGACACAAGAACGTCAACCGTGCGGAAGTATGCGATCGCAACTTCATCGAGTTCGTACAAGGTTGGCAGGGCACGCCCGCGCCTGCCAGCGCAAGCACTGAGCCGGTGTTGCCGGAAAGTCTTTGTACACAAAGCGACTTTGTGGATTTGTTCGAATCGCAATTGATCAGCCGTCACCTGGATTTGATGGCGCGCGTATTGCGCGTGCAGAACAAGGTTTTCTACACCATCGGCTCGTCCGGCCACGAAGGCAACGCGATGGTGGCGCGCCTGACGCGGCATACGGATCCTGCCTTCCTGCATTATCGTTCCGGCGCGTTCATGGCCGAACGCTTCAGGAAACTTCCAGGCGCCGATGGCAAGCGGCTGGATCCGATCATGGATTCGGCGCTGTCGTTCGCTGCGAGCAAGGACGATCCGGCCTCGGGTGGACGCCACAAGGTGTGGGGATCCAAACCTTTGTGGGTGTTGCCGCAGACCTCGACGATCGCCTCACATCTGCCCAAGGCCTTCGGTACCGCGGTGGCGATCGAACAGGCGCGCCGCATCGGTCACACACTGCCGATCCCGGCCGATTCCATCGCGATCTGCTCGTTCGGCGATGCATCCAGCAATCACGCCACCGCGCAGACCGCGTTCAATGCCGCGGCGTGGACGGCGTACCAGAAACTGCCGGCACCGATCCTGTTTGTGTGCGAAGACAACGGCATCGGTATTTCGGTGAAGACGCCGACGGACTGGATCACGGCGAACTTTTCACAACGTCGCGATCTGGATTATTTCCCTGCCGATGGGCTGGATCTCGCCGCGGGTTACGAAGGCGTGGCACGCGCGATTCATCATTGCCGCACCACGCGCAGACCGACATTCCTGCACCTGCGCACCACGCGCATCATGGGCCACGCCGGCACCGACTTCGAGATCGAGTGGCGCAGCATCGAGGAATTGATGGCTGTGGAGGCGACCGATCCACTGCTGCGCTCGGCGCAGATCGCGCTCGAATCCGGTTTGTATACCAAGGAAGGCTTGCTGGCGAAGTACGAGGACATCCGCAAGCGTTGCTTCGCCGCTGCCGAAGCAGCCGATCGCAGGCCCCGGCTGACCGATCTCGCCGAGGTGATGGCGCCGCTGGCGCCGTACCATCCGAATCAGGTGAATGTCGAGGCGCGGCGCGCCGACTTTGCGGACAAGCGTCTGGCCGTGTTCGGCGGTGCGGAAAAACTGCCGGAAAACCTGCCACCACGCCATCTTGCAATCCTGATCAATCAGGCCCTGCACGATCTGTTTTGCAAATATCCCGAAGCCCTGCTGTTCGGCGAGGATGTCGCACAAAAGGGTGGCGTTTACACGATAACCAGGGGCCTGCAGAAGGCCTTCAAGGGCGTGCGCGTATTCAACACGCTGCTGGACGAAACGATCATTCTGGGTCTGGCCCAGGGTTTCGCGAATATGGGAATGCTGCCGATACCGGAAATCCAGTATCTGGCCTATTTCCACAATGCCTGCGACCAGATCCGCGGCGAGGCGTGCTCGCTGCAATTCTTCTCGAATGGCCAGTACCGTAATCCCATGGTGATGCGCATTGCCAGTCTCGGCTACCAGCGTGGATTCGGCGGACATTTCCACAACGACAATTCCGTTACTGCGCTGCGCGATATTCCCGGTCTCGTGGTCGGCTGTCCGTCGCGCGGCGACGACGCGGCGCTGATGTTGCGCACGCTGATGGCGCTGGCCAAGGTCGATGGCCGTGTCTGCGCTTTCCTGGAGCCGATCGCGCTGTACATGACCAAGGATTTGTATGCCGCGGGCGACGGTGCGTGGCAGTTCGCCTACCCCGCACCGGATCAGGCGATGACGTTGGGCGAGGAACGCGCCTACGGAGCGCAGGCCAGGGAGCTGGCGATTTTCACGTTCGGCAACGGCGTGCCGATGAGCCTGCGCGCCGCGCGCGAAATCGAAAATGTGCACGACTGGAAGGTGCGCGTGGTCGATTTGCGCTGGCTGCAACCGCTCAATGAAACCGCTATCGCTCGCCATGCCGGTGAATGCGCGCGCATCCTCGTGGTCGACGAAGGTCGCCGCTCGGCCGGCGTGGGCGAAGGAATCATTACCGCCATTGTCGAGGCTGGATTTGGCGCCAAGCCGCTCAAGCGCGTGGTTGGCGTGGATACCTACACACCGCTGGCTGGCGCTGCCTCGCTGGTCCTGCCTGGTGATGCCGATATTGTCGCGGCGGCGCGCGCTCTGGCATGATCCCGGCGGGGGATGGAGCAAGCTGGCCGATTGCCCTACACTTCACCGGTAATGAGCCAGACTCAGCCACTTACCATCCTGTTCGCAGACGTCAGCGGCAGCACCAAGCTGTTTGAGACGCGCGGCGATCTCGAGGCACGTCGCCTGGTTGCGGCGATCCTTGGTGCGCTGTCGGAAGTCACCGCGCGTCACGGCGGGCGCGTGATCAAGACCATTGGCGACGAGATCATGTGCACTTATCCCAGTCCGATGCAGGGCTTGCTGTGCGCTGTGGACATGCAAAAGCGCATCGCCCATGATCCTTCGTTCGCCAAGGACAAACTTGCCATCCGCATCGGCCTGCACCATGGCGAAACCCTGATCGAGGAAAACGACGTATACGGCGATGCGGTCAACACGGCCGCACGCATGGCTTCATTGGCCAAGCGCGAACAGATCATCACCACCGCCAATACCGTCAACATGCTCACCAATGTCGGCATGCTGCACACCCGTTCAGTCGGTCAGGCGCGCGTGGCGGGCAAGCTCCAGCCGATCGATATCGTCGATATCCAGTGGCAGGAAGACACCTCCAACGTGACCATGGTGCAGCGCGCGATCCGCCTGGAAACCGGCGATGAGGTCGTGGCCAGGTTGCTGGTGCGTTACCGCGGACAGGTGCTGGAACTGGACGCGCTGGCGCCGCCGTTTACCCTGGGTCGCGACGCTACCAGCAGCGTTTGCGTCGATGCCGAATGGGTGTCACGCAACCACGCCATGATCGAATACAAGCGCGGCTACTTCGTCATTTCGGACCGCTCGACGAACGGTACCTGGGTCAAGATCGGCGAAGACGACGAATTGCGTTTGCATCGCGACGAAGTGCATCTGCGCAAGTCCGGGGTGATCAGTCTGGGTCAGACGATCGCGTTGAATCCGGACCACGTGGTGTATTTCCAGTGCGCCGATTGAGCAGCATCTGATTGACCTGCTGAGCTCGATGGCTTGCGTGCCGATGGCGATCCAGGCTTCCGCCGCAGACCGCTTCCCCCGCGTACGCGGGGGAAGCAGAGATCGATCGCGTCAGTGCTCTTTTGGCGCCGGACCCTGCACGACCTGCACCAGGTTCTTCGGCTTCAGGTATTTCTTGCAGGCATCCTGCACCTGCGCAGCCGTGAGGTTGAGGTAGTACCTGGCTGCGACCATCGGTTGATCCAGCGGTTCACCGTGCCAGCTGTAGGACAGCAGCGAGCGGGCAATCCCGTTCACACTGGCTACGCCGAGCGGAATCGAGCGGATCTGGAACTGGCGCGCGTTGTTGAGCTCGGCATCCTTGACCGGTGTGTGCTGCATGTCCTGGATGTTCTTGAGCACCAGCGCATCCACCGGCGCGACCTTGTCCGCATCGCTGCCATAGCGGGCATAGAAGATCGAACGCGAGCGGTCGAAGCGCATACCCGAGCCGGCGCCATAGGCATAGCCATGCTTGACCCGGATATCGACCATCAGGCGCGAAGCGAAGCCGTTGCCGCCGAGCACATCGTTACCCAGCTGCAGCGCGTAGCGGTCCGGGCTGTGCAGGTTCAGAGCAAGCATCTGGCCCATCAACACCTGATCCTGCGAGGCATAGGGATTTGGCACCACCGTGTAACTGGCGGGATTGAGCGGTACCGGTTTCGGAATCACGTCGGGTTTCGGGCCACTGGCTTTCCATGCGCCGAAATACTTGGTGATCGCCGTCTTGGCTTGCTCCGGCGTGACATCCCCAACCACCACGATCGTGGTCAGGTCGGGCCGATAGGTTTGGGCGAAATAGCTCTTCGCATCGGCCAAGCCCAACTTGTCCACGGTCGCCGGTGTCGCCTCGCGCAGACCCGGATCGCCAGCCGGCAGCAGGCCCTTGGTCAGTGCGCGGTACATCTTGTATTGCGGCGATTGCAACTCGCCGGCCAGCGAGCGCGACAGGGTTTTCTGCTGTACCTCGAATGCGGTCTGCGGCAATGCCGGGTGCAGTTCGTTGTCCGCGAGCAGTTGCACGCCGCGGTCGAAATGCTTGCTCGTCACGGCCAGATTGAAGTCATCGCCCGCTGATTCGTTGGCCGCGATCTCGTCCAACGCCTTGTGGAAAGCGGTGCGGTCAAGGCTGGTGGTGCCGTAATCGAACAGTGCCGCGAGCAGGCGACCGACGCCGTCCTTGCCGGCTGGTTCCTGCAGCTTGGCGTCATGATCGACATGACCGGCCACGGTGACCGTTTTGCTGATCGTTTCCGGCTGCACGATCAAGGTGATGCCGTTGTCGAGCTTCATCGACACCGGGTTCAGCGTCCAATGCGGCATGTCGAGCTTGGCCAATGCGGAGGCGGCCCAATCCGGAAGTGGCACGTCGAGTTTGTCATCGCTGGCGAATTTCTCGGTGCCGCCAAAACCCTGGCTGTTGGGCGGCCGCTTGCCGTTCGGATCGGGCGTGAGTACCACGGTTACGCGCGCATCCGCCTTGAGATATGCACGGGCGACGCGATTGACGTCGTCGACGCTGACGTCGCGGATGAGACGCTCGGCTTGCTCAGGCGAATCCAGGCCCTGCCAGGCCAGCGCCGATGACCACGAGCTGGCCAGTTGCACGGCGCTGTTTTTCTTGAATTCGGCCTGGGCGAGCTCGGCGAGCTTGGCGGCCTCGACCAGATCGGCCGGCACGCCGTGCTTGAGCATCGCGACAAGCGAATCGTCCAGATGTTTTTGTGCCTGCACCGAATCGCCGCCTTTGGGAAAGCCAACCTCGATGACGCCGATGCCGCCGTGACTGAACGGCTGCACGCCGGCATCGGCGGACAGCACCTTGCCTTGCGCCGCAAGCTCGGAAAGCCGGCTGCGTGCGTTGTCGAGCACGTCCATCAGAACTTGTGACGCGGCGTAATCCTTCGATTTCATCCCCGGCGTGCGGTACAGGAATTGCACCGTGCCGGTGCCCTGCGGCGTGGTTTTGCGGATCGTCAACGGTTTGAAGGCGGCCAGTTCGACCGGTGCGCGCTCCGGAGTCGCGTGGCGCGGAATCGTGCCGAACAACTGCTTGACCTGCGTCAGCGTCGCCTGCGGATCGACATCGCCGACGATCACGAAGATCGCGTTGTTCGGTACATACCAGTTGTCGTAGAACTGTTGCAGGATCTTGCCGCTGGTCTTGTCGAACGAGGGCCGTGTGCCGAGCGCGTCTTCGGCGTAGCCGGTGTCTGCATACAGCGCGCGTTCGGCCTCGGCAAAAGCAAGATAGCCGGGGTCGGAAATGTCGCGTGAGACTTCCTGCTCGATCGCGCCTTTTTCCAGGCTCCAGTCCTTGTCGGACAGTTGCGCCCCACGCATGCGCGAAGCCTCGATGTGCAGCAGCACGTTCAGGTATTGCGACGGCGCGACGAAATAATACTGGGTTGCATCGTTGGTGGTGAAGGCGTTGTTCTCGCCGCCCATCTTGCCGGTCATTTCGTTCAACTGCGATCCGCTCATGCCGTGGCTGTCGCGGAACATCATGTGTTCGAGCGCATGCGCGGTACCGGGGAAGCCCGCTGGCGTCTCGTAACTGCCGGCCAGATAGGTGATCTGCGTAGTCACCATTGGTGCCAGCGAATCGTGCACGATCACCACGCGCAGGCCATTGTCCAGTGTAGCGCGCAGGACATTCTGGCTCTGACCGGCTATCGCCGCGGCGGGTGCGGGATTGTCGGCATACGCAACGCCGGCCACGCAACCAATGCTCAACATCACAGCGAATGCCAGGGGCTTGATTTTGCTGTTCTTCATCAGTTACGACTCCTGTGGATGGCGAAGAAAACCGGCCTGCGAAAGGCCCCGATTTTGACGGGTTTGGCGGCCAATGTCAGGTGCGACAAGTATGGGTTTGCGTAGTGCCTTGCTCATGCCGGCGCGCCGACCACCAGCGGCTCCGGTTCGAGCATCACGCCAAAACGCTGCTGCACGCCTGCGCGCACGTGTTGCGCCAGCGACCACAGTTGTGCGCCCGTGGCGTGACCATGGTTGACCAGCACCAGGGCATGCTGGCTCGAAACGCCTGCATCACCTTCACGCAAGCCTTTGAATCCAGACTTTTCTATCAGCCATGCCGCCGAGAGTTTTTGCCTGCCATTTGCGGCTGGCCACGCAGATAGTGCCGGGTGTTCACGACGCAGATCCGCAGCCAGTTCCGCCGTGACGACGGGGTTCTTGAAAAAGCTGCCGGCATTGCCGATCAGGGCGGGGTTTGGCAGTTTGCGCAAACGCAGCCGCGATACCGCTTCGGCGACCAGTGTGGCAGTGGGTGTCCGGATTTCCATTGCCGCCAATTCCTCGCGTACACCGGCGTAGTCCAGACGCAACGTGTGTGCGCGCGGCAGCAGGAACTCGACTGCGGTCACGATATACCGGTTCGGCTCACGCTTGAACAGCGAATCGCGATAAGCAAAACCGCATTCGGCATTGCTTATGCGCACGAATGCGCCGGCCGCGCGGTCGAATACTTCCACGGTCTGGATGGATTCGCACACTTCCACGCCGTAGGCGCCGATGTTCTGGATCGGCGCGGCGCCCACGTTGCCCGGAATCAGCGCCAGATTTTCCAGCCCGACAAAGCCGCGACCAAGCGACCAGTGCACGAAATCGTTCCAGTTCTCGCCAGCGCACGCGTACACCAGGGCCGCGTCGCCGCGGTCTTCGACGATGTGGATGCCGGCGGCTACCAGCGACACGACGACACCCGGCCAGTCGCGCGTGAACAGGACATTGCTGCCCGCGCCGAGTACCAGCACCGGCCCGGATTGCAGAGCGGGAAGCGCAAACAGATCAGGAAGTTTGGCTGAATCGCTCACGTCGATCAGCAGTTGCGCGCGCGCCGGCACGCGAAACGTATTGCGCCCATCCAGCGCAGCATTTTCCACGATCGTATAGCCGGGTTCGCGCGCGATGCCGGTATTCATTGCGGAGCCTGCGCGCGGATCGCTTCGACGCACTCGTGGGCCAGTGCGGGTCCGCGGTAGATCATGCCGGTATAGAACTGTACCAGCGATGCGCCGGCCGCAATTTTGGCCGCCGCATCCGCGCCTGACACGATGCCACCGACGCCGATGAGTGCAATCTTGCCATCGAGCCGTTGCGACATGCGGTGAAGCACGGATGTAGCCTTGTCAAACAATGGCTTGCCGGATAAACCTCCAGCTTCTTCTGCGTGCCGTGCGCCGGCTACGCCACTGCGATCCACAGTCGTATTGGTGCAAATCAGGCCGTCGATTTTCGTGGAAAGCAGTACGTTCGCGATGGCGTCAAGTTCCGCTTCGACCAGATCCGGGGCAATCTTGAGCAACATCGGTTTGCGCGCGCCGTGTTGGGCGGCGAGTCGTTCCTGTGCTTCGCGCAGCGCGCCAATAAGGCGCTTTAGCGTTTCTTTTTCCTGCAGGTCGCGCAGTCCCTGTGTGTTCGGCGAAGAAACATTCACGGTGACGTAGCTGGCGCGTGCGTAGACGCGGTCGAGGCAGAACAGATAGTCATTTACGGCGCGTTCGTTCGGCGTGTCCTTGTTTTTACCGATGTTGATGCCGAGCACGCCGGTAAAACGGGCGCGCTCCGCATTGTGTACGAGAGCATCCACACCGGCATTGTTGAATCCCAGGCGATTGATGACGGCCTGATGCTCTGGCAGCCGCCACATGCGCGGTTTCGGATTGCCGGACTGCGGTCGCGGCGTCGTGGTGCCAATTTCGATGAACCCGAAGCCGAGCGCGGCCAGTGCATCGATATGCGTACCGTTCTTGTCGAGTCCCGCGGCAAGGCCGACGGGATTGGGAAATTCGATGCCGAAAACCCGCGTTGGCAGCGGCGCAGGCTTGGCTGCGAGCAACGGGTTGAGTCCCGTGCGATACGCCGCTTCGATGGACGCGAGCGCGAGATCGTGTGCACGCTCGGCATCGAGACAAAACAGCAGCGAGCGGGCGAGGGCGTACAAGAATCGCCTTTACGGCTTCGGCAGGCGCGCGTTGGGCCGGCGTTTCTCGGCCAGTTCCACCATCGTTTCGATGCGGATCATGCGCCGGTCGAGGTCGGTCGTCAGTTGCGAAAGGGTTTCCACATTGCGTGCGAGCCGATCCATGTCGCCGCGCATTTGCAGCACATCCTTGAGCGCGGCGATGGCATCGGCCATAACGCCCATGTCAGTGCTTGCCTGCCCGATAATGCGCACGCGGTTCGGCGACGTGATGCGCCGGATTCGCGCCACGCATGGTGGCAATGGCGCGTTCCGCGGCGATGTTGGCGTCGCGCAGGCTGCGTCGCATGCCGGGAATCGCCGCGCGCAATTCGCGGGTCAACGCGGCAAGTTCGCGGGTTTCGTCGATCAAACTTGCGCCATAGGCCTGCACCGCCTGACGCACGAGTTCGCTTGCGGTAATGCCGCGGTGTTCGGCCAGGTTTTTTAACTGGCGTTTGTCGGCAGGCGAAATCAGCAGGGTGACGCGTTCGGTTTTCATGACAAACTCCGAAACATGCGCATTATCATATCATTCGCATGTTGCGCATCGCAACGCCAATTCAGAACTCGAACTTGATGCCCTGCGCCAGCGGCAGAGCATCGGAGTAGTTGATCGTATTGGTCTGGCGGCGCATGTAGGCTTTCCACGCATCCGAACCCGATTCGCGGCCGCCGCCGGTCTCCTTCTCGCCACCGAATGCACCGCCAATTTCCGCACCGCTGGTGCCGATATTGACGTTGGCGATGCCGCAGTCCGAACCGGCGCTCGACAAAAACGCCTCGGCCGCCTTGACATTCTGGGTGAAGATCGCCGACGACAGGCCTTGTGGTACGCCGTTATGCGCATGCAGAGCTTCGTCGATGGTCTGGAACGGCATCACATACAGGATCGGTGCGAAGGTTTCGGTCTGCACCACGGCGTCGGAATTTTTCAGTCCCGAAATGATGGTCGGCAGCACAAAGTTGCCGGGACGATCCATGAGCGCCTTGCCACCGGTCAGCACCTTGCCACCGGAGGCTTGCGCCTTGGCGATCGCGTCGGTGTAACGCTTGACGGCATCGGGACTGTTGAGCGGTCCCATCAGCGTAGTCGCCAGAGTCGGATCGCCGATTTTCTTTTCCACTTGCTGGTAGGCGCCGACGAGCGTGTCGACCACGTTGGCGTAGATGGATTCATGCACGAACAGGCGCCGCGTCGTGGTGCAGCGCTGGCCGGCGGTGCCGACCGCGCCGAACACGATGGCCGGAATCGCCATTTTCAGGTCTGCGCTGGCATCCACGATGATCGCGTTGTTGCCGCCCAGTTCGAGCAAGCTGCGGCCCATGCGCTTGGCAACGCGCTCGCCGACGTGCCGGCCGACGGCGGTGGAACCGGTGAAACTGATCAGCGCAATGCGATGATCGTCCACGAACTTCGAAGCGAGTTCGTTGCCGGCGTCGTTGAAAAGGAAAAACAAGTCGGGGAAGCCGCCGGCCTTGAGCGCGGCGTTGCAGATCTTCAGCGCCGCGATCGCCGACAATGGCGTCTTGGGCGATGGTTTCCAGATCGAAATATCGCCGCACACCGCCGCGATAAACGCATTCCAGGCCCACACAGCGACCGGAAAGTTGAATGCGCTGATGATGCCGATCACACCGAGTGGATGCCATTGTTCGTACATGCGATGGCCGGGGCGTTCGGAATGCATGGACAGGCCGTACAGCATGCGCGACTGGCCGAGCGCGAAATCGGCGATGTCGATCATCTCCTGCACTTCGCCATCGCCCTCGGGCTTGATCTTGCCCATTTCCAGCGCGACCAGCGAACCCAGCGCATCCTTGTATTTGCGCAGCGCGTCCGCGCACAGGCGGATCGCTTCGCCGCGGCGCGGCGCGGGCGTGGTGCGCCAGGTCTTGAACGCGTCCTGCGCGCGCTTGACGAGGGATTCGTAGTCAGCGGCAGAACTGGCGTGAACCCGGCCGATCACTTCATGCGTACTCGGATTGATGACCTCGAGCGTGCCGGCGTTGGTCGTTTTCGACCATTCGCCGTGGCCGAGATAGGTACCGGGTTCGGTGCCGGAAAGATCCAGCGCGTTGAGGATGGATGCGGACATCGAAGCTCCGAAATGCGGTGAAAACGAAGGCGCCGGACGGCGCGCGAAGCGTATAATTCTAGCAGAGCGGCGCCTGGCGGCCCCGGCCCGATTCGAACGGGCGACCTCGCCCTTAGGAGGGGCGCGCTCTATCCAGCTGAGCTACGGGACCGTTTCCATATTTTCGCACAGTATTCTTACCCTGTTACCAATCCGAAGGACATTCCATGCAAATCACCATGTACGACACTCTGGTACCCATTGCCAACCGCATGCTCGGCCGCCTGTCGGCGATCCTGGACAAGGGCGCGGCGTTTGCCGAGGCGAAGAAGATCGATCCGACCGTGTTGTTGAACGCGCGGCTGGCACCGGACATGTTCGCGTTGACGCGCCAGGTGCAGATCGCCTGCGACGTCATCAAAGGCGGTGTCGCGCGTCTGGGTGGCGTGGAAGTGCCCAAGCACGAAGACAACGAAACCTCGTTTGCCGAGTTGAAAGCACGCGTAGCCAAGGTGCAGGCATTCGTCAATTCCGTGCCGGCAGCAGGGTTCGCCGGCAGCGAGGATCGCGTGATTACGCTCGCCATGCGCAGTGGCGACATGCATTTCAACGGCGCGGACTATCTGCGCTTTTTCGTCCTGCCGAATTTCTACTTCCATATCACCACGACCTACGCGATCCTGCGCCACAATGGCGTGGAGTTGGGCAAGATGGATTTCATCGGTCAATGATGAGAGGCTCATAGCGATGAGTGCCTCTCCCGCGTGCGCGAGAAGCCGACGCGTTGCGCGCGTCGGGTGAGGGTGACAATTTAGCGGGTCGCGCGATAACGGTGCACGCCGATTTCGCGGCAGTTGACCCGCGGAAGGTAATATCTGCTGTCGGGGAAAGCAAACAAGGACCTTCCGCGCGCACCAGTTTAATCAGTGGTTCCTTGGCGCAAATGTGTTTGCATCCATCCAACCCAGCGCCGGTAGACATCCACAGTTTGCACTACATCCTTGGGAAAATGCGTGTCGGCGGGATAGGCATAGAATTCCACCGTCACGCCATTGTCGCGCAGGGCGTGGTACCACTCGTAACTGTTGACCAGCGGGACGTTGGAATCGCCCACATCACCCATGATCAACGTCGGCGCCTTGACGCTGGCGGCGTAGCGGATCGGCGATTGCTCACGCCAGATCTCGCGGTATTTTTGCGCCCACGGTGAACCTCCGAAAAAGTAAACATCGCCCATCTGGTAGTAAGAAATTGTGTAGTCCATCAACCAGTCGGTCAGCGCCGCGCCGGACACGGCTGCCTTCCACACATCGTAATGGCCGCTCAGCCACGTCGTCATGTAACCGCCATAGGACCAGCCGGATACGCCAATTCGGTTCGCGTCGACAAAGCCGAGTTTCTTGGCTGCTTCGACACCAGCCATCACGTCTTTGCCCGGGCCTGCGCCGGTGTCGCGGAAAATCGCATGCTGATAGGCGTCGCCCAGATTGGTGCTGCCACGGTAGTTCGGCTGCAACACCACGAATCCGGCCGCGGCGAGCAATTGCGTGAGCGGCGAGAAGTTCAATACCGTGGCTTCTTCCGGGCCGCCGTGGATTTGCAGCACGAGCGGATAGGACTCGTTCTTGTCGAAGCCGGGCGGAAAGGTGAGCACGCCGTCCTCGGCGAAACCGTCCGGGCCTTTCCATTGCAAAGATTCGCTGCGGCCGAGATCGAGTTTTGCCGCGAACGCATTCACATTGGTGAGTCGTCGCGGCTTCGCGCGAGTCGAATCCATCACGTACAACTCGGCCGGCTGCATGGATGTCGCGCCGATAAAGGCGGCCGCGCCGCGCGAGGAAATGCTCAGAGGGGATGAAACCTGCACATCACCCAAATCGAGCACGTGCGCCTTGCCGTCGACCGGTTGTTCCCAGATCGTCGAATTAGTGCCCAGATCGCCGAACGTGAGCAGCGCCTTGCCACCGGGCAGCCACGAAAACCCATTGAAATTGCGCGCGAGAGCGGCCGTGGTGTCCGCGATCTTGCCGTCGATACCCGCGTACACCGCATTGCCGTTGTTCTGATCGCCATTGCGCGGGCGCTGGAAGGCAAAACGCTCGCTTGCCGGTGCGTAGGCAAATGCGGTCGCGCCTTGCGTATCGACCAGGGTCTGCGGATCGCCGCCGTCGACGCTTACCGACGCGATGACGCTGCGATACGACGGGCCCCAGTAGGGCGATGGATATTTCGTGAACACGATACGTTTGCCGTCCTGACTGAACACCAGCGGCGACGGATCGTCCTGGTCGTTCTTCAGGCTGAAGCTGCCGTGGGTGAGTTGCTTCGTGTCGCCGCCCTTGGCCGACACGATCCAAGCGTGCGTTGGCGCCAGCGCCTCGCGCAGCAAAAAGTGCCCGTCGGTAACCTGGAACGACTTGTTGTGCTGCTTGACCGCCTTTTCATTGACCGGCGGATCCTGCGTAAGGAAGGCGATGCGCGTACCGTCGGGACTCCAGGTAAATTCATCCACGCCTTGTTTGACATTGGTAATGCGGACAGCGTCGCCGCCAGCCATCGGCATCACCCACACTTGCGGCTTGGCGCCATCGTCATCCTTGGCATCGTCGTCCTTGCCGTCCGCATCCTTGGACAGGGCGGCCTTGGCCAGAAAGGCGATACGCGAACCATCGGGCGACCAGTGCGGCGAGGCGACACCTTTGCGCTCGAACGTGAGTGCGCGCAAAGCGCCGGTTTTCGCATCGACCAGATCGAGCTCCTGTTTGTTCTTGTCAGTCTTCCAGTCCGGGGTGGAACGCACCACCACGATGCTCTTTCCATCCGGAGAGATCTGCGGATCGCTGAGGCTGACCAGTTTGGCCACATCGTCGAAACCGAACACCGCTGCGTACACGGGTACAGCGGCGATGCCGAGCGCAATGGCAGCGAGCAGGATGAGGCGTTTCATGCGTTGGCCTTTTTCTTAGCGAGGGCGAGCCAGGTATCGATCACGGTGTCCGGATTGAGCGAAACCGACTCGATGCCTTGCAGCATCAGCCATTCGGCAAGGTCCGGATGATCGCTCGGGCCCTGGCCGCAGATGCCGATGTATTTGCCTTTTTGTTTGGCCGTCTGGATGGCCATGGCAAGGAGTTTTTTCACCGCCGCGTTGCGTTCGTCGAACAGGTGCGCAACGATCCCGGAATCGCGGTCAAGACCGAGTGTGAGCTGGGTCAGGTCGTTCGAGCCGATCGAGAAGCCATCGAAGATGTCGAGAAACTCGTCAGCCAGCAAGGCATTCGACGGCAACTCGCACATCATGATGACTTTCAATCCGTTCTCGCCCTGGCGTAGTCCGTGCTTGGCCAGTACTTCGATGACCTTGCGGCCTTCGTCGAGCGTGCGCACGAACGGGATCATGACCCAGGCATTGGTCAGGCCCATTTCGTCGCGCACTTTCTTCATCGCGCTGCATTCGAGCGCAAACGCATCCTCAAAACCGGGATCGACGTAACGGCTGGCGCCGCGGAAGCCGAGCATCGGGTTTTCCTCGTGCGGTTCGTAGCGCTTGCCGCCGAGCAGATTGGCGTATTCGTTGGACTTGAAATCCGACAGGCGCACGATCACCGGTTTCGGATATACCGAGGCGGTGATCGTGGCGATGCCTTCGGCGAGGCGATCGACGTAAAACGCGACCGGCCCTGCGTAGCCGGCAATGCGCGCGTCGATAGCGCGTCGAGTATCCGCGTCCTGGGAATCGTATTCGAGCAGCGCCTTGGGATGCACGCCGATATGGCTGGCAATAATCATCTCCAGCCGCGCCAGACCTATGCCGGCGTTGGGCAGCATGGCAAAATCGAATGCGCGTTCGGGATTGGCCACGTTCATCATGATTTTCAGCGGCGCCGGCGGCATGCCGCCAAGATCCGCGGTGACGCGCTCGAATGCGAGCTTGCCAGCGTAGATGAAGCCAGTGTCGCCTTCAGCGCAGGAAACCGTCACGGCAGCGCCGTCCGGGATTGCATCCAGACCGTTGCCGGTGCCGACGACCGCTGGTACGCCCAGCTCGCGCGCGATGATGGCGGCGTGACAGGTGCGGCCGCCGCGGTTGGTGACGATGGCGGCGGCGCGCTTCATCACAGGCTCCCAGTCCGGATCGGTCATGTCAGCGACGAGCACATCGCCGGACTGGACCTTCTTCATGTCCTTGATCGAACGGATCACGCACGCCGTGCCCGTACCAATTTTTTGGCCGATCGAGCGGCCTTCGGCAAGCACCTTGCCGCGCGCTTTGAGCTGGAAGCGTTCAATCTGTGTGGCGCGTGCACGTGATTTTACGGTTTCCGGGCGCGCCTGCACGATGTAGATTTTTCCGCTGGCGCCGTCCTTGGCCCATTCAATGTCCATCGGGCGGCCGTAGTGCTGTTCGATGACCAGTGCCTGCTTGGCCAGTTCGTGCACGTCGGCATCACTGATGCAGAATTTTGCGCGCAAGTCGGCCGGCGTTTTCTCGATGCGCACACGCTCGCCGGGTTGGTCCGAATAGACCATGCGCTGCTGCTTGGCGCCAAGCTGGCGACGCAGGATCGCCGGTTTGCCGGCCCGGAGGGTCGGCTTGAACACATAGAACTCGTCCGGGTTGACCGCGCCTTGCACAACCATCTCGCCCAAACCATAACTGGCGGTGACGAACACGGCATCGCGGAATCCGGATTCGGTGTCCAGCGTGAACAACACGCCGGCCGCGCCGATGTCCGCGCGCACCATCAACTGTACGCCAGCAGAGAGCGACACGTCTTCGTGCTTGAAACCGTGATGCACGCGATAGGCGATTGCGCGATCGTTGTACAGCGAGGCGAACACTTGCTTGAGCTTGTGGATGACGTCGTCCGCGCCGCTGACGTTGAGGAAAGTTTCCTGCTGTCCGGCGAATGACGCATCGGGCAGGTCTTCGGCGGTGGCCGATGAGCGTACGGCCACGGCGATGTTCGGGGCGCCTTCGTCGGTACACAAATTCGCATAGGCCGCGCGCACGGCCACGTCGAATTCCGGAATCAGTGGTGTGTCGATGACCCAGCCGCGGATTTCCGCACCGGCTTGGGTCAGGGCATCAACGTTGTCTACATCCAGCGTTGCCAGCTTTTTCCGGATGCGCTCGGCCAGTCCGCTTTGCGCGATGAACTGCTGGAATGCAAACGCTGAGGTGGCAAAGCCGCCCGGCACGGAAACGCCGAGTTTTGCCAAGTTCCCTATCATCTCGCCCAGTGAGGCGTTTTTGCCGCCAACCTGACCGAGGTCGGAAAGGCGCAGTCGATCCAGCCATAGCACCAGGTCGTTCAAGGTAATCTCCATACAGGTGGCAAAGTAGCTGATTTTCGGGCTTTATCGCGGGCGAAACAAGCGTTGCGAGGGTTTTGGTCCTGTCGGCATCGCATACACTAGCGCTCATGCGCAGATCGATCTTCTACGTTTCCGACGGCACTGGCATCACTGCCGAAACCATCGGCCATTCGGTATTGACCCAGTTCGACGCCACCGAATTCGACACGTTTCGCATTCCGTTCGTCGATGACGAGGAAAAAGCGCACGGTGCCGCTGCGCGCATTCGCAACGCATATGCGGTGAGCGGCATACGCCCGATCGTGGTCAATACCGTGATTGACCCGTTGCTGAGCGAAGTGCTCGCGACCAGCGGTGCTCTGATGCTTGACGTGTTCGCGCCGTTCATCGGTCCGCTAGAGGCGGAACTGGGCACCAAGCGCTCGCCGCGTGTTGGCAAGGCGCACGGCATGACCGACTTTGCCGAATACGAAGCGCGCATCAACGCGACCAATTACGCGCTCACCCACGACGACGGCGTGGATGTGAACTACGTCGACGCCGATGTCATCCTTATCGGCGTCTCGCGCGTGGGCAAGACGCCGACGTGTCTGTACATGGCGCTGCATTACGGCGTGAAGGCGGCGAACTATCCGCTGACCGAGGACGACCTGGACAAGCTCGATCTGCCCAAGCGTCTGCTGCCGTTCAAGCCACGCTTGTACGGGCTGACCATTGATGCGACGCGGCTGGCACAGGTGCGCGAAGCGCGCAAGCCCGGCAGTCGCTACGCGAAACTGGAACAATGCCGTCGCGAACTGGATCTGGCCGACAAGCTCATGCGCCGCGAAAATATTCCGGTGCAGAACACCACGCACACCTCGATCGAGGAAATCGCAAGCAAGATTCTTGCGCAGCAGGGAATCGAGAAGCACATGTTTTAGCAACTGGAGCGGTGAATGGATGACCGCTCGTCGTTTCCCTCAATGCACCGCCGCCGCGCCGGCGTTGCCGAACGGAGGTCGCGCCAGCCACACGACCGGGATCATGGCGAAGAACAAAACGGTGCACAGCAGGAATACGTCGTTGACGGCGAGCGTGAGCGACTCGCGAGTGACCATGCCATCAATCATTGCCCAGGCGCGTTGCAGCGATGCGCCCAACGCCTGCAAATGCTGCAGGTAACTGGCGGCGGCCGGACTTGCCGCGTCCAGATGCTCGGCGAGGACGGCATGGTGGTATTCGCCGCGGTGTTGCCAGATCGTCACCGTAACGGCGGTGGAAAAGCTCGCGGCAATGGTGCGAAAAAAGTTCGACAGTCCGCCGGCCGAGGCGATTTCCCCGGGTTTCAGGCCGGACAGGATTATCTGATTGAGCGGCACGAAGAAACACGCAATGCCGATACCCATCAAAAACCGCGGCACCACCAGCTGACCGAAACTGGCGTCGCTCGGAAAGCTGGCGAACCAGAACGACGTGGCACCGAAAACGACAAATGCGAAACTCGTCACCACGCGCAATTCCAGGCGTTGGATGTTCTTGCCGATCAACGGTGAGATCAGGAAAGCGAGAATGCCGACCGGCGCGGTAGCCAACCCGGCCCAGGTAGCGGTGTAACCCAGGTCGATTTGCAACCAAAGTGGAAACACCACGTTGATGCCGAAGAATGCGACCATGCCGAGCGACAGCGCAGCCACGCCAACCGTGAAATTGCGCTTGGCGAAGAGATGCAGATCCACGATCGGATGACGGTCGGTCAGCTCCCACGCAACGAAAAATACCAGCGCGACCAGCGCGGTGACGCCAAGGGCCAGAATCAGCGGAGAGGAAAACCAGTCCTTGTCATTGCCGTTGTCGAGCATGAATTGCAAACAGCCCACGCCGAGTATGAGCAGAAACAGGCCGACCACGTCGATCGGAACGCGCGCAATTGGCGATTCGCGGCCACGCAACAAGGAAAAGGTGAGTACGGCGGCGAGAATTCCGACCGGCATGTTGATGTAGAAAATCCAAGGCCAGGAATAATTGTCGGTAATCCAGCCGCCGAGAATCGGTCCGAAAATGGGCGCCACCACCACGGTCATCGCCCACAATGCCAGCGCGATGCCCTTCTTGTCGTTGGGATAATTGTTCAGCAGCAGGGCCAGCGACAGCGCCACCATCGGCCCGGACCCGGCACCTTGCAACAAGCGCCCGACCACCAGAATCGGCATGCTGGTTGCCAGTCCGCACAGCATCGACATGGCCACGAACAGCAGCACCGAAATGCAGAACGTGCGCACTTCGCCGAAGCGTCGCGCAATCCAGCCCGTCAGCGGCTGCATGATCGCACTGGCCAGCGAATACGAGCTGATCGCCCAAGTGCCTTCGTTCGGGCTGACGCCCAAGCTGCCGGCGATATGCGGCACCGAGACATTGACAATGGTCATGTCCAGCACTTCCATGAAGGTGGAGAACGCCACCGCCACTGTGAGCAGAGCCAGCGGCGCGCCGTGCAGCGGTGGGGCGCGCTCGCTGGCGGGGTTGGGCGTGTTCATCGTTCAGCGACCGAGATTGGCCTTGATGATGGCGTCGGCGGCGGCATCGGCCGCGGCGACATCAGATGTATAAACGTCTGTTTGTGCAACGATGCGCAGCGCCGGGGCTTGCGCCAGTACCGCGCCGTTTCGATCGTGCGTATCCACATCGACACTGGTCGACAAGCCGATGCGCAGCGGGTGTTTGTCCAGTTCCTTCGGCTCCAAGGCGATACGCACTGGTACGCGCTGGACTATCTTGATCCAGTTGCCGGATGCATTTTGTGCCGGCAGCAAAGCGAACGCGCCACCGGTGCCGGGGGCCATGCCGGCGACACGGCCGTGGAAGGTCACCGCGCCACCGTATTGATCGGCGTGTACTTGCACTGGCTGGCCGATTCGGATGTTGCGCAGTTGCCCTTCCTTGAAATTGGCGTCCACCCACAAATCGTGCAACGGCACGATGGTCAGCAGCGCCTGACCCGGTTGCACGCGACTGCCGACTTGCACGCTACGTTGGGCAACATAGCCGGTGGCCGGCGCCACGATGGCGTTGCGATGGGCGTTGACCCAGGTTGCGCGGAATGAAGCGCGTGCCTGCAACACCATCGGATTGTCCGCAATGGCGCTGCCATCGACCAGCGCATGGGCCGCCCCGGACTGACGCAGCGCGGCGTCCAGCGCCGCTTGTGCCACGACGACGGCTTGTCGCGCATGCGCCACTTCCTCGGGTGCGATGGCGTGTTCGGCCAGCAGCGGCTCGCGGCGTTTCAGGTCGGCCTGCGCGCGCGCCAGATCGTCGCGACGTGCAATGATCGATGCATCGTATTGCCCGGCCATTTGCGTCTGCTGACGAACTTGCCGCACCGCCTGCGCCAGCGCGCTTTTGGCTTTCGCCAAGGTCAGATCGGCATCGGTCGGATCGAGTTTGACCAGGACTTGTCCGGCATCCACACGCTGGGTGTCGTCGGCAAAAATCGCGATCACGGTACCTGGCACCTGCGCCGAGACGACGACCTGATTGCCGTTGACATACGCATCGTCGGTGACTTCGCGCAGCGAGAAGATGGTCCACCACAACAGCAGCCAGACCAAGCCGGCGATCACGAACACCGCGGCGATGGCAAGCAGGATGGTGCGCCGTTTGCCATTGCCATTTTCCGCGGTCGCGGCGGAGGATTCGGTAGCGCTCATCGCGGCGTTGCTCCTGCTGAATTGATTGTGGAATCGACGGTATTGTCTGCGTCGGCGCGATATCCGCCGCCAAGCTCGTGGGTCAGGGCGATTTCCGCAGCGAGGGCCGCCGCGTCGAGTTGCACGGTGGCATCGTTCTGTTGATCCAGGATTTCGCCGGCATCGAGTACCGGAATGGCGTCGCTCAGGCCGCGCGACATGCGCGCGCGTGCACTGGCCAGGAGCTGCGTCTTGGCCTCGACTTGTGTTGCGTTCTGGCGTTGGCGCTGCTTGATCAGCTCAAGCGTCAGCGCCTGTGTGGCCACATCATGTGCGGCATCGGTCACGGCTCGATTGTAGTCGGCCACCGCGGCGGCGAGCGCGGCTTGCGACACGCCGAAACGCGCGTGCAGGCGACCGCCCTCGAAGATCGGCAGGTGCAGCGCCGGTCCAGCTGCGAACACGGCGCTGCCCGGCGCAAGCAGCTTGCCCAGGTCGATGGACGACAATCCGGCCATCGCAGAAATGCTCAAGTCCGGATAAAACGCGTCGCGCGCGACATCGACATCCTTGAGCGCCGCTTCCACGCGCAAGCGGCTTGCGGCGACGTCGGCACGCCGCGCCACAAGGTCGAGCCCGGCGTTTTCTGGCAGTCCCGCCGTAACATGTGGCAACGGCAGCGTCTTCAATTCACCGAGGACTTCGGGCGCGATGCCAAGCAGGGCGGCCAGCGCTGCGTTCTGGATACGCGCGTCGCCTTCGAGTTTGGCGATCTCTTCGCGGGCCGCGGCAAGTTTGGCATCGGCCCTGTGCACGACGTCATCGGAGTCAAGGCCCTGGCGCGCGCGCGCGGCGACGATGACGCGGCCTTGTTCGTAACCCTTGGCGATTTCGTGCGCGATAGTCAGTCGCGCCTGATCTGCCTGCCAGATGAAATACGTGTCGGCAACTGCCGCGGCGAGCATGGATGTTGCCGAATCGCGTTCGGCCGCCGCGGCGCGCGCGCGATCGACGGCAGCGGCGATTTCGGCGCCGTGGCTGCCCCAGAAATCGAAATCATAGTTGAAGGAAGCGCCGAGATCGCCCTGGCTGTACCAATTGAATCCGAGGAACTGGCTCGGGATCAGTCCGTGTTCGCTCAGGCGTTCGCGCTGCAGCTGTGCGCTGCCCGTGATGCTGGCTCCGCCATTCGCTTTGGCGACATCCACGTCACGCGTGGCCTGGTCGAAACGGGCGCGGGCGACGGCGAGCGTCGGCGAACCGATAAGTGCGCGCGCCTCCAGATCGTCCAATTGCTCGTCACCGTAGCGCCGCCACCACGACGATTCGGGCCAGGCGGCGTTCGCGTCCGCCGGCACGCCGGCGAGCGGGGCGGAGGCCGACAAGTCGGGATGCGGTGGTCGCGGCGGAATCGCGCAGCCGACGAGCAAGGTGGCGGACAGGATCAAAACGGCGTGGAGTAGCGACTGGCACATATGAAATTCCGCTTCAGCGTTGGGTATCGAACACGGCCGCAAGCTTTTTCAACAGTCGTTCGAGTTGATCTTTTTCCGCGTGCGTCAGCGCACGCGAAAGTTGATCTAGACCTCGCCAGACCTGCGGCAGCAGGCGTTCGATCAGAGCCTCGCCGCGGCGCGTGAGCTCAAGCACGACGCGACGGCGATCGGCAATGCTGGCGCGACGGTGCAGCAGCCCCTTGCGCGCCAGCTCGTCGCAGATGCGTGTGATGTTGGTGCGTGTCTCGCCGGTGGCGACGCTCAATTGCGAGGGATGTACGCCTTCGTCAGCGTGGGCGTACAGCATCATCAGCGCACGGAAGGCGACTTCGTTGAGCCCCGCAGGTCGTACCCTGTCCGCCAGGTACGCACCAAAGTGCGTTGACAGGTGCTTGATCAGCCGCACCAGCACGATGTCCTGCATCGGCACGCCGCGCATGCGACTGGCGATCTTGCCGATACCGGATTCGATGTTGGCGAAACTTGGGCAGGCGGATACGGGGTTCATGCCGATAGTTCATAATTCAACTATCGCGATACTAACAAGTGCAATAATTGATTACAAGCATTTGTCCCCGGTCGAGGCGTCGGTTTAGCCAGTTCCGACGACCCAATCACGCACGCCACGCACGAAGCGAAAACAATCGACATGCCGGTTATACAGCGGCGTTGGCGCGATGCGGATGGTGTCGGGTTCGCGCCAGTCGCCGACGATGCCGATCGCGACGAGGTGTTCGAACAACGCGCGGCCGGTTCTCGCGGACCCTTTACGCGCAGCGAGAGCTGGCAGCCGCGGTGTTCGGCTTGACGCGGAGTGACGATATCGAGCACTCCATCTAGGTGCGTGCGGATCAGCGTTTCTAGATGGCCGGTCAGGGCGATGGATTTCGTGCGCAAACCTGCCATGCCGGCGCGATGGAAAATCTCCAGCGACACGCGCAATGGCGCCAGCGCGAGGATTGGCGGATTCGACAATTGCCAGCCGTCGGCGCCGGGCGTGGGGACGAAGTTCGCGCCCATCTGGAAACGAGTGGATTGATCGTGTCCCCACCAGCCGGCAAAGCGTGGCAGCCGGGCACGCGCGTGGCGCTCGTGGACGAAACAGCCGGCCACGGCGCCGGGTCCGGAATTGAGGTACTTGTAGCTGCACCAAACGGCAAAGTCGGCACCGCTGTCGTGCAGCGCGAGCGGTACATTGCCGGTGGCGTGGGCCAGATCGAAACCGGCAACGCAGCCGCGCCGGTGCGCGGCCGTGGTGATGGCGTGCAGATCGAACGCCTGGCCAGTGCGATATTGCACGCCGGGCATCAGTGCGAGTGCAATGCGCGCGCCGTGTTGGTCCAATACGCGTTCGATCGCCGTAGTCGAGATCGTGCCGTCGGCCGCGTCGGCTTTCAGCTCGATCAGCGCGGTGGCGGGATCGTAGCCGTGAAATCGTATTTGCGATTCGATGGCGTAGCGATCCGAAGGAAATGCACCTTGTTCGATCAGGATCGCGCAACGTTCGCGCGTGGGCCGGTAGAAACTCACCATCATCAGATGCAGATTGACCGTGAGCGAATTCATCGCTACCACTTCGCCGAGTTGCGCGCCGACGAGTTCGGCCAGGTGCGCGCGCACTTCCTCGTGGTACGGCATCCACGGATGCTTGCCGCGAAAATGTGCCTCGACCGCGAGCGCGGCCCAATCGTCCAGCTCGTCCGTAAGCGCCGAACGCACGCCGCGCGGCTGCAGGCCGAGCGAATTGCCGCACAGGTAAACCTGCTCGCCGCCGGCATGAGGCGGAATCAGGAATTCATCACGGAAACAGGCAAGCGGATCGGCGGTGTCGCACGCGAGCGCATCCGCCTCGGCGGCAGCGAAATCAAGGCCGGCCTTCATCGGTGCGTCAATGCGGCTTGAGCGACTGCATGATCTGCGCACAGCCAGCGTTGTATTCGGCCGTCCATTGCGGCGAGGTTTTTGCCAACAGCGGCCGTGCGCAGCGCACGTGCACAATCAGATGGCCGTTCAGATACCAGGTTTCGCGGTACTCGTAGGGGGTTTTGCCGTTGCGTGCCGAATAGCGCAGTACCGATGCGTCGACGCCGTCGGTGTGCTGCTGGTAATCAGGCATCTGCTTGGCCTTGTCCACGTCGCGATTGACCAGCGCCTGAAAATTGCTGGAATTGTTCATAAGCTTGGTTTCCACGGTAACGCGCGTGGCCTCGCCAGTGCCGGCATCGGCCGGGTCCTTCACCTGGAAGGCAATAAATTGCGGATTACCCTCGGTTTTCTGCATGATCGCCGGCCATGTAGGCGGTGCACTGAACTTGATGAAGCCCGCGTCCAGCGAATACTCACCCGGCGACTGTGCCAGCGCCGCGCCGCCGGTGAGCAGGATGGTGGAAAGCGAAAAGAAAAACGTCTTGCGCATGGGTTGTCTCCGGATCAGTGAAAGCGCGAGGCGGGCACGCCGAGCCATTCTAGCGCGGCGGCATGATAGATATGTGCGCGTTCGGCGGCGGTCAGGCCGAGCGCTTCGATACCGGCACCGGGTTCCTGTTCGCCGAGCGGGAACGGGTAGTCGGTGCCAAGCATGACGTGCTGCGTGCCGGCGACATCCAGCAGATAGCGCAGTGCGCGCGGATCGTGTACGCAGGAATCGAAATACAGGCGCTGCATATATTCGCGCGGGTTGCGCGCGTTGTCGGTAGCGACCAGATCCGGGCGCATGCGGAAACCGTGTTCGATGCGGCCGATCGTGTACGGAAACGAGCCACCGCCGTGGGCGAAGGCGACTCGCAGCGACGGCAGGCGTTGCAGCACGCCACCGAAAATCAGGCTGCAAGCCGCGCGCGCCTGCTCGGCGGGCATGCCGACCAGCCACGGCAGCCAGTACTTGGGCATCGACTCCTTGCCCATCATGTCCCAGGGATGCACGAGGATCGCCGCGCCGAGATCGGCGGCTGCTTCGAAGAACGGGAACAGTTCCGGCGCATCGAGATTCCACTCGTCCACGTGCGAGCCAATCTGCACGCCCTGCAAACCCAGTTGCTCGACGCAGCGTTCCATTTCCTGTATTGCCAGCGTCGGCGACTGCAGCGGCACTGTGCCGATGCCGGCATAGTGACGCGGATGCTCACGGCAGGTCTTTCCCATGTTGTCGTTGAGAAAGCGGTGCAGTTCCAGCGCCTGACTGGGTTTTGCCCAGTACGAAAACAGCACCGGGACGGTCGAGATTACCTGCGCCTGCACGCCGAACCTGGCGTAATCCGCGACGCGATGCTCGACGTCAAAGGCATTGGCCCACACTTCGCGGAAAAACTTGCCATCCTTGTATATGCGATGCCGGCCTTCGGCATTCACCATCACCGGAAAGCGTTCGTCGGCATACTTCTCGGCGAAATTGGGCCAGCTCGGCGGCAGGATGTGCGCATGCGTATCGATCTTGAGCATGCGCCAAGTTTACCCGTTGCCGCCCGTGGCGTCGCGGGTCGAGGTCAGCGATATCTCGCCGGCGCCGGATTGACATGCCCACAACCTTTGCAGGTACGAGCATCGAGAGCACGATAGAAGCGTTCGAACACAGCGGGAAAATCAGTCTCGATATTCTGGAGCACGAAAAATTCCTCGTAGAGCTTGTGATTGCAGCGTTCGCAGAACCACAACAAGCCGTCCTTTTCGTGCGCCAGACGTTTGCGTTCGATGACCAAGCCGATGGAACCGGGCATGCGTTGCGGCGAGTGCGGGACGCGTGGCGGCAGGTAGAAGATTTCTCCGGCGCGGATCGGGATATCGCGGGCGTGGCCATCGTCCTGGACTTTCAGCACCATCTCGCCTTCCATCTGGTAAAAACATTCCGGGCCTTCGTCCCAGTGGTAGTCGCTGCGTGCGTTCGGGCCGCCGACGATCATGATGATGAAATCGCCATCGACGATGCACTTGTTGCCGACCGGTGGTTTGAGCAGGTGGCGATGCTCGTTGATCCACTTCTGCAAATCGATCGGTGGAGTCAGCACGTCAAAGTCCCTTGGGCAGTGCCGCTATGCATTTGAGTTCGATCGCGATCGGCGTGGGCAGGACGGTGATGCCCAGAGTCGTGCGGCACGGCTGGGCATCGGTGAAGTATTCGGCGTATACGCGATTGTAGGTGGCGAAATCGCGCGCCATGTCGGTGAGAAATACGGTGACGTCGATCAGGTCTTGCCATCGTGCGCCGGCGGCTTCGAGCACCGCGCGCACGTTGGCGAATACGGCACGACACTGCGCATCGATGTCGTAGCTCAGCAAGCGGCCATCCGTATCATAGACGTTGCCGATGATGGCATTGGTAGCCGGATCGCGCGGGCCGACCCCGGACAGGAAAAGCAGATTGCCTGCGCGGCGAGCGTGTGGATAGGCGCCGACTGGCTTCGGCGCGCGTTGCGTGCGTACGCTGTCGTTCACGGTTGCCTGCCCCCAGTTGCGGCGACAATGGTGACATCGCGTGCCGTGACGGTACGATTGCCGCGGTCGGTCGCGATGATTCGATACTGGCCCGGACGCAGGAACAGCCGGCTTTGCGCCGAGCCCTGACCGCTCAGCACGCGCTCGGTCATGCCCGCATTCGGATCGATCACGTTGAGCACGGTGCGGTCCGCGGCCACGGAGTCGGCGCTTTCGTCGGCATAACGGGCCTGGATCAGACAGGGAAAATGGCCGCGGCACATGTCGCCGCCGACCGGATACGCCACGCGCAGTCCGTCCAGCGTGAGCCAATCCGGACGCAGGTCGTTGTGCGATGCGGCCGGGAATATGACGCTCAAGTCGTATTGCCCGGGTTTGAGCGTCCAGGTTTTCGCGCCGTCGACGAATGCGATTGGCTGGGCCGGGTGCAAGGCAGCAATGATCGACCTGTAGTAGGGATGATCCTGATCCGGCCGCGCATGCTGGATCATCATCGTCTGCTCGATGCACAGCGGATCGATTCCGGACATCTTCTCAAAGAATTCCGCCATGCTGTTGCCGCCCAGATACTTCCCGGTTTTCTGGATATGCGCAAAACCCGCGTCCACGACCAGGCGCGCCTGCGCATCCTGCTTGAACACGTGATACAGATTCTGTGCGCCGGCCAGTTCGCGCGGATCGCCTGCACCGGCATTGTCGACGTCGTAGGCGACGACGTGGTAACCGAGTTTGAGCGCGGTACGCACCATTTCTCCGTACAACGGCTCGTCGATGTAGAAACCGCTGTCCGCTGTAGGGTAGCCGCGTCGGTTCAGATCCTTGTCGGTGCGGTACAGCGTTTCGGCGGCGAAGTAGTTGAAGCCTTCGGCATGCAGTTTCGCCAGCAGTTCGATGGTGAGCGTGCGCGTCACCGGCGCGCTGTGCGCCTCGTTGAAGAACACCGCCTTGCGGGTTTTCGCTAGGTCGAGGATGACATCCGCGGCCGGTTCGGCTTGCCAACCGCCGGCAAGCGGCGTGCGTGCGTCGTCGGACTGCGGCGGCTGGGCGATGGAGAAGCTTGCAGCGGCACCGTCGTAATCGCCGACGAAGGTCTGGAACCAGGACAGGTACTGGCCGAAGATGAGCTGGAACGCGCGCTCGTGATCGGCATCGTATTTAGTCTGCATGTACAGATATTGTGCGAGCAGACCCGGCAGCTTGCGCGCATCGTGCATGATCTTGTCCGACTGATCGGCTGCAAGCAGCTGCAAGTGACGCCATTCGGCCGGCGACATTTCGCTGGTCGTAGGCGTGGTTTGCGTAGTATCGGCGGCGCACGTCATGGTCGCGCCGGTGATCAACGCGGCGCAAAATGCGATGCGGGCGGAGATATGACTGGCTGGCATGGTCACTCCAATTGCACGCAGACGTTTTTCGGTTCGGTGAAGAAGCGCAGCGCGTCCAGCCCGCCTTCGCGACCGAGACCCGAGTGCTTGACGCCGCCAAACGGCGTACGCAGATCGCGCTTGAGCCAACAGTTGATCCAGACGATACCGCATTCCACGCGCGCAGCGACACGATGCGCGCGCGCAAGGTTGCTCGTCCATACCGACGCAGACAGGCCGTACTCCGTCGCATTGGCGAGTTCGATTGCTTCGTCGTCGCGATCGAACGGAATCAGGGTGGCGACTGGGCCGAAGATCTCCTCGCGATTGGTACGGCAATCTGGGCCGAGGCCCTCGATCAGGGTCGGCGCGATGAACCAGCCGCCGGCGCAGCGGCCCTTAAGCCGCATCGCAGCGCCGCCGCAAAGGATCGTGCCGCCTTCCTCGCGGGCGAGCGCAATGTGTCCCAATACCTTGTCGAAGTGCGCGCGCGAGACCACCGCGCCCAAATCCGATTCGGCATCGCGCGGATCGCCCACGCGCAAGGCACGGACTTTTTCCACCAGCGCATCGCGGAATGCCGGATAGATCGAGCGCTCGATCAGAATGCGCGAGCCGCACAGGCAGATCTGCCCCTGATTGGCAAATGCTGATCGCACCAGCGTGTTCCAGTTCGCCGCGTTCGCTTCCCAGTCGGCGAACACGAGCGTGGGATTCTTGCCACCCATCTCCAGCGACAATTTCAAAAATCGCGGCGCTGCTGCGGCCGCGATGACGGCGCCGGTGCGCGTGGAACCGGTAAACGAAATCGCCTTGACGTCGGGATGCTCGATCAGTGCCTGACCCGTGTTCGCGCCGTTGCCGTGCACGATATTGAGCACACCTGGCGGTAGTCCCGCTTCAATGCACACCTGCGCGAACATCCACGCCGTCAGTGGCGTGGTTTCCGATGGTTTGGCGACGACGCAATTGCCTGCGGCCAGCGCCGGTGCGATTTTCCAGGTGAACAGGTACAGCGGCAGATTCCACGGCGAGATGCAGGCCACCGCGCCGAGCGGCTGGCGCAGGGTGTAATTGATCGCGGTTGTATCCATCGCATGCGCTTCGGAGGCGAACTGTGTGACTGCCGCGGCGAAGAATCGCAGATTGGATACCGCGCGAGGAATGTCGAGGCTGCGCGCCAGTGCCACCGGCTTGCCGCTATCGCGCGATTCAGCCTGCGCGAATTCGTCCAGGCGCGCTTCGATCCGGTCGGCAATGCGGCTTAGTAGCTGCGCGCGTTGTGCCACGGGGGTTGCCGTCCATGCAGGAAACGCGCTCTGCGCGGCGCTTACCGCCGCGCCGATATCGTCCGCATCCGAATCGGGACACTGTGCGTAGCGCAGACCCGTGGCCGGCTCGACGATATCCAGATAGCGGTGGCTGTGTGGTGGACACAGGCGACCGTCGAGGTAGTTGGCGAGCTGAATATTGTCCGGCATGGTGTCACTGTAGCGCTTGCCGTGCCTGCGGGAAACAGACGAAGGTCATGTCGGGAACAGTGCGCGCTGCACCGGCGCGAAACTGCGACGGTGTTCGGCGCACGGCCCCAACCGCTGCAGCGCTGCGAAGTGCTCGGCTGTGGGATAGCCCTTGTGTTGCGCGAAACCGTAGCCGGGAAAGCGCGCGTCGAGTTCGCGCATGCGCGCATCGCGCGCGACCTTGGCCAGGATCGACGCCGCACCGATGGCGGGCTCCAAAGCATCGCCGTCGACGATGGCGTGTGCAGCGCAGACAAGGTTCTTCGGCAGACGATTGCCGTCGATCAAGGCGAGCGTGGGCAGCGGATGCAGCACGGCGAGCGCGCGCGCCATGCCGAGCAGGGTTGCGTTGAGGATATTGATGCGGTCGATGTCGGCGCGGCCGATCTCGATCACGCTGAATGCGAGTGCGCAGGCGCGGATTTGCGCATCCAGCAACTCCCGGCGTCGCGCACTGAGTGTCTTGGAATCGGCCAGTCCCGCGATCGGACGCGCGGGATCGAGGATTACTGCGGCGACCACCACCGGACCGGCCAACGGACCACGCCCGGCTTCGTCCACGCCGGCGGTTAGCTTCGGTTCCATCCAAAGTTACCAATCGTTCGCGTTGAGCGTAGCGGAGCGCAGCTACGCGAAGTCGAAACGCAACTTGTCCTTCGACTTCGCGCCTTCGGCGCTACGCTCAGAGCGAACGGAATTAAATGATTGGAGCTATTCATGCACGGCGTGCAGCGTATCGAATACGTAATTCTGGTAGGAATCGAGCAGTGGTTTTTGCGGGCAATCCAGATAGCGGCCCTGACAGCGCTGGCGCAGCAGCGCGTTGGCCTGGAAAAACGCATCCTTCGGAATGCCGGCGACGTCCAGGATCAAGGCGCCGGCGAAGCTCAGGTCGAGTGCCGGATAACTGTATTCGCGCGCAGGTTTGAAGTTCGTCTTGAGCATGTAGTAGGTGATGAAATTGGCGTCCGGTACCGAGGGCGGCACGATCTTCTTCAGCTCGCGGATCGCGCCGTCGAAGGAAGGTTGATGATCGCCGAAGTGGAACAGCAGGGCCGGCCGGTCGCCGTCGAGGAGGGTCTTTTCGATGTGTGTGATCGCCGCATCCGAACCGGACAAGCGGTACAGATAATTGGCCAGATTCAGGTTCAACCAGTCGTCCAGATCTTTCGGCTGGAAGCGCCCGGGGAACAGCGCTTTGTCGAACGGCGGCGGCATGGTGTTGTAGGGATCCATGTGCGGCCCGTGCTGGCGCAGGGTCAACATCATCACGAACAGCGGCTGCTTGCCGATGGCTTGCTTTTCCTGTGCGTAGATTCGGTCGAATACCTGCATCAGGTCGCTGTCAGGCGATTCCCACGACAGGCCAAAATCCTGACCATCGTAGAACTTGTCGAAACCGTAGTCCTTGTAGGCGTTGCGCGCGTTGATGAAATCGCCGGTCATCGGATAAATGGCGACGACGCGGTAGCCGGCAGCATGCAGTACGCGCGGCAAGGTGTAGGTCACGCGTGGGGCGAGATTGTAGGGGGCGTACAAACCGGCTTCGCCGAAACTCAGATGGTTCAGGCCAGCGAGCAGGGCGAATTCGCTGGTCCAGGTGCCGCCGCCCCAGACGTGCACCGTAAGCGGTCCGTGCGCGCGTGCGCGCCCGTCGGCGGCGAACATGCGGCGTTTGCAAAATTGCGGCAGGGTGCAAACCTTGAGCATGGACGGATCGAACGTGCTTTCCTCGAGGATCGCGACAATGTCCGGATGATCCTGTGCGCCGGCGATCTTGCTCGCGGCGCAGCGCCCCTTGACGCAGGTTGGCGGATTGTCGGCAGGTGACTGAGACCAGCTCAGGCTCTTGTCCGCATCGGTGGCCGGTGCCGGGATCACAATCTGGGTCTGCCAGAACGAGGCGAAAAAATCGACGATGTAGTTGCGGTCATTCATCATCGCCCACATGCCTTTGTCGAACACACTGGCGAACGGACCGCGTGGCGAGTCGACCACGAGCAACAAGGCGATGGCGCACAACGCACCGGCGCTGCGCAGCACGCGTCGCGGCGTCGGGTGCATGCCGGCGTACAGGTGCGGCCGGTCCAGCCACCATACCAGCGCGAGCAGACCTGGAATCAGGATGGCTCCGCCGACGAGCGCGGTCATGACGCTCGGATAACGGCGCGCGACATCAAGCAGGTCGCGGTTGAGGAAATAGATCAGGTCAGGCGCCAGCAACGGCGTGGTGAGGTATTCGAACTTCAGCGATCCCGCAATCAACAGGCTGCCGAAGATCACGGTCGGCACAGCAAGAGCGAATGCCGGTCGGCGCGTGAGAAACGCCACCAGCAGCGCGCTATCTAGGATCAAGGCCAGCGCGAACAGGCATTCATTGCTTTCGCTGGCGTCGAACGGACCCGCGATCAACAGGGCAGCGAATGCAATCGCAACGATCAGGATAACGATGCGCGTGCGCCGGGGTAGCGAAGACTTCATGGATCCATCTTACCGGTTTGGATAGCCTGTCCGCTTGGCGGGGTGCACAGTTCGGCGATTGCGGTGGCGGCAGCTGCGTTGCCGCCACCGTGCAGTGACTCGTGCAGACGGCGGAATTCGGCGAGCAAGTCCGGCGGCATCGCCCGCGTGCGCAGGAAAGGCGCCAGTGCATCCGCCAGCGCGGCCGGTTTGCAGGCATCCTGCATGAATTCCGGCACCAGCGTCGTTCCGGCCAGAATATTTGGCAACGAAAATACGCCGGTGCGCAGCAGGCCGAAGGATTTCACGATCCAGTGCGTGAGCGGCGCCAGCCGATAGGCGACCGCCATCGGCCGCTTGGCCAGCATGGCCTCGAGCGTAGCAGTACCCGAGGCGAGCAGCACGGCGTCCGCTGCGATCAGGGCCGTGTGTGCCCTTCCATCGACCATATGCATATTCGGCTGCTGCGTGTCGTATGCAGCGAACGCCGCCCGGCATGCCGGATTCGCCATTGGCGCGACAATCTGCAGATGGGGAATTTCCCGTGTGAGCAGACCTGCGGCATCCATAAAATCCTGCCGAAGGCGGCGGATTTCGCCGAGCCGGCTGCCGGGAAGCAGAGCCAGCACCGGCACGTCTGCGGGCAAGTCCAACTCGTGCCGTGCGGCAGCTCGATCGGGTTCCGGCGCAAATGTGTCCGCCAGCGGGTGACCGACGAAGCGCGCGTCCACGCCGTGGCGCGCGTAGATCGGCGGCTCCATCGGAAACAGGCACAGCACGCGATCGGCGCTGCGCCCGATTTTCGCAGCACGCTTTGCTTTCCATGCCCACACCGCCGGGCTCACGTAATGCACGGTACGGATACCGGCACGCTTGAGTTTGCGTTCGAGTCCGAGGTTGAAGTCCGGTGCATCGATGCCAACGAACGCCGCGGGGCGGAAATGCCGCGTACGTTTGTAAACATCGTGCCGGATCGCAAGCAGCTGCGGTAGATGCGGCAGCACTTCGACCAGACCCATCACACTGAGCTTTTCCGCGGGATGCCACAGGTCCATGCCGGCAGCCGCCATCTTCGGGCCGCCGACTCCGGCAAAACGCGCATCTGCAAAGCGCGCACGCAGGGCGCCGATCAGTCCGGCGCCAAGCTGGTCGCCGGAGGCTTCGCCGGCGCAGAGGACAAACAGCGGACTCGCGTCCGTGGTCATCGCATCAGGCTGCGCTGCCCGCGCTCGATGAAGTCGAGCATGCGCGCCACGTCGGGCGCATCCGTCGCTGAACGCGCGAGTTCCACGCGTGCCTCGTTCAGCGGCAGGCGCGCGACGTAGAGTGTCTTGAACGCACGCTTGATCGCGGCGATACGCTCTGGCGAGAAGCCGCGGCGCTTCAAACCTTCCGCATTGATGCCGCGCGGTCGGCCATAGTCGTTGGCGACCATCACAAACGGCGGTACGTCGCCATTGATCAGGCAACCCATGCCGATGAATGCGTGTTCGCCGATACGGCAAAACTGGTGCACGCCGGAGAAACCCGAAAGGATCGCGTAGTCGCCGATCTCGACGTGGCCAGCGAGAGTGGCGTTGTTGGAAAAAATCGTGTGGCTGCCGATATGGCAATCGTGCGCGATGTGCACATAGGCCATGATCCAGTTGTCGTCGCCAATGCGCGTGGCACCGCCGCCTTCGCCGGTGCCACGGTTGATCGTGGTGAATTCGCGAATCGTGTTGTTGTCGCCGATAACGAGCTCGCTGTGTTCGCCGTGGAATTTCTTGTCCTGCGGTTCGGCGCCGACCGAGGCGAATTGCCAGATGCGGTTGCCGCGGCCGATGCGTGCGGGTCCCTGGATCACCGCGTGCGGGCCGACGCGGGTGCCGGCGCCGATCTCCACCTCGGCGCCGATCACGCAATAGGCGCCGATCTCGACGTCGCTGCTCAGGCTCGCGCTCGGGTCGATTTGCGCGGTGGCGTGGATCATCCCTCGCTTCTCTCCGCGCATAGCAGTTCGGCTTCGGCGACCGGCTTGCCGTCGACCAGCGCGCGGCAGGCGAACAGGCCCATGCGCCGGATCATGCGCTTGAGTTCCACTTCGAGCACGAGCTGGTCGCCGGGCACGACGAGCTGCATGAACTTGGCCTTGTCGACCTTGACCAGAGTAGTACATCGGTTGGGCTTCGCGCTTGGGCGTGGACAGGAACACGAGCAGGCCAGACGCCTGCGCGAGCGCCTCGACGATCAGCACGCCCGGCATCACCGGATGGCCCGGGAAGTGACCCTGGAAGAAGGGCTCGTTGACGGTGACGTTCTTGATCGCGCGCAGGCTCTTGCCCGGATCGATGCGACAACACGCGGTCGACCAGCAGGAACGGGTAGCGATGCGGCAGCATCGACATGATGCGTTCGATGTCCACCGGTGCGGTGATCGGGTCGGATTCGCTCATGACTTCATGTCCTTTTTTTCCAGTGCCTGGATACGCCGGGCCAAATCGTCCAGCTGCTTGAAGCGTGCCGCGTTGCGCCGCCACTTCCGGCTGTCCTGCAGCGGCACGCCGGACGGAATATTCCCCGGCGACGCGGATCGAATGGGTAACCAGCGCGCGCGCGGTAATGGTGACGCGATCGGCGATCTCCAGATGACCCAGTATGCCAGCGCCGCCGCCGATCAGGCAGTAGCGGCCGATCCTGGCGCTGCCGGCGACCGCCGCGCAGCCGGCCATGGCGGTGTGCGCGCCGATGTGCACGTTGTGTGCGATCTGGATCTGGTTGTCCAGACGCACGTCGTCCTCGAGCACGGTGTCCTCGAGCGCGCCACGGTCGATCGTGGTGTTGGCGCCGATCTCGCAGTCGTCGCCGATGCGCACGCCGCCGAGTTGCGGCACCTTGATCCAATGATCCTGGTCGAAGGCGAGGCCGAAACCATCAGCGCCAATGACTGCGCCCGGATGCACGAGCACACGCTGGCCAAGGCTGACATCGCGCACCAGAGTGACGCGGGCGATCAGTCGCGATTGGGTGCCGACGCGACAGTGTTCGCCGATGCTGCAATGCGCGCCGAGCACCGCGCCAGCATCGATGCTGGCGTTCGCAGCAACGCTGCAGAACGGACCGATGGACGCGCTGGCCGCGATCACTGCGCCGGAAGCGATCACCGCCGTCGGATGCACACCCGGTGTGGACGTGGCGTCGGGTTCGAACAACGCGGCGATTTTCGCAAACGCGACATAGGGATCGGCCGCGATCAGGCAGTTTCCCGGGCAGTTCGCGGCTTGGTCCCGGTGCAGGATCACCGCGCCGGCGCGTGTGGTTTCCAGTTGTGCGCGGTAGTGCGGATTGGCGAGAAACGTGATCCGGTCGGGCGTGGCGCCAGTCAGTGTGCCGACGCCGCTGACGACATGCTTGCCAGCACCGCGCAGCTCCATGTCGAAACGCGCGGCAAGGTCCGCCAGGGTATGAGTGGCCGCTGCGCTCATGGCGGCGTCGGTGCCGGTTTGGCCTTGCGCAATTCGTCGAGCACGGCGTCGGTGATGTCGATGCGCGGATTGGCGTAGACCACCGGGCTGGGCACAATCAGATCGTAACCGTGGGCACGCGCGTAATCGATCACTGCGTCGTTGATCTGTTGCCAGATGCGGTCGCGGTCGCTGGCGGCGCGGGTGTTGAAGTCGTTGCGCAAGGTTTCGCGCGCGCGCTGAATCGATCGATCGATCGTGTCGACCTGGCGCTTGAGCGCTTCGGCATCGGGCTTGGACATGATCGCGTTGTCGCGATCGTAGCGCCTTTTCAACTCGGCCAGGTGCGCCGCGTCGGTCTTGAGCGCGGCATCGCGCGGAGCGAATTCGCGTTGCAGGCGGGCGCGGCTTTCCACCATCTGCGGCGCATTGTCGATCAGACGCTTCAAATCCACGTAGCCGACCTTGCCGGCAGGGCTTTGCGCAAGCGCCAGAAAAGGCAATAGCGCCAGCGCCAGTGCGCCGATGCTTCGCCAACCACCCGCGCCTGCCTTCACGCCACGCACCTCAGGAAATTCCCGCGATGCCCCGAATCATACGCAATCGGACTGCAAAATGCCGAGAGTCGCGGGTCAGAAGGTGGTTCCGAAGTTGAACTGCAATGTCTCGCCGATATCGCCCGGCTTGGAACGGATCGGCCGGCCGAGGTTGATGACGATCGGGCCGACCGGCGCCTGCCAGTGCAGGGAAATGCCGGTCGAGGCGCGTAGCTCGCCCAACGAGAAGCCATCGTTGTTGTACAACTGGCCGCCGAGCGCCGGATTGTTCCGGTTGAACACGTTGCCCACGTCCAGATACCAGGACAGGCGCGTGGCGCTGTCGTCCTTGACGAAGGGCGTCGGGAAAATCAGTTCGAAAGAGGCCACGGTTTTGAGGTTGCCGCCGAGCGGCTGGCGGCAGTAGTAGTTGTTGGAATCGGTGCAGCCGGGGGCCAGCGCGTATGGGCCGAGCGTGTTGTCACGGAAACTGCGCACGTCCGACACGCCACCGGCGTAGAAATCCTCGAAGAACGGCAGCCCGTTCACCTTGATCGGTGCGCCGGTGGCAGGATCGATGCCGTCGGCGGCGCGCCAGGTGTTGCCATAGCCGATCGTCGTCGAACCCTCGAACGTCAGCGCATCGGTGATCGGCACGTACTGTGCGTAACGATAGATCAGCTTGTAGTACTCGACCGTGGAGCCGGGCAGGGCGACTTCGGCAGAGAACTGCTGCAAGGAGCCGTGTGTCGGGTTGAAGAACTTGTTGCGCGTGTCGTGCGCCCATGAGGCCGTGACCGACCATTCGTGGAAGGTTTCATGGTTCAAGCTCTGGATATAATCGATAATCGGCTGCGGCGAATAGTAAACCGTGTAGTAGATGATGTTACCGTTGGCATCCAGGATCGGATTGCCGTTGGCGTCGAGCTCGGGCGACGGATAGCTGGTGAGAATCTTGGTCTTGCTCAAGCCCAGTTGCAGATTGAGTGTATCGGTTTCTGTCAGCGGTATCCCGATGTACGTGGAAAATGCGCCGGTATCGCTCAGGTAGTTGGCGAGGTTGGCTTCTTGCTGGTTCAATTTCGAGTAGGAAAGATCGTAGCCCAGGCCGATGCCGTCCGGAGTCAGGTAAGGTTGATAGTACGACAACGCGTAGCGGGTTACGAAATCGCTCTTGGATACGGTGAGCGAAGCGCGGTCGCCAGTGCCAAGGAAGTTGTTCTGCGACACCGAGGTGCTCAGCACCAGACCGTAGACCTGCGAATAACCGACGCCGAAGGTGAACGAACCGGAGTTGGTCTCTTCCACCTTCACATCCACGTCGACCTGGTCGTCGCTGCCTGGCACCTTGGGCGTTGTGATGTCCACCTTCTTGAAATACCCGAGGCGCTGCAGACGCACCTTGGAACGGTCGATGGCAGCCTGCGAATACCACGCGCCCTCCAGCTGGCGCATTTCCCGGCGCAGGACTTCGTCCTGGGTGACCTGATTGCCCTTGAACACGATGCGGCGCACATACACGCGCTTGCCGGGATTGACGAAGAAATTGATCTGCACCGTACGGTGTTCGCGGTCGACGGCCGGAATCGGCGTCACCTGCGCGAACGCGTAGCCGATGTTGGCCAGCACGGCAGTCATCTGCTGCGCGGATTTTTCCAGTTTCTGGCGCGAAAACACGTCACCATCGCGAGTCACGATCAACTTGCGCATGTCGGCCTCGGTGAGTACCAAATCGCCACTGAGCTTGATCGTGGAAATCTTGTACACGCGGCCTTCGCTGACATCGGCAGTGATGTACATCGCGCGCTTGTCCGGACTGATACTGACCTGGGTGGAGTCGATGTTGAAGTCGGCGTAGCCGCGATCCAGATAATACGAATTGAGCTTTTCCAGGTCGCCAGACAGTTTCTCGCGCGAGTATTGATCGTCCTTGGAGTACCAGGACGTCCAGTTGCTCGTGTCCGAATCGAAGTCGTCGCGGATCTGCGACTGGGTGAAGGCGTGGTTGCCGACGATATTGATCTGTTTGATCTTGGCGACCTTGCCCTCGGCGATGACAATGGACAATTCCACGCGGTTGCGGTCCAGCCCGATCACGGTCGGTTTGACGCTGACGTTGTATTTGCCGCGGTTGTAGTACTGGCGGGTCAGCTCCTGGGTGACGTGATCCAGCGACAGGCGGTCGAACGGTTCGCCGTCGGACAGGCCGATATTCTTCAGGCCCTTGAGCAGCTCTTCGCTCTTTATGTCCTTGTTGCCCTTGATCTGGATTTTCGAGATCGCCGGGCGCTCCTTCACGGTAATGACGAGAATGTCGCCTTGGCGCGCAACCGCCACGTCGCTGAAGAAACCGGTCTTGTACAACGCGCGGATCGCCTGTGCTGCACGCTCGTCCGTGACCTGGTCGCCTTTCTCGATCGGCAGGTAAGTAAACACGGTGCCGGCGGAGATGCGTTGCAGGCCGTCGATGCGGATGTCTGAGGCGACGAACGGATCGAAGGCATGGGCTTTGGCGGCGAGGCAGGCGAACAGAACAAGTGCGGCGATACGCTTCATCGTCACTTCCAACGTTTTGGTGAGTATGGATACGCGCCCGGGTAGCCGCGGCCGGCTATTGTAGCCTTAGCCCGTGGCCAGGCGCAGGATATCGTTGTAAAAAGCCATCCCCATCAGCGCCACCAGCAAGGCCATGCCGACGTATTGTCCGGCGATCAGCGAGCGTTCGCTAAGCGGGCTGCCCTTAACCGCCTCGATCAGGTAGTACATCAGGTGACCGCCATCGAGGATCGGGATCGGCAGCAGATTCAGGATGCCAAGGCTGAGCGAGATCACCGCCAGAAACGACAGAAACCACGCCACGCCCATGTGCGCGGACGCGTTGGCGACCTGGGCGATGCTGATCACGCTGGACAGGTTTTTGGTTGAGGCCTGGCCACTGAGCATGCCGCCGATCATGGCGAACGTGGTGCGCGTTGTGGTCCAGGTTTCATGCAGGGCCGCGGAAACTGCGTGCAGCGGGTCGTAGCGCTCGAGTGCATAGGGTGTGGCGGCGGGAGATACGCCGATTACCCAGCGCATCTTGCCATCCTGCGTGCGGCGCGCGGCGGCAACGTCGAAGCCGAGCGTATCGTTGCCGCGCGCGACGGTCAGGTACAGATGCGGATCCTGCTGCGCCAATTCCGGAATGAGTTTGACCAGATCGGCGAACGAGCCGACCGGTTTGTCGTTGATCGCGGTGATGCGATCGCCTTCTGCAAGCCCGGCGCGTCGTGCCGGACCGTCGGCCAGAACGCCGACGATCGCCGGTGGCGGCTGTAGTTGCAGGCCGATGGCGGTGAAGGTCTTGTCATCGTCCGCCACACCCTGGGGCAAGCGAGCCGAGTGCCAGCACGTGGCGTCGCGTGTGGCCGTTGGCATCGGTGACATCGAGCGTGGTGTCCTCGCGCAACATCGCCGCCTGCGCCACGGCCATCATGGCCGCACTCCAGGAATCCACGGTTCGGCCATCGACCGCGTCGATGTGGTCGCCGGCATGCAGGCCGGCGGCGGAGGCGAGCCCTTGCGGCGCACCGATCACTGGCTGGATAGTCGGGCCGGCCGATCACGAACATCGCCCAAAACGCGACACACGGTGAAAACGATGTTGAATACGGGTCCGGCGGCGGCGATCGCCATGCGATTCCAGACCAGTGCTGCGTCGTATTCGCCAGGCTTCGTGCGCGGCCGCATCGGGATGATCGCGCCTCGCGCGCGTCGAGAAATCTTCACATAGCCGCCGAGCGGAATCGCGCCGATCGCGTATTCGGTGCCGTCGCGACCAATGCGCGACCACAGCGGCTTGCCGAAGCCGATCGAAAAGCGCAGCACCTGCACGCCGCAGCGCCGCGCGACCCAGAAAGTGGCCGAACTCGTGGAAGGTCACCAGCGATACCGAGCGTGACGAGCAGCCACCACGCCGATCCCAAAAATTCGCTCATCCGCGCGACTCGCTCAGCAAACAGCCCGGCGCATGATACGTTGCGCGTGTTCGCGCGCGGTTAAATCGGCGTAAATCAGGCCTGCAGATTTCGGCCGGTTCAGCTGGCATCGCGTCGAGGGTCGCATCGATCACCTCGGGGATCGCCAGAAACGGCAGGTTGCCGTCAGAGGAACGCTGCCACCGCAACCTCGTTGGCCGCGTTCAGGATCGCCGGCGCGGTACCGCCCGGCGGCGAGCGCGCGATAGGCGAGATCCAGACACGGGAACGTGGCGCGATCCGGCGCCTGGAACTGCAACGCGCCGATCTGCGCCAGATTCAAGCCCGCCACGCCCGATGTCGATGCGTTCGGGAAAGGCCAGCGCGTGTGCGAGCGCGGTGCGCATGTCGGGATTGCCCAGTTGCGCGAGCATCGAGCCGTCGGCGTACTCGACCAACGAATGCACGACGCTTTGCGGATGCACGACCACGTCGATGTGCTCGGCCGGCACGCGAACAGCCAGTGCGCCTCGATCACCTCCAGGCCCTTGTTCATCAGCGTGGCCGAGTCGACCGAGATCTTCCGGCCCATGACCCAGTTCGGATGTGAGCAGGCCTGGTCCGGCGTCACCTCGCGCCAGCTGCGCGCGCTTGCGCCCGCGGAACGGCCCGCCCGACGCGGTCAGCAGGATGCGTTTGACGCCGGCGCGTTCGAGCGCGCGTCCTCCGCAGACCCGATGGCGGAAGCCCCGACTGCGGCAGGCATTGAAAGATCGCGTTGTGTTCGCGAGTCGATCGGAATCAATTCGCGCCGCCGGCGCGCAGCGCATCGAGCAACAGCGGGCCGGCCATCACTACCGCTTCCTTGTTCGCCAGCAGCAAGCGCTTGCCGGCGCGCTGCGGCGGCCAGCGTGGATTCCAGTCCGGCCGCGCCAACGATGGCAGCAATGACGTTGTCGCACTCATCGCCGGATGCCGCTTCGATCAGCGCCGCGCGCCGGCGGCGGCGCGCGTGGCGCAGCCCAGCGCCCGCAAGACCGTCGCGCAGTGCGCGTTCGCAGGCCGGCATCGGCGACGACGGCAAGATCCGGCTTGAAGCGCACGCAGAGCGCGATGAGTTTGTCGACATTATGCTGTGCGGCGAGCACGCTGGCTGAGAAGCGTTGCGGGTGACGGGCGATCGACCTCGAGCGCGCTGGCGCCGATGGAACCGGTCGCGCCGAGGATGGCAATGCGCCGCGTCATAGTCCGAGCAGGGTCTTGCCGATGAGGAAGATCGGCAAGACCGCAAACACGCTGTCCAGACGATCGAACACGCCACCATGACCGGGAAACAGCACGCCGGAATCCTTCACGCTGGCATGGCGCTTGATCAGGCTTTCGAACAGGTCGCCGACGACCGAGAAGCCCACACACAGCAGCGCCAGCCCGATCAGCGGCAGCAAGGTGACGTCACGCCGACGCCGAGCAACCAGCCGCCGACCGCAGCGACGACGGCAGTGCCGGCCAAGGCTCCATACACGCCAGCGAGGTCTTGTTCGGGCTGATGTTCGGCGCGAGCTTGCGCCTGCCCCAGCGGCTGCCGGCAAGATAGGCGAAGGTATCGGCCGGCCAGACCAGAGACAGTGCGAACAGAGCCCATGCGTGACTGTGCGGCGCGCTGCTGCCTGGATCTGCATCAGAGCCGCCCAGGCCGGAAACACGACGAGCGCGCCGACCAGCAATTTGAGCCAGGTGTTCTCGCGCGTCGGCGCCGCGGCGTAGGTAAAATGCGCAGCCACAACAAACGCACAGACCACCAGGCGCAACCGGCGCCGATCAGCGATCCACGACCGGTGGCGTTCCGCGCCAATGCCACAGCGACCAGAACACGATGACGGCAAGCGCCAGCAAGCCTCCGCGCACGCGGCGGTCGCGCAATGCCGGACAGTGCGCGTCCATTCCCACAGCGCGAGCAGGCACAGTGCCGCGATGAGCGCGGCGAATGCCGGTGTCGGGCAAAACAGGATCAGCGCGATGGCCAGCGGCGTGATCAGCAATGCGGTAAGGACGCGTTGTTTCATCAGCTTTCCGATCTATTGCGGTCGCACGAAGCCAGTGCGCCTGCGATGGGCCGGGCCTGCTCGACCGCAGCCGCCGAAGCGGACGCTCACGGCGCGCGGCAAGATCCGCGCAGCGCCGGCGTCGCAGGCAGGCGGCATCGAAATCGGGCCACGAGCGACGTCGCTGAAATACAACTCGCTGTACGCCGAGTTGCCAGAACAGAAAATTGCTGACGCGGCGCTCGCCGCCGGTACGGATGAACAGGTCGACGGGCGGCAGGTCGGCGAGGCAGAAAAAGCGCGACAAGCGATTTTTCGTCGATGGATTCGGCGGCGATTCGCCCGCGTTGCGCCGCGATAGCGGCGCGTCGCGCCGCCTGCGCGATGTCCCAGCGGCCGCCGTAATTGACGGCGATGTTGAGTGCGAGCTTGGCGTTGCCTTGGGTCTTGTCCATCGCCGCCTGCATGCGCCCGCGCAACGCCGGCGCAAACGCGGACAACTCGCCAATAAAGTCGATGCGCACGCCGTAGCCGTGCAGCTCGTCCACTTCGCGATCGAGCGCTTTGAGAAATAATTCCATCAGCGCGCCAACTTCCGCGCGTGGGCGTTGCCAGTTTTCGCTGGAGAACGCGAACAGGGTCAACGCTTCGACGCCGCGTTGCAGGCAGAACTTGATCGCCCCGCGCACGGCTTTTTGGCCGGCACGATGGCCGAAGCTGCGTGGACGATGGCGCGCCTTCGCCCAGCGCCCGTTGCCATCCATGACAATGGCAATATGGCGCGGATGCGGCAATGTGGAAAAGTCCACATTTGCCGGCGGCGACGGCGCGGACTCGGGCGAATTCGCTTCCCCTCCACGGCGCGTCCGCTCACAACGCCATCAGTTCGTCTTCCTTCGCCTTGGTCACCGCGTCGACATCCTTGATCGACTTGTCGGTCAGCTTCTGCACTTCGTCCTCGGCGTGGCGCTCTTCGTCCTCGGTGATCTTCTTGTCCTTGAGCAGTTCCTTGACCTGGTGCATGGCGTCGCGGCGGATGTTGCGGATGGCGATTTTCGCGGTCTCGCCCTCGTGCGAGACGTGCTTGGCCAGCTCCTTGCGGCGCTCTTCCGTGAGCGGCGGCATGTTCAGGCGGATCGTCGTGCCAGCGGTAGTGGGATTCAGGCCGAGATCCGATGCCAGGATGGATTTTTCCATCGCCTGCACCATGGTTTTTTCCCATGGCGAGATCGTCAGCGAGCGCGCATCGGCCACGACAAGATTTGCGACCTGGCTGATCGGCACGTCCGCACCGTAGTAGTTGACCTTCAGATGCTCGACCAGGGCCGCGCTGGCGCGGCCGGTGCGCAGGCGCTGCAACTCGTGGCGCAGCGCCTCGACGCTCTTGGTCATGCGCTGCTGGGCGTCGTTTTTGATGTCGTTCAGCATGAGCGGCTCCGCGGATTTTCCGAAGACTGCGGAGTATAGCAGTGCCGTCGTGCGCCTCAATTCGAGTCGATGGGCGCGTGAACCGGCACGGGCCGGTAGTTCGCGTCGAACGTAACTTCCTGCGGTTTCCAGCCCGCGCGACTCGTGAACGCACTCCAGAAGCGGCGCAGCGCGCCCCACTGCATCATGATCGCACCGCGGTCGTTGTCGGCGTCGACGGTCGGATCGCCGACGCCGGTCGGTCGCATCGGTTCGTCGTAGAGTGCTGTGCCGAACAGGTTGTCCCACACCGACAGTACCTGGCCGTAGTTGCAGTTGTGCAGTTTGGCCGCAACGGATCCAGCGCCATGTGGTGCAGGCGATGGAAGCGCGGGTCGACGAGCAGTCGCTCGAAGATTTTCCGAAGCCGAGGCGCGTGTTCGTGTGTGCAAGGTTCTGCACGAGTTCGGCCAGCAGCACCAGCAGGGCGAACTGGCCGGCATTGACGCCCATGAGCAGACCCACGGTGGCGAGCAGGCACGATTCCAGGACGACGTCGAGCCAGTTGACGCGTGCGTTCGACCAGCAGTTCACCTGGCGTTGGCTGTGGTGCATGCTGTGCAGTGCCCACCACCAGGGAATGGCGTGCTGGGCTCGGTGCATCCAGTAATACGCCAGGTCGTTGACGAGATAGTAGAGGCCGAAGGCGAGGTAGGGGTGCTCCTGGATGTGCGGGGCGAAATGCAGCAGCCCGTCGAAAGGCAGGCCAGCGCGTTCGGCCGCGCTGCCGAACAGGCTCGCGAACGGCGACAGCACGAAGAAAGCGAGCAGCGGGTTCAAGCCGACCAGCAGCCAGGTGAAATTCCCGATCGACCTTCGTCAGCTTGCGGTCTTCCAGTTTTCCGCTGGCGCCAGCGCTTCGAGCGGACGCAACACGCAGGCGATGATCGCTATTTGCAGCAGCGCGATAAGCAGTGCGGCGGCGATGTCTTCGGGATCGCCGATCAGGTTGCCGAGGTGCAGCCAAGCCAGCGCCGGCTCGACCGCATGCGCGGAAAACCAGTCGACCGCCAGCCACCACCAATGCGCGAACACTTCGAACATGCTGCGTGCCGCGGCTCCCTACGAAACCAGTCGACGCGCAGCCGTTGTCAGAAACTGCGCGTCAATCGGGCTTCAAGAGCATACTTGAAATCGTACACCGAATCGCCCCAGAACTCGTGCTGGATGTTGAAGGCTGCGGTGTAGCGGTCGCCGAGACCGTAGTCGAAGCCTAAGCCATAGGCGCGATAGTCGTGCTGGGTGAAGCGCTGCCTTTCGTACCAGAAGTCGTCGAAGCTCGGTGGTCCGAGGCCAGCCCGCGCGCCGAAACCCGCGCGGCCCGTCACGAAGCTGCGCACCGAGAACTTGTCGTTGACGAACCAGCCCAGTTCACCGTCGAAGCGCTGGTAGCCGGTATCGATGCCGAGCACATGTTGGCTGATCGCGTAGCCGTAGCCGAGCTTGTAGTAGAAATTGGTGAAGTCGAACTGGTGCGACAGCGTCACGGCGAGCAACAACTGGCGCAAGTCCTGCCCGACCACGGCGTTGCCGAAGGTCGGATAGTCGTGGGTCGGGATATAGGCCGTCGCGGCAGGCGTGATGTAGTAGTTGCCAATGTTGGCATGGTAGGCAACGCCGAAATTCCAGTCCTGCCAGGCGCCGTGGTACTTGCCGTCATCGAGGAAGGGCGCGCTTGGATGTTGCGGATTTTGCGGCGGATAGTTGGCGCATTGCGGCGCCGCGGTGGTGCTCGGACAGTTGATGAACATTTCGGGTGTCTGGGCGCGGCCGGTAAAGTAGCGGATGCCGCCGTAGACAGTCCAGGCGCTGCTGAGGTTGTAGCTCGCATCGAGGCCGGTGCCCAGCATGTGCACACTGCCGAGCGGCAACTTCAGGTCGGAGCGCAGCCAGAAACCGTTGATGGCGGTATCGAAGAAGGCGACGGAAATGCTGCCATGGCCCGCAGAGCTGTCCCCGACATTCCCGTCGGACGGTGTGGCGTTCGGCTGCGCCTGCGCGGCAGCCGGTGATACGTAGGCCGCCACGACGAGGCCCAATGCGATTATCGAAGCTGCGATATGAAAGCGCATATCTGCGTTCCCTTTTCGTTGTAAGCAAAACCCCAGCTCCTGCACATCGTGCAGGGATTACCCCTGGTCCACGAATGCCAGCCTCAGGAACCGCGCGACTTCATGGTTTCCTCGATGGTCTTGAGGAACTGATTCAGGTTCGCATTTTCGTTGAGCGCAAGCGGATACTGCTTGCGTGCCGACTCGTCGTCGCCGTTCGAAAACACGGGAATCAATGCCGGCTCGTGCGAGATGTTCGCGAGTTGTGGCTGGATCGCTGCAAGGTCGCCGGCGTAAGTGATGATTACGTCGTAATGATGCGTGGCCAGCGCCTTGCCGAGCGCTTCAGGCGAATTCACGAGCGTGACGGTATGGCCGGCCTTTTGCAGATTCTCGTCGAACAGCTGCATGTCGTTCGTCGTTGCGGCATGGCGCGCCGTTGCCGCGTTGCCGTCGTACAGCAGGACCTGCGCGGGATGGCGGGTGATGAAGGCGTGGTAACGAAGCGCGCCGCCCATGCGGTACATCACCTCGCCACAGGCCTGTGCATCGGAAGAGGTAATGGCGACGGCCAGCAGCAATGCCGTAGTGGTTAATGCAGTCGTTGTGGCTTGTTTCATGCTTCTCATGGTCATTCTCCGTTGGTGGAGGATTCAAGTTTTCCGTCCCTGGCTCGGGCATCCTTGCCAATTCCTGTCGCTCCCGTACCCTTTCGGGATTTTGCGCCGGAAATTACAGGCCTGTCCTGAGCCTTGTCGAAGGGCTCTGCCGTAATCGCGAAAAAAACCGGGGTACTCCATGCTTTCGGAACCGTTTCCAGGTCCAGCGTCGAGACGATCTTGTCCGGATGCGGGTTGGGCAGGCGCGGGTCGTTGAACATCGGCAGACGCAAAAGGCCGAGCGCACGGCTGGGGTTGACCATGGCCCAGCCGACCGGGGTCGGCCGGTCGGAGGCAGTCCAGCCTTTTACCTCGCGCTGGGTGCGCAGCGGAAGTACGGCTTCGCTGCCATCGCGGTAATGCAGGCGCACGTTGGCATACACGCGTTCCTGGGGTTCGCCGATGCTTTCCGGCGCGTACAACAGCACATCGAACGCAGCGATGCGTTGCGGCGGCACGCGCATGCCGCGCACAACCTGAGGCAGGACGAAATCAAACGTCGTGCCGACTTTTTGGCCACCGCCGTCCTGGTGCATTTCCAGGGCGCCACGCACGTCATAATCGACCCCGTCGATACGCGCCAACCCGAAGGGCAAATCGCTAAACGCCGGGATCACCGAATTCATCACGTTAATCCTTGACGCCGGTGTGCGGTTGTAGACATTGCCGAGGTCGATCTGCGCAGGTCCTGCCGCGGGATCGCGGGCCGGAATCGGACTCGAGCCCAGCCAGCGCGCCAGCGCAGGTTGCGGACGCGGTTCCGGCGCCGGCGGCGGCCCGGGATCGCGCGCGCGCAGGCTGGCACGCTCGCCGGCATCGGCCATGCGCAATATGCGCGGCCCTGCATCGCGAGGCGTCAGCAAGGCGGCATCGGCGTGCAATTGATTCAGGCTGCGCTGGCTGATGGGCACGGACCACAATAGCCAGGGCGACGAATTGGTCGGATTTATCTTGGCAAGCAGATACTGGTCGTCGCTGCTGAACGCTAGCGCAGCCACGTTGCTTATTTGCCCACCTTCGACTTGCAACGGCGGTCCGATCGGCATGAGATCCTGTGCGGAATAAAGGTGCACGCCGCTGCCGAACGCGTGCGCGACGAGCAAGCCGTCTCGACTGACGGCGAAAATGCTTGTCGCCTCGCCGCCGCGCAGGCCGGTCACCACACGCTCGTCCGCGGTACCAGGATCGAGCACCAGGCGGTCGCGCCCAGCGAGTAGCGGCTTGTCGCCGACCGCAGCAATGCCGATCGGGTAAACACCCGGCACGTGACGTTTTTCGACGACGCTGCCGGAATTCAGGTCCCACAGCATCAGATCGGCATTGTCGGCCTGGGTGTCGTCGATATTGCGGGTGACCATCCACAGGCGCCGGGCATCGGCGGTGAAGGCCGCCCAGATCACCGGCTGCGCAGGATCGTGCGGATAAGCGCACAACAATTTCAGCGTGCGCGTGTCGAACACTTCGCTGGCGCCGTCGGTCGGGCCGGTGGCGAGCAGGCGCGAGGCATCGGCTGATAGCAGGAGCCGGCGCAGCGGGCCTTTGACCGCGACGTTGCCATGATCAAGGCGCTTGCCGCTGGTCAGGTCATACAGTTCGAGTCGCTCCTCGAATCCCTTTGGTCCATTGTGATTGAAGCCCAAGGCGGTGAGCTGGCCATCGGCGCTGACGGCCATGTGTTGCGGCGTATCGTCCAGCGATATCGCTGGAATGCGCGGCTGCAGCGTGGCGACGTCGAGCACGTGGAGACCCGTGCGCGCGACGGTAACCAATGTCTTGCTGCCGGCTACCATCTCGGCAAATACGATGGGCGGCGGCAGCGGTAGCCACGCCGTGGCCTTGTCTCGCGCTGTCGACACGATGCGAAGGCGATCGTAGTCGACGTCGACCAGGTGATCGCCGTCCGTATACAAATTATCGGAGACGAGCAGCGGTGGTGCCGCTTTCGATACGGTCGGCTTGGGCAATCGCCATAACCTGATTTCGCCATCCATGCCGGCGCTGGCAAGCAAACCGGTGCGCGGTGCTTCGGACAGCCAGTATGGCCCGGCACGCGCGCCACGTGGCGGACTGGCGATCAAGTGCGCGGCTTCGCCCAGCATCGGGTCTTCCAAAGGCAGATGCCAGACCTCGGCGTCGCCGGCGCCGCCGGCGACCTGGCCGGAGAGGACGAGCAGGCGGCTGCGATGGTCGATCTCCACGTGCGTGGCTTCGAAATCGGCCCGCATTTGACCCGCGTGAAGTGGTTCGCCGCTGGCGGCGTCGTAGGCGAAGGCATTGCCATCGCTGTGCGCAGCGGCCAGCCAGGCGTCGTCCTCGCTGAAACTCAGCCAACTGACCCGGCTGCCGAGCGGGCCGGGAATCTGGCGCGCGGCGAAATTGTGCATGTCGATCACGAAGACCTGGCCATTGCTGGTGCCGACAGCAAGTAGCGCACCGTTGCGGCTGGCGGCCCAGGCGCTGAACGATTCATGCGGCGGCAGTGGAATTGGCCGCTCCACATCCAGATGCTGCGGATCGAACACGCGCAATTCGCTCATGTTGTGACCGAACTGCACTGTGTACCGCAGTCGCGGATCGAGTATCCAAAGATTGCCGGCGAGGTCCAGTTCGTGAGTCAGCGTCGAAAGCGGGCGCCACGGCTGGACTTGCCAGAGTTGTACATGGCCGTGGGTGTCGCGCAGAAGTGCGTGATTGCCATCCGCGGCCCACGTAATGTCCGCAAGATCGGCAAACTGCTTCGGCGGCGTCACCGCCTGTGCATGATCCAGATCGACAAGCACGCCTCCGGATGTGCTCGGGTTCGGCAGGAAATCGAACCATTCGCCGATCACCATTAGGCGATGATCGTCGATGAAGCGCGGCAGGATCGGCACCTGGTCGGCGTCCATGTAGCTGAGCAAATCCAGGCGACCGCGCTCGGTCAGCGTGGCCGTGTCGTACCAGCGTACCGAGAGATCGTTCAGCGTCACCGCGAGCAGACTTCCATCGGGACTCAACGCCGTTGCCATCGGGTTGGCGTCGGGGATGATGAAGCGGTCGATGAGGCTTACGCCCTGGTTTTCGATCATGCCGATTTCGCGGCGCTCCAGTTCGGCGGATTTGCCGGCCGCCAGTTTTTCTTCGATGTTGGCGATCAACGGGGTGAGCGCCGCAAATCCGTTGCCATCGCGCATCAGACGCTGGGCGGCATCGCGGCGGCCGTCCCAGAGGCGTTCGCTGGAGACGGTTGCGCTCTGCGTGGCACGCGCGCGTTCGGCCTCTGCACGCTGCGCGTTCGCGTTGGCGCGGCGCCATTGCGCGGTCGTCGTGGCGAGGCCGATCAGAAGTGCGAACAAAGCCAGCAGTGCCGTCGCCACGATCTTCGGCTCGCGTTGCGCCCAGCGCGCACTGCGTTGCAACGTGTTGAGCGGCCGTGCCTTGACCATGTAGCCATTCTGGAAACGGGTCAGGTCTTCGGCCAGCGCACCGGCGCTGGCGTAGCGCTGTGCGGCGTCGTAGGTCATGCTCTTGAGGATGATCGCTTCCAGATCGCGCGGCAGCTGCGGTGCATACCGGCGCGGCGAACGCAACGAGCCTTCGACCACGAGCTTGAGCGTGGCTTGCGCGGATTCGGCCAGGAACGGCGGCTGCCCGGTGACGAGTTCATACAGGATCGCGCCCAATCCCCAGATATCGGTTGCGGGAGTGATCTTGTGTGCACCGGCGGTAGCTTGCTCCGGCGCCATGTAGCTGGGCGTGCCGGAGACCTCGTGGTTGTCGGCGGCAAGACCCTGCTCGAGCCGTCGCGCCAGGCCGAAGTCGGCGACATGCGGCGTGCCGTTTTCATCCAGCAGCACATTGGCCGGTTTCAGGTCCAGGTGCAGCACGCCGAGACGGTGAGCGTAGTCCACTGCCTCGGCGATCGTTCTCAGCAAGCCCGCCGCACGCTGCGGCGGCAGTTGCTTTTCCTGCCGGATCACGGCCGCCAGACTCGGTCCGTGAATCAGGCGCATGCTGAAGAAATGCAATTCTTCCGCGCTGCCGACCTCGTAGATCGCGACGATGTTCGGGTGCTGCATGCGCGCGGCGTTCTGCGCTTCGCGGCGGAAGCGTTCGATGAATTCCTTCGATGCCCACGGTCCGGCGGCAAGCAGCTTGAGCGCGACTTCGCGGTCCAGACTGGTCTGGCGCGCGCGATAGACCACGCCCATGCCGCCTTCGCCGATCATCTCGAGCAATTCGTAGTCGCCGAACTGACGTTGCGCCGGATCGCTCAGGTCCAGTTCGAGGGTTTCGGCCGGAAGCAGGGCCAGTGGCCGGCCGGCCAGCGAATCCGGAGAGCGCGACAGGCTGCCGAACGCCAGATCCGCGATGGCTGTGGCATCGGACCGCAGACTTTGCAGCGGATCGATATTGAACAGCCCGGTCGGCGCGGTATGCATCAGTGCGATTCGTGCAGGATGGCATGCAGTGCCTGCTGTTCAATCGCGAGGTCGCTGGCCGAGGCCACGGTGTCGGCGAGTTCCTCGCCGACCAGTTCGCGAAAGCGTTGACGCAGCCGTTTGAGCGCAACCACTAGCGCGAGCGGTCGGGTTTGCAACTGGCCGGCGAGCTGTTCGTAGACGCCCGGTGGCGGATCGTTGCCGAGAAAGGGTTGCAGTCCGGCGTACATGTCCAGGTGCCCGGTCCTGCGCGCTTCGCTGTGCAGACGCTTGAATGCGCGCGCGAGTACTTCCAGGGCAAAGCTGCGCTGGAAGGCGGCTTCCGGTGAATGCGCCTGTGCATTGTCGTTCTGATAACGCGATTCCAGATCGGGCGGCGGCATGACCGGTTCCGAAAATGCCTCCCTATCCGCTGCATCGCGCCAGTCGCCGGCAAGAAAGGCATTCAACTCGGTCAGCAAGTAACGTCGAAAATGGCCGCAGGCCGTGAGCGCGCGATCCTGCTGAAAGTCGTGCAGAAGGTGATGCAGAAAACTGCGGGTGATTTCCTGGGCGACGGCTGGCTTATGGCCGCAGCGGCGCACGTAGGCATAGACGGGATACCAGTAGCGCTGAGCCAGCTCGGTCAGGGCGCCGTGGGCGTCGGTTGCCTGCGACGAAGCCATCTGCATCACCACCGACCAGCGGGTGGTGGCGAAACGGTCGTGGGAATGGCTGGAAGCGATCATGGCGGTACCCTGTGGTGGTCGGCGTTACCCCATTCCGGATTTCGCCGGAGTGATTACAGCCGAATCCGGGCTACACGACCTTGCCCAGGCTGTTGCGCATTTCGCGCAGTTCGGCTTCGAGTTCGGCGCTGGTCGCGGTAGTTTGCGCGAGTTCCTCGCGGATCAGTTCGCGCAGGCGATGGCGCATGCGGTGCACGGCCACCGCCAGGGTGTTGCGGCGCAGGTTGAGGACGGCGGCGACGCGCGCGTAGTCTGCATCGTCCGGGCGCTCGATAAGGAATTCGCGCAGTTGCTCGAACAACGCCTGTTTGCCGGCCTCGTTGGCCTCGTCGCGCAGGCGCTGCATCGCCGCTCCGAGCACGGCCGTCGCCCAACTGCGCTCGAACGCGCGTTCTGGCGAATCGGTGTCGGCGAGATTCTCCAGACTGTTGCCGCCGCCGGGCGTTTCCTGGTCGAGCGACTTGAACTGCACGGCGCCGCCGCGTTTGAGCGCGCGGGCTTCGTAGTCGGAGTCGATCAGAAAACGCTTGAGTGCGGTGAGCAGAAAAGCGCGAAAGCGGCCGCGGTCTGGATCCGCGTTGGCGTGATAGGCCTGTTCGATGAAGCGCGCGAAGAACGACTGCGCCAGGTCTTCACTGGCCTCGGGGCTGTAACCACGGCGGCGGATGTAGGCGAGTACCGGTGGCCGGTAGGTTCGGCACAGTCCTTCCAATGCGCCGCGTGCCTGATCGCCGCCTTCGCGTGCGTGCAGTACCATGCTCCAGCGAGTCGTATCGAAGCGCATCGGCGCACCCGGTTTCCCCGCGCGGCGAACCGCGTGCGTCGATACTGCCACAAAACCGCTGCGCATGGCGATGCCGTTTCAGCAAATGCGGAACGCGTGCTCGGTAGCCTCGTTGCGCGCATAGCTGCCACCGCGCACGCGTCGCAATTGCTGTTCCAGGCGCTGTTCAAGCTGGCGTTCGGCGAACCAATGCGGACGGTCGATCGGCGCGGTTTCACCCGCACCGGCAGCGGCCGTGCAGAAACGGCAGAAGTCGGCGTAGTCGTCCAGTTCCGCGCGGAACTTCGGCATGGCGACGTCCACCAGGATGGCGTCGTCCAGCCAGCCGATACCGCGCAAATGATTCGGAATCAGGCCGTCGGGCGCGTCCAGATAATCGAGCACCGCGCGCCAGTCGTCGCGCAACGCGGGGGCGATGTCCCAGCGCGCGTCCGCAGCGGCGGCGCGCATCTCGCCGGCGCGGCGCATGCGGACCTTGATGAACGCGGATTCACGTCCCTTCGCCAGGCCGCGCAGTACGCGTCGAGCTGCGCCGGCGATCTGGTCGGCGCGGAACTGCGGATGCTCGGGTGCGAGCCGTGCGACGAGGCGGTTGAAGCGCTGCAAGGCGTCTTCGCGCAACTCCAGCGCGGCGATGCCGACAGTAAAAACACCGGAGCGTTCCGGCCGCAGGTCGAGGTTGCTGCACGAACGGTCGAAATCGAAACTGAATACGGGCATGGCACGATCCTCGAAGTTAGCGCGTATGGCGGTTGGCCATCGCTTGCAGGTTCCGCAAATGGCCGGTCCGATTACATGCAAAAAAACGCCCCGCTCGGGGCGGGGCGAGGTTCGACGTTGGAGGAGGTACCGCGCGAAACGGAAACATACTTCGAGGCGACCGTGCCGTTGCCGGAAAGACTGGCGGCGAATTCCGATTGCAACGCGTCGTAGCGGGCCTTGACCTTGTTGTACAGGTCAGGTACTCGGGAAAGATATACAAGTCTACAAATACACCAGAGCGCGATCAACTCACTAGTGTACCGATCGGCTCGCCGCGCATAATGCGCATCAAGTCGCCTTCACGACTCATGTCGTAGATGCGCAGCGGCATCCCGTGATCGCGACACAGAGCGATCGCGCTGGTATCCATCACGCGCAGGTTGCGCTGGATGACTTCTTCATAGGAAAGCGTCTCGTAGCGTTTGGCGGCGGAATCCTTGCGCGGATCGGCCGAATACACGCCATCGACCTTGGTCGCCTTGAGCAGCAGGTCGGCATGGATCTCCACCGCGCGCAGGGCGGCGGCTGAATCGGTGGTGAAGAACGGATTGCCGGTGCCGGCGGCGAAGATCGCGATGCGGCCTTTTTCCAGATGGCGGATCGCGCGGCGACGGATGAAATCCTCGCATACCTGGTTGATCTGATCGCGCTCATCACCCGTGCGCGCGCGCCGAGTTTTCCAGCGCATCCTGCAGCGCCAACGCGTTCATTACCGTGGCGAGCATGCCCATCTGATCGCCGGTGACGCGGTCCATGCCGGCAGCGGCCAGTCCCGCGCCGCGAAAGATGTTGCCGCCGCCGATGACGATTCCGACCTGTACGCCATTTTGCTGCACATCAATGGTCTCGCGCGCGAGGCGCTGCAGCACCTTTGGGTCGATGCCGTAATCGGCGTCGCCCATCAATGCTTCGCCGGAAAGTTTCAGCAGGATGCGTTGGTACTTGATCTCGGCGGACATGCGCGCGGCTCCTGTGGTGGGCAAAACGCGCATAGTGTAGCCGACCGCGGCGCGCCAGCGTTGCTGGGGTTCCTAGGCCGTTTCGTACGCCATTATTTTCTCGGGTTCCTGCAGGTTGAGCGACGCAGGCTCGTGCGATGCGTTGAAGCGCATCGCACCTGCGCCGCGAGGGTGAGGCAGGATGCCGATCGGAACGCCCGCCAGGGACGGCTCTATCACGCTGTCTCGTAAGTCATGACTTTTTCGGGTTCCTGAAGAAAATTCCCCTGCACGAAATTCACGCCGCAGGAGAACAGGATCGACATGCTCGCCGCGTCCTCGACGAATTCGGCAACGGTAAGCTTGCCGGCATGGTGCGCCTGATCGCAGATTTCTTTGACCTTCTCCTGATGTTCCTTGTTCTTCGGCAGCTCGGCCATGAAGTTGCGGTCGATTTTCAGGTAGTTGGCATCGACATGCTTGAGCAACTGGAACGAGTTCAGACCGGAGCCGAATTGTTCGAGGGCGAAGCCGCAATGGATCTGTTTGAGGCCGGCCGCAAACGCTTTCGCCGGTTTGAGGCTGGTGACGACCTTGCTCTCGGGCATCTCGAACACCAGCGCATCGCCGCGCAGGCGCGCGTTCTTGAGCTGTTGCGAGATCCACGGCAGCAGGGTCTGGTCATCCAGCGATTGCGGCGTGAGTTTGACGAAAAACACGGTCTTGTGGCCGGCTTTCTCGCGTTCGGCCAGCGCTTTGATCGCGGCGCCGATCACCCAGCGGTCGATGGCCGCGAGCAGGCCATGCTGTTCGGCGACCGGCATGAAAAAATTCGGCGTGATTTCACCCTTGGGGCCGTTCATGCGCAGCAGGATTTCGTAGAACTCGCCCTCGGCGCCATGCAGGCTGATGATCGGCTGATAGAACAGGGCATAGCCGTTGTTGGCCAGCGCGTCCTTGATCAGGGTGAGCCAGTGCCTGGTTTTTTCCTCGTCAGCTTTGTCTTTGGCGCCCGGGTCGAATACGTTGACGCGGTTGCCGCCTTCGGTCTGCGCCGTGCGCAGCGCAGTGCTGGCCTGATTGAGCACGGACTGCGCGTTGGCGTTCTTTTCGCCGATCAGGCTGCCGCCAATGCTCACATTGGCGTTTACCGATTGTTTGCCGACCTCGAAGATGCGTTCCTCGAAGGCGTTGCGCAAGGTTTCGCCGAGTTGGCGAACTTCGTCCGCGCCGCGTCCGGCCAGCAGCACGCCAAACGCGTGTTCGCCAAACCGGCCGGCGATATCGGCTTCCTTCAGGTGCCGGCGCATCAGGTTGGCCATGTCGCCGAGCAGCAGATCCGCATTGCCCAGGCCGACCGTGTCGAGCAGGGCCTTGAAATTGTCCGGTTCGACCAGCAGCAGGGCCTGGTCGTGGCGACCATTTGTGGCTTCGCCAACCATGCGCTCCAGTTCGCCGACGCAATACTGGCGGTTGTACAGGTCGGTAACCAGATCCTTGGAGCGCAACACGTCCAGTTCCTTGGCCAGCTCCGCGCTCATCGTCTGTTGGCGGAAGATGATCTGCTGGCAGGATTCGCCTTCGTAGCTGGCTTCGGCGAACTCCATGGTCGCGTCGAACGTGCTGCCGTCCGCGCGTCGCCCCTTCAGATCGAGTTTCTGCGGAGGTTTTTCGCCCTTGGACAATTTCTTGAGCAGGTTCTTGAAATCCTCGGCGTCGTCCGCTGCGATCATGTCCAAAATCGATACGCCCTCGATGTCGTCGAATTCCTCGTAGCCGAAGATTTCCAGATATGCCTTGTTCGCACGCACGTGCATGCCTTCGTGCACATAGGCGATCGGATCGCGCGAGGAATCCAGCAGGGCCTCGCAGCGGCGTTCGGTCTCGCGCAACGCCGACTCGAGCCGGCGCACGCCACGGCGCATGAGCAGGGCTTCGAATTCGCGGCGTACGATCGCCTGTACATGATCGGTGCGGTTGCGCAGAGCGAGCGCACGCGCACCGTCGGTAAAGGCTTTGGCGACGACGTCCTCGTCGGCCTTGGCAGTCACCGCGATCAGCGCGATGTCCTTGCCGGTGGCATTGGCGGCGGCGGCGGCTTCCTTCAGTGTGATGCCCTTCGCCGTCTGATTGACCAGGATCAGGTCCGGCGTTTGTGCACTCAGTTGCGCATGCAGTTCGGCCGGGTTGCCCGCGCGTGCTGGGCGCACGGCGATGCCGCCATTGCGCAGAATGCTGATGATCTGCTCGGCCTCCTCGACCGAATCCTCGATCAACAGCAGCTTGACGACGTTTTCCTGTTTGCTCATGGCTGGGCAATTCCTTGGCCGTTACAGCTTTTACTCGATAACGCGCGGGTTTTCCAGCGGCGCAAGTCACACTGGCGTTTTGCCCGCCTCACCCACGATCTCGCGCACAAGTCGCGGTACCAGATAGCCGGAAAGGCGGCCATGCAGCGCGGCGGCAAGCTCGCGCGCTCGCGTATCGTCCACGCCAAAATGCGCCGCGCCGGCGACGCGATCGAGCTGGTGCAGGTAGTAAGGCAGCACGCCGACCACGAACAGGCGCTCGGACAGAGCCGCCAGCGTATCAACGCTATCGTTGATGCCGCGCAGCAGCACGCTCTGGTTGAGCAGGCTCGCGCCAGCACCGCGCAAGCACGCGCAGGCACTGGCAACCGAATCGTCGAGCTCATTCGCATGATTGGCGTGCAGCACGATCGCCAGCGGCCACGGCAGGCCGCGCAGCCACGCCAGCAGTTCTGCATCGATGCGTTCGGGCAGCACGATCGGCAGGCGGGTGTGAATGCGCAGACGCTGGATGTGCGGAATCGCGACGAGCGCGTCGGTCAGCTCGCCGAGCTTGTCTGTCGACAGCGACAATGGATCGCCACCGGAGAGGACGACTTCCTCGATACTGGCATCGTCGCGCAGGTATTCGATCGCGTCGCGCCAGCGCTGTGCTGCCGCGATCTCGTCGGCGTACGGAAAATGCCGGCGAAAGCAGTAACGGCAATTGATTGCGCACGAACCGGTCGCGATCAGCAGTGCGCGGCCTTGATATTTGTGCAGCACGCCATGGGCCACGCGCGCGTCCAGGTCGCCGACCGCGTCGTGCACGAATCCGGCTGCGTCGAGCAGTTCCGCCGCCTGCGGTAGGGCCTGCAGGAGCAACGGATCGGCCGGGTCGCCACGGCGCATGCGCGCGACGAATCCACGCGGCACACGCAGCGCAAAACCAGTATCGCGAGCCGGCAACAATTCGTCCGCGAGATGGCCCAGATCGAGCAGCTCCAGCAACTCGCACGGGTCGGTAATGGCCTCGCGCCAGAGTCTTTGCCAGCTGTGGGGCTGCTGCGCGCGAGCGGGGCTTGCGGTTATCATGGGCGCCTGGTTTCACCGATCCTTTCATTTTAGCCGCTTTCGTGCGCGGCTCCTGCACTTTTTTACGGAGTTTTACCCATGGCTTACGGCATGAACGATGTCAAGAACGGCATGAAGATTCTGGTCGACGGCTATCCATGCTCGATCGTCGATACGGAATACGTCAAACCGGGCAAGGGCCAGGCCTTCACCCGGGTAAAGTACCGCAACCTCAAGACTGGCCGCGTGGTCGAGTTGACGATGAAATCCACCGATTCGCTGGAAGCCGCCGATGTGCTTGATCAGGACATGGAATATCTGTACAGCGATGGCGAGTTCTGGCACTTCATGCACCCGGATACGCACGAGCAACTGGCCGCGGACAAGAACGCGATGGCAGATGCCGCAAACTGGCTCAAGGGCAACGAAACCTGCATCGTTACTCTGTGGAACGGCGCGCCGCTGATCGTGGCGCCGCCGAATTTCGTGGAATTGCTGATCACGCAAACCGACCCGGGTGTGAAAGGCGACACCGCCGGTACCGGCGGCAAGCCGGCTACACTGGAAACCGGCGCCGTGGTGCGCGTGCCGTTGTTCGTGCCGCAGGGCGAAAAGATCAAGGTGGATACGCGTACGGGCGAGTACGTCGGTCGGGTGAAGTGACGATTCGGCCGACGCCGAATTGTCATCCCGGCAGGGATTGCCGGGATCCAGACTGCAGGGATGCCGGAAGATTCAAGACCCTCACCTTGCCTTGCATGGCGCCGGGATTCCCCTCGGTAGGCTGTCGCCGACACTCGACCATGCCGGAATGACGAGAAAAAGAATGGCGAATACCGTCGACCAAATTCTCGATGCGCGCTGGGTCATCCCGATCGAGCCGCATGGCGTAGTGCTCGAGCATCACGCCGTGGCTCTCGCTGGTGATCGCATCGCCGACGTTTTGCCGATTGCAACGGCGTCCACGAAGTATCCGAATGTCGAACGCATCGATTTGTCCGCGCACGCGCTGATTCCGGGGCTGGTCAATGCGCATACCCATAATCCGATGACCCTGATGCGCGGGTTGGCGGACGACCTGCCGCTGATGACCTGGTTGCAGCAGTACATCTGGCCGGCCGAGGCGCGCGTGATGGGGCCGGAATTCGTGCGCGACGGTTGCGAATTGGCCATCGCCGAGATGCTGCGCGGCGGCACCACTTGCTGCAACGAAAACTACTTTTTCCCAGATGTGCAGGCGGCAACCTATTTGCGCCACGGCTTCCGCGCCGTGGTCGGACTGCCGTTCCTCGAGTTTCCCAGCGCATGGGCGAAGAGCCGCGACGAATACTTCGACAAGAACCTCGCCGTGCACGACGAGTTCAAGGGCGAGAGTCTGGTCACTACCACGCTGGCGCCGCATGCGCCGTATACGGTCGCCGACGAAAGTTTCGCCCGCATCCGCATGCTCGCCGATCAGCTCGACATTCCCGTGCACCTGCACCTGCACGAAACCGCGCAGGAAATCGAGGATCCGCGTGCGAGTACGGCATGCGTCCGTTCGCACGCTTGCAGGCGCAGGGGCTGGTCAACGCCCGCCTGATTGCCGTGCACATGACGCAACTGTCCGACGCGGAAATCGCCGCCTGCGCCGAAGCACGGCGTTTCCGTCGTGCATTGCGCGGAATCGAATCTGAAGCTGGCCAGTGGATTCTGTCCGGCCGAGAAATTGCGTGGCGCCGGCGTGAATCTGGCGATCGGCACCGACGGCTGCGCCAGCAACAACGATCTGGACATGTTCGGCGAGATGCGTACTGCGGCTCTGCTCGCCAAGGGCGTCGCTGGCGACGCCAGCGCATTCGATGCGGCGTTCGCGCTGCAGGCGGCCACGCTCAACGGTGCGCGGGCGCTCGGACTCGTCGATCGCATCGGCTCGATCGTGCCCGGCAAGCAGGCGGATCTTGTCGCGGTGCGCCTGGACCGGCTGGAAACGCAGCCGGTATACCATGCGATTTCGCAGCTGGTGTACGCCACCGGCCGCCAGCAGGTCAGCGACGTCTGGATCGCCGGTGCGCGCAAACTGGAAAACAGTCACTTGCGCGGTATCGACGCCGACGTGCTGCGCGCCAAGGCGCGTAGCTGGCGCGAACGCATAGTGGCGATCTGAAATGAATGCCGCCAACGTCAGCACCATCGAGACCGCCAAGTTCGACAAGCTTGCGGCGCGCTGGTGGGATCCAAACGGCGAATCGCGTCCACTGCACGATCTGAATCCCGCACGGCTGAACTACATTGCGCAGCGCGTGGCCCTGCAAGGCGCGCGCGTCCTCGACGTGGGCTGCGGCGGCGGCATCCTGAGCGAATCGCTGGCGGCGGCTGGCGCGGATGTGACCGGCATCGATCTGGCGCCGCGAGTACTGGAGGTCGCGCGCCTGCATTTGCACGAATCCGGTTTGCGCGTGGAGTATTGCGACATCAGCGTCGAGTTGCTGGCTACGGAGATGCCAGGCGCATTCGATGTCATCGCGTGCATGGAACTGCTCGAACACGTACCCGATCCCGGCAGGGTGATCGGCGCATGTGCCACTCTGCTCAAAACCGGCGGGACGCTTGTTCGCATCCACGCTCAATCGCACGCCGCAGGCGTTTGCCGCGGCGATTTTCGGCGCCGAATACGTGGCCAACCTGCTGCCGCGAGGCACGCATCACTATGCGCAGTTCATCCGCCCGTCGGAGCTGGCCGCAGCCCTGCGTGCGGCGGCACTGGAACTGGAAGACTTGAGTGGGCTTGCGTACAACCCGATCACGCGCCGGGCGAAAATCATGCAAAGTACACAAGTAAACTATTTGGCCTGTGCGCGAAAGCCATGACTGTCATCCCGGCATGGATTGCCGGGATCCAGACTGCATGGACGCCATGTTTTCACTGCCGGGCGTAGCCATCCTTGGCTACTGGATTCCGGCAGTCCCTGCCGGAATGACGAAGTTTGAAATCGACTGACACCAAGATCCAAGCGGTTTTTTTCGATCTCGACGGTACCCTGATCGATTCGGCGCCGGATCTGGTCGTCGCGATGCAACGTCTGCGCGCCGAATTGGGCGAACCGCCGGCTGATGCACAGGCGATCGGCGCAGTCGTTTCGCGCGGCGGACGCGCCATGTTGCGGCGCGGATTTCCCGCTGCCGACGAGGCGCGCATCGAAACACTGCTGCCGCGATTTCTGCAACTCTACGCGGACGCCATTGCGACGCATTCGGCGTTGTTTCCCGGCATGCATGCGGTGCTGGAGGCGCTCGAAGCGCAGCAGTTGCGTTGGGGCGTGGTCACCAACAAACCCGGCCCACTGGCGCGGTCATTGCTGGCGGCGCTGGCGCTGGACGCGCGCTGCGCGGCGCTGGTATCCGGCGATTGCCTGACCCTGAAAAAACCCGATCCGGCACCGATCCTGCGCGCCTGCGAAATCGCCGGCGTAAGCGCAAATCGCTGTGTCTATGTAGGCGATGATGCGCGCGACATCGAGGCCGGACGTCGCGCCGGCATGCGCACGTTCGCGGCCGCCTGGGGCTATCTGGACGGCGAAGACCCGCACGCCTGGGGCGCGGATCGCGTCATCGCCGCGCCGCGGGACTTATTGCGCGCACTCGGTCTGGACGGGATGTGAGCCACGTGACCGACACTTTCACGAGCTTCGAGGATAAATGGCTGGCGGCATGTCCCGAAAACGCCGTCGTCGCGGTATTTCTGCCAGCGGCGCAGCGCCCGCTTGCGCGTGCATTCGGCTGTCTGGTGCATGAACTGTGCGGCGCGGCATTCCACATTCGCGAGCCACAAGTTGCTGCCGCCAAGCTGGCGTGGTGGCGGCAGGAACTGGGCGAGGCCGCCTACGGCAAGTCGTCACATCCGCTCACCCGGGCCCTGTTCGCCGGCGCGGCTGCGCGCGAAACCGATCCCGCGCTGTGGCCGGCCATGGCCGAGGGCGCTCTGGCCCAGCTCGACGCACCTGGCGCGGGCACGCTGGCTGCCCTGATCGAGCAGCTCGATCCGTTCTTCGGCGCGGTCGCACGCGCCGAGTCGGCGCTGCTGTGCGCCGGCACCGCCAACAGCGAGGCCGATGCCGCATTGTGGACATTTTCGCATCTGCTGCGCAGCCTGCCACAGATCGGCGGCGACGATGCGCATTTGCCGTTGCCGCTGGGTTTGCTCGCGCGCTACGAGTTGACGCGTGCGGATCTGACACGGGAGTCGCCGCGGCGGAACATGTTGGTCAAGGATTTCCTTGACGAGCTCGTGCTCGAAATCAATGGCGCACTCGCCGTGACCGCAGTGCGCTCGTTGCCGCTGCGCGTGCGCATCGCGCTCGATCGCCGGCGTATCGCCGCTGCATTGCATGCGGAGGATCCTTTGCATTGGCTCAAATCGCATCCGCACTCGGGCGGCTGGTTCACGCTGTGGACCGTGTGGCGGCAGGCGCGTGCGCTGCGGCGCATGGCGGCAACAATGCGCCAAGCAACCTCTGCCTGACCCGCTGCGCTCGACATATCGCTGGCCGACGGTGCTCGAAATCCTCATTTACGGCCAAGTAAACTCCGGTTCCTGCGCTGCGACGGCGCACAATCAGTCATCGCTCTCGACGGTCAATCACAGGTTGCTGAAATGCGAAATCCTGTAGTATTCGCCTGCACGCGCACGATGCCGTGGCGGTGGTGGTCAAAGGTATCGCGGGCGGATTTGCGGCGTAGCCGCGTCGGCTATTGGTAAGCGATTATTTGCGCGCCGCGATGATCTCGCTCAGGCGATCTGGCATGGCCGGCACGCGCACCAGGTTCGGATATTTCAAGCCGTCGTGGTAGTCGATGGACACGGTGCTGTAGACATCCAGATTGCGCACCAATAGTTTGATCGGCTGGCGGCTCGTGGCCGCGGCCTTGATCGCATCGGTGAGCAGCTCCGCGTTGAAGGCTTCGCCGTTGACGGCAACGATCTTCATGCCCGGCGCCAGACCCGCCGCGAATGCCGGACTGTTCCAGAGCACGTCGCCGAGCTTGCCGGCATCGTTGCCGGTATTCACGCTAACGCCGATGGAATCGGACAGATCCTGGAACTTGCGCACCTTTTCGTTGGCCATGAACATCGCGCCGGGCGTTGCCGTGTAGACCAGTTTCCAACCACCGCGTTCAATGCCGCCTAGCGGTGCGGCAGCCGCGGTGGTATCCAGGCGCTGGCGCAGGAATGCAGCCCAGTCGTTGGGTTGCACCGCATTGAGTGCGGCGACGATGTCGTCGAAAGTGTAGGTTTTCGTCGCGTAGCTGCCGTTGTCGGTGCCGTAGAACGCGCGCACGAAATCATCGAGCGAACGCTTGCCGTGCGAAAGCGCGCGGATGGTTGTATCGACGTCTAGCCAAATGAGCAGTCCCTCTGGATAAAAATCCGTGCCGCGCCGCCACGCCCGCCACGCGCCCGGCGCGTAATACAGGATTTGCGCCTCGTCGGCAGTGTCCTGCAGCGGTCGCCAGGTGCGGCCCGGGCGTTTGTCCATCTGTGCCGCGGTGATGGCCAGGTCTTCGCGATATTGTTCGGGATTGCGGATGCCAGAACGTGCGGTCAGCACCTCGCCAAGATATTGCGTGAGGCCTTCGTAGACCCAGAGCAGGTCATCTTTCATCGGCACGTTGAAATTCGGCGTCCACAGATCGGCGGGACGGCGAAACTTGCCGTTCCACGAATGCACGTATTCATGTGGCAGAAGGCCGCCGCCGGCGAGGTACGAATCCGGATTGGTGAAGAATTTCGCCCAGGTGCGGTTGTCGCTGGAGCGGTGATGCTCCAGACCGAAATGCCCGGTGTCGTCAGACAACGTGAACAGGAAATCGTAGTGATCGTAATGTTGCGATCCGAACAGGGCGATGGCCTGCCTGACCAGATTGCGGTGCGCCCGCAACTGCGCATCGGTTAGGGTCAGATCAGAGGCATGGTCGGCGACGATATCCAGATGGACCGGTACCTTGGCGCCCGGTGCCAGATCCACGCGCTTGAAATGCAGCCCGGCAATCAGCGGTGAATCCACCAGGGTGTTTAACGTCACTCGCTTGAATTCGATGGTATCGCCGCTCTTCTGCGCGGGCTCCAGCGCCGTGCCGTAACCCCAGTCGGCGTGCAACACGGCGGTCGGCTGGATGGTGATAGCGCGCGAGAAGTATCCGGCAGGATAAAACGCCACCTGATTCCATTCCAGATCGACGATCTTGTTGGTCGCCGAAACGCTCTGGCCGAATTCGCCGCCGCTGGTGGGCGACAGGAATTGGAACTGGATGTCCAGCGCAGTGACGCCGGCCGGTACATCCAGATGCAATGTATACATGTCGACAAGATCGCGGCGCCAGGCGATGCTCTGGCCATTGCCGGTGATGACCACGCCGGTGACATTCTCGATCGGGCCGCTCGGCGAATGTTCGCCGGGAATCCATTTCGGATAGTACAAATCGACCTTGCCCGGTTGCACCGGAATGGTTTCGTGCACGCGGAAGATCTTGCGTGCAGAATCGGTAAGATCGACCTTGAGCGTCAGCGCGCCCGGATACGGTTGCTCGATCAATTGCGCCTGTGCGCAATTTGCGGCGAGTGCAGCGGCAACAGCGCCGAGCACGGCGATGCGATGAACAATCGGCATGGGTTTTCTCCTCCGGCGAGACCGGGCGAGCATACTCGCGGCGGACGCTGTGCGGGTAGGTCCAAGGTAACAGGGGCCGGAATGAGGCGTGCTTCAGATCTGCGCGATACGCAGCTTGCGCCCCTTGATCCTGCCCGCACGCAAACGCGCCAGCGCCTTGTCGGCGGATGCCTGCGCGATGGCGACATACGAGCGCGTGGCGAAGATGTCGATCTTTCCGATGGCCGCCGCCGGCAAGCCGGCATCGCCGGTAAGCGCGCCCAGAATGTCGCCGGGGCGCAGCTTGTCGCTGCTGCGTCCGGCATCGATGCGCAGCGTGATCATCGTGGCTTGCAGCGCATCCTGTCTGGATGCTACCGGTGCTGGCAGCCAGCGCAGCGGCGCGCCGGTCCGGCGTTCCAGTTCGAGCGCGCGCGGCATTTCGCGCGCCGTGACCAGACTCAACACCAAACCGCTGCGTCCGGCGCGCGCGGTGCGGCCGCTGCGATGCAGATACGTATCGGCATCGTGTGGCAACTCGTAATGGATGACGGCGGCCAGATCCTTGATGTCCAGTCCACGCGCGGCCACATCGCTGGCGACCAACACGCGGCAACTGCGGTTGGCGAAACGCAGCAGTATCTCGTCGCGATCGCGTTGATCGATATCCCCGTGCAAGGCCAGCGCGGAAAAACCGCGCTGCGCCAGCGCCGCAGCGACGTCGTCCACGTCGCTGCGCGTGTTGCAGAACACCACACCCGATTCGGGCCGGTAGTGAATCAGCAATGTGGCCAGCAGCGCTGGCTTGGCTTTCAGATCGGTCTCGAAAAACAGTTGCTCGACAATAACTTCCTCAGCGACGGCGGCCACGGTCACTTCGAGCGGATCGCGCAGCACGCTGCGCCCGATCGCGCGAATTTCCTGCGGATACGTTGCCGAAAACAACAAGGTCTGGCGCTTGGGCGGCGTTTTGCCGACGATCTCGCGGATCGGTTCCTCGAAACCCATGTCGAGCATGCGGTCGGCTTCGTCCAGCACCAGCGTGCGCACATGGGCGAAATGCAGCACTTTCTTGCGCAACATTTCCTGTACGCGGCCGGGCGTACCGACGATGACGTGCGAATCCTTGCGCAGCGAGGCCAGCTGCGGCCCAAGCGCCACGCCACCGGTGAGCAGCAGCACTTTCAGGTTCGGGATCGCTGCCGCCAAACGCCGGATTTCCCGCGCCACCTGATCGGCCAACTCGCGCGTTGGACACAGCACCAGCGCCTGCACGCGCAACAGCGCCGGGTCGAGCCGATGCAGCAGACACAGTCCGAACGCCACCGTCTTGCCGCTGCCGGTCGGCGCCTGACCAATCAGGTCGCGCCCGCCCAGAATCGACGGCAAACTCTGCGCCTGCACTGGCGTCATCTGCACAAAGCCCAGCGTGTCCAGCGATTGCAGCAAAGCCGGAGACAGCGGCAACGCAGAAAATTCATTCATGCGCCATGATCGCAGGAATGTGGGGTGGGGGCACTGTTCGGGTTCGGCCAACTCCGGACACTCGCCCGTTTAATTGCATCGCCGCAAAGCGGCCGGTCACGAACGATGGGTCGAACATTGCCCGTTCGCGCCGAACCAACTTCGACCAAGGGCGGCCATGCGACGCACTGGTAAGGTAAAATGTCCGCATCGGTCCACAATCACTGATGCATGCGGTCGGCGACACAAGGCAGACTCCGCACATCCTGCATGGCTTCAGCAAAGTGCTTGGGTTCCTCATAAAACGGAAAGTGCGCGGAGTTCTCGAACCAGAAGACCTTCTTGCAAGGGGCCTTGAGCGTCTTGAAATACGCCACACCGAGTACAGAGGGAGTTACATAGTCGTAGCGACCGGCAAACAGGAACGCCGGCACCTCTACCGAAGTTACCGCGTCCGAGATGGGTTCATGGATGACGTCATATTTGATGTAGCGTGCCGCGTAGTTTGGCCCTTTCGCGATGTTCAATGCGTCATGGAACGTGTACTCCGGTGCCATGAACCCGGTGAGCACCAGGGGGAGGTAGCTCGTCGAGTGATGCAACTCTCCCCCAAACTTGAACAGCCATTTTTCGTAATAGGCGTTGGGATCCTTCCGCAAATCTGCAAGCGCTTGCTCGTTGCCGCTACGCATCGCCTCATTGTGGACAAATCGATCGGCTACCGCACGTTCCTTCGCCGGATCCGTGACCTGCCCCATCCCGACATAGGCCGCAAACCAGTCCGGATGGCGCTTGATCAGCAGCACGCCGAGATAGGTGCCCCACGAATGGCCGACCAGGAACATCGGTCGTGTGCCAAAGCGTTTGCGCAGCAATCTGACCAGCGCCTCCGCATCCGCCAGTTGTACTGAAACCCGCTCCTGGTCGGGCGGCATGTTTGGATTGAACGATTTGCCCGCATCCCGCCGATCCCAGTGGACGACAACAAAATCCTTTTCCAGCAGTCGCGTGGATGCGTGGGCGAGGTACATCGCCGGCATGCCAGGGCCACCATGCAAGAACAACAACACGGGGTCGTTACGGTTGTCTCCCCGTACCAGTATCCACTGACGGCTTTCGTTGAGGGTGACTGCCTCCAGCGACGCGACCGAATTTGGCGTGTCGATACGGGGCGTCCACGCCGGGCGAAGCAAGATCGCGCCGACAATGATGGCCAATGCAACGACGACTGCGAGCAACCATCTCAAGCGATGACACCAGCGAAATACGAACGCACCGCAAAGAATCGCCAGTAGGACTACGCCCGAATAAAAAATTGTCATAGTCAAATACCGGAGACCGCGCCGCCAAGAAAGATCGTTTTAGCTGGTACCGTGCGTTGGAGCCTGTGCGGCGACGGCGCAATTCGCGTTGGTGTGCAGTCTGCACTGACGCGGCAGCCCGAACAAGAGAGGCGTCAGTCGATTACATGCGTGTGGTAATAAGGCGCCAGCTTGGAGCCTGATTGCTGGCAGTCATTTAAGCCTCGCGCCCGTCCCGCGTGCAGCGCAACGATGGCGCCGTTCGCCAGCTACCAGCCTTCCTGCAAGCGGACTGTCCCGACTGTCCGGGTCGGGCACAATCCCGCCGCGCTTCCCAGCCGGCATATGCGCAACGCTGGCTTTGATTGCCGGATATCCGGTCACGACTACTTGTAGGTAAGGAAACAACGTTGGGCCGAGCCGCACATCGAGCCCAAATTCATGAGGACGGCTTGGGCAGTAGCGCCGGGTCAAGCCTGACGTCGAACCAGTTGAAACCCCAGTGCACATGCGGTCCGGTGGCACGGCCGGTCATGCCGGCGAGGCCGATGATCTGACCGCGCTTGATACGCTCGCCGACTTTCACGTCGACGCGGCTCATATGCAGGAACGACGAATCCAGTCCGTAGCCGTGATCGATCAGTACCGTGCCGCCGGTCAGGAACAGACCCTTCGCCGCATAGCTGACCACGCCGGCTGCAGGCGCATGGATCGGCGTGCCTGCGGGCACGGCCATGTCCAGACCCATGTGCGGCGCTTTCGGCACACCGTTGTCGATGCGCTGGCTGCCGTAGACGCCGCTGATGCGCGCACCTTGCACGGGCAGGGCGAAGCCGTGCAGAAAATCCTCGCGCGCGTCGTCGCGCGTGCGCGCGGCCTGCACGGCGGCCTGTTCGCGCTCAATGCGCGCGAGTATCTCCGGACTGGGCGTCACCGTCTGCTGCGGCAGACCGTTGACGCGCTCGGTCGGATAGCTGCGCTGTTCGACGGCGAGTTTCAGCGTCTGCGGCTGGCCGTCGGCGCCGATTACCTTCAACTCGACGTGTGTCGCCGCGTCGCGCGTCAGACCGAACACAAAAGTGCCGTCGTCGCCGATGCGCAATTCATGGCCGTCGAATTCGATCCGCGTTCCCGGCGGTGCGTGGCCGATGACGAGTTGGCCTTGTTCGAGGCGATCAGGCAGTTGCAAGGTGTTGGCGGCGAAAAGCGGTGCTGTGAAAGCCGACAACACGAACGCAAGCGTCACCCTCACCCCGGCCCTCTCCCGCCGGCGGGAGAGGGGGAAGATCGTGCTCATCGACCGAATTCCAGACGTTGTCCGTGTGATGCGTAGTCGAGCTTGCCCGCCTCCCACGCGAGATGACCGTTGACCCAGGTCGCGGCGATGGACGAACCGAATGTATCGCCTTCGAACGGCGACCAGCCGCATTTTGAAATCACGTCGCTGGATTTCACCGTCTGCGGCGCTTCGAGATCGATCATGGCAAGGTCGGCGAAATAACCCTCGCGCAGGAAGCCGCGGTCCTTGATCGCGAACAGCGTGGCCGGCGCATGCGACGTCGCCTCGACGAGGCGCTCCAGCGTCAGCTTGCCGTCGAATACATGTTCCAGCGCCGATTGCAGGGCGAACTGGATCAGCGGGATTCCGGATGGACATTGGGTGTAGGGACGCATTTTTTCTTCGAGCAGGTGCGGTGCGTGATCGGTGGCGAGGATATCCAGGCGCGTGTCCGCCACGGCGCGCAGCAGTGCGTCGCGATCCGATGCGGCCTTGATCGACGGATTGCATTTGATGCGACCGCCGAGCCGCACGTAATCCGCGTCGGTGAAGCGCAGGAAGTGCACGCAGGTTTCTGCCGTGATCCGCTTGTCCGCGACCGGGCCGGATTCGAACAGCGCCAGTTCGTCCGCGGTGGAAACGTGCAGCACGTGCAGGCGCGTGCCGTGGCGGCGCGCGGTTTCGACTGCCCATTTTGTCGAGTCGAAACAGGCCTGGCGCGAGCGGATTTCCGCATGCATGCGCATCGGGATCGCGTCACCATACTCGGTCTTGGCGCGGTCGATGTTGGCGTGCACGATGCGGTCGTCCTCGCAATGCACGGCCACGAGCACCGGCGAATCGCGGAACACGCCATCCAGCGTTGCCGGATCGCTCACGCACAGGTTGCCGGTGGATTCGCACAGGAACACCTTCACGCCGGGAACCGTACGCGGATCGAGCACGCGGATTGCGTCGAGATTGTCGTTGCTGGCGCCGAAATAGAACGCGTAGTTGGCGACCGAACTGCGCGCGGCGATGGCGTATTTGTCTTCCAGCAACGCGTGGGTCAGCGTCGGCGGATTGGTGTTGGGCATGTCGATGAAGCTGGTGACGCCGCCCGCGATCGCAGCGCGCGATTCTGATGCGATGTCGGCTTTGGCGGTGTAGCCGGGTTCGCGAAAATGCACGTGGTCGTCAATCATGCCGGGGATTAGCAGGCGCCCGCGGGCGTCGAACACGCGATCATTCGCTCGTGCCGGCAGTGACGGTGCGATCGCCTCGATGCGACCGCCGCGAATGCGAAGATCGCTGCCGTAGCGGTGGCCTTCGCTGACGATATCGGCGTTGACGATCAGCCAATCGGTCATGCAGGTGGTTCCTGGTCGGGGCAACGGCGCATCGTAAACCTTTCCGGCACAGGATCGAACCCTCCGCGGCACAACGGCTGGCAGCGCGCGATGCGCCAGATCGCCAGTATGCCGCCGCGCCAGGCGCCGAATCGCGCCACCGCGATGCGCGCATAATCGGAGCAACTCGGATGAAAGCGGCAGCGCGCGCCGAGCAGCGGACTGAGCAGCCGCTTGTAGGCGGCGAGCAGAAACAGGAGGAGTCGGGTCACGGAAAGGTTGCCGCTGAGGATCGGTTAGGCTATAACACGCGACCGCTGAGGGACAATGTGGTGAGAAACATGGCAACTTCCAAACGCAAACCGGTCGGCAAGAAAACCGCGGTGAAAAAACCCGCGACAAAGAAATTCGCCGTCGCCCGTACTGCGAAGAAACCCGCCGCGCACAAACCGGCGCAAAAAACCGCTGCACGCGCGAAACCGGTGGCGAAGGCGTCTGCGCGCAAGGCCGCCAAACCAGCCCGCAAACCGGCGCCGAAAAAGCCCGTCAAGGCCGTGCCGAAAACCGCGGCACGCAAGCCGGGTACGAAGCCGGCCAGGGAGCAAGCGCCGCGCAAGACCGCGGCCAGCCCGAAGAAAGACAGAAAGTCGGCGGGCGCCGAAAAAGATACCGTCACGCGCGAAGACGGGCGCTACGCGTTGCCCAGCACGACCGTCATCCATCTGCCGGCCAATTACCGTCCAGGTGTGCGTGAAGAATACATGGGACCACGACATCTGGCCTATTTTCGGGCCAAGCTGCAAAAATGGCGCGAGGATCTGGTCGAGGAATCCAAGCAAACCATCGACAACCTGCGCGATGAAGTGCGCGACGTCGGCGACGAGGCCGAACGCGCCACGCGTGAAACCGAGAATTCGCTTGAACTGCGCACCCGCGACCGCTATCGCAAGCTGATCGCCAAAATCGACAAGGCGCTCAAGCGCATCGAGGAAGGCCACTACGGCTTCTGCGAAGAGACCGACGAAGAAATCGGCCTGGAACGCCTCGAGGCCCGCCCGATCGCCACCCTCTGTCTGGATGCGCAGGAGCGCTGGGAGCACAGACAGAAGCAGATGGGCGACTGACCCATTGGACGTCGTGTCCACGCGTCTTTCATTCTGAAAGCGAAGCTTCCGTCCGTCCTGCGGCCGGCCGGGTTACTTCTTTGCTCGTGCAAAGAAGTAACCAAGAAAGAACGTCAATCCGAGCTTCCCTCGGGAGGCGCTTCACACAGGCGCTGCAACGGGATGAAGGTTCTGCCTACAATCCGGTCGATCAGAGTGGAAACACCTTGCGAGCGTACTCCCGAATTGTCTGCAGCATCGCGGCAAGTCCGTTGCTGCGCGTCGGCGACAGATGCTGCGCAAGGCCGATCGCTTCGATGAAGCGCGGCGGCGTGTCGAGGATTTCCTGCGCCGGCCGTCCCGAGTAGACGCGAAGCAGCAGCGCGATCAGTCCGGAAACGATAGCGGAATCGCTGACCGCGTGGAAGGCGAGCTTGTGCGCGTCGCCGTCCGCGACCAGCCAGACTTGCGATTGACAGCCGGATACTTTGTGCGCTTCGGTTTTCAGTTCGTCGGGAAACGGCGGCAGCTTGCGGCCGAGATCGATCAGGTACTGGTAGCGCTCTGTCCAGTCGCCGAAGAAGGCGAACTCTTCGGCAATCGCACGTTGCGCATCCGCTGCTGTTTCGTTCGAGGGAATGTCAGGTTTGGCATTCATTCGGCTCACCGAATTTCCACCGCGCACCCTGCGGCGTGTCTTCCACGATTACGTTCATGCTTGCCAATTTCTTTCGAATTTCATCAGCCTGAGCGAAATTCTTTGCGTTGCGGGCCGCTGTTCGCTGCTCGACCAAGCTGTCGATAAGCTCTGCGGTTGGTTTGTCGTAGGCGAGAACACTCGCTATGAGACCTTGTACACTTGCGCTCGCATAAATGCGCCTTTTGAACCAGGCTTCCGGATCGCTCTGCAACAGGCCGAGGAACCGGCCGGCACCGAGCAATGCGGCTTTTGCCGCCTTCTTGTCGTGAGGGTCGGTGGATTTACGCGCCGCATCCGCGAGCCGCGCCAGTACGGCCAGCGCCTCGGGCGTGTTCAAGTCATCCATCAGCGCAGCTTCGATTTCCGGCGGTACGCTGTGACTGTCGTCGATGGCGACATCGGCCAGATCGCGCAGGGTGCCGTACAGTCCGTCCAGAGTCGCGCGGGTCTGCGTGAGTGATGCATCCGACCAGTCCAGCGGTTGTCGGTAATGCGCCTTCATCAGCATGTAGCGCAACAGCTCCGGCGGATGCTGCTGCAGCAGTTCGTGTAGTTGCAGTGTGTTGCCCAGCGACTTGGACATCTTCTTGCCGCCGAAGGTAAGCATGCCGTTGTGCAGCCAGAAGCGCGCGAATAGTTTGCCGCCGTGCGCGCAGGTGGATTGCGCGACTTCGTTTTCGTGATGCGGAAACAGCAGGTCGTTGCCGCCGGCGTGGATGTCGATCGTCTCGCCAAGGTGCGCCGCGCTCATCGCCGAGCATTCGATATGCCAGCCGGGGCGACCGCGGCCCCACGGACTGTCCCAGCCGGGCAGATCCGGTGTGGATGGTTTCCAGAGGACGAAATCGGCCGGATTTTTTTTGTAGGGAGCCACGTCCACGCGTGCGCCGGCGATCATCTCGTCGGTGGAACGGCCGGACAATTTGCCGTAGTCGTGAAATGAGGCGACATCAAACAGTACATGGTCTTGCGCAGCATAAGCGTGGCCGCGCGCGATTAGCGTTTCGCACATCGCGATGATCTGCGGAATATGTGCGGTCGCGTGCGGCGTGAGATCCGGAGGATCGACACCGAGCCGTCGCATATCCTCGTCGTAGGCAGCGGCGTAACGCTGTGTGATCGTGGCAATGGGCACGCCGGCTTCGGCGGCAGCGGCATTGATCTTGTCGTCCACATCGGTGACATTGCGTGCATACACCACGTGATCGCGGCCGTAGATGCGGCGCAACAGACGCACGAGCAGGCCGAACACCACCGGTCCGCGTGCGTTGCCGATATGCACGTAGTTGTAGACGGTCGGCCCGCAAACATACATGGTCACGCGCGCGGGATCCCCGGGGACGAAATCCTCGGTGCGGCGGGTCAATGAGTTATGCAGTCGCAAGCGCATCATCGGCCTTTTTCGTAATGCGTTATTGTAGTACAGGCGGCACGGCGCACCGTTGCGCAGGCCGTGGAAATGGCGTTGCGCCGGGCAAATCCTTAGCCTGCATTCAGCCGGACAATGCTTTAATTCACCCTGGCCGGCAGCTTGCGAACGATGCTGCCGGAATCCCATACCACGTGGCCGGATGCCCGAAACCCGATTTCGAGTGTGACATGAGCGTCGTCCGTTTTGCTTTGATCGCATCGCTGTTGTGCGTGGCACCTGCCTTTGCGCAGGCACCTGCCGCGGCGCAGTCGATGGCGGTCGATGAGAATTCGCATTACGGCTGGGCCGATGTGCTGCGCGTCGATCCGGTGTATGGCGGCCCTACGTCCGCCGTTCCGGCGCCGCCCTGTTACGAGGAGCAGGTGCCGGTGGATGCGTCTGCCGAATCCGCGGCACAGGAACGGCGCGGCATTGCCACGGTCGTCGGCGCGTTCATCGGTGGCATTCTCGGCAACCGCGTTGGCAAGGGTAGTGGTCGTGTCGCGGCAACCGTAGCCGGCGCGGTGGCCGGCGGGGTGGCAGGCAATCGTCTGGCTGCCGGTGACGCCCCCCCCGCGCGTCCACAATACACAACGCAGCGGCATTGTCCGCCGAGCGCGGCCGCTGCACCGAAGGTGATCGGTTACGACGTCGAATACCGCTATCGTGGCGATGTCTATACCTCGCGCCTTGCCAACGACCCTGGCGACCGCCTGCGCGTGCGGGTTGCGGTGACCCCTGCAGAATAGACGTCCAGACGTCTGTAAAAATATCGGTTGCGCCATGCGCGAGGATCGTGCTACCGTACGCTGCATGATCCGCCAGCCCTCCGACTGCACTGCTTTGACCAGCGCACGCATGGCGGCTGGCATGACCTCGCGCGCGCGCCGACCGCTGCCCTGGATTCCTGCCGGATAGTTGTCGCGCGTTGTTTTCTCATCGACCACAGACCCGGCCCCGCGCCGGGTTTTTGTTGTACGGAGTTTTCACAATGGCGATTCGCCACTTCATCACTACCCAGGACTTCAGCCGCGCCGAGCTCGATGCCTTGCTCGCACAGGCCGCTGCGTTCAAGCGCGGGGAGTCGAACACAATACTCGCGGGAAAGTCCATCGCGCTGCTGTTTTTCAATCCGTCGCTGCGCACCCGCACCAGTTTCGAGCTCGGTGCGCACCAGCTTGGCGGTCACGCCATCGTGCTGGCACCGGGCAAGGATGCTTGGCCTATCGAATTCGATTTTGGCACGGTGATGGACGGTGATGCCGAAGAGCACATCGCCGAAGTCGCGCGCGTGCTGTCGCGCTACGTCGATTTGATCGGTGTGCGCGCATTTCCGAAATTTCAGGACTGGTCCGTAGATCGCGAAGATCGGGTCATCAAAGGCTTCGCCCGCCATGCTAGCGTGCCGGTGATCAACATGGAAACGATCACCCATCCGATGCAGGAACTGGCCCACATCCAGGCGCTGCAGCAGCATTTCGGCACCTCCGATCTGCGTGGCCGGAAATACGTATTGACCTGGACCTATCACCCGAAAGCGCTCAACACCGCGGTGGCGAATTCGGCCCTGCTGATCGCGACGCGGATGGGCATGGACGTCAGCTTGCTGTGTCCGACGTCCGAGTACGTGCTCGATCCACGCTATATGCAACTTGCCGAACACAATGCGCACGCGAACGGCGGTTCCGTGCTGATCAGTCACGACATCAAGAAATCCTATCGTGGCGCCCACGTCGTCTACGCGAAAAGCTGGGGAGCGTTGCCGTACTTCGGCCGCTGGCAGGAAGAAAAACCGCTGCGCGACAAATATAAGAATTTCATCGTGGACGAGTCGAAAATGGCGCTTACCGACGGCGCTGTGTTCAGCCATTGTCTGCCGCTGCGACGCAATGTGAAGGCGACCGACGCGGTGATGGACGCGCCATACTGCATCGCCATCGACGAAGCCGAGAATCGTCTGCACGTACAAAAAGCGGTGATGGCGGAATTGGCAAAGCAACCGGGGAGTCGGACATGAGCCGCAAAGATATCGTTCTTGCATTCTCCGGAGGGCTCGACACCAGTTTCTGCGTGCCGTATCTCAAGGAGCACGGCTGGGCCGTGCACACGGTGTTCGCCGACACCGGTGGTGTGAACGCGCAGGAACGCGCGTTCATCGAGGCGCGTGCCAGGGAACTGGGCGTCGCCTCGCACGTAACCGTCGACGGCGGTCCGGCGCTCTGGAACGGTTTCGTCAAGCCGTTCGTGTGGGCGGGCGAGGGTTATCAGGGGCAATATCCATTGCTGGTTTCCGATCGTTACCTGATCGTGGACGCGGCCATTGCGCGCGCGACTGAGCTGGGCACCCGCGTCATCGCGCATGGCTGCACCGGCATGGGCAACGATCAGGTACGTTTCGATCTGGCGGTGAAGTCGCAGGGGGATTACGAGATCGTCGCACCGATCCGCGAAATTCAGCGCGAGCACACGCAGACACGCGCATACGAGCAGAAATATCTGGAAGGACGGGGCTTCGGCGTGCGTGCAAAACAACAGGCGTACACCATCAACGAGAACCTGCTCGGCCTGACCATGTCCGGCGGTGAGATCGACCAGTGGCAGGCCCCCGGTGAAGGTGCGCGCGGCTGGTGCAAGCCGCGTGCCGAATGGCCGTCCGAACCGATGCAGGTGAAAATCGGTTTCGTCGCTGGCGAAGCGGTGACGCTCGATAGCAGGGCGCTTGCCGGGCACACGCTGTTGGCGCAATTGAATCATCGATTTGCCGCCTACGGTGTTGGCCGCGGTATCTATACGGGCGACACCACCATTGGCTTGAAAGGTCGCATCGTGTACGAGGCGCCCGGACTCGTTGCGCTGCTCGCTGCGCATCGCGCACTGGAAGAAGTTGTGTTGACCAAGCAGCAGAACCGCTTCAAGCCCGCGGTGGCGCTCAAGTGGGTTGAACTCGTGTACGAGGGATTTTTCCACGATCCGCTCAAGACCGACCTGGAAGCATTTCTGGCCTCGTCTCAGCGTTGCGTGAACGGCGAGGTGACACTGGAAACGCAGGGTGGAACCGTCACTGCCGTCGGCGTGGAATCGCCACACCTGCTCGCCGCCAAGGATGCGACGTACGCGCAGTCGGCCGACTGGGGCGTGGAAGAAGCCGAAGGCTTCATCAAGCTGTATGGCATGAGCAGTACGTTGTGGGCGCGGATCAACCTCAGATGAACGCATTGCTCTCAGCTACCCTGGCACATCTGCGCGAACTGGTCGGCTTCGATACGCGCAATCCGCCGCGTGCGATCGGGGCAGGTGGCCTTTTCGATTACCTGCGTGCGCAGTTGCCCGGTTTCGAAGTGACGCAGACCGATTACGGCGCCGGCGCGGTGACCCTGCACGCGGTGCGCGGCCGGCCGAAGTATCTGTTCAATGTGCATCTTGACACCGTGCCGGATTCGCCCGCATGGACAGCGGATCCGCATTCGCTGCGGGTCACGGTCGAGCGGGCGATCGGCCTCGGTGCCTGCGACATCAAAGGTGCGGCAGCCGCACTGCTGGCGGTGGCGAATGCCAGCAAGGGCGATTTCGCGTTGTTGTTTTCCACCGACGAGGAGGCCAACGATGCGCGTTGCATCGCTGGTTTCCTGCGCGAGTCGCGGGACTATGCTGCGGTCATTGTGGCCGAGCCGACCATGGGCGAAGCCGTGCTCGCGCATCGTGGCATCCAGTCGGTGCTGATGCACTTCGCCGGCCAGGCTGGTCATGCCTCGGGTGAGCAGAAGGCGGCCGACAGCGCTCTGCATCAAGCCATGCGTTGGGGCAATGCGGCACTGGATTTCGTGGACGCACAAGCACATGAGCGTTTCGGCGGGCTCACTGGTCTGCGCTTCAACATTGGCCGCGTCGAAGGCGGAATCAAGGCAAACATTATCGCGCCTTCGGCGGAAGTGCGCTTTGGCTGGCGTGCGTTGCCGACGATGGATTGCGACGGTCTGCTGGAAAAGTTCCGCACGCTGGTCGAACCCGTGCCGGCGGAATTCGTCGAGATATTTCGTGGCCCCACCCTACCGGCTGGCGATTGCGTCAATGCCGAGGCGCGCCGGCTGGCTGCGCGCGATCTCGCGGACGAGATGGGTATTCCGGTCGGCAACGCCGTGGATTTCTGGACCGAAGCGGCGCTGTTCTCCGCCGCTGGTTTCAGCACCTTCGTCTACGGACCCGGTCACATCGCCCAGGCGCACAGCGCGGATGAATGGGTGGCACTGGATCAATTGGCACAGTACGCAGCAACCCTCTACCGGATCGTCGACAGTGGAAAAGCATAAACAGACTCGCCAGGCCATCGTCCGGTTGCTGTCGGCGATGGGCAGCGCCAAGGAGATTCAGCAATATCTGCGGCGTTTTGCACAACTGGATGCCAAGCGCTTCGCCGTGGTCAAGGTTGGCGGTGCCGTGCTGCGCGATGAATTGCCGGAGCTGGCGTCGTCGCTTACGTTCCTGCAACAGGTAGGATTGACGCCCATCGTGCTGCACGGTGCGGGTCCGCAACTGGACGAGGAACTTGCCGCTGCCGGAATCGTCAAGCAAATGGTCAACGGATTGCGCGTGACCGAACCGGCGGCGATGGGCATCGTGCGGCGCGTGTTCCAGCAGCAGAATCTGAAACTGGTCGAGGCGCTGCAGGCCATGGATACGCGCGCCACCTCGCTCACGGCCGGTGTGTTCATGGCGCAGTGGCTGGATCGCAATGCACTCGGCATGGTCGGCAAGGTTACCGGAATCGATCTGGCGCCGGTCGAGGCCAGCCTGAACGCCGGCTCCATCCCGGTGATCGCCAGCATCGGCGAAACCGCGCAGGGGCAACTGCTCAACGTCAATGCCGACATAGCCGCGAGCGAACTGGTGCGCGTGCTGCAGCCCTACAAGATTGTGTTCCTGACCGGCACCGGCGGCCTGCTCGACGACAAGGGCAAGGTGATCGACTCGATCAATCTGCGCAGCGAGTACGAACATCTGATGACGCAGCCATGGATCAACGGTGGCATGCGTCTGAAGATCGAGCAGATCGCCGACCTGCTGGACGGTTTGCCGCCGACGTCTTCGGTTTCGATCACGCGTCCGGCGGAACTCGCCAAGGAGTTGTTCACGCACAAAGGCTCCGGCACACTCGTGCGGCGTGGCGAGAAGGTGCTGCACTTCGATGCCTGGGACGGCGTTGACCGTGAGCGCATGCGTGCACTGATCCAGTCCAGTTTCGGCCGGATGCTCGTGCCGGACTACTTCGAGCGCACGCGCCCCTACCGGATCTATGTCAGTGAAAATTACCGGGCTGCAATGGTCCTCACCATGGAAGGCGGCCTGCCGTACCTGGACAAATTCGCGGTACTCGACGACGCGCAGGGCGAGGGCCTTGGCCGCGCGGTATGGCAGGTCATGCGCGCCGATCATCCGCGCCTGTTCTGGCGCTCGCGCGATGGCAACCCGGTCAATCCGTTTTACTACGCGCAGTCCGATGGCTGCATCAAGCAGCCGCGTTGGAAGGTGTTCTGGTATGGCATCGACGACTTCGACACCATTGCCCGCTGCGGCGCGCACTGCGCCTTGCGCGAACCAACCCTGACCGAGGAAGTCGTCGCATGACTTCGGCGACCCAGCGCATTGGTATCGTCGGCGCCCGCGGCCACACCGGCGTGGAGTTGATTCGCCTGATCGCGGCGCACCCAACGCTGGAACTGGCCTTCGTCTCCTCGCGCGAACTGGATGGCCAGCGCGTTGACTCACAGGTTTCCGAATACCGAGGTGATCTGCGCTATAGCACTCCGGCGCACGAAGATCTTCCCGGGCTTGGCGCCGATGTGGTGGTCCTGGCGCTGCCCAATGGTAAAGCGTCGGCTTGTGTGGAAGCGTTCGACAAGGTCAGCGTCGATCCTGTGATTGTGGATCTGTCGGCCGACTACCGCTTCGACAAGCGTTGGTATTACGGATTGCCGGAGCTGTCTCGCAATCAGTGGCACGGTGAGCGGCGTATCAGCAACCCCGGCTGTTACGCCACCGCGATGCAACTTTCGATCGCGCCACTGAAGGATCTGCTTGCGGCACCCCCGGTATGCTTCGGCGTGTCCGGCTATTCCGGCGCCGGCACGACCCCGTCGGACAAGAACGATCCGGCCAAGCTGCGCGACAACCTGATGCCGTATGCGCTCACCGGCCATCTGCACGAAAGGGAGGCCAGCTTCCACCTTGGCGTGCCGGTGGAGTTCTTGCCGCACGTGGCGCCGCATTTTCGCGGTCTCACCATCACCAGCAACCTCTACCTCGCCCGCGCACTCAAGCGCGACGAGGTCTTGCAGTGTTTCCAGCACGCGTATGCCGAGGAGAAGCTGGTTCGCGTACTCGACGAGGCGCCCTGGGTCAGCCGCATCGCCCACAAACACCATGTCGAGATCGGCGGCTTTACCATGTCGGCCGACGGCAAGCGCGTGGTGATAGTCGCGGTACTGGACAACCTGCTCAAAGGCGCTGCCTCGCAGGCTCTACAGAACATCAACCGTACGATCGGTGTAGATGAATGGACTGGAATTCCCTATGACTGAACCCCTCTGGCAGAAATCCGACACTCGCATCGATGCGAAGATCATGCGCTTTCTCGCCGGCGACGACGTCGTGCTGGATCGCGAATTTTTTTTGTACGACATTGCCGCCAGCAAGGTCCACGTGGAAGGGCTGCTCAACGTCGGCGTGATTAGCACCGATGAGGCCGCAGCGCTGAAACGCGAGTTGGCTGCGCTGGCTGGAGAATTCGCGAGTGGCGCATTTGTGCTCGATGAGAGTTACGAGGACGGCCATTCGGCGATAGAAGCGCGTCTTACCGAACGTTTGGGCGACGCCGGTCGCCGCGTGCATACCGGGCGCAGCCGCAACGACCAGATTCTGGTCGCAACGCGGTTATGGTTGAAGGACAAGCTGGTGACGCTGGCAACCCACTGCCGCGCCATCGCACAGATCTGCATCGATCGCGCCGCAGGCGAGTCGCTGCCGCTGCCTGGCTATACTCATCTGCAGCGTGCGGTGGTGTCGTCCACCGCGATGTGGTTCGCCGGATTCGCCGAAGGTTTCATCGATAATACGCTGCGGGCACGCCAGACGCTGACATTGATCGACGCCAACCCCTTGGGCACCGCGGCCGGCTATGGCGTGAACCTGAAACTGGATCGCGAACACAGCACGAAGGCGCTCGGCTTTGCGCGCATGCAGATCTCGCCGATCGCGGTGCAAATGTCGCGTGGCAAATTCGAGATTGCGGTGCTGGAGGCGATTGCAGCTGCACTGCTCGACCTGCGTCGGCTGGCTTGGGATCTGTCGCTGTTCACCACCGCCGAATTCAACTTCGTGCGCTTGCCGGACGAGTACACCACCGGCAGTTCGATCATGCCGAACAAGCGCAACCCCGACGTGATCGAATTGTTGCGTGCCACCTACGCCAGTGTAGCCGCGGCACGCACCGAGATCGAGCAACTGCTGTCATTGCCGTCGGGTTACCAGCGCGACCTGCAATTCTCCAAGGGCTCGATCTTTCACGGCGTGCGCCACGGCCTGATGGCACTGGCACTCGTGCCCGACCTGCTCGCTCGCCTCCAGTGGAATGAAGCGGCGATGCGCGCCGCGATTGAGCCGGCAATGTACGCCACCGACATGGCGATGGAGCAAGCTGCCGCAGGCGTGCCGTTCCGCGAAGCGTATCGAACGGCGGCGGAAACCGTGGCTTCGACAGGGCAGGGCCGCACGCCGGAGGCGAGTCTTGCTGCGCGCGTGTCCCCCGGTGCCCACGCAGATTTGCGCCTGGACGTGCTACGCGCGCGCCTGAACTCGCTCAGCGCGTGAGCCAGCCCTGCTTGCGCGCAGTGCACACCGCGTACGGCAAGATCCACGACAGCGCAAAGATCGAGTAGAACGAGTAGCCGATACCGTAGATGAAATCCCAGGAACGTTCGGCGCGCAGGTAATACAGCATGTTGAACGCGGCGATCAGCAGCATGGCGCAGCCGAAGCGCAACAGCATGTCGGGATGATCGAACATCGTCGCTACCAGCAGGGCCATCGCGGCCAGACCGACCGGGTGGCGCGTGGTGGTGACCAGCGTGTCGGCGAGCGCGATTGCGCGCGCGCGGCGTGGACGTTTCCATACGATGCGGGCGAGAAAGCGCAGTTCCTCGCGCACGTAGCTGCGATCCCAGCGCAAGAACATCTTGCACAACTTGTCGTATCGCACCGGTACGATCGTGTGCACGATGGCGGCACGTTGGTAGACGCTGTCGTAGCCGGCGTCGAGAATGTCGTTGGTCAGCGCGCGGTCTTCGCCGAACGTGCAACGCTTGCCGAGAAAGCGCTGTTCGACCCAACGTTCGAGCACGTCGCGCACGACCGCAGTACGGTAGCCGGCGAGCGCGCCAGGGCAGCAATACACGGTGCCGTAGGTGCTCTGTGCCGCGCGCAGAAAATCGAACGAGAGCACGAAACGCACGTTGAGCATGCGCGGAATCAGGCCGGCGCCGCGGTTGTATACACTGACCTTGCCCGCGACCGCGCCGACTTGTGGATCGCGAAACGGTCCGGCCATGGCCAGCAGCGTATCCGGTTCGATCACGCTGTCCGAGTCGATCGTCACCATCACTTCGCCGCGGCCGCGGCGGAAGCCGGCTTCCAGCGCAGCGCGCTTGCCGCGGTTTTGCGCAAACCGCAGCGTCGTCACCAGGTCCGGAAAACGCGCCGCGGCGCGCTCGATGTGCGTCCAGGTATCGTCGCGGCTGCCGTCGTCGATCACGAAGATTTCAAGTTTGCCGTGCGGATAGCGTGCGGTGGCGACCGATTCGATCGTGCGCGCAACCATTTCGCCCTCGTTGAATGCGGGAATGATCACGGTCAATGGCGGCGCATCCTCCAGCGTCGCAACCGCTGGAGTGCGATAACGAAACCACAGCAAAGTGCGGTACAGCAGCATGAGCAGACCCATGCCGGCCCACAACAAGCTTGGTCGCGCGATGTAGCCCAGCCAGCCGTAGTGGTGCGCAGAATGCAGCAGGCCGTGGAACGCGCGCAATTGCCAGGTCGCCGCTATGACAACGATGAAGCCGGCGAGGATTGCGAGGCGATAGAACGCATCGCCGGGTTGCAGGTGATAATCGTGGACTGCCTGGGGTAAGGGCAGGATATGCGTGTGCATGGAGTGGCCCGAGTGGACGGCCGTTCGCGGACGGCGGAGCAGATGCTGGCGTGTCTTTCGGCGCGGCCACAATAGCGGACAACGATCGCGTTTGGGTTAAGCGCCGCTTAACAGGCTGCTGAAAACGTGCGTCCTGAACTGATTTAGTCGATTGAAGGCGTTTCGGCGCGGTTGCGCGCCGCACTGGTGCATCATATGGTGGTCGCCGGAATCTTCCTGGCGATCCGGCGAACCGCACTTGCGCGAGACCTTGACGTTTACTCCGGCCGACCGGGTCCTGATCGTCGCACCGCACCCGGACGACGAGTCCATCGCTACCGGCGGCCTGATCCAGGCAACGCGTGCTGCCGGCGCGACGGTGCGGGTATTGGTGTTGACCGACGGCGATGCCAATATTTGGCCGCAGCGCTGGATCGAAAAACGCTGGCGCATCGACACTGTCGCGCGCACGCGCTGGGGGGCGCGCCGGCGTGCGGAGGCGATCGCGGCGATGGCAATTCTCGGCCTGAGCGAACAGGACGCGATTTTTCTCGGCTTGCCTGATCTCGGGCTGACCGACCTGCTCATGCGCAACGATGCGGACACAGTGGATCGCTTGCGCCGGACGATCGGTGAATTCGCTCCCAGCCAGGTTGTATTGCCGTCACTGGCCGACCGCCATCCCGACCACAGCGCGGCTTATGTCCTGGTGCGGGTCGCGCTGCGCAAGCAAGATAGCCCACTCCCGCGGTTGTGGTCGTTTGCGGTTCACGGCGGCATGCCGGAGGGTGCAACAGCGGTGTGTGCGTTGACTACGCAGCAGCGCGAACGCAAGCGCTCGGCAATCCTGGCGCACGCGACACAAATGCGGCTTGGCCGCCAGCGCTTTCTGCGCCATGCCGAAGCGGACGAAGCGTTCCACCGATGCGCGCCGCAGACTGCCGGATTTGCACTGCATCCTGTGCGTGCTCTCGCCGATCCGGACGGCCGCCTGCGTGTGGAAATCGACTTGCGCCGCTGGAAATCCCGGTTGCGCGGCCAGGACTTGTTCATCGCGATGGATAGCGCAGCTCAGGTGCGCTTGCGGATACCCGTCGGCGCTGGCGAACCGATGGTGCACGACACGGTCACTGGAATTGCAGCCGATAGGGTGAGAGTCGAGCCGGTTCGCGACCGGGTTGCGTTCGAGCTGGATACCCGCTGCCATGGCTGGGATCAGGGTTTCGTCAAGCTGGCGCGTCCGCAGCCGGGGTTGTGGCTATTCGACCGCTACGGTTGGCAGGCGGTCGAACGAACCTGAACAACACTGCGAAGTTCACTGAATGACGCACGGCGACGCCGGCATGAGTGATTGACATGCGGCTGGCGGACGACGATGCTCGGTACCGCGCGGATTTCGGTGCGCCTGGGATTGTCCCTTTCAAATGGAGACTGCGATGAAAACATTGCTTGTTTCGAGCGCGTTGGCTCTGGGATTGATGCTGTCCGCAGGCGCGTGGGCGCAGGCACCGGCCGGCGCGACTGCACAATGCAAGGACGGCACGTACTACTCCGGCACCACCCACAAAGGTGCGTGCCGCGGTCACAAGGGCGTGAAGGAATGGCTCAATGGTGGAGCGACTGCCGCATCGAGTCCGGCGGCCGCGACGGAAACCGGTTCGGCCGCGAAGAAATCGACAAAATCGACAAAATCCGCAGCGGCTGCGCCGACTACTGTCGCATCCGGCCCTGCCCCGGCCGGCGCCACGGCGATGTGCAAAGATGGAACCTACTATTCCGGCACCACGCACAAGGGCGCCTGCCGCGGCCACAAGGGCGTGAAGGAATGGCTCAGCGGCGGTGCGGCAGCTGCAACAAGCGCGGCTGTGGCGTCCGTCCCTTCTGCCGCACCAGCGCCTGCTTCGGCTCCCGCGGCAAAGCCAGCTACGACGTCCAAGCGCACGGCGCCGACGCCGGCTTCGCAGATCGCGCAGAAACCTGGTGGCGGCCCTGGACTGGTCTGGGTCAATTCCGGCTCCAAGGTCTATCACTGCCAGGGCGATCAGTGGTATGGCAAGACCAAGGCAGGCTCGTACATGAGCGAAGCTGCTGCCAAGGCAGCGGGCAATCACGCCGCGGGTGGCAAGGAATGCGGTCAATAAGTTGCGGTTGCGTTGATGCAAAAAAACGCCCGACATTGCCGGGCGTTTTTTTGTGGCTTCCTTATGATCGCGATCGCGGTCGATCGCCAGAGCCGAAAAACTGGTCGGGGAGACAGGATTTGAACCTGCGACTTCTACGTCCCGAACGTAGCGCTCTACCAGGCTGAGCTACACCCCGACGGGCCGCGTATGGTAATCGCGCACGCGCGTCGGCGCAACCGCGGACCTCGATCTGCTAGTCTATGCCGCCCCCTGCGGCGCGGAGTGCCGCGCGATTTTCGAGGACCTCATGGCGTTGACCCCAGCCCGCACCATGCCCGGCACGATGGAGCTGTTGCCGCTCGATCAGATCGCGTTTCAGGACATGCTCGACACAATCCGGCGCAATTTCGAGTGTTTCGGCTTTTTGCCCATCGAAACTCCGGTCATGGAATTTTCCGATGTGCTGTTGACCAAGCAGGGCGGCGAGACCGAGCGCCAAGTCTACTTTGTCCAATCCACCGGCGCGCTGGCCGCATTCGGTCCGGGCGGAAACGAGCGACCGGAACTGGCGCTGCGCTTTGATCTGACCGTTCCGCTGGCGCGCTATGTGGCCGAACACGAGCGCGAGTTGGGTTTTCCGTTCCGGCGCTACCAGATCCAACGCGTTTACCGCGGTGAGCGCGCGCAACGCGGTCGCTTCCGCGAGTTCTATCAAGCCGATATCGACGTCATCGGCAAGGATTCGCTTTCGCTGCGCTACGATGCAGAGATACCGGTGGTTATTTACAGCGTGTTCCGCGATCTGCAGATCGGACCTTTCACAATTTGGATGAACAACCGCAAGATCATGCGTGGATTTTTTGCAGGCCTTGGCATCGTCGACGGTGAAAAGCAGATGCTGGCGCTGCGCGAGGTCGACAAGCTCGACCGGCGCGGCGTCGAGTATGTACGCGATGCGTTGACCGGGGAGGGCTTTGGCTTGTCGGCTGAATCCGCGCAGAAAATTCTCGACTTTGTGCAAATTCGTTCGCACGGACACGCCGATGCCATCGCCAAACTCGAGGCGCTTGGTCAAGGCAACGACACGTTCAATCAGGGCGTAGCCGAGCTGCGCGAAACGCTGGAATTGATTCGCGCCTTCGGCGTGCCGGAGACCCATTACGCCATGAATTTGTCGATCGCGCGCGGGCTGGATTACTACACCGGCAGCGTTTACGAGACCACACTCAACGAACATCCGGCAGATCGGCTCGATTTGTTCGGGCGGGCGCTACGAGAATCTCGCCATCCAATTACACGAAATCGAAATTGCCCGGCGTGGGCATTTCGATCGGAGCAACACGTCTGTTTTAGCAGTTGCGCGAGGCGAATCTGCTCGCCGCAGCGCAGAGCACGGTCAAGGTGCTCGTCACGCAAATGGATGAAACACAGCTGCCGGTGTATCTCGGAACTGGCAGGCGCAGCTGCGCAACGCTGGCATCGCCACCGAGGTCGTGCTCGAAGCCGGCAAACTCGGCCAAACAATTCAAATATGCCGATCGTGCGGGCATCCGTTTCGTCCTCGTGCTGGGCTCAGACGAGATCGCCAAAGGCACTGTCACGGTCAAGGACATGCGCAAGCAGGATCAGTTTGAAGTTGCCGCGCGCGGATCTGGTCAAGAGCCTGCGCTTGGAACTGGAACAGGCGCAGGCGATTCCGGTATGAGCCCCGAAACCCGTCACGTCGTCCTGCTCGACGGCAGCCAACTTACGCGCGCGCAAGTGATTGCGATTGCGACCGGGAAATCCTTGATCGGGCTGGATTCAAGGCAGCTCGATCACGTCCAGCGGGCTGCGGATTTTCTCAGCGGGCAGGTCAAACGTGGCGAACCGATTTATGGTGTGACCACAGGTTTCGGCAGCAACGCCGACAAACTGCTCGGTGCGCATCGTGCGCGGGACGAACTGCCCGATGCCGAACCTTCGGCGCACGCGCAAACGCTGATGGAGGAATTGCAGCACAACCTGATCCTCACGCATGCAGTGTGCGTGGGCAAACCGCTCGCCGTCGAAGTGGTGCGCGCGATGCTGGCGATTCGCGTCAACACGCTGATGCGCGGGCATTCCGGCATTCGCGCATCGACGCTGCAGGCGTTGGCCGAATTGCTCAATCACGGCATCGTTCCGGTGATCCCGGAGAAAGGTTCGGTCGGTGCAAGTGGAGACCTGGCGCCGCTGTCGCATTTGGCGCTCGTGCTGCTTGGAAAAGGCGAGGCGTTTTACAAGAACGAGCGCATGTCCGGCGGCGAGGCGCTCAAGCGCGCGGGACTCAAGCCGGTGAAACTCTCGTTCAAGGAAGGGCTGGCACTCAACAACGGCACCACGCAGATGCTGGCGACGGCAGTGCTTGCGCTGGATCGCCTGGAAAGATTGCTCGCCGCGGCCGATCTTGCCGCGGCGATGACGCTGGATGCGTTTGCCGGTCGCACCTCGGCATTCAAACCTGAGGTCCATGCATTGCGGCCGCATCCGGGACAGGTGGAAGCTGCGGCTAACCTGCGGCGTCTGCTCGAAGGCTCGACCCTCGCCGATATTCCGTATCACCTTGTGCCGAAATTCAAGACCTGGCAGGCCGAATCCTGGGACGCGCCGGAAGATCAGGCGCATCGTTTCGATATCGGCTGGGATTATGTGCCGCATCGCAACGCCACGGCAAGGAAGCGTTCTACGCGCGCTTCCTGCCGTTCAAGGGCGGCAAGAAACATCAGCCACAGGATGCCTATTGCCTGCGCTGCATTCCGCAGGTGCACGGCGCTGTGCGCGATGCGTTGATGCAGGCGCAGCGCGTGATCGATATCGAACTCAATGCCGTCACCGATAATCCGCTGATTTTTCCGGATGCGTAGAACGCAAGGTCATCGAGGATCAGGTGATCTCGGCCGGACACTTTCACGGCATGCCGCTGGCGCTGGCGATGAGTTACATCAAGGCGGCGATTCCGGTTCTCGCATCGATTTCGGAACGACGCTTGAACAAGCTCGTCGATCCGGCGACGAGCGACGGCCTGCCGGCATTCCTGGTCGGCAACGAAGACGCCACCGATTCGGGTTTCATGATCGTACAGTACACCGCGGCGGCCTCGTCAACGACTTGGCGACTCGCGCGCATCCGGCCTGCGTGTATTCGATCCCGACCAGCGCCAATGCCGAGGATCACGTCTCGATGGGCGCGAACGAAGCGCGCCATGTGCTCGACATGAGCGAAGATTTGCGCGCACGTGCTCGCACTGGAGTTGTACACGGCCGCGCAAGCGCTCGAATACCGCCAGGACATGCTCAACGCCGCGCGCACGCTCGCCGCACGCGGCGACTGGCAGGCGCTGGCAAAGAAGGTTTCCGGCGCTCCGCACACGAACAGCACGCACTACGCGCAATTCGAAACCGAGACGAAAGCGTTGATGGCGGCGTTGGCCGCCGCGGACGAATTCCACGCCGGTACCGGGGTGTGTGGCGCATTTTCCACAATCCGCAATCGCATCCCGTTCCTGTCTCACGACCGCGCACTGGATACCGATGTGCGGGACATCTGCGAGTTGCTTGCCAGCGGAGTATTGCTCGCGAACGAGTGACGCTCAGATGCCGATCTGCGATCCCACCGACATGGCCTGTGCCGCGGGGATGTGGTACGAGGCGGTGGCGTCTTCGGTGTTGCGCGCCATCAGCGAACAGGCGGTCGCGCCAGCGCGCCATGCCGTGCTGCTTGCGGCCCGCGAGCATGTCCACCTGGCCGATGAAGTAATGGATCTGGTCGAGATCGAGCTCCAGGCCGAGCTCGGCGCAGCGGGCCAGGTCCGATGGCACGTTGGGGCCCTGCATGAAGCCGTAATGCAGGATCACGCGGTAGAAGCCCTGTCCAGCTCGCGTGAATTCCATGCGTTCCTCCGGCTGACCTTGGGCACCTGCTCGATGACGACGGTGACCAGGATCACGCGTTCATACACCACGCCGGTATGACGCACCAGCTGCAGCAGCGCCGGCGGCGTCTGTTCCAGGCGGCCGGTGAAGAACACCGCGGTGCCCGGCACGCGCGGGATGCCTTCGCCGGTGAGGCGGCCGATGAAAGTCTCAGATCGTGGTGGTCGTGCGGCGATCTGTTCGGCCAGCAGTTCGCTGCCGCGGCGCCAGGTGGTCATGACGATGAACAGGCCGAGGCCGGTCGCGATCGGCAGCCAGCCGCCATCCGGGATCTTCAGGAGATTGGAACCGAGGAAGCCGAGGTCGATGGCGAGGAAGCCGATCAGGAACGCCCAGGGCCGCCGGCAGGCTCCAGCCGCCGCGCTCGCGCGCCACATTGAACGCCAGGACGGTGGTGATGGCCATGGTGGAGTTGACGGCCACGCCATAGGCGGCCGCCAGGTTGTCGGAAGAGCGGAACGCGAGCACCAGTCCGATCGCGGCGATCATCAGCATCCAGTTCACCGCCGGCATGTAGATCTGGCCGCGCGACTTCCGCCGAGGTCTGCGTCCACCTTCAGATGCGGCAGCTGGCCGAGCTGGATGGCCTGGCGCGTCAGCGAATAGGCGCCGGTGATGACAGCCTGGGATGCGATGCAGGTGGCGGCCGTGGCCAGGATCACCAGCGGATAGAGTGCCCAGGACGGCGCGAGATCGAAGAACGGATGGATGGTGTCTGCGGTGCGGCGATCAGCAGCGCGCCCTGGCCGAAATAATTGATGAGCAGCGCCGGCAGCACGAAGCCGAACCACACCTTGCGGATGGGGCTGCGGCCGAAATGGCCGAGGTCCGCATACAGCGCCTCGCCGCCGGTGGTGACCAGGAACACGGCATACAGGATCAGGAATCCGGCGAAACCGTTGGCCTGCGAAGAACTGCACCGCATACCAGGGATTCACGGCCAGCAGCACCTGGGGCGCTGCCACGATGCCGCGGATGCCGAGCGCCGCCAGTACCAGGAACCACAGCAGCATCAGCGGTCCGAACACCGCGCCCAGCTTCGCCGTGCCATGGCGCTGCACCGCGAACAGCAGGAACAGGATCACCACGGTGATCGGGGATGACGAAGCTGTGCAGCTGCCGGTGCGGCCACTTGCAGGCCTTCCACCGCGCTCAGCACCGAGATGGCCGGCGTGATCATGGTGCCGCCGTAGAGCATGGCCGCACCGCCGATGCCGAGCAGCAGCAAGCATGCGCCGCGGCCAGCGCTCGCGCCCGCGATCGGGACGCAGCAACGCGAGCAACGCGAAGATGCCGCCCTCGCCGCGGTTGTCCGCGCGCAGCACGAAGGTCATGTACTTGAGCGAGATGACGAGGATCAGCGTCCAGAAGATCAGCGACAGGACGCCGAGGACATTGGCCGCGGTGACTGGCACCGGATCGACGCCGGCGAAACACTGGCGCAGCGCATAGATCGGACTGGTGCCGATATCGCCATAGACCACACCGAGCACCGCCAGCGCAAGTACCGCGAACGGCTGGTTCTGCGGCGCAGCCGAATGCGCGCTGCGTCTCAGCGCCTCGCTTTGGGCATTTCGGGTCATTGCATGCGCCTCCCCAACGGCCTTGTCACGTGCTCGCTTTGCTCGCCTGCAAACGCTTTACCCGCGTTCGTGGGCGCCGTCCCGGCTGTGTCGGCCGCGCAGCAAGTTGGGCGGCGGAACTTCCAGGTTGATGGCCGGACCAAAGGCCCTCGAAAAACGCGCGCGCATTCTGACCGAGCGTGCGGGTCAGATAGCCGCCTTCCTGCACCGCCAGCGTCGGCTTGCCGAGTTCGCCGATGCGTTTGCCAATCTGCGCAAAATCTGCGGGCAGCAGTGACCAACTGCCGGTAGGATCTGCCTTGGCGGTGTCCAGCCCGAGTGCAATCACCACATAGTCCGGATTGAAATTGCGCAGGAGGCGCAGCGCCTGTCGCAGTGTGCGATGGTAGCGCGGGACCGTGATCTTCTCCGCCAGCGGCAGGTTGATGTTGTGGCCGTCGCCGACGCCCATGCCACGTTCGTCGACGAATCCGGCGAAATGCGGGTACGCGCCGGGCGGTGCGCCATGGATGGACACGGTCAGCACGTCGCCGCGTTCGTAGAAGATGTCCTGGGTGCCATTGCCGTGGTGATAGTCGACGTCCAGGATCGCGACCCGACCAAAATCGCTAAGGTATTCGGCGGCGACCGCGGTCGCGTTGAAATAGCAGAAGCCGCCGAAGATACGGCGTCCGGCGTGATGCCCGGGTGGGCGCACGAGCGCGTAGGCCAGACCGAATCCGCCAAGCAGGCTGCGCGCGCCACTGACCGCGCAGTCGACCGCGCCGTAAGCAGCTGGATAGACGTTGCGATGCAACGGAGTGAACGTATCCGTGCAGTAGTAGCCCATACGCAGCTCCAGGTCTTTCGGCGGACGGGTCTGGTTGCGCACCGGAAAGATGATCGGATAGATCGACTTGCCCTGCGCCAGCGATGCGCAGGCATCGTGCAGGTAGCGCACGTAGGTCGGTTCATGCACGCGCTGCAACAACCGCAGCGGCGTGCGCCGGGGTTGCAGACGGTGGAACAGGTCGGTCTTGTCCAGTTCCTTGAGGATGACCGGAATCCGCACCGGCGCTTCCACATAGCCGCGATCGCGCACGTGGTGGATGTTGTGCGCCTCGTTGACGAACAAGGCGATGCCCTTGGCGGAACCGCGCCCGGGCACCGGCAGCGGTGCGGCGCGCGTGGTGTAGCGTGGCTCGCGCAGCAACGCCGGATCGTCGACGAACGAGCGCGCGATCGCTCTGGCACTTTTGGCATTGTACAAGTCGCCGTATTTGCGCATCAGGATCGTGGCGACAACCCGGCGCAGGAACTGTCGGCGTGGCGGCACACAGCGGCCGAGACCGTCGAACATCAGGTAATACAAGTCGTGGTCGCCGGCGTGGACCGGCGTGTCATAGGCATTGTGGAGGATCGGGCGCACGCCGAAGCGCTCGTAAAAGCGCATACGCTGGATGTTGCGCTTTAGCGTGCTGGCGTCGGTAATGCGCTGATCGTCGACGCTGCATTCCAGGTACAGCCCCTCGGCGCGCAGTGCGTTTGCCTCATCGCGGACCATTTCATAGAGCACGCTGCCGACACCGCTGCTGCCACTGTCCTGGGCGGTGGACAGCAATTCCAGAAACGCGATGTTGAGATCGGTCAGGTGCAGCAGCATGGCGAAGCCGCGCACCTTGCCGGCAGCGTTCTCGACCACCAGCAGGATCGAGCGAAACCCGAAATGCAGCGGGTCCTTGAGTTGCTGCGCGAGTTTGCCCAGATCCCGCGCGCGCGCGGTCGGAAAGCGGGCGCTGATGATCGCCTGCACCTGCGCGATTGCGTCGCAGTTCGCCAGCGTCGAATCGTCGTAGACCTTGCGCAAGCGAAACATGCACCGCTCCTGAGCGAATCGGTTAGGCCGTATCCGACCCGCGCGTAGTGACGACGACTGCTGCCGGAATTGTATACCGCACCGGCGGGAGATTGCCGGACAAGACAATAGGATTCTCGGGCGAGCGCACCATCTGGCTGCGGTGCATTGCCGAATTGCGCTTGCCTGGCAGGCATGACTTCCGGCGCATGCGCTAGTGTTAAGTAAATACTATACTTGACCTGCGAATATGAGCAGGTTCACTAAGTGGACGATAGCGACAGCCATTTGTGGAAATTTCACAAGGAACTCTCCGCCGGCATTGTTTCGCTGGTCTTGCTCGGCGTGCTCGCGCGTGCGCGGGCGCCGATGTACGGCTACCAGATCCTCAAGCGCCTGGACGAAACCGGAGCGGGTGTGCTCAGCGGCAAACAGAGCGCGTTGTATCCCGTGTTGCGCAGTCTGGCCGCCGCCGGTCTGCTCGACAGCGAAGTGGAGCCTTCCATCACCGGGCCGCCACGGCGTTACTACCGCATCACTGCGCTGGGCCGGCGCGTATTGCGCGAATGGAGTCTGGCCTGGATCGACACTCGCGATTTCGTGGATTCCGTTCTTGTTGAATAGTGCAGACATGATGCCCGCGTTGTAATTTTCGCTGACCAGGACGGCCGCAAACACGCATTGCTGGAGGACTGACATGAACTTGCAGACGCCACGCACCATCGCCGAATATCTTGAGCAATTGCGCGCCGCGCTGGCCGGCGCCGATCCGGCACTGATTCAGGACGCACTGTACGATGCCGAGGAGCATCTGCGCAGCGAGATGCACGAAAATCGCGGCATGTCCGAAGCCGAGCTGTTGGCGAAGATCGCCGGCAGTTACGGGGCACCGGAAGAAGTCGCGGAAATTTACGTCAACCAGGAACATCAGGTGGAGCGGGCATTGCGACCCGCAACGCCGCCCGTGCGGCGCACTGCACTCGGGCGGTTTTTTGCGGTTGGCGCCGATCCACGTGCCTATTCTGGCTTGTTTTACATGCTGTTGTCGCTCGCCACCGGCATTTTTTATTTCACTTGGACCGTAGTCGGCTTGTCGCTGTCACTAAGCCTTTCGATCCTCATCTTCGGTATCGTCGTCGCAGTGATATTCTTCGGTACCACCCGCGTGTTGTCGCTCGTCGAAGGCCGTATCGTCGAGGTGATGCTGGGTGAACGCATGCCGCGGCGTCCTGTATTCGCCGAACGCAACGTGCCGCTGCGTTCGCGCATCTGGGGCATGTTCACGGATGCGCGCACGTGGTCGACGTTGCTTTATTTCGCGCTGATGCTTCCGCTCGGCATCGTGTATTTCACCCTGGCAGTAACCGGCGTTGCGCTCTCGCTCTCTTTCATCCTGGCGCCGCTTGCGCACCTGGGCTGGATGCTGGGCATCGTGCGCATTGACTGGGCAACCGATATCCAGTTCAACAACACGCTGCTGGTGCCATGGCAACTGTCGGATCCGCTGCTGTTCGTGCTTGGCATCGTATTGCTGTTCGGCATGCTGCATCTGGCCCGTGGCGTCGGCAAGTTTCAGGGTGGGTTGGCAAAGGCGCTGCTGGTCAAGTAAGCGCGCGCATCCGGGGTTCAGCGCCCGGCTGCGCTGTCTGCGGTTGCCGATGGCACCGATGCGCTACTAGGTGAGGAGTCTGAGCCGACGTTGAGACCGCTCCGCGTCGCGTCCATACTTGGCGCCATGCCGAACTGGAATACGCTCGACGGACGCGCACCGAGAATCATTGCCCATCGCGGCGCCAGCGGCTATCGGCCGGAACATACCCTGGACGGCTATACGCTTGCCGCCACGCAAGGCGCCGATGTGCTGGAACCGGATCTTCTGCTCAGCCGCGACGGCGTACTGTTTGCACGCCACGATCTTGGTCTGGCCCGCAGCACAGATGTTGCGACACACCCCGAGTTTGCCGCGCGCGCGCAAACGCTGGCCGGCGTACGCGACTGGTGGATCGGCGATTTCGACGCGGCGGAACTGGATACACTGCGTGCGATACAACCGCTCCGACAGCGCGGCTCGCAATTTGACGGACGCTTCGTGCTGCCGCGCTTTGCGGCCGTGCTGGATCTGGCACGCGTGCTTGCGAGCAAACAGGCGCGACCGATCGCGATCTATCCGGAGTTGAAAAGCCCGGAGTATTTTCTTGCGCTGGGCCTCGATCCGGTCGCCGCGCTGCAAGCAGAACTTGCGCCGCGCGGTTTGCTGGGCGTGCAGTCTCGGGTGTGGATCCAGTGCTTTGATCATGCGGTGTTGCGCACGGCGCAGCAGTGCTGCGGCAACCCATGCTTTGCCTTGTTCGAAAGCGTGCCGACGCAAAATGACGCACGCGCACAGTTGCTGCGCGATCTTGCCTCCTGGGCGCAAGGCGTGGCTCCGAACAAGTCTGCGTTATGGGATGCCGCGGGCAATTCCAGCGGTTGCGTGGAAGCCGCGCATGAATGCGGATTGCAGGTGCACGCTTGGACGTTCCGCGACGATCACCCGCCGTGGCCGTTTGCCTCGCCACGCGCCGAACTGGCAGCCGCATTTGCGCTGGGCGTGGATGCATTGTTCTGCGATTTTCCGGATACGGCGGTTGCGGTGCGCACCGAATTTGTACGCTAACGCGACACCGTAAGACTGTCGCCGGCGCCTGGGTCGGGAGGCGGAATGAAAGGCACGGGCGGTCCGAGGTGGAGGCCTTGGTACCATGCTTTGAGCGCCGCTTCGATCTGGGGTGTGGTCACGAATTGCGGGTGGGAGTGTTGTTCACCGGCGCGCGTTTCCTGCGCATCGATCGACTTGCCGGCTTCGGCAAACGCGTCATCGAAGGTGTCGTGGTGGTTGAGGCCGTCGACGAAAAATGCGCGGCCGAAATCGGTAATGGGCGAATCCGTGCCGCAGCCGAACGAGGCACGATCGCCGCGGGTCGCGGTGACGATCATTGTTCCCGCATCTTGCAGCGCGCCGATGAATCCACCGGAATAGCAGGCTGAAATCACCACGACCTTGTAGCGGATTTTCGCCTTGGCGAAGATGTCGGCGAGGTCCTCCGGCGCGATTTGGTCCAGCGGCAACGGATCCATGTTCACGTACAACACATGATCGGTGCTGCCGTGGCTGGTCAGCAGCAGAAACAGGATGTCGGTATCGCGATCCATTTTCTGTGCGACCGCGTTGATCGCGGATTCCAGATTCGTCAGCGAGGCCAGCGGGTAGCGCGACAACGTCGCCGGGTTGTTGACCAGCAGCAGTTCGTGCCCGGCGGCAGCGAAGCGTTTCGCGAACAACATTGCGGCGTATTCGGCTTCGTTTCGGAACACATCTTCTTCGCTGTCGCCGGCGAAGCCGATGAAGTACAGATTCGGGCGATCCGGCGTACGCGGAGCCAATCGGGCAACGGCATCTTGCAGTATCTGCGGCTGCGCATAAATGACTTGTTCCGGGGTATCGGCGTCGTCAGGCCAGTTGTCGTCGCTGTCCGCGTCGGCGTTGTCCGGATTGGCGGTCGCTGCCGCGGCAACGGCAGCCGGGTGCGCGACCGGCGACGATGCGTGCCGCACCAGCAAGGTGGCGATCAACGCGCCGCAAGCGAAGCTGAGAATGAAAACGGCGGCCAGCCAGCGACGCATGGTTCAGCCTAACGCGATGACGTCGAATCCGTGCACGCATGGGTGCGCGCTGGCGGTGGGGCACGCCGTCGGTGGTCGCGCGAGCAGGGTCGTTTTCATGCTGGCGTTGCGTGCGGCATCGAGTTCTGCGGCAATATCGGAAAGGAACAGAATATCGCCCGGCGGCTTGCCAATCGCGCTGGCGATGCGGCGGTAGGAACCGACGTCGCGTTTGGACCCGGTTTCGGTATCGAAGTAGCCGGAAAACAGCGGCGTCAGATCGCCGGCTTCGCTATGTCCGAAGAACAGTTTCTGCGCAGCCACCGAGCCGGAAGAATAGACATACAGTTCAAGCCCACGCTGTTTCCATTCGCGCAGTGCCGGAGCGACATCGGCGTACACGTGCGCGCGGAAGTCGCCGTTGCGATAGCCTTCTTCCCAGATCATGCCCTGCAGCGCTTTGAGCGGTGTAGCTTTGCGGTCCTCGTCAATCCAGCTTTGCAGCAGGGCGATGATCTCCGCGCGATCGGCAAGGATGATGCCGGCTTCCTTTGCTGCCTCGTGCAGCCAGTGCTGTACCTCCGGTTTGTCGGCGTGGGTTTCGATGAAGGCCGGCAGGCGCTCGCGAGAGAACGGAAACAGCACGTCCTTGACAAAGGTAATCGAACTCGTCGTGCCTTCGATATCGGTGAGGATAGCGCGGATCATCGTGTCTTTTCGCTCGCAATGGCGTGTTCGACGTTCGCTGTGTAGGCACCTTCGATCGCGCGTTTGACCGCGATCGGTTCGGCCACACGGACGAACAGGAGACTACTTTCGCCGCGGCCGGTCACACGGACGTTGCCGAAGCCGAGCAAGCGCCCCCAGGTGGTCTGGTGCAGGTCGACGGTTTCTATCGCGGTCAGGCGAACTTCCTCGGTTTCACGGCCGATTATGCCGGTCTTGCGGACTACGCGTTGCGTGGTCACTCCGAGTTCGATGCCGCGCAGGCGCAGCCATTCGTAGACCGCAATAAAAATACCGATCACAAGCGGGATCAACACGATGCCGAGAATCAAACGCCACTTTGCGGTCCAGTGAAGTTGGAAGCGCGCGACGACGGTCTCGCCCGGTGCCAGCGATTCGTCCAGATAGCTCATGCCGCAATCCCCGTCTCAAGACGTGGAAAGCGTGCAGAGATGTCGCTGCCGGTGAACTCAGCGACCCATCCCGCGGGGTTGGTGAACAGACGAATGGCGACGAAGTAGGGTTCTTCGCTCATGTCGAACCAGTGGCGCGTGCCATCGGGTACGCCAATCAGATCGCCGCGCTCGCATAACACCTCGTAGATTTTTTCGCCGATGTGCAGTGTGAACAGGCCGCGGCCGGCAACGAAGAAACGTACTTCGTCTTCCGCATGCGTGTGTTCGCTGAGAAACTTCTGGCGTAGGGCCGCGCGGTCCGGATGCTCCGGATTCAGGCTGACCACGTCCACAGCCTTGTAGCCTTCCTCGCGCATCAGCCGGTCGATGTCGCTGCGATACGCAGCAATGACTTCTTCTTGAAGCGCGCCCGGCGCCACCGGTTTTGCGGCTTCCCATTGCTCGAAGCGCACGCCGGCCAGCCCGAGTTCGCGCGCGATGTCGCTGTGTTGCGACGTGTCTTTGACCGGCTCGCTGCCGTCGGTGTCGCGGAAGATGCGCAAACGGCTCATTGCAGTCTCCTCAAATCCAGTTCGCAACCAAGAAGAAATTCGAATGCCTCGATGTGGCGCTCGGCTTCGGTCATGTCGCGGCCCCAGGTGTAGATGCCATGGCCATCGATCAAATAGCCGTAGAGCGGCTTGCCAGTCTTGATCCATGTCTCGACCCTGGTCACGAGGTCCGGCATGTGTTGCGTGTTCGGGAAAACCGGCAATTCGACGGTTTGCTCGTGCGAGGTATGGCCGACAACGGCTTTTTGCAATTCGTAGCCCTCGAAACGCACCACGCCGGCGCGCGCATACAGCCGCGAGGCGACGGTCTGCGTACGCGAATGCGTGTGCAGCACGGCGTTCGCTTCGGGAAAGCTCGCGTAGATTTGAGTGTGTAACAGGGTTTCCGCCGACGGCTGCGCGCTGCTATCGACGGCATTCCCGTGCATGTCGATCAGCATGATGTCGTCCTCCGTGAGCGCGCACTTGTCGCGCCCGGATACGGTAATGGCGACGTGCGCAGCGTCCAGGCGCATCGAGAAATTGCTGCTCGTCGCGGGCGTCAATCCCTGCGCGCCGAGTTTGTGTGCCGTCGTGGCAATTGCCTTCGCACATTCGGCAAAACGGAGGATGGTGTGACGCATCGGCATTGCGGCGGCTGATCTGCGGGACTCGACCATGGCGGATACAACTATAACGGATGCCGCGGCAGTGGGCATGCCGGCTGTCTCGCCAACTGAGACCCCAGCCTGTCACAATGTGCCATTGCCGGTAGCGCACGGAAACGCCATGTCCATTTCGCCGAATCTCGTGTTGTTGTGGGGTGCCATTGCGGCCCTGATCGCGTTTGCGCTGGGTTGCTTGCCAATTTGGCGGGCGCTGCGCAGATTGCGCGGTGAGCACACGACAGCTCAGCGCGAGCTGGTCGAACTGCGTCAGCGCATCCTGGAACTGTCTGCCGAACGCGCGGCGTATGCAGGGCGCCTGGAGCGGCTGAGCCAAGTCGAGCGCGAGCGAGATGAGACACGCGCGGAAACGCAACGTCTGTCCGAATTGCGTCAGCGCGCCGAGCAGCAGAGCACGGCGCTGGCCACGAGTTTGCGCGAACAACAGCAGGCGGCACTGGAGCGTGAAAAACTCTTGGCCGACAAGTTTGCCCTGGTATCGCACCAGTTGCTCGAGCAGCAGAGCCAGAAATTCACCGAGCAGAACGCAACAAATCTTGGCACGCTGCTCAATCCCCTGCGCGAGCAGTTGGGTGACTTCCGCAAGCGCGTGGATGAAGTCTACGACAAGGAAAGTCGTGAACGTGGCTTGCTCAAGGCCGAGATCGATACGCTCAAGACGCTCAACAAGCAGATCGACGAGGACGCCCGCAACCTGACCCGCGCACTCACCCGCGACAGTAAATCGCAGGGTGCGTGGGGTGAGATGGTGCTCGAGCGTCTGCTCGAAGCCTCGGGCTTGCAACGCGGACGCGAATACGAAATGCAGGTCGCCTTGCAGGACGACGCTGGTGGGTGGCCGCGTCCGGATGTGATCGTGCATCTGCCGGAGGGCCGCGATCTGATCGTCGATGCCAAGGTGTCGCTGACCGCATACGAGCGCTATTGCGCGGCGGCGGACGATGAAGAGCGCGGCGTGCAGCTCGAAGCGCACATGAGCTCCTTGCGCAGCCACGTCAAGGGTCTGGCGAGCAAGCGCTACAGCGATCTGCCTGGCGTGAATACACTCGAATTCGTGCTGATGTTCGTGCCGGTCGAGGCCGCCTACATCGAGGCGGTGCATCGCGACGACGGTTTGCATGCGTTCGCGCTGGAAAAACAGGTCGTCATCGTGACTACATCCACTTTGCTGGCGACGTTGCGCACGGTGTCGAGCCTGTGGCGCTTTGACGATCGCAATCGCAATGCGTTCGAGATCGCCGACCGTGCCGGCAAGCTATACGACAAGTTTGTCGGCTTCGTGGATGATCTCGCGGAGGCGCGCATGCGTGTGCAAGCCGCAGCCAAAGCGTTGGATGCCGCCAGCGGCAAACTCAGTACGGGCTCGGGCAACCTCGTGCGACAGGTGCAGATGTTGCGGGAGCTGGGTGCCAAGGCGAGCAAGACGCTGCCGGACGACGTCCGTGAAAGCGCGCAAACAACCGACAACGCGCCGGAGCAAGACGCCATGCCGGTCGATAAGCCGTGACGCGACTGATTGATGGTGTGCGACGGCAATCAAGGTTGCACACTTCGCGCTTATCAGCGACGACAGCAAGCCCAGTAGTTGCAGCAATTCGGTTGTGCTGAATACGGTCATGTACCGGCGGCATATCAAAACCCGTCGCCATCGAAATCGTCGCGGAAGATGGTGTCGCTGTAGCAAACCAGCGATGACGCCGCAAGCGTAGCGACGAGTGCAAATTGAGTATTGGACTGCAGTGGCGCCTTGTATACGCTAACCGCCAACGGCGACAGCTGCGCTTTCAGGCTCATCGGGCCGCCGTGTTGTACTGGTGTGTCGAGAGCAAGCACGCCAGTTCCTCGCAACTCGTAGTGATGCGCGGATGCCGGTTCACCGGCGAACGTATGTATCGGCGCAAACGCGACCAAGGCTGCAACTGCGCTGGTTCCCAGCCGCCGCAGGAACGATGGATAACACTCATCCATGTCAGTTCCCCTGCGCGACTTCGAGTCTGCGCAAGCGCGCCGACAGGTTTTCCAGCTTGTCCTGCAGCACCGCGATTTGCGCGTCTTTTTCCGCACGCAATTCGCGCACTGCCTCCACACTCAGTGCTTCGAATCCGGTCGGTGTCACCATCTTGTAGCCGCGCTCGTCCTCGCCCACCCATTGCGGCAGGACCTCCTCGACGTCCTGCGCGATAAAGCCCATGCGCCGTCCCGGCTGCGCCATGGCTTGTGCGGGATCGATGTACGCGAAGGTTTCGCCGTGCAAGGCGAGGAAAGTGTCGAGCGGATGTTCGATCGGCGCGATGTCGTGTTTGAGACGCCGATCGGAGAACATGGTCCAGGCGCCGGTGATGTTGAGCGTGTTACCTGCAGCGTCAATCGCCATTACGTGTTTTTGTGTCGTGCCGTTGTACTGATCGATCGAGAATACGGCGTTGTTGTTTGCCGTCGACGTGGCCCCGCCGGAACTCAGCAGAATGCCGGCGTTGTTGCTCGACTGACGCAGCAACAGATTGGCGTAATCGCTGCCATTGGGGGATGCCGCAATCGTCAACTCAACCGTATTGTTGACCGGCGTGGCGTTGATGGCGACGCCGCCGACTGCCTGAATCAGGAATTGATCCGGGCCTGACGAAGTGAAGCTGGATGTGGAGCCATCGGACCAGACGAATGTGCCGTAGTCGCCGCAATCGGAATACGGACTGCAGTTCGGCGGGCTGCCGGCCGCCACTTTGTCGCGCACGACGGCGGTCGTGCCTGCGGCAAAACTCTTTGCACCACCGGCGAAGTTGTTGTAGCCCCCGGGCACGGTTGCGAAATACCCAGCGGCCGAATTGTAATTGCCGCCTCCATTCACCGAATAGTCACCGACGGCACTGTTGTACTCGCCGCCAGCCATGACGGTCGCGAAGCCAAAGGAGAAGTTAGCCTCGCCACCGGAAACGACGGACCCGTCGCCAGAGGCGCTGTTGCCTTCTCCGCCCGAGACCGTAGAGGCCAGGCCGCTTGCGATGTTGTAGAAACCGCCGCCAACGGAAGCGAAGTCATTGGTCGCAGAATTGACGCAAGGCTGATCCGAAGCGGGTCCGCAGTTGCTTAGGCTAGGATCGCCACCCCCGCCGACCGAGGCGCCGGCGTCGCCGGCACCGACGAAATTGCCCGACGATCCCAGCACAACATTCACCGAATCGGGATACATGTTGTTGCCCGACGGAATCCATCTCGCCGCCTGCGCACCGTTGACCGCAAGCACCAACGGCTGATCGTCCGCCGTGCCAAGATAATTCTGTCCGGTGCCGGTTCCAGGTGCGGTGCCGGCATTGCCATCCAGCGTCCACGCACCGGGGCACACGCTCGCGGTATCGGCGGCGCTGACCGGCGCACGCGCCGATAGCACGGCGAATTCGCCGCTGCCAGCGCTGCGCACCTTGACCTCGAGCCACACCGTGCCGGCGATATCGGCAAGCGATCCGAAATCGGCTTGGGTGCTGAAGCTGCCTTGATGCACCGGCACCTTGTACAGCACCAGTGGCCCGCCGATCGTGTGACCGCCGCTGGCCGAAGTATACAAAGTCAATTCCAGGTCGTAGCTGCCTTCGGCCGGCTTGCCGGAATCCTGCAGGCTGCCGTGATATGTGAACGTCGCTGCCTGCGCCAAGCCGTGAAGCGAGGCAGCCAGGACGGCGAAGACGATGCCGTACGAGACAAGTCGCAGAAGTTTCATCGGTACTCTCCCGGTTGCGTGCCGTCGACAAAGAGCGCCCGCAGTGCATGCACGGGTGCCGTACGCACCCAAAGACGACAAATCAGGAAAAAAGCGGGCGCAACATATTCCGCGCCAGGAATTTCCGGCTTCCGTCGTATTGACTTGCGCAATCCGGCCAACCAGGAGCCCCCATGAACACCTTTCTGAAAACATCTCTTCGCTGGTGCCTCGTCCAGTCGCTATTAGCTTCCGCCTGCTGTCTTGCTGCCAGTGCGGGCACCGTGTCCGGTTCGTTCAAATCGACCGACACGAAATACGGAGCGCACGCGTATGCGGTCACCGTCGTCGATGGCTATGCCTATCGCGGCAAGACGCGTTTCGACGAATCCAAACAAGTCACCGTCGTCGTTCTGGCCGACAAGCCGATCGACGCGACCGCGCTCAGCCATGCGCCGGACCGGCGCATGGCGATCCTTGAGCAGTTGGGTGCCGCCAAGGCCAACTATGTCGAGTGGGAAGTCAGCGACAGCAACTCGCCGACGCTGTGGGAGCACGTAGTCAGCGAGCACGGGGTCAACAGTTTGAGCGGCCAGTTCACAGCGACTTACAAGACCAAGGACGCAAACCGCATTGAAGGTCACGTCGGCAACGACCCGAGCGGAAAGGACTACCCGACCGACCTGACGTTCGCGCTGCCGGTCGCAAAACCCTGAACTTCGGCGCGCATGGGTGGCCCGACTACGCAGGGTTTGGCGTCAGAGTTTGTCCGGGCTCCGCGCCTTGCGCAACGCTTCGCGCGCTTGCTTGGTCTCCGGATCGTCGGCGCCGAGAAATTCTTCGCGCATGGCCGCAGCCTTGACCAGCAGCGCGATCCCCTGCGCGCGCGTCGCGTCGCGCTTGAGCAGCAGCGGCGCCAACTCATAGCACGCGCTCGCCGCGAGCGGATGTTCGCCGTTGGGCAGGTAGCCGGCGAATGCAGCGAGCGCGGCACGGTATTCGCTCGCGGCGCCGGCTTCGTCGCCGCTGTCGCGCAGCGAACGCGCCAGATACAGATGCGCCCTCGCCGTGTAGCGGTTGTTCTCGCCGTGATCCTTGCGCGCCGCGGCCAGAGCGGCGCGCTGCAGTTCGATCGCGGTCTTCGTGTCGCCGCGCAGGCGTTTGATGTCGCCCAGGCGTTCGTGGTCGATGAAATCTCCCATCTCCGGCGTGCCGGCCTTGCGCTCGCGCTCAAGCTCATCCATCAGCTCGGCCTGCGCCTGGTCCAGCTTGCCTTGTGCGATATGCGCGGCGGCCAGATCGCCGAGCGCGATGCGTGCGCCCTGGTAGTCGCGCCCGTATTTCTTCTCGAAGATCGCCACCGATTCGTTCAGCACGCGCTCGGCAGCATCGGCATCACCGCTATCAATCAGCAGGATGCCGAGGTTGATCTGCGTGCCGGCAATCGCAGGATGATCGTCGCCGAGTTTCTTGCGCTGCGCGGCGAGCACCTGTTCCATCATCGTGCGCGCTTGCGCATAGTAGCCAAGATGGTAATTCGCAAGCGCCAGATCGCGCTGTGTCGCCAGGGTTATCGGGTGATCGCGGCCCAGCATGGTTTCCTCGGTCGCAAGCGCCTGTTCTTCGAATTGCTTCGCCGCGGCGAAATGCGAGTCGGATTGCAGGGCCATGGCAACACTTTTCCGTGCGAGGGCGACATCGAGGTCGTCCGGCGTGGCATTACGCAAGGCAACGGCCACGGCTTCGCGCCAACTGGCCTCGGCCTGGTCGGTCTGAGCCAATCCCCAACTGGCGGCACCCGATGCCTGAAGCGCCTGAAACAATGCGTGGGAATCCGTGTCGGCAATTTTTCGCGCCAAGGCGATGGCTTCATCGGCATAATGTTTGGTTTTGGGAAAATTGCGCTCTGTCAGTGCGACGCGTGCCTGCGTGGTCGCGACTTCCGCGCGATCGGTCACGCTGGCGTTCGGCAGCGCATCGATCCTGCTGCGCGCCTCGTCGGCAAGGGCTTGTGCGGTTTTCAGATCGCCAAGATCGGTCAGCGTGTCCGCGCGTTGCGCTTGCGTTCGGACGAGCAGCAGCGCTTGCGCCGGTCTGGCCGTGAGCGCAGCGATTGCGCTTTGCTGCAACTTGTTTGCCTGATCGAACAATCCCAGCTGGAAGTAGATGCGCCCGAGCGTGCTTTCGATTTCGGCTTTCTGGTCCGCATCCAGCGCCTTGTTGCGCTCGATATTCTGTGCACCGCGATCGAGCAATTCGTGCGCGCTGACTTCCCTGCCGCGGGCCAGATGCGGATCGACCGCAGTAAACAAGCCATAAAGAAAATTCTTCACCGCGAGCGTCGTGCGCGCCTCGTGCGCGGTCTGCCGCGCCTGCCAGACGACCGCCGCGCCGCTGGCGATGAGAATCATCAGGATGGTCGCAGCAGCCGCGATCGGCAGCCAGTAGCGGCGCACGAACTTGCGCATCCGATACGTGCGCGTGCCGCCGCTGATGGCGTGGCCCACCAGGTAGGCGCTCAAGTCTGCGGCCAATGCACCTACCGTCGCATAGCGCGCTTCCGCGGTCTTGGCCAACGCACGCTGTAGAATACGATCCAGATCGCCTTGCAGCGCCCGTCGCAATGCCGGCAAGCCCAACCCGCGCGCCGCCGCCGCGGCGTCGCCAGTCGGCGTTGCACCTCGCGCGGTAGTGCGGTTCAGTGCACGGTAAACCGGTTCTGGCGCTTCCTCGATCACGGCTTTCGGCCAACTGATCGCACCGGCGTCCGCGCGCGCATAGGGCAGCCGTCCGCTCAACAACTCGTACAGCACTACGCCGATCGCGTAGACGTCGGTCGCCGTCGTTATCGCATCACCCAACACCTGTTCCGGCGCGGCGTATTCGGGTGTCATCATTCGTGCTTGCGTCGCAGTCTGACCTTCGCCTGCTTCCACATCCAGCAACTTCGCAATGCCGAAGTCCAGCAGCTTCACCTCGCCATCGGTGGTGACAAAGATGTTCGACGGCTTCAGATCGCGATGCACGATCAGGTTGCGGTGCGCATAGGCCACCGCGGCACAGACTTGCAGCACGAGGCGCAGACGGTCGCGAATCGTGAGCTTGCGCGCGTCGCAATAGCTCGTGATCGGTTCGCCTTCGACGTATTCCAGCGTGAAGTAGGGCGTGCCGTCGGACGCCATACCGCCATCGTGCAACTGGGCGATATGCGGGTGCGTAAGCTGCGCGAGGATCTTGCGCTCGCGCAGGAAACGCGCGCGCGCCTCATCGTTCAGGTAATCCGCGCGGATGAGTTTCAGCGCCGCACGCTGGCGGAAATCGCCGTCTTCGCGTTCAGCCAGATACACGCTGCCCATGCCGCCTTCGCCGATCAGACGTAGCAGCCGGTACGCTCCGATGCGCTGACCGACAAGATCGCTCGCCGGTTCGGTGCTGCCCATCTGGCGAAGCGCACCAGCGGCGCCGTGATCGAGGATATCGTGCGACCCGCCCTGCGCCGACAACAGCGCGCGCACCTCGCGCAGCAGTCCGCTATCGTCGCCGCATTCACCGACCAGCCAGGCATCGCGTTGCGGCTCCGCCTGCAGCTGACTTTGCCGGAACAATTCCTTGATGCGTAACCAGCGTGTGTCCTGGTTCATTTCGACTGTTCCTGACCGTGTCCCATGGCCTGGCGCAGGTACGCGCGCGCGAGCTCCCAGTCGTGCCGCACCGTGCGTTCGTGGCGGCCAAGCTCATTCGCAATGTCCTGAAACGTCAAGCCGGCGAAGAAATGCCACTCGACGACCTGGGCCAGATCCGGATCGCGTCTGGACAAACCCGTCAGCGCCGCATCGAGTTCGAGGGTTGCTTCCGCGGTCGTCGCCCCGAGATCGCGGGTGTCCACGCTAACGTGATCGACGCCACCGCCGCGCTTGGCGCGGCTGCGCTCGCGCGCATGGTCGATCGTGATTTGGCGCATGGCGCGCGCGGCCAGTGCAAAAAAATGGCGGCGATTCTGGATGCGCTCAATCTTGCCGGCGCGCAGCTTCAGGTACAACTCGTTCACCAGTGCCGTAGGCGTCAACGACGACGCCGGCGCAATGCGCCGCTGGCGCTGCGCGCAGCGTTTCAGTTCGTCGTACACCAGGGTGTAAACAGCATCCTGCGCGACTGCGTCGCCGGAATTGGCGGCATTCAGCAATTCGGTGATCTCTGCTGTATCGACCATCGTCCCGCCCGCTGGCCCATTACCGGAATTGAGCATACCAGCGCCCACGCCGGCCGCGCACCCGGATTTTTCCACAGTTCGCGTATCACCTATGTGAACAAGACCTGCGGAGACACCCATGCAAGTACAAACTCGCACCCTGCCGCGAAATTATTCCCTGGCCGCATTGACCGGCGCGTGCTTGCTGATTGCGGCCGCTTCCACACACGCGCATACGTTTTGCGTCCGGAACGCGGCGGCCATTCAAGCGGCACTGGATGCCGCCAGCGACGGCGGCGCCCACGACAACGAGGACAACACGATCCAGATCGTCATCGGCACGCACTACACCGCGAACAACAACAATGCGGAGTTTATCTACAACAATCAGACCACGGCGCGCATCCTGGATATCAATGGCGGCTATAATAGCGATTGCTCGGCCATCACCGAAAACCCCGCGTTGACAATCCTCGACGGCGGCGGCGCCACGCGGGTATTCGAGAGCCTGAGCGCTTCCGGCGATGTATCGTTGCGCTTTCTGACATTCCAGAACGGTTACGTCGGCACGAATCAATACGGTGCCGGCGTGGAGATGAACGCTCTCGGCAGCGACTACGGCCCGGTCATTTTCGATCAGAATATCGTGCGCAACAATCACACCGCTTTTATCGGCGGTGGATTTTCCATAGGATTGGGCGGTGGCGGCACGCTACAGTTCGAAAACAACCTGGTCGTCGGCAATAGCGCCACGGTTACCGAAGGCGCAGGCTCAATAGTTGATGACGGTAGCGGTGCGAATATCATCAACAATACGTTTGCCCAGAATACCGTCACCAACATGCCGGCGTCTGAGACAGGCGGCCTTTACTTTTTCGCCGGCAACTCGCCGGACGCCATGAGCAACAACATCTTCTGGGGCAACAGCGGTTTCGACCTGGACACCACGGCTGTACTCGTGGACAACGACTATGGCTCGGATTTTAATCCTCCGAACCCGATCAGCGCCGGCAACGTCAGCGTCGATCCGCAGTTTTCCAGTTCTACCGATTTCCATTTGCTGCCGACGTCACCATTGCTTGGGATTGGCACGCTCACGCCGGCCGGCGGCTTGCCCAGCATCGATATCGAAGGCCATTCGCGCAAGTCATTGGATAACAAGGTCGACTTGGGCGCTTACGAGCGCGGCGACGAGATTTTCAAGGATGGCTACGAAGATTGAAGCAAAACACTTGCCCGTTCTTATCGCTTTCTTGCGCGTAGTTCATGTCCCCGGCATATCGCCGACTGCTGGCAATACATGGGGCTGCGTAAGCTTCCCCGTCAACCGGACACTTTAGAAATAGAACTCCTGGCGAATTGTTGACGGTATTCGCAAGACATCAAGTCGCCGAGCGGATCGTGATCGCGGTTCTCATTTTATTCGATCATCCACCAGTGCGCTGCCTCGCGAACGTCGGCGAGTCGGATGAACAGGTGTCGATCAAGCACTTCTTCCCGGAACGTGCGGTTGAAGCGCTCAATGTAGGCATTCTGATTCGGCTTGCCCGGTTGACGCACCAACCATCCCCACGCCCGGCAGAATCTACGGGCAAAGCATAGCACCAGGGCCCGCACACTTGTCTCGAGCGCAGCAGGCGGCGATTCCCACGCATTCTGCTGCCGAAAGAGGACCTAGGTAACACACTCCGCCCGCATTTTCCGGCAGATGTCGTACTTGCCTTTTGACATCCCTGCGAAGTGCGCAATGTCTGCCTTGAATGCCGATTCCCGTTCCCGACTACGCGGCATGACACGTATGGCCCTTCGCGTGGATGCGAGTGGTCTGGTTCGGCCTTACGACCTCCACTTCCTATACAACGACTCCGGTGCTCTCGGTGGCAGGCGCCGGTAACTGAACGCATTCATTCCGTCCATAACGAGGTTCGCATCATGACCACGCACCCAAAGCATCCGAATCATGTACGACGTGTGTCGGCGTGGATACGCACATTCGCGATCGCTCTGATGCTGACACCAACGCTACCCGTGTTCGCCGTCGATTACTGCGTGTCGACCGCGGTCGAGCTGCAAAGCGCGCTCAACCAGGCCGCGCTCGATACCACAGGCAACGATTCGGTGGGGATCGAGCCGGGAACCTACTCCACGGCCGACAACGGCAACAGACCGTTTTCGTATTCCTCTACTATCGCCCACGATCTCTACATCCTTGGTGGGGCCGAGGCGGAATTGGTATGTCCCTCGTCCTCGGGCAAGACCATCCTTGATGGCGCCGGAATCAGCGTGGTCCTCAAGACCAACAGCGCGCAGGGCACCGTCTTCCTGTACGACCTGATTATCCAGAACGGCTTCATCGCCTTCAACGGCGATGAAATTGCGGCCGGGTTGCAGATGAATTCGACACCCGGCAACAAGGGTTCGGTTTTCGTCCGCGATTGCATCATCCGCCACAACGCCGACAATGATACGGCCGGGGCATTGGGCGGATTCTATCTGTATACCGGCAATGGCGGCTACATTGATTTCGTCAACAACCTCGTCCTCGGCAATTCTTCGGACAACGGCGACGGCGCCGGAGTGATCCAAACCGACAACAGCGCCATGGTCTATGTCGCCAACAACACGATCGTGAGCAATACCACCGCCGGCAGCGGCCAGACCGGAGGCATGGTTTTCGCCGGTGCAGCAGGCACAAGCACCGGCAGCCTGATCGCCGACAATATCTTCTGGAACAACACGACGTACGGGCTGGCGCTCTTCGATCCGGTGTTGCTGATCGACAACGACTATGGCGCCCTGGGCGGCAACTCTGCTCCTGCGGCGGGCAGTACCGGCAATGTTTCCGTGAACCCGCAGTTCGCAGACGGTGCGAATGGCAATTTCCGCTTGTCGGCCGCATCGCCTCTGATCGGCGCAGGCAATGCAGGCGATCTGTTTTTCTTCGATCCGGATCTCGACGGCAACGCAGTGGCGCATGGAGGCAAGATCGACCTCGGTGCGTATCAACGAACCATCTTCAGCGACGGTTTTGGGGATTGACCGTGCGCGCGAGCGTTTCGCATCATTGCTGCCGCGTGCGGCAACAATGGATCGACTTGGTCAACTGCGCAGCTTGCTGTGCCGGTAGCTGTAGCCGAAGTAGATGCAGAATCCGAGCACGGTCCACAGGCCCATCAGGGTCCAGTTGTACCAGTTTTCCCAATACAGCAGCATCAGGCAGCTGAGCACGCCGAGCGTGCAGGTCAGCGTCGCCACAGGCACGCGGAACGTACGCGGCAGATCCGGCCGGGTACGGCGCAGGATCAGCACGCCGATGCACACGGCGCAGAATGCGATCAAGGTACCCATCGACACCAGGTCGCCGAGAATATCCAGCGGAAACACTGCGGCGAGCAGCGGCGATGCCTACGCCAGTGATGACAGTATTGATGTACGGAGTACGGTATTTCGGATGAATCTTCGCGAATACGGGCGGCAACATGCCGTCGCGGCCCATGATCATGAAGATGCGCGGCTGCGCGATGATCATGACCAGCACCACCGACGACAATCCGATCAGCGCGCCGATCTCGACCAGCCAGCGCAGCCAATTCAGCTCCGGATGTGCCTTGACTGCGGTGACCACCGGTTCGGAGGTGCCGAGCTGGTCGAACGGCAGCAGGCCAGTCAGTACCGCGGCCATGCCGATGTATAGAACGGTACAAATTGCCAGCGAGGCGAGTGTGCCGATCGGCAGGTCGCGCTGCGGGTTTTTCGCTTCCTGCGCCGCGGTGGAGGTGGCCTCGAAACCGATGTAGGCGAAGAACACCAGGGTCGCCGCTCGCATGACCCCACCCCAGCCGTATTTTTCCGGGCCTTGCGCGGCGGGAATGAACGGATGCCACAGTTTCGGATCCACGTAATGCCAGCCGGCGATGATCACGATCACGATCAGCGCGACCTTGAGCGCCACCATCGCCGTGTTCGCGCCGGACGATTCGCGGATGCCGATGTAGCATAGCCAGGTCAGCGCCAGCACCATCGCGACCGCCGGCAGGTTGACCAAGGCGCCGGTAGCGACCAGATGATTGTCCACAAACGCGAAAGGGGCATTGGTCAGCACCGGCGGCAAGTGCAGACCCATGTGATCGAGCAGACTGGTGAAATAGCCGGTCCAGCTCACTGCCACAGCCGATGCCGATACGCCGTATTCCAGCACCATGTTCCAGCCGATGAACCAGGCGGCAAGCTCGCCGAGCGTGGCATAGGCGTAGGAATACGAACTGCCCGACATCGGGATAAGCGTGGCGAATTCGGCATAGCACAGCGCGGTGAAACTGCAGCAGATTGCGGCGATGATGAAGGAAAGCACGATGGCCGGGCCCGCGTGCTCGGCCGCGGCCTGTCCGGTGATTACGAAGATGCCGCCGCCGATCACGGCGCCGATGCCCAACGCAGTCAAGCCCCAAGGTCCTAGCGTGCGCTTGAGGGTAGGGCCGTCGCCATCGATATTCGGATCGGTGGCGAAGTCGGTTTTTTTTGCGAGCAGTCGATCCAGCATCGGGTTGTCTCGTGGCGGGCGGGATGGCGGCGCAATCGAAAAGGCCGGCATCCTGCCGGCCTCTTGCATGCCTTCAATGCGGATGACGCAGTTTGCTGTGGCGGTAGCCGTAGCCGAAGTAAATCAGGAAACCCAGCGCAATCCAGCCGATCATCCAGTGCCAGTTGTCCAGAAAAGCCAGCATGAACAAGGCGAAACAGCAAAGTGCACCGAGCACGCAGACGACCGGCGCGAACGCGACCCGGAACGGGCGCTGGATATCCGGACGGGTACGACGCAGCACGAGCACGCCGATGCAAACGGTGGTGAAGGCGAGCAGGGTACCCATCGAGACCAGATCGCCAAGCACGCCGATCGGCAGCAGTCCGGCCAGAATCGCGGCGATGATGCCGACGATGATGGTGCCCATGTACGGCGTCTGGAACTTCGGATGCAGGCGGCCGAACAATGGCGGCAGCAGGCCATCGCGCGACATGGTGTAGAAAATTCGCGGCTGGCCCATCAGCATGACCAGAATTACCGAAGACAGGCCAGCGATCGCGCCCAGTTCGACCACGGTGCGCAACCAGACCAGACTTGGGTAATCCAGCAATGCGGTGACCACGGGCTCGGCCGTGTTGAGATTCAGATAGGAAGTCATGCCGGTCAGGATGGCCGAAACCACGATGTACAGCACGGTGCAGATCACCAGCGAGCCGAGAATGCCGATCGGCATGTCGCGCTGCGGGTTTTTTGCTTCCTGTGCAGCCGTGGATACGGCATCGAAGCCGATGTAGGCGAAGAACACGATCGATGCGCCGCGGAACACACCTTTCCAGCCGAAGTGGCCGAGATTGTCGAGCGGTGGTACGAACGGATGCCAGCGTGAGGTATCGACGAATTGCAGACTGAAGCCGACGAAAAGCAGGATGACAACGAGCTTGACTGCCACGATCACCGCATTGGCTGTGGCCGATTGCGAGATGCCGCGGTAACACAACATGCTGATCGCGCCGATGATCAGTACCGCCGGCAGATTGATGATGGCGCCGGTCATGTGGATTGAGCCATCGGTTATGGTCAGCGGTGCCGAGGCCAGCGCCGCGGGCAAGGCGAGCTGTACATTCATCCAGCCGCCGACCGAGTGCAGCAGGCTGTTCAAGTACCCGGACCAGCCGACCGCAACCGTGGAGGCGGCGAAAAGATATTCGAGCACCAGCATCCAGCCGATGAACCAGGCTACGACTTCGCCGAGCGTGGCATACGAATATGAATAGGCGCTGCCCGACACCGGCAGCATCGCGGCGAATTCGGCATAGCACAGACCGGCAAATGCGCAGGCAATACCGGCAAACACGAAACTCAATACCACGGCTGGCCCGGCATATTCGGCCGCGGCATGTCCGGTGAGCACGAAAATGCCGGCGCCGATGATCGCGCCAATGCCGAGCATGACCAGATGTCCGGCGGTCAACACGCGCTTGAGCGTGACTTCACCCTGTGCACTGCCATGCACCGGTTCGCCGGCATCCACATGCGGCGTCGGATGGACCGGCTGGGTGATGAAAAGACTGTTCGCCATCGAGACTCCCCTCTCAAGGTGTGAGCGGAACGTCAATGGCGTTCCGGAATATGATCGCCGATGCGATGAGCGCGAAGGCGACGCGGTACCTTGCCAAAGTCTGTCGCCCAACACAAGCGGTTTGCGCGCAGTTGCCCGGTCTTGCCGTTGCGCGGTGTTCGAGGGGCGAGCAATTCCAGGTGAATCAGGCCCTGCCGCTGAATTCCCCGGTCAGCGTGCTGACCAGAATCCTTTCGCCGGTGGTGATGTATTCCGGCACCTGGATTTCAATGCCGGTGTTGAGCTGGGCTGGCTTTGGCCGCTTCGTGGCGGTGGCGCCCTTGAGTTCCGGGGCGGTATCCACAACTTCCAGCGTCACTGTCGGCGGCAATTGCACAGCCACCGGCTGGCCTTCGATCAATTGCACATAGCAACCTTCGAGACCATCGGCGATAAACCCCGCAGCATCGCCGATGCTGTCACGACCCAGGGTGTACTGGGTGTAATCCTCAGCATCCATGAACACGAAGAAATCGCCGTCCATGTAGGAATAATTCACCGAACGTCGCACGAGTTCGGTTTCCTTCAACTCGTCGTCGGCGCGAAGCGACAGATCAAGCTTCTGTGCGCCAGGCACGCTGTACAAGGTGAAACGGAAAGTGACATTGCCGCCACGTGCGGTCGGCGAGCTGCGCTCGATGTCGCGCACCTGCCAGACGCGGCCGTTGTGTTCGACGACGTTGCCTTTTTTGATTTCCGCAGCTTTCATTTCGGTGCCAACCGGATCGCGCCATCGACGCGGATCACGCTGCCGTTCATGTAGCGGTTTTGCAGGATAAACGCGACCGTATTGGCAAATTCCTCGGGTGTGCCCAGGCGCGACGGATACGGTACTTGTGCACAAAGAGAATCGTATACGTCCTGCTTGATGCCATCGACCATGGGTGTGTGGAACACGCCGGGTGCTACCGTCATAACGCGCACGCCGATGCGGGCGAATTCGCGCGCCATCGGCAAAGTCATGCCAACGATGCCGCCCTTGGATGCCGAATATGCGGCCTGACCGATCTGACCTTCGTAGGCGGCAATCGACGCGGTATTCACGATCACGCCGCGTTCGCCATCGTTGCCGGGTGCGTTATGCTGCATGACGTCGGCTGCGGACTTGGCAACATTGAAGCTGCCGATCAGGTTCACCATAACGGTAGTCTGAAACGTCTTCAGCGGCATTGGCCCTTCCTTGCCGAGTACGCGGCCGGCACCGAGGATGCCGGCGCAATTGATCGCCGCGTTCAGTCCGCCCATGCGCTCGGCGGATTGTTTGACCGCCGCCGCGACGACGTCCTCGCCGGTCACATCGGTGCGCTGATAACTGGACTTGACGCCAAGTTTGGCCACTGCCTGTGCGCCTTTTTCATCGTTGACGTCGAGCAGGGTCACGCTCGCGCCGTGCGCGACAAGGTACTTAGCTACGGCAAAGCCGAGTCCGGAAACGCCGCCGGTGACGATGGCCTTGATCTGATCCAGTTGCATGCGGCGCTCTCAGGTTTTGCGGGGGGCGCATTGTAAAAGGCCTGAGGCTACAGGTCGAGCAAATAGAATTTGTTGCAGCCGAAGTGCCCGGTACTGCCCAGCGCTTTGGGAATGCGTGCGAATCCCTGGTTTTCGTAGAGTTTCTGTGCGGCATCCATTCCGGTCAGTGTTTCCAGATAACACCGTTTGTAACCGAGTCTACGAGCCGTCTGCAGACATCGGCGCATAAGCGCGGTGCCTGCGCCGCAGCCGCGCAACTCCGGCAGAAAATACATTTTGCGCAGTTCGCACACACCCGCTTCGCCAGCCAGCGGCGCGATGCCGCCGCCGCCGCGAATTGCACCATCCATCGCGACCACGAAATACGCGCAGCCGCTGCGCGCATACGCCGCGTGCATGGCGGCGACTTCCGCATCATGGATGGCGAAGCCCGGGCCGTCGGCGCCGAACTCCGGCATCACTTTGCGAATGATTGTGGCAACGGCGTCATCGTCGCCGTCAGAAAGCCGACGGATCGAAAAGGTGCTCACAGCGGGCGGCGGAAATCCAGGTCGTAGCGAGAACCGTGCACCAGCACATGCACGCGCAGATTTGTGATGCTGATCGGATCGCTCGGTCCGGCATCTGCCGCGTTGGAGTGACCGACGTCGGTGGGATCGACCACAGTGACACTACCCTTGCCAATGACCTCAAGCACATTGTCCGGGCCGATGAGGGCGGCGGTGTCGGCATCCAGGCCAATGCCGAGCACAAACGGGTTGAGCGCGAGTGCCCCAAGCAAACGACCGAGGCGGTCCGCTCCGGCGCCGCCCTGATCGATCAGCAAGCGGTTGGATAGCCCCAGACCCGGGGCAAGCGCGACATTGCCCATGCGTGGCGAGGATCCATGCGCGCCGCCGCCGAGCATATGTTCTGGCAGCACGGCGGCACCGGCGCCGATGCCGCCGACTGCCATGCCATCGGCATTGCGCTTGCGTAACAGTCGCGCCAGGACCGTGCCGCCCAGCAGCGTCGATAACCGCAAAGGCTGGTCGGCACACAGCAGCACCAGATCGGCATGCTCAACCGCAGCCAACGCGGCCTGCGACTCGCTGTCGCCACGTCGCGTCAAGGTGAGACGCTGCACCTGCCCGGCACCATCGGCGAGCAAGCGCACATCCAGATCGTCCGCCAGCATCTCGTCGGCGGCAGCCACGATCAGCGTCACGCGTGGCCTGCGTTCCAGCATCGCAAACAGGCGCTTGAAGATTCCGGTCTCGCCGGCGCCGCGCACACTCACGCCGAGCGCAATCAGATAGCCGCGGGATTGATCGGGAGCGAGACGGGCGGGCATGGGTCGGCGATTATATCGGGTGTTCAGTTGCCATCGACCAGGTTTTTCAGGGCCATATCCAGCGCGCGCAAGGGTGCATCGGATTGGGTCAACTCGGGCAAGCGCTCACGGATGAGCACGGACAGTGCATCGCGGCGTGGACGGTCGTTGGCGATTTCCACCGCCAACGCGGCCAATTGCGGCGGCGATTGCGCAATCAATCCATCGCAACCCAGATGCTTGAGCATCGCCATCGATTGCCTCCCGCGCATGAATCGTCCCGGGCAACTGACAACGGGCAAGCCGGCGTGCAACGCGTCCAGACTGGTGTTGCCACCGGAAAAATGCAGGGTATCGAGCATCACATCGCAGGCCATGTTCACCTGCAGGTAGGCGGCGCGATCGCGCGGCGGCAGGAACAGTGTGCGTCCCGCGGGGTCGATTCCGGCCTCGCCAAACGCGCGCACGATGCGTGCGCCGAACGTCTCTTGCGCGCCGCTCTCGCGGCTGTCGAAGAACACGAATGCCGCGGCTGGATCGCGCCGCGCGATATCCGCAAATACCGCGTCGTTGTCCGGATGCAACTTGAACAACGACTGCGGCACAAGATACAGCGTGCGGTTTTCCGGCAGACCGATGGCGGCGCGCTCGGCGACTGGCGGAACGCGATGACTCAAGTAGCGCGTGCCCAGTCCCGGCAAGGTGAGCAGACGCTCGGTGTAGTGCGAGTCCGCATCCGCAGGTTCCATTTCCGCGCACGAGATGAAGGCGTCGATTGTTGGCAGGCCTGTGGTGACGGGATGTCCCCACGCACAAACCTGTACCGGTGCCAGACGCAGCGCGGCCAGGCCGAGTGTGCGGTAATCCATACCCAGTTCCGGATACACGATGGCGTCGGCGCCCAGCTCATGCAATTGTCCAGCGGCTTCCGCCAAGCCTCCGGCCAGCGCGATCTCGCCGTGTGCGGCAGCCGCGAGGCGCGTGCTGAGCTCGTCGCGCGTATCGCCGACATGGGCCAGGATCAGGTCCCACCCGGCGTTCGCCAGATATTCGACCCACGAGGTGAAATACGAGCCGACCGTGCATCGGTGAAATCGGCTGGAAACCAATGCCAGCCGCATGCGCGCGCGCGACGATCGAGGTGCTGCCCGAGCGAACCGCGGAAGCAGCGCTTGCAGCGAGGCGCTGGACCACGTGGCGAATCGGCGCTGTGGTTCGCGGTCGTCCTCGCCTTGGTAGGCAAGGTGAAAATTGTCCCAAAGTACGGCTTCTGGCGGTGGGGCGATGGCAGTCACGTGCGCGGGCGGATATGCCTCGACGAAGTCGGCAAGACGCGCAAGATAGTCGGCGCGCGTCGCTTCCAGATCCGCTCGATTTCGATACGTCGCCGGCAATCCGAGCGCGATCGCCAGATCAATGCGCAGGTGTTCACCAGCGTCCGACTGGCTTTCCCGGAGGATGCAGAGCAATTCACGGCTGCCGGCCAAATCGCTGTTCTTGCGCAGTTGCTGACAGAACTCGCGCACCCATGCCGCGGCTCCGGATTGCTGTTCGATCAACCGTCGCGCCAGCGCCTTGGCCGCATCGGCCGATTTCGCGTCGAGCAGCAGGCGGCCGCATTGCTGGAGCTGTTCGCGTGTTCCCCCGCGTCTGGCGATGCGCTCGATCTGGTGCACTGCGCCGTCGTTGTCGCCCGCAGCAATCAGCGCCTCGGCCAACTTCAGGCCGAACACCGTATTTTCAGGATCGGCGTCGGCGGCGCGGCGCAAGTGTGCGACGGCATCTTCAAGATGTGCTGTTTCCAGGGCGAGCAGGCCGAAATTGTAATGCGCGTCGTAATTGCGGTCGTCGGTCGCGAACGCGTGACGGTAGGCGTTCTCGGCAGCCTGAATCTCGCCTTGGTCCTTGTGCCGGTTGCCAAGGCGCATCCAGCTCACCGAAAGATTCTTGCGGATCGTGGCGTGGTCCGGCTGACGCGCGAGCAACCAGCCGAGATCAATGATCGGCATCCGACCAGCGTTCGCTCATGAGCGCCGCGTTGGCGCGCAGCGCGCGTGCCTGCGCATGTGCTGGCGATGCGACCAGTATGCGGCTGGCCTCGGCAAATGCAGTCGTGAAATTTCCGCGCGCAAACGCATCCTGCGCCAGCCGCAGTGTTGCTGCATCAGTGCTCACGCTGCCGCCCTGCCGACCTTGCTGCCGTTGTCGCGCGCCAGTTGCTTGCTCAGCCAGCGGCCGGTGTCGATCAATTTGGGCAGATCAACGCCGGTGCTGATGCCCATGCCATGCAGCATGTAAACGACATCTTCCGTGGCGACGTTGCCGGTTGCACCGTGCGCATACGGACATCCGCCGGTGCCGGAAACGGAAGCATCGACCACAGCGACGCCGAGTTCCAGGCATGCCAGGATGTTGGCCAGCGCCTGACCGCGCGTATCGTGGAAATGCACGGCCAAGGCAGGCATTGGTACCTGTATGGCGACGGCGGCAAGCATCGCCCGCGCCTTGGCGGGTGTGCCGATGCCGATGGTGTCGCCGAGCGAGATTTCATAACAGCCCAGCTCGTGCAGTCGCTTCGCGACGCGCACGACGTCAGCGACGGGAACCTCGCCCTGATACGGGCAGCCGAGTACGGTGGAAACGTAGCCGCGCACGTCGACACCATCAGCCATGGCGCGCTGCATGATCGGCACGAAACGCTCGATGGATTCGTCGATGGACGCATTGATGTTCTTGCGGTTGAACGCTTCGCTTGCGGCAGTGAATACAGCGATTTCAACGGCACCCGCGGAGCGTGCTCGTTCATACCCTTGCAGGTTTGGCACAAGCACGGGATAGCGCACGCCAGGCTTCTTGCGGATAGCTGTATAAACGTCTGCTGCATCTGCCAATTGCGGTACCCATTTCGGGCTGACGAAACTGGTCGCCTCGATCGTCTGCAGGCCGGTGGCGGAAAGGCGGTCGATCAGTTCGATTTTGACCGGCGTCGGCACGATGGTTTTTTCGTTCTGCAAACCGTCGCGCGCTCCGACTTCGACGATGCGAACATGATCTGGCACCGGGATCATTGCGTCTTCTTGGCGGGTGAGGGCGCGGCGGTCCGCTCGAATTGATCAAGCGTTTCTCGTCGACGTACGAAGCGGGTCGGCTTCTGGCCATCGAAAATGGGAAACTTGCGCACGATCTCGAGAATGCTCGCGCGGTCGCCGCGCACGAATACGTGCAGCTCATTTGCGCTCTTGCTGATGGTGCCTTCGAGCTTGCCTTCGAGGATGAGTTGGGCGACGTGCTCGCTGTTGACCTGGGTGAGCGCGACGCTGTCGCCGCCCAGTTGGTAGCGCGCCAGGTAGTACGATTGCGCCGGTGCCGGTTCGATTGCATACGGCGGCTGGACTTTTACCAGATCTTTCAGTGCGGTGTCGGTGACGACGAGATAATCCTTGCCGTCGATGTGCGCATACTGCACCGGCACCGGGATGCGGTTGAGCAGGGCGTGTGGCTTGGGCCGGTCGAGGACGATCCAGTGGCACTCGTCGTCGACATAGATCGCGCCGTCGTCGTTTTTTGTGTCACCTTCGGTCCACAGACCTTTCCAGCGTGCGTCGCAGGTCGTGCTGGCATCGCCAGGCGGCGACTCGAAACGCGTTTCGACACAGGCGCTCAACAACAGGCAAAGCGCGACGGCAGCGACGAAGCGGATCATGCTTGCGTCTCCCCAAACCGGACAAGCACCGCGTCGGCTTCGACGAAGTCGCCGGCGCTGGCGCGCAAGTCGACGATGGTCGCCGCATGAGGGGCTTTCAGCGAGATTTCCATTTTCATGGCTTCCATCACGATCAGCTCCTGACCTTTGGCTACGGTGTCGCCGCTTTTGGCCTTGACCAGCACGATACGGCCCGGCATCGGCGCAAGGATACGGTCGCCGGCGGCTTGCGACGTTGCCGTACAGGCGAAAGCGCCGACGCGGCGCAGATGGCGGCGGCGTTCGCCGTCGTGCAGCAGCACGCAATCGGCATCGACACGCGCAAGCCAGCGCCGCGCCACGCCGTCGAATGCGGCAGTGAGCGTGTGGTCGCGCCTGAACGCATCGCTGACTGCGCATTCGACACTGTCATGACGCAGCGCGTAACTGCCGTTCGCCCCATACGCGGCGATTTCGATGCGCTGAGTGCCGGACTCGAAGCAGACAATGCGCTTGCCCGGGTGGCCGAGGCGCCAGCCGTCCGCGCGCGACCATGGCGAATGCGGATCGTCCGATCTGGCGACGGCATCGCGCGCGTGCGCTTCCTCGTCCAGCAGCACGGCGGTTGTGGCGGCGAACAGCACGGTCAGTTCCGGTGCGGTGTCGGTGGGCAGGAATTCGTCCAGATGCCGATCCAGGTAACCGGTGTCGATGCGGCCTTCCACCACGATCGGATGGCGAACCAGGCGTTCGAGAAAATCGATGTTGGATTTCGGTCCCACAACCTCGCATTGCGCCAGCGCTTCGCGCATGCGTTGCAGTGCGTCGACGCGGGTGCGATCCCACGCGATCAATTTGCCAAGCAATGGATCGTAAAAAATGCTGACCGTATCGCCCTGGATCAGGCCGCCGTCGATACGCACATGCGCGTCCGCCTGCGGCAGTTGCAGACGCTGCAATTTGCCGGAGCCGGGCAGAAACCCTTTCTGTGGATCTTCCGCATACAGGCGCAACTCGATCGCGTGGCCGTCGGCTGGCAAGGATTTGTTGCGAATCAGTGAGGCGGGCAAGGCTTCGCCCGCGGCCACGCGTAGTTGCAGTTCGACCAGATCCAGATGCAACGTCATCTCGGTGACCGGGTGCTCGACTTGCAGACGTGTATTGATCTCCATGAAGTGGAAATCGCTGCCGCTCTTGCGCGCATCGGGGCCGACGATGAACTCCACCGTGCCAGCATTGAGGTAGCCGAGCGCGCGGCCAGCGGCGATGGCTGCTTCGCCCATCTTCGCGCGCAGCTCCGGCGTGAGAAACGGCGACGGCGTTTCCTCCAGCACCTTCTGGTAGCGGCGTTGTGCCGAGCATTCACGCTCGTTCAGGTGCACGAGGTTGCCATGGCTATCGCCGAAAATCTGGAACTCGATATGGCGCGGCATTTCAATGTAGCGTTCGAGCAGGACGCGATCGCGGCCGAAGGCGCTTTTCGCCTCGCGCTGGCACGATTGCAGATTCGCGGCGAATTCTGTGGCACTGCGCACGATGCGCATGCCCTTGCCGCCGCCGCCGTGTGCGGCCTTGATCATCAACGGAAAGCCGATGCGTTGCGCCTCGCTCGCGAGCAGAGCGGCGTTCTGGTTCTCACCGGTGTAGCCGGGCACCACCGGCACGCCGTGCGCGGCCATGAGTTCCTTGGCGCCGGCCTTCGAGCCCATCTTGCGCATCGATGCGGCGCTGGGCCCGATGAAGCGGATGCCGGCTCGCTCGCAGGCATCGGCAAACTCGGCGTTTTCGGCAAGAAAACCGTAACCTGGATGAATCGCCTGCGCGCCGCTTTTCTTGGCAACGTCCACGATAGCATCGCCGCGCAGGTAGCTTTCCTGTGGTCGCGGCCCGCCAATCGGCCACGCCTCGTCGGCCAGACGCACATGCTGGGCGCTGGCATCCGCCGCGGAATAAACCGCAACCGTTCGGATGCCCAGACGCCGACAGGTGCTGATGATTCGGCAGGCGATTTCGCCGCGGTTGGCGATGAGGATCGTCTCGAACATGGTCAATCCTTTGTCCAGTTTGGCGCACGCTTGTGCAGAAACGCAGCAAGACCCTCCTGTCCTTCCGGTGATACCCGCAGGCGTGCGATCAGCGCGGCATTTTTCATGTCGGTGTGGCCACTGTTGGCGTCCAGTGCGCCACCTAGGCTGAGTGCCAGATGCTTGGCTTCGCGTTGTGCTTTGGGTCCACCCTTGGCCAGCCAGTGCAGAACGCGGTCGACTTGCTCGTCCAGTTGCGCTGCCGGTATGCACTGGTGGGCTAGACCTATGCGCAATGCCTCGGCGGCATCGAAGATTTCGCCGCTGACAAACAAACGACGCGCATGGCGCGCACCGATCGCCGCAACGACATAGGGCGAAATCACCGCGGGCACGAGACCGAGCTTGACTTCGGCCAAGCTGAACTTGGCGCCGTCGACAGTTATGGCGATGTCGCAGCAGGCGATCAGGCCGACGCCGCCGCCATAGGCTGAGCCATTGACGCGGGCAAGGGTCGGCTTGGGCAAGGTGTTGAGCGTGCGCATCAAGGCCGCGAGACGTTCGGAATCGGTGCGGTTTTCCGCTTCGGACGCGCGCACCATGCCGTGCATCCAGTTCAGATCCGCGCCGGCGGAAAACGTATTGCCGTTGCCGGTAAGCACGATGCAGCGCACGCCCGGATCGCGCTCGAGGTGGGTCAGCGCTGCGGTGAGGTCCGCGACCAGAGCGTCGTCGAACGCGTTGTGCACCTGCGGGCGGTTCAGGGCCACGCGTGCGACTCGGCGGTCGATGGCAATGTCGAGCGAGTCGGCCATGTGCGATCCGGGGAAAACGACTTGACGCATGATAGCGGTTTGGGCTTGCGGCCGAGAACCCGCCGGCGTGCCCTAGTGCGACAGCGCCCCGATTCCACGCAAGCCGCGAAGGCGACATGCATCCTGAAACATGGACTTGCAATCGTAAATGCGAACCATTATCATTCGTGCCAGAACCCTTTCTGACCGGTGCTGCCATGTCGCGTATCTTGCTTTGCCTGCTGCTGGGTGTGTCGACGATGGCTTGGGCTGCCGATATCCCCGAGTATCACTTGACGATCCAGGATCACAAGTTTGATCAGGCCGAACTCAAGGTGCCGGCCGGGATCAAGTTCAAGGTGTTGGTTACGAACAAGGACGCTACCCCGTCGGAATTCGAAAGCAATGATTTCAATCGCGAAAAAATCGTGTTGCCCAAGAGTACGATCACTGTATTCATCGGTCCGCTAGACAAAGGCACCTACAAGTTCTTCGACGATTTTCACCAGGATACCGGCAACGGCGTCCTGATCGCGGAGTAAACCGTCATGCTCGGTGTCGCCCTGCTGGTTTTCCGCGAGGTTCTCGAAGCTGCACTGATCGTTACCATCGTTGCGGCGGCCACGCGCGGCGTGCCGCGGCGCGGGTCCTTTATCGGCGGCGGCATCGGGCTGGGAATTTTCGGCGCCATCGTCGTGGCCCTGTTCGCCGGGGCGATTGAAGAAGCCGTCGGCGGCTCCGGCCAGGAATTGTTCAATGCCTGCGTGCTGCTGGCCGCGGTGGTGATGATCGGCTGGCACGTGATCTGGATGTCCAGTCATGGCCGTGAGCTGGTGCAGCAAATGCAATCAGTTGGCCATGCGGTCAAAGCCGGATCGAGCTCGCTTGCGATGTTGCTGGCGGTGGTCGCGCTCGCGGTGCTGCGTGAAGGTTCGGAAATCGTGCTGTTCCTGTATGGCATGTCTGCCGGCGGCGCCGGCAAGGCAGATTTGTTGCTTGGCGTACCCGTGGGACTGGCTGGCGGTGTCGCGGTCGGCTTTGCGTTGTATTTCGGTTTGTTGCGCATTCCGCTGCGCTATTTTTTCAGCGCGACCAACTGGATGCTGGTCCTGCTCGCCGCGGGCCTTTCTTCTACCGCTGCGCGTTTCCTGATTCAGGCCAACTGGCTACCGGCGTGGGACAACCAGGTCTGGAACACATCGGCACTTCTCAGCAACGGTTCCGTGGTCGGGCAGGCACTGCACATTCTCGTCGGCTACGACGCGCGTCCGGCCGGCATGCAGATCGCGTTCTGGTTGGTGACGACGGCCTTGTTGGTGTTGGGCATGAAGTGGATGCAGCGCAGCCACATGCCGTCACGCAATCCGCGCGCCGGGTCCAGCACTCCCGCGCAACACGCAGCGGCATAAACGAATTCGTCTGAGTCTGGCGACTACATACGGAACACGCCATAACGCTGCGGTTCGATCGGCGCATTGAGCGATGCGGATAGGGCCAGACCGAGCACGCGGCGCGTGTCGGCCGGATCGATGATGCCGTCGTCCCATAGCCGCGCGCTGGAGTAGTACGGGTGGCCTTGGCGCTCGTATTGTTCTCGAATTGGCGCCTTGAACGCTTCTTCTTCCTCCTTCGACCAGCTTTTCCGGGCGGCTTCGAAGCCGTCGCGGCGCACCGTGGCGAGCACGCTGGCGGCTTGCTCGCCGCCCATCACGGAAATTCGTGCATTCGGCCACATCCACACAAAGCGCGCGCCGTAGGCACGGCCGCACATCGCGTAATTACCGGCGCCGAAGCTGCCGCCGATCACCACGGTGAACTTCGGTACGTGCGAGCAGGCGACTGCGGTGACCATTTTGGCTCCGTCTTTGGCGATGCCGGCCTGTTCGTACTTCTTGCCGACCATGAAGCCGGTGATGTTCTGCAGGAACACCAGCGGCACGTTGCGTTGGTTGCACAGCTCGATGAAGTGCGCGCCCTTGAGCGCGCTTTCGGAAAACAGGATGCCGTTGTTGGCCACGATGCCGACTGGATAGCCATATAGGTGGCTGAAACCGCAAACCAGTGTCTTGCCGTAGCGCGCCTTGAACTCGTGGAACTCGGATCCGTCGACAATGCGCGCGATGATCTCGCGGATATCGAATGGACGCCGCGTATCCTGTGGAATCACGCCGTAGAGTTCTGCGGCCGGATACTTCGGTTCGACAGGCTCGCGCAGTGCCAACGGCATCTGCTTCGTGCGATTGAGATGGCCGACAATGTCGCGTGCGATCGCCAGCGCGTGCGCGTCGTTCTCGGCAAAATGGTCGGCCACACCTGAAATGGACGTATGGACGTCCGCGCCACCAAGCGTCTCCGCATCCACCACTTCGCCGGTTGCAGCTTTCACCAACGGCGGGCCGCCGAGGAAAATCGTACCCTGATCCTTGACGATAATGGCCTCATCGCTCATCGCCGGCACATAGGCGCCGCCAGCGGTACACGAGCCCATCACCACGGCGATCTGCGGAATGTTCTGCGCAGACATGCGCGCCTGGTTGTAGAAGATGCGACCGAAGTGTTCCTTGTCCGGAAACACCTCGTCCTGCAGAGGTAGAAATGCACCGCCGGAGTCGACCAGATAAATGCAGGGAAGGTGGTTCTCCAGCGCGATTTCCTGGGCGCGCAGGTGTTTTTTCACCGTGATCGGGAAATACGTGCCACCCTTGACCGTGGCATCGTTGGCGACGACGACGACCTCGATTCCGTTGACGCGGCCGATGCCGGTGACCAGACCCGCACCCGGCGCTGCGCCGGCGTACATGCCGTGCGCGGCGAGCGGCGAGAATTCCAGAAATGGCGAGCCCGGATCGAGCAGGGTGCGCACGCGCTCACGCGGCAACAGTTTGCCTCGCGCGGTGTGCTTCTCGCGTGCCTTGTCGCCGCCGCCCATCGCGGCCTGCGCCATCTGCTTTTTCAGATCCTCGACAGCAGCGTGCAACTGCGCGGCATTGGCAGCGAATTCCGGCGAGCGGGTATCGAGTTGCGATTGGATGATGGGCATCAGAAAGGCCGTGACGGGAACAATGCGTCAAGCATATCGGATGGCGCCGGTTTGCCAATGCCCGGAAACGAAATCGGCCGCTTGCGCGGCCGACTCGTTCGAAAGATTGGCAACCGCGATCAGTGACCGCCGTTGTCGTCCTTCTTGGGCTCTTCCGCAGCCGGCTGCGCGCCCTTCGCGGCGGCTTTGACGTCTGCAGCGCCCTGCGCGGCAGTTTCTGCCGTTGACTTGGCGCCTTCCGCAGCGGCCTGACCGGATGCAGCTGCGCCCTGCGCGGACGCGGCGGCGCCACTCATGTCACCGGACTTGGCCTGTTCGGCGGCTTGCGTGGCCTGCGCGGCAGTCTGCTGCGCGGCGGCGGCGGTTTCCTGCGCCTTTGCCTGAGTCGCGGCAGCGGCTTCCTTGGCCTTGGCAGCAGCGTCTTGCGCGGCCTGTTGAGAATTGTCGCTGCACGCGCCGAGGGTTACGGCGAGCGCGGCGGCCATGAATGCGTGCTTGAGTTGCATAGGAGTCTCCCTGCAATGATTGCGTGTGGTTGGATTGGTGGTTTCGAATTCGTCGTCTCGCGTAATTTACGGTTTGCGAGCGCAAACAGCTTACACCAATTCGATAGCAAGTGCGGTAGCTTCACCGCCGCCAATGCACAGCGAGGCCACGCCGCGCTTGCCACCGCGGGCCTTGAGGGCGTGGATCAGGGTGACTACCAGGCGCGCACCGGAAGCGCCGATCGGATGGCCCAGTGCGCAGGCGCCGCCGTTGACGTTGAGCTTGTCGTGGGTGATGCCCAAATCCTGCATCGGTGCCATCGCGACGACAGCAAATGCTTCGTTGACCTCGAACAGATCCACGTCGGCCACCTTCCAATCTGCCTGGTTAAGCACTTTGCGGATCGCCGCGACCGGTGCGGTGGTGAACCATTCCGGTTCCTGCGACTGCGTGGCGTGGGCGACGATGCGCGCGAGCGGCTTCACGCCGAGTTTTTTCGCGCGTCGACCTCATCAGCAACACGGTCGCAGCGGCGCCGTCGGAAATGCTGGACGAACTCGCCGCGGTAACGGTGCCGTCTTTGCGGAATGCGGGCTTGAGCGTGGGATCTTGGCAGGATCGGATTTGCCCGGTTGTTCGTCGGTGGCGTATTCGACATCGCCTTTTCTGCCCGCAACCTTGACCGGCACGATCTCCGCGGCGAATGCGCCCGAGCTGATCGCGGCCTGCGCGCGCTTGACCGATTCGATCGAGTAGGCATCCTGCTGCTCACGGGTGAATTTGTATTTATCCGCGCAATTTTCGGCGAACACGCCCATCGATTGGCCGTCGTACGGATTGGTCAGCCCGTCCCAGGCCATGTGATCCACGAGTTTGCCATCGCCGTAGCGGATACCGGTGCGCGCAGCGACCATGTGCGGCGCGTTGGTCATCGATTCCATACCGCCGGCGACGACGATGCTGGCCGCTCCGGCGCGGATCAGGTCGTGGCCGAACATGATCGCCTTCATGCCCGAGCCGCAGACCTTGTTGATTGTTGTGCACCCGGTGGACTTGGGCAGGCCCGCGGCGAGCGCTGCCTGGCGGGCCGGCGCCTGACCGAGATTGGCCGGCAGCACGCAGCCCATGATGACTTCAGTGACTTCCGCAGGAGCTATGCCGGATTGTTCCAGCGCGGCGCGGATTGCGGTGGCGCCAAGCGTGGTAGCTGGCACGCCGGTGAACTGGCCGAGCAGGGAGCCGATAGCGGTGCGCTTGGCACCGGCGATGACGATGGAGGATGACATGGCGGACTCCGCAGAGAGAAAGTGCCGATTATAGGGCGTTCCGGAAACTGGCGGCGTTTCAGCCGAAATTCGCGTCGAGCTGTTTGTGGATTTCCGTTTCGATCATTGGCCTTAGCGCGCCGAGCAAAAAGCCCAATTCCGCGTGCACGCGCACCTCGGTCTTGCCGACGTGGATGCGTCCGTTCACGCCGCCGCGCGAAAAATGCAGGGTGTCGCCGTCCCATTCGCTGACGATGGCGAACTTCCGGCCGATGGCGGCGGCGGTCTTGTCGACCGCGGTTCTGGCGGCTTTCAGGCTACGGCCGTGTTTGCGGCGGATATCGATCGTCGACATGAGCAGGGTCTGCGGACGCGGCGGTTGGCGTGCTTTGCTATGATGCCGCAAAATTCGCGGCGTGGGGGAATGCGTGCGTGCAGTGCTGATCGTCATGCTGCTGCTGGGGCCGGGATGGTTGCCTGCGGCCACGGTCGAGGGCCGCTTGGCGTTGAGCGCCGAGGGCAAGCCGTTGCGCGCGGAAGAATCCCAGGATGCGATCGTCTACTTCCGCCCGAAAACACCGCAACGTGTTCTTGCGCCGCACGCGACCTATGTGATGAGTACGCTGCGCAAACAGTTCGTTCCGCGCACGCTGGCCATCACGGTCGGCAGCAAGGTGCGCTTCCCGAATGACGACCCGATTCTGCACAATGCGTTTTCCCTGTCGAAGGATAATGCCTTCGATGCGGGTCTGTACGGGGAAGGCGAAGGCAAGACCGTGACGTTTTCGCATGTGGGCTACGTGCGCGTGTACTGCAATGTCCATCATTCGATGATCGGCAATATCCTCGTGCTGGACACACCGTACTTCACCCATCCGAACGCAACCGGCGCGTTTCGTCTGGTTGATGTTCCGGCAGTCGCGGGTGATCTGGTGATCTGGCACGAGCGCGCGACGCCGTGGCACGAAGTGATGACGCCCGCCGTGCACGCCGCGCCACTCGTGGTGCACATGGAATTGGTCCAGCGACGCATCCCGCCGCACATGAACAAGTTCGGTAAACCCTATGGACGCCAATCCAGTGGCGGATACTGAGACTCCCGCGCGTCGCGGATTTTCATTGCCGCTGGCGATCAAATTTTTCCTTGGCTCGGCGTTGCTTATTGCGCTGGCTGTGGGTGCGGCTGTGGTCGTCACTTATATCAAGGGCGATTCGATCGCGCGTGGCGCGGTGCATGATGCGCTGGCCACCAGCAGCGCGGTGCAACGGGAGTTCGAGCAGAGCCGGTTGCAGGAATTGCAGCTGAAGTTGCAATTGATCGCGGCCGATCCGAGCACCGCGCGTTACGTCTCGCAGGCGGGTGGGGCCACGGACAACCTGCCGGGTTTGAGCGAAAGCAACGACGTCGACACCAAATCGATTCCCGATTTGCTCAAGGAACGCCAAGGCCAGTACAACTTCGATCTGGGCATCGTGCTCGATGCAAAAGGCAATGTATTGGGGCGCAGCGACCAGACCGAGGCGTTTCAGGAGTCGCTCGCCGACGACCCGCTGGTCAAGCCCGCCATCGCCAGTGCCGCGCCTTACAGCGGTTATTGGCGACACGGCGACAAGCTGGATCAGGCCGCGATCATGCCACTGGCGCAGGATCAGAATCTTGTCGGTTTCCTGTTGCTGGCGCAAAGCGTCAATGACGCGTTGTGCCGCGAGGTTGCCAGGGTCAGTGGAGCGCAGATCGCGTTCTGGCTGCCTGTGGGCAAGCATCTGGAATTGGTGGCCAGCTCGCTCGACGATAGTGAGCGCGGGGCCCTGAGTGCCGCGATGGCTGCGCAGCCAGACGAGGTAATTACCGCTGCATCCGGCGGGCACGCAGTGCCGCGCCTGCACTTGCGTTTTTCCGGTCAGGAATGGGGCGCGCAATTGCTGCCGACCGCGAGCGAAGGCGTCGGTCGTCTCGGCGCGGTGATGGCTCTGACCTCAACCAACAAGATCCTCGCCAGTTACCGCGACATTCTCAACTGGGTAGTGATCGGCGGCCTCGGTTCGATGCTGCTTGCGTTGGTCCTGTCGTATTTGTTTGCCAAGCGCATCCTGCGCCCGGTGCGGACCATGGCACTGGCTGCGGAACAAGCAGTAGCCGGCAATTATCAGACGCGAATCGGTGTGACCGGCAGCGACGAACTGGCGCGACTGTCGAACGCTTTCGATTCGCTGCTGTCGGACCTGCGGGAAAAAAGCGATATTGAAGGCTACGTCGGCAACTTGTCGCGCTTTCTGCCGGATCCGGCGCGCGAGCAGGCTATTACGTCGCCATCCAAAACGCCTGTGGTGATGCCGCCGGCACCAGCGCGTCACGAGGATTTGTGTCTGCTGGGCCTGGAATTCCGCGGTCTTGGCATCAGCGAATCCGGCAAGGCGCCGGAACAAGCATTGGCCGATTTCGACCGCGTCGCATCGGTGGTGGATGCAGCTTCCGCTTGCGCCACCGTGAGGCAGAACACAGGTGCGCGCTTCTTGTGCGGTTTCGCTGGTGAAGCGCGGTTCACGCGCGCTTTGCAGGCTTTGCGCCGTATTCGCCAGGACTGCGCGGCGCCATCGGCGGGAGCACTGGTGTGTGGCGGGATAGTGCACGGCACGGTGCGCAATGGCGATCGTGCGCTTCTCGGTGTGGCCGCTTTGCAGCTGGATCGCTTATTGCCGGAAGCGGTGCCAGGGCAAACTCTGCTTACCCGGCAATGTGGCGACGAGCTCAAAGGTGCGCTCGGCGAGACCGCACTCACCACTGCCACCGGTGCAGCGAGTGGCAAGCGATTTTATGCGCTGGCCGATGCGGCCTTGCGCGATCTGCCTGAGGCAACGTCCGATGCCGTCCGCGAGGTGCCAACCGTGGTTCCGGTCATGCCGTCCAGCCGTCCAGCCGCGGGAGTGCACACCCGCGTGCTCGAGCCAGGCAGCGAAGTCGGCGGGCGCTACCGTATCCTCGCGCAACTCGGCGCCGGCGGCATGGGCATTGTCTATAAGGCGCACGATCTGGAACTGGACGACGTGGTCGCGCTGAAGATGCTGCGACCAACCGCCGTGGTCAATAGCGAGCAACTCGAACGGCTCAAGAGCGAAATCAAGCTGGCGCGCCGGATCACGCATCCGAACGTGTTGCGCACCTTCGATTTCGGCGAGATGGACGGCCAGCCGTTCATCTCGATGGAATACGTGCGCGGTCTGACCTTGCGTTATCTGCTGAACGAAACCCGGCGTATTCCGTACACCGCCGGTTTGCGCATCGCACGACAGTTGTGTTCGGGCCTGGCGGCCGCACACGCGGTCGGCGTGCTGCACCGGGACATCAAACCCGAGAACCTCATCCTGGAGCAGACTGGCAACGCCAAATTGATGGACTTCGGCATCGCCCGGCCGATCCGACGCAGCGGACCAGGCCAAACCGAACAAGGCACGTTCGTCGGCACGCCGAATTACTCTCCGCCCGAGCAATTGGCAGGAGAGGAGGTGGATCAACGCGCGGATATTTATTCCAGCGGCGTGCTGATGTGCGAGATGTTCTGCGGCAAGCTGCCGTTTTCCGGCAGCAACACGATGGAAATCTACATTGCACAAACACAATCCGAGCCGATCAAGCCTTCCACTTTCTGGCCTGAAATTCCGCCGCCGATGGAGGCGATCATCTTGCAGTGCCTGCAGCGTAAACCCGACGACCGGTTTGCATCCGCTGCCGAGCTAGCTCAAGCTTTGGAGAAACTACGCGGCTGAAATTTCAATGCGTTATGCGTCTTTCGTCATGTAGATTATCGCTTTTGGGCTCCCGTTGAGGTTGGTCATGCGCATTTCCGCAATAGCAGCAATACTGGCGCTTGTGCCGGTGCTGGCGATCGCCGATGAGCCACTGGTGTTGCCTGCGCCAGAACCCACACCATCGGCGTGGTCGTGGTTCGGCGACGTGCTGCTGCGCGAGGATCATGTCAGTGATATCCCGCGCACCCATGAGCCCAATATCCAGCGCGTGTTCGGTCGTGGCCGTTTCGGTGTGCTCTACGCCCCGATTCCTGAACTTGAGATCGGTGCGGCGATCAAGCTCGCAGCCGCCAGCAACTCCAACGACGAAGACCGCGCCTACAATCTCAGCGAGCGCAGCAACGATCTTGCGGTCGATCAGTTGTTCGTGCGCTGGCGTTCGGGCGAAAACACGTCCCTGCTCGCCGGCAAGGCGGTTTTTCCTCTGGAATTAAGTCCGATGGTATGGGACGAGGATCTGCGCCCGGTCGGTGTGAGCGCGCAAACCTCACTATCCACCGGCGCGTTTGACAGCCTCGACCTGACTGCCGGTTGTTTCAACGGCAATCTGCCTTATGGTGACAATTCGCGCATCGGCGCGGCGCAGGCGGCCTATCGCTGGCACGCGGGCGCAGCGAGCAGTGCCCGCGTAATCGTCTCGTACCTGGACTTTTCGCATTTGCAACAACTGACCCTACAAGGACTGGCGCGCACCAATGTCCAGAGCGGCGGCTCCTTGATCAGCGATTACCGTTTGCTCGACGTGCAATTCGTCGGTTTGTGGCACCCGGGCGAGTGGCCCGTAGAAGCGCGCTTGGATCTCTTGCGTAACCTCGGCGCCGATCAAGATCGCGACGGTGCGCGCGTTAGCCTGGTAGTCGGCGACCGTCGCCTGCCGCATGGCTGGGAATTCGGCGTGGCCGACCAGCGCATCCAGCGTGATGCGGCAATGGCGGCGTTCAATTCCGACGACTGGTGGTTCCACAGTTGGGCGCACGGCATAATGCCGTGGATCGGTTACGGTTTCGATGCCACCTGGAGCATGCGCGTGGCCGCATTCCACGAAGAACGGGATGAGGCCTCCCGGCACACCGACAGGGTATTGCTGGATATCAATGCGCGCTGGTAGGCGCAGGCGGCTGTGCTAAAGTGATCCATCGGCAAGGTGACGGCGCGAATGCGTTTGTGTTTTCCGAACAGTGAACATCCGGATGTTCTGATCGCGCAGGGCGACACCAGCATCGGCGCGGCACCGGATAACGCCATTGTCGTTACGGCGGCGGGCATCGCGCCGCACCACGCCATGTTGGTCGTTGCCGAACGCAGTGTCGTGCTCACTGCGCGCGATGCGCAGGTCCGTATCCACGTTAACGCGCGACCGGTCATAGAGAAGGCTTTGTTGCGGCTGGGCGATGTGGTCAGCTTGAACACGGTCAAGTTCGTGCTCAAACCTGACCGCGACGACAGCATTCGAACTGACGTACCCACGCCGGTGTCGCCGACTACTGCGTCGGATACCGGCGAAGCGGCCACACGCATCCGGCAATTGCCGCCGAAAGTGGTGTTGCGCGGGGTCTCCGGAAGCTATTTTGGCAAGATCGTGCCCGTGCGCGGACGCCTGTTGATCGGACGCGGCAACGACTGCGACCTGCTTCTGGATGAGCCGGAAATGTCGCGCCATCACGCGGTGATCGAAAGCGCAGACGATGGCATCTTTTTGCGTGACCTGGGTTCGGCCAACGGCACCTTCGTCAACGGCGTGCTGGTGCGCAATGCGGTTTTGTATACCGACGACCAGATCGCCTTCGACCACAACCGCTTTCTGCTCGAAGCGCCGAGCTTGCCTGTGCGCGCCGATGGAGCGGCGTCCATAGCATCTGAACACGAATCCAATATCACCCAGACACTACGTGCGATTGAGCGCCCTGCCACGCCCGCAGCGGCCGCCGAGGGCAGCCGCAACGATATCTGGTGGCTGATCGGCGCGGCGGTTCTCATCGCTGCCGGCATTGCGGTACTGCTCTACATGAGGTTCTGAGGTTGTAGCGCACGTACGGGTTTTGTCGGCGCGCGTGTATGTGCCGGCAGGCGCAACAGCAACAACACGATCAGCATTGCCAGATACAACGCCGGTTCGCGATGATCGGCCTTGACCAGCCACAAAAAATGCAGTGCGCCGAGCAAGGCGGCGGGATACACCAACCGATGTAACTGCTGCCAGCGCCGGCCGAGTCGACGCATCATGCCCTTGGTTGATGTGAGCGCAAGCGGAATCAGCAGCAGCCATGCGCTGAAGCCGACGGTGATGTAGGGGCGCTTGACGATCTCGTCCAGCAATTGCGACCAGTAGCCACCCAGGTCCACGACCAGATAAATCGTCAGGTGCATGCTGACGTAGAAAAACGCGAACAGGCCGAGCATGCGCCGAAAACGCACGGCCTTGTGCCAGCCGGTCAACCGGCGCAGCGGCGTGATTGCGAGAGTAGCCAGCAACAAGCGCAGCGCCCAGTCGCCGCTGCGATGTTCTAGCTGCGACACCGGATCGGTGCCGAGCGTGTGCTGCCAGACATCCCAGCCCAGATGCGTGAGCGGCAGCAGGCACAGCACGAAAACCAGTGGCTTGCAGGCGGCGATGCGGTCGCGAAACAGGGTCATCAAAAATATTTTCGCAAATCCATGCCCGCATACAGGTGCGCGACCTGGTCGGCGTAGCCGTTGAACGGCAGTGTGGCAATACGGTTGCCGAAAAGGTTGAAACCAGTGCCCGCGATGCGGCGTTCGGTTTTCTGGCTCCAGCGCGGATGATCCACCGCCGGATTCACGTTGGAATAAAAACCGTACTCGTCGGCCCCCGCCTGGTTCCAAGTTGTTATCGGCTGTTTGTCAACGAATTCGATTTTCACGATCGACTTGATGCCCTTGAAGCCGTATTTCCACGGCACCACCAGACGCAGCGGCGCACCATTCTGGTTGGGCAGCACGTGGCCGTACATGCCCACCGCGAGCAGGGTCAGTGGATGCATGGCTTCATCCATTCGCAGGCCTTCGCGGTACGGCCAGTCGAGTACTGGATATGCTAGCCCCGGCATCTGCGCGGGCCGGTTTACCGTCGTGAATGCGACATATTTTGCTTGCCCGGTGGGTTTGAATCGCTTGAGCAAATCGCCCAGCGGGAAACCGACCCAGGGGATCACCATTGACCACGCCTCGACGCAGCGCATGCGGTAGATACGTTCTTCCAAGCCACTGCCTTTGAGCAGGTCCTCGAAGGCGAAACGGCCCGTTTTTTCGGCGTGACCGGCGATTTCCACGCTCCATGGCAACGGACGAAATCTGCCTGAATTCGCCGCCGGATCCGATTTGCCGGTGCCGAGCTCGTAATAGTTGTTGTAATGCGTGGCGTCCTGGAACGTGGTCTGCGCCGCCCCACCCGCGTCATCAATCCGGCGCGCAATTGTCAATGCCTTGCCCGGAGTCGGTTCAACCGCAGGTGTCGACTCGGTTGCGCCTGGGGCCGCGTCGGAACGGCAACCGCCGGCCAGGGCAACAGCACCCAGTCCGAACAGTTTGAGCACGTCGCGTCGGCGCCGGTACACCGGCTCAGGCGTGATCGACGACGGCGGCTGAGCGGGGTAATAAAGAGCTCGCATACGCTATTCCCGATTTGGCTCAACGGACCGGCGCAACCCGTGAAATCTTGCAGACGCGGTTTTGGCACTCGATCTGCGTACCCATTGGCGGCGTTATACTCGTTTGCAGGAATATTGTTGGCTTCTCGGAACTGGGGGCATGAACCTCGCCAGTGCGTTTCGCTTCTCGTCCAGCCTGGTCGCTGTTCTGGATGCCGGCGACGGGCGCATTGTGGATGTGAATCCCGAGTTCGAGCGTGTGCTGGGCAATCCGCGCGAAGCAATACTCGGGCGCAGCACGCTCGAAATAGATTTCTGGACGGACTTGCAAACCCGCGCGATGATTTGGGCGCATCTGCGCGGCGAGCGACGCGTCTGCGGCGAACGCGTTGTGTTTCGCAATCTGGCGGGTGTCGAATTCGGCGCGAACCTGTATTGCGAATTCTTCGAGGACGATGGCACGCGCCACGTGCTTGCTGTATTCCAGGACGTGGCACCGGCGGCAGCCGGGGATACTATCGCTGTGGTCGATCCGGGCAGCTATCACTCGCTGTTTCTCGCCAGCTCCGAAGGTTTGTATCGCAGTCTGCCCGATGGTGGATGGATCGACATCAATCCTGCGCTGGCGCATATCTTCGGCTACGACTCGCCGGCGCAGATGCTCAAGGAAATGCACGGCAAGCGCGCAAGCGAGTTGTATGCCGACGCGAATGCCGCCGCCGCGTTGCTTGCACGCTTGCAGACGGATGGCCATTTCGAGAACCAACGCGCGATGGTGCGGCGGCGCGATTGCACCCAGGTATGGGTCAGCGAGAGCGCGCGCAGCGTGCGCGATGCCGAAGGCCATCTGCTGTTCTACGAAGGCTCGGTCATGGACATCGGCGCGCAAGTGGAGGCCGAAACTCGCCTGCGCCAGTCCGAAACGATGTATCGCACCCTGGTCGACAGCAGCCACGACGGCGTGTTCCTGATTTGCCACGATGGCACCATCGGCTTCATCAACGAGGCTATGGCGCAGACCCTGGGCTACCACGCCGACGAACTGACCGGCACCAACTACATGTGCCTGATTGCGCCCGAGGCCATGGCTGCGCAGAGGATTCGTCGCAACGAGCGCGCCAGCGGCTCTTACAACGTGCAGACTTACGACACGACCATGCTGCACAAGGACGGCACGCGGCGGGTGTTGCACGTGCACGCCGGCGCGGTCGATTTCAATGGCGAGGTCGCCAGCACGGGAACCGCGCGTGACGTCACCGAGGAACACCGTCAGCACATGGCGCTGGAATGGGCCGAGCGCACATACCGCGAGCTCTTCCAGAACGCGGTGTCGGGTATGTTCCGCTCGCAGCTCGATGGTCGCATTGTTGCCGCGAACGACGCATTCGCGCAGATACTGGGCTACGCCGACGCCGGTGAGCTGCTTGCCTCCGGTCGCGGTATCGGCGATTTCTATGCCGATCCGGCGCATCGCAATGATGTGCTGTCGCAGCTGGCGGAAAGTCAGGGATCGTTGACGTTCGAGTTCGATGCGCGTCGCAAGGACGGCAGCATTATCCAGACCGAAGTGCGCGCGCAGGTCGTGCGCGACAGTGATGGTCGCATCCTGTGGACGGAAGGCTCGGCCCAGGATGTCAGCGCACGCCGTCGTGCCGAGGTGGCATTGACGGAATCCGAAGCGCGCTACCGCACCCTGGTCGAGCACAGCCAGGTCGGCGTGTACATGATGTTGGGCGAACGTTATACCTACGTCAATCAGGCATTCGCGGCCATGTTCGGCTACCGCGAGGAGGAATTGATCGGCGCCGAGTTCCGTTTGCTGGTGCCGCACGAATCGCGCCAGCGCATGGATGCGCGCTACCGCGACCAGTACTCCGGCACTCCTGCTGGCCGCGATTACAGTGCAGTGCTGGTGCGCAGGGATGGCAAACGCATTGACGTCGTCATCAGCGCAGGCGGCGTGGAAATGAATGGAAAATTCTATACGTCCGGCACGGTGCGTGACGTAACAACACAAATGCGGGTGCAACAGGAACTCGAGCATAATGCCTCGCACGATCTGCTCACCGGGCTGCCCAACCGCGTCTTCTTCGAACGTCAACTGAGCCAGACGATCGCGCATGCGCAAGCCAGCGGCGACTTCCACTATGCGGTGCTGTTTCTGGATCTGGACGGATTCAAACTGGTCAACGACAGTCTTGGCCACGCCAGCGGCGACGAACTGCTCACCCAGATCGCCGATACCTTGCGCGCGAATCTGGGCAGCCACTGCCTGGTCGCGCGCTATGGTGGCGACGAATTCACCCTGTTGCCGCATGGTGCATGCTCGCGCGCACGCGCCGAACAGCTTGCCCAGCGCGTGCTGGCCTTGCTGACCGGGTCCTTCGAGGTGAAAGGGCATCGGGTGTTTTCCGGCGCCAGTGTCGGCGTGGTGCTGGGCCGCACCGAGTACCATTCGCCGGATCAACTGCTGCGCGACGCCGACACCGCGATGTATCGCGCCAAGGCTGCCGGCAAGTCGGCCTATGTGATTTTCGACGACGCCATGCACGCGGCCGCGCGCGCGCGTCTGAAACTGGAGACCGACTTGCGCTTCGCCCTGGAGCGCGACGAATTTCGCGTGTTCTACCAGCCGATCGTGGATCTGCGCAACGGCGCGGTGCAGGGTTGCGAGGCACTGGTGCGCTGGCAACACCCGGAGCGCGGTCTGCTGATGCCAGCGGAGTTTCTTGGCGTGGCCGAGGAAACCGGCACTCTGGTGGCGCTGGACTGGTGGGTTCTGGAGCAGACTTGCCAGCGCCTGTTGCACTGGCAGCGGCTGCAGCCGGCGCATGCGCGGCTGCGCGCCAGCATCAACGTCGACGAGCGTCAATTTGCCGATCCGAACCTGATCCAGAATCTGCGCAATGTGCTGCGCCGCACCGGCGTGGACCCTTCCACGTTGGCGCTGGAAATCACGGAAACCGTGTTCCGCCACGGTCGTCACGAAGCCGAGGCCACACTGCACGGACTGAAGGATTTGGGGGTGTCGCTGGTGGTCGACGATTTCGGCACCGGCTATTCTTCGCTCGATTCCTTTGCGACCTCGCCGTTCGACACGCTCAAGATCGATCGCAATTTCATTCGCGACATGGTGACCAATTTCCGCCACCACGCCATCGTGCGCACTATCGCCCGGTTCGCCGAGGATTTGCGCCTGGGCCTGATCGCCGAGGGCGTGATCAATCAGGAACAGGTCGATCTGTTGCGCGATCTTGGCTGTGTGCTGGCACAGGGATTTCTCTACGCGCCGGCACTGCCGGCCGATGAAATGGAACGTATGCTCGAGTGCGGATTCGGACGGCATGGCGACGCCAGAGCCGGCGCGGTTGCCTGATTGTTGCGTTGCGGCATAATGGGCTCCCCTTGCTGGAGCTTCCCATGAGTCGTGCGTACAACTTCAGTGCCGGACCGGCGGCGCTGCCCGAGCCGGTGTTGCGCCAGGTTCAGACCGAATTGCTTGAATGGGGTGGTGCGCGCGCCTCGGTGATGGAAATCAGCCATCGCGGCAAGGATTTCATCGCCTTGGCGCAGCAATCCGAGCGCGATCTGCGCACACTGCTGCATATTCCACAGAACTACAAAGTGCTGTTTTTGCAGGGCGGTGCGACCCAGCATTTTGCCCAGATTCCGTTGAATTTCGCGCATCGCGGGCAGGCGGTCGATTACGTCGTCACCGGCCATTGGAGCGAAAAAGCCGCGAAGGAAGCCAAACCGCTGGTCGACGTGCGCATCGCCGCCAGCGGGGCCGAGGGAAAGTACGCGGCGATACCGCCGCGCGCGACATGGCGGCTTGGCGCCGACGCGGCCTATGTGCACTACACGCCCAACGAAACCATCCACGGCGTCGAATTTCAGGATATTCCCAATGTCGGTGAGATACCGCTGGTTGCGGATATGTCGTCGGATATTCTTTCGCGACCGATCGATGTGTCGAAATTCGGCATCATCTATGCCGGTGCGCAAAAAAACATCGGCGCAGCCGGTTTGGTCGTGATGATCGTGCGCGAAGACCTGCTTTCGCGTTGCCCGCCGGAAATTCCGAAAATCTTCAACTACGCCGAGCATGCCGCGGCCGATTCCATGCTCAACACTCCGAACACGTTTGGCTGGTACCTTGCCAGCCTCGTGTTCCAATGGCTGCTTGGCGAAGGCGGCATTGCCGCGATCGGTGGGCGCAATCAAGCCAAGGCGCAGTTGTTGTACGGCTATATCGACCAATCCGGTTTTTACGCGAATCCAGTGGAAAAATCCGTGCGTTCATGGATGAATGTGCCATTCACCCTGGCGCGTGCGGAACTGGATGCGGCCTTCCTCAAGGAATCCGACGCGGCCGGCTTGATGGCGCTCAAGGGTCATCGCGCGGTCGGCGGCATGCGCGCCTCGCTGTACAACGCGATGCCGCTCGCCGGCGTGCAGGCGCTGGTGGATTTCATGCAAGACTTCGCTACGAGGAATTCCTGATGTTCCAGATTCAGACCCTCAATGCGATTTCGAAGAATGGCCTCAGCCGACTGCCGGCGAACCGGTATGCGGTCGCCAACGACGTCGCCGCGCCGGACGCGATCCTGCTGCGTTCGGCCGACATGCACGGCAAGCCGCTGGCGGTGTCGCTCAAGGCGATCGCACGCGCGGGCGCCGGCACGAACAACATCCCGGTGGTCGAATGCAGCCAGCGCGGTGTGCCAGTGTTCAACGCGCCGGGCGCGAACGCGAATGCGGTCAAGGAACTGGTCATCGCCGGCATGCTGGTTGCCGCGCGCAACCTTGATCGCGCGCTGAGGTTTGTCGGCGGCTTGCAGGTGGCCGATGATCTGCACCACAAGGTGGAGGCGGAGAAGAAGCGCTTTGTCGGTTCGGAATTGGCCGGCAAGACGCTCGGCGTCGTCGGGCTCGGCGCGATCGGCGTAAAAGTCGCGAATGCAGGACACGCGCTCGGCATGCGCGTATTCGGCTTCGATCCGCACATGACCGTGGATGGCGCCTGGGCGCTGTCGTCAGATGTGGCCCGCGCCGGGACTCTCAACGAGTTGTATGCGGGGTCGGACTACCTCAGTTTCCACGTTCCGCTCAACGACGCCACGCGCGGCATCTTCGGTGCTGGCGCGCTTGAGCTGGTGCGTCCCGGCATAGTGCTGCTCAACTTCGCGCGCGAAGGCATCGTCGCTGCTGAAGCACTCGAAGTCGGACTTGCTGACGGCCGCATCGGCCGTTACGTCACCGATTTCCCGACCGCCGAACTGATCGGCAATGCGCGCGTGATCGGCCTGCCGCATCTGGGCGCGTCGACCGGCGAGGCCGAGGAAAATTGCGCCATGATGGTCGTGGACCACCTGCGCGATTTCCTCGAAAACGGCAATGTGCACAACTCCGTGAACTTCCCGAACACGCGCATGGCGCGAGCGGGTGCGGCGCGCTTGTGCATTGCCAACCAGAACCGGCCAAACATGATCGGCCAGCTCTCGCATGTGCTCGGCGAAGCCGGAGTCAACATCGCGCAGATGCACAACGCTTCGCGCGGCGATCTCGCCTATACGCTGATCGATCTGGATTCACCGGCCAGCGATGCCTTGCTCGCATCGATCGGCAAGATCGACGGTATCCTGTCCGTGCGCGCCATACCCAACTAGGATCGAGGCAACGCCGATGCGCAAGAAAGTCGTTGCTGCCCCATCGCTGGCCGACGCGCGGGTGCGCATCGATTCGATCGATCGCCAGATCCAGCAATTGATCGCCGAGCGCGCCGGCTGGGCGCATCAGGTCGGCAAGGCCAAGGGCAAGCTCGCCGCCGCGGTGGATTACTACCGACCGGAGCGCGAGGCGCAGGTGCTGCGCATGGTCGTCGACCGCAACGAGGGGCCACTGGCGGACGAGGTGCTGGTGCGCCTGTTTCGCGAGATCATGTCGGCGTGTCTGGCGCAGCAGGAGCCACTCAAGGTCGGCTATCTCGGACCCGAGGGCACTTTCAGCGAACAGGCTGTACGCAAGCATTTCGGCCACTCCGCGCACGGTCTGCCGCTGGCCACGATCGAGGAAGTGTTCCAGGAAGTCGAAAGCGGCAATGCCGATTTTGGCATCGTACCGGTGGAGAATTCCGGTCAGGGCACCATCCAGATCACCCTGGACATGTTTCTTTCCTCCAATCTGAAGATTTGTGGAGAAGTGGAATTGCGTGTGCGCCAGTTTCTGCTTTCGCGCTCGGGTCGCATCGAGGACATCGAGCGCGTGTATTCGCACGCGCAGTCGTTCGCGCAAACCAAGGGCTGGCTGCGGGTGAATCTGCCGAAGGCCGAAAAAATCGCGGTGTCGAGCAATGCGGAAGCGGCGCGACGTGCGCGCAATACCGACGACGCGGCGGCCATCGCCGGCGAATCGGCCGGGCATGTGTACGGATTGCGCAAGGTCATCGTCAGTCCGATCGAGGACCGCGACGACAACACCACGCGTTTTCTCGTGCTCGGCCGGCAGATTTTTCCGCCATCCGGACACGATCGCACGTCGGTGCTGGTGTTCATCAAGGATCAGCCCGGCGCGCTGTTCAACGTACTCAGTCCGTTTGCGCGCCACGGAATCAGCATGAACCGGATCGAGTCGCGGCCCTCGCATCAGGCCAAGTGGGAGTACGCGTTCTTCATCGACATCGCCGGGCACGTCGAGGATGCGCAGATGAAAGCCGCGCTTGCCGAACTTAAAAAACGCGCGGCACAGATCAAGATTCTGGGTTCGTATCCGGTCGCGGTATTGTGAGTCTGGACGTGGCGACATTGGCCAACGCCGCTACCCGGAAACTACGCGCCTACGATCCGGGCCATGACCTGCCGACATTGCGCAAGCGCTTCGGTGCGGCGCTGGCGGAATTGGGCTCGAACGAGAATCCGCTGGGACCCAGTGTAACGGCGCTTGCCGCAATTCAGAACGCGCTGCCGGATGTGTTCCGCTATCCCGATCCGCAAGGCGGTGCGCTGAAAGCCGCCTTGGCGAACCATCTTGGCGTAGATGCCGCGCAAATCACGCTCGGCAACGGTTCGCATGAACTGCTGATGCTGATTGCGCAGTGTTTTGCCGATGCGGAAACGTCCATAGTGTTTTCCGAATTCGGCTTCGCCGTTTTCCCGATTGCGACCGCGGCGGTTGGCGCACAGCCGCTGAGCGCACCGGCATTGCCGCGCGACCATGCCACGATGCCGCTCGGTCACGATCTGGAAGCGATGACGCAAGCAATCCGTGGCGATAGTCGCATCGTCTACATCGCCAATCCGAACAATCCGACCGGCACCTGGTTCGACGATGCGAGGCTGGAACGCTTTCTCGCTTGCGTGCCCACGACGACACTGGTCGTTATCGACGAGGCGTATCACGAATACGTGGATGCATCCGGTTTGGATACGGCATTGCGATGCCTGGATCGTCATGCAAATCTGATCGTCACACGAACATTTTCCAAAGCCTACGGCCTGGCCGGGCTGCGGGTGGGTTACGCACTGGCGCATGCGCAGGTGATCGCCGTGCTCGAGCGCCTGCGCGAATCGTTCAACGTAAACGCATTGGCACTGGCGGCGGCCGAGGCCGCGCTGAGCGACGCCGATCATCTGCTGCGTGTGTGCGAATTCAATAGCACCGAACGCGAGTGGCTGCGCCAGCGTCTGCAGGCGCGCGGTTTGCGCGTGCTGCCGTCGCAGACGAATTTCGTGCTGGTCGATTTTGCCCGCGACGCCGCGCCGATCGAACGCACCCTGTTCGAGCGCGGCGTAATTGTGCGGCCGATGGCAGGCTATGGCTTGCCGGAATTCCTGCGCATCAGCGTCGGAGCGCGCGACAATAACGAGCGTTTGCTTGAGGCATTGCCGTGAGCGACTGGATCGGCGCAGCGTCCGGCCCGCTGCGCGGTGAATTGCATGTGCCGGGTGACAAATCAATCTCGCATCGCGCGATCATGTTGGCTGCGCTCGCAGATGGTGTCTCGCATATCGACGGCTTTCTAGAAGGCGAGGACACACTCGCCACGGCAGCGGCGTTCGCGCAGATGGGCGTGCGCATCGAGGCGCCGCACCCGGCTGCACGCGTCGTACATGGTGTCGGCCTGCATGGCCTGCGCGCACCATCCACGTCAATCGACTGTGGCAATGCTGGCACCGGCATGCGGTTGTTGTCGGGAATTCTTGCCGGCCAGGCCTTCGATTCGACACTGACCGGCGATGCGTCGCTGTCGCGGCGGCCGATGCAGCGTGTGATCGAACCGTTGACGCAAATGGGCGCGCAGATCCGGTCGGGTGAGGGCGGCCTGCCGCCGCTGCGCTTCAGCGGCAACCGCGCATTGAGCGCCATCGATTACACGGTGCCGGTGGCGAGCGCGCAGGTGAAATCGGCGATCCTGCTGGCGGGCCTGTACGCGCAGGGTGCGACCTGGGTGCGCGAGCCGCATCCCACCCGCGATTACACCGAACGCATGTTGGCCGAATTCGGCTGGCCGGTGGAATTCGGCGCCGGTTGGGCGCGACTGCAAGGCGGCCATCGCTTGCGCGCAGTGGATATTGACGTACCGGCGGATTTTTCGGCGGCCGCTTTCTTCCTCGTCGCCGCGACTCTCGTGCCCGGTTCGGAGCTTTGCCTGCGCGGCCTTGGCATACATCCGCGCCGCACCGGCTTGTTGCGTGCGTTGCGAGCGATGGGGGCGGACATCCGCCAAACCGATTCGCGCACGTGCGGCGGCGAGGCGGTAGCCGATTTCATCGTGCGGCATGCGCCCTTGCACGGAATCGACGTGCCGGTGGAAATCGTGGTGGACATGATCGATGAATTCCCGATCCTGTTTGTGGCCGCGGCGATCGCGCAAGGCACAACGCGAATCCGCGGCGCAGCCGAACTGCGGATCAAGGAATCCGATCGCATTGCGGTAATGGCGCGCGCTATGCGTGCGCTGGGCATCCGCATCGAGGAAACGCTTGACGGCGCCACAATCGAAGGTGGTCGCCTCAGCGGCGGCGGCGTGGACGCCGCCGGCGACCACCGCTGCGCGATGAGTCTCGCGGTCGCCGCGCAGTGCTCTGGGGCTGAAGTTCGCATTCGCGATTGCGCCAATGTTGCGACTTCGTTTCCCGGCTTCGTGGAAGCGGCCGTGGCGTGTGGATTCGGGCTGGGAACCTCGGACTAACCTGCTGCGTTTAACGGCCTGCGTGCCGGTGACGACTGATGGCTGTCGCGCCGGTTCGGCTAAACTAGCCGGATGCCTGCAAGCGACAAACCCGTTTCTGTCCTAACCATCGACGGCCCCTCCGGTTCCGGCAAGGGCACGATCAGCCGCCGAGTTGCCGACGCGCTCGGTTGGCATATGCTCGACTCCGGCGCCTTGTACCGGGCGGTCGGTTTTGCAGCGGGAATGGAAGGCCTGGATCTGTCCGACGCCGAGGCGGTCACCCGCTGCGCGCAGACGACAAGAATCCAGTTCCGCGATCCCAGGGACGGCCGCGATACCCGGGTTGTGGTCAATGGCCTGGATGCGACCGAAGAAATCCGCACCGAAACCTGCGGCGCGGCGGCATCGGCGATCGCGGCGATTCCCGGTGTGCGTGCCGCGTTGTTCGAAAAGCAACGCGCTTTCCGCAAGGCACCTGGACTGGTTGCCGACGGCCGCGACATGGGAACGGTGATTTTCCCGGATGCGCAACACAAGGTGTTTCTGACCGCAAGTGCCGAGGAACGCGCCAAACGTCGTTATAAGCAGTTGAAAGAAAAGGGCTTGGGGGTTACACTTGCAGCCCTTTTGCGCGAGATCCAGGCGCGCGACGTGCGCGATGCCGGGCGCGCGGTGGCGCCTTTGAGGCCCGCCGCCGATGCTGTCGTCATCGATTCGACCGGAATGCCGATCGATGCCGTCGTCGCCGCGGTGCTCGAGCTGGTGCGCTGAGCACTGGTTTCCAACGGGGAATGTTTTCGGGAAGGCGCGAGCTTTCACAGGTCTGCCGCTTCGGCGGCAGGGGATTCAACGGCGCCACAAAGCGCCATAACGTTTGGATCGCAATTTCTAGGTAGAACCCATCCTAGAAGAGTCGTAGCGAGCAAGGCGGATTGCGTCCGCCGGAAAGCAGTGAATCAGGGGTGGTACGAATCAGAACATGAGGATTCGAGCAGCGCCGGCCGCGAGCCGACGAGCGCGGTAGATTTTAGGATGGGTTCTGGCGATCTTGATATCTATTGGAACCTATATGACCGAAAGTTTCGCCGAACTATTTGAACAGAGCCAGTCGCTCAACAAGTTGAAGCCGGGCAGCATCGTCTCCGGCATCGTCGTGGAGATCCGCAACGACGTCATCGTCGTCAACGCAGGCCTCAAATCCGAAGGCATCGTGCCCATCGAGCAATTCTGCAACGAAGCGGGCGAGCTCGAAGTAAAGCTCGGCGACGAGGTGAAGGTGGCGCTGGACGCCATCGAGGATGGCTTCGGCGAAACCCGCCTGTCGCGCGAGAAAGCCAAGCGTTCGCTGGTTTGGGACGAACTGGAGGAAGCGCAGCAGGCCAATGCCACCGTGACCGGCAAGATCTCCGGCAAGGTCAAGGGCGGTTTCACCGTGGACATCAAGGACGTCCGCGCGTTCCTGCCCGGATCGCTGGTGGATGTGCGTCCGGTGCGCGATCCGGTCTTCCTCGAAGGCAAGGAACTGGAATTCAAGATCATCAAGCTCGATCGCAAGCGCAACAACGTGGTGGTTTCGCGCCGCGCCGTGGTGGAGAGCGAGCATTCCGAGGAGCGCGAACAGCTGCTCGAGCGCCTGCAGGAAGGCGCCGTCGTCAAGGGTGTCGTCAAGAACCTCACCGACTACGGTGCGTTCGTTGACCTGGGCGGCATCGACGGCCTGCTGCACATCACCGACATGGCATGGAGTCGCGTGCGAGCATCCGTCCGAAGTGGTCAACGTTGGCGACGAGCTCGAAGTGCAGCATGCTGCAGCTTCGACCAGGAGCGCAATCGCGTTTCGCTGGGCCTCAAGCAGCTCGGCGAGGATCCATGGGTCGCGATCGCGCGCCGTTATCCGTCCGGCACACGCCTGTTCGGCAAGGTTACCAACGTCACCGATTACGGCTGTTTCGTCGAACTCGAGCCGGGTGTCGAAGGCCTTGTGCACGTCTCGGAAATGGACTGGACCAACAAGAACGTCAATCCGGCCAAGCTCGTGCAGGTCGGCGACGAAGTGGAAGTGATGGTGCTCGATGTCGACGAGGAGCGCCGCCGCATCTCGCTCGGCATGAAGCAGACTGCAAGCCAATCCGTGGGAGTCGTTCGCAGCGATCCACAAGAAGGGCGACAAGGTCTCGGGCCAGATCAAGTCGATCACCGACTTCGGCATGTTCATCGGTCTGGACGGCGGCATCGACGGTCTCGTGCATCTGTCCGACATTTCCTGGCAGACGCACCGGCGAAGATCTCGTGCGCCAGTACAAGAAGGGCGACACGTCGAAGCGGTGGTGCTGGCGGTCGATCCGGAGCGCGAGCGCATCTAGTCTGGGCATCAAGCAGCTCGAGCAGGATCCGTTCGGCCAGTTCATGGCGACGCATCCGCGCGGCAGCATCGTCACTCGGCACAGTCAAGGAAGTCGATGCCAAGGGCGCGACGGTGGATCTCGGCGAAGGCGTCGAAGGCTACTGCGGTGTCGCGACATCGCCAAGGACCGCATCGAGGACGCGAGCCAGCACTTGAAGGTGGGCGACAAGATCGAAGCCAAGTACACCGGCATGGACCGCAAGGGCCGCATGCTGCAGTTGTCGATCCGCGCAAAGGACGAGGACGAAATGCAGCAGACGCTGGAAGAGTACCAGTCGGCTTCCGGCGGCACGACCAAGCTCGGCGCGTTGCTCAAGGAACAGATTGGAACAAGTCCGAGTGAGCGCGAACGGTCCGTGCCGATGGCCGCGGGCCGTTCCACCGCGGCCGTATGTCGGCACGCGGTCTGACCACGAACAGCACCGGGGAATTTGCACTCATGACCAAGTCGGAGCTGATCGAAGCCTTGGCCTCGCGCCAGAACCATCTGGCTTTCAACGACGTCGAACTTGCGGTCAAGAGTGTGATGGAACAGATGAGCCAGGCGCTGGCCAACGGCGAGCGCATCGAGATCCGCGGCTTCGGCAGTTTTTCGCTGCATTTCCGTCCGCCGCGCATGGGCCGCAATCCCAAGACCGGTACCGCCGTGGCGCTGCCCGGCAAACACGTGCCGCACTTCAAGCCCGGCAAGGAATTGCGCGAGCGCGTCAATCAGCACGTGCGCCGCCGAGGGCGGCATGAGTCCCGCCTTAGTTTGCCGACGCCGCTTTCGCAGTTCGGCGATAATCTTCCTATCGCCTCGGAATTTCGCGCATGCGTTTTGTTTTTGTCGTATTTGTTCTCGTCTTCGCCGCATTCGGCGCGCTGTTTGGCGCGCTGAACAGCGAAGTGTGCGCTCGATTTTTATTTCGTGCAGCCGTCCTTTCCGAAGGGCGCGGCGTTGCTTCTCGCGCTGTTGATCGGCTGGCTGCTCGGCGGGCTTCTCGTCTATTTCTCGCTCGTGCCGGGTCTGCGCCGCCGCGTCCGGGCACAGGCCCGCGAGCTGAAGGCGCTCAATCGCGACGCGCTTCGCCCGCGACAGCCGGATAGCGGCAGACCTCCCGGCAGCGCCGACGAGCGCTATGACCTACCGTTCTGTTGTCGTCCTGCTGGCCTTCTCCCGTGGCGGCGCGTCGGGCTGGTATTCGGCCGCCGCGGAGCGAGCGCTCGCGCCGCGTGCGCGTGAGCGAGCTGTCGTCGAGCTATTTCCGCGGCCTCAACTATCTTCTCAACGAACAGCCGGACAAGGCCATCGAAGTATTCCTCAAGCTGGCCGAATTCAACCGCGACACGGTCGAGACGCACTTGGCGCTCGGCAATCTGTTCCGTCGTCGCGGCGAAGTCGATCGCGCAATCCGCGTGCATCAGCACCTGATCGCGCGTCCGAACCTCAACAACGAGGAAAAAACCGTTGCTCTGCTCGAGCTGGGCGAGGATTACATGCGTGCCGGACTGCTCGATCGCGCCGAAACGCTGTTCAGCGATCTGGTGGCGATGGACGCGCACGTGCCGTCGGCGTTGCAAGCCATCTGATCGGTATCTATCAGCACGAAAAGGACTGGAACAAGGCGATCGACCACGCGCGCCGGCTGGAAGAGATCAGCGGCGAATCCGAGGGCCCGACTATCGCGCAGTTCTATTGCGAACTGGCTGAGCAGGCGCGCGGCGTGCGCGATTTCGCAGCCGCGCACACGCAGCTGGAAAGTGCTTTCGGCTGCCAGCCCGAATGCGTGCGCGCATACATCGTGCTCGGCCATCTGGAAATGCAGCAGGGCAACATCGAAGGCGCCGCGCAGGCATTCGAGCGCGTGGCGACGCTGGATGTGGATTACGTTCCCGAGATGCTCACGCCGCTGCTGGATTGCTACGCGCGTCTTTCCCAGATGGGACGCGCCGAGACGATTTCTGCTCGACATCATCGAGCGTTCGCAGGGCGTCTCGCCGGTGATCGCGCTGGCCAAGCTGTACGCGAACACGCGCGGCGAGGCGGCTGCGATCGAATTTCTGACCCGCCAGTTGCGCCAGCGCCCGTCGGTGCGCGGTCTCATGACGCTGATCGGCACCACGCTGGATACCTCGCGCGGCGAGGCGCGTGAAAATCTGCTGATTCTGCAGGACCTGACTCGCAAACTGATCGAAGGCCAGGCCATGTACCGGTGCAGCAAGTGCGGTTTTGGCGCCAAGGCGCATCACTGGCAATGTCCGAGCTGCAAGACCTGGGGATCGGTGAGGCCGATCCATGGCGTGGCCGGCGAATGATGCGAGTGCATAGCCGCGTCATTGTGTAAACTGCATGCTGCCTTGATTCGGCGCTGCGCCTCGCATGTACTGGTATTCCGAACCCTGGACTTTGCGTTACTGGCTCTGGCTGGCCGCCAGTTTCGCCCTGGCCGCGGCCGGCGCGTGGCTCGCATTGCGCTATGCGCGTCGCCGCGCCCTGGTCGATCAACCCGGGCGGCGGCGTTCGCACGCCGTGCCGACTCCACGCGGCGGCGGCATCGGCATCGTCATTGCGGCGCTTGCCGGGATCCTTGCCCTGACCCACGCGGTGCCTGCGCTGGGTTCGCCGCTGCGCTTGTGCATTGCGCTCGGCCTGGTTGCGGCGATCGGCTGGATCGACGACCATCGCCCGCTGCCGGCAGGCGTGCGTCTGCTCGTGCATTGCCTCGCAGTAGCGATCTGGCTGCAGCCGCTGCTTGCGGCGATGTTTCCGCTGGCCACGTCCACGCCGCGGCTGGACTCCGGCTTCTGGCCATCGGCGGGAATCGTCGCACTGCTTGGTTTCGTTTGCGTGTGGTCGATCAACCTGCACAATTTCATGGATGGCATCGACGGCCTGCTGTCACTGCAGGTGATCTTCGTGCTGGTAGTGTTGGCGTTGCTGTGCCAGCGCAACGCGATCAATGCGCACCATCTGCTGATCTTGATGTGGGCAGCGGCAATCGCCGGTTTCGTGCCGTTCAATTTTCCGCGCGCGCGAGTGTTCATGGGCGATGTCGGCAGTTGCAGTGTGGGCTTGTTGGTTGCAGTTGCCGCGATCTGGCAGAATTCCTCGCCGGCCACCGCCGCGGCCAGCGGCATCGTCGCCGCATCGGCATTCGTGACCGATGCGAGCTGTACGCTGTTGTCGCGCATGCTGAGCGGGCGGCACTGGTATCGGGCACACCGCGAACATCTGTATCAGTGGATGGCGCGGTCCGGCATGTCGCACCGCTGCGTAGTGGCATTCTACATGGGCTGGAATCTTTTGATTGTGGTGCCGCTGCTGTACTGGATGAACCTGCGCCCGTACGGCGCGCCGCCAAAATCCGGCATCGGCGCCGCGGCGGTACTGTATCTGCTGGCCGTGATTGTGTGGATCGGTGGAAAACGCTGGTGTTTGGACAAAGTCGAATCGGAGCGCCGGCATGCGCCTGCGTAGACTGACTGCCATGATTCATCCGCGCCTGGCCGTGGTTGCGCACGATCTGGCGATGGTTCTGCTCGCCTGGTTGGCGGCGAACTGGCTGCGTTACAGCTTCGAGTCCAGTCCTCCGGATCTGCACCTGCTTGCGCCGGATGCCAGTATCGTGCTGCTGGCACAAGGCACCGTGTTGTGGTGGACCGGCCTCTACAAGGGGCTTTGGCGTTTTGCCAGTTTGCCGGATCTATGGAACATCGTGCGCGCCGCTGTACTCGGCGCGCTGGCCATTGCGGTCGCGTTGTTTCTGTACGATCGCCTGGAATCCGTGCCGCGCAGTGTGCTCGCAATCTATCCCGCTGTGCTCGTGCTGTTGCTCGGTGCGCCACGTCTTGCGTACCGGTACTGGAAGGATAGCCGCTTCGAATTGTTCAGTCGTGCTCCTGCGCGTCGTGTACTGGTGCTCGGCGCAGGTCGCGCCGGCGAGGCATTGCTGCGGGAACTCGCGCACGAGGGACGTTACCGGCCGGTCGGCCTGCTTGACGACAACATTGCCCTGCGCGGCGCGCGGGTGCATGGCGTACCCGTGCTCGGCACGCTCGAGCGACTGTCCGAACTGGCCCGCGAATCCGCCGCCGAAATGCTGCTCATCGCCATGCCCGCGGCGAGCAACGCGCAGATGCGCCGCGTGGTGGAACGCTGCGAGCAGACCGGTTTGCCGTTCCGCACGGTACCGCGTCTGCAGGATGTCGTGGCCGGGCGCATGGGCGCAGGCCAGCTCAAGGAGGTGGCGATCGAGGATCTGCTTGGCCGCGATCCGGTGCAACTGGATTGGATTGCGATGCGCGCGGGATTGTCCGGCCGCCGCGTACTGATCACCGGCGGCGGCGGTTCGATCGGCGCGGAGCTGTGCCGTCAGGTGGCGCGGCTGGGTGCCGAGTCGCTCGCGATTCTGGAGTTGTCGGAATTCAATCTGTACCGGATCGAGCAGGAGCTGCGCCGTGAATTTCCGGATTTGCCAATCGACGCTGCACTCGGCGACTGCGGCGATGTGGTCGCGTGTGAACGCGTATTCGCGCGCGCACGTCCACAGGTGGTGCTGCATGCCGCCGCGTACAAACACGTGCCGCTGCTGCAAACCCAGTTGCGCGAGGCATTCCGCAACAACGTGCTCGGCACGCAAGTCGTGGCGCAGGTGGCGGACAAGCATGGCGTCGGCAGTTTCGTGCTGATCTCCACCGACAAGGCAGTGAATCCGTCCAGTGTGATGGGCGCTTGCAAGCGCGTGGCAGAAATCTTCTGCCAGAATCTTGCCGGGCGTTCGGCGACGCGCTTCGTCACCGTGCGGTTCGGCAACGTGCTGGACTCGGCCGGCAGCGTGGTGCCATTGTTCCGCGAGCAGATCCGCAATGGCGGTCCGGTGACGGTGACGCACCCGGAGATCACCCGCTATTTCATGACGATTCCGGAAGCCTGCCAGTTGATCCTGCAGGCCGGTGTGCTCGGTCGCGGTGGTGAGATTTTCGCGCTGGATATGGGCGAACCGGTGAAAATCCGCTACCTCGCCGAACAGATGATCCGCCTCGCCGGCAAGAGTCCCGAACGCGATGTCGCCATCGTCTACACCGGTTTGCGACCCGGCGAAAAACTCTTCGAAGAACTTTTTCACGATCAGGAAAATTACCTGGCGACCGAGCACACGAAGATCTTTCTCGCGCAACCGCGCAAGATGTCGTGGGAATTGCTCAACGCGCAGTTGCGCCAGTCCGCGCAGGCGGTGCGCGATTACGACGAGGACGCCCTGCACCGCTGCCTGAGCGGTCTGCTGCCGGATTTTTCCTGGCGCGACGAGGCCGCCAGTGCCGACATCGTTCCGATCAGCCGCAATGCCGAAGGAGCCTGAATGAACGCCGCACTGCGCAAGGTCGTGTTTCCCGTTGCCGGGCTGGGCACGCGCTTTCTGCCCGCCAGCAAGGTCGTGGCCAAGGAAATGCTGCCGGTGCTGGACAAACCGTTGATCCAGTACGCAGTGGACGAAGCCGTGGATGCCGGTGCGGACACCCTGATCTTTGTCACCAATCGCTACAAACACGCGATCGCCGATTATTTCGATAGCGCCTACGAGCTGGAACGCAAGCTCGAAAGCACCGGCAAGGACGAGTTGCTCGCACTGGTGCGGAACGTGATTCCAAAGCACGTGCGTTGCGTGTTTGTCACCCAGACCGAAGCGTTGGGCCTGGGTCACGCGGTATTGTGCGCAAAGGCCGTGATCGGCGATGAACCCTTCGGCATCATTCTGCCGGACGACTTGATCTGGACGAGTCCTTCACATGCAGGGGGTGCCGGCGCGTTGCGCCAGATGGCTGAGTTTGCCGCGCGCGCGAACGCCGGCGCCATTGCGGTCGAGGAAGTCCCGCGCACGGATACGCACAAATACGGCATCGTCGATGCGGAAACCAACGGCGATCGTGCCGCGCGCATTCGTCACGTCGTGGAAAAGCCAAAACCCGAGGTGGCGCCGTCGAATCTCGCCATCGTTGGTCGTTACGTGCTGCCCGGGCGGATTTTCGAATTGCTCGAGAAAACCAAACCCGGTGCGGGCGGCGAAATCCAGTTGACCGATGCGATCGCGGCACTGCTCGCGCAGCAAGACGTGTACGCCTACCGTTTCGATGGCACGCGCTTCGACTGCGGCGGCAAACCGGGTCTGCTCAAGGCGACCTTGCATTTCGCGATGCAGGATCCGGCCCTGGCCGACATCGTGCGGCAATTCGCCGCGGCTACATGAAGACGTGCGCCCATGACAGGCCGACGATGGCGACCGCCAAACCCAACAGACAGCACACCAGGCCGACGGCGCGGCTAGCATTGCCGATACGCACGGCTTCGTCGCCTTCACGCACCAGCGTGTCACGCAGCGGACGCGCGTCGTTGGCCGGGTAGCGCCGGTCGCGAACGATGCGGCGCCCGCGCAGCAACAGATGTCGGCCCAGCACCAGCAGACACACCGCCATCAGCACGATCGTTGCGCAGAGAACGTGCGAGATCCTGACCGCCAGCGCCGCGGTGTCCAGGCTGACGGCGGAACGACTCAGCCAGCGATCGAAACCGACCAGCAAGCCCAGCAGAAAGATCGTGGCAGCAACTAGAATTACCACAGTGCGGCGGCGCCTGCTCGGGTCGGCGGGTTGAATCGGCATGGTGCCAAGCATACCCGGTGCGCGAAGTGGTCGCGACTGCGGCCGGTTGTGTAAAGACGGTATGCTTGCCGCCTCGTACTTCGGGAGAGTTGCATGCACAAGCGGATTTTGCTTGCGGCATTGATCGCGCTGACCGGCTGCCAGAGCCTGCCGGTGCACAACGCCGCGTCGGCCGGCGATGCGCTTGCGCGTTTCGATGCCGCGATCGCGGGCGAATACGACAATCACCAGCAGGTGCAGCAGGCTGCAACTCGCGTCCAGGCCGGGACGGCGGTAGTCGTGCCGCATCTGCGTGAGCAATGGCGAGCGCTGGCGCGCGATCACGGCGGCAGCCTGTGGCTGTGGCGCCTGCAGACGGTGGCTGCAAAAAGTTCGACCGCTGCGGTCTGGCTGTATTTGCTCAGCGCCGCGAGCGATGGCGATGGCGTGGTGTTGACGCCATACCGCGCAATCGATCCCGCTGCGGCTAAAACGGCGTTCGCTGACACACAGGATCGATTCAAGTTTGTTGCGGAACAATGGGCGGAGCTTGCGCCCTGCGCCCAGCGCGGTGCGTGGAAGAATTCACAATTCCACGCTAGCGCCGATGTGCCGGCATGCAGTGCGCTGCTGCCGGGACTTGGCGCATCCGCCGCGCTGCTGCCGCTGAGCTTCACGCTCGACGCCGATATGCTGCATTCGGTCACGTTCGCCGATCAGGCTCGCGGCGCCGGCGCAGGCATCGATGCGCGTCGCGTACGCTGGTTCGGCGGCTGGGCCGCGATCAATGGCGGCGGGCCGAAGGCGAAGTCCGCCAATCAGGACTGGCACGTGCAGAAGAACCTGCGCCTGTCCAGCGAAGGCGGCCGTGAGCCACTGCACTGGCGCGACGGTGCCGCCAGCGGCTATTCGCTGGAACTGGCGCGCACCAGCTACCCGGAGCGCAAGCTCGACGTACTGCAACTGAACGTCATCGACGACGCCAGTGGTCAGGTCATTGATTACGTCTGGGCCAATCCCGCAGCGACCGCGATTGGTTTCAATCTGGGTTGGTTGCAGGTGGGTTTGACGCAAGAGTCGACTGTGCGGGAGTAACGTGCGCCACCCATCCAGTAGCTGAATAAAGTCGTTTTAGACTCACGCCGCAAACTGCAACCGCGCCAGCTCGGCATACAGGCCACCGTCGCGCAGAAGTTCGGCATGTGTGCCCTGGGCGACGATGCGGCCGGCATCCATGACGACGATGCGGTCGGCTTGCTGCACCGTGGCCAGGCGATGGGCGATCACCAACGTGGTGCGACCATGCATCAGGCGTTCAAGTGCGTGCTGGATGGCTGCCTCGGATTGCACGTCGAGGTTGCTGGTGGCCTCGTCGAGCAGCAGGATCGGTGCATCCTTGAGCAGGGCACGGGCGATCGCGATGCGTTGTTGCTGACCGCCGGACAAACGCACGCCACGCTCGCCCAAATACGTGCTGTACCCTTCCGGTTGCGCGACGATGAAATCATGCGCTTCGGCGGCTTTGGCGGCAGCGACCACGGCCGCGTCATCGGCATCGATGCGGCCGAAGCGGATATTGTCCGCCGCGCTGGCGCCGAACACGACGGTATCCTGTGGCACCAGCGCAATTGCGCCGCGCAGGTCGGCCACGGCGAGTGCGCGCAAGTCGATGCCGTCGATGGAAATCATGCCGCATTGCGGATCGTAGAAGCGCAGCAACAAGTGGAAAACGGTACTTTTACCGGCGCCGGACGGACCGACCAGGGCGACGGTTTCACCCGCTGCCACGCGCAGATCGAAATCGCGCAAGGTCGGCGCCTCGGGCCTCGTCGGATAGCGGAACTCGATATGCTCGAAGCGGATTTCGCCGCGCACCGGCTTGTGGATGTCGACGGGATGCGCGGGTGAAACGATGCCGGGCCGCGTTGCCAGCAATTCGCCGATGCGCTCCAGTGCGCCGCCAGCGCGTGAGACTTCGCTCCATACTTCGGTCAGTCCACCAACGGAACCGGCTGAAATGACTGCGTAAAGCACGAACTGACCGAGCACGCCGGGGTCCAGATCGCCGCCCATGACCGCACGCGCACCCGCCCACAAGGCCAGCGTGATGGCGCCGAAGATCAACAGGATAACCAGTGCGGACAACCCAGCGCGTTGACCGATCCGCCGCTTTGCCGTGGCGACGGCGCGCGCGATCGCGCTGTCGTAACGCGCGGTCTCTACCGGCTCGCGTGCGTAGGCTTGTACCGCATAAACGGCATTGAGCGTTTCATTGGCGATTGCCGCTGCATCGGCAATGCGATCCTGATTGGCGCGCGCCAGTATGCGCTGGCGACGTCCGGCGATGACGATGGGCAGAACCACCAGCGGAATCACCAGCGCCGCATAACCTGCCAGGCGTGGACTGGTAGCGACCAGCATTACTGCGCCACCCAGGGCCGTGACGATGCTGCGCAGCGCAACCGACATGCTCGAACCGACCACGGTCTGCACCAATTCGGTATCGCTGCCCAGGCGCGAGATCAGCTCGCCCACGCGAGTGCGCTCGTAAAACTCCTGATCGAGTGTGAGCAGGTGCGAATAGAGTTTGCGGCGCAGATCCGCAACCACACGCTCGCCGAGCAGAGCGACGCAGAAATAGCGGCCGGCGGTCGCAATCGCCAGCACGGTGGCAACGATGAACAAGCCGAGAAAACTGCGATTGACCGTACTCGCATCGGTGTGCGCAAAGCCGTGGTCGATCATCACGCGCACGGCCAGCGGCAACGACAACGTCGCGGTCGAGGACAAGGCCAGGAATCCCAGCCAGCCGTAGAACAGACGGCAATAGCGGCGAAAATATGGGAGCAGCAGACGCAGCGAAGAAAGTGGGCGTGTGGATACGGGCACTCCGGAATCCGTTTGGCTCATTGCGGTTGCCTGGCGAACTGATCGAGATCGGCAGGCAGGTGATAGTCGGGATACTTCTTGCGGAAGTAGTCGAGGTTTTGCCGGGCCTGCTCATCGCGGCCGGCCTGAATCAATCGCCGGATCGCCTCGATCCAGGATTCCGGGTACAGCCGGGAATTGCGCATCAATTCGGCGGAGTAGGGTGGCGCTGTCGCCGGATTTCCAAATGCGTCGGCTGCGACTGCCGGTGTGCCTTGTTCTTGTGCCGCGCGACCGCCCGCAAGCGTACCCGCGGCTCGTTGCGTTTTTTTTGCCGCCGTTAGCGTTGTGGGCGCGGCGGGAAATGCCTGCGGCGTGCGTGCACGCAACTCCTTGGATGCGGTTTTTTCCGCTTTCGTTGTGCCGCTTCCAACCGGCTTGGAGGCGAGCGCCGCCGCGGTCGGTGCCGCTGGTGCAAGAGATGTCGGTGTCGGCTTGGCCGCTGTCGGCGCGCGCAGGGATTGCAGTGCTGGCGCGGAAGCGGCTCTCGGCGCATTGGAAACGGCTGGCGGCGCAGGCAGCATGGTGCCGCGAGCCCGTGTTCCTTCGTCGCGCGCAGTGGCAGGTATGGATTGCCGCGTGGCGCCCATGCGCGGACTCATGCGAATCGCAATTCCCGCCGCCAGAACGATCGTAGCCGCTGTGGCGAGCACAGGTAACCAGCGAAAGCCGCGAGTTGGTTCACGCGCCGATATTGCAACCGCTCGGTGTGCCATCGCGCGCACGGCGGCATCGAGCTGTGCGTTGGGTTCGGCTTGCGGCAGCTTGCGGTAGAGTGCAGCCAGACGCGAGTCGTCGTCGTGCAGAAACGCCTCGAAGTCGTGTTCGAATTTTGCATTGCCGCTGTTCATTCGGCGAGCCTCTCGCGGATTTTCGCAAACGCATAGCGCAGCCGCGATTTCACGGTTTCCTGGCCGGTACCGGTCAGTTGTGCAATCTCGGCAAGGCCGAGTCCCGATTCCATGCGCAGCACGAAGGCCTCGCGCTGGTCGGCGGGCAGGGCATCCAGCGCGTGTTGCAAGCGCCGGCGCTCCTCGAAATCGCTCAGCGCATTTTCCGGCCGGTCCGATTCCGGCGCATCGAGTTCGCGCATCACCGTTTCGGTTTCCTCCGCGCCCGCCTGCGGACGGCTGCGACGGAGATGGTCGACGACGAGATTGTGCGCGATCTGCAGCAGCCAGGTGGTGAATTTCGCCTCGATGCGATAACGCTCGCGTGCCGCGATCAGCCGGCTCCAGGTTTCCTGGAACAATTCGTCCGCCACGGTGCGGTCGGCGACACTGCGCAGGATATAGCGGTACAGCATGCCGCGGCTGCGCGTGTAGAGCGTGTCGAAGGCGCGCAGATCGCCGCGCGCGTAGGCCTGCATCAATTTTTCGTCCGGGTACGCCGCGTCCATGCGCGAAGGTTACGGGATTTCAGACAGGCGTGGAACGCGCGCGGGCGACGTACGGGGTCAAGCGTCGCGCATCACCAGCAGGCGCAGCTCGGTCATGTCCTCGATCGCATAGCGGATGCCTTCGCGGCCCAGGCCCGAATCCTTGACGCCGCCGTAGGGCATGTTGTCGACGCGGAAGCTGGGCACGTCGCCGATCACCACGCCGCCGACATCGAGCTCGTCCCAGGCTTGCATGCGCCTTGCGCAGGTCGTAGCGTGAACACGCCTGCCTGCAGGCCGAACTCGCTGGCATTGACGCTGCGGATCGCATCGTCGAACGTTTTATACTTCTGCAACAGCGCAACCGGGCCGAACGCTTCCATGCAACTGACTTTCTGCTTCGGGTCGACGTTCTCGAGCACCGTGGCTTCGAGCATCGCACCGCTGCGCTTGCCGCCGCAGAGCAGCTTCGCGCCGGCATTCACGGCCTCTTGAATCCAGTCGTCGAGCCGTTTCGCCTCTTTCTCGTCGATCATCGGGCCGATGAAGGTCTTTTCGTCCTTCGGGTCGCCGGCAACGAGCTTGCGTGTCGGCGCTCACGAACGCATCGCGAAAGCGGTCGTAGAAATCCTCCTGCACCAGGATGCGCTGCACGCCGATGCAGCTCTGCCCGGATTGATAGAACGCGCCGAAGCACATGCGCTCGACCACGAAGTCCAGCCGATCGGCCTGGTCCGAGTCGACGATCGCCGCGGCATTGCCGCCGAGTTCGAGAATGACCTTTTTCTTGCCGGCGCGCGCCTTCAGATCCCAGCCCACGGCCGGCGAACCGGTGAAGGACAGCAGTTTGAACCGCTCGTCGGTGGTGAACAGGTCCGCGCCGTCGCGATGCGCGGGAAGAATCGAGAACGCGCCGTTCGGCAAGTCGGTTTCCGCCAGCACTCGCCGATGATGAGCGCGCCGATCGGCGTGCGGCTCGCAGGCTTGAGCACGAACGGGCAGCCCACCGCAATCGCCGGCGCGACCTTGTGTGCGGCCAGATTGAGCGGAAAATTGAACGGCGAGATGAACGAGCACGGACCGATCGGCACGCGCTTGCATGAAGCCGCGATAGCCCTTCGCGCGCGGCGAGATTTCGAGATTGATGCACTTCGCCGTCGATGCGCACCGATTCCTCCGCCGCCACCTTGAACGTGTCGATCAGACGCGTCGACTTCGCCCTTGGCATCCTTGATCGGTTTGCCGGCCTCGATGCACAGCGCCATCGCAAGCTCGTCGAAACGTTCGCGGAAGCGCGCGACGCAATGTTCCAGCACCGCCTGGCGCTGATAGGGCCGGAACCGCGCGCAGCGGTTCCTGGCGCTTGCACCGCCGCCGCGATCGCCGCGTCGATCGCTTTAGCATCGGCCATCGCCACGCGCGTGGCGACCTTGCCGCGTGTATTTGTCGGTGACTTCCAGATCGGTGTTGGGCTGCTGCGCCTCGTTGGCGAGGTAGTAGGGGTAAGTTGGTTTCAACATGGCGTCGACTCCGTCGCTGTATCGACTCAGATTTTGGCCGACAGTTCCTTGATCTCCCAATTCAAGATCCGGTCGTTGTCGGAATAATCGATCGGCAGTCGATCAGGTGCACGCCCGGCGTGTCGAGGCATTGGCCAGCAGCGGAGCGAACTCGTCGGCCGAAGAGGGTCGATGTCCCTGCGCGCCGTAACTTTGCGCGTACGCGACGAAATCCGGGTTGCCCATGTCCATGCCGAAGTCGGGGAAATTCATGTTCGCCTGTTTCCAGCTGATCATGCCGTAGGCGTTGTCGCGCAGCAACAGGATGACGAGGTCGAGCTTCAGGCGCACCGCGGTTTCGAGCTCCTGCGAGTTCATCATGAAGCCGCCGTCGCCGGCCACTGCCATGACCTTGCGCTGCGGATGCACGATCTTGGCAGCGATGGCGGACGGGAAACCGGCGCCCATCGTCGCCAGCGCGTTGTCGAGCAGCAGCGTGTTCGGTTCGCGGCAGCGGTAGTAGCGCGCGAACCAGATCTTGTACATGCCGTTGTCCAGGCACACGATGCCGTCGGATGGCGTTACCTTGCGCACGTCGGCGACGAGGCGCTGCGGATAGATCGGCCAGCGATCGTCGTCCTTGCCTTGCGCGAGGTGCGCGTCCAGATGCTTGCGTACACTGGAGAAGTAAGCAAAATCCCAATGTGGACACGGCGCGATGCGCTGCCTTCATGCGCCACACCGAGTTGGCGATGTCGCCGATGACTTCGATTTGCGGGAAGTAGACCGTATCGACTTCGGCGCTGGCGAAATTGACATGGATTACCGTCCGCCGTCCGCGTTGCATGAAGAATGGCGGCTTTTCGATCACGTCGTGGCCGACATTGATGATGCAGTCGGCGCGCTCGATGGCGCGATGCACGAAGTCGCCGTCGGACAGCGCCGCATTGCCCAGCCACAGCGGATGGGTTTCGTCGATCACGCCCTTGCCCATCTGCGTGGTGAAGAACGGAATGCCGGTCTGCATCGACGAATTCGCGCAGCATCTTGCTGCACAGTTTGCGGTTGGCGGCAGCGCCGATCATCAACAGCGGATGACGTGCTGCGGATACCGCTTCGACCGCGTGCGCGATGGCTTTTTCATCGGCGATCGGCCGGCGGTGATAGCTGGCCGGAATCAGGATCGCATCGGTGTTGTCATGGGCGATGTCCTCGGGCAATTCCAGATGCGTCGCGCCGGGGCGTTCCTCCTCGGCGCGCCGAAACGCTTCGCGCACGCGCGCCGGAATATTGTCGGCCGAAACGATCTGCTGAGTGTATTTGGTCAGCGGCTTCATCATGTCGACCACATCCACGATCTGGAAATGGCCCTGCTTGGACACCTTGATCGGCTTTTGTCCGGTGATCATCAGCATCGGCATTCCGCCCAGCTCCGCGTATGCGGCGGCGGTGACGAAATTGGTCGCGCCCGGCCCGAGCGTCGCCAGACACACGCCGGCCTTGCCGGTCAGGCGGCCGTAGGTCGCGGCCATGAATCCGGCAGCCTGCTCGTGGCGAGTGAGGATCAACTTGATCGATGAGGTGCGCAGCGATTCGAGCAGGTCGAGATTTTCCTCGCCTGGAATGCCGAACACGTAGTGCACATGCTCGGCTTCGAGCGCCTTGACGAACAGATCGGATGCTTTCATCGCGCCTCCCCGGTGGATTAGCCGATTGTCGGCGCCACCAGGCGCAGCGTCAATGCAGCGCCGCAGTTACGCCAGCGCAGCAAACAAGGTGCCTAGCCCGGCCGTCACAGCCATTGCCAGCGCGCCCCAGAACAGCACGCGCAGTGCCCCGGCGGGCATTCGCGCTCCACCGACGCGCGCTGCGACGCCGCCGAGCACGGTGAGTACCACGAGCGAAACGGCCGGCACCACAGCAACCAGGTGTGCCGGCGGTGCGACGACAACGCTGGCCAGCGGCAGCGCCGCACCGGCAGCGTAGGTGATCGCCGAAGTGAATGCGGCTTGCAGCGGTCGTGCCCGGTGCGTTTCGGAAATGCCCAGTTCGTCGCGCAGGTGCGCATCGAGCGCATCGTGTGCCATCAGTTGCCGCGACACCTGTTCAGCAAGCTGCGGAGTGAGACCGCGCTTGACGTAGATGCCGGCCAGTTCCTTGTGCTCGCCGGCGCTGTCGGCTTCCAGTTCGCGGCGTTCGGTTTCGGTTTCGGCTTTTTCCATGTCGGCTTGCGAGCTGACCGAAACGTATTCGCCGGCGGCCATCGACATCGCGCCTGCAACAAGACTGGCCAGCCCGGCGGTGAGAATTGTCGCGCGCGAGGCGTGTGCGGTGGCGACGCCGAGGATCAGGCTGGCGGTGGAGACGATGCCGTCGTTGGCGCCGAGCACGGCAGCGCGCAACCAGCCGATACGGCGGGTGACATGGCGCTCGGGATGGCGTGGACGCATGGATCAGGCTTCCGGATCGTGGATGAGGGCGATTTCACCGTCGCGCAGGCGCGCGAGGAAACGCACGCTGTGGCGTGCCTGTGCGAGATTGCGCACGACGAGTCCGCTGTCGCGGTCGAGCAGGATCGCATAGCCGCGATCCAGGGTCGCCAGCGGACTGATCGCATTCAGGGCGCGACCGAGTTCGGTCAGGCGCAGACGCCGCACTTGCAGCCGATGCGCCATGCCGCCACGTAATCTGTCGAAGCCGATATGCAGCGCATTCGTGCGGCGTTGCAGACCTGCCGCGGGATGCTGTCGGCGCAGGCGTGAATACAACGCATTCAGGCGCTCGCGGCCGCCGCGCAGGCGCTGGCGCGGATGGCGCGCGCGCAGGCGTTGGCGTGCATGATCGCTGCTTTGCGCCAGTGCGCGCAGGCAGTGCTGAATCCACTGGGTCAGGCGTGTGCGAACGTGCGCGAGCGCGCGCCGCACCTCGTTCGCATCCGGTACCAGCAATTCGGCGGCAGCTGAGGGCGTCGGCGCGCGCAGGTCGGCGGCAAAATCGGCGATGGTGAAATCGATTTCATGGCCGATGGCCGACACGACAGGAACTGCGCAGGCGCGAATCGCGCGCGCGACCGCTTCCTCGTTGAACGCCCACAAATCCTCCAGCGAACCGCCGCCACGGGTGAGCAGCAACACGTCGTGACGGTGCGCACGCGATGCGGCCGCGAGCATCGCGGCAATAGCCGCCGGCGCGTCCTTGCCCTGTACCGGCACCGGCAGGATTTCGATTTGTGTGAGAGGAAATCGCCGCGCGATCACGCTGAGCACGTCGTGCAGTGCGGCGCCGGTGGGCGAGGTTATGATGCCGATGCGGCGCGGCAGTTTCGGCAACGCACGCTTGGCTGCGGCGGCGAACAGACCTTCGGTGGCGAGGCGTGCCTTGAGCTGCTCGAACGCGCGCAATAGTGCGCCTTCGCCGGCTTCTTCGAGGTGCTCGATGACGAGCTGGAATTCGCCGCGCGCCTCGTACAGTGTCACCCGCGCGCGTGCCAGCACACGCATGCCGTCGGCCGGCTTGAAACGCAGCCAGGTGCTTCTCGGCTTGAACATCGCGCAACGCACCTGCGCTTGCGCGTCCTTCAGGCTGAAGTACAGGTGTCCCGGAAGCCGCACGCGTGAAATTGGAGATTTCGCCCTCGATCCAGATCAGCGCAAAACGCTGCTCGATCGCATCGCGTGCCAGGCGCACCAGCGCGCCGGGAGTGAATACTTCCCGCTCCGCGGCGTAAACGGCTGGAGTTTCGGACATGGGGAATCGTGCAGGGGGAAATGCTTGCAGGTTACTCCGCGGCGCGCGGCATCGCCAGTCGCATCATTGCGGTTTGCCCGCGGCGTCGCGTCGCGCGTGGCGCAGATGCCAGTAACGCGCCAGCAAGCTGGCGGCAAGCCACAGCATGATCGCCGCCAACGGCCACGCGATCAGGCGCGGCCAGACGACGGCCAATGCGGCGAGTAGCGATAGAATCGCCGTTGCGCCAGGCAGCACGCTCGCCTCGGCGCCGCTGAACACGCGCCGGTCGCCAAGCACGGCGCCCACTGCATTGACCAGACGCAAGGCGCCTGCTGCGGCGCGACTGGAACTGCCGCCGCGGACGCGGCGTGTCACCGGATTTCGCTGTGCCGGGCGTTTTTGTCCGGGCAACACGATTTCGGTGGCGTTGGCCAGATCCTGTTCGTATTGTTGTTCCAGCTTCTGCGCGAAATCCGTATCTTCGATGGCGACATCCAGTTCGCAATTCACCAGCCAACTCGACACATTCAGGTTGCTCGATCCGACCCGCGCCCAGTGCCCATCAGCCACCGAAAGTCTCTGGCGTGCAGCATGCTGCCGTTCCACTCGTATACTTTTATTCCGGCTTCGAGCAAAGGTCGGTAGCCGGTCTGCGACAAGCGTGCGACCAGCTTCAGGTTGCTTGCGCCCGGCACCAGCAGGCGCACGTCCACGCCGTCGCGCGCCGCGGCAATCAAGGCCTGCACATAGGGCGCGATGCCGATGTAATACGCATCCGTCAGCCACAACGTCTTGCGCGCCATGGCAGCGATCAGTTGATCGGTTTCGGAATACGCTCGCGCGCCGGGGTTCGGTAACGATCACGCGCAAATTGATTTCGCCCGCCGCGGCTGGCGCTATCATCGAATGGATCGGATCCAGCGGTGCGCCAGGCTGCGACCAACTATCGGCGAATGCGCTCGTGAGTTCGGCGCAGGCTGGTCCGCGGATCGCCACACCGGTGTCGCGCCAGGGGGCGACGCCGCGAGCTGGATCGCCCAACCATTTCGCCGCGATGCACAGGCCGGAAACGAAGCCGAGCGTACCGTCGACCAGCAGCAATTTGCGATGATCGCGGCTCACCCAGCCGAACGGACTGTCGAAACGCGGCGGGTTGTAGGCACGCACTTGCCCGCAGGCGGCGAGCAGCGGCTGCCAGAATGCTGCTTTCGAATTGCCCAGACAGCCGAGCCAGTCCCGGATCACGCATACACATACGCCCGCTTGCGCGCGCTCGATGAGCGCGGCCTGAAACTCGCGGCCGACGGTATCGTCGGCGATGATGTAGTTTTCCAGAAATATACTTTTTCGTGCGCAGCGGATCGCGGTCAGCCACGCATCGAAGTTGGCGCGCGCGTCGATCAGCAGATCGACGGCGTTGCCGGCATTCAGCGGCGCACCGCCGCCCGGCTGAGCTCCTGTTCGGCCAGATGCAGGGCCGGCGATGCGGACGGTGAGGCAGCGGCGTTCATGCATCGATTCTAGCCGAGCCGCGACGGCATTGTCGCAGCCGCCTTAACCGACGTTGTGACGGGCAAAAAAGCAGCGTTCGATCAAACCGCTTCGATTGTCGACACTCACGGGTTTGCGCTGGGTGCCTCGCTCGGTGTCGCTTCCGCGTGTCGCTCGACGCCTGCAGCAGGCGCTCGTTTTCGCGCGAATCGTCGACGAACCAGGGCTTGCCGTCCTGGTCCAGATACAACCGCCGCATTTCCTCGAGGTTGAACGGGCGCGAGCCGATGCGGCCGAAGACCGCGATCTGGTCGCCGGTCTCGTCGACGCGCGCGGTCGCGCTCGAGGCCCGGACAGCGCCAGCGCCGGCGACGGTCGTCGGTCCCAGGCGATCAGCTCGGGCTTCGGGGGCGGGCGAGAAGCCGTAGAAATTGGGCTGGCTGGTCGGGCGAGGTGAGCTGGATCACCTTCAGGCCGTTCTTGCCGTCGGCGACATAGGCGAACAGCGAGGCGTTGGTCGAGCCGACGACCACGTCGCGCGGCGTCGTTGATCTTGCCGTCGGCGGTGAACTTCTGGTAGAGCTTCGGGTGTTCCGGCTGCTCCACGTCGACGATCACGAGGCCGTCCGCTGCCGTCGGCGACATAGGCGTAGGTGCGCGCGACATAGACGCTGGTGCGCATCGGCCAGCGGCACGATGCGCGCCCTCGACCACGACCGGCTGCGTCGGGATGGGTGACGTCGACGACGTCCAGCCCGCGCGCGTCGGTGACGAACAGATAGCGGAACTGCAGCGCCGCGCGCGCGTCCGGCGAGCGGGATGACCGCCACGTACGCGCGGCTTCAGCGGATCGTTCATGTCGAGCACGACCACGCCCGCGTCGGCGGCGATGTAGAAATGGTGCCGGCGATCGTGAGGTGGCGCGCGCCGTTGAGGACGCCGCTCTGGGTTCCAGGTCAGGGCGCGGTTGAGGAAATTGTTGCGCGGCTCGCCGTCGGTCAGCGTGTCGACGTTGGTCAGGATCAGGCCTTCCTCGGCGTCGGTGATGAAGGCGTAATGGTAGATCGGATGCAACGGCTGCTCCTGGTTCTCGCTCGCCTGCATCAAATCGCCTCGGGCGATCGACTGGTTGCCGGCGTTGCGCAGCGGATCGATCGGCTGGTCGGTCGGCAGCGCCACGCAGGTGGCGTTCTTGCGAGGCGACGTGCGTGTCCTGGCCCAGCGGCGAGAACGGCGCGGTGATGATCTGCTCCGAGAATCCTTGTTGGCGATGCTGGCGACGTCATAGACGCGGAAGCCGCCGTGCCCTCGGCGACGTAGAGATATTCGCCGCGCAGCTGCAGGCAGCACTGTGCCGCCGTCGTTGTGATTCGTGGCCGCATGGCCTCGGTCAGCTTGCGCGGCCGCTGTCGACGATGCTGCTTGTACAGTCGGGATAGGCGTAGTTCTGCAGATAGCAGCCGATCACCGCCTGCGGCTCGTTCCATTCGGTGACCTGCACCGCCTCGATGTCGCCTGCCTCGCCGACCCAGGCATTGATAGCCGACGAAGTTGACGAAATTGGTGCCGAGCAGCAGCAGCTGCGCCATGATCGCGTTGTTGTCGTTGGCCTTCGAGATGGCAGTCGTCGCAGGTCTTGGTCTCGGTCTTGCGCACGGTGTGCGGGAAATGCGGCGCAGAAGGCCTGGCTCGAAAAGCCCGACGGCCGAGATCGGCGGCTGCTGCACATAGATCTGTTCGCGGTTGATGTTGGTCGACGACAGGACCAGCGCCGACGACGAGCGCACCGGCGCGATCTTGTTGCCTTGATCGTCGCCGTGGATGCCGAGCTGGAACATGTCGTCGCGCGCGACCTGCGGATTGTAGGTGGCGAAGTTGCGCGTGTCGCTCGCCTTCATAATTGTGCCGCTCGGTCTTCCAGTTGGCCTCGATCGGCAGATGGCAGCCGCCGCAGCTCGTCGTCCACGACGTGTGGCAGGCATAGCACGGCCATCTTGTCTGTCGTTGTGCGCGAGCTGGTTCTTCGGGCACGGCCGGCGCCCCATTTCTGATCGTCCGGATCGTTCGAGCATCAGCTTGGCGCGCGCGGCCTTCGCGTTGTAGTCCGGGACTGCCGGATCGACCGTGTCCTTGACCAGGGTCATCTTCCATTCGAGCCCGGATCGACCGCCGAGCGCTGGATCGAGTTTGCCGTTGCATCCATTCGAAGCGGTTGCTTGCCGTCCGGATTGCGCAGCAGCGACAGATCGGTGCCGCCGGGGCGGCTGCCGGACCCGAAGTCTGCAGCGTCGGATAAGCATCCGACCGTGCCGTGGCAATCCTGGCACCCGATCTCGACCGCGCCCATGACCTCGCCTTAGATGTAGCCGTTGCCGTGGTGTCCTGCGCGAAGTGGCAGTCGACGCACTGCATGCCGTCTCGACATGGATCGATTGCAGGTGCACGGCCTTTTTCGCATTTTCCGGATCGTTGCTGGCGACGATGTTGCCGTTCGTCGTCGAGCAGATTGCCCTTGCGGTCGCGCTTGAAGACGGCGCGGAAATTCCAGCCGTGGCCGTGATAATCGGCGAACTGGGTGTCCTTGAGCTTGCGGATTGAGCTGCTGTCGTCCTTGACGGAAATTCACATCGGCCCATTTGCCGCGGAGCGCCGCTGCCTTCGGGATTGCGGTCGAGAATCTTGCGCGCTTGTTCGGCGGTCGGATATTTCTGCTGCTTCGGCCACATGAACGGCGCGTCGGACTCGTAATCCCACATCGTGTAGCCGAGCAAGGTGTTCAGGAACATGTTCGGCTGGTGCATGTGGCAGATCATGCACTGGCTGGTCGGGATCGCGCGCGTGAACGCGTGCTTGAGCGGATGGCCGGATTCGTCGCGTGGAATCGTCGGATCGGCTGTCCTGCGACATGCCCATGTTGCCGTACTTCGCATAGCCGGCCGAATGACAGCGGCTCGCGGTCGTTGGCGTAGACCACGTGGCAGGCGGCGCAGCCCGACGAGCGGATAGTCGCCGGGCTGGTCGTTGGTGCCCATGAACCAGGTGAACGGATCGTTCAGCCGGGTCTTGTGGATGTTCAGCACCGGGATCGCGACGCGCAAGCCGGTGCCGGGGCCGCGGTTGGACTGGCGGATGTCGGGCCGGCCGGGTTCTTCCAGACGCTGGATCGGCCGCCGTCGTCAGGCAGGCCGAGTTCCGGGAAACGTCGTGCCGATGTTGCGACCGCCGCGCTCGAACACGCGGAAGATGTCGGCGGGCGGGGTCGACCTCCCACGCCGGCAGCGGGTAGATCTTCGGCAGGATGCCGTGCTTGAGCATGTTCGCGTCCGGCGTGATCTGGCTGTCGGTCGCCGCCGCCGACTGCCGTCTTTGGTATAGGCCTCGCCGAGGATCGAATGCTTGTACGGCAGGATGCCGTTGTTGTACGCGGCTGCGCCCCAGAACATGGCCGCGTTCGCCATCAGGCTTTTTCGTTGGCCTGGATGATCGGCAGGTGGCAGGCGCCGCAGGCTTCGTGGGCGACGCGAAAATCACCGGGATTGACGAAGCGCACGAACTGCGGCGATTCCTTTGACCAGCGGTGTAGCTGCGCTGCGGATTGGCGCTGGTCGGCCAGCGATCCGGATACCGAGGCAGCACATGTGCCTTGTCCATCGCCGTCTGGTACGCACTCGACCAGTCGCGTTTGTCGTGATGCACGTCGGCGTCGTAAGTCTCGCCCGCTGGCGCGCGAATGCCGGCGTCGCCACCGTGGCAGTCGGTGCAGCCGAGCACGACCGCTTCGCTGGCGTGCATGGTCTTGCGGTCGGATTGGGTGTGGCAGGAAATGCAGCCAGAGGATTTCTTGTTCGCATCGTTCCAACTTTGAAACGCGGGCGCGGCTGGCGTTTCCGCGTAGCTGCGCGGCACGGGCTTTTCGTTGTCGTTGGCGAAAGTTAGCTGCGCATACGTGCCGAACAGCAGTGCGAATGCGCATGCGCAGTAGCCGATCCGCTTGCGTTTCGTCATGGCTACGCCCTCGTCAATACGTCAAAATCACGTTCGCCAGCACCGAGTAGTACAGCGAATGATCGGAGCTGAACAGGCTCTTGAATCCTGTCCCCGGCCGCAGCACCGCGCCGGACAGGCGCACCACGACGTTCTGGGTGAAGTAGGGCCGCCAGATCCATGCGACCGATGCATCCGTGCCGATGCTGCGGCCGATATCCGCCTGCTGGCGCAACGCTTCCAGTGTGGCGGTGTTGTCGAACCACAGTTCATTGAGATTGGCGGACACGCGCGATTGCGGCGTCAGGTCGAAATCGGCTCCGATGCCGACCAGGCGCAGGCCGGGATTGTCGAAATTGGATTGGCCGAGCGCCTTGGACGAGCGCAGATCCGGCAGCATGCCGTTGGGTTGGTTCAGGCCGACACCGCCGCCGGCAATCAGTGGTACGCCCTGACTGATCCAGTAGCTGGTGTCGGCGCCGGCGAAGATCGGATTTTCGTTGATCGCATCGAAGCCGGTAGAGCGGTTGTCGTGCGCGTTCTTGTCGCCGCTGGCGTAGGCCGCGGACAGGCGCGCGCGGATCCAGTCGAAATCCAGCGACGCCTCGGCGGCAAGAAAGCCGGCGCGGATCGTGGTGGGTTCTTCCACGAAAATACCGTGCGACTGGTGCCCGAGCGCGCCGTAGGCGGAAACGGTAAGGTTCACGCGGCCGATATGGCCGTCGCCGTTGTAGCCCAGGTAGGTGACGTCGTAGCTGCGCGGCAGTTGCAAGCCAATCGCGGCCGGGCGCTGGATGAAACCATTGGAATCGTAAATCGTGCCGTCGGCGTTGTGGTTGTAGACGATCGTCGCCTGCGAGGTGAAGCCCAGCCACGGCCAGTCCTGGCGATACAGGTTGGCCACGAGAATGTCGTCATGGCGTGGCGCACTGGTCACGTCGTTCAGACCGGAATTGAGATCCTTTTCCAGGCGTCGGAAATAGGCGAGGTTGTATTGCCAGCGGTTATTGTCGCGGTCGCCGAACAGACGGATGCCCGGTTGCGAATCCTGGAACAGGAAACCGCGGAAATCGGTCGAGAATGGCTGGATGCCGATTCGCAGGCTGTCGAAATCGTAACGCGAGGAATCATCGCGCAGATGCTTGTCGAACCACAGTTCCTGCACGCCGACGAAGCCGTCGTCGCGGCTGGTGCCAAGACGCGGGTCGATCTGCAACGCACGCACTTCGTCCACGTTGACGCGGTTGTAGTTGAACGCGAGCGTAGCCTTGTATTCGGTGTCGGGCGGCTTGAACGTGGTGTCGCCGTGATAGTAGTCGACGCTGGCAATGAAGTTCTGCGCGAGCAACAGCTGGTTGATGCCGCCGAACACACCCAGTTCGCCGGCATGCCCGGTATTTTGCGGCGCGACCGGCGTCGGCACGCTGCGCGGCTCGATGAAGGTGTCGGAGATGGCGGTCAGTACCAGGAAATGATCCTTGCCGTCGATCGGTTTGTCGCCCTTGTAGATATTCTGGTTGTACGGGTCGTACCACGGAAACTTGAAGCCGAGCGTTTCCATGATGCGCCAGCGATCCGGCACCGGCAGGAATGCACCTGCTTGATCCACCGGCGCGGGTGGCACGCCATCGGGATTGACCACCTTGAACTCCGGCAACGGCTCGTACGGGTGCCCCGGGCGCCGGCGCGGGATTTCGGACTTGGACGGATCGTAAGTCGGTGCCGGCAGCACGCCGAACAGTTCCAGCACATGCGGCATGGAGCTGGCCGTTTGCGCCTGGATTTGTGGACTTGTGGAAAATGCGGCAAACCCGGCAAGCGCGATGCCGGCGGGGAGGATGCGCGAGCGAAGTCGAATACTCATGTCACTTCCCATCGCAGACGTTGTCGGCGTTGCTGTCCAGGAACGGCGCCTGCGGACATTCGACATAGCGCAGGCGCACACCCTGCGGCGTGAGATTGTCGGCGCGTATCGCCGGTGGCGCATTGCCGATTGCGCCGCCGAGAGCCACACCGGCGTTGTACAGGCCGAGAAAACTGACCATGTCGTCCTGGTCCACACCATCGCCGGAGGCGCCGATGCCACCAACCAGTTTGCTGCCACGATAGATCGGCGCGCTGCCGGGAAATACCTGCACACCGTTGGCCATGCGCGGACTGGCTGTGCAATATTGCGTCGCGGCGGGCACATTGTCGGCACTGATCGCAAAGCCCGCGGCTTGCAGATAACCGACCAAATTCAGCGCGACCGCGTTGTAGACAAGATCGAGTTGCAGGCCTTCCTGGAACGGGCTCCATCGCGCCAGTGGATGGCTGAACGGTCCGTTCGGGTTGCCGTCCACACCGTCCGGAAAGAACGGTCGCGACAGATTGCCGCCGGCGCGGTCGGTGAACGCGTAACCGCCCTCGAGCGCGTCGGGCAGGCCGAGAAATGCGCGCACAGCGGTCAGGTAATTGCCGATGTTGCTTTGCGCGACCGTTGTGAAGGTAACTTTCTTGTTGGCGAAGTCTATGCTGTCGGCGAAATAGTTGGCCGGCGCCAGACCCTGCAGCACATCAGCCGCATAGCTACCGGAATTGAACGCTGCGGTGCGCGCCTTCTGCAGCGACACGTCGGTGCCGAAAATTGGCGCGTCGCGCGTGCGCGCGACCGCAAGGGCGACGCCATTGGTATCCACGATCGACACGGACACGCGCGCCTGACTGCCGAGCGGATTGCGAATCTGCGCGCGCGCGCGATTGGCCACCATCAGTGCCTGCTGCACGAGAACCTGTGCTTCGTTGGCGGTCAGCGCGTCGGCGCCATCGGTCCCCGCGATCGGGGGATAGCGATTGTTGCCATGGCCGTCGTCGAGCACGAAAGCATCCAGACCCGGATAGAACTGCGTATCCGGACGTATGCCGGAATCGGGCTGGCCGAATGCGGTTCCGGCCAGAATGGCGCTGCCGTCGAAATAGCCCGGCACCGCCATCAGCGCACCGGTCACAGCGGAATACGGCGGCGCGCTTTGCGGATGCGTAGCCAGGTCGGCGTAACCGACGTCGCTGAAGCGCAAGGTGATGCCGGCGACGGTGATCGTATCTGCGCGGCGGTCGGTGGGCGCGCCGAAGCCGTAGGTGGCGGCCATCGCGATCAACTCGTCGATGTTGCGATCCTTGTCCATCACATTCGGATCAAGGCCGTAGACGCCATCGGCGGCCACGCCGACGCCGCCGACCGGCGTTCCGCTTTTATACAGCGGGAAACCGCCCGGATCGGCCGCCAGACCCAGCGGGGAGTTGTGCGGGCCGACTCCGTTCCCGGAGGAAAAATGTGTGGTCAGATCCGAACATGGCAGTTGCGAGAACTGCACCCCGAACAGCGGACCGGCGGGTGTGCCAAGCACACCCGGGTTGAAATGTTCCTGCACGATCTGGCTGGCCGTGCGCGTGGAAAACGCATTGCCTTCGGAGGACAGATACGCGCCGGTCACGGCCTTGGCGATGGCGGCCAGCTCGCTTGGGACTGCCAGGCCTTCCAGGCCGCCGACCACGCCGCGGGCCGAGGTAATCGTCATTGTGTCCGCTGCGCCGTTCATGCGATAGACCGCGAGCACGTTGCCGACGCGGTCGACAACGGCGATTACAGCGGGTTTGCCTTGAGCCTGCGCTTCGGCCGCCGCCTGGGCGATGGCGGTCTGCACGTCGCTCTGGGTAAGATACGTCTGCGCACTGGCGCACGAACCCGTGCAGCCCGAATCCGGCGTGGCTTGCGGCGGCGGCGGTGCGGTGCCTTCGGAATCCCCGGAATTGCTGCCGCCACCACACGCGGCAAGCGTCAATGTCGCCGCCAGCGCCAGCCAGACATGCCGTTTGTTCCGCATCGCTCCTCTCCCCGATTGCGGCACCCTGCGCCGACGCTGTCGTTTACGCCGGCATTGCCCATTCCCCTGTGCCCCGATCATAACGCAAGGCGGGGTTCATAATGTACCCATCTTCAGCATTGCCGATTGATGATACGCGTGGCAGGCGATGCAGGTCGTGGCGACCTTGTCCTTTGCCCTGGCGCCGGCATGGCAGGTACGGCAGTTGGCGATGCCGGGTATCAGCACATCGCTGGATTGCGTGGATTTGGGCGCGCCATTGTGGCAATCCTCGCACTTGACCGTGGTGTGTTTGGCGTGGGTGAACTTGGCGTCTGCGTACCACACGCCGGACACACGCACTGGCGCCACGTGCCAGGTGTCGTCGGCGGCATGTGGCGGTGTGACCTTGTGGCAGGTGCTGCACGCCTTGCCGGTGAACAAGCTGTCGGTGGCCTCGTGTGCGCGCTGGCGTGCCCAGGCCAGGGCTTCCTGCTGCTGCTGTTGCGACAGTGGCGGCGCGCCGGGGCGGCGGCGTTGCTGCACGATGTCGGGCGAACGCGCATCCAGATAACCGCCTTCCAGCGCAACCTTGGCGTAGTACTCGCTCAAGGTGTACGCCACGGCGGCGACCTTGCCGTGCGGCACTTCGCGCCCGGGCGCGAGCGTGTCGAAGCCGAGCTTGTGGCAGTCGTGGCATATGTTCTCGAACTGGATGGGGCGCATCTTCGAGCCGCCGGCATCGGGCGTGTGGCAGGTCGCACAGGTGAGCACGCGATGACCGTTCGGGGTGTTCAGCCCGTCGGGGTTCAGGTGCTTTTCGTGATTGAACTTGAGCCCGGAATTTTCCTTCAGGTCGACTGCCCAGGTTACGCGCTGCGGCGCAAAGTTGCCGGTGGCGTCCCAGCCGGGCAGGCTGACCTTGAACTGCGGATGCGCTGTGCCAAAATCGCTGACGTCGGCGAACGTGCTGGCGCCTTTGGTGCGTGCCTTCAGATCGGCATGGCAATCCGCGCACAGGCGCTGGTCGGTGCGGATCATGCCGCTCGGCCCCTGATGGTCCTGATGGCAACTGCGGCATTGCGCGTTGCCCAATTGCGGAAGATTGAACTTGGCGGGGTCCGCGTGCGCGGCTGTGTTGGCGTGGCAGTTCAGGCAGGCAGCGTCGCGCACTGTCAAGAATGCGTGCTGGTGGCACTTCGTGCAGTCGCTGGCAAAGAAACGGTGCGCGGCGTCGAGCGGGCCGGGGTTCCAGCTTTGCGTACTCGGCAGCAGCGGCACGCTCCGCAGCATCTGGCCAAATCCCGGAATGAAGTGGCCGAGCATCGGCAGGGCGAGATAGAACACAAGAATTCCAAAGAACAGGATCCACGCCGGCCGGCGTTTGCTCAGCCCGGTCTGGGCCAGCCGCGTGGGTTTCGCGGCACGCGCCAGCTCGGCTTGCTGCTCGGACTTGTCGAGCGTGCTCACCTCCACGGCACCGTCGTAGTCCTGTGGCGCGGCGAGGAGGGTCAGGCGCGTATTGCCGATTTCCACCACGGCGCCGGCGCCGGCGGTTGTGGTGTAGGTGATCTGGCCATCGACGCGGATACCGGCCAGGATCAGCGATTCGATCTTGTACTGGCCGGCGGAAAGCAGGGTGATGCGCGAGTGGTTGAGTGCGGCGCGCATGTCCGGCAGGAAGATCGCCTGATCGGCAGCGCGCCCGATCGTGAGCACGTCGCCGTAGTGGACGTCTTCCTCGTAGGAAATGGTGCCCTTGCCTTTTTTCAGCACTCGGCGAATCAGCCAGCGCATTCTCGACCTACCAATAGAAGAAAGAAGAAACGATGTGCGCGATCAGCGCCGCCAGCAGAGCGAACGACAGTGGCACGTGGATATACAGCCAGATTTCCATCATCGCCTGATACTGCATGTCACGCGCGACTTTCGTCGCCAGTCCCTTCTTGCGCGAGATCAGGTCGAGCAGCTTGCGCAACGCTTCGCTCTGCTTGTCGGTAGCGCGGCCAGCGAGAAAATCCACCATTGCGAACATGGTCGGCATCTCGGCGGTTTTCATTTCCTGCCTGTTTTCGCGGTCGGCCAAGGCCTTGTGCAGCACTTCCAGGGCCAGATCCGAGCCGTCGTGCGCGCGTAATTGCGTCCATACGCCGCCACCCAAGCGCGTGTTCTGGATCGAGCGCAAGACGATGGCGTGGATTTTCGGGTCGATGCCGTCGGCCAGTGCGAGTGCGTTCTGGTCGATTTCGGCGACTTCCTCGAGCATGGCTTCGCGCGTGGCGCTTTCGCGGTTGCGTGTCATCAGGTTCGGATAGCGCAGATACACGTAGACACCGAAGAATCCGGAAAAGATCACAACCAGCATGAGTACGAACGCCAACGTGTGCACGTTCCAGCCGAATTGGAAACCGCTGTGCAGCAACACGATCAGGATGAGCGATGTGCCCAGGTAGATGTGCGCGGACAGCCATCCGCGCAGTGTGCCGGCGCTGTCGCGGTAGCGGCGCTTGCGGATGCCAAACAGCATCAGCCACACGATCAGCAGCGCAGCGATCGTGCCGAGCGTGTAGCCGAGCCATGTGCCGCCGTTGGGCGGCCCGCCCGGATCGTGGACGATATAGGCGACCAGCGAAGCGAGCGAGAGCGCCATCGCAATCCACAGATAGCGCGACTTCGCATGAGTGAGGATGGAATCGTGCATGGCTGGCTTTCAGCGCCGAGACTGCGCGTAGGCGGGAAACTCCTCGGGCGAGATGCGGATTGCCGCACCGGTGGGGCACGTGCGCACGCAGGCCGGACCGCCGGAAAGATCCTTGCACATGTCACATTTGACCGCCTTCTTGACCTCGCCGACGGCGTGATCGTGCGATTCGTACGGTGCTTCGCCGGGACCGGGGCCGCGACCGAACAGCAGCCACTGGATCAAGCCGGGCTTCTTCGGCGGCTTGTACGACATATGGATCACACCGTACGGGCAATTGCGCTCGCAATTGCCGCAGCCGATGCAGTTGTCGGCGATGAACACCTCGCCATTGGGCGCGCGGTGGATCGCGTCGGGCGGACAATCCTTCATGCAGTGCGGATGTTCGCAATGCCGGCATGACGTTGGCACATGCACGTTGGCGAAGGTCGGGCCTGCTTCGCGGTTCAGGCGCGAGGTGCCGCCATGGGTCTCGGCGCAGGCTTTCTCGCAGTTATCGCAACGCACGCACAGCGATTCGTCGATCAGCAGGATATCGGTGGCCTCGCCGGCACCCTGGGCAAGCAGGAACGAGATGATGTCGCCGCCGCCCGGCATCGCCTGCATCGCCAGATTCGCCGCCGTGCGCTGGCGATATTCGGACTGCAGGCGCAGGCGCAGTATCGGAATGCGATTGACCAGTTTCTTGAAACTGTCGCCGTCCAGGCGCACGGTTTCGGTGGCGATCGCTGCGCGCGCTGTAGCCGAGCGCCGCGATTCGCCCATCAGCGCCATTTCGCCGACGTAATTGCCCGCCGGCACGTAACTGAGCACAACATCCTTGCCACCGATGTTGCGCGCGATGGTCAGCGAGCCCACGCGTACAAGGTGCAGGCAGTCGCCGATTTCGCCCTCGTTGAACAGTACGTCGCCGGCCTTGAAGCGCTCCAGACGCGAGGCCGCGACGACTTCGGTGAGTTGCTCGACCGAAGCCTCCGGTGCGAAACGCGACTGGATCGCACGCAGGATGAACACCTGGTCGATCTCGCGCTTGACCGCCTCGACGGAATTGATCAGCCGGTTCATCGAGCGCCGCGGCGTCTCGATCAGCACGCAGTTTGGTCCGGCCAGGATCGTGGCCGAGCGCCGGCGCCCGGAGATCAGACTCATCTCGCCGAAAAATTCGCCGCGCTTGAGCTTGATGCGCTGGTTTGTGGCCGTGTCGATCACGACCTGCACTTCGCCTTCGACGATGGAAAAGAACGTATTTGTATAATCGTTGCGAGTGAAGATCGTCTCGCCCGACTTGGGAGTACGGATGTCCGAATCGAGCATGAACTCGCGCAACTGCAAGGGCGTGATGTGGGCGAGCAGACGCACGTTCTTCTGCACACGCGCCAGCGCCTCGTCAACGTCGCGGAAACCGGGCATTGCCGCAAACTTGGCTTTGAGCAGCGGCTCATCGGCGGGCTCGACTTTGTTGCCGAGGATGTATTCGACGACCTCGTAACCCTGGTTCATCGCCTGCTTGATCAGCGGGTAGCCGCCCAGCGCGCCAACGATGTACAGGCCCTTGACGTTGGATTCGTATTGCGAGCTGATCGCCGGCACCGCAGCCGGGTCTTTGTTTGGAAACACCACGCCGCATGCTTCGACGAAACCGCGCGGCGCGGTGGCGCCCAGGCGCGCGATCACTCGATCGAGCAGGATCTGCGCCTTGCCGTTTTTCGTGCTCAGTATCAGGCGACCCTTCTTGCGTCCGACCGACAGCGCATCCACGCGCTCAGGCGCGGAATCGTAGTAGCACTCGATCGTAGCGTCTTCGATCGCCTTGAGAATCGCAGCTTCGTTGCCTTTTTTGGCGCGCGCGAACTCGTCCTTGCGGTTGACGATGACGACGTTGTTTTGTTTCGCCAGCGCCACCGCGTTTTCGATGGCGGCGTCGCCGGCGCCGATCACGGCGATGGTTTCGCCTTCGTATTCGTCGGGATCGTCCAGTTGATACTGCACCAATGGCAGATCTTCGCCGGGGCAGCCGAGCTTGCGGATATTGCCCTGCAGGCCAATGCCCATCACCACGCGCTCGGCGATCACGGTCTGGCCATTCGTGCATTGGATCTCGAAGCCGCCGCCGGGACCGGGCTTGATCGCGCGGACCTCGTGCTTGTAGCGCGTGTTGATTTTCAGACGCTTGGCCGCTTCGTCCCAGGCATCCAGGATCGTTTCGCGCGATCCTGCTTTGAACGGCACCGGTGCACGCAGCGGCAGGATGCCCGGTTCGTCCATCACGAACTTGCCCTTCTGGTAGCGGAAGATCGTGTTCGACAAATGCGCTTCGGCTTCGAGCAGCACATGCGATTCGCCGCGCTCTGCCGCGCGCGCCGCGGCCGAAAGCCCGCCCGGTCCGGAACCGACGATGGCGATCTTGAAGCGTTCGGTCATGTCGTCCTCCCACCCCTGATGATACCGAAGCCGCAAGTGGAATGTGCAAGTATCCGGCGCGATCTGCGATGATGACGACATGCCGGAACTGCTCAGCGATAGTCACACCTGCGTAACGCGCATCCTCGAGCATGCGCGCGGCACGCTGCGTTTGGCCACGCCGCTGGGATTGGGCAAACCGAATGTATTGCTCAATGCGATCTACGCACGGGCTGTACGCGACCCGGCGCTGAAACTGGATCTGTATACCGCGCTTTCGCTGGCGCGGCCCGCGCCGAAAAGTGACCTGGAGCGGCGCTTTCTCGCGCCGTTTCTCGAACGGCACTTCGGCAAGGACTACCCTGATCTGGCCTGGGTCGCGGCTCAGCATGCGAATGCGCTGCCGGCCAATATCCGGGTGCACGAATTTTATCTGCAATCCGGTGCGATGCTCGGCGTGGCGCAATCACAGCGCGACTACGCCAGCCTGAACTACACGCACGTGGCACGCGATCTCGCCGGCATCGACATCAACGCGGTCGTGCAGTTGATCGCGGCGCGCGGCCAGGGTGAGCAACGGCACTATAGCCTGGCCAGTAACCCGGATGTCAGCGCGGATCTGCTCGAGTGCATGGCCGCGATCGGCGCGCCGCGGCCGCTGGTCGTCGGCGTGATCCATCCGGATTTGCCATTCATCGGCAACGAGGCGGAAACAGAGGCGGCGTTCTTCGACATCGTGCTGGATGACCCGGCCTCGGCGCACACGCTGTACGCATTGCCGCGCGCGCCTGTCGATATCGCGGAATACGCGCTCGGACTGCACGCCAGCTCCCTGGTGCGCGATGGTGGCACCTTGCAGATCGGCATCGGTGTGCTGTCCGACGCGCTGGTGCATGCACTGTTGCTGCGGCACGCACACAACGCCGAGTATCGAACCGCGCTGGCGGCGCTCGGAGCTTGCGGCGCGCCGGGCAACTGCGGGGGTCTGGAACCGTTCTCACGTGGTCTGTATGGCGCCAGCGAAATGGTGATGGACGGCTTCATGCATCTGGCTCGTGCGGGAATTCTCAAACGCCGCGTGTTCGACGATATCGACGTCGAGAAGGCTTTGGCTTTGGGCCGCAGCATGGATGTTTCGCAGCGCAGCGACGGGCGTTATCTGCGCGGCGCGTTCTATCTGGGCTCGAAGGATTTCTACGCGTGGTTGCGCGACCTGCGCGGCGCGGATTTCGACGGGCTGTCGATGACGCGCGTATCCGATATCAACCAGCTCTACGGAGGGCGCGAAGCGCTTGATGCCATCCAACGCCGCGATGCACGGTTCTTCAACATCTGCATGATGGCGACCCTGCTTGGTGCGGCCGTTTCCGACACGCTCGAAGACGGCCAGGTCGTCAGCGGCGTGGGTGGACAGTACAACTTCGTGGCGATGGCGCATGCGCTTGCCGGTGGACGTTCGATCCTGCTGTTGCGCAGCACCCGGCGCAGCGGCGGCAGGCTGCAGTCGAATATTCGCTGGAACTACGGTCAGATCACGATTCCGCGCCATCTGCGCGATATTTACGTTACCGAATACGGTATCGCGGACCTGCGTGGTAAATCCGACGAGGAATGCATCATCGCTATGCTCGCGATCGCCGATGCGCGCTGCGTCGACGAACTGGTGGAGCAGGCGAAAGTCAGTGGCAAGCTGCATCGGCATTTTGTGCTGCCGGCTGTGTGGCGCCGCAACACCCCAGAGTGGCTGGCTGCAGCGCTGGCGCCACAGCGCGAGCGGTTTCCGCTATTTCCCTTCGGCAGCGATTTCAATTCGGAGGAGTTGGCGCTGCTGCCGGCATTGCAACGCTTGCAAACGCTCGCAGCGAGCAAGCCACGCCTTGCCGCTTTCAGCCTTGGCGCGTTGTGGCGGGGATCGCCTCGTGCACAGGACGAACCGTTGCTGGCGCGCATGGGTCTGGCGCAGCCGCGAGGCGTTGCCGAGCGCATTTTGCGACGTGTGCTGACGCGGGCATTACGCGACGCCTGAGGCGGTGGAGGAGTATACTGGCGCCGCAGATGACAGGGGTCTGACAATGAGTTCGTTGTTCGAACGATTGGCTGAGGGACTGCCAGAGCGGCATGTTCCACGCCGCAATTCGTTCGCTACCGACGCGAGATCGTTACGCCGGTGGCTGGGGCAACTGCCACTGGCCAATCCCGTAGCCACCTCGCGTCTGCTCATTGTCGCATTGCGCGAGATGAATCAGCTGCGTATCGATCCGCAACAACGCATCGACGCGCTGGAAATGCTGCGCGAACCGGTGAGCACCATCGTCGCCTCGCTCCGCAGACAGGTAATCGCCGAAAGTTTTCCGCTGCCGCCGCAGAAGCGGCAGATTGGTCAGTTGGCACAGGATTTCGAACACGAATTTGCATTGGGCTATTGTGCAGCGGTGCACGATATGTGCGCTCCGGCCGGCGCGGTACCATTCCTGCGCGGCAAGGCAGCCGCGCTCGCGCTGGTGCGCGCGCTTGGCTATCGTGGCGGCTTGCTTTACCAGGCATACCTGGGCTACCGCGCGCCGCCGCCCGGCGCGTGGCAGAACCTGCACGACCTGTTCCGTTTTGCCGTGGCCGTCGGCGTAGACGAAAAACCCGTGATCGAGCCGTTGCGTGGCGGCGGCCAGACAAACGTGCGCCTGGCCTATATCCATGCCTTGTTGTTCGCGCTGTCGAATCCGTACCGCTTCAGCCAGCGCGAGAACAGCGACATCTATCAGTTGACCGGCTTGTGGGCCTCGCATTGCGAGCTGCGCGAAGGCCGAGCACCTATGGGCGCCATCGCCATCCGCACTGACTCCGATCGCAGTCTTGGCTATTTACCGGAGGAACGCGAAACGCCGGACGCCGGCTTGTGGGCATTGGAGATCAGCGGGTTGGTGCGATTTCTGGAAGGCCATCTGGCCTTGTTGGCGCCGGGTACGACGGCAACCGAATTCGGCGCGCGCGGCGCGTCGATCAAGGTGGCAACCGATTTCCTAGCGCGCTTGCTGCGAACATGGGAAGTGGCCAGCGATCGCGTCCAGCAACGCTTGCCGGCCGGGCATACGCTCGAATCAGTGATCGGTCTGCACGATCTTCACTACGTGCTGGCTGGTGGCATGGACTTCGAGGCTTTCCTGGTCAAGACCCGCGGTGTGGCGATTACCCTGCACGAGAGCGACCGCGCCGCGGCATGGACGAATGCGGGTGCCGGGCCGCGCATCCGGCACATCCCTGCGCGCGTGCTCGACCAGAGTCTGGGCGGTTATCGGCTCGCCTGGGACAATATCGAGGGCATTCGCGTAAAAGTCGGCGAGTTGCTCGGTCTGGCGCCGCCGGCCGACGATGATGAAT
>CAWIGS010000004.1:0-495546 GCA_963835805.1 uncultured Gammaproteobacteria bacterium
CGATCTGTTGCAGCGCACTTTGCAGCTTCACGAGCATTCCTTGCGCGCCAATAATATCCACGTGGACGTGGCCGCCCGCTCCGATCTGCCCACGGTGCTGGGCGATTCCAATCAGCTGACGCAAGTCTTTCTGAATCTCATCGTCAACGCCGAGCAGGCCATCCGGGAAGTTCGCGAACAGGGCACGCTGCGGATTCGTCTGGGCGTCGTCGGTGAACGCGTGCTGATCACGTTCCAGGACGACGGCGTGGGCATTCGCCGTGAAACCCTGCCGCGAATCTTCGATCCATTCTTCACCACCAAGCGTCCGGGCCGCGGCACCGGCCTTGGCCTCAGCATATGCATGGCGATCATCCGGGAACATAACGGGGATATTTCCGCGCAACCCTGTCGGATGGCGGCTCGGTTTTCACCGTGTCGTTGCCCATATGCACCCAATCGGTGGCCCTGGTCGAGCCCGCCCATGTTCCGCCGGCAGCCGTGTAGAATCGAGTGAGCATCCCTCGCCGTTCGCTGGGGCGAAAGAAATCCTGGTCGTGGACGATGAGAAGAGCATTCTGGACCTGGTGGCGGACACCCTGGACGCGCGCGGATATTCCGTGGATAGCGCCGGCATTCTGAATGCGCATTGGAATTGCGTCGGCGAAATTCGTACGACGTAATTCTCTGCGACCTGAATCCGGGAGCCCAGGCGGCCAAGCGATTCGGGATTCGATCTTCACGGCCGCATTTGCGAAATGGTGGATGGCCGTTCCGGGTCGCGTCCGAATTTTATATTCATGACGGGTGACCTGGTGGAAGCCGCCATCAGCGAACAGGCCGGCCGCGAAGGGAACCGTTCTGCAGAAACCCTTTCGCATGGCCGAATTGCAGGCGCTGCTGGAGGAGCTACCCGCCGCAGACGCCGTCCTTCAACCCAAGAAAAGCTCCTAATAGGTTTCGTCGCCCTCGGCCAAACGCAACTGCACTTTCCCTGAAAAAATCTAAAGATGTTATTTAGGCGTTTTGTCCCGGCAGGTCGATGCCGAAATCCCAGACATAGCCGCTGATGCCCTCGTTGGTCATTTCCACGAAAGCGTATTCGCCGGGTTCGAGGCGCTGTTCGACCGTATAGCGGAAGACGCCTGTGGCGGGGACCCACGTCTGGATCGCAATGTCGTTATCCCTGTGTTTCTCCTGGCCCACCATATCGATGCTGATGTTGTCGAGGACGCGGCGGCCTCCCTTGATTTGCGCGCGCAGCCGGAAGCGAGGTTCGCGCTCGTCGGCGGGCCCCTGGTGCAGCGTCAAGGCCGGATATCTCACTGATCCGACGACTCCGACCTTCGTCGACGACACCAGTAACAAGTATTACGGCGGCGTTGGCTTCGGCGACCATTTTCAGCAATAACGCCAGCATCGGCCTCAACTACGATTACTACAAGGTCAACAAGGGCGGCGTCAGCTTCAACCCGGACCTGGTTTCGGTAAGCGCCGAATACCGGTTCTGATCCAAACTCCCGACGCAGCACACAGCAAGGATGCGGCATACGCCCGACTCGGCAACGAGTCGGGCTTTTTTCGTGATGTATATCATGTCGCCGGCGCTGTCTCCTGCTCACGGCTCAGGCACACGCGCAAGCGCCGTCGTGTATCCGCATCGATGCTATCCGGGGCCAGGACAAATGCGCTGCGACGGCCGTCCGTGCGACGCAAATCCAGCATGATCCATGCGCCTCGCACCGTGCCGGCGATGAGTTCGGCGACGTGTTCGCTACCATCCGCGTCGATCACGCGCCAATGGCCACCGGGCTGCCATGCCACGCGTCGCAACGGCGGACGCAGAAACCGACCCAATCTGAATCCGGCCTGCGCGCAAACGAAAATGCCAAGTGCCATTTTTACCGCGACGGGAACACCGCTGCACGCCAACGCGACCAATGCCAGCACAGCGATCACCAACGTCGCAGCCAGCAACCAGCGCGAAGGCCGGTAGTCAAACGCTATCGCGGGTGCGGATCGCATCGACGACGCTCCGCCAGCCGAGGTGCTCGGGCACGCTGCGGCCGCTCAACCAATCCCACAGATCCGGATCCTGGCAATCAAGCATTGTGGAAAATGCGGACTTTTGCACATCTTCGGATTTCGAATACCGATTATCCAGATACCAGCCGAGCAACTGGTCCAGTTCGCGCATGCCACGACGGCAACGCCAGCGCAAGCGTGATACCTCGGCACTCACGGCATAAACTCAGTGGATCAAACCGAACGCAAGCACAGCCCACAGTAACCACAGCACGGCACTGCCGAAAAAGTAGGCGAAAAAACGGTGCATGACCTTTACATCCGCAACCAGACGACAAAGGTCAGGATCACCATCGCCACCGCCGGCCACCACATCAAGCGAGTACCCATGAGGTTGCTCAGAGACCTTTGCGTTCGACCATCAAGGATTTGATCTCGCGATGGCTTTGGCAGGATTCAGCCCTTTCGGGCAGGTACGCGTGCAGTTCATGATGGTGTGGCAGCGATACAGCTTGAAGGGGTCTTCCAGATCGTCCAGGCGCTCACCGGTGTCCTCGTCGCGCGATCCGCGATCCAGCGATAAGCCTGCAACAGGATGCCGGGCCCAGATAACGGTCGCTGTTCCACCAATAGCTGGGGCAGCGGTGGAGCAGCAGGCGCACAGGATGCACTCGTACAAGCCATCGAGCTTCTCGCGTTCTTCCTTGGATTGCAGGCGTTCCCGGTCCGGCGGCGGCGACTGCGTGCGGATCCAGGGCTTGATGGAGGCGTACTGCGCGTAGAAATGGGTCAGGTCCGGCACCAGGTCCTTGACCACCGGCATATGCGGCAATGGATAGATCTTCACGTCGCCTTTGAATATCGTCGATGGCCTTGGTGCAGGCCAGCGTGTTGGTGCCGTCGATGTTCATGGCGCACGAGCCGCAGATGCCCTCGCGGCAGGAGCGGCGCAAGGTCAGGGTGGGGTCGATCTCGTTCTTGATCTTGAGCAGCGCGTCCAGCACCATGGGCCCGCAGTTGTCCATATCCACTTCGTAGGTATCCATGCGCGGGTTCTGGCCGTATGTCCGGATCGTAGCGGTAGACCTGGAAACGTGCGCACATTCTTCGCGCCCGCCTGGCCTTGAAGGTCTTGCCTTGCTGGACACTGGAATTTTTTGGCAGCGTGAATTCGGCCATGTTCAACTCTGTCGTTCAATAGACGCGTTTTTTCGGCGGGAAGGGTTTCACGTCGTCCGTCATGGTCTTCATGTGCACTGGCCGGTAATCGATGCTCGACCTTGCCCTTCGCATCCATCCAGCGAGGGTGTGCTTCATCCAGTTCTTATCGTCGCGCTCAGGGAAGTCCTCGCGCGCATGCGCGCCGCGGCTCTCGTACGGTTTGGCGCCGGCCATGGTCGCCGTGGCACAACCCAGCAGGTTGTCCAGCTCGAGAGTCTCCGCCAGGTCGCTGTTCCAGATCAGGGAACGGTCGCTCACGCGCACATCGGCAAAAGAATCAAAGACATCTTTGAGACTCTTGCTGCCTTCTTGCAGTGTCTTGCCGGTGCGGAACACCGCGGCATCGGTCTGCATGACTTTCTGCATGCGCAGACGGATGTCGGCGGTGGCTTCCGTGCCATCGGCTGGCGCAGCTTGTCGAAGCGCGCCAGCACTGCGTCGCTGGATTCCTGGGAGATGCTGCGCGGCGTCTTGCCGGCCTTCACGGTCTCGGCGCAGCGGTGCGCGGCGGCGCGGCCGAATACCACCAGATCCAGCAGCGAGTTTGAACCCAGGCGATTGGCGCCGTGCACCGATACGCAGGCCGCTTCGCCGATGGCCATCAGGCCCGGGACGACGCTGTCGCGTGATTGCCATGCTTCAGGGTCACGGCTTCGCCGTGATAGTTGGTCGGGATGCCGCCCATGTTGTAGTGCACCGTCGGCAATACCGGTATCGGCTGCTTGGTCACATCGACGCCGGCGAAGATGCGCGCGGTCTCGGCGATGCCGGGCAGGCGTTCGTGGATCACTTCGGGTCCGAGATGCTGCAGGTGCAGAACGATATGGTCCTTCTCTGCTCCCACGCCGCGGCCTTCGCGGATCTCCATGGTCATGGCGCGGCGAGACCACGTCGCGGGAAGCCAGGTCCTTGGCATGGGGCGCATAGCGTTCCATGAAGCGCTCACCCTTGGCGTTGGTGAGATAACCGCCCTCGCCGCGCACGCCTTCGGTGATCAGGCAGCCGGCGCCGTAGATGCCGGTGGGATGGAACTGCACGAATTCCATGTCCTGCAGCGGCAGGCCGGCGCGCAACACCATGCCGTTGCCATCGCCGGTGCAGGTGTGCGCTGAAGTGCAGGAGAAATAAGCGCGTCCGTAGCCGCCGGTGGCCAGGATGGTCTGCTGCGCCACGAAACGGTGCAGCGTGCCGGTCGGCCAGATCCCAGGCGATCACGCCGCGGCAGACACCGTCGCTTCCATGAACAGGTCCAGCGCGAAGTATTCGATAATAGAACTCGCGCCTCGTGCTTGAGGCTCTGCTGATACAGCGTGTGCAGCATGGCGTGGCCGGTGCGGTCGGCGGCAGCGCAGGTGCGCTGGGCCGTGCCCTCGCCGAAATGCGTGGTCATGCCGCCGAAGGGGCGCTGGTAGATCTTGCCTTCCTCGGTGCGTGAGAACGGCACCCCGTAATGCTCCAGCTCGATGACCGCCGGCTGGCGCTTCCTTGCACATGTACTCGATCGCATCCTGATCGCCGAGCCAGTCGCCGCCCTTGACGGTGTCGTACATATGCCAGCGCCAGTCGTCCGGCCCATGTTGCCGAGGGCAGCGCTGATGCCGCCCTGGGCTGCCACCGTATGGCTAGCGGGTCGGGAATACCTTGGTGATGCAGGCCGTGCAGGCCCTGCTCCGCCAGGCCGAAGGTGGCGCGCAGACCGGCACCGCCGGCGCCGACCACTACGACATCGTACTTGTGTTGCTCGATCTTGTAAGCTTGCATTTTATTGTTGCCTCAATGCAATGCGCACAATGGCCAGCACGCTCACGAGTGCGCCGATCACGCAGGCAAACCGTACGAGGATCTGCGCAGTGCCTTCCAGCCAACGTGTATGCACGTAGTCCTCGATTACGACCTGAATGCCAAGTTGCGCATGCCAGAACAGCGCAATGACGAAGGCGATCATCAACAAGGCGTTGATCGGTTGATGCAAAAGCGCGGACGCCTGCGTGTAATCGGCATGTAGCAGCACCAGCGCCAGCCAGATCGCCCAGAGCACGAGCGGAATCAGCGCGATCGCGGTGATACGTTGGATGATGAAATGCTGCGTACCCGATTTGGCGCTACCCAAACCGCGCACGCGCTTGAGCGGCGTGCGCAAGTCGATATCCTTCATGCCGGCGCTCATGCGATACCTCCGCGCGCGAATACACAAGCCCAGATCAAGCCTGAAAGTACCAACGAACCGATCACCACCAGCCAGCTATTGCGCACGAATTGGCCGATGCCATAACCCATGACGACATCCTGCAACAGATGGCGAATGCCGTTGAGCAGGTGGAAGGTCAACGCCCAGGTCCAGCCCAGCAACAGGATCAGGCCCGGCCACGACGCGCAAAAACCGCGCACGGCTTCGTATGGATATGGCCCGGCGGCCAGCGCGACCAGCAGCGCTACCAGCAGGATCGTGCCGAGCGCCAGCGCAATACCGGTGGTGCGGTGCAAGATCGAGGTAACCATCTGGATCTGCCAGCGGTAGATCTGCAGATGCGGTGAAAGCGGACGGGCTGTTTGCATAAAGGTCCCTTCAAAAATCGATGCAGCGACCGTTCTTTTCCCAGTCGCCGTAGCGCACTGGATCGAGCCCCGCGCGACCGCCGATCTCGGCGATTTGCGTGGACGCAACGGGAGCCGCGTCGTCGGTTGCCGATGCCGGCACGGTGTCGCGGGGAGAAGCGTTCGCTTCGGGCTGGGGCATCCGTAATCCTGATCGGTGCGGTTCGGCGGCTTGATCGACGGTGGCATCGCGCCTACATTCGCAAGTATAACCCTCCCCGTCGCCAATGATTAGTCTGCCGCAACCGCAATGGCTCGAATTGACCGGCACCGATGCTGCCGCGTTCGCGCACGCCCAATTCTGCAACGACGTGATCGGGCTCGCCGATGGCCACTGGCAATGGAACGCATGGTTATCGCCACAGGGTCGCGTGCGCGCATTTTTCCATTTGCTGCGCGACAGCCATACGCACATACGCCTGTTGTTGCGCGGCGGCGATGCGACTGCGCTGCGCGCGGAACTGGCCCGATTCGTTTTCCGCGCCAGGGTAGCGCTGCGCGTGCAAGAGGATGTTGCGGTTGCCGGCAGTGAGGATGCAGCCGAAGTGGCGACTCGGGTAGGTGGGACGCCGCAGGGTTTCCGGCTGTCACAACACGGCGGCGTCACTGCACTGGCGCTGCCCGGCACGACTTCGCGCTGGCTCCTGTGCGGCGACACGGCGGACTTTGCCGATACCCGCAGTGGCAGTGCCGATGCGCTGGAACGTTGGCGCCTGACCGATATCCGTTCCGGTTTGATTACGCTCGATCCGGTCTTGTCGGACCGTCTGCTGCCGACTTGGCTGGGTCTGGACCGGCTGGGTGCGGTCAGCGTACGCAAGGGTTGCTACCCGGGACAGGAAATCGTTGCACGCCTGCATTTCAAGGGCGGCAGCAAGCGCTCGCTGTACCGGGTGCGTATCGATGGTCGCGCGCTGCCGCCCGCCGGGACACTCCTGCGCGATGCCGCCACTGGCGACGAAGCCGGCGTGATCGTGATGGCCGCCGTCGCTGCGGATACTGCATGCGTCGAAGCGTTGGCCAGCCTGCACGATGCCAGGGCGGATACGCCGCAGCGCCTGGAATCCGAGCCCGATCGCGCAATCCGTGTCATCGGCCTGTTTGCGGTCGACGCATGATCCTGGTTGCATCGTTTTCTGGGCAACGTAATTCCCGGTTTGTAGCATTTCGTTGAAACGCGTGTTTTGCAGTGCGTATGGCCATGCATGCCATTTCGTGCTAAACCGAAAATGCACCGCCATCGGGGGCGACAATGCAACAGCAATTGACAAGACTTTTTCGCGGTTTTGTCGTCGCACTGGCCGCGATCGGTATCTTCTCGTGGCGAGCCGGCTACGCGGCCGACTATACATTCCGCATCGAACCAGCATATCCGCCCGATCGCGTCGCCGAAATCTATGCCCCGTTGATGGCCTATCTGGGCAAGGCGACCGGCCAGCATTTCGTGCTGGTGCCGACGCGCAACTACCATTTCTATTGGCGCGACATCCAGAATGGGGTTAAGACGGATTTCGCCTTCGATGATGCGCATCTGGCCGACTACCGCATCGGACACGCGCACTTCGAGCCACTCGTGCACACGGCCGACCCGACCAGCTACACTCTGGTTTCCAACATCGACATCGGCAACAAGGGGCTGGATGGCCTGGTTGGCCACAGCATCGTGACGATGTCGGCGCCGAGTCTGGGCTACAGCCTGCTGCTCACGTTCTATCCGAACCCGGTCTTGCAGCCGGATATCGCGACCACGGCTACGTCCTGGCGCGACGCCACCGACCGCGTGTTCGCCGGCGAGGCCGACGCGGCCATGATTCCGACCGCGCTGAAGGACCAATATCCGAATCTGACTCCGATCAAGACCTCGCACAGTTATCCCGGCCAGTGCGTCAGTGCCTCGCCCGACGTGCCAGCGGATCTGCGGCAGAAGGTCAAGGATGCTCTGCTCAAGCTCGATACCGACGCCAATGCGTCGAAGATCCTGTTCGATCTGGGCGTGACCAGGTTCGTTCCGGCTTCGGCTGCCGAATATGCCGGCGACGACCAACTGCTGAAGAATTTTTTTGGTTACAAGTAATGCACATCAACCATGCAGGAATCTACGAATCCACAATTCCCGAATGGGATTTTGCCGCTTTCGGCTACACGTATACAAATCAGTTATTTATTTCCATTTAACATTTGCTGTTGTGCTTCCGTTCAGGAAAAACGGCGATATGGAGTGACAACTCGAACACATATGCGATAATGCGCGCCGTCGTCCTGTATGGACGTCACGAATCGTACTTTGCATTCCGATCTGCACGGCCACCGCTACGGCCGCAACGGAATCGAGATATTGGCGCCGGATTCAATCCGGCTGTCACGCCAAGGCCCACGGGATGTGCGCCAAGGCGAGGATCGAAACGATCCTGAAATCCAACCGGTCCGGAGCGAAATGCCCGCCGGAAACCATCACCGCGGCGCCGACAACGTCGCTGGCAACACCTACGGGGAAGGCGCGCATGGGCGCGACGCCGCGTGGGGATTGTGCGATTTGAATTACCCGGAGCAATCCGCCATGAAACTTGCCTGGATCCTGTGGTTGGCGTCGGCGTTCCACAACGCCGCAAGCGATCGCACCTGTCTGGCCGCCACCGTCTATCTGGAGGCGCGCGGTGAACCGGCTACCGGTCAGATGGCCGTAGCCGAAGTCGGCTTGCGCCGCCGCGACAGCGGCGAGTGGGGCAAATCGCTATGCCATGTGCTACGCGCCCGCGGCCAGTTCGCGCTATCGACCACGAGCAAGAACTATCTGCTTGACGACGTCGACGCGTGGAATGAAGCCTGGCTGGTTGCCGGCGTAGCCATGCAGATGTGGAAACTCCCGCCGGCGTGGCGTCCGTCCGTGGTGCCTCACGCGGATCACTTCTACGCCGCGGATGCGGTGCCGATGCCACCGGATTGGGCCAAAGGCCCGCCATTGGCGGTGATCGGCGATCACCGCTTCTATCACGCCGATTGAAAACCCGCCAGGCTCAGCGCCGCATGAATTCCAGGTGCTGACCGCGGACTATGACGCGGTCGCCCGGATGGAATCCCGGATTGTCGTACTGGGTGACGGTAGCCCAGCGACCGTCGTCGAGCTGTACGCGGAAGCGCCAGGCGTAACCTGAGGCCAGGCGCGCATTGTTTTCTTCCGAAGCATTTCCGACCGCCGCCCCAGCCACCACGCCTGCGGCCGTCGCCGCCGCGCGTCCGCTGCCGCGTCCGAACTGGTTGCCGATCAAGCCGCCGATGATGGCGCCGATCACGGCACCGCCGCCGCTGTTTTGTTGGCGGATTTCCACCTGGTCGACATCGCGCACGGTGCCGCACATATGGCAGTAACGCGAGCCGGAGCCGGAATCGCTTCCCTCGTGATAGACAACACGTTCGCGTGGCGGCGGAGCCACGCAGGCGCTCAGGCCGAACGCCGCAGTGACCAGGACAACGCTGGCGATTCGATGTTTCAACATGGTCGACTCCTCATTGAACTGCGTAGAAAGTGGACAACATGGCTAACGCACGATCGCGCCAGCGGTTGTCGCCAGTTTCCAACGGCCGACGTGAACCGTTGCGAAACCGCGCGTACAGGTGGCATTCTCGCCGTTATCTTCCTTTCATACTTGCGGCGACGTGCTCTATCTGACTGACAGCCATTCGCATCTGGATGCGGCTGAGTTCGATGCCGACCGCAGCGACGTGCTCGCTCGCGCGCGCGCCGCTGGGGTGACCCGGCAAATTTTGCCTGCGGTGGCGTTCGATGCGTTCCCCGCCATGCGCGATTTGTGCGCACGCGAACCCGGCCTGTATCCAGCATACGGACTGCATCCGCTTTTTCTCGCCGCACATCGCGCGGAGCATATCGACGCTTTGGGCAAATGGATCGAACATGAGCAACCTGTCGCAGTCGGCGAATGCGGACTGGATTTTTACGTCGCCGGTCTTGATCCGGAAACGCAGCGGATGATTTTCCAACGGCAACTGGAAATTGCCAAAGATTTGGACCTGCCGCTGATTCTGCAACGCGCCGCGCGCTCGATGAGGTGATAACCGCGATTCGCCGCATCGGTGACTTATGTGGCGTTGTGCACAGTTTTTCCGGCAGCGCCTGAAAGCAAGCAGCGCAATTGTGGAAATGCGCATTTCACCTCGGTATCGGCGGTCCGGTCGCGGCTCCTTCCGCGCGCGACGGCTGCGGGAAATCGTCGCGACAATGCCAATCGAGTACCTGTTGCTGGAAACCGATTCGCCCGATCAGCCGCTGCACGGTCATCATGGCGCGCGCAACGAACCCGTCCGGCTGGTCGAGGTTTGCCGGACTGTTGCGGAATTGCGCGGCGCAGATCCTGCCGAAATCGCCGCGGCGACCACACGCAACGCCGAACGCCTGTTCAACTTGGCAAGTCGCAGGTCATCCGCGTGATTGCGACAACAGCCGTTCGACTACGCGCGCTGCCGCGACCATTCCGAACGTCGCGGTGACGTGCATGGCGGCGCCCAGACCACCGCCGCAATCGAGCGCGAGCGCCCCACCCGCGGTGTCCGGCCGCGTCTTGCACACGCTGCCGTCGGGCTGCGGATAATTGACGTTTTCCCGCGAAAACACGGCGGTTACACCGAAATAGCGCTTCGGATTGCGCGTCCAACCGTGTTCGTCGCGCAGTTTCTTGCGCACCAGACCCAGGAGCGTGTCGTGTTCGGTTTTCGACAGGTCGCGTGAGCCGATCAGGGCCGGATCGCGACGTCCGCCGGCGGAACCGGAAACCACGACCGGAATCTTGCGCCGCTTGCAAAAAACGATTAACGCCACCTTGACGCGCAGCGCGTCGCACGCATCGATCACCGCATCCAAGCCGCAGCCGAACAGATCGTCCAGATTGGCTGGCGTGGCGAATCGCACCAGCGCGCGCACTTGCATAGACGGGTTGATTGCGCGCAGACGCGCGGCGACGACATCGACTTTGGGTCGGCCAAATTCGCCTTCCAAGCGCATGCGACTGGCGGTTGACGTTGGAGACGCAGATATCGTCCGCGTCGATCAGGATGATCTCGCCGATGCCGCTGCGTGCCAGCGCTTCGGCCGCCCACGAACCGACGCCGCCCAGGCCGACCACCGCCACGCGTGCACGCGCCAGGCACCCCACGCTACCGGCACCGTACAACCGCTCGATCCCCGCGAAACGCGAATCCGCCACGCCTTTGCCCATCGCTCTACGAGCGTGTACTTTAGCATTTGCGCGGCGGCGGCCACGCACAGCGGGAACAGACATCATGGCTACCGATTCGCGATCCGGCTTGCCGGATCAACCCACCGTGCTCGACATCGAAACTGCCGCTGACGGCAACCGGCCGACGCTGGCGCCGGAGCAACGCGTTGGACCCTATCGCATCGTGCGCCTGCTTGGCGAAGGCGGCATGGGCGCGGTGTATCTGGCCGAGCAGCTCGAACCGATCCAGCGGCCGGTAGCCCTGAAATTGATCCGGGCGCAATTGCGCAGCGGTCTGGCCGAGGCGTATTTCCTGGTCGAGCGCCAGGCGTTGGCGCGCATGGATCATCCGGCCATTGCCAAGGTCTACGATGCCGGCACCACACCACAGGGCCATTTGTTTTTCGCGATGGAATGGATCGACGGCGCCACTCTCGCCGAGTACTGTCACCAGCGCACGCCGGCCTTGCGCGAGAAACTGGAATTGTTTGGCCGCATCTGTCGCGGTGTGCAGCACGCACATCAGAAAGGCGTGATCCATCGCGACCTGAAACCGAGCAACGTGCTGATCGCGGAAATCGACGGGGTAGCGGCGCCAAAGATCATCGACTTTGGCATCGCCATCGGCAGCGAGCCCCGGCGCGGCGGCGACGGTGCTGCGCTGATGCAGCGCATCGGTACGCGCGGCTACATGAGTCCCGAACAGCTGCGTGGCAAGGCTGGCGAGATCGACATCCGCACCGACGTCTATGCGCTCGGCGTGATGCTGCTGGAATTGCTGACACCGCCGCAACTGCTCGATGACGCAGCGCAAGCGGGCTTGGACAACGCCGGCTTGCACGCGGCCCTGCTCGCTTCGTTGGGCCGCAAATCTGCCGCGCCAGCCGAGACGCTGCGCGGCCTCAGTGCAATTCCCGCGCAATTGCGCTGGGTGCTGGCGCGCGCGATGGATCCACAGCGCACGCATCGCTACGATTCGGCGCTGGCGCTTGCAGACGATCTTGAGCGCTATCTGCGCCGCTATCCGCTGACCGCGGTAGCGCCGACACGGCGATACCGCATGCACTGTTTCGTCTCACGCAATCGCGGCCCGTTGCTGGCTGCATCCCTGGTCGTTGTGGCAATCGTCGCTGGCGCCACGGCCGCGTTTGCGGCGATGTTGCACGCGCGCGCCGCGGCGCAGCGCGCCCAGATCGAGGCACAAAAAAGCCGGCAAACGTCCGACTTCCTCACCACTGTGCTGTCCGGAGTGGATCCACAGAAAGCCAAAGGGATGGACAAGTCGCTGCTGCATCTGATTCTCGACAACGCCGCAAACGATGCCGACCGCAAACTTGCGGGACAGCCCGAAGTGTTGGCGGACATCAAGGGTACGATCGGACTGAGTTATCGTGCGCTGAGCGAATACCAGAAGGAATTGGCCTTCCTGCAGCAGGCGCATGCGCTGGCTGTCTCCACGCTGGGACCGAATGCGGTCTTGTCGCTGGACTTGCAGCACCAGCTCGCGCGCGCGAATGCCGACAATGGAAATTACAGCTTGGCGTTGTCGCAGATCGGCAAGAACATCGCCGCGTGGACGCGTTTGCGCGGTGCGAACGATCGCCAGACGCTGATCAGTGCGCTGGACAAAGTGCAATACACGTGGTTCTCCGGCGCCAGTCCGCAGGCCCTGGCCGAGCTGGCGCCGCTGCTGCCGCGCATCCGGCGCGTGTTCGGCGCCAACAACACGACAACAATCGATGCTCTGAATGTGCAAGCCGTGCTGCTCAGCGAAACCGGGCAATATGCCAAAGCCGAAACCCTGTTCAAACAAGTCATCGCCAGCGAACGGCGCCTGTATGGCGAAAAAGCGCCGAAGACACTAGACACGTTGAACGATTTCGGCGTGATGTACCTGAATTCGCAACGCTACGCGCAAGGCGAAAAAGTTCTCAAGCAGCTGCTACCGCTGGACACGGAAATCTACGGCGCCGACAGCGGCATGACCAACAACATTGTCATCCAATTTGGCCGGTGCATTGCGCCAGCAAGGCACGCCGGAGAAGATCGCGGAGTCCGGACCGTATTACCGGCGCGCGTTCGACTACACGAACAAACGCTACGGCCCGGATCATCCCAACACGATCGTGGCGGAAAGCAACTACGCCAATTACCTCGCCGACTTGAACGATACGCAACAGGCCATCCAATTGCAGCAACAGGCCCTTGCTGCCGTCGACCGACACGGTGGCCTGCCGGATATCAAGGGTGAAATCCAGTACCAGCTTGGTCGCCTGCTCGATCGCAGCGGCCGGTACGTGCAAGCCGAGCCCCTGTTGCTGGCAGGCGATGCGGAAAAAGCGCGCGAACTTGGCACCGCCCACTGGCGCATGGCGGAATACGATCGCGCGCTGGTGGACTTGTATTCGCGCTGGGGCAAACCCGAGCAAGCCGCGCATTGGCGCGCCGAACTGGCAAAGCTCAGGCCGCAACCGGCCTCGACGAACTAGTCGTCCGCACAGACGCGATTGCGTCCGGCTTGCTTTGCGCGATACAAGCGTTCATCCGCGCTGCGCAACAGATTAGAGCCGGTTACGTACTCGTCGCCAGCATGTGCCACACCGACGCTGAGCGTCGTCTCGATGCGTTGTTCGCGCGTTTCCACCGGTGCCGCAGCCACGGCCATGCGTATGGTCTGCGCCAGTTCCACCGCGTCGGCAGGTGCTCGTCCGCGCCATATCAGCGCAAATTCCTCACCGCCGAGACGTCCGATCGGCGCATCGGCGGGCACGTGTTCGCGGATGATCTGGGCCACGCCAGCCAACACCTGATCGCCGACCAGGTGACCGTAGCGGTCGTTGACTTCCTTGAAATGATCCAGATCAATCATCAGCAGACTGAGCGTGGACGCGGATGCGGGATTTCCGGATTTTTCCGCGTATTCATCCAGCAGCGAACGGAAATGGCGGCGATTGTAAAAGCCGGTCAGGCTGTCGTAGATTGCCAGATCGATCAATTCCTCGTGGTATTCGGCCTCGAGGCTGGCACCCACGAAATACTTGATCGAGTTGCTGCCGACGCTGATCTGGTCGCCATCGCACAATTCCGCGCGGGTTATTGGTTTTCCGTTGAGATAGGTACGATTAGTGGAACCCAGATCCTCAATCAGGTAGCGCCCGTCCTCGCGCCAGATGCGACAATGCTGGCGCGATACGCTCGGATGGGGCATCGACAAGGCGCAATCGCTGGCACGGCCCACGAACACCGGGGTGTCGCCCAGTTCGACCTGTACGCCGAGCAGCATGCCGCTGACCACGATCAATCGAGGGTGCGCGACGCCAGCAACAGGCCGTGCCGCCTCGGCCGCCGTGTGACGATCGGTCTTGGAACTCAAGTCTCTGCTCGAAGGCACGAAGAAGTTCCTGCGCTGTGCTTCTCGATTGTAACGCAGCGCGTCCGCCAGCCAAACGATCCGTTATGCTTTGCGGCTGCTCCTGTGTGGAATATCGTCATGCGTCAGGTGATTTTGCTCATGATCGGCCTGGCCGTTGGGGCCATCGCCGCGGCCAACATCGGCGCTGCCCTGCGCCAACGCGATGCCTATCCGCGCGGTCTGATGCAGGTGATGCAACACGATCTGGGACGCCTGCGCGATGCCGCCCGCGGCGGTCACTGCGATGCGGGCACGGCGACCACGCTGCAACAATTGCGCGGCCTGTCAGGACAGATCGAATCCGCCATCTACGCCAATACCGCGGCAGAAGCGGCATTCGCCAATCACGCGCAACGCCTGCGCACGGCACTCCCGGAAGCGGTCGACTGCAAAACCCTGGCGCCGGCGATCGAACGTGCCGACTCGGCGTGTGATGCCTGCCATCGTCAGTACCGCTGACCCAAACTCAGTTCTGCGGAAGTGGAATGAATTCACTCTCGCCCGGCACCGGCGCATAGCGCATAGCCGACCAGTCGGCCTTGGCGCGCTCTATGCGTTCGCGTGAGCTGGACACGAAATTCCACCACAGATGACGCTCGCCGTCGGGCGGATCGCCACCGCAGAGAATGACGCGCGCTGGTGCGACAGCACTGATTTCCACATCCGCACCTGCCGGCAAAATCGCCATGTGGCCGCGCGCAAGCGGGGTGCCGGCGATGGACAAATCCGTATCGGTGGTATACACCGCGCGCTCGATGTGCTCCGTCGGCAGAATCATCGCGGCACCGGCGGAGAATTCGGCTGCCAGATAAAACATGCTCGAAAACGTCTGCACCGGCGCGTGGCGTCCGAATGCCTCGCCGGCAATCAGACGCAAGCGCACGCCACCTTGTTCCCATGCTGGCAGTTCGGCTGCCGCGTGATGATGAAAATTCGGCTCGATTTCTTCTGCGGCGCGCGGCAACGCCACCCAAGTCTGAATACCATGCAGCAAATGTCCGGCGGCGCGTTCAGCGGCCGGTGAGCGTTCCGAATGCACAATGCCGCGGCCGGCGGTCATCCAGTTCACGTCACCCGGCCTGATGGTGCGTACGTTGCCGAGGTTGTCGCGGTGTTCGATCGCACCTTCGAACAGATACGTAACCGTTGCCAGTCCGATATGTGGATGCGGGCGTACGTCGATGCCCAGCCCCGGCGAAAAGCGTGCGGGTCCCATATGGTCGAAAAACACGAACGGGCCCGCGTGCCGTGCGAACCGATGCGGCAACATCCGCGCAACTCGGAAGCTGCCCAGATCATGCAGAGCGTGGTTCGATTACAAGGATTGGGCTCATTCGGCAAATAGTACCGCGTCCGGGTAGTTCCAGTTTGACGTACTGGAAACAGCGTTAAGCAGCCCCATATCCCGGACACCGTTTCCGCTGGAGATGATCGTGACCCACAACGATTCCCCTGCACCGGGCTGGCGCCAGGTCCAGCGTATCGTGCGCGGACGCCCGACCAGCGACGGCGCCGGCGTGAAACTCACCCGCGTGATCGGCCAGCCGGATCTGGACATGCTCGATCCGTTCCTGATGCTGGACGAATTCCGCTCGGATGCGCCTGGCGACTACATCGCCGGCTTTCCAGAACACCCGCATCGTGGTTTCGAAACCGTAACCTACATGCTGGCCGGGCGCATGCGGCACGGCGACAACCAGGGAAACTCCGGCCTGCTCACGCCCGGAAGCGTGCAGTGGATGACCGCCGGACGCGGCATCCTGCATTCGGAAATGCCCGAACAGGAAAACGGCCTGATGTGGGGTTTTCAGTTATGGGTGAATCTGCCGGCGAAAGACAAGATGACAGCGCCGCGTTACCAGGACATCGCACCCGAGCGCATTCCGGAAATGCAAGTGAGTGGCGCCAGCGTGCGAGTGATCGCCGGCACGCTCGGCACCGTGCACGGCCCGGTCGCCGATGTGGTCACGCAACCGGTGTATTTTGACGTTCGTCTACCTGCGGGCGCGGCAGTGGAACTGCCGCTACCGGAAGGCCATAACGCCTTTGTCTACCTCTACGAGGGTCAGGCGTGGATCGGCGATGGCGCATCCGCGAATCTGGTGCGCGGCGACTTGGCCGTGCTCACCGGCGGCGCCGGCGTGAAACTGGCGACGGACGCCGCTGCGGCGAAACTGATTCTGGTGGCTGGAAAGCCGCTCAACGAACCGGTGGCCAAATATGGCCCGTTCGTGATGAATACGCAGCAGCAAGTCGCGCAGGCGGTGGAGGATTTCCGCGCAGGCCGCTTTTAATGAATAGCCGCTTCAGAATCCTACGCGCGTGAAAGCGCACCGGTGGATATGATCCGCCGGTGCTTCAAGGACTTACGGTACTAATCTCAGGCTGGAGCTACTTCGTCGGCCTGCAGCCCCTTCTGGCCTTGCACGACCTTGAAGCTCACCTTCTGGCCCTCCTGCAGGGTGCGGAAGCCCGTTCCCTGGATGGCGCGGAAATGCACGAACACATCTGGGCCGTTTTCACGGCTGATGAACCCGAAACCCTTGCTGTCGTTGAACCACTTGACAGTACCAACCTCACGATCCGACATAAAAACTCCACAAGACAATTCAAACAAGGCCGCGCGCAACGCCGTGGCCGACTTTACTGGTGTGCAAAGGGGGAGCTCTCAGTGAATCATCCCACTCGATTACCGAGATCGATGCTCACGCGACGCTACCCACATGGCAGACACAGCACTTTAACTATAACCTAAAATTTACAAAAGTACGAATTTTGTACTTTTACCCAACGATCCATCATGCTGCACCGCAACATTCCTGCCGATCACGTTTCGGGTAAGGTTCCGCCTCGCCGCCTCAAGAAGAAACTTCCATGCCCTCCTGCAGTTGCCACCCCACCTCACCGCACAAAAAACTACGAATTCCGGATTGGTACGTTTCCAGCCTGATGCTGGACCGCGCGATGGATGCCATCCTGCGCCGGGTCAGGAAGCTCGATCGCAAGCACGACATTCCCTACCTTGCCGGTTACAGCACGGACGGCCAGACCATCTACATCGATCGCCATCTGCCGCGCACGATGAACTACAAAGGCCGCCGGATCGACGTGGCGCGCTACCTCATCATGCACGAAGAAGTGGAGAAAACCCTGATCGACCAGCTCGGCCTGCATTATCTGCATGCGCACCAGATTGCCACGCGCGCCGAAGAAGCCCTGAATCCGCGCCGACGGCATCCTCTGGCGCGATTACGACCGCTTCATGCAGAAGTATGTCAAAACGATCGGCGACGAGCGCTTGCAGAAAGTACCCGAAGATCTAGATCTGAAACCATATCGCGACGAAGACGATTTCGATCTTATCCAGCGCATGCGCAAAGCCCTCACCGCGAAGGGCCTACGCAAGGGCGAGGACGCAACGGCGCTGCGTCAAGCCATCGAGCAATATCAAAAAGCGATCAAGATCCAGCAGCGGGGGCTGGCGCGCAAGCCGCTTGGCGCCAGATCAAAATAGATCAGACACGAGGATTGCTCTCTATGTGTTTGATATTCAACGAAATGGTGGCGATAGTGCTATCCAACAGATAGCATAACTTATTGATTATATTGCCTGTATACTTCCAATGAACCTACAGTTACCGCCAAAGTTACCGCCAACGTAGGACGACACGCCGCTTGAGGGGTCCATTTAGCGTTAGGCTCGTCCAAGACTTGTCCAAGGCAAGGCCCCGGAGTTCGCAGGATGGACACGAGTACAAGACCGCCTTTGACAATCTCTCGTGCAATGGCAATTATCGAGCACGCAGAGAATGCATTTGGGCACGTTGAATTCGAAGACGCGTTCACGCCATTTCACGAGGGAGGAGCGACAAGTCGAGAGGAAGCACGAGATGCACTTCTTATTGTCGTTGCTGACTATCAGAAATTTTCTTTCTCACACCCCGACTCGATCGAAAATTCGAAAAGGTATGCGCAACTGTCAAGGAACATGACATACAGAATCGTATGTGATGGGATGAAGGCTGGCGGCATGAAGATCACCGCTTGCCAGCAGGCCCAATCGTGTGCATCGGCGACCGGTCCGGGCGCGCCGTATTTCAGCCAAATATGTAGGGCGTAACCTAACTATTCGCTCAAGCGGACCGCTACGTATCGGCACGGTGTAAGATCGCAACTCATCGCGGCAGCTGGCCGCTTATGGACGGCTGCGACGCGATACGTTCGAGCGTTCTCGGCGATCCACTCCGCGTACCGATGTGAGGTCGGGAATGATATCGGCAAGGCAGAATCGAAGATAACCGATCGCGTCCTTTTCGCTTTTGATGTAGCGTCCGCCGATAGGGTTAGCGTCCATCTGTTCCAGTAGCCATTTGAGACTATCATCCCCGACCATCTCCAGGGGTCGAACCGTGGCGGCTATTGTCCCCGAGCATTCCAAACTCAGGTTCACACACAACGCGCGTCGCGACGCTCATCACGTCGTCGGCTATTTGCTCAAAATACCGTTTGTGTTCCGCTGGGGAACGTCGGGGTGAGAATTCCTGATACCTGATATTTTGATAGCAGAAGTCTGCGAACGCCCACGTGTCCGGTTGAAGCTTGGTGTCATCGAATACCTTGGCGAGTGTTCGCCAAGCTTGTTCCATGTTCGCGTTACAGGCGAGCCGTTCAAAAATCGCTACTGCCAGTTCGGTGAAACCAAGCGGACCGAATACTGGTACGTATTCGCACGCCTGCTGCCTTGCGCGCTCTTTGTCGTCCTCGATGTATCGTTTGGCAACGTCAATGCGCCCCAGCATCGTTCCGGGGCATGATGAACACGGGACGCGACGTTTCAATGGCGGCGGACGCACCGTTGCGCTGGCTTTGCAGGGCACGGGCTGCGCAACCGTCGGGCCTATATCGTTGAGCGATGCGTTGCATCCACTGCGCAGCTTGCCGACTGTTTGCTGCATCTTGCGAATGCTTTCCGAGTTTGTCGTTGAGTCCTTTTTCATCTGCGCACCTTTCGTTGCGCCCTTTCGTGAATTCGCCACGGCAGCCGGCGAAGGTGTCCGCGCGTTCGGGAGCTACCCTAGCCGTGGCGGTTCGGTTAGGCGGCCGCGCGCAGCTCGACGTGCATGCCCAGCGCAGCGGCGATGTTCACCAGCGCATCCAGCGAAAAACGCGACAGGCGCCCGCGCAGCAGATCGTTCACGCGCGGCTGGGTGATCCCGCAGTGTTCGGCGGCTTGGCGCTGTGTCCAGCTCTTGCGGGCTCGATGCGCTGGGCAATGTGCTGCATCACTTCCGCGCGCAGGCGCAGATTCACCGCTTCTTGCGGCGTGTCCGCAATCGCGTCAAAAACACTGGCGTAGCGTTTGGAAGTCATGACGTTACCTTTTGGATTGCTTGTTTGTACCGCTGCCGCGCGAGTTCGATATTGGCGGCCACGGTGCGCTGGGTTTTCTTCTGGAACGCGTGCAGAACATAGACGGCATCCGCCAGCCGCGCGGTATAGATAATGCGGTACGCGCCCGCGGCATCGCGCATCCGTAGTTCTTCCACGCCCGGCCCAATATCCGGCATCGGCTTGAAGTCTGCCGGTTGCCTGCCGCACTGCACGTTGTGCAATTGATAGCCCGCATCGTGGCGTACTGCCGGCGGGAAGGCGCGGAGTTCGGCCAACGCGCCGCCCACAAAGCGGACAGGTTTCATACGCGCATTATATCTGTTTGGATATGCCAGGACAAGTCAGCCTTTGCGGCGGATCGGTACGACCTTGCCCGGCGCGGCGCGCAGGCCGTCCAGGTAATCCGCCCATGCCTGCATCATCTTGCGGCGCTCGGGCAGGTGCGCGGTGCGGTTGTAGGCGCGGCCGTTCGGGTCTCGTACCGCATGCGCTAGCTGGTGTTCGATGAAGTCGTGGCCGGAAGCCCAGCCGTTCGTCCAGGATCGTGCGCGCCATCGCCCGGAAGCCGTGCGCGGTCATGGTGTCCTTGTCGAAGCCCATGCGACGCAGGGCGGCATTTAGCGGCCATATCGCTGAGCGGCACTCGCGCGCTGCGCGCGCCGGGGAAAACGTAGCGCCCGCCCCGGTGAGCGGGTGCAGTTCGCGCAGGATCGCCACGGCCTGCGTCGATAGCGGGACAAAGTGCGGCTTGGCGCATCTTCATCTGCGCCGCGGGAATGTTCCACTCGGCAGCGTCCAGGTCAATTTCCGCCCATTCGGCCTTGCGCAGTTCGCCGGGGCGCGCGAAAAGCAGCGGCGCCCAGATTGCAAGGCGCGCGGCGCAATGTAGGGAGCCGGTAAGCCCGTCGATTGCACGCAACAGGTCGCCCACCTTGTCCGGTTCGGTGATACTGGCGTAGTGGCCTTGTTTTCCACGGGGTCAGAGAGCCGCGCAGGTCGCGGGTCACGTCCGCCTTGCACGCGCCCGGTCGCCACGCCGTAGCGGAAAACCTGCCCGCAGTTCTGCAAGGCCCGGTGCGCGGTTTCGACGGAGCCGCGCGCCTTCGATCCGGCGCAGCACGGCCAGCACGGCCGGCGCGGTCAGGTTGGCAATCGGCTTGTTGCCGATCCACGGGAACACGTCGCGTTCAAGCGGCGCGACGATCTTGTCGGCGTGGCTTGCCGCCCAGCGCGGCGAATGCTTGGCGATCCATTCCCGCGCCACGGCCTCGAAGGTATCCGCGCCCGCGACGGCTTCGGCCTTGCGGCGCTTCGCCGGGGTCGATGCCATCGGCCACCAGCTTGCGAGCCGCGTCGCGGCGCTCGCGCGCTTGTTTCAGGGACACGTCCGGGAAGGTTCCCAGCGAAAGCGTGTTGCGCTTGCCGGTGCCCGGGCGGCGGTAGTCGAAACGCCACCAGCGCGCACCGTCGGGCTTCACCAGCAGGTACATGCCGCGTTCGTCGCGCAGCTTGAACGGCGCGGCCTGCGGCTTGGCGTTCGCAACAGCGGAAGGGGTCAGCATGGCGTTGCTCCCAGATTTGGCGGTAACTGTAAATGCGGGGTTACCGCTACCGCCAAAGTTACCGCCAAACTTGGCGGTAACTGCGGTAACTACCGCATGCCTTGCGGGAAACGCGGACAAGAAAAAACCGCGTCATAGCGCGGTTTGCAGTGTATCACGGGATGTTGTGGGAAGTGTATATGGTGGACGATAGTGGGATCGAACCACTGACCCCTGCCGTGTGAAAGCAGTGCTCTACCGCTGAGCTAATCGTCCACTTGTTCAGGCCCGTGCAAGCGATCAGCAACGGGGGTGGATTATGCCGGAGAAGGGAATCGAACCCCCGACCCACGCATTACGAATGCGTTGCTCTACCAGCTGAGCTACCCCGGCGCAGGGCGCGCAGTGTACCGGCACCGGCGCCGGCACTCAAGCGCAGGATCAAACGTCGGGCGCGACGGTAAAGCTCTCGCCGCAACCGCATTCGCCGGTGACGTTGGGATTGCGGAACACGAACGCTGCGTTCAGGCCCTGACGCGCAAAATCGATCTGGGTGCCGTCAAGAAACGGCAAACTTTTCTTGTCCACGACGAGCTTGATGCCGTCCTGTTCGATGACGCAATCGCCCGCATCGACGCCCTGGGCGATCTCGACAACGTAGGCGTAGCCAGAACAGCCGGTCTTGCGCACACCGAAGCGCACGCCAGCAGCGACCGGATGGTCGGCGAGAAAATGCTGCATGCGCGCCCTCGCGGCGTCAGTAAATTGAATGTTCATGGCCCGATTTTACACTGCGCAACGGCGCAGGTGCGCCGCTTCGTTTATCATTCACAGTTGAATTTGTTCACGGTTCAATTTGCGGCGTAATGCCGGGGGTTTCAAGGCATGTCTGTGGTCGACGTCAAACAAGCATTGTCCGGTTCGGTTGCAGCGAACAGTCAGGTCACCGTGCGCGGCTGGGTGCGCACCCGCCGCGACTCGAAGGCAGGGCTGTCGTTCGTCAACGTCAGCGACGGCTCGTGCTTCGATCCGATCCAGGTCGTCGCGCCGGCGCGCTGCCGAACTACGCCGAACGAGATCGCCAGGCTCGACAGCCGGCTGCGCGGTGATCGCTACCGGCACGCTGGTCGCAAGTCGCAGGGCAAGGGCCAGAGCGTTCGAGATCCAGGCGACGAAGGTGCGACGTCGTCGGCTGGGTCGAGGATCCCGAGACCTACCCGATCCAGCCCAAAGCGCACACGATGGAGTATCTGCGCGAGGTCGCGCACCTGCGCGCGCGCACGAACACGTTCGGCGCCGTCGCGCGCGTGCGCGACTGCCTGGCGCAAGGCCATCCACCGCTACTTCCACGAGCAGGGCTTCTTCTGGATCAACACGCCGATCATCACGGCGAGCGACGCCGAGGGCGCCGGGCAGATGTTCCGCGTGTCCACGCTCGACCTGGCGAACCTGCCGCGTACCGCCGAAAGGGCAGGATCGACTTCTCGAAGGACTTCTTCGGCAAGGAGACCTTCCTGACCGTGTCCGGCCAGCTCAACGTCGAGGCCTACTGCCTGGCGCTGTCCAAGGTCTACACGTTCGGCCCGACCTTCCGCGCCGAGAACAGCAACACCGCCGCCACCTGGCCGAGTTCTGGATGATCGAGCCGGAGATCGCCTTCGCCGATCTCGCCGCCGACGCGACTCTCGCCGAGGAGTTCCTCAAATACATTTTCAGCGCCGTGCTCGACGAGCGCGCGGACGACATGAAGTTCTTCGCCGAGCGCGTCAGACAAAGACTGCGATCGCGCGCCTCGAAGCGCTTCGTCAATGCGCCGTTCGAGCGCATCGACTACACCGACGCGATCGCGGTTCTCGACAAAGTCCGGGCAGAAATTCGAGTTCCCGGTGGAATGGGGCATCGACCTGCAGTCCGAGCACGAGCGCTAGCTGACCGAGGAGCACGTGGGCCGCCCGGTCGTGGTCATGAACTATCCGAAGGAGATCAAGGCGTTCTACATGCGCCTCAACGACGACGGCAAGACCGTCGCCGCGATGGACGTGCTGGCGCCCGGCATCGGCGAGATCATCGGCGGCTGCCAGCGCGAGGAGCGCCTCGACGTCCTCGACGCGCGCATGGCGCAATCAACCTCGATCCGGCGCGTTACTGGTGGTACCGCGACTTCCGCCGCTACGGCACGCGTCCCGCACGCCGGCTTCGGCCTCGGCTTCGAGCGCCTGGTCGTGTACGTGTGCGGGCTGGCCAACATCCGCGACGCGATACCGTATCCGCGCGTACCGGGCAGCGCGGAGTTCTAGCCGATGATCACGCACGACGAACAATGGTGGCTCGCGGCACTCGGCGATACCCTGGTCTGGGCGCGGCTGCGTGTACTGGATTCCGGCGCCGCCGAAGTGTTCGATGCCGAGGGTGAGACCCTGCGCTATGACGATGAGGATACGGCCCGATCGGCGCTGCTCGACGCAGAGTTCCGCGCATTCGACGGCTTCGACGACGACGATGCGGCGATGCTCGGTTTCGATCTCAACGACATCGAACCGCCCGATGGCCGCAGCGACGAGGAATTGCTGCGCTTCATGACCGAGAAATTCCAGCGCGGAGACGATCGATGAATCTCGATCTCAGCGGCAAGCACGCCCTCATCTGTGGCGGTTCGCAGGGCATCGGCCGCGCGGTCGCCATGGAACTGGCGCAGTTGGGCGCCGATGTCACCGTCCTGGCGCGCTCGCACGAAAAACTTCAGACTGTACTTGCGCAATTGCCGCAAGCTGGAACACAAACGCATACCTGCATCGCCGTCGACATGGCCGATCCCTCCGCGCTACAGGCAAGTGTCGAAGCCGCAGTACGCGCGACCCCCATGCAGATTCTCGTCAACAACACCGGCGGACCACCGGGTGGGCCGGCACACAGCGCGCGCGTTGAGGAATATCTTGCCGCGTTCCGCCAGCACCTAGCAGCGAACCAGATTCTGCTGCAAGCGGTGTTGCCGGACATGCGCGCAGCCGGTTATGGCCGGGTGGTCAACGTGATCTCGACATCGGTGAAGGAACCGATCGACAATCTCGGCGTTTCCAACACCGTGCGTGCCGCGGTCGCCGGCTGGGCGAAAACCTGTTCGCGCGAACTAGCGCCATCAGGCATAACGGTCAACAACGTGCTGCCGGGATTTACGAACACGCAGAGGCTGACCGGCTTGATCGCGGCCAAGGCCAAATCATCCGGGAAATCCGAGACAGACATCGCGCACGAGATGCTCGCCGCCGTCCCGGCCGGGCGCTTCGCCGAGGCCGAGGAGATCGCCGTCGTGATCGCGTTCCTGTGCACGCCAGCGGCGGCCTACGTCAACGGCGTGAGCATCGCGGTGGATGGCGGACGCACACATGCACTCAGTTGAAGAAGCGCTGATCAACTTGATGCGCGAGTAGCCGGCCGCTACGCTGCGGGAACAGAATTTGTCTACCATGAATCCCGCCTTCGTCCACCTCCATGTTCACAGCGAGTACTCGCTGGTCGATTCGACGATCCGCCTGCCAGACAAGCCCGAATACGGCGATCCGGCGAGGGCGCCGCGGCCGAACCTGATCAGCCGCTCGGTCGAATCGGGCCTGCCTGCGCTCGCGCTGACCGACGAAAGCAACCTGTTCGCGCTGGTCAAGTTCTATCGCGCCGCCGAGGCCAACGGGATCAAGCCGATCGCCGGCGCCGATCTGTGGATTGCCAATCCGGACGAATCGGCCCGACCTTCGCGGCTGACCGTGCTGTGCCAGAACCGACAGGGCTATTTGCACTTGTCGCAACTGATCTCGCGCAGTTACACGCAGGGCCGCCACGGCGAACACGCGCTTGTCAATCCGACCTGGTTCGACGGCCGCGGCGCAGGCTTGATCGCGCTGGCCGGTCGCGACAGCGACATCGGTCGTGGGTTGCTTGCCGGCAAACCTGACGTCGCACAGGCCTGTCTGCAGGAATGGCTGCGTCACTTCGACGATCGCTTGTATCTGGAATTGACCCGCTGCGGTCACGCCGACGAAGCGCACTTTCTGCCAGCCGCGCTCGAACTTGCCGCTAGCGCCGACTGCCCGGTGGTGGCGACGAACGAGGTGCGCTTTGCGCTGCGCGAGGATTTCGACGCGCACGAAGCGCGCGTTTGCATCCATCAAGGACGCTTGCTCGCGGATGCGAAACGGCCGCGCAACTACACGCCCGAGCAATACCTCAAGTCGGCCGCGGAAATGGCGGCGTTGTTCGCCGACCTGCCAGAGGCATTGGAAAACAGCGTCGAGATCGCGCGTCGCTGCAATCTGGAATTGAGTTTCGGCACCTACTATCTGCCCGAGTTTCCGGTGCCGGCTTCCGAGACGGTGGAAAGTTTCATCCGCAAGCGCGCACGCGAAGGCCTGGCGCAGCATCTGTCCACGCACCCGCTGGCAAACGGATTTGCGCTCGAGGATTACGCCGCACGTCTGGAAGCCGAGGTCGATGTCATCGTCAAGATGGGTTTTCCCGGTTATTTCCTGATCGTCGCCGACTTCATCAACTGGGCAAAGGATCATGGTATCCCGGTCGGGCCGGGGCGCGGCTCCGGCGCCGGCTCGCTGGTCGCCTGGAGCCTGGGCATCACCGATATCGACCCGTTGCGCTATGGTTTGCTGTTCGAGCGCTTTCTCAATCCCGAACGCGTGTCGTTGCCCGATTTCGACGTCGACTTCTGCGCCGATCGCCGCGACGAGGTGATCGACTACGTCGCGGACAAGTATGGCCGCGACAAGGTCAGCCAGATCATCACCTACGGCACGATGGCGGCCAAGGCCGCGTTGCGCGATGCCGGTCGTGTGCTCGGCATGGGCTATGGCCAGGTCGATGCGATCGCCAAGCTGATTCCGCTGCGGCCAACCGACCCGCTGTCGCTGGATGATGCGCTCGGCCGCAGCAAGGCCGCGCACGAGGACGCCAACCGCATCGTGCCCGAATTCAGGGCGCGTTATGAAACTGAGGACGAGGTGCGCGAGTTGGTCGATCTCGCGGTCAAGCTCGAAGATCTGGTGCGCAATGCCGGCAAGCATGCCGGCGGTGTGGTGATCGCGCCGTCGGCGCTGACCGATTTTGCGCCGCTCTACAGCGAAGGCGGCAGTGACGGCGTCGTCACGCAGTTCGACAAGGACGACGTTGAAGCCACCGGCTTGGTCAAATTCGACTTTCTCGGCCTGCGCAATCTTACCGTGATCGATTGGACGCTGCGGGCGATCAATGCGCAACGCGCGGCGGCTGGCGAAGCGGCGCTGGACATCGCCCGGATTCCGCTCGACGATCAATCCGTATTACGCGCTGTTCCAGAACGCGCAGTACGGTGGCGATCTTCCAGTTCGAATCGCGCGGCATGCAGAACCTGCTCAAGGACGCGCGCCCCGACCGCTTCGAGGATCTGATGGCACTGACCTCGCTATACCGTCCCGGTCCGATGCAGCAGATTCCCAGTTACTGCGCGCGCAAGCACGGCAAGGAGCCGATCGACTACGCCGATCCGCGCGTGGAACCGGTGCTCGCGAGACCTATGGCATCATGGTTTACCAGGAACAGGTCATGCAGATGGCGCAGATTGTCGGCGGTTATACGCTCGGCGGCGCCGATCTGCTGCGCCGCGCGATGGGCAAGAAGAACGCCGCCGAGATGGCCCGTCAACGTGCCGTGTTCCGCGAAGGTGCGGCGAAAAACGGCGTGGACGAGCGCAAGGCCGACGCCATCTTCGACTCTGATGGAGAGTTCGCCGGCTACGGCTTCAACAAATCGCATGCGGCGGCGTATGCGCTGGTGTCGTACCAGACAGCGTGGTTGAAGGTGCATTATTCCGCGCAGTTCCTGGCTGCCGTGTTGTCTTCGGACATGGACAACACCGACAAAGTGGTGATCTTTCTCGCCGAGGCGCGCGCGCTAGGACTCACGGTGCACCCCCCGGACGTCAATGCCTCGGATTACCTGTTCGCGGCAACCGATGCCCAGACCATCCGCTACGGCCTGGGCGCGGTCAAGGGCGTCGGGCGCAATGCGGTGGAAAACCTCGTGCAGGCGCGCGCGCGCGCCGGCGCGTATGCCGATCTGGCCGATTTCTGCCGGCGTGTGGACGGCCAGAAAGTGAACAAGCGCGCGCTCGAGGCCTTGATCCTGTGCGGCGCGCTCGACGCGCTCGGTGCCAACCGCGCGAGCCTGATGGCGCAACTGCCCGAATGCCTGCGCGCCGCCGATCAGGCCGCGCGCGACGCGCAAGCCGGGCAGCACGACATGTTCGGCACCGCCAGTGCCGCGCCCGCGCCAAGCCTGCCCCCGATCCATGTGGCTGACTGGCCGCCCGAACAGCGGCTGGCGGGCGAACGCGAAACATTGGGGCATTATCTTTCCGGACATCCCACCGCGTTGTGGCGCGACACTCTGACGCAACTGGCGACCTGCGCGATCGGCGAGATCGGCGAACGTTATCAGTCGCCGAAGCCGCGCAACGGCGACGATAGCAACCGTTTCCGCCGTCCGCAGGAAACCGCTTGGGTGGTAGCCGGTCAACTTGTCGAGCTGCGCAAGCGCGGCGCCGATCAGGCATTCGCGCAGATCGAGGATTGGTCCGGACGCATCGAGATCAGTTTTTTTCGCGAAGCCTTCGTCGAATACGCATCATTGCTCACGCGCGACGCCATCCTGGTTGTCGAAGGCGGTCTGGCATGGGACGATTTCGCCGGTGCGTTGCGAGTGCGTGCGCGCCGCGTGCTCACCCTCAACGAGGCCTGCGAACGCCATGCGCGCTTGTTGCGTATCCGTCTCAACGGCATCGGAGCGGATTTTCCTGCCGCTCTGCGCAGCGCGCTCGCCGGCTACACCGGCGGTCAGACCGCGCTGCGGCTTACCTACGCGAATGCCACCGGCAACGCCGAAATCGAACTCGGCCCGGAATGGCGCGTGCGCGCCACCGCCGATCTGAAACGCGCACTGGATGCGCTGCCGGGCGTGCGCGCCACCGAACTGCTGCTCAACCGCCCGGCGTCCGGCGGCAATTGAGCGGTGCGCCCAACGCTGCCCGGACTGGCTATAATCGGGCGCTTGTGCCGCGCGGACGCGACCTGATTCGCTCAATGAATCCGAACTTCCTCGACTTCGAACAACCGATCGCCGAGCTGGAAGGCAAAATCCAGGAGCTGCGCCATGCCAGTCACGGCCAGGCGTTCAACATCGACGACGAAGTTCGCAAGCTGCGCGACAAGCTCAAACGCAAGACCGCGGAAATCTTCAAGGACCTCACGCCCTGGCAGATCGCGCAGGTAGCGCGGCATCCGGCGCGGCCGTACACGCTCGATTACGTGCAGGCGATGTGCGAGGAATTCCACGAATTGGCCGGCGATCGGGCCTATGCCGACGACTCCGCCATCGTCGGCGGCCCCGCGCGCATGGACGGTCGCGCCATCATGGTGATCGGCCAGCAGAAAGGCCGCGACACCAAATCCAAGATCCGCCGCAATTTCGGCATGCCGCGACCGGAGGGTTACCGCAAGGCGTTGCGCCTGATGCAGATGGCCGAGCGATTCCGGCTGCCGATATTCACCTTCATCGACACTCCCGGCGCGTATCCAGGCGTCGGCGCCGAAGAACGCGGTCAGTCCGAGGCGATCGCGCGCAACCTGCTGGAAATGGCGCAATTGCGCGTGCCGATCCTGTGCACTGTGATCGGCGAAGGCGGCTCCGGCGGCGCGCTCGCGATCGGCGTCGGCGATCGCACGATCATGTTGCAGTATTCGACGTACTCGGTGATCTCGCCCGAAGGTTGCGCCTCGATCCTGTGGAAGAGCCCCGAGCGAGCCCGCGATGCCGCCGAAGCACTCGGCCTGACCGCCCCGCGTCTGCTCGAACTTGGCTTGATCGACAAGATCGTGCGCGAACCGCTCGGCGGCGCGCACCGCGATCCGCACGCGATGGCGATTCGCCTGAAGGCCGTGCTGCGCAACCAGCTCGACGAACTCGAACGTAGCGATAGCTCTGGTTTGGTTGACCGGCGCTATCAGCGCCTGCGCCACTACGGTACGTTCAAGGGCTAGGCGAATCGACCTCGATTTCGATGCCGCCGACGATACCGGCAACCAGATTGTATATCGCGCCGAAAATCAGGCCGAAGATAAAGCCGCCCACGCCATACATGATCGGAAGGATGATCAGCATGGCGATGCCACCAAGCATTCCGGCCGCCCCTGCGCTGTCGCCGAACATGCTGCCGATCAACGATCCGAAAAACATGAACAGCAAGGCGAAAATGACGCCCATCGCCACGCCGAAGCACGCCTGGAAAATCGCGAGCCGAAGCACGCCGAAACGTTTGATGACCATCAAAACTCTCCGTTGAAATAGGTCCGCCACAACCGCGGGCGTGCCGACGCTAACCCAGGTCCGTGCTCCGCGCAAGCGCATCTGGCACCATGCACACATGGCCGCAACACTGATCGCCCAACTTCAAACAAGCCTCGCCGCGCTGCCGCCCGGCGCCCTGACCGTGGCGTTGAGCGGCGGGATGGATTCTTCCGTGTTGCTGCACGCATTGACACAGCTCCCGGCCGCACGCTCGCGCGATCTGCGCGCGCTCCACGTCGATCACGGCCTGCATGCCGACAGCGCGGTGTGGGCGCGTCATTGCCGGGAATTCGCGAATGCGCTCGGCGTACCGTTCACGAGCATCGCGGTTGCCGTTGAACGCGATTCCGGCAGTGGTCTTGAAGCCGCCGCACGCCGCGCGCGCCGTGCCGCCCTGACCGCGCGGCTGGCGCCGGGTGCAATTCTCGCACTCGCCCAGCATCGCGGCGATCAGGCCGAAACCGTATTGCTCAAGTTGCTGCGCGGTGCGGGTCCGGAAGGGCTCGGCGCCATGCGCACTTTGCGGCAATGTGGAAATGGATACCTGTGGCGACCCTTGCTCGGTATTCCGCGGCTGGTGCTGTGCGAATACGCGCAATCAAGCGCGCTGCGCTGGATCGAGGATCCGAGCAATGTCGACACGCGCTTGCGCCGCAATTTTCTGCGCCAGGAGATTCTGCCGCGCCTCGCGCAGCGCTGGCCTGATGTCGAAGTAGCGCTGATGCACAGCGCGGAGTGGGCACGCGCCACAGCCGATTTCATCGACACGCAGGCACAGAGCGCTTTGGCGCGGCTGCGCGGAGCGGACTCGGCCACGTTGGCGTGGCGTGCCTGGCTGGAGCTGCCGGATGCGCTGCGCGATCCGGTGCTGCGGCGCTGGTTGCGCGAGCTCGGCATGGACGAGCCGGCGCACTTTCATGTACTCGAACTGGAACGGCAACTGCGTGCGGCGAACGATCGCACGCCGTGCGTCGCGTTTGCGCGTACACAGCTGCGCCGCTACCGCGACGCGCTGTACGCCTTGCGCCCGCTGCCAGCGGTTCCGCAAAACTGGCAGACGATCTGGGATGGAGCGCCGCTGGCACTGCCCGCCGGCGGCACGCTAAGCCTCGACGGCACATATCCTGCCGCAACGACACTTAGCGTGCGCTATCGGCGCGGCGGCGAACGCATCCGACTAGTCGGCGCGGCGCATACACGCGAATTGCGCCTGATCCTGCAAGAGGCGGGCATTCCGCCGTGGCAACGTGCGTGCCTGCCGCTGGTGTACGCAGACGCGGAACTGATCGCCGTTGGCGACATTCATTCCGGTTCCGCGCAGGCGCTGGGCATGCGGGTCGTGTGGTGCATGGATTGATTCCGTTGGCCGCCTGCGGTAGCGTGCGCGCCATGGCCAAAGCCGACACCAAACCCGAGCAGCCCAGCCAGATTGCCGAGTTCGAAAAATCGCTGGAAGAACTCGAAACGCTCGTTGCCAAAATGGAACAGGGCGATCAGAGCCTGGACGATTCGCTCAAATCCTACGAACGCGGCGTCGCCCTGTATCGCAATTGTCATGACGCGCTGGAACAGGCGGAGCTGCGCGTGAAGCTATTGTCCGACCCGCAAGACCCCGATGGCGCCGAACCGTTTGAACCCGAAGCGCCCTGAAGTACCCGAAGTCCTGACCCGTTACAGTGCGCGCGCCGACGCTGCGCTCGAGCGGGTATTGCCGCCGGAGGACCAGCCGCCACGCGACCTGCATCGCGCGATGCGTTACGCCGTACTCGGCGGCGGCAAGCGCCTGCGACCGGTGTTGGTGCATGCCGCCGGCAGCGCGCTTGGGGCGCCATTGGATGGACTGGATGCCGCGGCCAGCGCGGTAGAGATCATCCACGCCTATTCGCTGGTGCACGACGATCTGCCGGCGATGGACGACGACGACCTGCGCCGTGGCCGGCCGACCTGCCACGTCGTCTTCGGCGAGGCGATGGCAATCCTGGCCGGCGACGCGCTGCAGGCGCTTGCATTCGAGGTATTGGCGGCCGATCGACGCCACGACGCAAGCCAGCATGTCGACATGCTGCGCACGCTTGCCGCCGCCTGCGGAGCGCACGGTATGGCCGGCGGTCAGGCTCTGGATCTTGGCGCGGTCGGCAAGACGCTCGCCGCGGACGCGCTCGACCGCATGCACGAATACAAGACCGGCGCGCTGATTCGCGCCTGCGTGCGACTCGGTGCATTGGCTGCCGGTTGCCGCGATGCGGCGGTGCTGGCAGCGCTCGATCAGTACGCTCATCGCATCGGTCTGGCCTTCCAGATTCGCGACGATATCCTCGACGTCGAGGGCGACAGCAGCGTCATCGGCAAGACCGCCGGCAAGGATGCGGCGAATGCCAAGCCGACCTATCCGGGCCTCCTCGGCATTCGGGCATCGCGCGCGCGACTGGTCCAGTTGACCGCCGACGCGATCGCCGCGCTCGCACCGCTCGGTGCGCGTGGCATCGAACTTGCGGATTTGGCGCGCTACGTCGCCGAACGGGATAGTTGATTCAGGATCCGGCTACGGTCATACGTTCAATCAGGATCGAACCCGTAAGTATGTGCGAACGCGGGTCGAGATCGGCACCGATCGCGGCGACGCCGGCGAACATGTCGCGCAGGTTCGCAGCAATGGTTATTTCCTCGACCGGATAGGCGATTGCGCCGTTCTCGACCCAGAAACCCGAAGCGCCGCGCGAATAATCGCCGGTGACGATGGACACACCCTGCCCCATTACCTCGGTCACCAGCAAGCCGGTGCCGAGTTTTTTCAACATGCCGGAAAAATCGTCCGCGCCTGGCTTCACCACCAGATTGTGAATGCCACCGGCATTGCCGGTGCTTTGCAAGCCGAGCTTGCGCGCGGAATAACTGCCCAGCACGTAGCGTTGCAGTACGCCGCTCGTCACCAGCACATTGTCTGCGGTGGCGACGCCCTCGCTGTCGAACGCGGCCGAGCCTTGTCCGCGTGGCAGGTGCGGACGTTCGATAATTTCCACAAAGTGCGGAAATATACTCTTGCCGACATGATCGAGCAGAAAACTCGCCTTGCGGTACAACGCACCGCCGCTGACCGCGGACACCAGATGTCCGATCAGGCCGCGCGCCACCTCCGGCGCGAACAGCACCGGACACTGGCGTGTGGCGAGCTTGCGCGCACCCAACCGCGCCAGCGTGCGCTCGGCGGCCTTGCGGCCGATCGATGCCGGGTCGGGGAAATCCGTTGCGGCGCGTACGCTCTCATACCAGTAGTCGCGCTGCATTCCGGCGGCGTCCTGCGCGATCAGCGCGCAGGAGAGCATGTGCCGTGTGCCGCGTTCGCGACCGACGAATCCCTGCGAGGTCGCATACACCGACAACGTCGCGCCGCCCTGCACCGAGGCGCCTTCTGAATTGCAAATGCCTGGCGCGCCACGTCCGCTATCCTCAATGTCGATGCCGAGGCGAATCGCCGCCTGCGCATCGAGTTGCCACGGATGCCACAAGTCCAGGTCCGGGAGCCGCGTTGCCAGACGTGCCGGGTCGGCCAGTCCGGCGCACGGATCGGCCTCAGTGTAACGTGCGATCGCACAGGCCTGTTCGATGGTCTTGGCGATGGAATCGGCGTGCAGGTCGGCGGTGCTGGCCGAGCCCTTGCGTTGGCCGAAGTACACGGTGACGCCGAAGGAGCGGTCGCGGGTGTGTTCGACGGTTTCCACCTCACCCAAACGCACGTTCACCGACAGACCGGTATCGACACTGGCGCCGACCTCCGCCGCGCTGCTGCCGGCGGTACGGCAACGGCCGATTACGTCCTGCGCAAGGTTCGCGAGCATGTCGAGCTGAGCAAGGGAAGCGTCGGATTGTGCGATGATGTCGTTCACTGAATTGGCCTACCTTGTTCGATTGATGACAGACGATTTCGCTCCGGATGATACCCGCGAACCAAGCCGCAGCCAGCGCCGCCGCGAGGCGCTGGACGTGCTCAAGCTGGCCCAGGTGCTCGCTGCGCTGTCCGACTCGCAGCTTGCACTTTTGCCGCTCGACGACGATCTGCGCGCCGAAATCGCCGGCACACGCGCCGTCAGTCAACAAATCGCGCGCAAGCGCGCCGAGCAATTTCTGGCCAAGCAACTGCGCAAGCTCGACGACCCGCAACTGGCTCCGCTGCGCGCCGCGCTCGACCACGACCGCGACCACGCACGCCGCGAAGCGGCCGCGCAGCACCGCATCGAATCCTGGCGCGAACGCCTGATCGGCGAAGGCGACGCCGCACTGACCGAGTTGCTGCAACAATCACCTTCCGCGGACCATCAGCATCTGCGGCAACTTGCGCGTCAAGCCCGCAGCGAGCGCGTCGCCGGCAAACCGCCGCATGCGCAGCGTGACTTGTTTCGCGCGCTGCGCGAATTGTTCGAAATCGCTTAGCTTGCCATTCCGCGGCCGCCGAAGACGGAACCCGAAATCCTGTTCTTGCTGTTTCCTAAAAGCGAAGAACCGGATTCCCGCCCGCGGGAATGACGAACAAAAGCATCACGCCGCGGTTCCGCCCACGGTCATGGCATCGATCTTCAACGTCGGCTGGCCCACGCCGACCGGCACGCTCTGGCCTTCCTTGCCGCATACGCCCACGCCTTCGTCCAGTTTCAGATCGTTGCCAACCATCGACACCTGCGTGAGTACTTCCGGACCGGAACCGATCAGAGTCGCGCCTTTGACAGGGCGCGTGACTTTGCCGTTCTCGATCAGATACGCCTCGCTCGCCGAGAACACGAACTTGCCATTGGTAATATCGACTTGGCCGCCACCGAAATTCACCGCATACAAGCCACGCTCGACCGAAGCGATGATTTCGTCCGGATCGCTTTGGCCCGGCAGCATGTACGTATTGGTCATGCGCGGCATCGGCAGGTGCGCGAAGGATTCGCGGCGACCGTTGCCGGTGGAACGCATGCCCATCAGGCGGGCGTTGAGCTTGTCCTGCATGTAGCTCTTGAGCACGCCGTTCTCCACCAGGGTGGTGCACTCGCCGGGCACGCCTTCATCGTCGATGGACAGCGAACCGCGGCGATTCGGCAAGCTACCATCATCGACGACCGTGCACAGATCAGATGCGACCTTTTCACCCATGCGCCCGGCAAATGCCGAAGTCCCCTTGCGATTGAAATCGCCTTCAAAACCGTGACCGATCGCCTCATGCAGCAGCACGCCGGGCCAGCCGGGACCAAGCACAACAGTCATCGTACCCGCCGGTGCCGGGACTGAATCCAGATTGACGAGCGCCTGCCGAACCGCCTCGCGCACGAACGTGCGCGCGCGCCCATTGGCCAGTAGTTCGCGGTAGCCGTAACGGCCACCGCCACCGGCACTGCCCGTTTCGCGGCGGCCGTTGCGCTCGGCGATGACGTTTACGCTCAGGCGCACCAACGGGCGTACATCGGCTGCGAGGGTTCCATCGGATGCAGCGATCAGCACCGTGTCGAGCGTGGCGGCGAGGCTGACGATCACCTGGTTCACGCACGGATCGAGCGCACGGGCGAACTGGTCGAGCTCGCGCAACAATGCGATCTTTTCTTCGTTGGCCAGCGATTCGACCGGATCGACCGGCGCATACAGGGCGCGCGCAGCGCTTGGCGCCAGCGCATGGCCTGCTCCGGTGTTGCCCGATTGCGCGATCGCCCGTGCCGACTGCGCTGCGGTCAGCAGTTGCGGCAAGACGATTTCATCCGAATAGGCAAAACCGGTTTTCTCGCCGCTCATCGCGCGCACGCCGACGCCTTGCTCGATGGAATGGTTGCCGTCCTTGACGATGCCGTCTTCGAGCAGCCACGACTCGCTGCGCGAATGCTGGAAATACAGATCCGCCGCGTCGATCGATGGCCCCATCAATTGGCCGAACACGCGTTCCAGATCGGCGCTGGAAAAGCCACCGGGTTGCAGCAGTTGGCGTTCGGCTTGGGCAAGCAAGGTCATGCGTGATTCCCGTGAGTGGTTAATGGAGAATGTGGCCAGGCGAGCGCGTTACAAGCCCTTGCCCTTCGGCCCGACTTCGGGTGCGGCGGCATCTTTCGGCGTAGCCGTGGCCTTGACCGTTTCTTTGGAAATCTCGGTGATAACCGGTTTTTCCCAACTTCCGGTGACGCTGTAGCGTACACGGGTGACATCGTTGAGCGCTCTCTTGAGCACACCCTGCAACACTGCTCCGGCCGCCGCGCCGACCGGCCCGCCAACGACAGCGCCGCCGATCATGAAGGCGCCACCGACGTGTGGGGTTACTACCATGATTTGGTCGTAGTCGTGCGCCTTCAGGCCGGCGCGTCCCTCCAACACGATGTCGGCGGCAGGTCCCCTGACTTTGAGTCCTTGCGTCCAGGCATTGCCGTCCTTGAGCGTGAACGTGCCGTCGATCGAGTCGAAACTGAAACCGGATTTGAAGAAATCGCCGAAATCCAGGCTCAAGCGGCGTGGAATTGCACTCAGGTTGAACAGGCCGAAGATGCGCCCGGCACCCGGGTTGGCATCGGGAATGCGGCCCTCCTGCACGGAAACCTTCAGCGTGCCGTCCAGCCGCGACAGCGCGAAGGTCGAAGGTGAACCGGCCCAACTGCCCTGGATTTGGGCTACTGTGGCGCCGCCGTCAACCACTCCGGCGTAGCCAAACGTATCGAGCATGCGGCCGAGATTGAGTGCGGAAAAATCCACCGAGAAGTTGGAAACGTCGCTGCCGGGACGGCCCGTCCAGTCGCCGTGCGCTCGCATTTCCACATTTTTCGAGTGCGTGGTGACCTGCTCGAAATGGGTGCCACCGGCGACCGGATAACTCTCGACCGTGGTGTTGCCAAAGTGCGAATCGCCGAGGCGGAAATCGCCGATGCGAATATGCAGCGGCGGCACATTGGCCGGATTCTCGCCGGCCATCGCACTCGTTTCGGTCTCGCCGACCTCCGGCCAGTAGAGTTTGTCGAACTGCGCCGTGACGCCGCGCCGAGACATATCGTCCAGCGGGACTTCAAGCGTGCCGTTTACGTTCACGCCGCGGAAGCCGAGATCCAACTCCGTTTTCGTCGGCTTCAAGGTGAATTGCGCCGCACCGAAATCGCGACCCCAGGCACGCAGATCCGCGCACTGCAGGTCCACGCCGGAAATCAGGTCGCCACTGCCACCGGTGCTGGACGCGGCAAAATCCATCCAACCGGATAGATCCAGCAGGGGCACGGTGCCGCCGATGGCAAAACCCGCTGCAGGCAGAGCTGCCGTTGCGTCGCCGCCGAAATCCACGCGCGCGGCAAGCGGCTGTGTCAACGTGGGCATGCGCCCGCGCAAGTGCAGCAGTGTACCCAGTTGCAAGTCGATCGGACCGCCAGCGATCGGCAGGCCAAGGGTTAACATCATCGGCAACGCGATTGTCGCCGGCTTCGCCAGCGGCGCGGGCAACGTGATCGCCACCCCGGTCAGGTCGGATGCCACGGTCACGCGCTGACCGGCGTTCGTCGCATTGTCGTGATCGGCGCTGAAACCGATGTTCCAGTCGGCGTCGCCGCTGATGCGGTCGACCCAAGGCGCGAGCATCGGTGCGTACGCCAGCAGATCGCCGACCGGCAGGTGCGCGCGCAGGTGCGCCTCGACGGCATGCTGCGAATCGACCGCAAACCCGCCGACGGCAAGCCGGAACGTCGCCGGTTTGCCGTCGCGGGTGACGGCCAAGTCTCCGGTATCGAATCCGTGCTGGGAAAATCGCAACGTACCATCGGCGCCGCGCAGCTGCAACGCATATTGCGCATCAGCAAGATCGGCCTTGCTCAAGACCGCAGTTCCGGCCAGATCGAGTTTTTCGGTCTGCTTGACCGGCAGGTGCAAATGAAACTTCACTTTGCCCGTGCCGCCGACGCTGACACCGAGCAACTGCGCAGCGTAGCGCGCACCGATCGGCGTGGCCTTGACGAAATCGAGCAGGCCCTTGCCGCTGCCGGAACCTGCCACGTCCAGCTCGAGCACACCATCGCCCAGGTCAGCAAACGACGCGCTGGCGCTTCCGATGCGGTTGCCCAGCGCCTGCGCGGCGTCGGCATCCACGCGCAAGCCGTTGTTGACGAAGTCGGCGACCGCACGGACATGCTCGGCGGCAGGCCAGTCCGGCAGATAAACCAATCGAGTATCTTCCAACTCCGCGCGCGCCTCGAAACGCCCGGCGAAGTTGATGAATGGCCAATCCGCAAGGTCGCCGCGGAACACCGCGCGGCCCGCCGCGATACGGCCGGAAGCCAGCGCACGGTCGAGCCACGCTACCGCATCCGGTCGAACGATATTGATCGGCCAGAACAGCTTCGCGGCGGGTACTTCGCCGTGATCGATCACGGCGTAGGCAGCCAGCGCCGGGGGCGACCCGTCGTCGTGCAAGCGCAGCGTGCCGCGCAATTGGCCGCCGTAACCTGCACCTTCAAAATCCAGCGCGTCGGTGCCAATGCGCCAGCCGTCGTCGCCACGCCACGCGGCGATGTCGCCGGCGAACCGGGAAAATTCCAGTGGCTGGCGAAACACATGCGGTGCATCGAACCCGAATGGCGTGTTTGCCGGTAGATGCAAGCTGAATCCGTCGGCATCGCCGAGCAGGCTGCCCGTGACTGCGGTTGCGCCGGGCAACGTGTCCACCGCGTGCCACGCTGTAGTGGTGAAATCGGCGGCGAGATCGAAATCGTCGCTACCGGCGTAGCGCAGTGTAGCCGCGCGCACCGTGCCAACCGGATCGGCCATGTACAACCAGCGCCGCCATGCGGCGGGCAATGCATCGCCGAGCATGGCCACGCTTGCCGGAGGCGACAGCCTCACGGCCTCCAGACTCAGTGTCCAGACCGGCACGGACGTCGCCGGATCGCGTACTTTGTCCACATGTATACTTGCCGGTGCAGCAGCCGTGCCCTGCTGCGCGAGAACCAGATCGGCCACATCGGCGCTCCAGCCGCCGTCGCCGCGTTGCCAGCGCGCAGCGAACGCGATGCGGTCGAAGCCCACGCGCGGAACGATGCTGCGTTTGCTGTCGAGCACGATCGGGGTAACCGCCGTGAGTACGACGTCGGTCAGATCGAATTCCGTGCGAGCGCGCTGCAGGCGGTCGCGCCGCCACCACGTCCACAACTGTACGCGCCCGCCGCCGTGTTCGATGCGCAGGCCCTTCCAGGCGTAGCCGTGGGTGATCGCAGCCACATCCAGAGTCTGCCCGCCCACGTACATTTGTCCATTGTGCGTGGAACTGTCGTACTCGATTACGACATCCAAGGGAGAGGCACTCGCACTGGCTGTGCAGCGCACCAGTGCCAGCACGCGATGACTGCTGCCCGAGTTGACCAGTCGCACTTCGGCGGCGGTCAGAACAATCGGCGTGGTACCGGGTCCGGCCGCAATGCTCAGGCGCAGATCGCGCAACACCAAAGCGCCCAAACCGAACAGCACCGAATCCGTGCCGCTGCGGTCGCTGGCGTCGCCGGTGTCAATACCGCGCATTTGCCACTGTCCGGCCGCGTCGCGCGTCAAGTGCAAATCCAGGCCTACCAGACGGAACTCGTTCCACGCCTGATTGCGATGCAGCAGAGAAAAGAAATTGATCTTCAACTCGGCGCGCGGGATCGTGCTGACCGGCGCGCCGGGCGAAGCGCCGGCGATGTGCACTCCGCGCAGGATCAGCAACGGACCGTCACGTTCCCACAGACCCTGCACGCCATCGAGCGTAACTGCGCGATGCAAACGTCCGCTCAGAAATGCACTGATCCGCTGCGGGTGGCTGGCGATCCACGGCAGCGCGATCTGGGCCAGACCCGCAGCCAACGCCAACGTGATGACGACCGCGGCGAACAACGCCTGCAGCCACAGGCGTGCGCGATGAATACGCCGTTTCCAGATCATTGCTGACTACAGCAGAACGACATCGTACTGCTCCTGCGCATAGTGCTCCTCGGGCTGGAAGCGGATGGTCTTGCCGATGAACTCTTCGAGCTCTGCGACCGCGGCCGACTCCTCATCGAGGATGCGCGCTACCACTTTGGGCGCCGCCAGCACGAGCAGTTTCTTGGCCTCGAACTGGCGTACGGCGCGTGTGATCTCGCGGAAGATCTCGTAGGTGACGGTTTCGGCGGTTTTGATGCTGCCGCGCCCCTCGCAGGCCGGACATGGCTCGCACAGTTGGCGCTCCAGGCTTTCCACCGTGCGCTTGCGCGTCATCTGCACCAGGCCGAGCTGGGTCATCTCGTACACCGTGGTCTTGGCATGATCGTGGGCAAGGGATTTTTCCAGCATGCGCAGCACCTGACGCTTGTGTTCCTCGTCAGTCATGTCGATGAAATCGATGATGATGATGCCGCCAAGGTTGCGCAGACGCAGTTGGCGCGCGGCCGCTTGCGCCGCTTCGAGATTGGTCTTGTAGACGGTTTCTTCGAGATTGCGATGGCCGAGAAATGCGCCGGTATTGACGTCAATCGTGGTCATGGCTTCAGTCTGGTCGATGATAAGATACCCACCAGACTTCAATGGCACCTGCTTCTTGAGCGCGCGCTGAATCTCGTCTTCGATGCCGTACAGATCGAAGATCGGCCGTTCGCCCGGATAGTGCTCGATGCGCTCGGCCAGCTCCGGCATGAATTGTCCGGCAAAAAGCTGCATGCGCTCGAGTGTTTCGCGCGAGTCCACACGAACCTTTTCCACATCGCGACGCATGAGATCGCGCAACGCACGCAGTGGCAGCGATAGATCCTCGTACACGCGCGTACCACCGCCCGTGGCGGCGATGGGCTCGCGCAAGGATTGCCACAGCTTACCCAGATAATCGACGTCTTCGCCCAGTGCTTCGGCACTCTGGCCGTCGGCATTGGTGCGCACGATGTAACCATGCCCGCTTTCCGCCGCACGCGCTTGCAGGATTTCCTTCAGTCGCGCGCGCTCGGTTTCGTCCTCGATGCGTACCGAAACGCCGATCGCACGGGCCAACGGCAACAGCACCAGATAGCGCGACGGCACGGAAACGTTCGTGGTCACGCGCGCACCCTTGCTGCCGATCGGATCCTTGATCACCTGCACCAGGATCTCCTGACCCTCGCGCAGCAACTCGCCGATCGGCTGCGCCGCGAGCTGGCTGCCGTTGTTCGGACCTTCGCCGGCCAGCGGCGGTGCTTCCCGCCCCGGATTGTCCCCGGCCAACGCAGGCATGGCAGAGTGATCCTCGCGCGCAGCCCGCGCGACATCGTTATTGGCAGGCATCCCTGCGACGCGCAGGATGTCGGATGCGTGCAGAAACGCGGCGCGGTCCAGACCGATCTCGACGAACGCCGCCTGCATGCCCGGCATGACCCGGCTGACGCGGCCCTTGTAGATATTCCCGACATAGCCGCGGCGCAGCGCACGTTCGACGTGCACTTCCTGCAACATGCCGTTCTCGACCACCGCGACGCGAGTCTCGCGCGGGGTGACGTTGATCAGGATTTCTTCGGACACGACAACCACTTGGCAATGCTTTCTAATACGGTTTATAGCCCGGCGTGGGCGGGTTGTCGATGAAAAGGCGACCGACCAGCCTAGGCAGTGACGCCAAATCGCTCAAGCAACGCAACCGTTTCGTGCAATGGCAAACCCATCACGCCGGAGTAGCTGCCGGACAGGTGCGCGATGAACGCCGCTGCCCTGCCCTGGATCGCGTACGCACCCGCCTTGCCTTGCCACTCGCCGCTGGCGACGAATTGCGCGATCTGTGCCTTGCTCAACTGCGCGAATTCTACCGCGCTGATGCTGAACACTTGCTCTTCGCGACCGCTGTCAACGCACCAGACCGCCGAAAGCACCCGATGCGTGCGTCCAGACAGGCGGCACAGCATGTCGGCCGCGTGCCCTGCATCCGCCGGTTTGCCGAATACCTCGTCCTCGAGCACGACCTCGGTATCCGCGCCGAGCACCACTGCACCGGCCACACCGGAAAGCTTCAACAAACCCGCGCCGGCCTTCTCGCGCGCGACCCGGCTGACGTAATCCTCGGCCGGCTCGTCCGCCGCACGTACTTCGGGCACGCGCACATCGAGCGTGCCGAAACTCAGGCCGAGCTGCTCGAGCAGCTGACGACGGCGGGGAGACCGGGAGGCCAGATAAAGCATGTGCTCGGGCTCGGGAGTCGTTGCCGGCCGGCACCATACACCATGCGGCGTCTCGCGTGCTTCAAGCCTCGTGGCGGGCCGCATCCTGCCAGCAGCCGGGACCTGCGACCCGCGGCCGATCGGTCAGGGCGACGACGCCAGAGCCGCGGCCATCTCCTGGCGCGCCTGTCGCGTGCGCGGATCCTCCGGGCCGAGAAACTTTTCGCGCATCGCGACTGCCTGTCGTAGCAGACCCAGACCTTGTTCCCGAGTCTGCGCACGCCGCGCCAGCAGGGTGCCGAGTGCCTGGCGCGCACCTGCCGATGCGGGATGGTCACCGCCCGTCGGCACCATCAGCGCATAGCTTTTCAACGCGTCGCGCAATTGCGTCTCGGCTTCGGCGTCCCGGCCACTGGCAGCTAGCGCCACACCATAGCGATAGTGCGACCACGCTGTAGCGGGCGAGCGCTCGCCGCCCGCTGCGATGGCGTGATCACGAGCCAGCCTTGCTGCCGCGACCGCACCGACGATATCGCCGCGCCGAAGGAGAATCTCGCTCAGCAGCGCCTGCTCGCCCGCATCGTCGGTCACATGTGCTGCGGCTTTCGCCGCCAGCGCCTCGCGTGCCTCGCTTTCGGCGGATGCCATTTTGCCTTGCAACAGGTGCACCTGACCCAGGCCGGCTATCGTCTCCGCGACTTCGTCCGGGTCGCTGCCTTCATGCTGCTGCAGGGTTTCGCGCACCTGTACCAGCAATTTTTCCGCCTCGTCGATCCTGCCGAGATCAACGATCGCCTCCGCCAGGTTCAGGCGAATCTCCGCCAGCACGCTTTCGTCTATCGGCGTCATCGCCTCGGCCACCGCCAGCATATGGCCGAAATGCGCGGCGGCCTCGACCACGTGCCCCCAGTTGCTGTCATTGATTGCGAGCATCTCCTCGATACGCAAGGTGCGGCTGTGCGCCTCGCCGAACACCCGTTGCGAAGAGTCAAATGCCGTCTGCAAGCGTGCCTGCGCCTGCTCGTAGCTGCCGAGTTGACTCAGTTCTGTGCCGAGCATCTGGCCGGTGCTGATCGTGTCCTGGTCGTCCGCTCCGAACAACTTGAGGCCGATCGGCAGCGCGCGCGCATAGTAGTCCGCCGCGGCCGCATCGGCGTGCACCACGCGCGCCGCGGAGCCTTTTTGCATCAGCGCCAAATACAGGGTCTCCTCATCGACCGGCGGCTGCTGCGCCAACGCGTAGGCTTCGTCACTCAGCGCGGCTGCGCGTACCGAGTCCTTGCGCTTCTCCGCCACCCAGCCCGCGGTCCACAAGGCACGCGCCAGATCGTGTGTTGGCGGGTCGGCGAGCGCGCGCACTCGTCGTACCGCATCATCGGCCAGTTGCTGAGCGCGGGCGTTGTCGCCGAGTGCCGACAGGTCAGTGGCCGCATAGCGTTCGGCGCTTACGGCCAGCAGCGTATCTTCCGGATTCGACTTCACGAGATTGAATGCCTGCTCATGCAGGGCCGCTGCGTCCTTGTGCAATCCCAGATGGTAGTAGATGGTTCCCAGCGTATTCTGCATCTCGGCCTTCAACTGTACCTGCTGCGGCGGAATGAAATTCAGTCGGCGCACGCCACGGTCGACCAGTTCACGCAAGGTCAACGGCTTGCCTTTCGCGCTGGCGGGATTGGCGTGGCGGAACAGGTCGAGCAGAAAATCCTTGACCGCAGTCGTCGTTCTCGCCTCGCGCTCGATGTGCCGCGCATCGGCGGCCACGATCACGGCGCCGCCGACGATGACCAGCAGCAACATGGCGGCAGCACCCAGCGGCAGCCAGTGCCGGCGGACGAATTTGCGCAGACGATAACGGCGCGTGCCGCCGCTGAGCGCACGGCCATCGAGCAAGGCGCGCAGATCGTCGGCCAGTGCGCTTACTGTCGGGTAACGTGCTTCGGGCGCTTTCGCCATCGCGCGCTGGACGATGCGTTCCGGATCGCCGCGCAGGGCACGCTTGAGCGCCTGCGGCGAGGCCGAGCGCGCCTCGGCGAGGGTCGCGGCGTCCTGAACCTCGCCCGGATGCGGCATCAGACCGGTGTCCAACGCCGTGTCCGGCACCGCCGCGGCACCGCGCGTCACGGCGCGGCTCAGCGGCTCCGGCGGTTCTTCCACGATCGCCTTGCTCCAGCCGATCAGGCCGAGCGCCGCGCTCCGGTAGGGCAGGCGTCCACAAAGCAAAAGGTACACAAGTACACCAAGCGCATAGACATCCGTCGCCGTCGTCACCGGCTCGCCGAGCACCTGCTCGGGTGCGGCGTACTCGCGCGTCATCGGCGTGGCCTGGGTGTTGGTCAGGGCTTCGCCCGCGCCGGCGCCCGCCAACGGTTTGGCGATGCCGAAGTCGAGCAGTTTCGGCTCGCCGGCAGTTGTGACGAGGATATTCGACGGCTTGATGTCGCGATGCACGATCAGGTTGCGGTGCGCGTACTGCACCGCGTCGCAGACCTTGAGCAGCAGACGCAGGCGCGCGCGGATATCCAGTCGCTGCGCATCGCACCAGCGCGTGATCGGTTCGCCCTCGATCAGTTCGAGGGTGAAATACGGCGCGCAGTCCGCGCTGACGCCGCCGTCGTGCAGCTGAGCGATGTTTGGATGCGACAGGCGTGCCAGCGTATCGCGCTCCCGCAGGAAGCGTTGATGCAACTCGGCGGTGACGAATTCGCTACGAATCAATTTCAGCGCGACCTGGTGCTGGAATTGACCATCCGCGCGTTCGGCCAGATAGACCCGGCCCATGCCGCCGGTGCCGAGAACGCGCAGCAACCGATACGGCCCGACGCTGCTGCCCAGCAGCGCATCCGCCGGCGCGTCTGCCGCCGCGTCATCGGGCAGCAGGCGGCCGAGCAGGTCGAGCGCATCGCCGGAAAACACCGCGGCCGCTTTCCGGCGTTGCGCCAGCAAGCGGCCGATGTCGGCACGCAATTCGGCATCGTCTGCGCACTCGCGCTCCAGCCACGCGCTGCGCTCGCTTTCCGGCTGTTCCAGGCATTGTGCGAACAGCGCCTTGAGCCGATCCCAGCGCGCTTGTGTGTTCACGCCGGCGCCGCTCCGCTCATCGACTCCTGCAGCACCGCGCGCGCCAGCTCCCAGTCGTGGTAGACCGTGCGTTCGTGGCGGCCGATTTCGGCGCCGATTTCCTTGAAACTCAGGCCGCCGAAGAAGTGCCATTCGACCACGCGCGCCAGATCCGCATCGCGCGCGCTCAACTTCGTCAGCGCCGCATCAAGGTCCAGTGCCTGCTCGGCGCTGCGATCGCTCAAGGCAAGCGCGTCGTCGATGCCGGCAGGCTCAACGCCGCCGCCGCGCTTCGCGCTTTGCCGCCGGCGCGCATGATCGACGACGATCTGGCGCATGGCGCGCGCGGCGAGGGCGAAGAAGTGCGCGCGATTTTCGATGCGCCCGACGCGGCGCTGGTTCAGGCGCAGGAACAATTCGTGCACCAGTGTCGTCGGCGTCAGCGAGGAACCCGGCGCCAGGTGCAAGCCCAGGGCACTGCGCTTTAGCTCGGCGTAGACCAGGTTGTACGCCGTATCCTGCGCGGCGGCGTCGCCGGAATTTGCGGCGTTCAGTAGCCCGGTGATGTCATCGGCGTCGCTCATCGGCACTCCTGCCGCGTGACTCGTCCATTTGGAGCATAGCACCACAAACCGACATGAGATGCGGGCCACACCAGGATTTCTCCGCTTTGTGCGTATCCATGGAAAACACACCCGAGAAACCGCAACATGAAAACGATCCAAGCGATTCGGCTAGGCGCGATCCTGGCCCTGATTAGCCTCGTTGCCTACACCGCACCGGCGTCGGCCGCGCCCGTGGCGGTTTGTGTCGACAGTGACGCCGAGTTCACGGTGGCAGTGTTGAATGCCACCTTCATATCAACGACGATCGAACTGGTGCAGGGGACCTATCACGTCGACGAAACCCAGTTCGACGACAACATTTGTGGCTTCAATTGCGGGCATGTCGCGGACGGTTTTTCCTTACTTGGCGGTTACACAGCGAACTGCGCTGGCAGGGTCATAGATCCGACCAACACCATCGTTACGGCGAGCCTCGCACCGAGCACAATGACAATCTTCGCCATTGGCGATGTCACAGTCGAGGGCATCACGATTACCCAGATCAAGGACGGCGCAAGCGTCGTCTGGAACAGCTCCGACAGTACGGTTTCGGACAACGTGCAGACAGTTTTCCGCCGCAACATCATTGCTGGAAATCACGGCTCGCAGAGCCTAGGAGTAAACTGGTATGTGGATGGCGCTCAAACGCTGACAGCGCGTCTGGTCAATAACCTTGTCCACGACAATGCGCTGGACGGCACGACCGGCAGTTGCGCCGTAGCGCTTATCGCAGACTTGAGCGCTGACGCCACCTTCAATTTGATCAACAACACCATCGTCAACAACACCGGCAACGGCGATGGCGTATGCATGGGCTTTCACAACGGCAACAATTGGGGCGGCGCTCTGGCTGCCTACAACAATATTTTTTACGGCAATTCCGGCGTCGACCTGCGCAGCGAAAACGGCACCAACATGCTGCTGGTCGACAACATGATCGGCACGCACACGTATCATGGCATCGTTACCGAGTTCGGCACCCTGACCGGCAATCCCAAGCTCAACTCCAGCTATCACCCGATCGAATCGCCGCCATCGCCGGTGATCAACTCCGGCGATAACAACGTGCCGGGCGGTTTGCCGACACACGATCTGGACGGCGGCCCGCGCGTAGTTGGCAGCACCGTGGATCGTGGCGCCTACGAATCCAATGTCGACGATTCGTTTATTCTGACCGTGACCAATACCAGCGATGCGGTCCCGGCTCCCGCCGGCTCGCTGCGCGCCGCGATCAACAGCGCCAACAGCAACGGCGGCTTCAACATCATCACGTTCGCGATCGGCTCGGGCTGCGGACCGCACACGATCACCCTGCAATCGAAACTGCCCGCGATCACTTCGGACGTGCTGATCAATGGCTATACCCAGACCGGATCGGCGGTAAACGACCTGGATGTCGGCGACGACGCGGTGTTCTGCATCATCCTCGACGGCGGCACCCACAACATCGCCAACGGCCTGAATGTGCCGTCCGGTCCGCTCTGGGTGAAGGGACTGGCGTTCTCCGGATTCACCAATGCCGCAATCAACCTGAGCGGCGGCAGCGGCCACACCGTCGAGGGCGTGCGCGTCGGCGGCTCGGCCAGCGGCCACGCGCTGGATCCGGTACGTGACGGTATCGATCTCGGTCTGGGCGTCTCCAACGTCACCATCGGTGGCAATGACAACGACAAACGCAACATCATCGGCGACACGATCTACAACGGCATCTACATCGAAGGCAACGGCAGCAATAGCCAGGCGCACGACAACCAGGTTATCAACAACTACGTCGGCGTCGGCTGGAACCCCAACAGCAACCAATTCACGAATCTGGGCAACGGCCAGTACGGCGTGCGCATCGCCGGGTCCACCAATGCGATCAGCAACAACCTGGTCGGCTTCAATTTCCTGGCCGGAATCGAGTTGCTCGATACCAGTGGCCACGACAACGTCGTCAGCAACAACAACATCGGCGTATCGCCGTACGGCGACAACCTGGGCAATTCGTTTACCGGCATCTACATCACCCAGGATGCGGCGTACAACACGATCAACAGCAATACCATCGCCGACAATCCGTATACGGGAATCGACATGATCAGCGGCCAGCACAACCTGATTCGCGCCAACAGCATCTACGGCAACAGTCACCTCGGCATCGATCTGGGCGGCGACGGCGTCACCCCGAACGACAACGATTCGATGCCGCCGTCCGGCGATCCGGCCAACCGCTGGCAGAACTTCCCGGTGCTGACCAGCGCGATCGGCGGCCACACCCGCGGCATGATCAAAGGCATGCTGACCAGCACGCCCGGCGATTACCGCATCGAATTGTTCGCCTCGCCCAGCTGCGATTCCTCCGGTTACGGCCAGGGCGAAATCTACCTCGGCCACACCATCATCACCTTGCCGAACATGACCGTGAACGGCCAGACCACAGTGTCGTTCAGTTATACGGCGAACAGTTTCTTCCTGCAGATCCCGGGCGAAGTCATCACCGCGACGGCGGCACCGATAAGCGGCGGCGCGCTCAACGATACCTCGGAGTTCTCGGCCTGTTTCCCGTATACCGACGACACGATTTTCGCCAACGGATTCGATCCCGGGTTCGTGTTCTAGCGATAACCGGCTGCGCGAATGCTCTCAGTCGATACCGGTGGGCTGTATGTATCTGCCGAGGAGTCCTATCTGGTTGCAGGCAACAACCTGATCGCGGGCAACAGCGGCGACCGCCAGTGCGGCGCCGGCCCTGTTTTGCCTATGGTGGAGACGACAAAGCGATATCCAATACGGTTATGCGCAATGAGTCTTGAACGTGTTCGCCTGCCGCGCCCAGCGGGTTCGACCGGTCCGGCACTCCCCGGCCACATTGCATGGGCTCCGAAGCGACCGATAGCGCCAGGATTTCCCCGCGGTTTGCGTATATCCGGATAAATAGCGCGCATTTGCGCGCGCGGAGGCTCCGGCCATGCAACCAAAAGTCGATGCAACAATGAAATCCCGTCTGGCGACACTGGGTCTGCTTGGCTTGATCGCCTGCGGTCACAGCGCCTGGGCGGCCGTGTTCTGCGTTTCCAACGACTTCGAATTCGCGGCAGCAGCGCTGAACTCGGAATTCACGCCCGTCACCATCGAGTTGGTGCAGGGCACCTATAATGTCGACGACACGGTGTTCGGCAGTAACAACAATGTGACCTTTCAGGGGTTCTCGTTGCTCGGCGGCTACACTGCCGGTTGCGCCTCCGCATCGCGCCAGATCGATCCCGCAAACACCATCATCACCTCGCACGCGGGTACCAACTCGACCATTTTCGCAGATGTTGTCGGCGATGTTACTGCCGAAAGGTATCACGTTTCAGGGTCAGTACGACAGTGGTATGTGGCTGGTATGGAACGAGGATTACAACTCGATCGCCGATTCGGTAAACGTGGTCCTGCGTCGCAATATCTTCGCCGGGCCCGGCGACGGTATCCAGCTAACCTGGAAAGCTGACAGCTCGCACACGTTTGCGGCGCGGCTCGTCAACAATCTCGTGCACGACTATGTCGATGGCACGGGTAACTGCACCCTCGATTTTCTGACCCATTCCGGTGACGACGCGACGTTCACCTTGATCAACAATACGGTCGTCGACAACGATGCGTCGCCGGGTATGGTATGTCTGCGCGGGGGTGGCAACCTGTACGCATACAACAACATTTTTTTCGGCGGCACCAGCAAGGATTTCTACAGCACTACCTCGAATCTGTATCTGGTCGACAATGTGATCGGCACACACAGCTATCCCGGTACCCTGCTCAACACCGGCACGCTGACCGGCAATCCCAAGCTCAACTCCAGCTATCACCCGATCGAATCGCCGCCCTCGCCGGTGATCAACTCCGGCGACAACAACGTGCCGGGCGGTTTGCCGACACACGATCTGGACGGCGGCCCGCGCGTCGTTGGCAGCACCGTGGATCGTGGCGCCTACGAATCCAATGTCGACGATTCGTTTATTCTGACCGTGACCAATACCAGCGATGCGGTCCCGGCTCCCGCCGGCTCGCTGCGCGCCGCGATCAACAGCGCCAACAGCAACGGCGGCTTCAACATCATCACGTTCGCGATCGGCTCGGGCTGCGGACCGCACACGATCACCCTGCAATCGAAACTGCCCGCGATCACTTCGGACGTGCTGATCAATGGCTATACCCAGACCGGATCGGCGGTAAACGACCTGGATGTCGGCGACGACGCGGTGTTCTGCATCATCCTCGACGGCGGCACCCACAACATCGCCAACGGCCTGAATGTGCCGTCCGGTCCGCTCTGGGTGAAGGGACTGGCGTTCTCCGGATTCACCAATGCCGCAATCAACCTGAGCGGCGGCAGCGGCCACACCGTCGAAGGCGTGCGCATCGGCGGCTCGGCCAGCGGTCACGCACTGGATCCGGTACGTGACGGTATCGATCTCGGTCTGGGCGTCTCCAACGTCACCATCGGTGGCAATGACAACGACAAACGCAACATCATCGGCGACACGATCTACAACGGCATCTACATCGAAGGCAACGGCAGCAATAGCCAGGCGCACGACAACCAGGTTATCAACAACTACGTCGGCGTCGGCTGGAACCCTAACAGCAACCAATTCACGAATCTGGGCAACGGCCAGTACGGCGTGCGCATCGCCGGGTCCACCAATGCGATCAGCAACAACCTGGTCGGCTTCAATTTCCTGGCCGGAATCGAGTTGCTCGATACCAGTGGCCACGACAACGTCGTCAGCAACAACAACATCGGCGTATCGCCGTACGGCGACAACCTGGGCAATTCGTTTACCGGCATCTACATCACCCAGGATGCGGCGTACAACACGATCAACGGCAATACCATCGCCGACAATCCGTATACGGGAATCGACATGATCAGCGGCCAGCACAACCTGATTCGCGCCAACAGCATCTACGGCAACAGTCACCTCGGCATCGATCTGGGCGGCGACGGCGTCACCCCGAACGACAACGATTCGATGCCGCCGTCCGGCGATCCGGCCAACCGCTGGCAGAACTTCCCGGTGCTGACCAGCGCGATCGGCGGCCACACCCGCGGCATGATCAAAGGCATGCTGACCAGCACGCCCGGCGATTACCGCATCGAATTGTTCGCCTCGCCCAGCTGCGATTCCTCCGGTTACGGCCAGGGCGAAATCTACCTCGGCCACACCATCATCACCTTGCCGAACATGACCGTGAACGGCCAGACCACAGTGTCGTTCAGTTATACGGCGAACAGTTTCTTCCTGCAGATCCCGGGCGAAGTCATCACCGCGACGGCGGCACCGATAAGCGGCGGCGCGCTCAACGATACCTCGGAGTTCTCGGCCTGTTTCCCGTATACCGACGACACGATTTTCGCCAACGGATTCGATCCCGGGTTCGCGTTCTAGGCAAGCGCTCGGCAATCATTCGCGATGATACGGATGATTGCCGAGCATGCTCACTGCCCGATAAAGCTGCTCGGCCACGACGATGCGCACCAGCATGTGCGGCAAGGTCAGCGGGCCGAGCGACCAGCGCTGGTCGGCACGCGCCAGCGTCCCGGGCGCCAAGCCATCCGCGCCGCCGATCAGCAGGGCCAGGTCCTTTCCCTGCATGCGCCAGCGCGCGAGCTGGCGCGCCAATTCCTCGCTCGACCAGGTCTTGCCTCGGCCATCCAATGCCACGACTTGCGCGCCTTCCGGTATAGCCGCAAGCACAGCCGCACCCTCTTCGGACATCGCACGCGCCGGATCGCGCGACTTCGCCGAAACCTCGATCAAGTCCAACGGCAAATCGCGCGATAGGCGCTTGGCGTATTCGGCGTAACCGTTTTGCACCCACGCCGGCATACGCTCACCGACCGCGATCAGATGCGCGCGCATGACGACGTCTGAAATTCAGTCCGCGTTAGCCGCCTGGGGCATGTCGTCGCCGACCGTCCACAGGCGTTCCAGACCGTAAAACTCGCGGATGCGCGGCAGCATTACGTGCACGATGATGTCACCCAAGTCCACCAGCACCCATTCGGCCTCGCGTTGGCCCTCCACGCCGAGCGGCATCATGCCCGCTTTCTTGACGAACCTGACCACTTCGTCCGCGAGCGATTTTACGTGCCGGGCCGACGTACCGCTGGCGATGATGAGAATATCGGCGATCGAGGTCTTGCCGCGCACGTCGATCTCGTGCACGTCGCGGGCCTTGAGCTCGTCCAGCGCACTGAGCACGTGCTTGCGCAGAATTTCGACCGGATCGGATTCGGTCGTAGCAGATTTTGCTGTTCGGGGTTTCTTCGGCGGCGATTTCGCTGCAGCGGATTTCGCAGAAGAAGATTTGGCCGAAGCGGCCTTGGAAGTAGAACGAGGTTTGCGTGCGGTTTTCGTTGCGGTGGCCAAGCGGCGGAATCCTCGGTTGATAAAAAGCGTCAGCGGGTGGCCCGGCTCGACGCGGTTTCAGTATAGGCCGATTTTCAACGCGAGTCGCGGTAGACCCTGAGCACGGACGGATCGGCCAGCAGGGCGTCCGGCAACAACCAACGTGGTTCGCGACGGGCAGCCAGCAAGGCGCGCACTGCACTTGACGAAACCTCCAGCCGCGTGACCGCAAGATTTAGCACCCGGCCAGCCGGTTCGCTGCGCAATTCTGCTGCCGCATGCGCGCGCCGGGGAGTAACGGCACTGGCCAGCTCCGCCGGCAGCGACGCGTCATGGCCGGGCCGGGTCAACACGACGAGATGTGCCAGGTCGAACAAATCCTGCCAGCGATTCCAGGTGGGCAATCCGGCGAACGCGTCCGCGCCGAGCAGCAGGATCAAAGACTGCGATACGGATGTCTCTGCGCGCAATTCACGTAGCGTATCGATACTGTAGGAAGGTCCCTCGCGGCGCAACTCGCGTGTGTCGAGTACCAAGCGGCTCTGGCCGGCCAATGCCAATTCCAGCATGCGCACGCGCGCAGCGGCGCTCGCCACCGGCGCCGGCCGGTGTGGCGGCAAATGCGCCGGCATCAGGCGCACGCGCGCGCCAAACGCCTCGGCCGCTTCCCACGCCACGCGCAAATGGCCGATATGCACCGGATCGAAGGTGCCACCGAGGAGAGCGATCGGCTCAGTCATGAGCCGCACCTTGCGGCGTTGTGTGCGGCCCGCCCACCTTCTCCAGCATCCGCGTGCGACAAGTTGCGGCGCTTGAGTTCGGCAATGAGCGACATTCTTCCCCCGGACTTCGCTTTACGAGTACGTCTGCGCGAGAGAGCAGTATGACAGACTCAGGTAGTTCACCCCGCCGCCAGCAATCCCGATCGAGGCAGTGCAATGGCGGTGAGCAGACGTTCCAGTTCGCGCCAGGGATCGCCGATGCCGCGGCCCTTGCTCAGCCGGTCGACGTGCGCGGCCTGCATCAGGCAGGCTTCCCAGTGGCCGTGGTCGGCACGCGCCAGCACCTTGCGCAGGAATTTCTCGCGCGCGTCCCACATGCGCTCGTTGCGAAACGCGCTGGCAAGATTCGGCGCCGCGACAAGGCGTGCGAGCAATTGCAACTGGTACAGGATCATGCCCATCAATGCAGGAACGGCGTCGCCCTCGCCGCGCAATCCAGCGAGAATGCGCAAGGCACGCGCGGCATCGCCGGTGATCGCTGCATCCACCAGTTTGAATACATCGAAGCGCGCGCTGTCGGCTACGAGATTTTCCAGCGTTTCCGCATCCAGTGGCGCAGTGCCGTGCAATAGTGCAAGCTTGTCGATTTCCTGCGCGGCGGCGAGAGAATTACCTTCCACGCGCTCAGCCAGCGCCTGCACTGCGGCGCGGTCCGGCTGCAATCCGCGACTGCTCATGCGCTGGCTAAGCCAGCTCAGGAACTCATCGGATTTCATCGGCCATACCGGCACATAGGCGCCGGCTTTTTCGACCGCGGCGACCCAGGCGTTGCCTTCATTTTCCTTTTTCGACCACTGCAACGCAGTGATGAGCAGCAGCGTGTCTACCGGCGGCTGCGCGCAATACTCGACGATTGCGGCCGAACCTTCGCGACCTGGTTTGCCGGTGGGTAGACGCAGGTCGATCAAGCGACGTGCGGCAAACAGCGACATCGACGCGCCGGCGCGGGCGAGATTGTCCCAGTCGAAATTCGATTCGACATCGAGGATTTCGCGCTCGGCGAAACCGAGTTCGCGCGCGCGCGCGCGCAGCGCGTCGGCCGCTTCCAGCACCAGCAGATGTTCTTCGCCGGCGATCAAAAATACTGGCGCCAGCTCCTGCGCGGCAAGCTGTTTGTGGAACTGTGCGAGCGATACGGCCATGCGGCGGCAATCAGTTGTCGTGCCCAACCGCTTCAATCTTGCGCATTACCGCCTGCACCATCTCGCGCTCCATGCCTTTCTTGATCTCGTCCTGTTCGGCGTTGCTGCCGATCGCCTGGGTCTGATCGAAGGTGTAATCGCGCGTGTGTTCGATCACCTGGGTCGGCAACAGCGTCTTGCCAGCGGACGTCCGGATGTTCAATTCGACGTGATAGACCATGGAAAATTCGTTGACCAGCGCATTCGCGCCGACCGAACGCACTACCGGCGCCAGCGAGACATTGCCAAGATCGATTTCGGCGATACCATCTCCCGGTGCATTCTCCACAGTCGCGCCAGCGCGGGTCAATGCTGCGCCGACATCGCGTCCGAGCGGGCTGAATGGATCGGAGATGGTTATGTGCACGTGCTGCAAATCCGCAGGCAGATTTGCCTCGCCGCGCAGTTGGAATCCGCAGGCGGCAAGTGCCAGGACGATGGCGACGAGCGGCGGCAAGCGCAACAGTTTCATTGTCTGGATTCCGTTCAAATCACGATATTGACGATCTTGCCCGGCACGATGACGATCTTTTTCGGTACGGCGCCGGCGACGTATCGGGCCACGACGGCGTTCGCCAATGCGGCATTCTCCACTTGTTCGCGCGCCGCGTCGATGGCGACCTCGATGGTGCCGCGCAGCTTGCCGTTGACCTGCACCGCGAGCGTGACCGCAGCCTTGACCATTGCGCCGGTATCGGCGCGCGGAAATGCCTTGTCCAGCAACGGCTCGCTGTGGCCCAACGCCTGCCACAATGCGTGACAAATGTGCGGCGTGATCGGGTTGAGCAACAGCACCAAGGTTTCGAATGCCTCGTGACGTACGCCGCGACCCTGATCCGACATGTCCTCGAAGCGACCGACCGCGTTGAGCAGTTCCATGCATGCGGCGATCGCGGTATTGAACGACAGGCGCCGTCCGTAATCGTGTCCGACCCGGGCTATGGTTTCATGCGTCAGCCGGCGTAATTCCTTTTGCGCCGCATTCAATCGGACTGGATCGACCTGCGGATGATCCGGCTGCGCGATATGTGCCTGCGTATCGCGCCACAATCGACGCAGAAAGCGCGCCATGCCTTCGACGCCCGCCTCATTCCACTCCAGCGATTTTTCCGGTGGCGCTGCAAACATCGAGAACAGGCGCACCGTGTCGGCGCCGTACTTGTCCACCATGCTGCGCGGATCCACACCATTGTTCTTCGACTTGGACATCTTCTCGATGCCACCGATCGACGCCGGACGACCGTCGAAACGCAGCGTAGCTCCGGTCACCCGCGCACGCTCGTCGCGCACGATGTCCACGTCCGCGGGATTGAACCATTCGAAGTTGCCGCCGGCAGACTCGCGATAGAACGTCTCGGCCACGACCATGCCCTGACACAACAGATTGGTGGCCGGCTCGGAGGATTTCACCAGCCCGGTGTCGCGCAGCAGTTTGTGAAAAAACCGGAAATACAAAAGATGCAGGATCGCGTGCTCAATGCCGCCGATGTACTGGTCTACCGGCAGCCAGTAATCGGCGCGCGCGTCGACCATGTCGGCCGCGCCGGGACTGGTGTAACGCGCGTAGTACCAACTCGACTCCATGAACGTGTCGAACGTGTCGGTTTCGCGTTCAGCCGGCCCGCCGCATTGTGGACAAGTACACTTGCGCCATAGCGGATCGGCCTTGATCGGCGATTGCACGCCCATGAACTTCACGTTTTCCGGCAGCCGCACCGGTAACTCTTTTTCCGGGACCGGCACGGCGCCGCAGCGGGCGCAATAGATGATCGGAATCGGGCAGCCCCAATAGCGCTGACGCGACACACCCCAATCGCGCAGACGGAAATTGACCCGGCGCGTGCCGCAGCCATCGCGCTCGAGTCGCGCGGCGATGGCGTCGAACGCCGCCTGATAATCCAGACCGTCGAACTCGCCGGAATTGACCAGGGTGCCGTAGTCGGTGAACGCGCCATCAACGATGATCTTGCGTTCAAATTCCTCCAGTACATCCAGCGCACCGGGCGCCTCGAAGACATCCAGCGGTCTGCTTTCGCCCAGCGCCGCACTCATCGGATCGGCGTTGGCGGCAACGTCGCGGCCGAGCTCTCGGATCGCGTCGCGCACCGCATCGCTGACAATCACCATCCTGATCAGCAGATCGTATCTGGTGGCGAATTCCCAGTCGCGCTGATCGTGACCCGGCACACCCATTATCGCGCCGGTGCCGTAGCTCATCAGCACGAAGTTTGCGATCCATACCGGCAGTTTCTCGCCCGTGATCGGATGAATCGCATGCAAGCCGGTTTCAACGCCTTTCTTTTCCTGCGTCTCGAGTTCCGCCTCGGCGATACCACCCTGGCGGCATGTGTCGATGAATGTGCGAATTTGCGGATTCGTCGACGCGGCCTTTAGCGCGAGTGGATGCTCCGGCGCGATCGACACGAAGCTCACACCCATCAGCGTATCCGGGCGCGTGGTGAAAATGCGCACGGGCGCGCTTCCGCCTTCGATCGCAAAATCGATTTCGAGTCCTTGCGAACGCCCGATCCAGTTGCGCTGCATGGTCTTGACCGCATCCGGCCAGCCAGGCAATTGGTCCAAACCATCGAGCAATTCGTCGGCATAGGCAGTGATTTTCAGGAACCACTGCGGAATTTCGCGCTTCTCGACTACCGCGCCGGTGCGCCAGCCGCGTCCGTCGATCACCTGTTCGTTGGCTAGCACGGTCTGATCGACCGGGTCCCAGTTGACGACTGAGTTTTTCCGGTACGCGAGCCCCTGCTTGAACAGGCGCACGAACATGCGCTGCTCGTGCACATAGTAATCCGGTTTGCAGGTGGCGAATTCGCGCGACCAGTCGATGGCGTATCCCATCGCCTTGAGTTGTGCGCGCATGTGCTCGATGTTCGCGTAGGTCCACTTGGCCGGCGCGGTATTGTTCTTGATTGCAGCGTTCTCCGCCGGCAGGCCGAACGCATCCCAGCCCATCGGCTGCAATACATTTTTGCCGAGCATGCGCTGATAGCGGCTGATGACATCGCCGATGGTGTAGTTGCGCACATGGCCCATGTGCAGCGCGCCGGACGGATACGGCAACATCGACAGGCAATAGAATTTCGGCCGCGCGGGATCTTCCTTCGCCACAAAGGCGCGGCGCTCTTCCCAGAATTGCTGCGCGGCGGCTTCGACCGCCTTGAAATCGTAGGTTGCGTCCATCGGAGTCCCGTCGCGCCGGTCACACCGGCGTTTCTTCGGCTTTGCACCCAGACTACCGCAGCGCAGCAAAAGAGGAAAGGCGCGCGACGACTTTTCGCGACCACGACTTGCGCTATAGGCAGTACCCGGGATATGACATATCCTGCCCCGGTTGCCCAAGGGAGGATCATCATGCGTCTAGTTCCACTTGCCGCCGCGCTCACGGCTTTGTTCGCTGTGTCGGCCGTCGCGGCAGACACCAATCCGGCGGTCACTGTGCTGGAATGCGGGCACCGAATCGACGTAGTCCACGGCAAACTGCTCGGCGCCAGCACCATCATTATTGAAGGCGATCGCATCAAACAGGTGCTCGACGGCACCCAGCCACGCACCGGCGCCAACACCATCGCCCTGCCCGACAGTACCTGCATGCCCGGCTTGATCGACGATCATGTGCACCTGACCATGCAGTTCGACCGGGCCTTTTACAGCAAGGTGTTCCGCCTGAATCCGACCGATTACGCAATCCAGAGCACGGTCTACGCGCGCCGCACGCTGCTGGCCGGTTTCACCACCGTGCGCAACGTCGGCGATTTCCACAACGAATCGATCGCATTGCGCAACGCGGTCAATGCCGGACTGGTGCCCGGCCCACGCATCTTCAGCGCCGGCCAGTTCATCGGCACCACCGGCGGCCATGCCGATCCGACCGATGGCTACCGCTGGGATCTGCAAGGCGATCCGTCGCCGAAAGACGGCATCATCAATTCGCCCCAAGACGCCTGGAAAGCCGTGCGTCAGCATTACAAGGATGGAGCCGACCTGATCAAGATCATGCCCTCGGGCGGCGTGCTCGATGAAAGCGGCAGTTCCGAGAATCCGCAGATGACCATTCCGGAAATCCAGGCCGTCGTCGCCGCCGCGCACGATTACGGCTTCACCGTGGCCGCGCACGCGCATGGCGCCGAGGCGATCCGCCGCGCCGTAATCGGCGGTGTCGATTCGATCGAACACGGCACCTTCATGAACGATGCGGACATGAAGCTGATGAAGGAGCACGGCACCTGGTACGTGCCGACCATCATCGCCGGGCAGTTCGTGATGGAAAAGGCGAAGGAAGGCTGGTACCCGCCGCAGGTCGCGCGCAAGGCCATGGAAGTGGGTCCCATCATCATGAAGACTGCCGGCAAGGCGTACAAGGCCGGTGTCAAGATCGCCTTTGGCACCGATGCGGGTGTCTATCCGCACGGTGAGAACGCGAAGGAATTTCAGTACATGGTCGAAGCCGGCATGCCGCCCATGTTCGTGATCCAGGCCGCGACTACGCACGCCGCGCAACTGCTCAAGCACGACAAGGACGTGGGCAGCATCGAACCGGGCAAGTTTGCGGACGTCGTCGCTGTGCCGGGCAATCCGCTCGATGACATCACCCTGATGCAGCACGTCAATTTTGTGATGAAGGCCGGCGCGGTCTACGAAAAGGATGGCCAGCCTATTGCCGCAGCACTCGACAAGTAAGTTCGCACGCATGTGTCAGTGACGCACCCCGGATGACGTAACCCAGTACCGTCCCAGGCGGCACGGGAGAATGTCATGAAATCCTTCATCGTCATGCTGCTTTGCGTGCTCGTCTGCGCCTGCGGCAACGCTTATCAACAAGAAAACGGCCGCATGGTTTACGTGACGGCGAACGAAGGACAGGGGGTCGTGAAGACTGTCGTCCATGGTGCGGACATCGCCAGCTTCCGCGACCTGGGCGGCGGCTACGCCATGGACAAGAACCGAGTGTATCGCGGCTCCCAAGCCATTCCCGGCGCGCATCCGGCGAGCTTCGTCGTGCTTTCGCTGACTCACGCCAAGGACGACGCGCACGTGTATTTCGGCGGCACGCCGATCCCACATGCCGATCCCGCCACTTTCGCTGAAATGGATCTGAACTACGGCCGGGACAAAAACGATGTGTACATTCAGAACCGGCCAATACGGACCTGCGACCCGACCTCGTTCCATTTCCTCAAGGACGATCTGGGCGCGAGCCAGTGGGCCATCGACAAGCAGTGCGCCTATGCAGACGGCACTCGGCTTCCCGGCGCGCATCCCAAGTCGTTCCGCGTCCTCAACTACGAATATGCGGTGGACGATGCCCAGGCGTACTCATCGACCTTCGGGGTGGTCCGCGGCGCCGACGCGGCGACGTTCAAGCTTCCCAAAAGCCTGTGCGCGGTTTGCGCGCAGGACAAGTACCGTTGCTACAACTCCGGCAAGCCAACGTCGTGCAATCCCGAATTTTTCAACAAGTAACAAAAAAAATAACGGCTGAATGTCAGTAACCCGCACCACATGACGTAACCCTTCTCGAACCGCCGCATTGGCGGGCCGAGGGACGAGTCATGGTTATCGGGTTTCGCTGGTTGGCAATTCCGGTTTTGCTCTGCGCGCTCGCCGCGTGCTCCCACGGCGCGGCCGACGCGCAGACGAGCGCGGCGACAAAATCCGCGGCGGCGCAGGGCAATGTCTGCGATCGAAAACTGCTGACGCCCGCGGATATCGCCGGCATCCTCAGTGCGCCGGTCATCGGCACCAAGCCGCTGCAGGGCGATCCGCAGACCTGCTACTTCGTCACCGGCAAAAATGATTACGGCGGTGGAAAACTTCGCGTCACCCTGCGGCCGGGCCTGGGCGTCGTAACCATCGCCACGTTTACCTCCGGAAAGATGGACGCCTACGCAAAATGGGCGCCGCTGGCCGGCGTCGGCGACGGCGCCGTGTGGAAGCCCGATCTGCATGAAGTCAGCGCGCAGAAAAACAACGTGCTGTGTGAAGTCGCCCCAAGTCCCATGAGCATGAGCAACGCATTCGCGCACGCTGGCGAGGCCGCGCAGCAACAGCGGCTTGGCGCGCTGTGCAACAAGATCTTTGCCAACTTGTAACCCCAACTCCCACAACGAGGAGATCGTGATGAGTTACCTGGTCCGTTTTTCATTGCCTGTCGCCGGCGCGCTCGCCAATGCGGCGTTCGCCCTTGCATTAGCCTTCGCCAGCCCATCCTTGTTCGCTCAAAACAACGATCTGCCTGCCGGCACGATTAAACAAGGGACGCTGACGACTCCTCTGCTCATGCACGACACGATGACTGGCGTCGTTGGCAAAGTGGCCACACTGGGATGCGACAAACCCGGGGATGTTGTGCGTTACATCATATCGCCCTTCGCAGGCGCACCGCGTGCAAGACAGTGGCAGGAGAAGTGGCTGGTCAAAGGTTGCGGAAAACAATATTCCGTCGATATCGATTTCAAGGAGGACGGCGCAGGCGGGGCTTATTGGACGATCAAGAATTGATGGTCGTCCGCCACGCACGCCCCATGCGGAGAAACGGCTGTGATGGCAAACCGACATTGCGCCACACCGATCCGCTTCGCACATGCAGCGCACCCAATGATATTGCGTGTCGGTAAGCCGCCCCAATGACGCAACCCCTCGCTCAACCATCATGAACAACGTTCACACTGAGGTAGACCATGCGTTTTCGATTTCAAGCTCCGTGCTGTCTTTATGTGATCTGCTGTGAACTCCTTCTAACGTCACTGGCAGCCGCACAGGGCACGAAAGCGACGTACTCAGAGCCAGTTGTTCAGGCCGCAGGCGCTAGCGGTACATCACCAAACCACCACAAGGATACGACCATGACAACTCAATCTCGCAACCCGTTCGTCACCGCTTCGACCTCTCTGCATCCACGCCATTTGCGCGCCTTTGTCCTCGCATGTGCTCTGCTCGGTATGACGATGGCGAATGCCGATTGCAACGACCCGCGTTGCCGGAACGCACCGCCGCACAAGCCGCATACGCCGTTGACGGCGAGGTCGGTGGCTCCGCACGGCACCGGAGCGACACCGATCCATGCCGTGTATGCGCATCCCATCGTCAAGCAAAAGAATCCGCAAATCGGACCAGTTGCACCGGGACCGTTGCATGCGACCACAGTTCGATCGACGTCGCAGAGCACGCACGGAATCATTTTTGTCGGCGGCAAGAATGCGCTGAATCCACAACCGATCCCACCGGGACATGCGTTGTCATCGGGACAATCCGCGGCGCATCCGGTGCCGGCGCCGAAGCGGCCGTTGGTCGGCCCGTTGCCGGGCAAGGGTGGCTAACCGAGGAACCGTCCGTACTGAAGGAGAAAATCATGTCCTGTTCTCTCACCTGCACCTGCCGCGCCCTGGCAACAGCGCTTGCCGTGTCTGCTTCCGCTTGCGCGCACTCGTCCGGCGCGTCGTGCGACTTGGTCTACGCAGCCAGCGACAAGCTCTTGCAGACGCCCTATCACGAGTACTTCACCGAGCATCTCGATGTTCCCAATCACGGCTTGATGCACGAACTGGGCAAGGGGATGGGAGTCGAGCACATGACAAGCGAGACGATTTTTGCCGGCGGCGTAATGTACGACCAGTCACCGGACGGTCGCTGGCAGCGCAGCAAGTTCACTGTCGAGATCATGCGGAAGATGAATCTGGAGGGCCGGAACACCGCAGACGTAATCCGCACCTGCCAATACCTGCGCGACGAAGCCGTCGATGGCGAAACTGCAGCCGTCTATGAAATACACAGCAAGGACACAAAAGCGGGTGTCGACGGGCAATCCCACATGTGGATTTCCAAATCCAGCGGGTTGCCGTTGCGCGATCGGGTCGACATGGGCAAGGGTTTTGCGGATACGCGTTACCACTACACGGACGTGCAAGCGCCCGCGGGCGTGCGCTGAGCGCGCATGCGGATACTCGGTGTCGCGGCGGATATCGGTGCGATCGAAAGCAGCGACGTGATTTTCGGCAACGGTTTCGATCAGTGAACGCGTAGGAGATCGCAGCATGAAAACGCATCACACGGCTTGCAATGCGCGGCTGCTCTGCATCATGCAGATCATCGCGCTGTGGCTCTCGCCGCTCGCGTACGCGCAGACGACCTACACCTGGACCGGTACGGTGTCGGGAAACTGGGGTACGGCGAGCAACTGGAATCCGAGTGGCGTGCCGGGAGGTACGCAAAACGGCACGGATATCGCCGTATTCGGCACGTCGTCGCGCAGGGCGATCACGATCAATGACGGCATGAGCGCGTTCGATTTCGGCACCTTGAAGTTTCTGGCCAACGCCCCGGCTTACTCGTTCGCGCTCACCAACAGCACGTACTTCGATTTCTTCATCGAGAGCGGCATCGTCAATCTTTCCACGACGACCCGACCATCGTTCACGATTTCCGCCGGCGACTGTCTGTGTGTGTACGCCGGCGATCTCGCCAATAGCCTGATCACGAACGCGGGAAAAGTGCTCGGCGACGACGCCACCACGGCGGGCAGCGCCAGCATCGTCAACCAGAGTGGCGGCACGGTCCAGATCGAAGGCAGCCATTCCGAGAATGCGATGATTATCAATCAGACCGGAGGTTACGTCGCAGTCGGAAATTCGCACTGGAATTTTGGATCGCTGTCCGGCGGCGGCAACGTCAATATGGGACCGAATGCGGTAACGCTCGGATATCTCGACACTAACGACAGCATCGGCGGTGTGCTGGACAGCAACAACGGCGGCTCGCTGACCAAGACCGGCAGCGGCACGCTGACCCTGACCGGTGCGAACACCTACACGGGTTTGACCACGGTGGCGTCGGGGACGCTCGAAGTCGACGGCAGCCTGCTCGGCACGGGCAGCGTCATTCTGATGGGAGGTGGCTTGGCGCAATTCCCGGCGACGCTCGCGGGCAGCGGCAGTGTGGGCAACGTATCGATGGACGCCGATACCGTGCTCGTTCCCGGCGATGTCAATCCAAACACCAAGCTGACCATGAACACGCTCGGTTGCAACGGCAGCAACGACAACGTGTTCCTGCGCATCGGCAACAGCGGCAGTTCGACACATGGAACTTATCTGCAGCTTGCCAACGCCGTGCATCAGGGCACTTGTCCGTTCCTGCGCTTCTGGCTCCGCGGCGCCGACGAGCCGCTGGTTGCCGGTCAAAGCTACCTGATCGCGATCATGGACAGCGCAACCGATTACACCACGGCCAACCTCGGCTACGTGATGGCAGTTCCCGGTTACCCGCAGGCGACGGGGCATTTCTTCGTGTTTTCCTCGTCCTCGTTCTCGGACATTTTCTTTATCGTCGACGACCTCGGCGATTCGATCTTCCGCAACGGCTTCGAGTTGTTCAACTGATTCTGCGAAGCGATAGAACCCGCGGAAGTCGGGAGTAATGCCAATGAACAAGCGCCTTTTCGCCGAAACTGGAAGACAAGCATCATTCAATGAGGTGCACGCATCATGAAAACTTTCACGTTGATTTCCGTTTCGCTGCTGCTCGTTGCAAGTTTCGCCGCGCACGCCGACCAGGCCGCCTGCGACAAGATCCGGGCGGCCAATGTCGCCACCGGCAGCCACGGCGGGCAGATGAAAATGTCCGGATACAACTTCGCCAAGGATACGCCGCAACTCTACGGCCTTGGCGATCACACCTGCAGTTACCTTCGCGACGAAACGATCGATGGACAAGTCGCGGCCGTGTATCGCGAGCAATACCAAGGCGCCTCCGGCAGCACCGACGCCACGATCTGGATTTCCAAATCCTCCGGCCACCTGCTGCGCGAGGAAGAAAACGGCGACATCAAAGGCAAGGGCAAAGGGCATATCTCCTACACCTGGCCTGCCAGACCGTAAGGCAGGAAATCTGCCGGAAAAATGGAAGCATCAAGAGGCGCTTTCCACGTAACTCTAACACCACAGATCGCATCTACCGCAAAAGGAACCCACCATGCACAAATCTATACGCGCCTGCTTGTTCGCAACCGCAATGTCCGTCAGCGCGGGCGCGTTCGCCATCCAGATGGACGGCCAACTGCCGATGTATCCGCGCGGTCAGAACATGAATACCGACATGCCGGCCAACGCCATCGCCATGGGCGTGCCGCTGGTGCTGGAGACCACCGATGCGGTGCATCTGGTGGACCTCTGGTACAAGTCCAACGCCCCGCAATGCGCGCGCTCGGAAGCATCCGGCGGCGTCAAGTACCAGTGTCGCAGCGGCAGCATCATGATTTATCCGCACGACGGCAAGACGCAGATCGCGTTCGTGCCGGCGATGGCGACAATGTTCGGCGGGCACTGACATGAATGCACCCAGGATTTCCACGCTATTGGCTTGTCTCCTGTATGCCTTTGCGGCGTCCGCGCAGATATCGCCGCCGTCCAAAGCGCCGGTGCGCCCTGTCGTCGACGACTACTTTGGTACCAAGGTCACCGACAACTACCGCTGGATGGAGAACCTGAAAGACCCGGAGATGCAGCGCTGGATGAAGGCGCAAGCGGATTACACGCGCGCCACTCTGGACGCGCTACCGGGTTACGCGGAGTTGCTCAAGCGCATCGACGAACTGAATACCTCCGAGCCTGCGCAGGTCACCGGCGTGCAGATCGTCGGCGGACGGTATTACAGCCTGCGCACGCCGCAGGGCGCGCAGTCGCCCAAGCTGTACGTGCGCGACAGCATCAAGGGCGAGGACAAACTGCTGATCGATCCGGAACTGTTGCCCGGCAACGACAAGTCCCATTTCAGCATCCACTCCTATCGGCCGTCGCCGGATGGCCAATACATTGCCTACAACATTGCGGCCGGTGGCTCCGAAGAGGGCGCGCTGCACGTCTTCGATGCGCAGGCCGGCAAGGATTTACCGCAGACGCTGGCCGATGTCAGCAGCGACGCGCCGTGGTGGCGCGACGGTAAATCGTTCTTTTATGTACGACGCCAGAAGCTCGCTGCCGGCGCGCCACCTACCGAAAAGTACAAGAACGAATATCTTTCGCTGCACGTGATCGGGCGTGGCTTCGACGCCGACCCCAGGATCATTGGCAACGGCATCAGCAGCGCATTCAAAATTGACCCGGTGGAATATCCGGAGATCGTCACTTCGCCCGAATCGCGTTATGCCATTGCGTTCGTTTCACCAGGTACCGATCCGCGCTTGCGTATCTATGCCGCACCCATTGCCTCGATCAAGGACAACAAGACTGCATGGCGGGCGATCGCCGCGAGTTATGACGACCAGTACATCGGTGGCCTCGGCGACACTCCCGTGATAGCGCTGACCGGCGACACGTTGTACTGGCTGTCGCGCAAGGCCGCGCCGCGCGGCGAAATCCTCAAACTGGATCTCTCGCACCCGGATTCAAAACCGCAAGTCGTCATCGCGCAAGGCGACCTGCCGATCAGCGCGGTCTATGCCGGCCGCGACGCGATCTACTGGGGCGTCAACGATGCCGGCGCCAACAGCATCCATCGCTTGCTTCTCGCGAAAGGCGCAAAACCGAAAGCATTGAAATTGCCCTACGCCGGCGACGTGGCCGACATGAGCACGGACGCCACAAGTGGCGACGTGGCCCTGCTCACCAACAGCTATCTGCGCTCGCCGACCTGGCTCGGTATCGACCCCAAAACCGGTGCGCTCGGCGACGACGGGTTACAACCCGCAGGGCCGTTCGACCATCCGGACGATCTGGCCGTGGATGAAGTCAGGGTCAAGAGCTGGGACGGAACGATGGTTCCGCTCTCGATCATCCACAAGAAAGGCATGCCGCTCGACAGCAACAACCTCACGATGATCACCGGCTACGGTGCCTACGGTATCAGCATGTCGCCGTTCTACGTACCGGCGATGCGCAGCTGGTACGACCGCGGCGGCATCATCGCCTTCGCGCACGTCCGCGGCGGTGGCGAACTGGGCGAGGCCTGGCACAAGGCGGGTTTCCAGCAAACCAAGCCGAATACCTGGGAGGATTTCATCGCCTGCGCGCAGTATCTGGTGGATCACCGCTACACACATTCGGCGAAGCTGTTCGGTTGGGCGCAGAGCGCCGGCGGAATCCTGATCGGACGCGCGATCGAGGAGCGCCCCGATCTGTTCGGCGCCGTCGTCAGTCGTGTGCCCGCGGCGGACATGCTGCGCTTCCAGACCACCGCCAACGGGCCGGACAACGTGCCCGAATTCGGCGACGTCCACACGCCGGACGGGTTCAAGGCACTGTACGCGATGAGCCCGTACGCGCACGTGCGCGATGGCGTGAAGTATCCGCCGACGCTGGTGTACGCCGGTTTCAACGACCAGCGCGTCCCCGCGTGGATTCCGGCGAAATTCGCCGCGCGCCTGCAGGCGGCGACCGCCAGCGGCAAGCCGGTGCTGCTGCGCGTGGATTACGACGCAGGACACACCGGCTTCGATGCCACACGCGCGCAGTCGGACCGCAACACCGCTGACATGCTGGCCTTCGCGTTGTGGTGGACCGGCGATCCGGATTTCCAGCCGAAGCCATGAACCCATTGAAAAGCTCACGGATGTCGCGAACGATCAGGAATTACGTAATTGAAGATGCGGCCGCAGCGCACGAGGTGTCTGCGTGGCCAGCGACCCCATAGGAGGAATCCATCATGAACTGCACAAATGCCGATATCCCAATGCCGAAGGCGCACGTTTTTGCGTGCAGTGCGGCGCGAATCTCGTGCAAGCCACAGCGACTCCTGCGACACAGGGTTCAAGCCCCGCGGGCGTGTGGTAAACCGCACGATGTCAGTAAACCGCGCCGGATGACGTAACCCCTCATGCCACCACCCGTGGCGAACCGAAAAGGTGGGTTATGCGTCAGTTCCAACAAATCACGACATGCCTTGCGCTGACGCTCGCGAGCGCGCTCACCTGGGCCGGGCCGCCAGTGGATTCCGGCGTGCTGGATCAGACGTTCGGATCGAGCGGTAAGGTGATACTCAATGCGGCCGAGGCCAACGCGACGGGGACCAACCTCACTGCCACGGATGTCGCGGTGCAATCGAACGGCAAGATCATCGTCGCTGGGTACGCCGACAGCGACTGTGTGCTGGCTCGCCTCAATCCCAACGGAAGTCTGGACACCAGCTTCGGCGGCACGAATGGCTTTTCCCCGGGATTCGCGGGCTACGGTCTCTGCTCGTTTACCGGCATCGCCGTGCGCCCGGACGATCGCATTGTCACTGTCGCCAATCAGCCGGATGGCGTCGCCGTTGTCAGCCAATTCACCGCGAACGGTCTGCCGGACTATGGCAATTTCGGCAGCAACGCCGCCACTTTCATCAACCCGCTCAGTGGCGACAGCACGAATGCCGCCCGCGTAATTCTTGAAAGCAACGGCACGATCGATGTCGCTGGCACCTATTACGCCAACCAGAGCGGCTTCAACAGCAACGAATTCCTCTTCGTCCAGATCAGTGCCGACGGCAAGACGGTGCAGCCGTTGTTCCAGTACCTTTTCAGCTCCGGACCCGATGCCGACGACCACGCGCAGGATCTGGGGATCGACAGTCAGGGTCGGTATGTCGTCGTCGGTTACCATCGCGGTGCGGCAGGCAATTACGACTTCGCCGCGATTCGCATCCGCCACGATCTATACGATGTCGACAACACCTTCGGTAGTGCGGGCCAGACCACGGTCGACTTCGGCGACAACGGCGATTACGCCAATGCGCTGACCCTCACCCCGACCGGCTATATCGCACTCGGCGGACAAGCGAACGGGCAAGCCGCCATGGCCCTGCTCGATCCGAACGGCAATCTGAACACGTACTTCTCCGGCGGGCTGCTCTACGGAAAAATTCACCTTCGCCTTCGGCATCGGCGGCGGCAACGACACCATCACCAAGCTGATTCTCGACGACTACGACACCAAGTATCCGCAGCTGCTCGCGGTCGGATCGGGCAAGCAAAGTTACGCGAGCGGTCCCGGCGGCGCAGCTGGACTGATGTTCGGCATCGCACGGCTGGACCTTCCCGGCACGTATTCCAATTTCTCCCTCGACAGCGGCTTCAACGGCCGTGGCGCCGAAGGTGTGTATTTCAATATCAGGCCGAGCGGAATCGGTTCGTTTCTCACTACCAACAACGGCCGATCCGCCGCGTTCGCGAACGGCAAGCTGATTATGGTCGGCGACACGCTGGGCACGGACATGGCCATCGGCCGCCTCGCACCGTTCGATGGCATTTTCAAGAACGGCTTCGACAACCCTTCCCTGTGAATCGACAGGAGTCGGCAATGTCCATCATCCGCACGCATTGCATCCCCCGCCGCCGCCGGCTTGCCACAAGTATCGCCGCGGCATTTGCCCTGGCCGCATTCGCGCCGGCTTGTTTTGCCAACTACGACAACGTGCTCAACTGCAACGATACCGGCGCCGGCAGTCTGCGCGCCACCATTGCAGGCGCGGGCAGTGGCGATACGGTCATCCTTAACCCGGTCACGATGCAATGCAGCGCGATCACGCTGGGCAGCGGCGAGATCGCCGTGCCGCAAAGCGATCTGACCGTCAAATACAACGGCGACAATTCGAATCGCTTCGTCCTGAGCGGAAACAATCACCGGATTTTTCATCACAGCGGCACAGGCAAGCTCACTCTGCAGCGTCTTTCGTTGCAGTTCGGCAAAGCCACCGATGCGGACGCAATCTATATCCAAACCGGCAAATACAAATCGAAGGCGGTACTTGGCGGCTGCGTGTACTCGGCCGGGGTCGTCGATCTGGAGAATTCCCAGGTCAAATATTGCAGCGTCGCCTCCAGCACCATCGGCATCGGTGGCGGCATCGGTGCGATGAAGGGGTTGATCATTAACAACAGCATCCTGCGCGACAACGCCGTGACCGCATTCGTGTCGCCAACCTACGGGTCGTACGCGTTATGCGGCGGCGCTTTCGCCGGTGTGCCCGGACTCGGCGGCGGCTATGGCTACATCGATGCCAGCTACAGCACCATTCGGGACAACGCGGTCGGCGGCAGCGGCGGCGGCCTGTGCATCATTGGGCCCTACGGTGCATCCGGACCGCAATCCACGATCCAGAACTCCACCATCTCGGGCAACAGCGCCAACGACAGCAGCGCCATTTCGTCCGGCGGCTTGCTCAGCATCGCCAACAGCACGATCTCGGGCAATACCGCAACCAGCACTGCGTACACGGCCAGTGCGATCTTTGCCGCCAAAACCCTGACTCTGCGCAATTCCACCGTAGCCTTCAACCACGCCGCAAACGGCGCGGCGATATGGTTCAACAACATCAAGTACCGTTCCAATGCGCACTATGCCGTCGATTTCGAAAGTTCCATCATCGCCAACAACACGTCCAGCGGCACAGAGTCCGATGTCTACAGCCGTGTCGATCCGAGCCGGGCATTGACGATTGCCGGGGCGAACAACATCGTGATGAGCACATCGGCGGGCGCACCACTGCCGGGCGACACACTGATGCGCGATCCACTGCTGCTGCCATTGGCCAACAACGGCGGGCCGACGCTCACGCACGCCTTCCGCGACGGCAGCCCGGCGTTCGGTCACGGCAACAACAGCGGCAACTTCAGCACCGACCAGCGCGGGGCGGGGTTTGCGCGCCTGGTCAACGGCGCAGTGGACATCGGCGCCTACGAGGTGCAGGTGCGCGAGGTGATTTTCGCCAACGGCTTCGATTAGCGCAGCCTCTGCGCACGCAGCTGCTTGCCCGCCGTCGGATACAAATCCACCTCCACACCGGGAATGGCGCGCAGCGCCTTGCGCGCTGCGGCTTCGATCGCGGCGCCTTCCGCGCTGCGCTTGCCAGTGGTCAGGCAATGACCAAGCAGCAGCTTGGCCTCCAATTCCGATACCGGATTTGCGCCGTCGCCCAGTGCGGCCACAACATTTTGCAACAGCGGAACGGCTTCGCCGCAATGGCCGCTGCTGACGAGAAAATCGGCCAGTGGAAGCTGCCACTGAAACAGATCGATGCCTTGCGACGCCTTCAACTGTTCGCCCATGCGCAAGGTAGCGCGAAAATCGCGTTCGGCGTCCGTCGCGTTGCCGGCGAATTCCTCGGCGAGTGCCACACCCCGCAGCGCAACGGCGACGTTGCCGGCGACTGCGCCCTCACGTTCCTCTTGCAACTTAAGTGCACGTCGAGAGAATGCCATGGCTTCGGCGTACTTGCCTTGCAATTCCAGCGTTATCGCCAGATTTTCGCAATCCGTCGCCACCAGCGCTTGACCGTTGTCTGTGCGCACACGATCGAGCACGTCGCGTTGCAATTGCTCCGCTTCGGCAAGCTGACCTGCATGCTGCAAGGTTGCGGCGAGATTGTTCTCTGCCGTCAGCGTATCGGGGTGGTCGACCCCGAGCGTATGCCGGTACCGCGCAAGCACGTCGCGGAACAGCGGCACCGCACTGGCAAAATCGCCATGCTCCGTACGGAACACGGCGAGCATGTTCAGGGTTTCGCTGATTTTGCGGTGGTCGCTCGGCAAGGTGCGGCGAAAAATGGCTAGTGCACCGTTGGCCATGCGTTCGGCATCGGCGAGACGGTTTACAGAATCGTATACGCCAGCCAGCGACAGCTGCGCATAACCGACCAATGGATGATCCCGCCCGTAAATTTTCCGGCGGATGGCCAGCGCACGTTCGAGCGACTTCTGCGCCTCGACGTGATTGCCTGCGTCCTCCAGATGCGTGCCCAGGTTGATCAGCGATGTTGCCACTTCGGCATCGTTCGGGCCCAGATACTTTTCGCGAATCGCCAGCGCGCGCCGGTACATGACCAGGGCATCGACACTCTTGCCGAGGTTGTCCTCATTCGTCGCCAGATTATCCAGTTGATGTGCGGTTTCCGCGGCGTCGGTGCCAAAGCGACGCTCGCTTGCAGCGAGCGCCTCACGGAACGGACCGTCGGCACCGGCAAAATCACCGCGATCCTGAAGCAACTGTCCCAGATTTCCCAGACTGTCGATGATCGATGGATCGTCGGCGGGAAGATTCTGCGTGCGCAGCATGAGCGCGTCGCGCAACAGCGGTTCCGCTGCCGCGTAGTCGGCTTTCTCGGTATAGATGCGGCCGAGTTGATCCAGACTGTCGGCGATTTCCGGGTCGTGTGACCCAAGCTGCGCGCGACGCAACTGCAATGCCTGCTGTTCCAGCGGCAAGGCGCGATCGTAGAGTCCCAGATCGGTATACGTCGCGGCGACGGTGTGCAGCAGGCGTGCCTTCACCGCCGGCTCCATATTCGGATCCGCACGCAGGCGTTGCGCTCCGTTATCCAGCAGGTCCTGCGCCGTGACCGTCGCGCCGCGGGTCAGAGTGGGATCGGCGCCGTGGAACATGCCGGTGAGAAATTGCGTGACCTGTTGCGACACCAGAGCTTGATGGGTTTTTTCGCGTGCCTGCCAAAGCGCAAACAGCAGCGTTGCCACAAGCACGAGCGCACCGGTCGTCGCCAGCGCAACGCCAGCGCGGTGCCGACCGACGAACTTGCCGACGCGATACCAGGTGTGATCGCGACGCCCCTGAATCGGCTGACCGGAAAGAAATCGCTGCAAGTCGTCGGCGAACGCAGCCACGGTGGCATAGCGCCGTTGCGGCTCGTGCTGCAAGGCCTTGAGCACGATCGTATCCAGATCCCCGCGCAAACGCCGCGCCGACACCGGAGCCTCCGCAGTTGCCACCTTGCTCGGCGCGGCCGGATCGGTCGTCGTCTGGGCGCGCAACATCTGCTCAAGCGAGGAGGCTTCCGTCCCGGCAAGCGGCCGACGGCCGGTCAACAACTCGTAGAGCACGCCGCCAAGTGCGTAGATGTCGGTCGCCGTCGTCACCGGATCGCCACGCAACTGTTCCGGTGCGGCGTAGGCCACGGTCAGCGGGCGATGGGGAGCATCGATCGTCGTCACCCCTTCGCCGGTATCGTCCAGCAGTTTGGCGATGCCGAAATCGAGCAGCTTTGCCTGGCCATCGGCAGCAATCAGGATATTCGAGGGTTTGATGTCGCGATGCACGATCAATTGACCATGCGCAAACTGCACCGCCGCGCAAACTTGCAGGAACAGTTCGATGCGCGCTTCCAGCCTCAATTCCTGTTCGGCGCAATAACGCAGCAATGCTTGCCCATCCACGTATTCCATCGCGAAATAGGGACGTCCGTCGGCGGCGATGCCACCATCGAGCAGGCGTGCGATATGCGGATGCTCCAGTCGTGCCAGAATCTGGCGTTCGCGCAGGAAGCGCGCCAGCACCGCATCCGAATCCATGCCGCGCTTGATCAGCTTGAGCGCGGCGCGCTGCTCGAACGCACCATCCGCGCGCTCGGCCAGCCAGACCACACCCATGCCGCCGCGACCGAGTTCGCGCAATACGCGCCATGCGCCGATGCGCTCGTTCGCCGTCACCACGTCGCTGTCGCGGTCCTCGACCCAATCGGCGGCAGCCAGATCGCGCGCCGAATCCAGGCCACGTTCGAATCCCGGTGCGGCGGCATCGGCGGCCAACAGCGCCTCGACTTCGCGCCGCACCTGCGCATCGCCGTCGCACAGACGCTCGATCAGCGCAGCGCGAACAGAACTGGGCGCCTCGACAACTTCATCGAAGATCGCGGCAATCCGCTGCCAGCGCAGGGTATCCATGCTCAGGCTGACGCCGCACCCAGATCGAGTTGCTGCACCAGAAACGCGCGCGCGCGGCGCCAGTCGCGGAATACGGTACGCTCGGTCAACGCCTGCAGGCGAGCGATTTCGGCGATATCCAAACCGCCGAAAATGCGCCATTCGACCAGTTGGCTTGCGCGCGGATCGATTTTCGCCAATTGCTCAAGTGCAGCATCGAGGGCAACCAGATCGATCGTATCGGATGCCGCGCCGACGTGTTCGTCCAGCCCGGTGATAATAATGTCGCCACCGCGCTTCAGGCGCGCGCGCGAACGCGCATGATCGACCAGAATCTGTCGCATCGCACGCGCGGCAAGCGAAATGAAGCGCGCACGATCCACGCCCCTGGCTGCGGGCGTCGCGTGCAGTTTCAGGTACACCTCGTGCACCAGCGCGGTCGTATCCAGCGTCGCCGGGGCACCCGCCGCGCGACGCTGCCCACGCGCGATGCGACGCAACTCCTGATAGACGATCTCGAACAACCCCTGCGGCAATTCGGCCGAAATGGTGTCTACGGATGTCATTGCTCTTCCAATGCCGTCCTGTGCAACCCTTGCGCGCCAGCTTAGCGCGCCGGCGCCGACGAGCGATAGCGCAATCTTGATATTCTCCGCCCTGCCCCGACCTTTGCCGTTCATCGCTACAGGAAACCTGCCGTGACCGACCCTGTCTACGTATTCGACGCTACCGAAGCCACGTTCGAAGCCGAGGTCATCCAGGCTTCACTGACCACGCCGGTACTGGTGGATTTCTGGGCCGCGTGGTGCGGGCCTTGCAAACAGCTCGGGCCGGTTCTGGAAAAAGTCGTCGCCAGCTACAACGGCGCCGTGAAGCTGGCGAAAGTCGATACCGACGCGCAGCAGCAACTCGCCGCCGTGTTCGGCATCCGCAGCCTGCCGACCGTGGTGCTGGTCAAGGACGGCCAGATGATCGACGGCTTCATGGGCGCGCTGCCGGAATCGGGCGTGCGCGAGTTTTTGCAACGCCACAACATCGTGGCCAGGATCGCCGAAGAGAACGATGCTGGCAAAGATGCTTCGCCCGCCGCCGAGTTGGAAACGCCGGAACAGGCCATCGCCCGCGTGCAGCAAGCGATCGCCGCCGGCCCCGACCGGGCCGAACTCAAACTCGATCTCGCTCAGGCCTACCTGCGCGCGGGCCTGGCCGATGCCGCCGTCACCGAACTGGACAACCTGCCGCCGAATCTGGCCGAGGATGCGAAAGCCAAGCGTCTGCGCAACCAGATCGACTTCGCCACCGCGCTCAAGGATGCGCCCGACATCGCCACCTTGCGCACGCGCCTGGCTGCCGACCCGAACGATCACGCCGCCCGCGATCTGCTCGGCGTGCGCCTGGTCATCGAAGGCGATGCCGCCGCCGGATTGGACGAATTTCTGCACATCCTCAAAACCCAGCGCGACTGGAACGATGTTCAGGCGAAAAAACGCCTGATTGCCGCGTTCGATGTGCTCGACGATGCGGAATTGATCGGTACCTATCGGCGCAAAATGGCGTCGCTGCTGTTCTGAGCCCCGACCCTTCGAATTTCACAATGCCTGCACACCGCCGTTCACACATTGTCCAGGCGTGAATCACGACGCGAGTGCGATACGTGCCATTTTTTTCGCACGGCAGCTGTAGTAGATTTCTCGACCACAGGGGTTTGACCGGAGGTCGATTCCATGACTACAGCGGTTTTCTCCTCACCGGGTTCGATTCCACGCAAGCCGCTCGCGGCGTGCATGGCCTCGCTGTTCGTACTGTCCGCACCCGCGGCGATGGCGGCCACTTCCTGGCCCGTCGGTAATTGCAATGACAGCGGCGCCGGCAGTCTTCGCGCCGTGATCACCGCCGGCACAACCCTGAGCGGCGATACAGTCGATATGACCGGGCTGGGGTGCAGCACGAGTTCGCTCACCACGGGCGCCATCTCCGTAACGCAAGCGAGCCTGAACATCAACGGCCCGGGGATGACCAAGCTGACCGTCACTGGCAAAAATGAAACTGACCGCATCTTCAAGCATACCGGTACCGGAACCCTTGCCATCTACAACCTTGCCGTGTCCTATGGCTCCCTGACTGCCGCCTCGGGCACGGCCGCCGGTGGTTGCATCTACCTCGGCCGGAACCGTGTACCTTAATCAGGTGGGGGTGGAACAATGCAGTGCGCACACGTCCGCGAGCGGTCGGGCCAAGGGCGGCGGCATTTACGCCAGGAGCGGCCTCACCCCAAATACAGCGTGATCAGCGACAACACCGTTTCGGTGGGCAGCTCTGCGGGCGGATACGGCGGTGGCGTCTACTCGCCCGGCAATATCGTGGCCAAATACGGCACCATCAGCGACAACAGCGCACCCGGTCGCGGATTCGGCGGCGGCATTTTCGCCTATGCAAGCGTCACCATTCGCGGTTCGACGAGTTCCGGCAACAGCGCTGCAGACAATGGCGGCGGCCTCTACAACCACCGGTTTTTTTCCATCGGCAATTATGCGACGACTATAGAAAACAGCACGATCTCGGGTAACCATGCCGGTTACTACACCGGCGGCGTGGCGGTAAACATGGGTAGTCTGCACGTCTACAATTCCAGTATCGTTTTGAACACGGCCAATCATGGGCGTTTTGGCGGCAGTTTCCCGTATACCTATCGCGCACCCGGTCTGGCCACAAGCGACGCTAACGGACCGATGGCGGTAACTTTGCAAAGCAGCCTGATCGCGAACAATACTTATGGTTCAATCGAATACGATCTGAGCGTGCCCAAGCGATCGAGTACAACGGTGACGTTCAGCGGTGCGAACAATCTGGTGCGGGCGACGTTTGCCGCCGTGCCAACGGACACCATCAAGCTATCGTGTCCGTTGCTCGGTCCGCTGCGCGACAATGGCGGCGCGACCAACACCCATGCCCTGCTCAGCCATAGTCCGGGCATCGATCAAGGCAACAATAGCGTCAATCTCATCTACGATCAGCGCGGCGCGCCGCATGCCAGGGTTTCAGGCAGCTTTGCCGACATTGGCGCCTACGAGGTGCAGCAAAGCGATATTGTCTTCAACAACGGCTTCGACGGTTGTCCGCAGTTGTTCTAGCGGGCCTTTGTTGCGGCGGCATGGATGGGCGACAATACCGCCCATGAGCGAGGAACCCGCCAGCAGTCCGGAAGCCGCCGACACCACGCCGGCGCCAACCGCGCAAGCCAAGCCCGCTGAGGCGGCGGGCGCTGGCGCTTACTCCGCAACGGCCTACGGCGCGGACGCGAAGCCGGCGGAAAAAACCGTCGAGGAAGTCCTTGGCAGCGTGCACACGTCCAATTTTCCGGATTTGCTGCGCGAGCTGGCAAGCTGTGTGCTGGTCAGCACGTATCAGGCCGGCAAGCTGGTAATCCTGCGGCCGGACGGCAATTCGATCAACACGCATTTCCGCACGTTCAACCGGCCGATGGGCATGGCTGCCGATCGCCAGCGCCTGATGCTTGGCGCGCTGATGGAGATCGTCGAGTTTCGCAACATGCCGGACGTGGCCAAGCGCATGCACGATCCGCCGCGTCACGACGCCGTGTACATGGCGCGGCGCGGCCACATTACCGGCGCGATCGACATCCACGAGATGGCTTGGGACGCCGACGGCGCGATCTGGTTCGTCAACACCGCGTTCTCGTGCCTGTGTACGCTGGATACCAAATCCAGTTTCGTGCCGCGCTGGCGGCCGAAGTTCGTCAGCCACTACGCCCCGGAAGATCGCTGCCATCTGAACGGCGTGGCGATGCGCAACGGCATCCCGCGCTATGTGACGGCGCTGGGCGAGACCAACACGCGCGAAGGCTGGCGCGCCAACAAGCGCGACGGCGGCCTGATCATCGATGTGACCACCAACCGCGTAGTCACGCGCGGACTGTCGATGCCGCATTCGCCGCGCTGGTACGACAACCGCCTGTGGGTGCTCGAATCCGGTCGCGGCGCGCTGTGCACGGTCGATCCGAAAACCGGCGAACGCCATGACATCGCGCGTGTGCCGGGGTTCTGCCGCGGCTTGGATTTCATCGGCCCAATCGCCTTCATCGGCCTGTCGCAGTTGCGCGGCACCACGCCGTTCACCGACATCCCGATCACCGACGACAACGCCGAACGTCTTTCGGGCGTGTGGGCGGTGCACATCGGCACCGGCAGGACCGTTGCGTTTTTGAAGTTCACCGGCGGCGTGCAGGAAATTTTTGCCGTGCAGGCGATTCAGGGCGTGCAGTTTCCCGAGATCGTGCACGAGGGCGAACTGCTCGGGTCGTCCTACGCGCTGCCTGACAAGGCGCTCAAGGAAGTCGGCTTCTCGCCGCCGCCCGAACCAAAACCCGACACACCAACCAGCGGCTATGTCGCAGCGGACGCGCCGACACCCGCAGCAGCCGCCACCACGGAATCCATCGCATGAAAGACTCCGCACCGCAATTTTCCTTCGTCACCCATTGGCAAACCGACGCCGCCAACAGCGCCGACGCGCTGCTCGAGTTCTGGCGCCGCGAAAACGCGATCGGCGACGAGGCGCAGGCGAAGAAGCGGCTTGCCGAAATTGTCGTGCATGCACTGCGACCGCAACGGCGCGATCGCTGGCGTCGCGACCGCTGTGCCGATCACTCTGCCGCGTCTGGGCCAGCCGACGTATTACTTCCGCTGCTTTATCGGCAAGGACTGGCGCAAATCGCGCCTGGTGCTGAGCCTGCTGCGGCGTACGAGCGAGGTGCTCGAAGACTACGCTCGCGCGCACGATTTCCCGTGCATCGGCATCGTGCTGGAAATGGAAAACGCACGCTTTGGCGAAAGCCTCAAGCGTGCTTGGTGGCCGAGCACCGGCTTCGTCTTCATCGGCAAGAGCCAGCGCGGGCTGGACTTGCGCGTGAAATATTTCCGTGGAGCGAAACTGAAAGGTACCGCGAAATCCTGAGTTCCGGTTTTTTCCGAATCCTGTCTCCGTGAAAGCCGCCCGCTTGCGCCTGAAGCTGCACGGGTTCTCCCACCCTACGTGACTTTTTCGATGATCGGCATTACGGCCGTACCGCGATCACTTCGATTTCAAGGCGACTCTTTTTTCTGCGCATGCAGGGCCGCAACATCGGCGGCGCTGAGCTTGTCGGCATAGTGGTTACCGAAATGACTGCGCACGTAATTGACCACCTCGGCGATCTGCGCGTCGTCGAGACTGACGCGCACCAGCGCCTCGAAGCCCTGCAAATCGTGGCGCACCACGAACGAAGGCATGTCGCGCCGCCCGTTCAACACCACCGCGGCCATGAACTGGGCCGAAGCAAGATGCGGATCGTTCGCCAACGCCGGATAATTTCCGGCGCCGGTTGCACCACGCGCATCGGGCATATGACAACCCTGGCAGATGTGCTGAAAAATCTGCTCGCCGCTGGCGTGGGCGAGTTGATCGTTGCTCAAAATGGCCTGTTCGGTTGTCTGCGCGTGCAGCGCGCCGAACAGCAGCAATGCAGTCGCGCCCAGAAACCAGCGCCACACAGATGAATTACGATTGTTCACGGAATTCATGCTGCACCTCCGGCAACGGCGCGCCCATGCACGCGCCCGATCGCATCCAGCGCCGAAGTCACCGCGCCTTCCTGCCACGCCGGCAGATACGATGCATGCTCGCCGGCCAGCGCAATACGGCCGTTGATCCGGCACAGATTGTCGTAGTGTTTGGCGCGTGAATTGTCCGTCCATTCGCCGAAGCATCCCATCGTGAACGGCGAACGATGCCAGGCGACGGCGACGCCATTCTGGAATTCCTGTAAGTATTGCGGATGGATCTTGCTGCCCATGCGCACAGCTTCCCGCACGCGTTCGGCGGGGCTCAGCGCGGTGAACTGAAATGCCGCCGGACCCCAATTGTAGGCGCCAAGCAGCACACCCGGGCCGCGATCGAAGTAACCTGACGACGGATAACTGATGTTGAAAATCGGCAGGTCGGTATAGGTAACGCCACCGTAGATGTGCTCGTCCTGTTCCCAGAATCGGCGCTTGAATTGCAGCCCGATTTTGGTCGATGCCGCATACGGCACTGCGGCAATCGCGGCGCTCATGGCATCACTGACGTTCATCGGGATCTGGCTCAGGATCGACAACGGGATCGTGCAGATGCACCAATCCGCACGCGCCTGCCGCGCACTACCTTGATGCAGCGCGTCTTCGTAGTGCGCGGTCACGCCATGTTCGTCTTGAGCGATGCGCGTGACCTTGGCGTTGTACTGGATCAAGCCATCGAGCTTCTTGCCAAATGCTTCGCCAATCCGGCCCATGCCCCCTACCGGCTGGAACAACGTAGTCTGGAATTCGTATAGATTGCTGATGAACAACGACTGCCACAATTGCGAACGCAACACGTCTTCCGGCGCCAGCGGTTGCGATGGCACCGGCTTGCCGCTGAGACCACCGCCGGGATCCTTGTCGTAGCCGCGCGTGGCGCTGCTGCTTTCGCCGTACACGTAACGATATTTGTTGTCGAGAAAACCCCAAAGTTGCAGCGAGGCGAGCAGCTTGTCGCGATCTTCCACAGTCAGCGGTGCATCGAGTCCGTGCTGCTCGATACTCTTGGCAAGCAACTCGGAAACCATGCCGCGGTAATCGGCGTTGTAGGCGCGATAGCGTTGCGGCTTGCCGTCGAACGCGTGCTGGCTGTGCAAGTACGCGTTGTAATTGACCTGCACGAATGGCTCGAGTGGGACACCGAGCACCTGACAGTAATGCAGCATGTTCTGGTGATGATGCGGCAGCCGCCAAGGCCCGGGATTGATGTACAGCCCCTTGGCGAACTCGCAGTGCTGCGTTGCGCCGCCCATTTCCGTGAATGTGTCGCCACCGCGCAGCGACCAGTTGCGCCCGCCGGGACGGTTGTTGTATTCGAGCACCTGCACCTTGTAGCCGGCGTTGTGCAATTCGTAGGCTGCCGTCATTCCGGCCATGCCCGCACCGAGTATCAGTACCGATGCGCCCTTTGGCGCACCGGCCAGATCGACCGGACCTTGGTATCTGGATTCCGCGGCAAAACCCAGCGCCGTCATCGCCTGATACATCGCCGCGCCGCCTGCGCTCAGGCCAATCATGCGCAGCACATCGCGCCGGCTCGGTGATTTTTTTATCTGATCCTCGGACATCGATCGCCCCCGTTTGCAATGTCGCGTACCAATCCGCAGCGAAAAATCTTCGCCGCAGCATACACGCGTCCACATGCGGAATCACGCGATGACCCCAATCCCCGTCAAGCGAAGGTTGGTTGTCGAAGCCGCGTGAAGCAGTACTATCCTCCCGCCGGGATGGAAGAATGCAATGCACGCACCGTCTGCTCGAGAATCATTGCTTGCCGCGATGGCAACATTGGCCCTGCTTGGCTTCGTCCATAACGTTGACGCTCGCACGCCCGAAGCGACACGCCTCAAAGCCGAAGCCCAGGCGGTAACCATCACGCGCGACGACTGGGGTATCGCCCACGTGCACGGCAGGACCGATGCGGACGCAGTCTTCGGCATGGTCTACGCGCAGGCCGAGGATGATTTCAATCGCATCGAAACGAATTACGTGACAGCGTTGGGGCTTACCGCAGAAGCCGACGGCGAGTCGGCAATCTGGGTCGACCTGCGCCAGAAACTCTATATCGATCCCGTGGAGTTGAAGAGTCTTTACGCGAAAAGTCCAGGTTGGTTGAAATCACTGATGAATGCGTGGGCCGATGGCCTCAACCATTACCTGGCGATGCATCCTGATGTACACCCGAAAGTGATCCGTCATTTCGAGCCGTGGATGGCGTTGTCGTTCACCGAGGGCAGCATTGGCGGCGACATCGAGGACGTTGACCTGCAGCAGCTAGCTGGTTTCTACGGCGCTGATCCTGCGCCGCTGTCCGCAGCCGAACTTCACCCGAGCCGGGTCGAACCAACCGGTTCCAATGGCATCGCCATCGCGCCGAAACTCACCGTCGACGGCCACGCGCTGTTGTGGATCAATCCACACACGTCGTTTTACTTCCGTTCCGAGTTGCAGATGTCCAGCGATGCCGGACTCGATGCTTACGGCGCGGTGACCTGGGGTCAATTCTTCATCTACCAGGGATTCAACAAGCACATCGGCTGGATGCATACCTCGACCGGTGCCGACGTCGTCGACGAGTTCGCCGAAACCATCATGCACAAGGACGGCAAGTTGTTCTATCGCTATGGCAAGGAACTGCGCCCGATCAGGACACGCGAGATCGTCGTCGATTACAAGGCCGCCGACGGCAAGATGGCTGAGCGCACGTTCACCGCATATTTCACCCACCACGGCCCGATTGTGCGCAAGGCCGACGGCAAATGGATTGCGATGGCGTTGATGAACACGCCGATCCCGGCGCTGGAGCAAAGTTGGTTGCGCACGAAGGCCCACGACCTGGCCAGCTATATGAAAGTTGCTGAACTCAAGGCCAACTCATCCAACAACACAATCTTCGCCGACGACAAGGGCGAGATCGCGTATCTGCATCCACAGTTCGTGCCCAAGCGCGACGACCGCTTCGATTACACGAAACCCGTCGATGGCAGCAATCCCGCTGACGATTGGCAAGGTTTGACGCCGCTGAACCAGTTGCCAAACGTGATGAATCCGCCGAACGGCTGGGTCTTCAACACCAACGACTGGCCTTACTCGGCGGCCGGGAAATACAGCCCGAAGCGCGCGGATTTCCCCCGCTACATGGATATGTTCGGCGAAAACCCGCGCGGCATCCACGCCACCCGCATGCTCACCGATGCGAATGATTTCACAATACCCAAGTTGATCGCGGACGGCTTCGATTCATACCTGCCAGCGTTCAGCGACTGCTCCCGATTCTCGTTACCGACTATGACGAGTTGCCCGTGAACGATCCGCTGAAACAAAAGCTGCAAGGTCCCATCGGCTTGTTGCGCCATTGGAATTACCGCTGGGGAATTGCTTCGATGCCGACTTCGCTGGCGGTTTTCTGGGGCGATGCCTTGTGGGACGAAGTCGGCGCAGCCGCCGCCACCAGCAACCTCGATCCCCAGCAGGAGGTAACGCGCACGTACGACTACATGGCCGAAAAAGCCGGTGGCGCCGCGCGACTGAAAGCTTTGTCCGAAGCCACCGACCGTTTGCAGAAAGACTTCGGCAGTTGGGGCACGGCCTGGGGCGAGATCAACCGCTTCCAGCGCGTCAACGACGACATAAAAGCCAGCTTCGACGATGCCAAGCCGAGCATTCCGGTGCCGTTCGTATCCTCGCGCTGGGGCTCGCTGGCCTCATTCGGTGCGCACCGCTGGCCCGGCACGAGACGCTATTACGGCACCAGCGGCAACAGCTTCATCGCCGCCATCGAGTTCGGCCCGAAAGTCGGCGCGCGCGCGATTACCGCAGGCGGCGAAAGCGGGCATCCGGATTCGCCTCATTTCAACGATGAAGCCGAACGCTATACCACCGGCAACCTGCGGACCGTGTATTTCTGGCCGGAGCAATTGGAAAAGCATACCGAGCGGGTATATCAACCGGGTCGCTAACGTTGGACTTTGCCATTGCGCATCCATGAAAATCACGTTACCAAAGGCAGAGCAGAAACGTTCGAGGAGTATAGTCGCCTCACCGCACAGCGCTGGTGCTGATTGCGTGCATCCATCGGGAGGATAGCCATGTCAGACTCGAGTCGGGAAAAATCGAAAGACGCCGTGATTCTGGTCGCTCGGATTCTTCTGGTGCTGTTGTTCCTGATTTTCGGATGGAGCAAGCTGACGGGTTACTCCGGCACCGTGGGTTACATGCACAGTGTGGGTGCGCCAATGCCGACGCTGGCCGCAGTCGTTGCGATTATCGTTGAATTTTTCGGCGCCATCGCGCTGATTGCAGGAATCTGCACACGGCCAATCGCTCTGGTGCTGGCGATCTACACGCTCGGAACCGCGTTGATCGGCCATCACTACTGGTCGATGACGGGGTCGGCACAATACGAAAACATGATCAACTTCTACAAGAATGTCAGCATCATCGGCGGTTGCCTGCTGCTGTATGTCACCGGTGCCGGCAGGTATTCGGTTGACGCGAGATTCCGGCGCGGCTGAAGCGTGCATCGGTTGCCATTCCGGCGCTATAGCACGACGCGTTGGCCGCCGGTGTGCTGATGGGTTTGCGACGCGAACGGTTGCTCCCCACGAATCGTCGCTACCGCATTGACGGCAATCCGACACATTTCCGCGGCGGGCATGGTCGCATCGATGCGCAATGCCGATGCCGGCGGGGTTTCAAACCGGGCCAGCACATCGCTGACTACTTCCGGCGTGCGATCACGCGCCAGATGCCGGTCGTGTTCGACGTCGCTGGCGATGCGCGCGCGCGCAACATCGGCTGGGCATTCGAGGTAGATCGGAACCGGACGAAAGCCGTAGCGGTAGATCGTCGCATCGACGCGCATCAGATCGCGATGACGGGTGAACGTCACGCCATCGAGTACCGTGGATTCGCCCAGCATGCAGTTGATTTCGAGCGCCAGCAGCATGCTGCGGAATGCGGCTCGCTTCTCGGCGAAACTGTAGGAACAGCGCGGGAACATCGCGTGCCGGATCGCGTCGCGGCAGATCCGGCGCAGGCCGAGTTGATCTTCCAGTGCCCGCGCTACCATGCTCTTGCCCGCGCCGGGCAAACCGATCAGCGCCACAACCACGAGCTTTGGTGTTGCCGACTCGCGCGCGGGCGCGGCGCCGGCATCGGCAGCAACGGCACTTGGCATTTCGTCGTTCATCGGCGGTAACGGTAGCGGCGTTCACGCTATGATTACACAATTCCGGCGACTTCACGTTCATGCGCCAGCTGTACATTCAGCGTTACCTCATCACCGGCCTGCTCACCCTCGTGCCGTTGTGGCTGACATGGCTGGTGTTCAAGTTCATCTTCACCTTTCTCTCGCACGTCGGCGCGCCGGTCGTCGCGGGATTGTTCAGCGGACTTGCCGCTGCATTCCCCGGAGAGGCAGCGTGGTTGAGCCAGGAATGGTTCCAGTCGATCATCGCCTTCATCGGCACCATCATCGCCTTCTACCTGGTCGGCTTCGCCACTTCGCGCGTGTTCGGCCAGCGTCTGCTCGACGCATTCGAAAACCTGATCGGACGAATCCCGCTGGTGCACACGATCTACGGTGGCACAAAAAAACTCATGACCATGCTCTCGACCAAGCCGGCCGGCACCCAGCGCGTGGTGTTGATCGATTTCCCGTCGCCGGAGCTCAAATCCATCGGCTTCGTCACGCGTGTATTCGCCGACTCGGCCGGACGCGAGATGGCGGCGGTGTACGTGCCGACCACGCCCAATCCCACCGGCGGCTATCTGGAAATCGTGCCGACGGAAAAACTCGTCGCCACCGACTGGAGCATGGATCAGGCGATGGCCTTCATCCTGTCCGGCGGCGCGGTCGGCCCGGACAAGTTGCCGGACGGGGCGCATCCGGACGCCATATCCCTGCGCAGCCAATGACCTTCGACACATCGCTCGCGGTGCGATAGCGCGTAAACTCGCCGCTTCCCGAATGGAGTTGGCATGCGTCTTTTTTGCGCACGAACGCTGGCGTCCGTGCTCCTGCTCGGCGCAGCAGGCGCGCCAGCGCACACCAACGAACGTGGGCTGGACGCACGCAATTTCGATCCGCGCACGGACGCCTGCACGGATTTTTTCCAGTACGCCAACGGCGGTTGGCTCCAATCCAACCCGATCCCGGCAAGCTACAGCACCTGGAGCCTGGACAGCGAAATCGGCGAACGCAATCTGACCCTGCTTCGCGGCATTCTGGAAAATGCCGCAGCGCATCGCGGTGCCGCCGGCAGCGCGGCACAGAAGCTCGGCGATTTCTACGCCGCCGCAATGGACGAAAAAGCAGCGGATCGCGCTGGCGTCGCTCCTTTGAAAGACGATCTGGCTGCAATCGCCGCATTGCGCTCACCTGCCGACATCGCTGGCTTGATCGCCGCCTGGCAGGCGCGTGGACAGGATGTGCTGTTCGATTTCGAAGCGCAACCGGATTTGAAACACTCCGATACCGATATCGCCTACGCTGGTCAGGGCGGCCTGGGCCTGCCCGATCGCGATTACTATCTGCGAGAAGACGCGAAAGCGAAGACGCTGCGCGCGCAGTACCGCGCGCATGTGGCGCGCATGCTCGGCCTGCTCGGCGATGCCAAGGCAAAGGACGAAGCCGATTGGGTACTGGCACTGGAAACGCGCCTGGCGCGCGCATCGCTGGACCGCGTCGCATTGCGCGAGCCGGCCAATTCCTACCATATTTTCACGCTCGTCGCTGCGGATGCGAAGACGCCGCATTTTTCCTGGGTCGCGTATTTCCACAAAATTGGTCGCGCCGGCGTGCGCATGTTTTCACTGGCGCAACCGGATTTTTTCATCGCTGCCGATACGGCACTGACACAGGTCCCTCTGGCACACTGGCAGGCATGGCTGCGTTGGCGTTTGATCGATGCGGATGCGCCATATCTTTCCAGGCCCTTCGTCGATGCCGACTTCGCATTTCACGGTGGCGTGTTGCGCGGCACGAAGCAAAACCTGCCGCGCTGGAAACGCGCGACCCGCAGCGTCGATTTCGCCATCGGTGAACTGCTCGGCGAAGTTTATGTCGCGCAAGTGTTTCCGCCACAAGCCAGGCAACGCGCCATGCAGCTGGTGGACAATCTCAAGATCGCGCTGCGCGCGCGCATCCGGAACCTGGACTGGATGAGTGCAACGACCAAGCAGGCCGCTTACGCGAAGCTCGATACGCTGGTCGCCAAGGTCGGCTATCCGGAACGCTGGCGCGATTACTCCAAACTGGATATCACGCGCAATTCGTATCTGGCCAATATGCGCGCTGCGCGCGCGTTCGAGGCGCAACGCCAATTCGCCAAGTTCGACCAACCGGTCGACCGCAGCGAATGGGACATGACTCCGCAGACCGTCAATGCCTACTACAACCCGATGGGCAACGAGATCGTGTTTCCGGCGGCGCAGCTGCTGCCGCCGTATTTCGACGCGGGCGCAGACGATGCGCTCAATTACGGCGGCATTGGCAGCGTGATCGGCCATGAAATGACGCACGGCTTCGATGACGAGGGCAGCCAGTTCGACGCTCACGGCAATCTTGCGAATTGGTGGTCGGCGACAGATCGCGCCGAATTCGAGACGCGCGCGCAAAAACTGGTCGTGCAGTTCGATGCCTATGTGCCAATCGACAATCTGCACATCAACGGCAAGCTCACGCTCGGCGAGAACATCGCCGATCTTGGCGGGCTGCTGGTCGCATACGACGCGTTCAAACTGACGCCACAAGGCAAGAGCGATACCCGGATCGATGGCATGACGCCGGATCAGCGCTTCTTCTATGCCTACGCGCAGACCTGGCGCACCGCGCAACGGCCCGCGCAACTGCGCCTGCAAGTGCGATCCAACGAACACGCACCGGCGAAATTCCGCAGCAACGGCCCGCTCGCCGACATCCCCGCGTTCGCGCGGGCTTTCGACTGCAAGAACGGCGATGCGATGGTGCGAGCGCCCGACGCCATTGTAAACATTTGGTAATTGTATAAAACCGCAACCGGAGAGAACCATGCACATGCGCTTGTTCAAACCCCTCAAGCTCGCCATCGGCCTCGGCCTTGCCGGCATCGCCGCCGCGTCCACGAATTTCGATGCGGGCCAATTGAGTCCGAACATCAATCCCTGTCAGGATTTCAATGACTACGTCAATGCCAAGTGGATGGCAGCCAATCCGATTCCGCCCGACGAGACGCGCTGGGGTTCGTTCAACGAGTTGCACGAAAAGAGTCTCGCCGAGCAGCATCAGATCGCCGAGGACGCCGCCAAGCATGAAAACACGGCCAAACCCGGCTCGATCGAGGCGAAGATTGGCCGCCTGTATGAAGCCGGCATGGACGAGGCCGCCATCGACAAAGCCGGCTTCGATCCGATCAAACCGCGCCTGGCGCAAATTGCCGCGCTCAAGAACGGCGCGGACGTCGCCCGGTTCCTCGATAGCAGTTTCAACGAAGGCGACGACTACCTGTTTTCGTTCGGTTCCGGCGCCGATTTCAAGGATGCCAGCAAACAAATCGGCTACGTCTACCAGGATGGACTCGGCCTGCCGACCAAGGATTACTATCTCAAACCCGAGCACAAGGATTTGCGTGCGGCCTACGTGGCCTACGTCGCCAAGTCGTTCGAGTTGACCGGTACGCCGGCCGCGGCAGCGAAAAAACAGGCCGCTGCGGTGCTGGCATTCGAGACTGAGCTGGCCAGGGCCTCGCTCGCCCCAACGGAGATTGCGCAACCTCGATAACCGGTACCATTTCGTCTCGGTCGCTGAAGCCGACAAGATCAGTCCGCATTTTTCGTGGGACAAATTCTTCGCCGCGCAGGGCGTCGATGTCGGCAAGGGCTTTTCATTGTCGCAACCGAAATTCATTGCCGAATTCGACAAGCTGCTCGCCGGCGCGCCGATCGCGCAATGGCAGGCGTACCTGCGCTTTCACACGATCAGCTCGGCCTCACCGGCACTGAGCAAGGCGTTGGATGACAATCACTTCGATTTCTATCACAAGACACTATCCGGCCAGCCTGAACAGAAAGCCGCGCTGGAAGCGCGTGCTCGGCTGCGGTCAACCACGCGATGGGCATGGGCATGGGCGAGTTGTATGTCGCCAAGTATTTTCCGCCGGAATCCAAGCAGCGTGCCGAGGTGCTGGTGACCAATGTGCGCGATGCACTGAAAAACCGCATCGAGCATTTGCACTGGATGAGCGCGGAAACCAAACGCAAGGCCATCGACAAGTGGAATGACTTCCTGCCCAAGATCGGCTACCCGGATCCGGGCGAGTGGCGCGACTGGTCGGGTCTGACCGTCGAAGCGAACGCATGGTTCGCCGACTTGCAGGCCGCGAGCAAGTACAACTACCACTACGACATCGGCAAGATCGGCAAGGCCGACCGACCGCAAGGAATGGGGTATGACACCGCAGACGGTCAACGCCTACTACAATCCGACCGACAACACGATCAACTTCCCGGCGGCGATCCTGCAGCCGCCATTCTTCGACGCCAAGGCCGACGACGCCCTCAACTATGGCGGCATCGGCGCTGTGATCGGCCATGAATCCAGCCATGGCTTCGACGATCAGGGCAGCCAGTTCAACGGCAAGGGCAATCGGGAAAACTGGTGGACGCCTGAAGACAAAAAGAAGTTCGAGGCGCGCACCGGCGAACTGGTCAAGCAGTTCGACGCCTATACGCCGCTGAAGGACAAGCCCAACCTGCACGTCAACGGCAAGCTGACCTTGGGCGAGAATATCGCGGACCTGGGCGGCATCAACATCGCCTACGACGCGCTGCAGGCAGTGCTCAAGGCCAATCCGAAGGAGGCTGCGGAGAAGAATCGACGGCCAGACCCAGGACCAGCGCTTCTTCATCAACTGGGCGCGCGTTTGGCGCGGCGGATGCACGCGAGAAAACCACCGAGCTGCTGCTCAACGTCGACCCGCACTCGCCGGCGTCGATCCGCGCCATCGCAGCGCCGTCAAACATGCCGCAGTTTGCGCAAGCGTTCTCGTGCAAAGTTGGCGACGCCATGGTGCGCAGTGGCGACCAGCAGGTGAAGATCTGGTAACGCCAGCAACACGTTGGAAAAACGCCGCGGTTTCCGCGGCGTTTTTTTGTGGCCGGCTCTGTACTTCGTCAACGTCTTGCGCGCGCGCGCCAATACTGGATCAAGGCAAAGCCCACCACCGCACCACCCAGATGCGCGAAATGCGCCACACCCGCCTGTGTTCCAGTGATGCCCAGATACAGCTCCAGCACCATGTAACCAACGACGGCAATGCGCGCGGGTACCGGCACCGGCACGAAGAACAAGAACACCTTCGCCTGCGGATACAGAATCGCAAACGCGAGCAGCAGGCCGAATATGCCGCCGGAGGCGCCCAGGGTGGGATAGAAATCCTGCGGCGAAAACACCGCGATCGTCGCCAGTTGCGCAATGCCAGCACCAAGCACGCAGGCAAAATAGTAGAACGTATAACGGCGTGCGCCGAGCGCGTTTTCGACCGGCCCGCCGAACATCCACAACGCCAGCATATTGAACGCGATGTGCGGGATGCCGCCGTGCAGGAAACTGTAGGTGATCAGTTGCCACGGCTGGAAACCGAGCGCCATCACACTGCCGTCGTCCATGCGCACGAGTTGCTGCGGGCCAAACGGCCAAAGCGCGAAATGCGCAATGATCGCCGTATCGCCGCCAAGCATCTGCAGGGCGAAAATGGCGATATTGGAAATCAACAACGCGCGGGTGACGGCGGGAATGCGTGGCATCAGGCAAGTTCCGGCAAAGCGCGCATGATGCACGAATCGGCAGCGAACGCGAAACTCATCGCGGCGCCCATAGCTCGGCATCCACATCGCGCTGCCAACCGAAACGCGCCAGATCCACGCGGCCGTTGTGCACGCTTACGCCCTCCTCCAGCAGGCGCGCGCGCTGTTCGCGGAACCCCGCACTGCCGGGCGCGAACGCGATGCGTCCATCCGACCGCAACACGCGTTGCCACGGCAGTTTCAGCGCGGAATACTCGCCCAGGATGCGCCCGACCAGGCGTGCGCGTCGCGGCTGTCCGGCACGAGCGGCAATCTCGCCATAACTGGACACACGGCCGCGGGGAATCGCCTGGATCGCCCGAAGTATCGCTGCGTGCCCGACCGGCATCGAAATTGCGCCTGACTTCATCGCCACGACACGGTAGCATAGCGCAGAAGAATTCCGGAGACCGCCGTGCATTCGTTCGAGGAAATCCGTACGTGCGTGCAAACGCATCATGTGCTGCGCATCAACGATCCTTACCTGATCTGCTTCGATCTGGCGACCGAACACGGCCAGCGCCACCAGGGCCTTTATCTGGCCGAGCTCGAAGGCGAGGACGGCCGCAAGTACCTGCGCATCTCCACACCGGTGGGACCGCTGGCCCGCATGAACGGCAAACGCTGTCTGCGTTTCAATTGGGAACAGCGCGTGGGTTTTTTCGCGCTGAGCGATCTGGACGGCGTGCCCTACCTGCACCTGTGCGAAAACCGCCCCTACGAACTGCTGACCGAAGACGAGCTTAAACGCCTGATCGGCGAAATCGGTCCACTTGGCGATCGTCTGGAAAAGGCGATCTCGGCAGGCGGGGATGCGTTTTGATCGATTATTTCCAACCCGCCAGCATCAACCCGCGCACCAGCACATAGGCCAGCGCGCCTGACACCGGCAGGGTGAGAATCCAGGCCCAAACCATTCGTTCGACTACGGTCCAGCGGATCGCGTTCAGGCGCTTGGCCACGCCCACGCCCATGATCGCGGCCGAGACGTTGTGCGTGGTCGATACCGGCAGACCGAGCACCGAGGCCGTGATGATCACGCTCGAAGCGGCGATGTCGGCAGCGACGCCGTTGACCGGATGCAGCTTGACAATCTTGTGGCCGAGCGTGCGGATGATGCGCCAGCCGCCGATCATCGTGCCCGAGGCCATGGTCAGCGCGCAAACGACCTTGATCCAGATCGCAATGCCGAATTGTCCATGCGCATCGGTCGGCACGCGCAGGAAATGCAGCCACGCCGGCAGACGATCGAGCGAACCCGCAGCTGTCGCCCCGGCCAGCGCCAGCGCGATTATGCCCATCGTCTTCTGTGCGTCGTTCATGCCGTGCGACAGACCCAAGAAACCGGACGAGGCAATCTGCAACTTGGCGAATACTGCGTTGACCGAACGTGGCCGCGTGGCGCGCGTGGCGACACCTCCCAGACCATTGAAAAACGACAACAGGGCGAACAGCAGGCCCATCACCGCAAAGCCGATCAGGAAACCCGCCAGCGGCGAGGCGATCATTGGCAGGATCACCTTGTTGAGCACGCCCTTGCCCAGCCACCAGTGCTCTGCCGGCACCGACCAGACGATCGCATGCCAGTTGCCGCCGGCGGCGGCCAGTCCGGCGCCGCACAATCCGCCGACCAGGGCATGCGAGGAGCTCGACGGCAGGCCCACCCACCAGGTAAGCACATCCCAAATCGTCGCGCCGAGTAGTGCGCAGATCAGGATTTCCGGCGTCATCGCGACCACACCGGCATCGATCAAGCCTGAAGCGATCGTCTTGGCGACCGCCGTGCCCCATAGTGCGCCGAGCAGGTTGGTGACAGCCGCCAGCAGCACCGCCTGGCCGGGATTGAGCACTTTGGTGGCGACCACCGTTGCGATCGAGTTGGCGGTGTCGTGAAAGCCATTGATGTACTCGAAAACGAGCGCGACGGCAATTACGACCAGTACCAGGGTCAGGGTCACTGGGCGCTGCTCAGGAATTCTTCAGCACGATCGTGTAGATCACGTTGCCGGCATCGCGGCAGCGATCGATAGCTTTCTCCAGCAGCTCGAACAGATCCTTGCGCAATAACAGTCGCGAAGCGTTGCTGGTATCGGCGAACAGATCCTTGTACAGCTCCAGAATCAGCCGGTCGGCCTCGCTTTCGATCGCCTGCATACGGTCGTTGAGCGCTTTCATCTCTTCCAGTTTCATGCCACGGCGCAATTGCCTGACCATCTCGACGATGATTTCGGTGGCCCTTTCCAGCATCGCCGCGCGCGAGGCGTAATCCAGGTCCACGAGCTGATCGGCGAACAGCACGTAGCGCTCGGCGAATTTCTCCACCGTTTTGGGAATCTTGTACAAGGCGCCGGACAGCGCCTCGATATCCTCGCGCTCGATGGCGGTGACAAAGGTGTTGACCAGGGCCTGACTGATCTGTGCCATGACGTCTTTTTCGCGACGCCGCGCCAAACGGAACTCGTCCAGCGAAGGGCTGGCCGATTTCTGGTTGAGCATCACGATCAACGCGCGCGTACTCTGTCGCGCTGCGTCGGCACTGGCCTCGAGCAGGCCGTAGAACTTGTCGCCTTTGCCGAAGATCGTCTGCAGGGAAAACATGGCCTACCTCGGTCAAGATGCGGAAGGCGTCCAGCCATGAATGCGTCGCGCTGCATCGTTCGGCCGGGCGGGCGTCAGCTGTAGCGGGCGCAGTTTACCGTTTTGTCGCGGTAAAAACCGCGGGTCGGAGCGAATGGCGCGCTCTGCTAGAATCTGGACCTCGGCTTTGCTTCTCACCGGATGATTCTCGAAACCGCCCTCGTCGTCCTGCTCGCGTTGCTCAACGGCTTTTTTGCGTTGAGCGAAATGGCGCTGATGACCTCGCGTCGCAGCCGTCTCAAGCATCTGGCACGCAGCAGTCGAAGCGCGCAGATCGCACTCAAGCTTGCGCAAACGCCCGAGCGTTACCTTGCCACGGTGCAGGTATTCATCACTCTGCTCAGCATCGGTACCGGCACCGCGCTCGGCGCGCGCATGGGTCACAACATCGCCGCCTTGCTGGACACCTCCGGTCACGCCTGGCTGGCACCGTACGTACCGGCGCTTGGCGTCGTGCTGAGCGTATCCGCCATCACCTTTGCCAACATGCTGCTGGGCGAGCTGCTGCCCAAGCGTGTAGCCCTGGTCAATCCCGAACGCTTCGCCCTGGCCACCGCCGTACCGATGCGCGCCCTGACCTGGCTGGCGACGCCGTTTGCGTTCGTGCTGATCGCGCTAACGCGCGCGCTGTTGCGCTTGCTGCGCCTGGACAAGGCCGGCGCCGGTAAAATCAGCGAAGAAGAAATCCGACTGCTCGTCGCTGAAGGCGCCGAGCAGGGCGTGATCGACTCCGACGAACGCAACATGGTCAACCGCGTGCTGCGCCTGGGCGACCGCAGTGCGGACAGCCTGATGACGCCACGACCGCGCATTGCCTGGCTCGATGCCGGCGCCTCCCTCGAGGAAAATCTTGCCGTCATGCGCGATACACCCTATTCGCGCTATCCGGTGTATCGTGGCAGCGATCGCGATGTACTCGGCGTGCTCAGCCTCAAGCGTCTGCCGGCGATGCTCGGCAGCATCCACGTGGATTTGTTTTCCCATCTGGCCAAACCGCTGTTTGTGCCGGGTACGGCGCGCGCGCTGGATTTGCTTGAGGAATTTCGCGACGCGCAGACGCGCCTCGCACTCGTCGTGGACGAGTACGGCGACATCGAAGGCCTGGTCACGCTCAACGACGTGCTCGGCGCCGTGGTCGGCGCGGGCGCCGCACCGCCGGTGGCGGCGCGCCCAGCGCCTGTGGTACAGCGCGAGGACGGCAGCTGGCTGATCGACGGCTCGCTCGGCACCGACGACCTGCGCGAACAACTGGGTCTGGGCGAATTGCCCGGTGAAGACGAGCATGATTTCAATACTTTGGCCGGAATGGTGATTGCCCAGTTCGGCCGCATCCCGCAGACCGGCGAACATTTCGACTGGCACGGTTGGCGCTTCGAGGTGGTGGACCTGGACGGCGCGCGCATCGACAAACTGATGGTCACGCGTGCGCCGCTGCCAGCCAGCGATGACGGCACCGGCTGAACGAATTCAATCCCGCTTCGCCAACCGCGCCATGCGCTGGGCGTCGTCGAAAATTCCGCGCAGGATGCGCACTTCGCGTTGATCCAGGCGCGCGTGCAGAAACAGCCGCCGCAGTCGCTTGTTGATCGTGACCGGCGAGCGGCCCTTGTGGAAGTCGATGTCATCCAGCATCTGCGCCAGATGGGCGAAGAGATGCTCAAGTTGCTCGGCCGTGGCCGGCGGATCGGAGCTGCGCTCGGCGCCTGTCTGCGGCTCGCGTTCGAGCTGGGCCAGGCGCAGCTCGTAGGCCAGCACCTGCACCGCTTGGGCAAGATTGAGCGAGGGGAAATCCGCCACGCTCGGAATGCGCACGGCGGCGTGACAAGACATCAATTCATCGTTTTCCAGACCCGTGCGCTCGTTGCCGAACACAATGGCGACTGGCCCATGTGCGGCGGCATCCAGCGCGCGTGCGACCGCTTCGCGTGGCGACAATTGCTCCAATTGCACGGCGCGTGCCCGCGCGGTGCAGCCAAGCACCAGAGTGCAATCAGCGACAGCATCGACCAGCATCGGCGTCACCCGCGCGGCGTCGAGCACACCGACCGCACCCGAGGCCAGCGCGATCGCATCGGCATGCGGAAAGCGGTGCGGCGCAACCAGTTCGAGCCGCTCAAAGCCCATCGTCCGGATCGCCCGCGCGGCCGCGCCGATGTTGCCCGGATGCGAAGTGCGCACAAGGACGAAGCGGATGCTGTTTCCGATTTTTGTAGGAACTTCGTTTTCGCTCACGACTGGATTATCGCAGGTGTCCCCCAACAACGCGGAATCGACGCGTCGGAAGTGGAACTTGCGTCCGTTCGCAATCCTTCGTGAAGCTCCTCCCGCGGGCCATTCTGCCTTGACGTGTTTCTTTGGTGACTTTCTTTGCACGGGCAAAGAAAGTTACCCGGCCGGCCGCAGGACGGTGCGGAAGCTTTGCTTTCGTCTTCCTGACGGAAGCTTTGCTTTCGTCTTCCTGACGGAAGCTTTGCTTTCGTCCGCAGGACGGTCGGAAACTCGGCTTCTGCTAAAATCCACGCCGCGCACAGCCGCACCCGTTCTTTCCGACCATAAAAGCAGGAACTCGTCATGCCCAGACCCGCCGTCAATGTCGCGGTGCGCGCCGCACGCGCTGCAGGCAATATCATCCTGCGTTACCTCAATCGCGTGGAAGGGCTCGCCGTAGAGGAAAAATCGCGCCACGACTACGTCAGCGAAGTCGATCGCATGGCCGAGGCCGAGATCGTCAGGGAACTGCGTCGCGCCTACCCGGATCATGCCATCCTTGGTGAGGAATCGGGCAAGATCGGCAAATCCGACAAACTCTGGGTGGTCGATCCGCTGGACGGCACACACAATTACCTGCGCGGCTTTCCGCATTTCTCCGTGTCGATCGGCTTCATTGATCACGGCGACCTGGTGCATGGCGTGGTCTACGACCCGCTACGCGACGAGCTGTTCACCGCCAGCCGCGGCGACGGCGCCTTCGTCAACGACCGCCGCATGCGCGTGAGCAAGCGCGAAACTCTTGCCGGCACGATTCTGTGCACTGGCTTTCCGCCGCGCCAGCATCAACACCTGGATGCGCAGCTTGCCATCACGCGTGCACTGTTGCGCGAGGCCGACGATATCCGTCGCACCGGCTCGGCGGCACTCGACCTGGCCTATGTCGCGGCCGGACGTCTGGACGGCTATTTCGAACCAGGCCTGAAACCCTGGGACATGGCGGCGGGTTGCCTTCTGGTGCGCGAAGCCGGCGGCCATTTCTGTGACTTTTCGGGCAAGGACGGTCTGCCGGCGAACGGCAATCTCGTCGCCGGCAATCATTACCTCACCGCGGCAATGGTCAAGGTGATCGCCGCCAACGCGACGCCGGAACTGCTCGGCTGAGGCATAGGCTGGCGCTCAGGGTCGCCGCGCCAGTTCCGGATTGTCGCGGGTGACCGGCATCAGATCCTTCTTCGATACGCCCAGCCACAACAGGATCGGGCTGGCGAAGAAAATCGAGGACAGCGTACCGATGATGATGCCGATGATCATCGTCAGGGCGAAACCGTGCACCGCCGGACCGCCGAAGAAATACAGCGCGATCATCGTGATGCCGGTGAACAACGATGTGATGATGGTACGCGACAGGGTTGAGTTGATCGCCTTGTTGAGGATATCCACCGACTCGCCTTTACGCGTGGCGCGGAACAATTCGCGCACGCGATCGAACACCACTACCTTGTCGTTGATCGAATAGCCGACCACCGCAAGTACCGAAGCGAGCACGGTGATGTCGAACTCGTGCCGGCTTAGCGCATAAAACCCGAGCGTGAGCAGCGTATCGTGGAATTCCGACGCGATCGCGGCAATGGCAAAACGCCATTCGAAGCGCACGCCGATGTAGATCATGATGCCGATGATGACGAAGATCACCGCGGTGACGCCGTCGCTCTTGAGTTCTTCGCCTACTTCCGGACCGACGAAGTCGGGATCGCGCGACATCGTCGCGTCGGCCCGCTGGAGTTTGAGTGCGGCCATCACGTCGGCGGCTACCTTGTCGCTCTGCTTCACTGTGCCGGCACCGGTCTCGGCGTTCTTGTCGTGGCTGGGCTGCAGGCGGATCGAAACTTCGCGCGCGCCGCCCACGCTCTGCACCACGGCGTGGTCGAAGCCGGCCGTATCCAGCGCCGCGCGCACTTCGCTGATGTCCACGGGTTGCGTGTACCTGACGTCGATCAGGATGCCGCCGGTGAAGTCCAGGCCGTAATTCAGACCGCGCGTGAAGATCGCACCGATCGACACGATCACCAGGATCGCCGAGATCACCAGACTGACGCGGCGCCAGGCGAGAAAGTTGATCGCACTGTCGTGCTTGAAGATTTCCATTGTTTATGCTCCCGCGCCGCGCGCGTGGCCGCCGCCGACTGCCAGGCCCTTGAGCTTGCGTCCGCTGTGCAGCAGGTTGGTGATCGCGTGAGTGACCGTGACCGAAGTGAACATCGAGGTCAGGATGCCGATGGCCAGAGTGACGGCGAAGCCCTTGATCGGGCCGGAGCCGAACGCGAACAGGCCGAACGCGGCGAGCAGGTGGGTCACGTTGGCGTCGAGAATCGTCGCCCAGGCTTTTTCGTAGCCGGCGTGGATCGATGCCAGCGGCGTGGAGCCGTTGCGCAATTCCTCGCGGATGCGCTCGTTGATCAGCACGTTGGCGTCCATGGCCATGCCCAGCGTCAGCACGATGCCGGCGATGCCGGGCATGGTCAGGGTCGCCTGGAACAATCGACAGCACCGCCATCAGCAGCACCAGATTCAAGCACAGCGCGAGGTCGGCGATCAGGCCGAACAGGTTGTAGTACAGCGCCAGCCGAGACCAGCACCAGCGATCGAGGCCGAGCAGGACGGCGCGGAAGCCCTTTTCGATGTTGTCCTGGCCCAGGCTGGGCCCGATCAGCGTTCTTCGACGATGTCGATGGGCGCGGCCAGCGAACCGGCGCGCAGCAGCAGCGACAGCTCGCTGGCCTCCTGCATGCTGCCCAGGCCGGTGGTCTGGAAGCGGTTGCAAAACATGCCCTGGATGGTGGCGTCGTTGATCACTTCCTCGTTGACCTTGGCCGTGCGCACTTCCTTGCCGTCGACGGTTTTCGTCTCCGGAATGCGCTCGATGTAGACCACGGCCATGCGGCTTGCCGACATTCTCGCGGGTGTAGTCGAGCATGCTTGCTTGCCGCCGAGCGCGTCGAGCGTTACCGACACCGCCGGCAAGCCACTCTGCGGATCCGGAATCGCGGCCGCGTCGACGAGTTCATCGCCGCCCACGATCACCCTTTTCTTCAACACGATAGGGATCGGCTTGCCGTCCGGGCCGAGCTGTTGCATATAGTACAAGCGCGAATCCGGCGGCACGATACCAGTCTTTTCCACCTCGTAGGGATTGGTAACGCTTTCGTCCACCGCGTGGTATTCGAGGGTCGCTTGCGCGCCAAGGATCTTCTTTGCTTCGGCGGTGTCCTGCACGCCCGGAAGTTCCACCACGATGCGATTGCGCCTTGCTGCTGGATCAGCGGTTCGGCTACGCCAAGCGATTGACACGGTTGCGCAGCGTGGTCAGGTTGCTGGCGACGATGGCGCGTTGCTGTTCCTGCAACGTGGCCTCGCGAATGCGCACGTTGAGCGCGAAACCCGTGCCCGTGGTGGTGCCATCGGCGATTTCCAGTGGCGGCTGCGCGCCAAGCTTTTCCGGCTGGTTCACATCCTTGGCGATGGCATCATCGGCGGCCTTGCGATCCGCATCCGAGCGCAGCACCACGACGATACCCTGGGCCCCGGGATTGACCGATTCGTAGTGTATCTTGGCGTTATGCAGCGCTGTGCGGATGTCATCCACGTAGCGTTGCTGCATCTTGTTCAGCGCCGCCTTCTGATCGATCTCCATTAGAAAATGCACGCCACCCTGCAGGTCCAGACCCAGCGGCATGCGGTCGGCGCCGATAGCGCGCAACCAACCCGGAACGGTGGAAGCCAGGTTCAGGGCGACGATGTATTTGTCGCCGAGCGCGGTCTTGAGCAGGTCCGAGGCGGCCAACTGCACCTCTGTATTGGGAAAGCGGGCCAACAGACGTTCGCCATTCAATTCCACATCCTTGAACGCGACCTTTTTCGATTGCAGGATGCCGAGCACTTTTTCCTTGAGCGCCGCATCCACGGTGGCGCCCCGGTTGGCAGAGATCTGCACGGCCGGCTGTTGCGGGAACAAGATCGGCAACGCATACACGATCCCGAGCAGGATCACCACAGCGACGAGGATGTATTTCCAACGGGGAAACTCGTTCATAGGCACCACATTTTGCAAAGCGCGGCCACCCAGGGCCGGCGCAGGATTATTCAAACTCCGGCGTCTGCCGGAATCAGGCGGACTTCAGCGTACCCTTGGGCAACACCATCGAGATCGCGGATTTCTGCAGCTTTATCTTGACGTCCGGCGCGATTTCAAGGGTAACGAAACTTTCACCGATGTCGTCGACGCGTCCGGCCACGCCGCCGTTGCTCACCACCTCGTCGCCACGTGCCAGTGCGGCGAGCATCGCCTTGAGTTCCTTTTGCCGCTTGGACTGCGAGCGGAACATGATGAACATCATCACCACCATGATGACGATGAACACGATCGGCGAACCGAGCAGACCAATGCTGCCAGCCGAACCGGCGGCGGGCGCCTGGGCGTAGGCGTTGGAAATCAGAAAGTCCATGAAGTTCTCGCGTTTGCGCCCGCCGCGAATGCTGCGGGCCTGTCAAAAGACCGCGAATTATGGCATGGGATGAGGGAATGTGCATCTTGCGCCCATGCGGCGCGTCGGGCGAGCGGCCCTCTGCAACCGCCATGCTGCCCTTCGGCCTGACCGCGTCCTGCCTGTTTCCGCTCGCGTCCGGCGAGCTGGCTACTTCTCTTTGCTCGTGCAAAGAAAAGTTACCCGTCGGTTTGCCGCCGATGGAACTCGGCCACAAAATGCGCCAGCGTGCGCGCGGCAATCGCTTCGCGCAGGCCGCGCATCAGGTCCTGGTAATAGTGCAGATTGTGGATCGTGGCCAGCATCGGCCCGAGCATTTCGCCGCACTTGTCCAGATGGCGCAGATAGGCGCGCGAAAAACCGGAACGGCAGGTATAGCAGGCGCAGGCATCGTCCAGCGGACGCGTGTCGTGCTCGATACTGCGCATTGCGGATGCGCAGCACGCCCGTACGGGTGAAAATGTGCGCATTGCGCGCATTGCGCGTGGGCATCACGCAATCGAACATGTCGATACCCCGGCACACCGCTTCGACGATATCCTCGCGGACGGCCCACGCCCATCAGATAGCGCGGCTGTTCGGCCGGCAGCAGCGGCACGGTTGCTTCCAGCGTGCGATTGCGCTCGGCTTCCGCTTCGCCCACCGCCAATCCGCCAACCGCATAACCATCAAACCCGATGTTGCAACAGACCTTCCACAGATACCTTGCGCCATTGCAGATACATGCCACCCTGCACGATGCCGAACAGCGCATTCGGATTGTGCAGGTCGTCGAACGCGCGACGCGAGCGTTCGGCCCAGCGCAAGCTCAATTCCATCGACTCGCGCACCTGTCGCTCACTCGCCGGGTATGGTGTGCATTCATCGAAAATCATGGCGATGTCGGAATCGAGCACGTGCTGGATGCGCATGGATTCCTCCGGCGACAGGAACACGCTCGATCCGTCCACCGGCGAGGCGAAACGCACACCCTCCTCCGTGATCTTGCGACGCTGCGCCAGCGAAAACACCTGAAAGCCGCCGGAATCGGTGAGGATGGGTTTGTCCCAACCGATGAACTTGTGCAGACCGCCGAATTTCCCGATCACCTCCAGCCCCGGCCGCAGGAGCAAATGGAACGCGTTGCCGAGAATGATTTCCGCACCGGTAGCAAGAATCGACGCCGGCGTCATCGCCTTGACCGTTCCATACGTGCCAACCGGCATGAACGCCGGGGTCCGGATCGTGCCGCGCGGCAATGTGATGTGGCCGCAACGCGCGTCACCGTCGCTCGCAAGCAGGTCGAAGTGCAGCGCACTCACGCGGTACTTCCCGATGGCAAGATCAGCATCGCATCGCCATACGAAAAAAACCGGTAGCGTTCGCTTACGGCGTGCCGATACGCATCGAGCATCAGCTCGCGGCCGGCAAATGCCGACACCAGCATCAGCAAGGTCGATTCGGGCAGATGGAAATTCGTGATCAATGCGTCCGCACTGGCAATGCGGTAGCCGGGGAAAATGAAAATCCGGGTCTCGCCGGCGAACGGCTGCACTTGCCCAGCGCGCAACGCCGATTCCAGTGCGCGCACCACCGTTGTACCGACCGCGATCACGCGCCCGCCCGCCGCGCGCGCGCGGCGGATTTTTTCCACCAGTTCTGCGCCGACGTTGAGCCATTCGCAATGCATCGTATGATCCTCGACGCACTCACTGCGCAGCGGCGCAAACGTACCGGCGCCGACGTGCAACGTCACATAGCCGAAGTTCACGCCTTTGGCGCGTAGCGCATCGAGCAGCGGCGCATCGAAATGCAACCCGGCAGTCGGCGCCGCGACTGCACCCGGCGTTCGGGCATAAACGGTTTGATAACGCTCCACGTCGGCGGCATCGTCCGCACGCAGGATGTATGGCGGCAGCGGCATGTGGCCCAGCCGCAGCAGCAATTTTTCCAGCGACTCAGCGCCGTCGCTGCGCAATGTATAGAATTCCCCTTCGCGACCGAGCACCTCGAGCACGCTGCCGTCCTCAAGCTGGATACGGCTGCCGGCTTTCGGCTTTTTGCTCACGCCCAGCTGCGCCAAAGCGGTGCGCGCACCAGTGATGCGCTCGATCAGGATTTCCACGGCGCCACCAGTTAGCTTGCGCCCGTACAGCCGCGCCGGCAGTACACGCGTATCGTTGAACACCAGCAGGTCAGCCGCACGCAAGTCTTCGACCAGATCGGTGAACTTGCGATCAACGAAACGCCGCGCCGGCACATCAACGACCAGCAAGCGACTGGCCGAGCGCTTGGCCAGCGGTTGTTGCGCGATCAGTTCTGGCGGCAGTTCGTAGTGGAAGTCGGATTTTTTCACCGCGCAATTGTACGCGGTGAATCGCGAAGATTTCCGCTCAGAGCAAGCCTTTTTGCCGCGCGAGGCGATACGCTTCGATGCGGTTGCTCACGCCGAGCTTGCCGATTGCCTCGGACAGGTAATTGCGCACTGTGCCCTGCGACAGGTGCAATTGCTCGGCGATGTCGCCGGCGGACTTGCCCTCGCCGGCAAGGCGCAGCACCTGGCGCTCGCGGTCGTTGAGCGGATCGTCGCCGGACCAGGCTTCCAGGGCGAGCTGCGGATCGATGGCGCGACCGCCGCGATGCACCTTGCGGATTGCTTCAGCCAGTTGCTCGGCGGGCGCGTCCTTGAGCAGATAGCCGCCGACACCGGCGTCGAGCGCACGACGCAAAAATCCCGGTCGCGCGAACGTGGTCAGAATAATCACCTTGCATTCGAGCTTATGGTCGCGGATGCGCTGAGCCAGTTCCAGTCCGGTCAGTTGCGGCATTTCGATGTCGGTGACAACGACCTCGGGAACATCGTGTTGCACCAGTCTCCACGCTTCGGCGCCGTCGGCAGCGCTGCCGATCACATCCATGTCCGATTCGAGCTTGAGCAGGGCCGACAGCGCGCCGCGCACCATCGCCTGATCTTCGGCAAGCAACACCCGAATCACGCCTGCCTCATTTGCATGGCCGCCCCGGGCAGCGGCTCGGCCTGCGGCAGCGGCAAGGTCACCTGAATCTGCGTGCCGTGGCCGCGCTGCGATTCCACACGCAGGTCCGCGCCTATCGCGAACAGGCGCTCGCGCATGCCGGTCAAGCCATTGCCAGGCACGATATCGCCGCCGCGGCCATCGTCGACGATGCGCAAAGTCAGACGATCACCAGTGACGTCCAGCGTGACCCACGCGCGCACCGCATGCGCATGGCGCTGGATATTTGTTACCGCCTCGCGCACGGTCATCGCCAATGCGGTTTCGATGGCAACCGGCAGTGCCACATCGGCCAGCTCGTAATCCAGCTTGACGCTATTGGATTCCAGCAGCAATTTTGCCGAGGCCAGCTCTGCGGCAAAGCCCGCCGCGCGAATCCCGGTGACCGCACGCCGCACCTGGGCCAGCGCGTCGCGCGCAACGTGCTCGACGTCGTCCATTTCGCGTTTGGCCGCGGCAGCGTCGCGATCGAACAACTTGTTGGCCAGTTCGGCCTTGAGCGTAATCAGCGACAAGGTGTGACCGAGCAAATCGTGCAGATCGCGGCCGATGCGTTCGCGCTCGGCGGTTGCGGCCAGGCGCCGCACCTCGTCATGACTTAAACGCAATTCGGCGTCTTTTTGCGCGTTGATGCGATACCCCAGATTGCCGCCACCCACCGACAACGCGACCATACTCATGCCGATCGTGGCAGCCCACGGCCAATCCAGATGCTGACTCCAGAGAACGAACCCGGCCACCGCCGAAAGCATGCTCGTCAGACTTTGCCGCGACGTGCCGAAATATGCGAAGTAGGCACAGCTGTAGATGATGTAGGTGACGCCACCGCTGTGATTCCACGGCAATACCGCGTAACCAAGCAAGGTCATGGCCAGGGCGAAATGCCCGATATAACGTTGCGAACGGGTGCAACCGAGCACATATAGGGTCAAGAACAGCGGAATGCTGGCAGCCGTGGCGATGTACCAATCCGCATCGACGCTGCCGCCAAAGATCAGATCGGCAAAGATCCACAGCATCCATACCAGATTGAACAACATGCCGTAGTACCGCTTGCCCGCCTTGGCATGGCAACAAGCGATCGAATCCAGGCGCGGACGCAGCAGGGAATCCAGCATGGCGCTCATTATCACTCAAGCATCCCGCATTTCCATCACGCGGCCCGTGCCAATCCGCGCCGTGCGATGCAAACGCAAACCGTGGTGAAAGCGCCCAGCCAGGCCAGATGCCCTGCAATCCCGGCGGCAGGAAGTTGGCCCGATGCCATCAGCGCAAGCTGGCCTAGATGCCAGGTCGGCCACAGCGGTGCGATCTGCTGCAACACGTGCGGCAACATCGACAGCGGCATCCACAAACCGGACAGGAACGACATCGGCAAATAGATCAGGTTCACCAACGCCGGCGCGGCCGAGGCATTGGCGCGGCTGCCGATGATCAGTCCCAGCGCACAAAGCGGCAACGCACCGCTCACGGCGACGGCGCCGAGCGTCAACCATTGCGTCGCTGCAAGGCGCACGCCGCCAAGGCCGAACGCCATCGCCGCCAGCACGCAGTAGATGATCAGTCCGCACAGCATCGCCATCGCCAGTTTCGCCAGCAGATATGCGCCCGGCGGCATGGGTGCCACGCGCTTGAGCGCAAGCCAGCCCTTCTCGCGCTCGATCGCCATGCCTACGCCGAATCCGAACAAACTCGGCGCCATTACGCCAAACACGCTGTAGGTCGCGAACAGATAAAGTGCCGCCTGCGCGCTGCTGTGGTTGAGCACAAGGCCGAACAGCAGATAGAAAAGCGGCGGAAACAGCAGCGTCGGCACCGCGAAGGACGGCGTGCGCAGCACGCGCAGGAATTCGTATTTCGCTTCCAGCAAATAGGCTGGCAATATGCGGTGTGCGCCAGGTGGCAGCGCGGTGGAATCGGCAATCGCGTTCATTACGCAGCCTCCTTGGTGATTTCGACGAAGGCTTCGGCCAGACCGGCGCGGCGCACTTCCAGTTCACTCAGGGCAGCGTCGCTGGCGAGCAATCGCCGCACTACCGCCTCGGCGGCATCGGTGACGATCTCAATGCGTTCGCCATTGCGCTTCGCGCTGCGCACTTTTGGCCACTGCCCGATCGCGTCCGCGGCCAAGGCGGTCACGCAGCGAATCTGCCTTTGGCCCACACGCGCCCGGATCTGCGCCACGCTACCCTCGGCGACGATGCAGCCGCGAGCCAGCACGCAGACACGGTCGGCCAACGCTTCCGCTTCTTCGAGGTAGTGCGTGGTCAGCACGACCGCGCAGCCCTCGGCAACCAGTTGGCGGATGGTTTTCCACAGCGTTTCGCGCGCCTGGATGTCCAGCCCTGTGGTCGGTTCGTCCAGAAACAGGATTTGCGGATTGCCAGCGATAGCCAGCGCGAATTGCACGCGCCGCTGCTGGCCGCCAGAGAGCTTGTCGTAGCGGCGTGTGAGCAGGCCGGTCACTCCGGCCAGATGCGCGATGTCGGCCACACTGCGCGGCTGCGGGTAATAACTTCGAAACAGCGCGATCAGTTCGCCGGCGCGCAACGCGTCCGGTACCGTCGTCGATTGCAGCATCGCGCCAACGCGCGAGCGCGTCGCCAACTCTCGCGGCGGCATGCCGAACAGCGACGCCACACCGGCATCCGCATTCAGCAAACCAAGCAGCAGCGAAATCGCCGTGGTCTTGCCGGCGCCGTTCGGGCCGAGCAAGGCCAACACTTCGCCGCGACGCACTTGCAGATTTACCGCATCCAGCGCCTGTAACTTGCCGTAGCGCTTGCTTGCCGCATCCAGCCGTGCAATTACCGTGTCTTCACTCATTGCCGTCTCCCGGATGTCGATGGCGCCAGTGTGCCTGGCCGCATGGCTCCGGCACAGTCGCGGCGGTCACGAATTGTGCATGACAACTGTCAAAGGCAGCCCACCAAGCGGTTCCATCGGATGGGCGCCGACCGGCCCCTGCGGGATACCACCCGGACGTGCTAAAATTGTCGCCTATTCAATCGTGTAGCGTTGTCCGGGGGCTGCGTTGCGCATTTGTGGAGATACATCATGTCGATCATTTCCAAGCTCAACGACTTGCGCCGCTGCGGTGGCGCGATCCGCACACACGGTTTGGCCGACGCCGTCATCGAACGCCTGGCCGCGCAGTATCCCGAACTGGGTGAAGCGGTGGACGAAGCCCTCGCTGTGCATCGGCAATTGCAAGCGAAACTACCCGAACTGCTGGCGCTGGACGAAGCCGAGCAGATCGCGCGCGTGCAGGCCGAATTCGTCAACTTCTACGCCGACGACGCGATCAATCCGTACGTGGCACTGGCCGCGCGCGGGCCCTGGGTCGTCACCCTCAAGGGGGCGTTGATCCACGATTGCGGCGGCTACGGCATGCTTGGCTTCGGCCACGCGCCCAAGGCTGTGATCGCAGCGATGGCGCGACCGCAAGTGATGGCCAACATCATGACGCCGAGCGTCAGCCAATTCCGCTTCACCCACGCCCTGAAGTCCAACATCGGCCAACAGCCGCGGCAGTTGCCCGTACACGAAGTTCTTGTGCCTGAATTCCGGTTCGGAAAGCGTTTCGCTGGCCTGCCGCATCGCCGATGTGAATGCCAAGCTGATGACCGATACCGGCGGCAAGTACGCCGGTCGCACAATCAAGCGCCTCGCGGTCAAGGGCGCATTCCACGGCCGCACCGAACGTCCCGCAGTGTATTCGGATTCCTCGCGCAAGGCGTATGTGCAAAACCTGGCCAGCTTTCGCGACGAGCACAGTCTGATTACGGTCGAACCGTACAACGTCGAGCAATTGCGCCAGATTTTCGCCGATGCCGACAAAAACGACTGGTTCATCGAGGCGATGTTCCTGGAACCGGTCATGGGCGAAGGCGATCCCGGCCGCGCGGTCACGCAGGAGTTCTACGCCGCCGCGCGCGAGCTCACGCACAGCCACGGTTCGCTGTTTCTGGTCGATTCGATCCAGGCAGGACTGCGCGCACACGGCGTGCTTTCGATCGTGGATTATCCAGGCTTCGAGAAACTCGACCCGCCCGACATGGAAACCTATTCCAAGGCGCTCAACGCCGGCCAGTATCCTTTGTCGGTGCTGGCAGTGACGGAAAAAACGGCGATGCTCTACAAAAAAGGCATCTACGGCAACACGATGTCCGCTAATCCGCGCGCGCTGGACATCGCCTGCGCGGTGCTTTCCATGGTCACGCCGGAACTGAAAGCCAATATCCGCGCACGCGGCTCTGAATTCCTCGACAAGCTCAACAAGCTCAAGCACGAGATGCCGGGGCTGATCACCAAAGTGCAGGGCACCGGCCTGCTGTTCTCGTGCGAGCTCGCGCCGGCATTCAAATGCTACGGTGCTAGCAGCACCGAAGAATGGCTGCGCGAGCATGGCATCGGTGTGATCCACGGCGGTGCCAATTCGCTGCGCTTCACTCCCACCTTCGGCGTTACCTCGGTGGAAGTCGATCTCATCGTCGATTCCGTCAAACAAGCCCTGCTGCACGGGCCGCGCATGGCCAAGGATGCGAAAGCGGCCTGATACGCCGAACGCGAGCTAAACGGACAGTGCCGGTCGGCGATTTCCTACAGACGCGATTCAGCGTTCTGGCATCATTGTGCACCGCAGCTACGCATGGCAATGGCGCCGGCGTAGACTTCAGCGGCAGCACCGCCACCATCATCAGGAGATCGCAATGAAGTTCGCTGTTACCTCGCTAGTTTTTGTTCTCGCCGCCGCCGTCGGCTCCGCGTTCGCCGCCGGTACCGAGCCCGCCAAGCCAATGACCGCGCAGCAGACCAAGATGAGCACATGCTCAAAAGAAGCCCACACGAAAGGCTTGAAGGGCGACGAATACAAAACCTTCATGAGTACTTGTCTCAAGGGCAGCTCGGCTGCGTCCACGGCGGAACCTGCGGCGGCACCGGCAGCCGCGCCGACCAAGTCGCCAGTGGCACCGGCTCCCAAGCCCTCGCCTGCCAAGATGGCGCAGCGGCAGAAGATGAAAACCTGCAACGCCGAAGCCAAGACCAAGGCGCTCAAAGGCGCCGAGCGCAAGGCGTTCATGAGCACCTGTCTGAAGGGCGATACTGCGGCCGCACCGGCTGCGCATTGATCGCCAAATCGTAACGGGGCAAAAAAAACCGGGCCGCGAGGCCCGGTTTTTTGCTGCTTATGAAAAGGTAATGAATCTCAGTAATACTTGCAAGTGTACACAGCGTCTGGCCCGTCGCCCGATTTGACACAAGCCCAGCCGTGCTGCTGCGACGAGCTGCCACCAACACCACTGATGATGACAACACCAAGATGATTGACTTGATTTAGGAAATTGTTCTCGTCGTTGGGATTTCCATTTCCACTGAAATCGTGCTCGCCGCCCAAGCTATGCGTCAGCCCATCAGAGCCCAGATACGGGATACTGTTGTTGTGTGAATCACGAGCTGTTGAGGGGTCCAATATTAGTTTGTCGGTGGAAGGATCGAAGACTGCATCCACATGGCTGCCGTCGCTGAACTCAAGCGTCGTTCTCAACGTAGGTCCAGCGGATTGATCGACTAAATGAATACTCGCGAGTGTCTGAACAACATTCCCAAACAACGATACTGTATCTGCGCTGATAATAGCGAAGCCGTTTATCGAATTAATAAAATCGTTCTGATATCGACCCGAGTTGATGATGTTGTATACACTCGGCCAAGTGTCATTTATTCGTGAATCAAAATGTTTATGCCAACCAACTGGCTTCAAATTGTAAAAATTTATTGCCGTATCCAGGTTGTCCATAAGCTGCGAATTCGAAGCAATTTGATCAGTCACCTTTGTTCGCGTTGGCGGGTTGGTGTCTTCCACATCCCAGTAAGTTTGGTAGGCGTTTACGATACGATTTATGGGGTCTCCTACGTACGTGACGCCTAAACCCACCTTTGCCGCCGCAGCCTGCATTTGGGCCGGTGTACAGCTGTTGCACCAAATGAGATTCGGTGTATTCGCAAACGCGTTGAACGTCAAAGCCAACAACAGCAATACAATCAGTCGGTTCATGCGTATCCTCTGCTTAGCTAATTCCCTGCCGAGAAAAGTCTAATCGCCGCCCCACGCGATTAGTCAACTGTAAACATTGACAAGTGAGTCGATCACCGCAATCGGTCGGTCGCCTCGATCAGCTCATGCACGTTGCCGGACTCGAATGCCGAATGCCCGGCGTCGGGCACGATGCGTAAATCGGCCTGCGGCCAGGCTCGGTGCAGATCCCACGCACTGCGAATCGGACAGACCACATCGTAACGACCCTGCACGATCACGGCAGGTATGTCTTTTAATTTTTGCGCATTGCTCAGCAGTTGATCGTCGCGCTCGAAAAAGCCTCCGTTCACGAAATAGTGGCACTCGATGCGCGCGAACGTGAGCGCGAATTCGTCGGCACCGGTAGAGGCGATGTAATCCGGATTCTGGCGCAAATAACTGGTGGCACCTTCCCAGATCGACCATGCCTTGGCCGCTGCCATGCGCACTGTCGCATCGGGGCCGGTCAAGAGTCGGTGGTAGGCGCCGATCAGATCGCCGCGTTCGTCGGGCGGTATATGTTGCACGTAGGTCTCCCAAGCGTCGGGAAAGATCGCATCGCAGCCTTTTTGGTAGAACCATTCCAGTTCCCATCGCCGCAGCAGGAATATGCCGCGCAGCACCAGTTCGGTAACGCGTTGCGGATACGTTTGCGCATAGGCCAGCGCCAACGTCGAACCCCACGAACCGCCGAACACCTGCCAGCGTTCAATGTGCAGATGCCCGCGCAGACGTTCGATGTCGGCAACCAGATCCCAGGTCGTGTTCTCGCGCAATTCGGCATTGGGCGTCGATCGGCCGCTGCCGCGCTGGTCGAAGAGCACAATGCGGTAATGCGCAGGATCGAAAAACCGCCGGCTGTTGGCGTTGCAACCCGCACCCGGACCACCATGCAGAAACAGGACTGGCTTGCCATGCGGGTTGCCACACTGCTCGTAGTACAGAGTATGCAGCGGCGACACGGCTAGCGTGCCGTTGTCGTAGGGTTCGATCTGCGGATACAGCGTGCGGCGCTCGCCTGACATTTCAACTCCTGTACTAGGATCGCGCCGTTGCAGCGCAATAGTAAATGGCACGAGCGCGGACTCGAATTCATGCCCCCATAGGCACAGCGCCTCAGCCGACGCTCAGTGACTGGCACTGTGCATTCTACGTCACGTATTGCCCTTCGCAGGGCACAGGGTCAATTCAATAGATCGAGAACCACCGCTTTGACCACGGCGTGGGTCTTGTTGACTGCGTGCAGTTTGTCCAGGATGCCGGTAATGGCAAAATTGACGGTTCGCGTGGAGAGACCAAGAATGATTCCAATTTCATGCGAGGTTTTCCCGGCGCCGGTCCAGCGCAGGATCGCACGTTCCCGATCGCTGAGCACGCAGGGCAGTTGCTGGGCATTTTCCAACGCAACCAGCTCATCGACTACCCCGTTCGCGGAGTACCACAGACACTCGTTCAGCGCTTGCTGCGCCTCGTCCACGAGTTTGGAGAAGTGCGTGGTGAACGAACTGGCATTGGCTGTCAGTTGCTCATCCGACATTGCAATAACGTCGGCGATCGCGGTGGTCAACCGTCTGGCCCCGAGCGTAAGCGCGACTCCGTCGAGGGTTTGCGCATGCCGCCGCCAAGCCGCAGGATCGGCATCCTCGGCGGCAACGCGAAGATCCTCCAGACAGCGCCGAGCGTCTACAAGCGCTTGGTGAACGAATCGATAAACGCGCGGCCCGTTTATTGCATGAACCTCTGCCAGAATAGTCGGATCAATCGCAGCTCCTCCTACTACCGCGAGTTCAGTCGATCTGCCAGCCTTCACCGCGTCTGCAGCCGCATCGATCAGTTGCTCGCGCGATATGGGTTTGGGGAGAACACGATACATCCCCACCCACTCGGCCTTTTCGACCAGCTCTGGCGTGGGGGAGGCGGTCATTCCAAGCACCGGAGGCAGATGGTTATGCGTCAATCGCGGACTCCGCAACAGATCGATACCCGAGATGTCGGGAAGGTTCAAATCCAGGATCGCCAAGTCGAAATGATCGGTCGACAATGCATCGATCGCCGTCTGACCGTTTGAGCACTCGACAACGTGATAGCCAGCATGATCCAGAATCGCCCGAATCAGCATCAAGGTGCTGGGTTGATCGTCGACAACAAGAGCGTTCACCCCGCCCTCGCCCTTACCTGCCTTGTGGACTGAATAATGTGGCATGTCGAAATGCTCGTGACCGAGTTGGCAATGGACTAGGTTCGTCGGAAGTCACATACTTTCGCACAGTTGTGGCTCGCCATCCATGAATATCGCCGGTTTCCAAACATGCGTTTGAATTTGATCGAAGATACACAGAACAGAACCGAGTCCGGGCTGCGGGCGATTGTTCGCGCTCAAGCCAACGTACGCATGTATGTGGCGATGCCGGTCATTATCCTCGATCTGATCCTGTTCTTCCTCGAGCCGGATGGAATTCCATCGTGGTTGCTTGGTCTGACCGCCGGTTACTGCGCGTATGCCGTATCACCGTACCTAGTGCTACGCAGCGGTGGGTTTACCGCCATTCGGAATCTGCTGGTGGCAACGGCGGTACTCGATCCTGTGGTGTTGTCCGTCTGGATTGCCGCGACGGGCGAGTTTGGCAGTCTGATCATCGGTTTCTACTTGTTTACCACGATCGGGTTCGGTTTCCGCACGGGACGCCCCCTGATGTACCTGTGCCAGGGCATGTCGATCGTTGGATTTTGCCTGGTCCTGGCCCTCGTTCCTTACTGGCAGCAAAATCCAGTCATCGGGATTGCCTTACTCATACCAACAATCGTCGTGCCGCTCTATGCGGACATGCTGATCGGGAAGATACGCGCTGCTCGCGAGCAGGCTGAACAGGAAAGCCGGGCCAAGTCGGACTTGTTGGCGAAAGTCAGTCATGAGTTGCGAACACCGCTTACCGGTATCGTTGCGTCAGCAGAACTTCTCGCTGTCGAATCGAACGACACCACAGTGTCGCGCCGGACCGAAACAATTCTTGCGTTGTCCGACAACCTGCTATCCGAAATCAATGATCTGCTCGATGAAGCAAAATTCGATGCCAAGGCCGGCGCGCTGAGTTACGCACCTATCGATCTGAACAAACAGGTCGCAAGGCTGCAGACCACGTTCGAAACGATCGCCGCACGGAAAGGCCTGGCATTTCGCATGGAAATGGATTCCACCATCGCTGATTTCGTCGAAATCGATTCCCATTATCTTGACCGGATTCTGCTAAACCTGACGAGCAACGCAATCAAGTTCACCGACAAAGGCAACGTTCGCCTGACCGTCAAGTTACTTGAACAAACCGCGACGGACTATCGGGTGCGATTCAGCGTCACCGACTCCGGAATCGGCATTCCGGAATCATTTCGCGCAAAGATCTTCGAATCCTTTTCCCAAGTCGATGAAGGCGTAAACCGTCGTTACGGCGGTACGGGCCTTGGGCTTTCCCTGTCGAAGAAGATCATCGACCTGATGGGCGGTGAGCTTCAGTTCGAAAGTACTCTGGGGCAAGGCAGCCGGTTCTGGTTCGAGCTGGTGTTGCGACGCGCAACGCCGACAGTCGCAAGCGTCGCCGAAGAAGACATCACGAATATCGTTTGTGGCAAACGCATTCTGGTGGCCGATGACAATGTCAGCAATCTCATGCTGCTCAAAGAGATGCTGGAAATCGACCAGCATGAGGTTACGACCTCAGCCAGCGGTATGGAGACACTGGAAATCCTGGTCAAACATGATTTCGACCTGCTCCTGCTTGACTATAATCTGGGCGATATGGATGGCGTGCGCGTATTGCAAACGTATCGTTTCGGACGGCTGAACCCGATGCCGGTGCTGTTTTTGACAGCAGATGCGACGATCCAAACGGCGACACGGTTGCAGCAAGCGGGTGGAGCGGGGATACTCTACAAACCGATCGGTCTGGCCAACGTGAGGAAGGCTCTTGCACGTCTTGATCTATCCCCAGCTTCGCGGCTACCGGAGTCCGACGGTCCACCGCCCGTGGAACAAGCCAGACCCGCGCGGCCAGCCCTGATGGTGGTTCCGACCAATCCGCTCAACGAAGATGTCATTCATGAGCTGAGGAAAATCAACGCACGGCCTGATTTCCTGCGGCGCTTGTTGTTGCAGGCAGAAAACGATATCGCTCGCTGCTGTCAGCAGCTGATGGAAGCGCTCGCGAGCAGAAATTACGCGCAAATCCGCACTGCAGCGCATGCGCTCAAAGGGGTCAGCGCGAATGTCGGCGCAGTTCGTCTCGTCGCCCTCGCCAGCACGCTCATGAACATGCCCAGCGAAGAACTGGATTCCTCATGCGAACGCCTTACAGCGGACATTCGTGAATCGTCGCAGTCAACCGGCATTGCGATTGCAAAGATAATCGCCGGCACCGATCAGACGTCAGCTAATGATGCTGGCCTGCTGCATCTTGATTAGCATGTCCATCACCCGCAAGTCCGCTTCGCCCAGACCGATAGCGAGTTCGACCCACTCGTCGACCACGGTTCGCAATTCCTCACGATCCAGCGGCGCAAGGCGATAACGACTGCGCTTGAGCATGAGGCGCGCCTCGCGGTGTTTGGCGTGCATGCCAATGAATTTCTCGACCGCGATTTCGCCTTGCCCTTTCGGACATAGCTCATCTACCACGCCCATTTCCTTGAGTTCAGCCGCGCTATAGAGTCTGCCGTTGGTCATCATCCGCTCGGCTTCGTACACACCGACTCGCCGTGCCAGCAAACTCATCCCGCCAGTGCACGGGAACAACCCGAACAGGATCTCGGGAAAGCCGAATTCGCTGTGCTCCTCGGCGATCAGAAAGTCCGACGCCAATGCGGTTTCGAAACCTCCGCCGAGGGCGCGGCCCTGGACCAGGGCGATCGTCGTCGCCTGCTGATTCAGCATCGTCGCCCATTCATAGACCATATCGGCACAACGCATCGAGTAGTCGCTCAGGGCCTGCTTGTTTTGTTGCCGGATGCACTCGCGAAAATAGGCGAGGTCGCCGCCGAGGCTGAAATAGTCCGGGTGCTCCGATCGGAGTACGGCGTACTGGATCTGATGTTTAGCCCCGTTCGACACCCAGGACATCCCGTTGGCCTGGAGTAGCTGATTGAACGTACCTACGTCCTGCAACAGGTCCAGAGAAAAATTCTGACTCCTGCCGAGGGGCGATTGAGTCATCGTAATCCAGAGGGTGTTGTTCTGTTTTGCACTGAAATGCGTTGCTACGCGGGACAAGGGTAGCGGGGAGACAAACTCGATAGCGCTCATGACACTCTGCCTCACTTCGGAACCACGAATGTGGCGGCTAGATTGTAGTCTTCAAAGCGCTTTTGCGGGCAACTCCTTTTCCTTCGAGACGACCAGCGCCACGTTCGTCCCCCCGAATCCCGCCGAGAACGACAGCGCATGGTTGACGGGATGGTCGAAAACCGGTGAGTTGGCAACGTGGTTCAACACACAAGCCGGATCGATGTCATCCAGATGTGCGGTCGCCGGCAGGAAGGACTTGTTGATCGCCAGGACGGTCGCAGCGAGCTCCATCGCACTCGCCGCTCCGAGCAAATGCCCGTGGATGCCTTTTGTCGAGCTGACTGGAACACCCGCGAAGACCTCACGCAGCGCACTCGCTTCAACCGGGTCGCCACCCAAAGTTGCGGTAGCATGCGCGTTCACATAATCGATCTGGTCCGAGCGTAACCCGGCATCGTTCAAAGCGGCACGCAGTGCGGCAACCTGCCCTTCCGCTTTCGGCGAACCGATGTGATAACCGTCTGATGCGATGCCGTAACCAGACAGCGCGCAATAGCCGCTAGCTCCACGCTGCAGGGCATGCTCACGCGATTCGATCAACACGAACACGGCGCCCTCGCCAAGCACCAGGCCGGTTCGATGCTTCGAGAAGGGGCGACAACTGCAGCTGATATCTTCCAGATCGATATCCGCCAGTGCCCGCAATCCTCCCCACAGCGCCATGAACGTGGGGATTAGCGCTGATTCCGCACCGCCTGCAAGGGCAACATCCAGGTAGCCATGCCGGATCGCGTGAAAGGCGTCCCCGATCGCCGTACCGGATGAGGTGCATGCGCTGCTGTGGGTCGTCACCGGGCCGAGAATCTGCTGACGAATCGAGATGTGCGCCGGCGCCGCATTCAACATGCTCGCCATGATCGTGTAGGGTTTTGATAGTTGCTTGTGCTCGGCGTGAAATTGCTGGACCCAGTCGTGTTCGGTCTTGACGCCGCCGCCAACGGAACCGTAGAACAATCCGGCGCGCTGTGCATAGCCGGCGAACTGATCCAGGCCCGCATCGCGTACCGCCTGGCGTGCGGCGATGATCGCGATCTGGCTGCAACGATCCAGGTATGGCAGTTCGAGCTTGGTGAATTCGCCGGCAAAATCTCGATCAATCAGCCCGGCCGGCAGTTTCTTCGCCAGCAGCGGGGATTCCCACAACCGAATTCCCGACCGGTTGCTCTGCAGACTCGACAGCAACTCGGCAACGCTCAGACCGATCGGCGAAACAACCCCAAGCCCGGTGATGACCGCATCGCGCGCGTTCGGCATTGTCAGCCTTGCTTCGCCATATTCCGCTCAATGAGTACGAAGACGTCGCGCAGTGCCGGGTCGGCGGGCATCGAGAGGTCCGTCATCTTGACGCCAAGCCGATCCTCCATTTCCAGCATGATCTCCAGCATCATCATCGAATCCAGTCCGAGACTGCGCAGGGGAGTGTCATCTGTCATCCGGTCCGCGGCAATGTCAAAACGTTGCGCCAGAAATTCCTTGACCACCGCTTGAATATGCGGTGGTCCCACCTGTGTCGTCATGATTTCGTTTTTCCGTGCTGTGGCTTGTTGCCAGCAAGATCGCCGTCGGATTTCCACACGCGAAGATTATTGCGCCGCTTCATCGTGAGCGTCAATACACGCGCGGCGGAATCCCCATCGCAGGTCCTGGCCGACGTGCACCTGCACGCCCGCAAACGCGGCACGTAAAGCCAAAGTTTTTGGACAGCAAACGCCGATGCCGCTCCAACAAGGCAACAGTGAAGAAGAACGTGCCGCCCGGAACATATGCGCGAATGTAACCGGGCATGACTCATAGCGTATCGAATTTCTCTTTATTGGCCGGATGCGCTGCGCTACTCACCCCCTACCGGGCTTGACCCCGACCATCCGGCAATCACATCGCCCGACAGCACAGCAGTTTGGTGCTGGCCACCGTCTGGCGTGACCGCCCGAGCATGCCCAGAGCCCCACATCTTGCAACTGTAAATGTTGACATTGTGAATACCCGGAATTTGGGGGTAACAAAGGTCCTAAGCCAGTTCCTGCGCGCCGGGTGCTGGTTCGGCAGTCACAACAATCTGGACAATATGCGCACGACGCCCACTAGCATTATTCCTGCAGCGGCAGCAGGCCGCGGCACATACTGCAAACGAGAGGTCGTCCTGCGTTGTCGTCCACGAGTGGCACTCGGCTGGCGATTCGGCTGTTCCCGCTCCGGCTTGGTCATTCCGGCGAACTGCGCTGCCGCACGTCCGTGCCTTTTCCTGGAAGGGGCCCCGGGGCTGCGCAGCCATGAGTGCCGTCAAGCGGTTCGAAGATCTGCAACGTCGCGCCGACCTGCTCGCGGCGGAAGTGGCCGAGTACAGGCACATCGCCGAATCCTCTGCGCGAGAGCGAGACCGGCTACCACCATCTGTTCGACGCCAATCCACTCCCGATGTGGGTGTACGACATCAAAACGCTCGAGTTCCTTGCAGTGAACGTGGCGGCCATCGACCACTATGGCTATACGCGGGAACAATTCTTGCAGATGACCCTCACCGACATCCGACCAGGTCCGGATGTATTGGCTCGTCAGGAAATCGCAAAAAGCGACAACACGGGAATCATGCATACCGGCATCTGGCGCCATCGCAGATACGACGGCACAATCATCAGGGTGGAGCTCACGTCCCACCCGATCGATTTTGCCGGACGCCAAGCCAAGCTAGTCCTGGCCAACGATGTCACCGGTCGCGTTGAGCAGGAGCGCAAGATCGCACGCTTGAGCCGGATCCGCGCAGTCACTGGCGGTATAAGTTCAGCCATGCTGCGGCTGCGGGATCGCGATGAACTGCTGCGAGAGGCTTGTCGCGTTGCCACGACCGCCGGGGTATTTCCGATTGCCTGGGTCGCCGCAATCAATCACCGAAGCGAAAACTGCGGGGTTATCGCATGGCACGGAGACTCGAATGCCCTCGACCTTATCAAGCAACTTGCCGAGCACGAGGAATGGGCGGAGCAGGACCGCCCCACTGTTCGAGCGGCGCGCGCCAGACATTGCGTTGTAATCAATGACGTCGCTACCGATCCGATGATGGCGCCAATCCGCAAGGAATTGCTGCGCGGCGCGCATCGTTCCTGTGCTGCCTTCCCGCTATTTGTGGGCGGGAGCGTCGTCGCAGTCCTGGTGCTGCTGGCGAACGAACGCAGCGCTTTCGACGCGGAGGAGGTTGCGTTGCTCGAGTCGCTTACTGCAGATTTGTCATTCGCACTCGATTACATCGAAAAATCGCAGCGTCTGGAGTATCTGACCACGCATGACACACTGACTGGGCTGCCCAACGTCACGCTATTCGGCGATCGGCTGGAGCAATTCATCAATGTATCCCGGCGCCAACAGCGACCGGTTTGCGTGGTTGTGCTTGACCTAGACCGGTTCACGCAGATCAACGATACGCTTGGTCGAGCAACCGGCGATGAACTGCTGCGCCAGGTAGCGGACCGATTTGGCGACTCTCTCAATGCTCCTTACGCGCTGGCGCGCGTTGCCTCCGATACCTTCGCCGCGGCATTTCCATACGACTCCGAATCCGCTGCTACAAGACTATGCGATTGGATGTTCGATGCGCTCAAGCAGCCATTCAGCGTGCACGGACACAATGTGCGCATCGCTGCGCAGGCTGGCATCGCCCTGTTTCCGAGCGACGGCGAAGACGGCCAAATCGTTTTCAAGAACGCCGAAGCGGCACTGAAACTTGCCAAGTCCTCCGGCAACCAGTGCCTGTATTACTCGGCAAACATGAATGCACGTATCGCCGGACGCCTCAAACTCGAGGATCGGTTGCGCACCGCGGTTGAAGCGCAGGAGTTCGTCCTGCATTACCAGCCGCGTGTGGACATGATCAGCGGGGAACTCGTCGGTGCAGAGGCGTTGATCCGCTGGCAGCATCCGGACAACGGGCTCATCGTTCCTTCAGAATTCATTCCTCTTGCCGAAGAGACAGGATTGATTGTCGCGATCGGCTCGTGGGTGATCGATACGGTTTGCGCACAGCAAGCGGCGTGGATCGCAGCGGGTATCGGCATCGTGCCGATCGCGGTGAACCTTTCTTCGGTTCAACTCGACAAGGACGACATGCTCAAGAAAGTTTGCCACGCGTTGTCCCAAAACAGGCTGGACGCCAAATATCTGGAACTTGAACTGACCGAAAGTGCGCTGATGAGCGATTCCGCCGCAGCCGCAAAGACCTTGCGGGCGTTGAGCAAGATCGGTGTATGTCTGGCGCTTGACGACTTCGGTACAGGGTACTCTTCGTTGGCCCTGCTCAAGCGTTTTCCTTTTCGTTCCGTGAAGATTGACAGGAACTTTGTCACCGACATCACGCACAATGCCGAAGATGCAGCCATCGCCACCGCGATCATAGCGATGGCGCATCGCCTCAACCTGAAAGTCGTCGCCGAGGGGATCGAGACGCAAGGACAATTCAATTTTCTTCGCGCACAGTCCTGCGACGAGATGCAGGGCAACCTCTTCAGCCCTGCCGTGCCCAAGGAGACGTTCGAGTCCCAATTGCGTGACAACAAGCATATGCCGTTGCCGGCGCCCGTCTCAGCAGACCAGCGCACGCTGCTGCTGGTAGACGACGAACCAGGTATCCGCGCAGCGCTGACACGGATGTTGCGCAACGAAGGCTATCGGATCCTGACCGCCAGCAATGCAGCGGATGGTCTTGAGGCGCTGGCGGTCAATCCGGTTCAGGTAATCATCTCCGATCAGCGCATGCCAGGCATGTCCGGCACGGAATTTCTTACCACAGCCAAGGGACTGTATCCGGATACCGTGCGTATCATTTTGTCGGACCGTGCCGACATCGAGGCCGTGACCGACTCGGTCAATGGCGGCGCGGTCTTCAAGTTCCTCACCAAGCCGTGGGACGATGGCCTGTTGCGCGAGCAGGTGCGCGATGCGTTCCGGCGCTATCGCAAATAAAAACGGGCCCTGTGGCCCGTTTTTTCATTTTGGTCGGGGCGGCGGGATTCGAACCCACGACCCCCTGCCCCCCAGGCAGATGCGCTACCAGACTGCGCTACGCCCCGACGAGTGAATTGTACCAAACGTTGCGCCGCTCAGCGCTTGAGGATCTGCAGTACTTCTTCCAGTTCCAGGCGCACCTGGCGCACGATCTGGTTCGAGATGCTCACTTCCATGCGCGCCTGGTGGCCCTCAAGGCGCGCACGCGCGCCGGTGATGGTGAAACCCTGATCGTAGAGCAGCGAACGGATCTGCCGGATCATCAGTACATCGTGGCGCTGGTAATAACGCCGGTTGCCACGGCGCTTGACCGGCTTGAGGTTGGGGAATTCCTGCTCCCAATAGCGCAAGACGTGCGGTTTGACGCCGCACAGCTCGCTGACCTCGCCGATGGTGAAATAGCGTTTCGCCGGGATGACCGGCAATTCGCTATTGCTGCCCTGGTCCAGCATAGGATTCGACCCTGATTTTCAGCTTGTGCCCCGGACGGAACGTGACCACACGGCGCGCAGAAATGGGAATCTCCTCGCCGGTCTTGGGGTTCCGCCCCGGACGCTGGTTCTTTTGGCGCAAGTCGAAATTGCCGAAACCCGACAGCTTGACCTGCTCCCCCTTTTCGAGCGCGTCGCGGATGGCATCGAAAAATGCATCGACGAATTCCTTGGCTTCGCGCTTGTTGAGACCGACTTCGGCAAACAACCGTTCGGCCATCTCCGCCTTGGTCAACGCCATGTTACCCCCTTAACCTCGCCCGACACCCGGTTTCCAGTGCCGCTACCGCGCATGCCACGCAACGATCCGCATCTTCGTCCGTAAGAGTGCGGGAATCGTCCTGCAAAATCAAGCCTATAGCGAGACTTTTTACTCCCGAACCGAGATTCGGCCCGGTGTAGCGATCAAAAACAAGGACTTCCACCAGTTCCTCGCCCACAGCCAGTTCTACGCACGAACGGATCTTTGCGTAGGCAATTGCATCCGGAACCACCACCGCGATGTCGCGGCGCAGCATCGGAAACGCGCAAACCGGTCTGGCGCGTGGCAAGGCGCCGCCACTGAGCGCCGCCAGATCGGCTTCGAGAACGTACACATCGATGTCCAGACTCAGCGCCTTGAGCAGACGCGGATGCAAGCTGCCGACCACCCCGACGGGCCGCCCGGCAATCGCCACCTCGGCGCTGCGACCGGGGTGCAGCCAGGGTGCAGCCGCCGTTGCGAACGTCGCCGCCGCACCAGACAATGCGAGCAGACTTTCCAGATCGGCCTTGATATCGAAGAAATCCAGTTCGCGCTTGTCCGTGGCCCAGCCTTCCGGCGCGGCGCGTCCGCACGCCACCGCGGCCAGCCGCGACGTTTGCCGCAGCTCGCCATCGACCTGGGCGAAAACCAGCCCGGTTTCAAACAGGCGCACGCGATCCTGCTGGCGGTTGCGATTGTGCCGGAGCGCGTCGACCAGTCCCGGCAGCAACGATGTGCGCATGACGGCCAGATCCGCGCTGAGCGGATTGGCCAGCGCGACTGCGCCGGAGGCAAGCGACCAGGCATCGAGCCGTTCACGCGCCACAAAGCTCATGCAGATCGCCTCGCGGAAGCCCCGCGCGGCCAGTTGCGCACGCAGCCGTGCCGGCGGCAGCTCTGTCTCGGGCCGCAATTGCAGGCGTAATTCGCCACTCGGCACGTGGATGGGAATGCGCTCGTAACCGTGAATGCGCGCCACTTCCTCGATCAGGTCTTCCTCAATGGCGATATCGAAACGCCGCGACGGCGGCATGGCGCGCCAGCCGTCGGCTGTCTTGTCCACGCACATTTGCAGCGCGGACAAAATCCGTTCTACTTCGCTGTCGGCAATCGTGATGCCCAGCACGCGCTGCAACCGCGCACGGCGCAGCGGTACCGCAACCGGTTGCGGCAGCGCATCGTCCTGCACAGCTTCGGTGAGCGGGCCGGGCTTGCCACCGCATATGTCGAGAACCAGCTGGGTGGCGCGCTGCATCGCCCGACCCGGCAATTGCGGATCGACCCCGCGCTCGAAACGGTGCGAGGCATCGGTGTGCAAGCCGAGTTTGCGCGCTCGCCCCATGATCGCCGCCGGCGCAAAATGAGCGGCTTCGAGAAAGATATCGCGCGTAGCATTGGTGACGCGCGCATCGAATCCACCCATGATGCCGGCCAGACCGAGCAAGTTGACATCGTCGGCGATGACCAGAAATTCCGCACCCAGCGCATGCTCGTCGCCATCGAGCAGCTTGATCTGCTCGCCCGGGTGCGCGCGGCGCAAATGGATGGCGCCATTTAGACGCGCCGCATCATAGGCATGCATCGGCTGGCCAAGTTCGAGCATCACGTACTGGGTGATATCGACAATCGCACTGATCGGCCGGATGCCGCTGCGGCGCAGGCGCTCGGCCATCCACACTGGCGATTGCGCTGCCGCATTCACGCCTTCGACCACACGCCCCACATAGCGCGGGCAATCAGCGCCGGAATCGAGTTTCAGCGTGCGTTTCGTCGCGATCGATGCAGCGACAGGGGTGACTTGCGGCTCACTCGCCACAACGCCAAACAGTGCGGAGACGTCATGCGCCAAGCCGCAAACGCTCAGACAGTCTGGGCGGTTCGGCGTGAGCTTCAATTCGATGCGCGCGTCGGGCAACGCAAGATATTCCGCCAACGATAACCCGGTCGGGGCATCGGCCGGTAACTCCAGCAAACCGGATGCGTCCGTGTCCAGATCCAGCTCCCGTGCCGAGCACAACATGCCATTGGATTCGACACCGCGCAGTGACGTTTTTTTTATCTCGATCCCGTTCCACAATTTCGCGCCGATCATCGCCAGCGGCGCCTTCAGTCCCGTGCGTGCATTCGGCGCGCCGCACACGACCTGCAAAGTGGACCTTCCCCCGATCGACACCTGACACACACGCAATTTTTCGGCGTTCGGATGCGCTGCGCAGGCGACAATCTCGGCGACGACGACTCCGTCGAGGCCCGCGCCGAGCACAGCGACGGCTTCGACTTCAAGGCCGGCCATGGTCAAACGCCGGCAAAGCTCGTCACGATCAACGGGCGGATCGACGATCTCGCGCAGCCAGTTTTCGGAAAATTTCATCAGCGCTTTCCGTTCACTTCCCTACTCGTCATGCCGGCATGGATTGCCGGCATCCAGAGCACATGGATGTTTCCGCAATCGAATCGTACCGTCCCTGGCGACTGGATTCCGGCAATCCCTGCCGGAATGACGAATACCTAACCAAACTGTTTCAGGAAGCGCACGTCGTTTTCGAAAAACGCGCGCAAGTCGGTCACGCCATAGCGCAGCATGGCGAAACGCTCAACGCCGAGACCGAATGCGAAACCAGTATACATTTCCGCATCGATGCCGCATTCGCGCAACACGTGCGGATGCACCATGCCGCAGCCAAGCACTTCCAGCCAGCGTTCACTGCCGTCTTCCGTGCCCGCGTCGGCATTGCTCCAGCGGATATCCACTTCCGCAGACGGTTCGGTGAACGGGAAATAGCTTGGGCGGAAGCGCATTTCGAAATCGCGTTCGAAGAACGCACGCACGAATTCAGCGAGCGTACCCTTGAGGTCCGCGAAGCTCGAGGTTTCGTCCACCAGCAGACCTTCAACCTGGTGGAACATCGGGCTATGGGTCTGGTCTGAATCGCTGCGGTAGACCTTGCCCGGAGCGATGATGCGCAGCGGCGGCTTGGCGTTGCACATTGCGCGAATCTGCACCGGCGAGGTGTGCGTACGCAGCAATTTGACGTCGCCGTTCTTGTCGGGCTCGATATAAAACGTGTCGTGCATCGCCCGGGCGGGATGATGCGCGGGAAAGTTCAGCGCCTCGAAATTGTGGTAGTCGTCCTCGATCTCGGGGCCGTCAGCCTGCGCGTATCCCAGGCGCGAGAAAATATCGACGATGCGCTCGAGAGCGCGGGTGATCGGGTGGATGCTGCCGGCATCCACATCGCGCCCCGGCAGGGTGACGTCGAGCCGTTCATCGGCAAGGCGCGCATCGAATGCGGCGCTTTCCAGCGTCGACTTGCGCTTCGCGATGGCCGCCTGCAACTGATCCTTGGCGCGATTTACCTGCGCACCCTGCGCCTTGCGGTCGTCAGGCGGCAGTTTGCCCAAGGCCTTTAGCCGCTCGGTAACGAGGCCGCTTTTGCCGAGCAGGGCGACACGCAACGATTCGAGCGTGTCGAGCGAGGCGACGCCGGCGATGTCGGCGAGGGCACGAGCAACTTGGGTATCCAGTGAATCCATCGTTTTCGTATCCCACAAAAACAAAGGGGGATCTGGCCAATGCCTGCTCCCCTTGGTTGGCGAGAATTTGAAAAGCGCGGTCGATACGACCGCGCTGATTCCCGCCAGCGCGGACGCTGGCAAAAACGACTACGCGAGGCCGGCTTTGGCTTTTTCCGCGAGTGCGCCGAACGCATTCAGATCGTGCACGGCGATATCGGCAAGTACCTTGCGATCGACGACGATGCCGGCCCTCTTCAGACCGTTCATCAGACGACTGTAGGACAAACCGAACTGGCGCGCACCGGCATTGATGCGCACGATCCACAGGGCGCGGAACTGGCGCTTTTTCTGCTTGCGGCCGATGTAGGCGTACTGGCCGGCCTTGATGACGGCCTGCTTGGCGACGCGGAATACCTTGCGGCGGGCGTTGTAATAGCCGCGCGCACGGGACAGGATTTTCTTGTGCCGACGGCGTGCGACGACACCACGTTTTACTCGTGCCATGGTTCGTCTCCTTTACGCGTAGGGCAGCATGCGGGCGATGCGTCCGGAGTCTTCCTTGCGCACGATATTGGTAGCGCGAAGGTTGCGCTTACGCTTGGTCGACTTCTTGGTGAGGATGTGGCTCCTGAACGCGTGACCGGCCTTGAACTTGCCGGACGCAGTCTTGCGGAACCGCTTGGCAGCGGCCCGATTGGTTTTGATCTTGGGCATGACCCAACTCCTTTAGTTTGTTTTCGTACTGGCCCGAGCGGCTGCTTGCGCAGCGCTTTCCATCCTGCTCGTACCGGCTAGTTGTAAGTCCGCACGAATGCGGACGGGTTCCGTGCGTGGGTTTAGCCCACGGAGGGGCTAACGTTTCGCAATGCTGGTTTGCGAAACGACAAGAAGCAAAGACCACGCTTTTTGCTTCTTGCGCCGAACTTGGCCAAATCCGGCCAATGCTCGACATTAACTATTTCCTTTTCGGCGCGACCATCATCACCATCTGACGACCTTCGAAGCGCGGAAAGCTTTCGATCACCGACTCTTCGACGATATCGGCCTGGATGCGTTTGACCATCGCCTCGCCCAGTTCCGTGTGAGCCATTTCGCGGCCCTTGAAGCGCACCACGATCTTGACCTTGTCGCCTTCCTCGAGAAAGCGCCGCAGGTTGCGCAGTTTGACGTTGTAATCGCCGTCCTCGGTCGAAGGTCGGAACTTGAGCTCCTTGATCTCGACCTGGCGCGTCTTGCGCTTGGCCGCATGCGCCTTCTTTTGCATCTCGAACTTGAACTTGCCGAAATCCATGATCCGGCACACCGGCGGCTCGGCGTTCGGCTGGATTTCGACCAGATCCAGACCAACCTCCTCGGCCATGGTGAGGGCTTCGTCGCGCGACAGCACGCCGACCTGTTCTCCATCCGCGCCAATTACGCGTACCCGCGGAACACGAATCTCCGTGTTCTTGCGGTTAGTCTTTTCGGTGACGATAACGCACCCTCCGTCGAGCCTGTCCGATCAATCACTAGCGTGCGGCATTCAGGCGGCGCCGCGCGCGAAAAAATACGGGTCGCGGATTTTATCGGGAATTCGGCGCAGACGCAACCGGATTCCTTGTTTTACAAGGGTTTGCGCCAATTACTTGCCTGCATGCAAGCGTTCGGCGAAATCCGCGAGCGGCATCGACCCCAGATCGTCGCCTGCGCGCGTGCGTACCGCGACCTCACCCGCCTGCATTTCACGGTCTCCGATCACCAGCAGATAAGGTACCTTCTGCAGCGTGTGTTCGCGAATCTTGTAGCCGATCTTCTCGTTGCGCGTGTCGGCGTCAATGCGAAATCCCTGCTGGACCAGGTTTTTCACGATGTCGTTCACGTATCCGGCCTGGGCATCGGTAATGTTCATGACCACCGCCTGGATCGGCGCCAGCCACGCGGGGAAGTTGCCGGCATGGTGCTCGATCAGGATGCCGATAAAGCGCTCCATCGAGCCGACGATGGCCCTGTGCAGCATCACCGGAGTGTGCCGGGCCGAATCCTCGCCCACGTATTCGGCGCCAAGGCGCTCCGGCATCATGAAATCCACCTGCATGGTGCCCAACTGCCAGGTGCGGCCAATCGAATCCTTCAGGTGGTATTCGACCTTAGGCGCATAAAACGCGCCTTCGCCCGGCAATTCTTCCCATTCCACTCTGGCAGCACGCAGGGCGCGGCGCAGCATTTCCTCAGTGCGATCCCAGAATTCGTCCGAACCGATGCGCTTGTCCGGCCGCAGCGCGAGCTTGATCTGGATATCGGTAAAACCGAAATCGGTGTACACCTTCAGCGCCTGGCAATGGAACGCGGTGACCTCGGATTCGACCTGGTCCTGCGTGCAGAAAATGTGGCCGTCGTCCTGGGTGAAGCCGCGCACGCGCAGGATGCCGTGCAGCGCACCGGAAGGCTCGTTGCGGTGGCAGGCGCCGAATTCGCCGTAGCGGATCGGCAGATCGCGGTAACTGCGCAGGCCATGGTTGTATATTTGCACATGGCCGGGGCAATTCATCGGCTTCAAGGCGTAAGTGTGCTTCTCCGATTCGGTGAAGAACATGTTTTCCTTGTAGTTGTCCCAGTGTCCGGAACTTTTCCACAGGGAAACATCCAGCACCTGCGGGCAGCGCACTTCCTGATAGCCTGAGTCGCGGTACACGCCACGCATGTACTGCTCGACCACCTGCCAGATCGACCAGCCCTTGGGATGCCAGAATACCAGGCCCGGGCCTTCTTCCTGTACATGGAACAGATCCAGCGCCTTGCCGATCTTGCGGTGATCGCGTTTCTCGGCTTCTTCGATCTGGGTCAGATACGTTTTCAAATCCTTTTCATTGAGCCAGGCGGTGCCGTACACGCGTTGCAGCATTTCGTTGTTCGAATCGCCGCGCCAGTAGGCACCGGCCACCTTCATAAGCTTGAATGCGCGCAGCTTGCCGGTGTTCGGCACATGTGGGCCGCGACACAAATCCACCCATTCGCCCTGCGCGTACAGGGAGATTTCCTCACCGGGAGGGATGATGTCCTCGATGATTTGCGCCTTGTAGATCTCGCCCTTGTCCTTGAAAAACGCGATCGCTTCATCCTTCGCCATTACACGCCTCTCCACTGGCAGCGCCTCGGCGACGATCTTGCGCATTTCCGCCTCGATCTTTTCCAGATCCTCGGGCGTGAACGGCGTCTTGCGGGCAAAGTCGTAGTAGAAACCATTGTCGATCACCGGACCGATCGTGACCTGGGTATCCGGAAACAGCCGCTGCGTGGCCTGGGCGAGCAGGTGCGCGGTGGAGTGGCGCAGGATGTCCAGCGCTTCGGAGCTTTTTTCGGTGACGATCTCGACCTTCGCATCGCGCTCGATGCGGTAACTGGTATCGACCAGCTTGCCGTCGACCTTGCCGGCGAGCGCGGCCCTGGCAAGACCCGCACCGATCGCGGCGGCGACCTCGCCGACCGTAACCGGCTTGTCGAATTCACGGCGACTGCCGTCGGGGAGCGTAATGTTGATCATGAGAAAACCATTTTACGATTTTGGTCATTCCGGCAGGGACTGTCGGATTCCAGTCGACACGGATGCAAGACTTGGACTTGATCCGTCATCCCTGAAGTCTGGATCCCGACAGTCCATGCTGGAATGACAAGCAACAAAAAAGGCGCCGTGGCGCCTTGGTGAGCGAGTTGGCGGGTTACGAATCTAGATTGGCGAAAGCGGAGTTGACATGTCGCACGCTCGGCGGCGGTTACCCGCGCGCCACCTGGATTTGCCTGGCACGGATTCTCGCATGCCGCGCCGCCGCTTTCAACGCGCCAGGACATGACTTTCCGCCAATGGCGCGCTTGTCGCGTGCCGGTTATGCTCGGCCGTCATTTACTCGGATCAACGGAGAATCGCATGCGCCGGATCGTACTCGGGATCGTTCTTGCCGCCTTTGCGGGAACATTTGTCGGCAATGCGGTGGCTGATGACACTTATGCCCGCGACCCGCACCAGCCCGTCGATGCCGCCTACACCCAGAAGATCCCGCAGTACACCACCGCCCCGGAATTCAATTCGCCGCTGACCGACTACCTGCCCGCCTCGGACACCGTGCCGACGCCGGCGAAAGTGCTCGGCGACGTCGCCGGCGCGCCGAACTACCTGCCCTACTCGGCGGATGTCTATCGCTACTTCCGTGCGCTGGCCGCGGCCAGCCCGCGGGTGAAGGTGTTCTCGCATCGGCAAGACCGAGGAAGGCCGCGAGATGATCGCGGTGGCGATCGCCGACGAAACCCTGCTGGCGGATCTGGATGCCAACAAGGCGCGCCTGGCCAAGCTGGCCGACCCGCGCACGCATCGGCATGGACGACGCCAAGGCCGACGCAGCTGGTCGCGCAATCCACCCCGGTCTACTACATCACCGGCACCATCCACTCCACCGAGACCGGCGCGCCGACCGCGCTGATGGAGCTGGCCTACCGCCTGGCGGTGGACGATGCGCCCTACATCAGGCAACATCCGCAGCACGTCATCACCCTGATCACGCCGATCGTCGAGGTGGACGGCCGCGACCGCATGGTCGACCTGTACAACTGGCACACGCGCATCCCGGCGAGAACTAGCCGCCGCTGATGTACTGGGGCCACTACGTCGCCCACGACAACAACCGCGATGCGATGGGCCTGCGCTGGACCTCACCCGCAACGTGCTGGACACCTATATGGGCTGGCATGCGCAGGTGCTGCACGACCTGCACGAATCGGTGCCGTTCCTCTACGACAACACCGTCGGCGACGGCCCGTACAACGCCTGGATCGATCCGATCCTCACCAACGAATGGCAGATGCTGGGCTGGAACAACGTGCAGCAGATGACCAAGTTCGGCATGCCGGGCGTGTTCACCCACGGCGACTTCGACACCTGGAGCCCGGGCTATCTGATGTTCATCGCCGCCATGCACAACGGCATCAGCCGGCTGTACGAGACCTTCGGCAACGGCGGCGCCGACACGGTCAAAGCGCATCCTCGACCCGAGCGAATACTCAGCGCACCTGGTACAGGCCGAACCCGCCGCTGCCGGAGGTGACTCTGGTCGCAGCGCGACAACAACAACTACGAGCAGACCGGCCTGCTCACCGCGCTGGATTATTTCTCCGACAACGCCAAGCTGTTCCTGAACAACTTCTACCTGAAGAGCAAGCGCTCGATCGAGAAACCGGCGCGAAGCCGGCCCGGCAGCCTACGTGTTCCCCGCCGACGACCCGCATCCGCGGCTCGCAGGCCGCAGCTGCTGCGCGTACTGCAGCGCCAGCATGTCGAGATCAGCGAGCGATGCACGCGTCACCGTTCACGGTGCCGCTGCCGCAACAAAAGCCAAGGCCGATACCGACAAGAAAGACGGCAAGTGCCAGCTCGACCGCAACGAAGAACGTGGCACGCAGTTTCCGGCCGGCAGCTACATCGTGCGCATGGATCAACCCTACTCGCGCATCGCCGACGCCCTGCTCGACCGCCAGTACTGGTCGCCGAACGATCCGCAGAAGCACCCCTACGACGACACCGCCTGGTCGATGGGCGACCTGTTCGACGTGGAGGTGGTGCGGGTGACCGACAACGCCATCCTGAAAGCGCCGATGAGCAAGTCTCGGCACCGTCAACAGTCCGAGGGGCTGGCGGCGGTCGACATTCGGCGCCAAGGCAAGCTTCCGCGCATCGCGCTGATGCACACCTGGCTGGATACGCAGACCGAAGGCTGGTGGCGCATGGCGCTGGACCAGTTGCACGTGAAATACGACTACATCAGCACCCAGGACGTCGCGCGCAAGATCGCAACCTGCGCGGCAAGTACGACGTGATCCTGTTCGGCCCGATCGGCGGCGTCAGCGCGCAGCAGATCGTCGATGGCCTGCCGATGTGGGGCAATCCGATGCCGTGGAAGAAGACCAGCGCTGACGCCGAACATCGGCCGCATCGATTCCACGACGATATCCGTCCGGGCCTGGGCGAACAGGGCCTGGCCAATCTCAAGCGTTTCGTCGCGATGGCGGCCTGCTGATCACCGCCGAGGACACCGCGAAATTCGCCATCGACGAGGGCCTGGCGCCCGGCGTCTTCGTCACGCCACGCGGCAAGCTAAGGTCGTCGGCAGCGTGCTGCGCGCGGACGTTCGTGGACATGCGACAGCCCGATCGCGCACGGCTACACCGCGACGATCTGGCCATGTACAGCGCGGCCGGCCTGTCGTTCCGGATATCGCAACCTGGTCGGCGGCGGCAAGGATCTGCCCAACGCGAAGGACTTCAAGCGCCCGACCGGACGCGGCGGCCCGCACGACGCCGATCACCCGAAGGCCGCGCGCCCGTGGCGAGCCCCGCCTGCCCGAGGCCAAACCGTGGCAGGCGATGCCGCTCAACGCCGAGCAGGATGCGCAACAATCCGTTCGTGATCCCGGCAGGCCGAGCGCCCGCAGCGTGATTGTGCGCTTGGCCGACGCCGACGATCTACTGGTTTCCGGTCTGCTCGAACACGGCGAGTTGATGGCGCAACACGCGGCGGTGGTGGATGCGCGCTACGGGCAAGGGCCACGTGCTGCTGTTCGCCAGCAATCCGATGTGGCGCGGCGAAACCATCGGCAGCTACCCGCTCGTGTTCAACGCCATCCAGACAGCCGTGCACTGACGCCGCAATAGCACATTGTGGCAATAGGCTGCGCCGCGTATCCTCGCGGACATGCCAATGACTGCGCCATCGCAATCCGCGCCACCAAAATACGCCGAGCGCTTTCGCGGCTTTCTGCCCGTGGTGGTGGATGTGGAGACCGGCGGCTTTGACTGCGAGCGCGATGCGTTGCTCGAAATTGCCGCCGTCATCGTGCGCATGGACGAACACGGTGTGGTGAATCCCGATCCGGTGGTGTCTACCCACGTGGAGCCGTTTCCTGGCGCCAATATCGACCCGCGCGCGTTGGAGATCACCGGCATTGATCCGACGCATCCGTTCCGCGCCGCCGTCGCCGAACGCGAAGCGCTGGATATCGTCTTCCGACCGATCCGCAAGGCCCTGCGGGAATTCGATTGCCAGCGCGCAATTCTGGTCGGCCACAATGCCGCTTTTGACCTGGGATTTCTCAACGCCGCGATCCGCCGCACCGGTTACAAGCGCAGTCCGTTCCACCTGTTCAGTTGTTTCGATACCGCCACGCTCGGCGGACTGGCGTATGGCCAGACCGTGCTCAGCCGTGCGGTGCAGGCGGCGGGATTGGAATGGAACGCGGACGAAGCGCACTCGGCGATCTACGATGCTGAACGCACGGCCCTGCTGTTCTGCGGTATCGTCAACCGCTGGAAGACCATGCAGGATTGCTGGCGCACGCACTACGGCGCGGATGCTTGAAGCAATCGGCCAAAGCCCCAGCTAACGCTCATGCCCATCTACGAATACGCGGCCACCAGCACCGGTTGTGCGCATTGCCAGGCGCATTTCGACTTGTTGCAAAAACTTCGTGACGCGCCGCTGTCGCGCTGTCCAAAATGCGGCGCACCGGTTGCACGAGTGATTTCCGCGCCCAACGTGGCCACTGGCAACTCGCATCTGCTCAAGGAAAGCCACGTCGCCAAGCACGGCTTCACCCAGTACCGCCGTGCCAGCGGTGGCGTCTACGAAAAAACCGCAGGCAAGGGACCGAAGTTCATCAGCGGCGATTGAAGCTCATTAGAGTTTTTTTGGACGCCTATCCATCCGTATTTGGAAATTGACACGTACTCGGCTAAGCTCGACGCATGCAACGCCGCATTGCCCACTATGCACGTCTGCTCGCCTTATCGCGATGTTACTGAGAGTCGCCATTCCGTATTCGAAAATCTCCCGTTCAGGACCAGGTGACGCATGATCTACCAGAACATACTTGAAACCATCGGCCGCACTCCCATCGTGCGCATCAACCGCCTCGCACCCAAGGGCGTGGAAATGTACGTCAAGGTCGAAGCCTTTAACCCGATGTCATCGGTCAAGGATCGCCTCGCGATCGGCATCATTCTTGATGCCGAAGCGCGCGGCACGCTCAAACCGGGCAATACCGTGGTTGAAGCGACCTCGGGCAATACCGGCATCGCGCTGGCAATGGTCTGCGCGGCGAAGGGCTATCCCTTCGTCGCATTCATGAGCGACTCGTTTTCCATCGAACGGCGAAAGCTGATGCGCGCGCTCGGCGCGAAAGTGATCCTCGTTCCCGCTGCCGAACGTGGTACCGGACTGATCAAGCGCGCCGAAGCCTACGCGAAAAAGCACGGCGCCTTTCTTGCACGCCAGTTCGAGAACGAGGCCAATCCTGCATATCACCGCAGCACCACCGGACCGGAAATCCTGCAGGATTTTGCCGGCAAGCGCCTGAACTGGTTTGTCACCGGCTGGGGTACCGGCGGCACGCTCACCGGCGCCGGCGAGATGCTCAAGCTGGCCCGACCCGACATGAAGATCGTCGCCTGCGAGCCGGAAGGCGCTGCGCTGCTTTCGGGAAAGGACTGGCAACCGCACAAGATTCAGGGTTGGACACCGGATCTGATTCCGGCAGTGCTCAACAAAAATATCGCCGACCGTATCGTTACCGTGAACGATGCGCTCGCACGCGATACCGCGCGTGCATTGGCACAGAAGGAAGGCATCTTCTGCGGCATCTCCTCCGGCGGCACCTTCGCCGCCGCATTGGATGTGGCCAAGCAGGCCAAATCCGGCGACGTGATTCTGGCGATGCTGCCCGATACCGGCGAGCGTTATCTGTCCACCTTCCTGTTCGAAGACATCAACGAAGGTACGGATGTGGAATTGGCCGATTTGTGAGTCGACTTGCATGTCATTCCGGCAGGACCCTCCGGAATGACAACATCCCTACGCTCTGCGTTTCGCCTGCTTTCTGCCGCGCACGATGCCGTAAATGCTCACCGCCAGCCAAGCCAGCTCCATCAGGAATGCCGACAGGTTGAAGGCAAACAGCAGCGACAGCAGGATCAGCAACGCACCCACGGCATTGAGCAATTGATGCGGCAAGGCATCGCCGCGCAGTCGACCGGCCTGCAGCAGAAAGTAGGCGAACAGGATCAAGGCCACGCCGATCAATCCGGCCCAGTCGTACCAGTGCAGACTGGTCATGGTCTGGCCTTCCCGCGTTGGCGCAACGCTTCGAACAAAGCAATCCCGGCGCTGACCGAAACATTCAGACTTTCGACCACGCCGCGCATCGGAATCCGCGCGAGAAAATCGCAGGCTTCGCGTGTCAGCCGACGCATGCCCTCGCCTTCGCTGCCCATCACGATCGCAAGCGGACCTTGCAGATCGACCGCGTACAAATCCTGTTCGGCGTCGTCGGCAAGGCCCACCAGCCACACGCCTTGTTGCTTCAGCGCTTTGAGAGTGCGCGCCAGATTCGTCACGGCGACGAAGGCTATGCGATCGGCTGCACCGGCAGAGGCCGTGCGTACCGTCGGCGTGATGCCGACTGCCTTGTCCTTCGGACAAATTACCGCAGTCACGCCGGCGGCTTCGGCACTGCGCAGGCAGGCGCCCAGATTGTGCGGATCGGTGACACCGTCGAGCACCAGCAACAAAGCGCCTTGTCCGGCAGTTTCCACCAATGCGGCAAGTTCGCTCTCGCCACGCGGCGGTGGCGCGTTGTAGCGCGCGACAGCGCCCTGATGGCGCGCACCGCCGGTCATGCGATCCAGTGCCTCGCGCGGGCGTGAATGCGGCTTGACGCCAAGATCGCGCGCGCGCTCGGACAGCTCCTTCAAGCGCGCATTGGCGCTGTCGGTTTCGATATACAACTCGAGGATATTGCGCGGATCGTGGCTCAAGGCCGAATCGACCGGGTGGATTCCGTACAGCAGTTCGCCGCTCATTTGCGCTTCTTCCGTGCCTGTGTAGGGATCACAGCCGGCATCGTGGCGTTATCGTGAACCAGACGAAAATCGATCTTGCGATCCTCCAGGCTCGCACGCAATACCTGCACACGCAGCGCATCGCCGAGACGGAATTTCAGGCCGCGACGCTCGCCAGTGAGCAGATGCCGGATCGGATCGAACTGGTAATAATCGTTCGGCAACTGCGTAATGTGCACCAGACCGCTGACCTGCGATTGGGTCAACTCGATAAACAAGCCGAACGAGGTCACCCCGGAAACGATGCCGTCGAATTCGCTGCCGACGTGCTTTTCCATCCACGCACATTTGTAGCGCTCGTCGACATCGCGCTCGGCCTCGTCGGCACGGCGCTCGTTTTGTGAGCAATGCGTGCCCAGCACCGCCATCTCGCTGTCGCTGTAGCCGTAACCGCCCGGCTTGCCACGCGCCAAGGCGTAGCGAATCGCGCGATGCACGAGCAAGTCCGGATAGCGCCGGATCGGCGAGGTGAAATGCGCGTAGGCATCCAGGGCCAAGCCGAAATGTCCCGAATCCCGCGGGCTGTACACAGCCAGCGATTGCGAGCGCAGCAGCACCGACTGGATCAGGCCGGCATCGGCGCGGTCGCGGATCTTTTTCAGCAACGCGGAGAAGTCTTTGGGCTGCACCTGCGCCGCCGGCGGCAATTTCAAATGGAATTCGCGCAGGAATTCGAGCAAATCCTCGTACTTGGATTCCGGCGGCGGCGCGTGCACGCGGTACAGTGCCGGAATCCTGCATTTGTCCAGGAATTTTGCGGCTTCCACATTCGCCGCGATCATGCATTCCTCGATCAGCTTGTGCGCATCGTTTCGCACCTCGGACCCCATCTGCTCCACCGCGCCCGCCGCGTCGAGACGAAACTTCACTTCGCTGCTGTCGAAATCGATCGCACCGCGCCGTTGCCGCGCCTTGGCCAGGATTTTGTATAGCTGATGCAGTTGCTCCAATTGCGGCAACACATCGCCCAGCTCCGCACGCGCATCGGACTCGCTTTTCGCCGAGCGCCTGCCAGACACGGGTGTAGGTCAGGCGCGCATGCGAGCGCATCACGGCTGCATGGAACTTCGCGCGCGACACTTCGCCGTCGTGGCCAACATGCATCTCGCAGACCATGCACAACCGATCGACTTTCGGATTGAGTGAGCAAATCCCGTTCGACAGCGTCTCCGGCAGCATCGGGACGACGAATCCGGGGAAATACACCGAGGTCGAACGCTCGCGTGCCTCGTCGTCGAGCGCGGTGACCGGGCCGCACGTAATGCGAGACATCGGCGATCGCGACGATCAGGCGAAATCCGCCCTGCACCGGCTTCGGCGAAAACGGCGTCATCGAAATCTCGCGCATCTTCGCCGTCGATGGTGACGAGCGGCATCTTGCGCAGATCCAGGCGCCCGGAGATTTCCGCGCGCGCGACTTGCGGTTCGACCTGTGCGGCTTCGCGCAATGCCGCTTCCGGCCAATCGTTCGGCAGGCCGTGGCTGGCAATGGCCATTTCCACGATCAACGACGGCGTCAGGCGTTCGCCGAGCACGCTGACGACCTCGCCGATCGGACCGCGATGCTCTGTCGGCGGCTGGGTGATCTGCGCGACCACGATCTGGCCCGATGCGCGCGCCGCGATCCTTGCCGGGCGGGATCAGCACATCCTGATTCAGGCGGCGGTCGTCCGGCGCGACCACCACCACGCCGTTCTCCACCACCACACGACCGACCAGCCGCACTGTGCGGCGTTCGAGCACCTCGACGATCGCGCCCTGCTTGCGTCCGCGGCGATCCAGTCCGACGATGCTCGCCAATACGCGATCACCATGCAGAACCTTGCGCATCTGCGCCGGCGAAACGTAGATATCGTCGCCGCCTGCATCCGGCCGCAGAAAACCGAAGCCTTCGGCGTTGGCGATGATGGTGCCCGGAATCAAGCCCAATTTCTGTGCCACGCCGTATCCGCCGCGGCGGTTCTGCAACAACTGGCCATCGCGCAACATCGCGGCGAGGCGTTTGCTCAGCGCGTCCAAGTCGCGCGGATCGGTGAGACCAAGTTCCCGCGCCAAGCGCTTCGGTTTTGAGCAGCTGTCCGTGTTCGCTCAGAAACGCCAGGATCGCCTCGCGGCTCGGAATCGGACGCGCGTAACGTTGCGCTTCGCGATCGCCATGCGGATCCTGGCGCGTCGGCGCTGATTGCTGCTGCGACCGGACTTCGCCGTACCGCTTCGCGCGCCTTGCCGGCCGGAAGATCCGGCATCCAGCCGGGACGTTTCGTCGCCTTTTTAGCGGCGGTCTTGGTTGTTTTTCGGGTTCGTTTCACTCGGAATTTCCGTCGTTGCAGCTCGCAGCGTGGCCGACAAGGCGCGGCGATGCAAGCTATAATTGACAAGCCGCGTGGCGATCAGTATCGTTCGCGGCCCTGCGCAATGCAGGCATGCACACCTGCCCAGGTGGCGGAATTGGTAGACGCACTAGTTTCAGGTACTAGCGGGTAAAACCGTGGAGGTTCGAGTCCTCTCCTGGGCACCATTGGTAGCTTCCAGCCAGGATCTCACAAGATCCAAAGCTCATCCCATCGACCCCACATTTCGGCGGGGTTTTTCGTATGTGAAACATCCATCGTTCGATGGCGGTGATCAAAATCGGAATTGCTCCCCGGCACATCACGCAACACTTTACACCCATCAGCCAAAAGACGATTGGATGCCATTGCGGTCATCCATTCCGCAGCCGATCCTTCGCGTGCGCACCGCCGCTCACTCCTGCCTATATGCCACCTTGATGTCGGAGGGGGCAATCGATGTGCCGTCCTGATTGCCGGCCGCATAGGATGCACATCGTCCCTGCGACGGAGCAAATGATGGACATCATGTACGTGCTGCTGATGGTGAGCTTCTGGGTCGCACTGCACGCGTTGATCGCGGGCTGTCGCAAGCTGAAGGAACGTGGCCATGAGCGCTGAGCCAGACTGGATCATCGCAGTATCGGCATTTCTGACGATCGGCTTGTTCGTGTATCTGCTGTACGCGTTGTTCGACGCGGAGCATCTGCAATGAATGCGAGCCCATGGTTTCAGGTCGGCTTGTACCTCGCCGTTCTGTTCGTCCTGGCATGGCCGCTGGGGTGCTGGATCGAAGCGGTGTTCGATGGCCGCATTGCCGCGCGCTGGCGCTGGATGACTATCGTCGAGCGAGGAATGGCGCGTCTGATCGGCACGCATACCGAGGAAGACATGCCGTGGTGGCATTATGCCAGTGCGATCGTGCTGTTCAACCTGATCGGCGTGTTCGCGGTGTATCTGCTGCAGCGGCTACAGGGCATGTTGCCGGTCAACCCGGCGCATATGGTCGCGGTGTCGCCGGACTCCGCGTTCGATACTGCGATCTCGTTCGTTACCAACACCAACTGGCAGGGTTATGCCGGCGAATCCACGATGAGCCATCTCACGCAGATGGCGGGACTCGCAGTGCAGAACTTCCTGTCCGCCGCAACTGGCATCGCAGTGGCCATCGCGCTGATCCGCGGACTGGCGCGACGTTCGACGCAGGGACTAGGCAACCCATGGCTGGACCTGTTGCGCGCGACGCTCTGGATTCTGTTGCCGATGTCGTTCGTGTTCGCGTTGTTCCTGGCGAGCCAAGGCGTGCCGCAAAATTTTTCGACGCCAGTCAACGTAGCGCTCGTGGAAGCGGTGCAGTACCCGGTTCCTCTCATGGATGCCGCTGGCCAACCGCTGAAAGACGCGGGCGGCGCGGCACGCATGAAAATAGAGACTGAGAGCACGCAGACGATCCCGCTCGGCCCGGTCGCCTCGCAGGAAGCGATCAAGATGCTCGGCACCAACGGCGGCGGTTTCTTCAACGCGAACTCCGCGCATCCGTTCGAGAACCCGACGCCATTGACCAATTTCTTCCAGATGCTGGCGATCTTTCTTATCCCTGCGGCGTTGGTGTTCGCGTTTGGCCGCATGGTCGACGATAAACGCCAAGGCGTCGCGATTCTCGCGGCCATGACGATCCTGTTCGTCGGTTTGTTCACGGTTGGCGTGCTGGCGCAGTCCACGCCCAACCCGCTGCTGGCGCAGCTCGGTGTGAGCGGGGCCAGCATGGAAGGTATCGAAACGCGCTTCGGCGTGGTTGCCTCAATGCTGTTTGCGGCGATCACCACTTCTGCAAGTTGCGGCGCGGTAATCGCGATGCATGACAGTCTTATGCCGCTGGCGGGCGGTGTGCCGATGTTTTTGATGCAACTGGGTGAGGTTGTCTTCGGTGGAGTCGGCTCCGGGCTGTACGGGATGCTGGTTTTCGCGATCGTTGCGGTGTTCATCGCCGGCTTGATGATCGGACGTACGCCCGAATACCTCGGCAAGAAGATCCGCGCCTACGAGATGAAGATGGTCGCGATCGCGATCCTAGCGACGCCTATCCTGGTGCTGGCCGGTACGGCGATCGCGGTAATGTGCAAAGCCGGCCTTGCGGGGCTGGCGAATCCCGGCGCACACGGGTTTTCGGAAGCGCTCTACGCGTTGTCCTCGGCGGCCAACAACAACGGCTCGGCGTTCGCCGGTCTGTCTGCGAACACGCCATTCTGGAATGTGCTGCTCGCCGCGGCCATGTGGTTCGGGCGTTTTCTGGTGATCGTACCGGTGCTGGCACTCGCCGGCAGCCTCGCCGCACAACCACGACTGGCAACGTCGCCCGGCACGATGCCCACGCACGGCGCGCTGTTCGTGATCCTGCTGCTCGGCACGGTACTTCTGGTCGGCGCGTTGAACTACGTGCCGGCGCTGGCGTTGGGGCCGGTGATCGAGCACCTCGCGCTATTTGGCGCGCATTGAGTGCGCACATTGAATCGGAACTATCCATGAGCCACGCCGACACGAAAGCACTGCCGATGTTCGATCCGGCATTCCTGAAACCGGCGTTTGCCGAATCGCTTCGCCGCCTGCTGCCGCAGGCGCAATGGCGCAACCCCGTGATGTTCGTCGTTTGGGTGGGCTGTGTGCTGACCACCGCGCTCGGAATCATCGCGCTGACCGGGCATGCGACATTGCCGACCGGGTTTACGCTCTCAGTCGCTGCCTGGTTGTGGTTGACGGTGTGGTTCGCCAACCTCGCCGAGGCACTGGCGGAGGGCCGCGGCAAGGCCCAAGCCGCTGCCCTGCGTGCGGCCAAACAGCGCGTGTACGCCAAGATGCTGCAGGAACCGCGTCACGGCGCGGCCTGGGTGCCTATGCCGAGCGATGAGCTGCCCGCAGGGACAGTTGTGCTGGTCGAAGACAAACGACATCATTCCCGCCGATGGCGAAGTGATCGAGGGCGTAGCATCGGTGGACGAATCGCAATCACCGGCGAATCCGCGCCGGTGATCCGCGAATCGGGCGGCGATCGTTCCTCCGTCACTGGTGGCACCAAGGTTTTGTCGGATTGGATCGTAATGCGGGTGACCGCCAAACCCGGCGAGGCGTTTCTCGACCGCATGATCGCGATGGTCGAAGGCGCCAAGCGCGCAGAAAACCCGAATGAGATCGCGCTGACCATTCTTCTGGTCGCGTTGACGCTGGTGTTCCTGGTGGTGTGTGCGACGTTGCTGCCGTTTTCGATCTACAGCGCGCAGGCGGCTGGCGCCGGCAATCCCGTGTCCATCACTGTGCTGGTAGCGTTGCTGGTGTGCCTGATTCCGACCACGATCGGCGCGCTGCTCTCGGCAATCGGCATCGCCGGCATGAGCCGGATGCTGCGCGCCAACGTGATTGCGACTTCCGGCCGCGCGGTCGAAGCCGCCGGCGACGTCGACGTGTTGCTGCTCGACAAGACCGGCACGATCACGCTCGGCAACCGCCAGGCGGCCGAGTTCCTGCCGGCGCCGGGCGTGAACGAACACGAACTGGCCGAGGCCGCGCAACTGGCCTCGCTGGCCGACGAAACGCCGGAAGGCCGCTAGCATCGTGGTGCTGGCCAAGGAGCAATATGGTTTGCGCGGGCGCGACGTTGCACGACATGGGCGAGTTCGTCGCGTTTTCAGCGCGCAGACCCGCATGAGCGGCGTCGATATCGGCGCGCGGCACATTCGCAAGGGCGCTGCGGAGGCCATCGGCGTTTCGTCGCGGAAGCGCGGTGGCCGCACGCCCGATGCGTTGCGCGAATGCGTGGAAACCATTTCGCGCGCGCGGCGGCACACCGCTGGTGGTCGCCGAAGGACACGCGCGTGCTCGGCGTGATCGAGTTGAAGGACATCGTCAAAGGCGGGATCCAGCGAGCGCTTCGCGCAACTACGCCGAATGGGCATCACGACCGTGATGATCACCGGCGACAACCGCCTGACCGCCGCGGCGATCGCGGCCGAAGCCGGCGTGGACGATTTCCTCGCCGAGGCCACACCGGAGGACAAACTCGAGTTGATCCGCGAGCTATCAATCGGAAGGAAGGCTGGTGGCAATGACCGGTGACGGCACCAACGACGCGCCGGCGCTGGCGCAAGCCGATGTCGCGGTGGCGATGAACAGCGGTACGCAGGCGGCCAAGGAAGCCGGCAACATGGTCGATCTGGACAGCAATCCGACGAAGCTGCTGGAAGTGGTCGGAGATCGGCAAGCAGATGTTGATGACACGCGGCGCGCTGACTACTTTCAGCATCGCCAATGACGTGGCCAAGTATTTCGCAATCATTCCCGGCGGCATTCGCCGCGACCTATCCGGCTCTGAACGCGCTCAACATCATGCACCTGGCCACACCGCAAAGCGCGATCCTGTCTGCGGTGATCTTCAATGCGCTGATCATCGTGCTGCTGATTCCGTTGTCGCTGAAGGGCGTGGCCTATCGCGCCGAACCTGCGGCGCAACTGCTGCGGCGCAATCTGCTGATCTACGGTCTCGGCGGCCTGATCGCACCGTTCATCGGCATCAAGCTGATCGATCTGGCTCTCGTTGCTGTGGGATGGGCATGAACATGAACGCGATCATCAAAATAATCGGACTTCGCGTTGCACTGATGGCGTTAGCCGCCTCGCTCCCACTCACTGCACAGGCGCAGGGCGCAGATTCCTCCGATGTCTCGGTGAGTGGAAATGTTGCCGTAACCAACGACTACCTTTTTCGCGGAATCAGCCAGACTTGGGGCGATCCTGCATTGCAAGGGGGCGTGGATGTGACCGAAGGGCGATGGCACGTCGGCGCCTGGACTTCCAATGTCAGCCGCAACAGTTATCCTGGCGGCGGCGGCGAACTGGATCTTTACGGCGACGTCGGACTTTTCAGCCACGGTGACTGGAGCCTGCGTGGCGGGTTATACAGCTATCTGTATCCTGGCGCCAATCTCGACCATGCGCGCCCCGCATTGGGCGATCGAAGCCTGGATACGCTCGAGGCAAACCTCTCGTTGCAGTGGAAGGACTGGACCCTGAAGTATTCGCGCTCGCTCACCGATTATTTCGGCGCGGATGCCGAACAAGGGTACACCGGCGATACGCGCGGCACACAATACTTGCAGCTGGACGGCAACCTGCCACTCGGGCAGCAATGGAGTCTGCAGTTGCACGCGGCTTATACGGCTTACGGCGCAGAACTGCGGGTGCCGCTGGTGAACGGCGCAGACGATGCCAGTTATACCGATTATGGAATCGGAGTGAAGTACGCGCCGACGTCGAAATTCTTCGTCAGTCTGGGCGTGAGCCACGCCTGCAACGATGCTTTCTATGGTCATGTCGTCAGTTTCCGCGACGCGCAATCCAGCAGCGATCTCGGCGGCACACGCGTCGTGCTGACGTTGGCAACCACGTTCTGAGGGGCCTCATGAAAACTCTGATTCGGCAATCGTTGATCTTGTTCCTGCTGCTCACCGCATGCACCGGCATCGTATATCCGCTGGCCGTGTTCGTCGTCGCACAAGCAATGTTTTACGATCAGGCCAACGGCAGTATCATCCTGCGCGATGGCAACCCGATCGGCAGCAAACTGATCGGCCAAGCGTTCTCCGACGCCAAATATTTCTGGGGCCGCCCATCCGCCACCAGTCCGATGCCATACAATGCGCTCGCATCCGGCGGCAGCAATCTTGGGCCCGACAATCCGGCGCTGATCGATACGGTAAAGCAGCGGCTCGCGGCGCTGCGTGCGGCCGATCCCGGCGCATCCGGCCGAGTGCCTGGCGAACTGGTCATGGCTTCGGCGAGCGGACTCGACCCGGAGATCTCCACTCAGGCCGCGCACTGGCAAGCCACGCGCGTTGCCGGAGCCCGTGGCCTGCCGCTCGCGCGTGTGAATACCCTGATTGATGTCCATACCCGCGGTCCGGATCTTGGCCTCTTCGGGGAGCCGCGCATCAACGTGCTGGCGTTGAACCTGGCGCTGGACGACGCACAACGCGAGGCGGCGCATAATCCGCGCCGATGAGCCCGACCCGACCCGACCCCGATCGCCTGCTCGCCGAAGTCGAGGCGCATCGGCAACTCGCTTCGCGCGGCAAGTTGAAGATCTTTTTCGGCGCCTGTCCCGGGGTTGGCAAAACGTACGCGATGTTGCAGGCGCTGCGCCAGCACCGTGACGAGGGCGTTCAGGTGTTGGTAGGCGTGGCCGAATCTCACGGCCGCACAGAAACCGCGCGCCTGCTGGAAGGTCTGCCGCGGCTGCCTGGGCGCAAATTCGAATACAAAGGTCATGCGCTGGAAGAGTTCGATCTGGATGCCGCGCTTGCCGCGCATCCGGCGCTGATCGCCGTGGACGAGCTGGCGCACACCAATGTCGAAGGCAGCCGCCACCGCAAGCGCTGGCAGGATGTCTCGGAACTGTTGGCGGCAGGCATCGACGTATACACCACGCTCAATGTCCAGCATCTGGAAAGCTTGAACGATGTGGTCGGCCGCATCACCGGCATTGTGGTGCGCGAGACCATTCCCGATGCGGTGTTCGCAGACGCCGATGATGTTGTGGTGGTCGATTTGCCAGCCGACGAATTGCTGAAGCGGCTGGCGGAAGGCAAGGTCTATTTGCCCGATGCCGCAGAGCGCGCGAAGGACAATTTTTTCCGCAAGGGCAATCTGATCGCGCTGCGCGAACTCGCCTTGCGCCGCGCCGCAGACCGTGTCAACGCGCAGATGCGCGATTATCGCCGTGCGCGCGCGATCGGCACGGTCTGGCCCACGCGCGAGCGGTTGTTGGTCGGTGTGGCCGGCCAAGCTGGCGACGAACGTTTGCTGCGTGAAGCCGCGCGTCTGGCGCAAAATCTCGGTGCCGATTGGACTGCGGCGCACGTCGATGTCCCCGGTGGCCGTCACCGCGACAAACAGGAGCGCACCGGGATCGCGCGCGCGCTGGCGTTGGCTACGGAACTCGGCGCCGACACCGCGACGCTTGCCGGTGCAGATTCCGCGCAGGCGCTTGCCGCGTACGCGCGCGAGCGTAACGCCAACCGGCTGTTGCTCGGCCACTGCCCCCGCCCATCATGGCAGTTCTGGCATCGCTCGACGTCAGATCGCATCAGCCGCCTATGCCCGGACATCGATCAGGTTTTGATCGCGCTTGCCCCCGAGCATGGCGCACGCCAGCCACGCTTGCGTGCGCCGGACCATTGGATGCCGTACCTGTGGGCCAGCCTCGCGTGCTTGGCCGCGACACTGGCTGCCACGCCGCTGACACGCGTGTTCGATCTGGCCAACGTGGTGATGCTGTTCCTGCTCACCGTCGTACTGGTCGCGTTGCGCCTGGGTCGCGGCCCGGGTGCATGGGCCGCATTGCTCGCCGTGCTGTGCTTCGATTTCTTCTTCGTGCCGCCGAAATTCTCATTCACCGTCGCCGACACCCAGTACGTGTTCACATTCCTCCTGATGCTGGGTGTCGCGCTGATCATCGGCCAGTTGACCGCGCGTTTGCGGCATGAAGCACGGGTCACGGTAGCGCGCGAGCGACGCGCCGCGGCGCTTGCGCGCCTGGCACGCGATCTCTCCGCTGCGCTGACTGTGGAGCAGATCGTGGAAGTGGCGTTGCACAGCTTCACTGGCTTTTTCCAGGCACGCGTGGGGCTCGCGTTACCAGATGCATCCGATCGAGTGCGCGTGACGGCGAAAAGCGCCTGTCCGCTGGACGAGAGCATCGCGCAATGGAGCTACGACCACGCACAGTCCGCCGGCGCCGGCACAGACACGCTGGCCGCCGCTGCCGCGCGCTATGTGCCGCTCAAGGCGCCGATGCGCGTGCGCGGCGTGTTGGCGATGGCGTTCGAGGAACCCACGCGCTTGCGCGAACCGGAAGAACTGCGCCTGCTTGAAGCGTGTTCGAGCCAGGTGGCGCAGGCGCTGGAGCGCGTGCATTTCATGGACGTGGCACAGCGCACGTTGGTGCAAATCGAGGGCGAACGCATGCGCAACACCTTGCTTGCCGCCATCTCGCACGATCTGCGCACGCCATTGACCGTGATCATGGGTGCGGCCGACGCGACGGCTCGGTACGTTATAGCTACGCCTGCTGCGGATTCCGTTGCACGGATTCGGGAGCAGGCAGTCTCGATGCAGCGCCTTATCGAGAACCTTCTCGACATGGCACGACTGCAATCGGGCCGCGTCGAACTGGATCGCCAGTGGCATTCGCTGGAAGAGATCGTCGGCAGCACTTTGCGTCAGTTGCGCGAACCGCTTGCAGGCCACCGCGTGCACGTTGCCCTGCCGCCCGACCTGCCGCTGATCGAAATGGACGCCCTGCTGATAGAGCGTGTGCTGGTCAATTTGCTGGACAACGCGGCCAAGTACACTCCTGCGGGTAGCTCAATCGAAATCAGCGCACGCCGAACCGGGGATACGGTCGTGATTGACGTCAGCGATGACGGTCCCGGGTTACCCGATACTCCGATCGAGAAACTGTTCGAAACGTTCGTGCGCGGACGCAGCGAATCGACCGTGGCGGGCATCGGCTTGGGGCTGTCACTCGCACGGCGCATCGTCGAAGCGCATGGCGGCCGCATCGAGGCGCGCACACACATGCCGCACGGCGCGACGTTCTCAATTATCCTGCCGGCGAAGACTCCGCCACAGATCGAGACGCCATGACCGTCGCGCGCATCCTGCTGATCGAGGACGATGCCAACATCCGGCGCTTCGTGCGCATTGCGTTGGAAGACGAGGGTATGGAAGTGTTTGAGGCCGGCGACAGCAAGCGCGGGCTGATCGAAGCCTCGACTCGACGTCCGGACATTGCCATTGTCGATCTCGGACTACCCGATGGCGACGGCAAAACCATGATCACGGAACTGCGCGCATGGTCTGCGATGCCGGTGCTGGTGCTGTCGGCACGCGAGCGTGAGGAGGAGAAAGTCGCGGCGCTGGATGCCGGCGCCGACGATTATCTGGTCAAGCCTTTCGGCATGCCGGAACTGCTGGCGCGACTGCGCGCATTGCTGAGACGGCGCGCGCAGGGCGACGCCGCGACGAGCCTGGTGTCGTTTGGCGAGATCAAGGTAGATCTGTCCACTCACGAGGTGCGACGACTCGGCGAGATCGTGCACCTGACACCGATCGAGTTCCGACTGCTTGCCGCGCTGATCCGCGCCCGCGGCAGTGTGCAGACGCATCGGCAACTACTACTCGAGGTGTGGGGTCCAGGCTTTGTCGAACGCGCGCACTACCTGCGCGTGCACATGGCGAATCTGCGCCACAAACTCGAAGACGATCCGGCGCAACCCATGCACTTGATTACCGAACTGCAGGTTGGCTATCGACTATTCGGCCTCAACTGAGCGACGTCTGTGTTTGTATCCGCTTGGTCGTCGACTCCAAATGGGACGTTCGCGCAGCAGCGCCGACCTTACGGCAAATCTTTCGATTCCGGCGCATCGCGCAAATGCACGCGCGCGGGCGCCGACAGCACGATCGGCGTCTTGCCGGCCGTCTTCAGCGCGGTCTGGTTTTACGACTTCCCTCTTTAGTACATGCACAATTATCGACACCACGCCCCCCGACGCCGCGCGATGACATCACGTCTCCGCTCACACGTTGCTGTATAGTCATCTTGGTGCACCCGGCTGACCAGCGCGATGCAGCGACGAAGAAAAATCATGTTCGGTGCGGCGATCGCCGCCCTGCTCGGCAGTGCGGTCGTGTTTTGTTCCCTGTTGTGGGTGTTCTGGAACGAATCGGTAGCGAGCGAGGCCGCCGCCGCTGGTGGCCTGGCGGCCGCTCTCGGTCGGGTCGTGGACAACACGTTCAAAGACGCCCGCGGGATGCTGGCGGGTCTCGATGCACTGCAAGTTCCGCGCTGCTCCGAAGAGCATCTCAGAGCGATGCGAGACGCAGCCATCTCACGCCCGTATGTTCGAGCGATCGGGTACTGGCAGGCGGCCAAGCGAATCTGTGGTGTCGGGCTGTTGCCGTCATCGGGCCTCAAGCCCGAGCGCGCCGATCGTATGTATTCCTCGGGAGTCGTCGCCTGGTGGCCGAGCCCGCAAACGGAATACGGCGGGGTGCAGTTGTTTATCATGCGTTTTGGCGATCATGACGTCGCGATCGATCCGCGTCTGCTTCTGGACATTGGATCCTCGCAGGATCGTCAAGCGGTCCTCTGGGTCGACCACCTGCGGATGTCGGCGGCGCCCTGGAACGTGACGCTGCCGCCGCCGGAATCTCTTCCCCTGGGAGTGAGCATCGACCGCGTCCATGATCGACTGATCTCGCGCTTCTCGCAGAATGATTTGTTGCCCATTGACGTGGTGGCATCCGAGTCGATGGACACGTTCCTGCAACGCCACTCTGTCGTTCTGTTTGCCGGAGCAGGGTTCGGGTTGTTGCTCGCGGCCGGGTGGATCTACGTGATTCTGCGTTTTTCGCGCCACCGTTTGAGTCTGGCGTCGGAACTTCGGCAAGCGTTGGCGACACCAAGCCTGGGAGTGAAGTACCAGCCGGTCATCGAACTCGCGACGGGCAGATGTGTGGGTGCGGAGGCGCTGGCGCGCTGGGAGCGGGAGAACGGCGAACGGGTCAGTCCGGGGATTTTTGTTCCGGTCGCGGAGGAAGCGGGTCTGATCCAGGATCTGACCCTCGCTGTGTTGAGAATCTCGATCGGAGATGCGCGCCTGATACGCGACGAATTCCCGGAGATTGGCATCAACGTTAACCTCTCCGCGGACGATCTGAAGAATGATCGGACTGACCGTGAACTCGTGAGGCTGCTCGAGACAGCAAGTCTTTCACCTGGGGCCATCAAGCTTGAGATTACCGAACGCGCACTGATCAACAGCGAATTTTCCCGAGCGTTGATCCGCAACTTTCGCCAGCGCGGTCACCAGGTCGCCATCGATGATTTCGGCACGGGCTATAGCAGCCTGGCGTACCTGCAGATGTTCGATCTCGACGTGCTCAAGATCGACAAGTCCTTCGTGGATGCGATCGGCACCGAGGCAGCGACGAGCCATGTGATCGGCCATGTCATCGAGATGGCCAAGTCGCTGCATTTGGATACGGTGGCGGAAGGAATCGAAACTCTTGAACAAGTCGACTGGCTGAAGCAGCACGGTGTCCGTCTCGGGCAGGGATTCCTGTTCAGCAGACCGCTAACGCTAGGCGAGTTTCTCCAGTTTCTTCGAGCTGACGTGCGCCAGCCGGAAAGAGTCGCCCATGAAGCGTAGTCGACGCTGGCAATGGCAGCAGAAGTCGACGGTCACGGCGTGCGCCCTCCTAACCAGCCTTGCGGCACTGACTTCCTGCACTTCGCTGCACAGGGAAAATGTCCACGCGAATAAGTCGGTTCCGCAAGAATCGGTACAGAAAAAATCGGTTTCCGGCGAACTTCCGCGCGGTGTCCGCATCGTGAATGCAGCGGCGGTCGAGCAGGAAATGCAGCGGGAAGCGGCTACGCTCGGTCGCAGTCGTCACGAATCCATTGTCGCGTCCGACGAAGGCTACTACCTGGATGTGCTGCAGGCACGCCTGCAGCAGGCGGCAGGGGAACACGCTGAAATACGCCGTGACGGCCAGCAGATTTCCCTGGAAATTCGTGGCCAGATCACGACGGACACAAGCGGCCCCAGACTGGATTCCGTAACGGAGGGCATCCTGACAAAACTTGGCAAAGTGTTCGTGGAGTACTACGCGACGGTAATCACGGTGCAGGTCCTCGATGCAAACGCGAAAGACGCCGATCCGGCGTCAGTCGCGCCGACAGCGTCGGCGGTGGTCCGCCGCTTCGTTCAGAAATGGGCCGCCTCGACCCACCTGTTGCTCGTGGCGCCGGATAGTGCGCGCGCCGGGAAGCCGCAATCCGCGTCAAACGCGGATGTTCGCATCGACCTCAGGATCCGGCCGATCCTGCGGACACTGCGTTAGTGACGCGGGTGGGCGGCAGGTTACTGCCCCAGGATGCCCATCTATTCCACGCGCTTCAGGGTGAACTGTCCGATATCGATGCCGACATCCACGCCTTCTCCGGCACCGGCGAGGTCGAGCGACAAGGTGTCTTTGCTCAGCACCGGCCTTACGGCAAATCTTTCGATTCCGGCGCATCGCGCAAATGCACGCGCGCGGGCGCCAACAGCACGATCGGCGGCTTGCCGACCTTCTTGAGCGCGGCATTGAGCGCATCCAGTTCGGCGTGCTGGACCTTGTCCCAGCGCGCCAGTGCGCGCTGCAGACGCGTGGACGTAGCCGACACCAGTTCGCGCTGCGGCACGGTAGGCGCACGATCGCTGCCTTCCAGGTCGCCGACAACGGTCGACAGCACACTGCCGATATCATCGAGGCTTTCGTCGCCGGATTGCAGCGGCGCGATCGCCGCCTGGTACTTGGCAACGGCCGCGTGCAGCGCCGTGTCGTTCGCGTTATCACCAAGTTTGCCAAGCTGTTCGCCGGCGGCATGGATCTGGCCGTAGGCGACGTAGTCGCGATCGAGCGCGGCATCCACATCGCGGCCGAAGCCAAGCGCAGCATCCAGCGCGGACGCATCCAGCGACACGCGTGGATCGGCCTCGATTTTCAGCGGCGCAGTGAAAATCTTGCCGTCCACATACAACGTCATGGTGTAATCGCCCGGCGCCACGAGCATGCCTTCCGGCACGATCGGCGTGCCATCCCGGAACACCGCGGCGATGCTGTAGTCGTAATGCACGGCACGCGGACGCGGCAAACGCATATCCCACACGAAACGGTGCATGCCGGCGACAGCGGATAATTGCTGCGGCGGCTGCGTCCAGGAGCTCGTGAAATAGCGTTCGGCGGCGGGAACGATTTCCGGCGCATCGCTGGCAAAGCTGCGCACGACGTTACCGCTGGAATCGCGAATTAGCAATACGACTTTTTTTGCGTTGTGGACAAGGCGATAATCGATCATCGCGCCGGTTGGCGGATTCTCGCCCAGCGCCGTATCCGGCGGCGGTGGCGTGTCCTTGTTCTGGCTGCCGCGTACACGCATGGCAACGGCCGAATCGAACAGCATATCCGATTGCGACGCCCATTTCGCGTGTTGCCGAAGCGGGGTCACATCGTCCAGCACCCAGATCGCGCGGCCTTGCGTGGCGGCGATCAAATCGTTGCCGTGAACCAGCAAATCACGCACCCAGGCATTCGGCAAATTGCGTTGCAACGATTGCCAGTGACCGCCGTCGTCGAACGAAACAAACACGCCGGAATCGGTGCCCGCGTATAACAATCCACTTTTTAGCGGATCGGCGCGTACCACATCGACGAAACCGGAATTCGGCAGGCCCGCGTCGATTTCGCTCCAGGTCTTGCCGTAGTCGTGCGTGCGCAGGATGCGGGGACGGAAATCGTCCTGACGATGATTGTCGATCGCGGCGTAGGCGGTTCCGGGGGTCGTCGCCGACACGTCGATGCCGGCGACTTTCGCCCATGTGGGCACGAGTTTCGGCGTGACGTTATGCCAATGCTTGCCGCCGTCGCGGGTGAGCTGGATGTTGCCGTCATCGGTGCCAATCCAGATTTCATTGTTGTCGCGCGGCGACAGGGCGATGGAAAAAATCACGCCGTAACCGCAGGCGCGCGCCGCCGGCGCGGTGAGATTGCCTGCGCAGTTTTTTGCGTTCGCATCTTTCGCCGACAGATCCGGACTGATCGTCTGCCAGGTCGCACCATGGTCCAGCGAGCGGAACAACACCTGCGCGCCCTGGTACAAAGGGTATGGCGGCAGTTGCGATACCGCGATCGGCGTGATCCAGGTGTAGCGGAATTTAACCGACGTCGGGCGTTCGCCGTAACTGGATTGCGGCCACGGCGAAATGTTCTGTATCTCGCCGGTGCGCGCGTCCCAACGGGACAACCGCCCGCCCAGACCCGAACCATAGACGATGCTCGCGTCCTGCGGATCGGGCACGTCGTAATCGCGCTCATCGCCACCGACCGGATGCCAATCGCGGAAACTCAGCACTCCGTAGTCGCTGCGGCTGGTGATGCCGACCGTGCCCGAATCCTGCTGGCCGGAATAGATCCAGTACGGGAAACGGTTGTCGGCGGCCAGATGATAGAACTGGCCAGTCGGCTGGTTGTACCAGTCGCTCCAGTGCACGCCGCCGTCGACGCTGACCACCGTGCCCTGATCGCTGGCCGTGATCAGGTGATCCGGATGTTTGGGATTGATCCAGACGAAGTGATAATCATCGCCGCCCGGCGCGCCCTTGAAGACATGCCATGACTTGCCGCCATCTGCGGACACCCGGATCGATTGCCCGGCCGAATAGATGCGGTCGCGGTTGGATGGATCGACCACGATGCGACAGAAGTAATCGTTCTCCAGCCAACTCTCGCCGCTGACCCGCTGCCAGTGCGCGCCACCATCGTCGGAACGATACAGACCGCCTTCGTCCTGAGTTGCCGCGTGCGGTACGTTGCCGCTATTCGGCGCAGCATTGATCACAGCGTAAACACGACCGCCAGCGGCCGTGGCCAGACCGATGCGGCCCAGCGTCGCCTTTGGCCAACCGTTACCACCCAGCCGTTTCCAGGTGATGCCGCCGTCCGTGGATTTGTATACTCCGCTGCCCGGCCCCGCATTCGGCTGGAAATAGGACAGCCACGGATAATTGCGCACTTGCCACGCCGCCGCATACACGATCCCGGGATTTTCCGGATCGGCCGCCAGATCCACCACGCCGGTGTCGGCGTCGACGAACAAGGTCCGTTTCCAGGTCTTGCCGCCGTCGCTGGAGCGGAACACGCCGCGCTCCGCATTCGGGCCGAAGTAATGACCGAGTGCGCCGACCAGCACGGTATCCGGGTTCTTCGGGTCGACGAGAATGCGCCCGATATGACGCGTGGCCTCGAGTCCGGCCGAAACCCAACTCTTGCCGCCATCGGTGGATTTGTATACTCCGTTGCCGGCGGCGACGTCGTAGCGCGCAGCAACCTGCCCCGTACCGACGTAGATCACCTCCGGGTTCGACGGTGCGATGGCCAGCGCACCGACCGCGGCGGCTGGCAAATCGCCCATCGCATGCCAGGTCGCACCGGCATCGTCAGTCTTCCACACGCCACCGCCAGCCGCGCCGAAATAGAACGTGTCCGGTCGATCCGGGATACCCACCGCCATCGTGCCCCAACCGCCGCGGAACGGGCCGACCAGGCGCCAGTGCATTGCATCGGCGATGTCGTCCCCGTGCGCGAAGGCGACAGTAGAAGCCAGGGCCAGGACGGCAAAAACGGATCGAGAGATGGACATGGCTATGCTCCTTGCACCTCTCCCGCTGGCGGAAAAGGTCGGCGCGCAAAGCGCGCCGGGTGAGGGTGGTGAGAATTCGGGTGGCTCGCATCTGCGACTGGTCCACCCTCATCCGCTTTCGGCACGTTCTCCCGCCAGCGGGAGAAGGGAACAACAATTCTACGCTTGCAGGGAATGACAAAAACTAGGCAAATGGATCGGTCAGCGCGATCGTGTCGTCGCGGTCAGCACCCGTCGCCACCAGCGCGATGTGCGTACCGGCCAGTTCCTCGACCGCACGCAGGTAGGCACGCGCGGCCGGCGGCAATCTGGCGAATTCCCGGATTCCGCAAGTGGATTCTTCCCAGCCGGGGAACTCCAAATACACCGGCTTGCATTCGTCCCAACCCGCGGCGTCCAGCGGCGCCAGTTCGCGACGCTTGCCGCGATATTCGTAGGCAATGCAGACCTTGATCGATGGCAGGCCGTCGAGCACGTCGAGTTTGGTGATGGCCAGACCGTTGATGCCGTTGATCTGCACTGCGCGCTGCAGCGCAACCAGATCGATCCAGCCGCAGCGGCGTGGACGTCCGGTGGTGGCGCCAAACTCGTTGCCGCGCTTGCGCAGTGCCTCGCCGGTGGCATCCTCAAGTTCGGTTGGAAACGGGCCGCCGCCCACGCGCGTCGCATATGCCTTGCAGATACCGAGCACGTAGTCGATGTCGCCGGCGCCGACGCCGGTTCCGGCATACGCGCCGCCGACCGTGGTATTGGATGAGGTTACGTACGGGTACGTACCGTGGTCGATGTCGAGCAGCGCCCCCTGCGCACCCTCATACAGGATGTGCGCGCCGGCGCGGCGCAGTTCGTGCAGCGTGGTCGACACGTCATCGATCATCGGATTGATGTATTCGCCGAACGCAAGCGCTTCGTCGAGTACCTTCTGGTAATCGACGGTCTCGGCCTTGAGCCAGTGCTTGAGCACGAAATTGTGGTAATCGACCACGCCGCGCAGCTTGTCCGGCAACTCGTTCGGGTACATCAGATCGGCCACACGCACGCCGCGGCGGGCGACCTTGTCCTCGTAGGCCGGACCGATGCCGCGCCCGGTGGTGCCGATCGCCTGCTTGCCGCTGGCGCGTTCCCTCGCCTGATCCAGGCAAATGTGATACGGCATGATCAGCGGCGTCGCCGGACTGATCTTCAGACGCGGCCGCACATCCACGCCGGTGGCTTCCAGTTCCTCGATCTCCGCGCGCAACGCAGCCGGCGACAGCACCACGCCATTGCCGATCAGGCACAGCACGCCGGAGCGCAATATGCCGGAAGGAATCAGGTGCAACACCGTTTTCTTGCCCTTGATGACGAGCGTGTGACCTGCATTGTGGCCGCCCTGGAAGCGCGCGACGGCGCCGACGCGCTCGGTGAGCAGATCCACGATCTTGCCCTTGCCTTCGTCGCCCCACTGCGCGCCGAGAATTACGACTGACTTGCCCATGATGAATCCAGTTATATTCGGTTATTGCCTCGCTTGGGACGACGTCATTCTTCGTGCGTGCCGCGGTACTTCTTCTCGCCTGCCGTCACGCGCAATTTCAGGCGGTTCTGCGCGGTCGGCAGCGGACATGTCGCATACGGGGTGAACGCGCAGGGCGGATTGTAGGCCTTGTTGAAGTCGATGATCACCTTGCCGTCTTTGGGCGGCTCGGTGTAGACGAAGCGGGCAGCGCCATAGCTTTCGTGGCCATTGGTCTTGTCGCCGAACACCAGAAACAAGTTGGTGTCGCCAGGCGTTTCGATCACCGGTTCCACACGATAGGTATTGCCATCGCGTTCGAACACGGCGGCGCCCGGTACCACTACCTTGTCCATCTGGCCAAGAATATTGGGTTCTTCCACTTCGTGCGGCGGATTGTAGGCTTCCCACTTCGCTTCGAGGCGCCAGCCCGGATCGACCGGAAAATAATCCAGGCCGAGAAAATGGGTGCGCGTCGGCGCTTCACTGTCCTTTACGCGCAAGCCATACTTGTCGCCGCGCTGGACGAGATAGAAACTGACCGTGCCGAATGCGACCGTGGTCGGGTGTTCGTGGCTGTCGTCGAGCAACGTGGCGCTAGACGCAGACTTTCCGTCGATACTCGCGCCGGACTTGGCAGCCAGCACGATTGTGGCCTTGCCGTGAGCCAGCGTGATCATACCCAGATGTGCCGGCGCGCTGGCCAGCACGATGTCGTTGCCCTTGGCCGATCCGACCGAGTTCGCGCCGTCCTTGAGCCAGTCCAGGCCGACTAGCGACAACCAGCCGTGCGGTGCACGCAGGTGCTCAACCCGCTCGTGCCGCCAATCCTGAATCTGCTTGACGTAGCTGGAATCCGTCGACACCCCGGCACTACCCAGGCCAACGCCGGCGGCAAGCACGGCCGCTGCAAGAAATATCGCATTGCTCATTCGACTCTCCACGTAACTGATTTGGGAAAGGTCTAGCGCCCACGCAAAAACATCTTGTCCAATTCCGCCATCGGCAGCTGCACCCAGGTTGGGCGGCCGTGATTGCACTGGCCGGAACGCTCGGTCGCCTCCATCTCGCGCAAGAGTGCGTTCATTTCCGGCAAAGTCAAGCGCCGATTGGCACGGATCGAGCCGTGACAGGCCATGGTTGAGAGGATTTCGTTCTGCGTCTCCTGCAACCGGCTCGATGTTCCGTGCGTGGCCAGATCGGCGAGCACGTCGCGCACGAGACCGCCGACATCCGCGCCTTCGAGCAGGCCCGGATAGCGCCGGACGATGACGCTTTGCGGCCCGCTGCGCGCAACCTCGAAGCCGAGCGCGGCGAGTGCGTCGGCGTAATCCTGCGCTGCTGCCGCTTCGCGTTCACTGAGCGCCAAATTGAGCGGTACCAGCAAAGGTTGCGAATGGATGCCATCGCCAGCACGCGCCGTCTTGAGCTTTTCGTAGGTGATGCGCTCGTGCGCGGCATGCATGTCCACCAGCACGAGTCCCTGCGCGTTTTCGGCCAGCACATAGACGCCGGCGAGTTGCGCGAGTGCGAAGCCCAGTGGCGGCACATCGCCCTGGCGCGGTGCTTGGCCTTGGTAGACTGCGTGGCGTTGGTGTGGCGGACGCGCCGAGCAAGGCAGCGTACTCGGCCAACGGTTCGCGCACGCGCCAGGCCCAATCCCTGCTGATTGCGGCCACGGCGACGTCGCACTGCGGCCGTCCTGCGGCGTTTGCTGGACAGGCAGTGCTGGCAGCCGGTGCAATGCCCGCGCGCGTGTCTGCCAGCGCCTCGTTGAGCGTGCGATACAGGAAATCGTGCACCAGGCGGCTTTCGCGGAAAGCGCACTTCGGATTTGGCCGGATGCACGTTCACATCGACCCGCGCCGGATCCAGCTCCAGAAACAGCACGAAGGCCGGATGGCGGCCGTGGAACAGCACGTCCGCGATAGGCCTGAGCGCACCGCGTGGGCGACGACAGCTGTCGCGCACGAGGCGGCCGTTGACGTAGAAAAACTGCTGGTCGGCCTGGCTGCGCGAGGAGGTCGGCAGGCCGATCCAGCCGGACAGGCCGCAGGCCCGCGCGGCGTGCTCGACGCGCAGGCTGCTGCAGCGGAAATCCTGCGCCAGGAGCATCGCCGATGCGCGCGCGCGCGATGCGCTGCTTCGTCGCGGCCGGCGTGCAGCACGCGCACCGGCTTGCCGTTGTGGCGCAGATGGAATTCCAGGTCCGGTGCGCGCCAGTGCGAGCGACTTGCACCAGTTCGTCGATGTGGCCGAACTCGGTGCGCTCGGCGCGCAGGAACTTGCGCCGCGCCGGCACGTTGAAGAACAGGTCGCGCACTTCGACGCTGGTGCCCGGCGGATGGGCGCCGGGCGCGGCGCGGCGGATTGGCCGTGCCATCGCCTTCGATGCTGCCAGGCCGCATGCTCGTCGGCGGCGGCTGCGCGAGGTCAATGCGCAAGCGCGCCACCGAGGCGATACTGAGGCCAGCGCCTCGCCACGAAAGCCGAGCGTGCGCGACGCGCTCCAGGTCCTCGAGGCTGGCGATCTTGCTGGTGGCGTGGCGGCCACCGCCAGCGGCAGTTCGTCCGCGTCGATGCCGCCGCCGTCGTCGCGCACGCGGATCAGGCGCGCGCCGCCCTGCTCGATGTCGATCTCGATGCGCGTGGCGCCGGCATCCAGGCTGTTTTCGACCAGCTCCTTGACCACGGACGCAGGCCGCTCCACCACCTCGCCGGCGGCGATCTGGTTGACGAGTTCGACGGAAAGCGAATGGATGCGCGGCATATCCGCGCATGATACCGAATCCGGCATCGACCCGGACGCGGCTATTCGGATGCCGCGCGCGACTGCATCCCGCGATAGATCAAATACGGCTCAGCCTGACCGTTGATCACAGCCTCATCGACCACGACCTTGCTCACGTGTTCGAGCGAAGGCAGCTCGTACATGCTGTCGAGCAGCACCTGTTCGAGGATGGTTCGCAGGCCACGCGCGCCGGTCTTGCGCTTGAGCGCTTTGCGCGCGACTGCCGACAGCGCGTCGTTGCGGAACTCCAGTTCGGCGCCCTCCAGCTCGAACATGCGCTTGAACTGTTTCACGATGGCATTCTTCGGCTCGGTCAGAATCTTGATCAAGGCCGCTTCGTCCAGTTCCTCAAGTGTTGCGACGACCGGCAGGCGACCGACGAATTCCGGAATCAGGCCGTACTTGACCAGATCGCCGGGCTCGACATCGGCCAGCACCTTGCCGACGTTGGTCTGATTGTTCTTGCTGCGCACTTCAGCGACGAAGCCGATGCCCGTCGACTCGGAGCGCTGCTGGATCACTTTGTCCAGACCCGAAAACGCGCCGCCGCAGATGAACAGAATGTTTTTCGTGTCCACCTGCAGGAATTCCTGCTGCGGATGCTTGCGCCCGCCCTGTGGTGGCACGCTGGCCATGGTGCCTTCGATCAGTTTGAGTAGCGCCTGCTGCACACCTTCGCCGGAAACATCGCGCGTAATCGAGGGGTTTTCGCTCTTGCGCGAAATCTTGTCGATCTCGTCGATGTAGACGATGCCCGACTGCGCCTTCTCGACGTCGTAGTCGCACTTCTGCAAAAGCTTCTGGATGATATTTTCGACATCTTCGCCGACGTAACCCGCTTCGGTCAGCGTGGTCGCATCAGCGATCGTGAACGGCACGTTGAGCAGGCGCGCCAAAGTTTCCGCCAGCAGCGTCTTGCCTGAGCCGGTCGGGCCGATCAGCAGGATGTTGGATTTGGCCAGTTCCACTTCGTCCTGGCGCTGGCGCGCCTCCAGGCGCTTGTAGTGGTTGTACACCGCCACCGCAAGCACTTTCTTGGCCCGCGCCTGCCCGATCACGTACTGATCGAGCACATCCATGATCTCGCGCGGCTTGGGCAGGTGACTGCGCTTGCCGGCGTTCTTTTCCTCGAGTTCCTCGCGGATGATGTCGTTGCACAACTCGACGCATTCGTCGCAGATGTACACGCTCGGGCCCGCAATGAGCTTGCGCACCTCGTGTTGGCTCTTGCCGCAGAACGAGCAATACAGAATCTTGCTGTTGTCGCCCGAACGGCCTTGCCGGTCGTCACTCATGCCCGGGAACCCCGTAACTCATTGCGGTGAAAAGAATAGCACAGCCGGGCACAATTCCGCCTCTGGCGGACAGACGTGCGAAAAGCCCCGCCGATCGGGGGTTCCCGGGAGCCTTCGAGTGACCGTAGCGAACGCCGGCAGGTTGCACGAGCACGCAGTGCAGAAACCGGTGTTTACGTGTTGTAAATGAGGGATTCGGAGCATCGGCTTCGCGCGAGCTGCCGAGCGCAGCAGGTAAATCGGAGGCGCCCTAGGCGGTTTTGACCGTTTCCGCCGGCCTCTGCTCGATGACCTCGTCGACCAAGCCATAGGACTTGGCCTCGGCTGCGCTCATGAAGTTGTCGCGGTCGGTGTCCGCTGGCGATCTGTTCGATCGGCTGGCCGGTATGCTGGGCGAGGATTTCGTTGAGACGCTGGCGCAAGTGCGAGGATTTCGCGTGCGCTGGATGTCGATATCCGAGGCCTGACCCTGGAAGCCGCCGAGCGGCTGGTGGATCATGACGCGCGAATTGGGCAGCGCATAGCGCTTGCCCTTGGCGCCCGGCCGCGAGCAGCAGCGAGCCCATGCTGGCCGCCTGGCCGATGCAGATCGTGCTGACGTCCGGCTTGATGAACTGCATGGTGTCGTAGATGGCCAAGCCGGCACGTCACCACGCCGCCGGGCGAGTTGATGTACAGGTTGATGTCCTTGTCGGGGTTCTCCGACTCCAGGAACAGCAACTGGGCGACGACCACGTTGGCCATGTAGTCATCGATCGGGCCGACGCAGAACACCACGCGCTCCTTCAGCAGGCGCGAATAGATGTCGTAGGCGCGTTCGCCGCGCGCGGTCTGCTCGACCACCATCGGCACAAGATTCAAGCCGCGGGCTGGATTATCCATGTCAGTCATCGCACTCCGTCGGTACCTTTCGCCAATCCAACCTGCAGACGCCGCGCGCAATTCTCACGCCTGACGCATCGCTTCGCTGAAACTCATTTGCTGTCCGTTGGTCTGTGCGTGCTCGGCGACCCATTCGGCCACCTGGTCTTCCATCACCCGATTCTGCAGACCACCCAGCAATTGGGGATCGCGCTGGTACAGTTCAACCACCTGCGCCGGTTCTTCGTAGGTGGAAGCGATGGTCGCAAGCATCTCGGCGACGCGACGGCTATCCGGACGGATGTCGTATTGGCGCGCGAGTTCGCCGATCAGCACGCCCGCGCAGACGCGGCGGCGCGCGATTTCGGCATAGGCCGGGACATCGGCCGTAAACGCCTGGCCCTGCTGCTGCGCCTGGTTCTGCGCCTGCTGGTGCAGTGCACGCGCCTCGGTGTCGACCATTCCCATGGGCAGCTCGATGTCCGGGTACGTGGCAATGAGCTTCTCGACGACTTCGTTTTTCAGTCGCACCGACAGCATGCCCTTGAGCTCGCGCTCCAGATTTGCGCGTACATCGGCACGGAATTTCTCCACGTTGCCTTCGCCGATGCCAAAGGTGGCGATGAAGGCGGCATCCACTTCGGGAAGTTTCGCTTCCTGCACGCGCATGAGCTTGATCGTCGCATTCGCTGTCTTGCCGGCGACCGCCGCGAAGCGGAAATCGGCCGGGAACGTCACATCCGCGTCGAACTCGTCGGCCGCGGCATGGCCGACCAGCAGCTCTTCGAGCTGCTTGCTCATCGCCCCGGAACCGATCACTGTACCGACGCGTTCGCGGCCCTCGGCGGGATGCGCAAAGCCTTCGCCCTGCGCAGCGAACTCGAACAACGCCATGTCGCCGGCCTGCGCGGCGCGCTCCACCGGCGTCCATGCGCGGCGTTGCTGGCGCAGGGTCTCGATCATGACGTCGACATCGCTTTCCGCGACACTCGCAACCGGTCTGCAAATCGATAAGCATCGTCACGTCGAGCTTGCCCAGTTCCGGCAGCACTTCGAACGTGGCGGTGTATTCGATCTGGCCATCCACCGGCTCGCCACTGGTGGAAATCGCCGGCGTTGCGGCTGGGCGCAGCTTCTGCTCGCTCACCGCCTGCTGGAAACTGGTGCGTACCAGCTCCGACATGGCCTCGCCGCGGATCTGCGCACCGAAACGCTGCTCGATCACCTTGACCGGTACCTTGCCGGGACGGAAACCCTTCATGCGAACATTGCGGCCGGCATCGGCGATGCGTGAGCGGACCTGGGATTCGTAGGCATCCGCCGGAATGCGCACAACCAGCTTGCGCTCGAGTTTGCCTACGTTTTCAACCGAAACTTGCATGCTGCTTTCGAATCTTGTGCCGGCCTCGGGGCGAAACTGTCTTGCCGTGGTGCGAAAGGAGGGACTCGAACTCTCACGGGTTGCCCCGCTGGAACCTAAATCCAGTGCGTCTACCAATTCCGCCACTTTCGCGCTCGCCGAATCGGAAAATAGCGGATTCCGGCACGCCACGCGAGCAGGAAAAATGGTGGGCCGTCTAGGACTCGAACCTAGGACCAAGAGATTAAGAGTCTCCTGCTCTACCAACTGAGCTAACGGCCCACTGCATTGTCAAAACTGGGGTGAACGATGGGACTCGAACCCACGACAACCGGAATCACAATCCGGGGCTCTACCAACTGAGCTACGCCCACCACAAGCAAAAATCATACTTATCCGTCCGTGGTGCGCCAACGTGGTATTGCAATTATCCCATACCGCATGATGGCGCGCCCGGCAGGATTCGAACCTGCTACCCTCGGCTTAGAAGGCCGATGCTCTATCCGGATGAGCTACAGGCGCAACCGGTAAATCTATCGCAGCTTTCAAAGACATTGGTCGGGGTAGAGGGATTCGAACCCCCGACATCCTGCTCCCAAAGCAGGCGCGCTACCAGACTGCGCTATACCCCGATCGTTCGAACAACAGTCCTGAAACCGAGTGTCACTACGCAAAAACCGAAGGTGGCTCAGCACCCTTCGCCAATATGGCGCGCCCGGAGAGATTCGAACTCCCGACCACCAAGTTCGTAGCCTGGTACTCTATCCAACTGAGCTACGGGCGCTGTTGTGAAGCAAATTGAGCAGCCATCCCTGGTGCGACATCCAGTCGGCATCCTGCCTCCTCCTCGCACGCTCGCGCGCGATGCCTATTCAAGGCATCGCGCTACGCTCACTTCTCGACCAACTGAGCTACGGGCGCGTTGTAAAGAAAATTCGTTGCAAATTCAATGGCGGAGAGGGAGGGATTCGAACCCTCGATAGAGTTTTTGACCCTATACTCCCTTAGCAGGGGAGCCCCTTCGGCCTCTCGGGCACCTCTCCATCAAGGGCGCGAAGGATAACGGCTCGACTGCCCGTGGTAAAGCTCAACTTTCCGTGGTGGGGGGCGGGTCGCCACCAGCGGCGTCGTGTTCGCGCTTGATGCGCTGAAAGATTTCCTCGCGATGTACCGCCACATCCTTGGGCGCATTGATGCCGATGCGCACCTGATTGCCCTTGACGCCCAGCACCGTCACGCTGACGGCGTCTCCGATCATCAATGTCTCGCCCACCCGGCGCGTCAAAATCAGCATGACGATTCTCCTTCCGGTTCCTGTCCTTCCTGACGCATTTCCCTTCCCCATCGAACTTGTTGCATGCGACGGAGGCTAGACCGGCATTTGCGTAGCGGCCAGTGCCTACAGTCACAGTCGCCGCAAGGATCGAGGGCGCATCCTAGCAGAGTCTCACGCAAGTCGCGCGCCGACCCATTCCGGTACCGCATCCAACGCCGCACCGAGCTGCGCTGAATCCTCGCCGCCACCCTGCGCCATGTCCGCGCGGCCACCGCCTTTGCCGCCAATTTGACCGGCCACATGCGCAACAAGTTCACCCGCCTTGATCTTGCCCAGCGCCTTGCCATGCACGCCCGCGACAAGCGCAATCTTGCCATCTCCACCACCAGCCAGCAGGACCACACAATCCCCGAGTTGCTGCTTGAAGCGGTCGACGCTGTCGCGCAGGGTTTTTGCGTCTACGCCATCCAGACGCGCGGCGATCACCTTGATGCCGTGAATATCCTGCGCCCGCGCCGCGAGATCGCCGGTTGCCGCGCTGGCCGCCTTGGATTTGATCGATTCCAATTCGCGCTCGAGCTTCTTCTGGCGCTCAAACAACTGGCGCAACTTCTCGATGGCATCGCCACCACTGGCCGCAAGCAAATGCGGCGATTTCACCCAGGCGTTTTTCCTCGTCGGCGACGAAGGCCAACGCGCCGGCGCCAGTCAGCGCCTCGATGCGGCGGATGCCGGCGGCGACGCCGGATTCGCCCACGATCTTGAACAGGCCGATGTCGCCAGTTCGCGCCACATGCGTACCGCCGCACAGTTCGGTGGAGAAATCGCCCATGCTGAGCACGCGCACCTCGATCGCCATACTTTTCGCCGAACAGCGCCATCGCGCCGTAGTCGATGGCGTCCTTGTAGGCCATGTTGTGCACTTCGGCTTCGACATTGCGCCGCACCTGCGCGTTGACGATATCTTCAATCGTGCGCAGTTCTTCCGCCGACACTGGCTTGAAGTGGGAAAAATCGAAACGCAGGCGATCCGGCGCGACCAGCGAACCTTTCTGCACGACATGTTTGCCCAGTACCTCGCGCAAGGCGGCGTGCAGCAGATGCGTGGCCGAATGATTGAGTACCGTCGATTGCCGGCGCGATGCATCGACTGATCCGTGCACGACCGCACCCACCTGCAACATCGTTCCGTGCCAGCGACCGACATGGCCATGAAACGTACCCGCGAGCTTGAGCGTATCGCTCACCGTGAACTGGCCATCGGCATTGCTCAATTCACCGGTGTCGCCAACCTGACCACCGGATTCGGCGTAGAACGGCGTGGCATCCAGGATCAGTATCGCTTCGTCGTAATCGCGCAGCTCACCGACTTCCTTGCCCGCATGCACGATGCCGACGACGTTCAGCGCGTCCGCATCCAGCGCGCCGTAGCCCAGGAACTGCGTCGGCGCCAGGCGCTGCACCAGATCGGCCGACAGCGAGGGTTTCGTCTCGAACTGGCTGGCCGAGCGCGCGCGTTCGCGCTGCCCGGCCATTGCCTTCTCGAAACCGTCCATGTCGACGGCGAGGCCGCGCTCACGCGCGATGTCGGCGGTGAGGTCGACTGGGAAGCCGTAAGTGTCGTACAACCGGAATGCGTCTGCACCGGGAATCGTCTTGCCGCTGTGCGCAGCGATTTCGTCGAACAACTTCATGCCGTGCTCCAGAGTCTCGCCAAAGCGTTCTTCCTCGCCGAGCAATGCGTTCTCGACCAGATCGCGCTTTGCCGCGAGCTCCGGATAAGCCGCTCCCATTTCCTCCACCAGCGTCGCAACAAGCTGATGGAAGAACGGCTGTTTCTGACCCAGCATGTAGCCGTGACGCAGTGCGCGCCGGATGATCCGGCGCAACACGTAGCCGCGGCCTTCGTTGGACGGCAGCACGCCATCGACGATCAGGAACGAACATGCGCGGATATGATCGGCAATCACGCGCAGCGATTTGTTCTCCAGATCCTTCGTGCCGGTCAATTTCGCCGCGTCGCGGATCAAGTGCTGGAACAAGTCGATTTCGTAATTGGAATGCACCCCCTGCAGCACGGCGACGAGGCGTTCCAGTCCCATGCCGGTATCCACGCACGGCGCCGGCAGTTTCGACAAGGTACCATCGGCGGCGCGATCGAACTGCATGAACACGAGGTTCCAGATTTCGATGTAGCGGTCGCCGTCTTCGTCCTTTGAGCCTGGTGGGCCGCCAGGAATTTCCGCACCGTGATCGTAGAAGATCTCGGTGCACGGGCCGCACGGACCGGTGTCGGCCATTTGCCAGAAATTGTCGCTCGCGTACGAAGCACCCTTGTTGTCGCCGATGCGCACGATGCGCTCGGCAGGCAAGCCGATTTGCTTGTGCCACAGATCGTAGGCTTCGTCATCGCTGTAATAGACCGTGACCAGCAGGCGCTCCTTCGGTAATTTGTATACTTGCGTGAGCAACTCCCACGCCCACATGATCGCATCGCGCTTGAAATAGTCGCCAAACGACCAGTTGCCGAGCATCTCGAAAAACGTGTGGTGGCGGGCGGTATAGCCGACCGAATCCAGGTCGTTGTGCTTGCCGCCGGCACGCAGGCAGCGCTGCACGTCGGCTGCGCGCACGTAGGGCAGTTTTTCACTGCCGAGAAATACGTTCTTGAACTGCACCATCCCCGAGTTGGTGAACAGCAGGGTCGGGTCGTTGCCAGGCACCAGCGGTGCCGACGGCACGATGGTGTGACCGCGAGCCTTGAAGAAATCGAGAAAGGTCTGACGGATTTGCGCGCTGGTTTGCATCGGTTTGGTCGGGTTGGGATTCGGTGGCGCCAGGCTGGGCGCGGACAACCGAGTATTCAATCCAACTCGTCCGATGACTCCAGCCCTGCAGCGCGGGTTACCGATTGTACCGTGGCGGCGTCGAAGCCGCGACGCAGCAGGAATGCAGTGCGTTTCGCCCGCTCGGCGAGGGTCGCCGCGGGTTTTACGTAACGGCGGCGCAGCAGATCGCGGACAAGGCTCGGCCAATCCGGTGCAGCTTCGTCGACCAGTGCCTTTGCGTCGCTTTCGGCGATTCCATGCTGGCGCAGTTCCGCAAGAATCCAGCGCTGTCCGTAGCCGCCGGCTAGGCGCGAACGCACCAGCATTTCGCCAAAACGCGCGTCTGACTGATAATTCTTCGCCTGCAAATCTGCCAGTGCAGAGGAGCTTTCATCCGCATCCAGCCCCTTGCGCGCGAGCTTGGATTTCAACTCGCGCGCGGAATGCTCGCGGCGCGCGAGCAGGGCGATGGCCTTGTCGCGGGCCGATGTTGTACGGCCAGTTTTAGTGCCTGACACGGCAACTGCGGATCGTTACGCTTCCTCCATCTCTACCGTTGGCGCTGCGATATTGACCGGTGCCAGCGCTGCGCGCAGCTTGTCTTCCAGCTCCTTCGCCGCGGTCGGATTATCCTTGAGATATTGGCGGGCGTTGTCCTTGCCCTGACCGATACGTTCGCCACCGTAGCTGTACCAGGCTCCGGATTTTTCCACCAGCTTCTGGTCCACACCCAGATCGATCAGTTCGCCTTCGCGGCTGATGCCTTCGCCATAAAGAATTTCGGTGATAACCTGCTTGAACGGCGGGGCGAGTTTGTTCTTGACCACCTTGATCTTGGTCTGGTTGCCGACCACTTCATCGCCCTTTTTCACCGCGCCGATGCGGCGGATATCCAGACGCACCGAGGCGTAGAACTTGAGTGCGTTGCCGCCGGTGGTGACTTCCGGGTTCTGCCCCGGCATCATCACGCCGATCTTCATGCGCAACTGGTTGATGAAGATGACCAGCGTGTTCGAGCGCTTGATGTTGCCGGTGAGCTTGCGCAGCGCCTGCGACATCAGACGTGCCTGCAAGCCCGGCAACTGGTCACCCATCTCGCCTTCGATTTCCGCGCGTGGCGTCAGCGCCGCGACCGAGTCGATGACCACCACATCCACCGCGCTCGAGCGTACCAGCATGTCGGCGATTTCCAGCGCCTGTTCGCCGGTATCCGGCTGGGACAACAGCAGATCGTCCACATTTACGCCGAGTTTTCCCGCATAGGCGGGGTCCAGCGCATGCTCCGCGTCGATGAACGCGCAACTACCGCCCAGCTTCTGCGCCTGCGCGATGACTTGCAGGGTGAGCGTGGTCTTGCCCGAGGATTCCGGCCCGTAGATTTCCACGACGCGGCCGCGCGGCAGACCGCCGATGCCCAGTGCCATGTCCAGCATCAGCGATCCGGTCGGGATCGACTCGATCGCAACGACGGCGCGATCGCCCATGCGCATTACCGCGCCCTTGCCGAACTGTTTTTCGATCTGGCTCAATGCCGCCGAAAGTGCCTTGCGCTTGTTATCGTCCATTGCCTGGTCCTCAAATCTTTTGCTGTGGGTCGGCGCGAGTTTGGTGGGTCCGCGTCTCAAATCGTGCGACTGCAATTCTCTCACAGCGGTCCCCGCACCGTATGAGCAGATTCGCCGTCAGCTTGTAAGAATTTTCTGAACCCCATCCAGCGCCGCGGCCACGGTTTGACGACGAACCGCCTCGCGATCGCCGGCAAAATGGAATAGCTCCGCGCGCGCGTAGTCGCCACGTCGCTTCCAACCGATCCAGACCGTACCGACGGGTTTATCCGGCGTGCCGCCGCTCGGCCCGGCGATGCCGGTCACCGCCACCGCAACGCTCGCGCCATAACGTGCCAGCGCACCGGACACCATTTCGATGGCGGTTTCGCGGCTCACCGCGCCGTGCAGCTCGAGCGTCTCCGGACGCACGCCGAGCAGGGCCTCCTTGGCCTCGTAGCTGTAGGCAACCACGCCGCATTCGAACCACGCCGACGAACCGGCAACGTCGGTCAGCGTCTTCGAGATCCAGCCGCCAGTGCACGATTCGGCCGTGACCAGAGTTGCGCCACGCTGGATGAACAGGGCGGCGATCGACTGCGCCAGATCATGCAATTGACTGTCGTTGGCGAGTTCTGGGGCTTGCATCTGCGACGCACTCGGCATGGAGCTAGTGCCTTGTAGCCGATTTCCCTCGCAATCGCAAAGAATTCAGGATACGGCACGTGCGTTCGATGCGATGGATTCGTGCATCGCGACAAATCGACGATCGCGGACGCTGCCCCGGCAAAATGCAACCTTGCTGCCGCCAAGCCGCGAGTCGACGGCTGGATTCAGTCGAATCCGCCGCTGAAAATCTCATCCGAAGTGAACGTCAACACGCGGCCGCTGTTGGCTGACGTGCCTGCGCCATCGTAGTCGGGCGCGCCGACGAACGCGGTACCCTGCGCCACCGCGATGGCGGTACCCGCCGACTGACTGATCGAAGGCAAGTCCAGACTTTCCAGTTCCGCCGTATCTACCCAGCCAAACACGAAGTTGATGATTTTCTTGAAGCGGAACACCGCGACGATGCCGGTGGGACCGGAACCGCCGAACACGTTGGTCGTGCGTCCGGGCGCACCGGCAAAAATGCGCTGGGTGCCGGCGTCGTATGCCACGCTCGCGCCGAATCCGTCGTAGGCGGCTGCGGGCGAAAGAAAAATCTCGCTCTGCTGTGTCCAACCGCCGCTGCCATCGGGCACGAACACGAAGATCGACCCGGCGGCGGTAACCGGTGTGCCGGTCGTCTTGTTGCGGCCGGGCGCGCCGACAATCACATGCCCTGGTCCCACGGCAACACTGCGACCGAAGAACTGATTCGGCTGACTGTCGGGAGCGGTCAGATACGCAACCTGTTGCCATCCGCTGCCGACATGTGTCGCATTGGCGAATACATACACCGCGCCATTCGACGGGCCGACAAAACCCAGGCTCTGGTTCGGTGCACCGATCACGGCCAGATCGGATTGTGCCGGATCGGGACTGCGGTAGATCGCGATGCTGGCGCCAAAATTGTCGCCCGCTGTGCCGTTGGGATCCTGCAGATTTGCAGACCCGGCCATATTCGTGAACGGGCCATACTGAATTCTCACGAACCCACCGCTAAAGACGCACGATCCGGGATGGCCATCGGCGTACAGATCGCCCTGAAGCGCAAGTGCGGCTCCGTAGTGTTCGTTGGCGCACACCCCATTGCCTTCAAATATATCCTGCCAAATCCCGTTCGAGCGGACGAAGGTGGCAACCATCCCGGAATCGACCAGCGCATTGTTCGGTCGATCGGGCGCGGCAACGTACGCGGTGTCGCCCTGAACCACAACGGTTGCGCCAAAATGCGCATTTGCCTTCGGCGAGAATGCAGCTGACAGAGTCGTTTCGCGCGTCCAGCCGGATGCCTGCCGGCGCCAGACCTCGGCGCTGCCGGCTTGGGCGAGGCCGTTCACTGTTGCTCGGGGCTGGCCGATGACCACGACGTTGCCATCGGTCGAAATCGCCGCGCCGAAGCCGGCACCGACTTCAGGCGTCATCGCCAGCAATGAGTTGCCCTGGTACCAGACATCCGACACGGCGTGCGCATCGATGGCGAACAGCGTGCCGATCAGCAATGGCAGAACCCTGCCGCAGCGAATCAATGTGCCTGGCATGACGATGTCTCCTGTGCGACCTGCAGGACGGAGCCGCGGCTCACCGCCCAACCCTTGTCCGTTACAGACGAAAATCGGCGGCGCACGGGATCATCAGCTTTTCAACTGTCGCAAGACGATTCGAAGCGGCTGACGAACAACCGGTCATCCGGCGTGCCTTGCCATTCGTAGGCGCCGATGTCGACGCCAGCGCCGAACGGACGTGGAAAACCCGTGCCGCGTTGGTCGGTGGGCGGGAATTGCTCGCCGTTACCGTGATTGATCGCCGGGCTGTCGTGTGCGAGCGCATGCGTAAATGTCGCACCGCCGTTGTTCGCAAGCGGACCCAGCTTCGGGCATGCGCTGATTGTGTCCGCCGGCACCGTCAACGTCGAGGATGTGATCAGATTGTTGACGCCAGTGACCGTGGTTCCGACATAACCGGTGATGTCGCTCGCACCGGCTATTGCCGTATTGTCGGCGACGATGGAACTGTGCAGCGTCAGCGTGGCGCGCGCATACAAACCACCACGCGACAAGCCAGTATGGTTGAACGCGACGGTACTGCTGGACAGGGTCAACGGAGCAAGGGTGGACATGGCGCCGATCGTTTCTGTCGCGTAGTTGCCGGAGATCGTGCTGTTGACGATGGAAATCGTATTGCCGCCAAGCGATCTCGCACCCCAACCACCAACGACGTCGGCGCGGTTCCCCGAGATCGTCGATTGCCCGACTTGCGCATTGCCGTAGGTGTACAGACCGCCGCCGGTTCCGCGGTGATCCGGCGTGTACACGCTATTGTTGACGACAGCGCTGTAGGACGCCTGCAAGTTTCCCGCGACGAACGCACCACCGCCCCAGACGCGATGAAACACGGGCGGCGCATCACTGGGACCCACGGCAATGTTGTACGCGACCCGGCTGTGGATCAACGTCAGATCGCCTTGCGTGTAGATGCCGGCGCCATAGACATTCGCACTTCCGGTGGCAAGCGCGAGACAGGAAGAAACCGTCGAGTTGGTCAAAACAATATCGCGAGTGGAGAACAGACAGCTGCCAGCAACGGCACCGCTGCTGGCCGTAGTTTTTCCGTGGGTGATCGTCACGCCGGTGATGCTCAGCGTGCCGGGATTGGTGCCGCCGGGGTCGTGGAGGAGTACACGCGAAGCGAAGGCCGCATCGATCGCCAGCGCACTTGCGCCCGGTCCCAGAAGGGTAAGATCGTTTTGGTTGATCACAATCTGGCCGCTGCTCAGCGTGATCGTGCTGCATCCCAGCTGCGCACTGAATTTAACCGTGTCGCCGCTAAGCGTTGTGGCCGCAGCAATGGTATCGCGCAAACTGCCGGCACCGGAGTCCAGGCAATTGGTGACCGTATGTATTGTCGCCGCCCCGGCGTAGTGGGCAGCCGACAAACCCGATGCGGTCAACGCCAGCATCAGACCCGCGGCCAGTCGCCGTCGTGGCGGGAAAACGGGAACGCCAGTTTCGCTTCTGCTCATGATGGATTCTTCCGCGATGCAAGACCTACGGACGGAAAACGATGGCGGAAGGGATCATCAATTGTGCGATCCGGCTATCAGCGAATGCGAAGCGATCGGCAAGACCGTCAAAATTCAATCTGACTCAGGCAAGCGATGCCGCCGGAACCCGGCCCGCGGTCTTATCCGTTTTCGGCGCGACCATGTTCAATCGAAGCCGTTGCCGAAAATCTCGTCTTCCTCGCTGTAGATTTCTACGCTTTTCAGCACGGTGCCGTTCGCGATGCCGCCGCCGGCGACGAGCACCGAACCATCGTTGAGCAACACCGCCGCAGCGTACTTGCGCGCCGTTATGAGCGATGCGGCAGACTGCCAGTTGCCGCCGGCGGCGCTGTACACTTCACTACTGGCAAGCACCACCGAATTGTTCCCTTCGCCGCCTGCAACAAGCGCATCGCCGTTGGCGAGCAGACTTGAGGCCTGCAGCGAGCGTCCGGTAGCCATCGAGCCGGTCGCTGTCCAGGTATTTGCGCCAGCGTCGTACAGCTCTGCGCCGGCCAATGGCGGGTTGCCTTCCCCTCCCGCAGCCAGAACCTTGCCGTTCAACAAGAGGAACGTATTGCCCTCCCGGGCGGCGTGCATCGACGAGGCTGCACTCCAGGTATTTGCCACCGGATCGTAAAGTTCAGCCGACGAAATTAAATCGCCCGTGTTGTATCCACCTGCCACGAGAACCTTGCCGTTCGCCAACAACACCGCGCTTCGTCCTACCGCTGCAACCAGCATCGTACCGGCTGCGCTCCATGTGTTGGAGGCCGGGTCGTACAGCTCGGCACTGTCGATCGGCGCGCCGGCGGCGCCGAGGCCGGCGGCGACCAGCACCTTGCCGTTTGCCAAAAGTGTTGCGGTATGACCGCCGCGCGCGGCAATCATCGGCGCTGCCGGAGTCCAGACGTTGGATGCCGGGTCGTACAAGTCGGCACTCGCCAAATTGCCTGTGCTGTCTGAACCGCCCGCTACCAGCACCTTGCCATTTGGCAGAACGGTGGCCGTGTGCTCGTTTCGCGCGGACGAGATGGAACCCGCGGCACTCCAGCTGTCCGACTGCTCGTCGTACAGCTCGGCGCTGGACAGAAAGTTGCTGCCGTACCCCGCAACCACCAGCACCCGCCCGTCGTGCAGCACACTGGCGGTGAAAGTTTCGCGCGCCGTGGTCATTGCCGCCGCAGCACGCCAGGAGCCTGCCGCTGCGGCATGCTCCAGGTGAAATCCGCACAAAGCCACGGTTGCAAGGCCAAGCAAACCGGTGCAAGCGGGTGAATGTTTGCTGCGCAAGAAAGCGGTGACGGATCGCATATCGACTTTCCTTCCGGCTTGCATGCTTCGCAGGCGCGCAAGCGATATGCCGGCGCCCGAAGCAAATTCCGGAAACCGGTTGCTTGCCTACAGACGAAATTACGGGTGCAAAGGGATCATCGCGGCGACTGTGCTGGCGCGACGATTGCGCTCAGGGTGCGCTCAGAGTTCGGCGAACAATGTCAACGCTTCGCCTGCGTGGGCAGCAGCAAGGCGCGTGCCTCGCGTGTGCGCACATCGTCTGCACCAAAGAATTGCTCGCGAATCGCTGTGGCCTCAGCGATGAGCCGCTGGCTGTCGTCATGGGTAGCGGCACGCGATGCCAACAATCGGCCGAGTTCCAGCCGCGCGGTCGCCGCCCACGGATGCCAGGCGTTCGGGATATATCTGAACGAGGCGAGCGCGGCACGCAATTCGCTTTCAGCACCGGCGATATCGCCACTATCGCGCAGCGCGAGTCCGAGATAGTAGTGCGCCAGCGCGGTGTAACGATTTTTTTCGCCACCGATGGCAAGCGCACGGCGCAGCGCTTCACGATCCAGCAGCACCGCGCCAGCGGCATCCTTGCGCGCTCGCTGCACTTCGCCCAGCCAGTAGTAGATCGAGGCGTCGTCCTTCGCGCCGTGCTTGTCGTCGTTCGCGCGCACTTCCGTCAGTTCCGCTTCGGCGCGGTCGAGTCGGCCTTGCAGCGCATGCACGCTGCCCAAACCGCCCAGCGCACTTTGCGCGCCGGGATATTCGCGACCGTAATTCTTCTCCCAGATCCGCAGCGATTCGGCAAAAGCCTTTTCGGCGGCATCCAGATCGGGCACTTCGATCAGGACCAGACCCAGATTGATCAACGTGCCGGCTTGTGCCGGATTGTCGGCGCCCGACTGCGCGCGTTGCGCCGCAGCCACGTGTTCCAGCAATTCACGCGCCTGGCGGTAGCGGCCGAGATGATACTGAGTCAGGGCCAGGCTACCCTGCTCGCCAAGCACCTTGGGATGGCCCGGGCCCAGTGCCTTTTCATCGATCGCCAACCCCTGCTCGGTTTCGTCCAGCGCCTGCGCGTAGCGCGACTGGCCGCGCATGACCATCGCCAGGTTGCCGTGCAGCAGCCCCACGCGCGGACTGTCGCCACCCTGAGTCAACACCATCAGGCGCAAGGCTTCGCGAAAATCAGCTTCGGCGCGATCCAGCGATCGCAGGCCCCACTCGGCGTTGCCCAGGCTCCACAGGCTGTCCGCCAGCGCATAATCGCCTACCGAAAATTTCCCGCAGAGTGCAACGGCAGCCTCACCATAGCGTTTGGCTGCGGCAAAGTCGCGCCGGGATGTGGCGATATTGGATTGCGAGCTAAGCACTCTGACTTGCATGGCCGGGGCCGCATCCGGCAGTGTTTGCAGGTGCATTGCCGCATCGGCAATAACAGCAGCGGCGCCTGTCAGATCGCCATGTTCGCGCAATGTGTCGGAGTACTCGATCTGCGTCTGCACCAGACGCAGCGAAGGCTTGCCGTCGGCCTTCAGCGTATCGATGGCCTGCCGCTGCAGACCGCTGGCCTGATCGTAGAGACCCAGCAGCGAATAGATGCGGCCCAGTACTGCCCGCAATTCGGGTTTGAGTGCGGGATCGACGGAGGTGTCGGTATCGATTTGTCTGGCACCGCGATCGAGCAATTCGCGCGCGCTGATTTCCCTGCCTTTGGCCTGGTTCGGGTCGACTGCTGTAAACAGGCCGAACAGGAAGTCCTTGACGGCGGCAGTGGCCCGGGCCTCGCGTGCGGTCTGCCGGCTTTCATGCACCAGCATCACCGCGCTGACGGTCATGACAAGCGCAAGAATTGCGCCGACCGCTACCCCGATCCGATGCCGACGAGTGAACTTGCGCAGTCGATAAATCGCGCTGTCGGCACGCGCGGCGATGGCGCGGTGGTCCAGGTGCCGTTGAACGTCGTCAGCGAGCGCCTGCACACCGGCGTAACGCTCCGCTGGATTTTTTTTCAACGCCTTCGCCGCGATCACCTCAAGGTCACCACGCAACGACCGGCGCAATTTTTCCGGGCTGGTGGTGCGCAGCGCTGCAATGCGATCAGCTTCAGCAGTGCTGGTAGCGTGCTCGGACAGCCGCTTGGGTTCGCTTTCCAGGACCGCGTGGGCCAGTTGCACCGGCTTGAGATCGTCGCGACCGTATGGACTGCGTCCGCCGAGCAGCCCATACAGGATGACGCCCAATGCGTAGACATCGGTTGCCGTGGTGATCGTGCCTCCGGCGATCTGCTCCGGCGCTGCGTAACCCGGTGTCATTGCCACGCCGATGTCGCCGGTCAACGGCGTTACCGTATCGCCATCGGACTCGAGCAATTTGGCGATGCCGAAATCCAGCAGTTTGGCCGTGCCGTCTTTCTGGACGAGAATATTGGAAGGTTTCAGATCGCGATGAACGATCAGGTTGGCGTGTGCATACGTCACCGCGGCGCAAACCTGCAAGAAAAGTCCGAGCCTTGCGTTCAGATCCAGTTTGCGCGCGTCGCACCACGTGTCGATGCGTTCGCCATCGACGTATTCCAGAACGAGATATCGCTGGCCGTCGGCCGTAAAACCCGCATCGAGCAGCATCGCAATATGCGAATCGGTTAGACGTGCAAGGATTCTGCCTTCCTGCGCAAATCGCTCATTGGCACGTGCTTCGGAAAACACGACACGCAACATTTTGATCGCTGCATGACCTTGATGCATACCATCGCAGCGTCGTGCGAGCCAGACTTGTCCCATGCCGCCGGAGCCCAGCAGACGTTCGAGTTCCCAGTTGCCAATGCGCCGCCCGGAAGCGTCCGGCTTCGGTTCGGGCGCGTGCGCGGCGCCTGCGACGTCATCGATCACGGCGCCGGTCATGAAACCTATCCCGGCGGCGCCCTCGATCGGCGCGAATCAACTGCTGCAGACGCCGATGCAGTTGCGGATTCTCTTCTTCGCTGCGCGCCAGCAGGAGCTGACGTGCCGTATCGTCGTCCATCCCGAGCCATCGCGCGAACAAGGCATAGGCAGCAGGGGTGAGGTCCGACCCGTCAGATGCGTTATTCATCGGGGTGTCATTTCCGAGCGCGTCAAAAAGAAACGCGCGTGCCTTGCGCCAGTCGCGTTTTACCGTAGGCACGGAAACATTCAGAAGTTCGGCGATTTCCTGTTCGCGCATGCCGCCGAAATAGCGCAACTCGACGACGAAATGCGAACGCCGGTCGATCTTGGCCAGCGCCTGCAACGCCTCGTGCAGTTGCTCGATGCTGTCTTCGTCGATACTCGTTCCGGGAATACCGGTCGTCAGCGTGATCATGGCTTCGCCGCCACCGCGCTTGTGCGCATGACGCTCGCGCACATAGTCTACGATGACGGTCCGCATTACTTGCGCCGCATACGCAAAAAAAATTCCGCGCTGTGCGGTTTCGATCGCGCCTTGTTTGGCGAAGCGCAAGTACGCTTCATGCACCAGCGACGGCGCATCCAGCGACATTGTTCCGCTCCGCCCAAGTTGCGCACGCGCCATCCGCATGAGCTCGGCGTATACGGAACCGTCCAGACGCTGCAGCGATGCAATTCCTGCCGAGACAGGTTCCGGCACGATCGCCGCATAATCTTTCATCCCGAGTAGCCCGATAACCCGATGCGCGATAATACAGCGCGATCGCACGGGGTGGTGCAATTCGGTACGGGCAGTCTGCCGCGCCCCAAAGGCACGCGTCGACGATTCCCAAGACATCCGACGGGCGGGCTATCCGGACAGGAAGCCCGCCCGCCACCGGGCCGCCACTGGATCACGCGTCTTGCCGGTTCTAGTTCGTTCAAACGCCCACGCGGCAAGGTCGCGATCGAAGTCTGAGCCGCGTCAACCTGCGCATTCGGCCAAATCCGCCAGTCCGCCGATCATGCCCGCTTTCCGATTTGATGCAGCGGAATCTTCAGATAGCGGATGCCGTTCGCATCCGCTTCCGGCAGGCGCCCGCCGCGAATGTTGACTTGCAACGCCGGCAAGATCAGGCGCGGGGCCGACAGCGACGCGTCGCGTGCGCGGCGCAGAGCCACGAACGCGGCAGCGTCCGTACCTGCGCTCAAGTGCGGATTGTGGGCGAGTTGCGCGGCAATGGAAGTTTGCGCACTGGCGCCGCGGCTTTCAGGCGGATAGTCGTGGCACAAGAACAGGCGGGTCCCCGGCGGCAACGCGAGGATCTTCCGGATCGAAGCGAACAGCGCAGCCGCATCGCCGCCGGGAAAATCCGCACGCGCGGTGCCCGCATCGGGCGCGAACAGTGTGTCGCCGATGAACGCGGCGTCGCCGATAAGATAGGTCAGGCTGTCGCCGGTATGACCCGGTGTGGCCATGACGCGGCATTGCAGCGCGCCGAGCGCAAACGTGTCGCCATCGTCGAACAGATGGTCGAATTGGCGTCCGTCCGCGACGAATTCGTTGCCCAATCCGAACACCTTCTTGAAATGCGTTTGCACACCGACGATACCGCTTCCGATCGCGAGCTTCGCCTTGAGTGCATCGCGCAGGTAGGCACCCGCACTCAGGTGATCGGCGTGGGCGTGGGTTTCCAGAATCCACGCCACACGCAAATTCCGGCTGCGCACGAAATCGAGTACGGCATCCGCCGATGCAGTCGATGTCCGCGCCGAAGCCGCGTCGTAATCAAGCACCGCATCGATGATCGCCGCTTCGCGATTGTCTCGGTCAAAGACCACGTGCGTGAACGTGCACGTATCCTTGTGAAAGGAACTTTCGACCAGCGGCGCTGGATTCGAGCAGGTCATGCGCGGCTCCGGAACTCCCGATGCCGCATTGTGCTACAAACCGGTCTCAGTCACCCAGCTTCGGCATTACCGGCTCTGCGCTGTCGTCGCCTTTCTTGCGTGTCGTCCGCAAGGGTTCGCCCTTGACCACGAACCAGACGCTCTCGGCGATATTGGTGGCATGGTCACCGATGCGTTCGATGTTCTTGGCCATGAACAGCAGGTGCGTGCACGAGGTGATGCTGCGCGGATCTTCCATCATGTACGTGAGCAGTTCGCGGAACAATCCGGTATAAGCCTCATCCAGTTCGACGTCGTCTGCCCAAACTTCGTGCGCGCGTTCGGCATCGCCGTTGCGATAGGCATCCAGCACCTTGCGCACGGCCGCGGTGGCCAGTTCCGACAATCGCCGCAAGCCGTTTGCCGGCGCCACCGGCGCCACCATCGACAGCGGAATGGAGCGTTTGGCCACATTCGCCGCGTAATCGCCGATGCGCTCGATATCGGCGGCGATACGCAGCGCGCCGAACACTTCGCGCAGGTCGCGTGCCATCGGCGCCCGCAACGCCAGAAGGCGCACTACGTCGTGGCTGATCTCGTACTCCATCGCGTCGATGGCGTCGTCATTGTCGACAATGCGCCGTGCGGCGCGCGGATCGCGGCGCTCGACCACATCGATGGCCGCATCCAGCTGCTTCGCCGCCAGCTCACCCATGCGCACGATCTCGCCGGTGAGCCGCGCCAGCTCCTCATCGTAGCTCTTGATGATGTGTTCCTTGCTGGTGATCATTGTGTCGCCTCGTTTGTGCCACTAGGCCCGGTTGTCCAGACTTCACCAAGTGGCTCCAGCCCTCCGCGTCCTGCTGCGGGCGTTCGTCACTGCACGCGAAGCGCTTCAACGCATCGCGCAAGCGCAGCGCCTCATCCAAACCGGCCGGTGATGTAATCCTCGGTCTGCTTCTTGTCCGGATTGGTGAAGATCTTCTCGGTGTCGCCGAATTCGATCATCTCACCCAGGTACATGAAGGCGGTGCGGTCGGAAACGCGCGCCGCCTGCTGCATGTTGTGAGTGACGATGGCGATAGTGTAGTCAGTGGTAAGTTCGCGCGATCAACTCCTCGATCTTGGCGGTGGAGATAGGATCGAGCGCCGAGGTCGGCTCGTCGAGCAGGATCACTGTGGGCTTATGGCGATGGAACGCGCGATGCACAGGCGTTGCTGTTGGCCGCCCGACAGGCCCAGTCCACTGTCGCCGAGCTTGTCTTTCACTTCGTCCCAAAGCGCGGCACGCCGTAGTGCGTCTTCCACGCGCTCGGCCATCACCGATCTGGAAAGCCGCTCGTACAGGCGGATGCCGAACGCGATGTTGTCGTGATCGACATCGGGAACGGCGTCGGTTTCTGGAACACCATGCCGACTTTCGCCCGCAACAGCGCCAAGTCACAGGACTTGTCTAGAATGTTCTGGCCATCCAAGATCACTTGACCCATTGCGCACTGTTCGGGATACAAGCTCGAACATGCGGTTGAACACACGCAACAGCGTGGATTTGCCGCAACCGGAGGGGCCGATGAACGCGGTGATACGCTTTTCGGGAATATCCAGGTTGATGTTCGATAGGGCGCGAGCGCCGCCGTAGAAGAAATCCAGCCCGCGCACGCGAATCTTCACCGGTATGGTGGACTGTTCCTGCGCAGAATCCAACGGGGCGGACGGTGGCAATGGCTCGTCTTGTAACATGGACGTGCTCGCTGGAATCGTGGCTGTCATGATTTGATATTGCTGCGGTTGAGAATAAGCCGCGAGATCAGGCTCAACATCAGGATAAAGAGCATGGCGATCAATACCCCGGCCCATGCCATCTTCTGCCAGTTTGCGTAGGGGCTCATCGCGAACTGGAATATCACGACCGGAAGGTTTGCCATGGGGCGCATGAGATCGGCGCTGAAGTATTGATTGTTCAGTGCGGTGAACAGCAGCGGCGCGGTTTCTCCGCTGATGCGCGCAACCGCAATGATAACGCCGGTAAGGATGCCGTTGCGCGCCGCTTTCCAGGTAACCGCGGTGATCGCCTTCCACATCGGCGCGCCGAGCGCTGCAGAGGCCTCGCGCATGTCTGTGCCGACCAGAGCGAGCATTTCGTCGGTGGTGCGCGTGATGATCGGGAATCATCAATATAGCCAGCGCTACGCTGCCGGATAATGCCGAGAAATGGCCGAGCGGCTGGACAAGGATCGCATAGGCGAACAGACCGATTTCGATTGATGGCGCGCTGAGCATGATGTCATTGAGAAAACGGATCGCGCGCGCCGTGCGGCCGCGCCCACCGTATTCGGCCAGCCAGGTGCCGGCCAGCAAGCCCACCGGTATGCCGATCAGCATGGCCATGCCAATCAGGATCAAGCTCCCGACGAAGGCGTTGCGCATGCCGATGCCGTCGGTACCGGGTGGGGGGGTGTCGTTGACAAATAAATCCCAGCGCAGCGCGGCCAGACCATGCGTGAACGCTGTCCACAGAATCCAGCCGAGGAAAAACAGTCCGATGAATGCGGCCAGCGGCATCAGCAGCTTCATGATGCGATCGGAGAGAATGCGGCGAGCGTAAAGGTTCATCAGCGCGATGCCGTTCTGCGCTGCATCGAACGCAGCATCCATTCGGCGATCAGGCGCACGATCAGGGTGATGCCGAAAAGCACCAGTCCCAGGTAGATGAGCGAAGATACGTACAAAGGGGTAGTCGCCTCGGTGAACTCGTTGGCGATGACCGACGGAATCGATGCGCCCGGCATCAGCAAACTGGCGCTTAGTGTGTTGCTGTTGCCGATCACGAACGTCACCGCCATTGTCTCGCCCAGGGCGCGGCCCAGACCCAGAAAAATCCCGCCGGTCACTGCCGATCGGGTGTAAGGCACAATGACGTGACGCGAGACTTCCCAAGTCGTGCAACCCAGGCCATACGCCGATTCCTTCAAATGCTTCGGCGTCATCACGAAGACGTCGCGCATGATCGCTGTGATGAACGGCAAGACCATGATTGCCAACACGATGCCGGCGGTGAGCATGCCGATGCCCATCGGCGGGCCGCGAAACAACAGGCCTACGCCAGGAATGGCACCAAGGTGGGCGTCGATCCACGGTTCAATCTTGCTCAACTGCGGAGCGAACACCAGCAAACCCCACAAACCATAGACGATGCTGGGAATCGCGGCGAGCAGTTCCACGCCACTGGACACTGGCTGTTTGAGCCGGCGCGGCGCCAGTTCGGAAATGAACAGTGCGATGCCGAAACTGATCGGCGTGGCCAGCAGCATCGCAATGGCGGACGACACCAAGGTGCCGACAATGAACGTGAACCCGCCGAATTTTTCGGTAACTGGATTCCATTCGCTGGACCAGAGAAAGCCAAAGCCGAACGCTTTGATCGCCGGCACGCTGTCCCAGGCAATAGCGGCGATGGTCGCGAGCAGCATGAGGCCCACCGTCGCAGCCGCGAATCCGGCCAGGTGGCGGAAGCAAAAATCCATCGCCCGGCCGCGGGGCCGGGCGATGTTTGGCAATACGTTTGCCACGACGGGCATCTTCAGATTCCGAGATTCTTCTTCCAGTATGACTTGATTGCGTCAATTGTGCTCGGCGGCAGCGGTCCAAAGGCGATGGACTTCGGCCATCTTCTGGCCGTGCTCGAAGCCCCAATCGAAGAACTTGGTCACTTCCTCATTGGTCGCTTTCGGCGCGTCCTTGCGCAGGATCTGCCAGGTACAACCGGAGATCGGCCAGCTTTCGTCGCCTGGCTGATTGGTCAAGATGACATAGAAATCCTGCGCCTTGGTGAAATCCACATTCGCAGCGGCGGCCTGGAATCCTTTGAGGCTCGGACTGACCGTCTTGCCCGCGCTGTTGATCAGCTTGGCGTAGGCCAGCTTGTTCTCGAGAATGTAGGCGTATTCGACGTAACCGATCGAACCCGGGATGTGCTGCACATAGGAAGACACACCTTCGTTACCCTTGCCGCCCACGCCGGTCGGCCAAGCCACCGAGGTATCGGCGCCGACCTTGGCTTTCCATTCCGGACTGACCTTGGACAGGTAGTTGGCGAACGTGAACGTGGTGCCGGAACCATCAGAACGGTGAACCACGGTGATGGCGGCGTCCGGCAGTTTCAATCCCGGATTGAGCTTGGCGATGGCCGGATCGTTCCACTTGGTGATTTTGGCCATGTAGATCTCGGCGATCACCGGACCGCTAAGTACCAGCTCGCCCGCCTTAATGCCGGCGATATTGTAGATCATGTCCTCACCGGCAATGGCCGTCGGGAACTGAATCAGGTTGCTCTTGGCGAGTTCCTCGGAAGTCAGCGGCTTGTCGCTGGCGCCGAAGGCAACGGTACCGGCCTTGATCTGGGCGATGCCGCCGCCGGAACCGATGGACTGGTAATTGACGTGCGTGCCGGTCTTTTCCGCATAGGTGGCCGACCACTTCGCGACCAGCGGATACACCCAGGTGCTGCCAGCGCCGGTGATGTTACTGGCGGTCGCAGCCATGCTGAACAGGATCGATGCAGCGGCAAAGGCAATTCGCAATTTGATGGGCTTTTTCACGTTAACTCCTTGGGTTCGGATTGAGGCGGTAACCGCCGCGGAATCGTTATAGGCGGTTCGTGTTGCAATTAAATGCGCCGAATGCTTCATCCGTATTACAGCGAAGAAATTCGATGGGTCGCCGGCGTGTGATTTACGCCCCTCACTGCTTCATTGTCATTTTGCCGGCACAACGTGCACCGTTTGGTCGATACCTTCCACGCCCAACAGCCATGTGTTGAACAAACCACGCCACACCGTCACTTTCGGGCCATGCAGGGTTGCAATCCGCATCGGTTCGTCGTCAGTGACCCGCCAGTGCTGGCCATTCTGCAGAATCAAAATCGTGTCATCCTTCCAGCCGGTAAAATCGCCCACGATACGACTGTGAACAGTGCCGGTTTCCGGCTCGCGTCGATCCACCGCGGACGCAGCGGCGGCGGCTGCCAGCGCCTTTCCGCAATCGCCCTGCGTATCCAGCCAGGCATTCAAACCCTTGAGTTGTTCGGCAGTTAGCTGATCCAGACCGAGCTTGCGAAATTGTGCGTACGACATGCGTTCCTGCAGGGTCGCGCTACCGCTGTCGGCGCAAGCCTTCGGACTTAGCATGGCCGCGCCGAACAGCAACACCATGCTCAGGCACAGGGCGAAATAACGTCCGATCATGTGTGAATGCTCCCTAATATTGCGCCACGTCAGCGCAATTAGCGCACAAGAGTACATCGCGATTGATGACAATTTGATTGCAATCGGCGTGTTGACGCCGGTGCTTGAATACGCCCGACTGTCACCATCCTGTCATCCAATTTCCATCGTCCCGTAAAGCATCAGCCGGACCATACGCTGCATCAAGTCGTCACAAACGACCGCTGATACCGACCCACGGCGCGATGTGCGCAACCCCGCATTTCCACAGAAAATACCCTAAGGAGTCACCCTTATGCGTCGCAACCTACTTGCAGCTACCCTGATCGCAGCCATTGGCACGCTGAGCATCAGCGCTCATGCCGACCCAGGCGATACGACGCTGGGTGGCAAGATGTATTTCGATTTCACCAATATCGATCAGCAGGACTCCAACACGAAGACTTCTGCCTCCGGCAGCGGGCTGGACGTGAAGCGTTTCTATCTGGGCGTGGACCACATGTTCGACGATGTATGGTCGGTTGACCTGACGACGGACTTCAACTATTCGGGCGCGGACGGCGAAACCCAGCTGTTCGTCAAAAAAGCCTACGTGCAGGGCAAGTTCGACAAGTCGGCCGTCCTGCGCATCGGCTCGGCCGACATGCCATGGATCCCGTTTGTGGAAAACTACTACGGCTATCGTTATGTCGAGAACACTCTGATCGATCGTCTCAAGGAAGGCAACTCGGCCGATTGGGGCCTGCACCTCGGCGGCGATGTCGCCGACGAATTGAACTATGCGGTATCGGTGGTCAATGGCGGCGGCTACAAGAATCCGACCCGCACCAACGACGTGGATGTCGAAGGCCGTGTCGGCTACGCGCCAATCGATGGCATGATCCTGGCGGTGGGCGGATACAACGGCAAGCTCGGCAAGGACGTACAGGGCGGCGCCCCCACGTTCAACACCGCTTCGCGCGTGGACGCGCTTGCCGCCTATGCCAGCAAGACATTTCGGGTGGGTGTGGAATATTTTTCCGCGGACAACTGGGCCAACGTGACCACCGCCTACGCCGACAAGGCTGATGGCTACTCGGTTTGGGGCAGCATCGCGGTATCCGACCGTACCAGTCTTTTTGCGCGTTACGATCACGCGAATTTGAGCAAGAATATCGATTCCACCGCCGAAGACAAGTATTACAACGCCGGCGTGCAGTACCAGGTGACCAAGGGATTTGTATTAGCCGCCGTGTACAAGCATGAACAGCAGGACGGTAATCCGAATCTTATGGTGCCGGTCGCCATTCCGATCGGGGTGCATAACGACCGCTCGACCGACGAGTTCGGCATCTGGGGCCAAGTAGCGTTTTAATCGGATTGGGCAAGCTCTGGAACGTCAGGGTTGCCAGAGCAGCCTGCAAGGGTTTGGGACGACCTCCGATTGCGGTACGGCAGCACGGGACACCTGCCGTACCGCCCTTTTGCCACATTCAATGATCTAGGCCCGCGCAATCACACGCGTACGATCGAAGACACAGGCAAACATGGAACCCTTGCCAGGCTCACTTCGTATCACCAGACGCGCCTGGTGCAGATTCAGCACATGCTTGACGATGGATAGACCCAGCCCGGTTCCGCCGGTCTCGCGCGAGCGACTGGACGAGACGCGATAGAAGCGCTCGGTCAACCGTGCCAGATGGCTGGCCGGAATGCCGTAGCCGGTGTCGCTCACCGAATATTCCGCGCCGTCCGGCGTACTCCGCCAACCGATCACGATGCTGCCGCCGCTGGGCGTGTAGCGCACCGCATTGCTGATCAGGTTGGAAAATGCGCTGTAAAGATCGTTGGCCGCACCAAGCAAATCCACTCTCGCATCGTCGTCCAGTGCGATGCGATGCCGGCCCTGGCTCAATGCCTGCGCTTCCTTGAGCAAGGTAGCCAGCAGCGGGGTCATCGCGACGGGCTCTTCCGGCAAACTCTGCTGCATTTCCAGTCGCGACAGGGTTAGTAGATCCTCGACAATCTGTCCCATGCGCCGCGACTGCGTGCGCATTTCCGCCAGAACCGGCTCAAGCTCCGGCACCTCCTGCGGATCGAGAAGTTCAAGGTACCCATGGATTACCGTCAACGGCGTGCGCAGTTCGTGCGAGACATTGGCGACGAAATCGCGGCGCACCTGTTCGAGCCGCGTCAGATGACTGACGTCACGCGCCACAAGCAGACGCTGGCTCTGGCCGAACGGCATCAGGCTTGCACTCAGGTGCAATAGCGGGTCGCCAGGTGCGGGAATATCGTTGACACTGTCGCGTTCGCCGTCGTGCAACCATGCGCCCAATTCGCTGTGATGCAGTCGTTCGGCCAGCACCACACCGCGATCGCGCGGCCACTCCAGCCCGAGCATGCGCGTGGCAGCGTGATTGAGCCAACGCACACCGCCCGCGCTATCCATAAACACCAGTGCATCCGGATAAACCACAGCGGCATTGCGCAGATCACGCAATTGCGCTGCCAGCCGTCGGGTACGAGTAGCGCTCACCTGGCGATGGAAAAACGATAGCCGGCGCCGCGCACAGTCTGGATCAGTCCGTCCAGCCGCCACGGTTGCAGAGTCTGGCGGATGCGGCGGATATGCACGTCCACGGTGCGTTCTTCCACGTATACGCTGCCGCCCCAGACATGATCGAGTAGCTGCGCGCGCGAATACACGCGCTCGGCATGGGTCATGAAAAAGTGTAACAGGCGGTATTCGGTCGGGCCAATGGGTACCGATTCCGCACCTGCGAACACACGATGTGCCGGGCCATCGATCTTCAGGCCGCCAAGTTCGATCACGCCCGATCCGTCGTCGCCGTGGCTGCGCCGCAGCACTGCCTTGATGCGCGCGATCAGCTCGCGCGTCGAAAACGGTTTGACTACGTAATCGTCCACGCCGGCTTCCAGACCGTTGACGCGATCCATTTCTTCGCCGCGAGCGGTTAGCATGATGATCGGCACCTCGGCGGTGATAGTTTCCTTGCTCAAACGACGCGCCAGTTCCAGGCCACTCATGCCGGGCAGCATCCAGTCCAGCAAAATCAGGTCCGGCACCGTCGCTGCAACCGCGAGTTGGGCTTCGCGCGCATCGGCTGCCAACATCGGCGTCATGTCCGCCTTGCGCAAGGCGAACGCGACCATCTCGCGTATCGATGCTTCGTCTTCGACGATGAGAATGCGTTTCTGCACGCGCCGCCTTGACGCGATAATGCGATTATTACAGCTTCATCGCGTTACGGTTCGATGACACGATCCGCACCGGTGAAAAAGTGTCATCGGAACTTCATGGCGCCGCAACCACTTGTTCGAATTGCAGCCCACAAAATGGTCGCATCGATTTCCGGACTCGCCCATGCGCATCGCCATTGTTACCGAGACTTGGCCGCCCGAGGTCAATGGCGTTGAGCTGACCGTGCAGGCGCTCGTGCGCGGACTGATTGCGCAGGGACATGCGGTCGAGCTGGTGCGCCCACGCACCGATTCGGAACCCATCGTTACACCTTGGACCTTCGATGAAGTGTTGGTGCGCGGTGCTGGTTTGCCGCGGTATCCCGGCCTGCATTTCGGTCTGCCCGCGCCCAACCTGCTGCGCCGCCACTGGCAAATCGAACGCCCGGACGCGCTATATGTTGCCACCGAGGGCCCGCTCGGCCTGACCGCGCTTGGCGCGGCGCGGCGTCTGCATATTCCGGCCAGCACGGGTTTCCACACCCGCTTCGACGAATTCGCGCGTTACTACGGTTTGGCTTTGTCAGTCCGATGGTGCTGGCGTACCTACGTTGCTTCCACAGACGCGCCGCTGCAACTTTGGTACCCACTACGGAACTGGCGACGTTTCTGGAATGCAACGGTTTCCGTAACGTGTGCGTGTTGCGCCGTGCGGTCGACACCGCCCTGTTCGATCCACAACGCCGCGACCCGTCACTGCGTAGACAGTGGGGATTGGCGCCGGATGATCTGGCCATCTTGCATGTAGGCCGCATCGCGCCAGAGAAGAATCTTGCCTTGCTGATGCGTGCGTTCCAAGCTGTCCAGCAGCAAACCCGACATGCGCGCCTGATTGTGGTCGGCGACGGTCCCCAGCGCGATGCGCTGAAGCTACCGCTTATCCGGACGCGTTGTTCGCGGGACCAAACACGATACGGAGCTGGCCGCGCACTATGCCAGCGCGGACCTGTTCGTGTTTCCGAGCCTGTCGGAGACCTTCGGCAACGTGGTGCTGGAGGCGATGGCGTCTGGCCTGGCATTGGTCGCGTTCGACCATGCAGCAGCACAGGAACACGTCGCCAACGGCATCTCGGGGCTGGTCGTGCCGACGACGGACACGCGCGGATTCATCACATCGACCTACCAGCTCGGCCAGGATCCCTCGACACGCCGGGTGCTCGCCGTCAACGCGCGTTGCGCCGCCCTGCGCTGCCCGCCGGATGCGGTGATCTCCGAATTCGAGAACCTGTTGAACTCGCTGGTGCGTGGATATCCCGATGACCACCTCCGCGCCGTCGCCTGACCGGGCAGGATGGGGACTGGACCCGTTGCTGTGCCGGGCAGCCAGTCGCTGGGCTGCACGCCGCGCCGTGCATCGGACTTTCGGCGCGGTCAGCCGCCTCGGGGACGGCTGGATCTGGTACGGCCTGATGGCTGCGCTGGCAGGGTGTGCCGGCAAACGCGGCCTGCATGCAGCGCTGCAAATGTTGTGCACGGGCATCGTCGCATGGCTTCTGTACCGAACGCTGAAACGCCATACGCGCCGGTTGCGGCCGTTCCGCGTGCACTCCGGCGTGGTCGCGCGCGCGCCGCCACTGGATGAGTACAGTTTCCCCTCGGGACATACGCTGCATGCCGTGAGCTTCGGCATCGTTGCCGCTGGCTGGTTTCCCGTCCTGACGCTGCCCGTGGCCCTGTTCGCCACGCTGGTGGCGATGTCGCGCGTGGTCCTGGGTTTGCACTATCCGACCGACGTGCTCGCTGGCGCAGCGCTCGGTGCGATACTCGGAGTAAGCTCGCTGTGGCTCGACCCGGCCCTGTTCGCCGCACTCGCCGCCGGTTGAAATCGCCGGTTTGAAAGGCTGCGGCGACTGTCATCGGGTTGTCATGCAGGAGCGCTCCAATCAAGGATATTCCGACCTGCATGTTGCGTGGTACGCCCCTGCAGCGCCGGTTGTCGCCACCAGCAAACCCGAGCCCATGACGAATCCCGCGACCACACCGCAAGACGCAGTTCCAGCACTGGCCAGCGTGGACTTCCGGGCACCGGAGCTCTACCTCAACCACGAACTTTCCGCGCTCGAATTCAACTTCAGGGTACTGGCGCAGGCGCGCGCTGCCTCGGTACCGCTGCTGGAACGCTTGCATTTCCTGTGCATTTCCGTGCGCAACCTCGATGAATTCTTCGAGGTACGCGTGGCCAGCCTCAAGCACTGGATCGCCTACGGCGACGCGCGTCCGGGCCCGGACGGCCTGCCGTTGAGCGAGGTGCTCGCGCAGGTGCGCGAAAACGCCATCCGGCTGGTGCAGGCCCAATACGAAACCTGGAACGACGAGCTGCGGCCAGCCATGGCCCGCGAAGGCATCGTCTTCAGCGACAGCACGCAGTGGTCGCCCGTACAAACGCGCTGGGCACGCGAACATTTCGAGCGCGAGATCCTTCCGGTGCTGTCGCCGCTGGGACTGAATTCGGCCCATCCCTTTCCGCGGATCCTCAACAAGAGCCTCAACGTCGCGGTGGTGCTGCATGGCGAGGACGCATTCGCGCGCGAGGGCAACGTCGCCGTGGTACGCGCGCCCCGCTCGCTGCCGCGCGTGATCCGCATGCCGCCGGAGGTCGCCGATGCGCCCTATCAATTCGTCTTCCTCTCCACCCTGCTTGAGCAAATTCGCCGACGCGATGTTCCCCGGCATGGAGATCCGCGGTGCCTACCAGTTCCGCGTCACGCGCGATTCCGAGCTGGAACTCGAAGACGACGACACCGAGAATCTGGCGCGGGTATTGAGCCTGGAATTGCGCGAACGCGGCTATGCCGAAGCGGTACGGCTCGAACTTGGCGAGAGCTGCACGCCCGCGATAAGACAGATGCTGCTGGTCAATTTCGGCCTGACCGACGCCGACGTGTATCTGTGCGGCGGCCCGGTCAATCTGCATCGCGTGTCGAGCGGTCTACGACATGGTCGATCGCCCGGAGCTGAAATACCCGCCATTCGTGCCAACCGTCCCGCCACCCTTCACGGCCGACGCCGACATTTTCGAGACCATCAGCCACCGCGACGTGTTGCTGCACCACCCGTTCGAATCGTTCACGCCGGTGACTCGAACTGTTGCGCAAGGCCAGCACTGGATCAGCGACGTGCTCGCGATCCGGCAAACCCTGTATCGCGTCGGCGAGGATTCGCCCCTGATCGGATACCTGGCCGATGCCGCCAGATCCGGCAAGGAAGTGACGGTGGTCATCGAGTTGCGCGCACGCTTCGACGAGGAGGCGAATATCCGCCTGGCCGACCGCCTGCAGGAAGCGGGCGTGCAGGTCGTCTACGGCGTCGTCGGCTACAAGACCCACGCCAAGATGCTGCTGATCGTGCGCCGCGAACGGGGCGTGCTGTGCCGCTACGCCCACCTGTCCACCGGCAATTACCACCAGGCCACCAGCCGGCTGTACACCGACATCGGACTGATGACCAAGGACGCTGGCATCTGCGAGGACGTGGGCAAGATTTTCCAGCAGTTGTGCAGCCTCGGACCGGTGATCGAACTGCAGCACCTGCTGCAGTCACCCTTCAGCCTGCACCATGGCCTGCTGGCGCTCGATGGAGCGCGAAGTCGCGCAGGCGCAAGCAGGCAAACCGGCCCGGATCGTGGCTCGCGTCAACGCACTGAACGAACCTTCCATGGTCGAGGCGCTCTACCGCGCCTCCTGCGCCGGCGTCGAGATCGACCTGATCGTGCGCGGTTCCTGCATGCTGCGTCCCGGGCTGCCGGTATTTCGGAGCGACATCCGCGTGCGGTTCGGTTCTGGGTCGCTTTCTCGAACACAGCCGCGTGTACTGGTTGCCAACGGCGGCGGCGAGGAACTTTACTGCTCGTCGGCGGACTGGATGGAGCGCAATCTGGTGCGGCGTGTCGAGGCCTGTTTCCCGGTACGCGACACCCGCCTCGCGGCGCGCATATTCCGCGAGGCGCTGCAGAATTACCTGGACGACAACGTGCAGGCATGGTTGCTGGACGCCGAGGGTCAATACCATCGCGCCACGCCGGGCGACGCTGCGCCGCATTCGGCGCAAAGCTGGTTGCTTGAACACTACAAAACCTGAATCGGGCACGAAACGGCCTGCCGCATCACAATCGACGCACAAGGCCAGGGAGAAAAGCGACGAGAAACCCGATCGTCGCGAAGATCGGCCGCGCTGATCAGGCGATTTCGACTTCGCGTGGCTCGAAAACCTGTGCGGCAGTGATCGCAGCGCTGCCCCAGCGCACGATCTCCAACCGACCGTCGTAATATTCGACGATGGCGGTCAGGCTTTCCACCCAATCGCCGCAATTCAGGTAGCGCACACCACCGATGCGTTTGTCCGCCGCCACGTGGATGTGTCCACAAATCACGCCGTCGACTTGCCGAGAACGCGCCAGGCGCGCGACGGCTTCCTCGAATTCGCGCACATAGCGAAGTGCACGCGCAATGCGCTGCTTTGCGTAGCCTGAGAGCGACCAGTGGCTGCGAACACGTAATTTCCGCCTGAGCCACATCAGCCAGCGGTTCGCGTGCAACACCAAGGTGTAACCGACATCGCCGACGAGGGCAAGCAAGCCATGATAGCCGTTCACGGGATCGCATAGATCGCCGTGGACAAGCAGATAACGTTTGCCGTCGATCGTCGTGTGAAGCCATTCTTCAGCGACGCGAATTGCGCCGAAACTGGCCCCCGCAAAGGCACGGGCGGCGGCATCGTGATTACCGGGAACGAAAATTACCTGGTCGCCGTGGCGGGCACGCCTGAGCACCTTTTGCACCACGGTGTTGTGCGCTCGTGGCCAATAGATCGTCCGTTGCATCGCTTTGAAATCGATGATGTCACCGACCAGATACAGCTGATCTGAAGTGTAAGCGCGCAGAAAATCCAGCAAGCGTTCCGCCTGCGCCAAGCGAATGCCCAGATGCACATCGGATATGAAAATAGAACGGACGTGAGGCATCGCGTGTCTCCGGCCATGGCTTGTATGGGCGCGATCCCATGCTGCCCATGGGACACCACGAAAGATAGGACTGACGCATTGCATTAGCGTGACGGCGTCATGCGAAATCGATGATGCGTCGTTGCCGTTCTGTCATCAAACCGTCTTCGCTTCACCGTTACTGTTGCGCGCAGCGAAACGGAGATGCCGCGGGCGGCCGCGCATTCCGACGCCTAATGCGTGATCACTCGGTATGCCTATGTCCAAGCTGCATCTCGTTGACACGACACTTTTTTTCGCACCGCACAGCGGCGGCGTGAAGCGCTATCTGCTGGCGAAAAACCGTCATCTGAATTTGCTCCCCGGCATCCGCCACACCCTGGTCGTGCCGGGCGAAAGTACCGGATGGCCAACTCAGGGAGTGCGCAGCGTACGCGCACCGCGGATCCCTTTTGCGGGTGGTTATCGCGCGCCGTGGCGATTGTCCGCTTGGCGTAACGAACTCTGCGCGCTGCAACCCGATCTGATCGAAGTGGGCGATCCTTACCAGTTGGCCTGGACTGCAGCATCGGCCGCCGACCAGCTCGGCGTGCCGGCGATCGCTTTCGCGCATTCGGATGCTGCACGCTGTTCGGAAATCTATTCGGCCTTAGCCGAAGCCGCGCTCGATGCCTACGTGCGCAGACTGTATTCACGTTTCGACCTGGTCATGGCACCGAGCGAAACCCTCGCTGCGAAGTTGCGCAGCCGCGGCGTAGAACGCGTCGTGCGACAACCACTCGGTGTCGACGGCGACGTATTCCACCCGGCCGCACGTGATCCCTCGCTGCGCGCTTCGCTTGGTCTGCCAGCAAATACCCGGCTGCTGGTATTTGCCGGCCGCATCGCCAGCGAAAAACGCATCCCACTGCTGCGCGAAGTCGTGGATCGGCTCGGCTCGCCGTATCATCTGCTGCTGGTCGGCGGCGAATGTTCCTGGCGCAGCTCGGCCAGCGTCACAGAACTTCACTATCAGAACGACTCCCGAGACATTGCGCGTCTGCTCGCCAGTGCCGATGTCCTGCTGCACGTCGGCAATCACGAAACCTTCGGGCTGATCATTCTCGAAACGATGAGTTGCGGGCGGCCAGTTGTCGGTATCGACGCGGGACCGATCCCCGAACTGGTGGACGACACGGTGGGGATGCTCGCCCATGGCGACAGTCCCAACGCAATCGCCGAAGCCGTGCATGCGCTCTACGAGCGGGATCTCGATGCTCTCGGCACAGCAGCCCGCCATCGCATCGAGCAGCTCTACACCTGGGATCGGGTCTTCGCCCGTCAGCTGCAAACCTATGCCGTAATGGCACATCGGGCAGCCTCGCTCGAACTGGCTGCGCCGGAAGTGCCATGATGCCGCGCCTGTGCATCGCCGTGCACGATGTCGCGCCAACGACCTGGCCGCAATGCGCGGCCATCCTCGACATGCTGGACCGCCTGGACTGCCGCGCAGTGACGTTGCTCGTCGTACCCGACTATCACGGACGCGGCCATGTCGCGTCAGCGCCAAATCTCGTAGGTGCCATTCACCACTGCGTCGAGCGCGGCGCCGAAGTCGCCCTGCACGGATATCTGCACCGCGACGACGAGCCGTCGCCGCGCGACTGCGTAAACTGGCTGCGTCGGTGCGTACTCACCGACGGTGAGGGCGAATTCTCCTCGTTGTCGGCGACCGCCGCAGCGCTGCGCATCGAACAAGGACGCAAGGAGTTGGCCGATCTCGGTTGGTGCGTACGAGGCTTCGTTGCGCCCGCATGGCTTGCCAGCCGGGGCACCTGGCAGGCGCTGCGTAATTCGCCACTGCGTTACACCGCGACGCACGGCGCACTCGTGGCTCTGGATGGCATGCGCCGCCTGCCAGCACCGGCCTTGTCAGCCTCGGTGCGCACGGGCTGGCGCCGATGCCTCAGTCGTGGATGGCTGCGTGCGGCCAATCTGGCCACAAAATCGCATCCGCTCCTGCGCATTGCCCTGCACCCAGACGATGCACTGCACGCCGGCACGATGCGCGATTGGCAATGGTTGATCGCAAACCTGCTTGAGCGCCGAACCGCCGTCACCAAATCGCAAGCCATCGGCTGCCCGTGAAACTTCCTTCCTCAATCCTGTTCGGCTTGTTCGCCACTCTCGCCGCGACAACCCTGCTGCCGCTATTCCTGGAGGGAACGGACATCCTGCGCGATGCCGCAGCTTTTCCGGTCGACGGTCTGAACGCGATCCTGTGCGCGGTATTTACCGGCTGGATAGCCAGAGGCGATCAAGTACCGAATGTTGACTGCGCGATTGGAGCGGAAAGCCACGTTCGCGCAGTGCTTTGCCGTGTCGCTCGGCTGCGATTTTGCATTCGTCGCATCGCCGGCCGGTGTCGGCGGCTATCCAGCTACTGTCTTGTTGTGCAAACGAATCGGAATCGATGCTTCGCGTGCGATCGCCATCGCCGTGGTTGACCAGATTCTGGATTTGGTGTTTTTCAGCATAGCGATGCCACTGGCATTGATCTGGGCATTCACCCACGAGATGCCCAGCGCGTATCGTCTCGACGTGGGCAATGTCGCCATTGGTGCCGCCTGCATCGGGCTTGTCGCACTAGCGGTAGCGATGGGTCGCAAATACCTGGCGGCAATCGCACGTGGCTTGAGCCATAACGTGTTTGCGAAGTTGCGCGGAAGCAGGTCGCTCGATCAGGCACTGGCGCGAATTTCGCAATCGCCTGGAGTTGTTGCACTCGGCGCCGGCGTGGTTCTACGCCTGCATCGCATTCGCCACTGCGACGCAATGGCTTGCCCGGTACGCAACGCTCGGCATCGCCCTGACCTGGCTCGGGCACGCGGTGCCCTTCTCGACGGTGTTTCTCGCGCAAGCGGCATCACTGCACGCGGGGCAATGGACTGGAATTCCGGGCGGCATGGGCGCAACTGATGGCATTCTGGTCGGGACACTACACGACTGGGTGCCAATCGCGCCGCTGGCAACCGCATTGATCGTGTGGCGGTTGGCCACGTTCCACTTGACGTTGGCCGCGGGCGGTACGGTTTTCGCTCTGCTCGTCGCGCGCAAGAAGAAACTGCAGGCCAACGCGGCCGACAAGGCAGTCCTTCCTGTCAAGTGATCGAATCGGGCCAACGATAGCTGGACGGCGTCATGCACTGGCGACCGCGACGGGCCGTTCGTGAGTGTTGGTCTCGGCCAGTTGCATTAGTTCAGACTCGAAATCGGCGATGACGGTTTCTGGCGCCATTGACTCGACCCGGATCCGCGCATTGCGTCCCATCGTGCCACGCAACACCGGATCGACGCCGACCGCGTACACGGCGCTGACGAAGCCGCGCGAATCGCCCGCACGTACACGCATGCCGCGGATGCCGTCCGCGAGATATTCGTGCGCGGCACCGCGATCGAAGGCGACGACCGCCAGCCCGCTCGCCATCGCTTCGAGCGTGACGTTGCCGAAAGTTTCCGACAGGCTCGGAAACAAGAACATGTCCGCGCTGGCATAGTGTCGTGCCAGATCCTCGCCGCTGCACATGCCGGCAAAAATGAAATCGGGATTCGCCGCCGCCAGGCGCGCACGTATCGGGCCGTCGCCGACCCAGACGAAACGCGTTTCTGGCACTCGTGCCTGCAAAATGCGGAATGCACGTACGGCCAGATCCAGATTCTTCTCCTGGGCGATGCGTCCAACATAGATCGCAACAGGCGTGTCGTCGTCCGCACCCCAGGCGGCGCGCAGCGTGCGATCGCGGCGCTTCGGATCGAACAGACATGTATCCACGGCACGACGTAGCAAGCGCACGTTGTCGATGCCTGTCGAAGTCAGTTCGTCAGCGAGCATGCGCGTGGGCACGAGAGTGACCGCCGCACGCCGGTGGAAACGGCGCAGGTAGAACATCACCAGCGGCGTCGCCCAGCTGGCGCCATAGTGCGATGCGTAGTCATCGAAGCGCGTGTGAAATCCGGTACACACCGGAATGCCGAGCCGCTGTCCCGCATTCATGGCAGACCAGCCCAACGGGCCTTCCGTTGCGATGTAAATGGCGTCCGGCCGAAGGGCGCGCCAGGCATGGCGCAAAAGCCGTCCCGCGGGCAAGCCCAGCCGCAATCCAGGGTAGCGAGGAAGGGCGACGCTGGGAACACCAAGACTCCTGATTCCATGCTCGGTCGCTTGCTGCGGGCGTCGCGGACACACGACCTGCACGGCATGGCCGCGTCCCGCCAGACCGTGCGCAAGATCGCGCACGGTCAAGGCTACACCATTGATTTCGGGCGGATACGTTTCGCTGACGAGGCTGACGCGCATGACCGACTCTGCTGCAAACGTCGTCATGTTCGCGCGAAAATGTTGCGCAGAGTTAATGGCTGCATTGCGGCCGCGTGACACCGCAGGCTTACGCTGGGTGCTCACGCACTGTAAGCATGCATATCTGGTGCCGGAAGTTTTGCTGCGACTTAAGTGACATGAGTCGTGCACGATCGATGAATATTCATGCTGCCTTTCCGCGCCACCCGCCGCGGCTCGCGCATTTGCTTGCGTTCCGGGCGGGAGTTTGCGCGTGAAGGCTCACTTCGTGCGCAAAGCAGTCATAAGTTCACTTCCTTGCTCCGATTCGGTCAAGCTGCATCTGAGCTACACCTGCGCGTCTACATACGCTGCTATTCAGGTAGTATCGGCGTATGCAAATTTTCAGTGGGAAAAACTGTTGACTAATCGCCCACTTGAGCAACGAAAAGAAACGCAAGAGCATACCCCGCTGATGCGCCAATACTTCGCCGCCAAGGCGGAGTATCCGGACACGCTCGTGTTCTTCCGCATGGGTGATTTCTACGAGTTGTTCTACGACGACGCGCGCAAGGCAGCGCGCCTGCTCGACATCACCCTGACCCAGCGCGGACAGTCCGCGGGCGCGCCGATTCCGATGGCGGGCGTGCCCTATCACGCGGCCGAGGCGTATCTGGCAAAGCTGATCAAGCTCGGCGAGTCGGTGGCGATCTGCGAACAGATCGGCGATCCGGCGCTGGCCAAGGGTCTGGTCGAGCGCAAGGTCGTGCGCGTGGTCACGCCGGGCACGGTGACGGACGAAGCGTTGCTCGAGGAACGCCGCGACAATTTGCTGCTCGCAATTGCGGCGGGCGGCTTATCCAAATCGTCGGCGCGAGGCGCGCCGACGAGCAGCTACGGATTGGCGTGGATCGATCTGGCCGGGGGGCGCTTCCTGCTCAGCGAGGCCGCGAATGCCGAAGCGCTGGCGTCCGAACTCGCGCGATTGGTGCCGGCGGAAATACTCGTCGCCGAAGATGTGGCGTGGCCGAATTTTGTGACCGAGCTGCCCGGCCTGCGCAAGCGCGCGCCCTGGCACTTCGATGCGGACACCGCGGCGCGCCAACTTTGCGCTTTCTTCAAAACCCGCGACTTGTCCGGATTCGGTTGCGAAGCCATGTTGCTGGCGATTGCGGCAGCAGGCGCACTGCTCGGTTACGTCGAGGAAACGCAGAAATCCGCATTGCCGCATCTTTCCGGACTCATGGTGGAAAACGCCGGCGAAACCATCGCTCTGGATGCGGCGACGCGGCGCAATCTGGAACTCGACACGCATCCGAGCGGCGATGTGCGCAATACCTTGCTTGGCGTGCTCGATGAAACCGTCACACCGATGGGCGCACGCGCGCTGCGGCGCTGGCTGCACCGTCCGTTGCGCGATCATGGAGTGCTGCGCCGACGCTATCAGGCCATCGAAGCGTTGATCGACGCACGCCGTTGCGACGGTTTGCGCGAGGTGCTGCGCGGCATCGGCGATCTGGAACGCATCCTGTCGCGCGTCGCCTTGCGCAGCGCACGCCCGCGCGACCTGTCGACATTGCGCGATGGCTTGCTTGCGGCACCCTTGCTGCGCCAAGCCGTTGCGGACTGCGATAGTCCATTGCTGCACGAATTGTTCGAACGACTCGGAGCGCATGCCGACACCGCGCGCCATCTCGCCGCCGCGGTGCTCGAACAGCCGCCAGGGCTGCTGCGCGACGGCGGCGTGATCCGCCCCGGCTTCGATGCCGAACTCGACGAGCTGCGCACGCTGTCCACGAATGCAGATCGATTTTTGATTGACCTCGAAGTGCGTGAGAAAGCCGCAACCGGCATTCCGACCTTGAAAGTCGGCTACAACAGCGTGCATGGCTACTATATCGAGATCAGCAAGGGACAATCCGACAAGGCGCCGACGCACTACACGCGGCGGCAAACGCTCAAGGGCGCCGAACGCTACATCACCGAAGAACTCAAGGCGTTCGAGGACAAGGTGCTTTCCGCGCGCGAACGCGCGCTGATGCGCGAACGCGCGCTGTACGAAGCGTTGCTGGATTTTCTAGGCGGGCGGCTCGAACCGCTCAAGCGCGCCGCCATTGCGATGGCAGAATTCGACGTGCTGGCGAACCTGGCCGAACGCGCCGACGCGCTGAACTGGAAGGCGCCGACGCTGACCGACGCCGACGCCATCCACATTCTGCGCGGACGCCATCCGGTGGTGGAGCGCGTGCGCAACGAGCCGTTCGAGCCGAACGATCTGACCCTCGGCAACACACGGCGCATGCTCATCGTCACCGGGCCGAACATGGGCGGCAAGAGCACCTATATGCGCCAGTGCGCGCTGATCGTGCTGCTCGCCCACATCGGCAGTTTCGTGCCGGCGGAAAGCGCGACCATCGGCCCCATCGACCGCATCTTCACCCGCATCGGCGCGGGCGACGATCTGGCGCGCGGACAATCCACGTTCATGGTCGAAATGAGCGAAACCGCGAACATTCTCCACAATGCGACAACGTACAGTCTGGTGCTGATGGACGAGATCGGCCGCGGAACCTCGACTTACGACGGGCTTGCGCTGGCCCAGGCCTGCGCGGTGGAACTGGCCACGCGCAATCGCGCATTCACGTTGTTCGCGACGCATTATTTCGAGTTGACCGATCTGGCCGCGCAGTACGCCGGCATCGCCAACGTGCATCTGGATGCGGTGGAATACGGCGACGATCTCGTCTTCATGCATGCGGTGAAGGATGGCCCGGCGAACCGCAGCTTCGGCCTGCATGTAGCCGCGCTCGCCGGCGTGCCGAAGCCCGTCATCGCACAGGCGCGCAACTATCTGGCCGTGCTCGAAGCGCAACACACGGCGGTGGAACGCGCCGTGGCGGAGACGGATTCGGCGAATGCCACGCCACAACTCGGCTTGTTCGCGTCAGCGACACCGACCGCGGCAGAATTGGCCTTGCGCGATCTCGATCCGGACACGCTGACGCCGAAACAGGCGCTGGATGCGTTGTACGCATTGAAATCGAAGCTCGAGCCTACCTGATCCGGATATGATAGCCATGATCTATCGAATTCATCGTATCAATCGAATTCCAAAAGCGGTGCGATGCGCGTAGCGTGGTGGCATTGCCCAACCGAGGAGCCGCCATGTCAACCGCAGCGAAATGCCCGTTCCATCCTGTCGCCGGCAGTGGTCCAACGAACCGCGAATGGTGGCCCGAACAGTTGCACCTGAATGTCCTGCGTCAGAACTCGTCGTTGTCCGATCCCATGGACCCGGGTTTCGACTACGCCAAGGCGTTCAAGAGTCTCGACTTCGTGCAGGCGAAGAAGGATCTTCACGCGCTGATGACGGATTCGCAGGACTGGTGGCCGGCGGACTTCGGCCACTATGGACCATTGTTCATCCGCATGGCGTGGCACAGCGCCGGCACTTACCGCATCGGCGACGGTCGTGGTGGCGCGGGCAGCGGCCAGCAGCGCTTTGCGCCGCTCAATAGCTGGCCCGACAACGTCAACCTGGACAAGGCACGGCGCTTGCTCTGGCCGGTCAAGTTGAAATACGGCAACAAAATTTCCTGGGCGGATCTGCTGATCCTCGCCGGCAACGTTGCATTGGAATCGATGGGTTTGGAGACCTTCGGTTTCGGTGGCGGCCGCGCCGATGTGTGGGAATCCGACGAGGCCGTGTACTGGGGTTCAGAAAACGCTTGGCTGGGCGACGAGAAGCGTTACTCCGGCGAACGGGATCTGGAAAACCCGCTGGCCGCCGTGCAGATGGGCCTGATCTACGTCAATCCGGAAGGCCCGAACGGCAACCCAGATCCCCTCGCCGCGGCGAAGGACATACGCGAGACCTTCGCGCGCATGGCGATGAACGACGAAGAGACCGTGGCGCTCATTGCGGGAGGCCATACCTTCGGCAAGACCCACGGCGCCGGCCCGGCCACATACGTCGGCCCCGCACCCGAGGCCGCGCCGATCGAGCAGCAGGGGCTGGGCTGGGCGAGTTCATTCCGCAGCGGCAAGGGCGGCGACCAGATCGGCAGCGGCCTGGAAGTCACCTGGACCAACACGCCCACGCAATGGAGCAACAACTTCTTCAACATTCTGTTCGGTCACGAGTGGGAACTGACCAAGAGCCCGGCCGGCGCGCATCAATGGGTGGCCAAGAACGCTCCCGCCATCATCCCCGACGCGCACGACCCGGACAAAAAGCACAAGCCGACGATGCTCACCACCGACCTCTCGCTGCGTTTCGACCCGATCTACGTGCCGATCTCCAAGCGCTTCCACGAGCATCCCGACCAGTTTGCCGATGCTTTCGCCCGGGCCTGGTTCAAGCTGACCCATCGCGACATGGGCCCGCGCGCGCGCTATCTCGGACCGGAAGTGCCTACCGAAGAGCTGATCTGGCAAGACCCGATCCCGGCCGTGAACCATTCACTGGTGGACGTCAAGGACATCGCAGCGCTAAAGACCCGGATTTTGGCTACCGGGCTTTCGGTCGCAGAACTGGTGTACACGGCTTGGTCGGCAGCTTCGACCTTCCGCGGCTCGGACAAGCGCGGCGGCGCCAACGGTGCGCGTATCCGTCTGACGCCGCAAAAGGACTGGGAAGTCAATCAGCCTGCGCAGTTGGCCAGAGTTCTGAGCGTACTGGAAGGTATCCGCAAGGATTTCAACGCCAAGACCACCGGCGGCAAGCAAATTTCGCTTGCCGACCTGATCGTCCTCGGCGGTTGCGCCGCGGTTGAGGCCGCGGCGAAAGCGGCAGGCCATGCCGTAAATGTCCCATTCGCGCCGGGCCGAATGGACGCCACGCAGGAGCAGACCGAAGTGGAGTCTTTCGCGATGCTCGAACCCCGCGCCGACGGTTTTCGCAATTACGCGCGCAAGGGCCTGGAAAGCGTAGCGGCCGAGCTGCTCGTCGACAAGGCTCAATTGTTCAACCTCACGCCACCCGAGATGACCGTGCTGATGGGCGGCATGCGCTCTCTCGGCGCCAACTTCGGCCAGAGCAGGCACGGTGTGTTCACCCGGCGTCCGGGGATGCTCACCAACGATTTCTTCGTCAACCTGCTCGACATGGGCACGCACTGGCAACGTGCGGCCAGCGAAGGCGTGTTCGAGGGCCGTGACCGCAAGACCGGTGCAGTCAAGTGGACCGCCACTATCGTCGATCTGGTGTTCGGCTCGAACTCCGAGTTGCGCGCGCTGGCCGAGGTCTACGCGAGCAACGATGCACAGGAGAAGTTCGTTCACGATTTCGCCCTTGCCTGGAGCAAGGTGATGAACCTGGATCGCTTCGATCTCGCGTGATCGGGCACGCTAGCTGTTGAAAGGCGGATATCGATCGGCCCCGACCCCGCAGCGGATTACCCCGCAACGGGTCGGGGTGACGAGGGTTTTGCGCAGGACAGCAGAAACTGTGCGAACGCCGTTACCGGCGCAGCATCGTCGAACATTACGGATTGGCGTTGCGCAATGCGATGGCGCAAGTCCGCACGCGCGCGAGCATCTGCGCAAAGCGCAACCGCCTTGGCAACGTAGTCATCTTCGTCTTGTGCGATCAATTCCTCGATTCCCAGCATGCGCAGCATCGCCGACGTCTGTCGGCCGCGCGCCATCGTGCCTTCCCACGCCAATACCGGCGTGCCGACGCTGAAGGCATCCAGGCTTGTGCCGCCGCCGGAGAACCACGGCGAATCCAGTACCAGCGGAGCGCGGGCGATGCCGGCCAGATAGTTCGCGTGCGTTTGCACAGGCAGAAAAACCAGATGCTTCGCCGGATCGAGTCTGCGCGCGGCGAATGCGGCCTCGATGCGCGCGCGGAACACGCGCATCAGCGGCGGATTACGCGTGAAGAACCCAAGGCGCGCGCCGGTTTCGGCGGCAATGCGCGCGAGCGTGACGTCGAATGCGGGAATCAGCTTGATGAAATTCTGCAAACACAAAATCAGCGGCTTGCCTTCGACCAGCGCATCGAACCAGGCGCCATCGCCCGGCGGCGGCGGAGCCAGCGGCTGGGTGCCGAGTCCCGGCAAGCGGATGAGTTTTTCACGATAATGCGTATCGGCGCCGGCGGGTTCGAGTTCCGCACCGCTGAAGAAAGAGTCGATGTTCGGCGCGCCGCTGGTCGCCGGATGGCCGTACAACGCGCATTGCACCGGCGCCAGACGTAACGCCGCGAGCGCTTGATGGCGCGGATCCATGCCGATTTCCGGATACACGAGTATGTCGAGTCGCGCTTGCCGCACCGCGTGCGCGAGCGTGAGCGCGTCGGCCTGCGTGTGCGCGAACGCGGAGACGTTCGCGGCGATGCGGTGCGTGTTGTCGTCCTCGCCGCCGCCGTGCCAGATGCGCACGTCGAAGCGTTCGCGATCCAGGCCTTCGATCAGGCGCGTGAAGTAGCGCGACACCGTGTGCCGCATCAAATGACTCGCGACAATGCCGACGCGCACGCGACCGCCACGCGCGCGCGGTTGCCAGTCGCAAGGTTGCGCCAGGTCCGGCGCGGCGGCCGCCATCACGCGCGCCACGAGATCGCCGAAACGGCATTGCAGGCCCGTGTTGTCGCGCGGCTGATAATGCAGATGGAATGGCGCGACGCTGGACGCTGCGTGCACGGCTTCCGCGATCCGCGCACGCGAGTCGAGTTTCAGGCCCTCAATCAATTCGCCTAGACCGGCGCCGAAACGCTCACGCGCCACGTCGATCTCTGCGTCGTCGCGGTAGATCGTGGGCAGGGTCAACGCGCGCAGCCAACGCACGCGTTCGCCGAACCCCGGCGGTGGCTTCGTTGCAGCGAACAGTTGCCGTGCCGCGTCAGTTGCGCCGCCCTCGTTGAGGGCCAGCGCGAGTTCCAATGCCGTAGCCGGATCGTCGCGATCGAGCTCGAACGCGCGGCGCAGGCTGGGAATCGCGTTGTCGATGTCGTGCAGCAGACGCTGGGCGACGCCCAGCGTCTTCCACCACAAGGCCTGATCGGGTTCCTGCGCGACCGCCGCGCGCGCAAATCGCACGGCATCGGATTGACGGCCGAGGTCGGAAAGCAGCAGAGCCAGGTTGCCGTTGGTCTGCGCGCGATCCGGCGCTACCCGCTGCGCAAGTTCGGAGAACGGCAACGCCTCGCTCAAACGCGCGTGCCGGCGCAAGAGATTGCCCAGATTCGTCGCGGCATCGGCATGATCGGCACGCCAGGCCAGCACCTGGCGATAGCAGCGGTCGGCCTCGTCCGGTTGTTTCGCCGCCTCGAACGCGATGCCGAGATTGAACATCGCATCAATGTAAGTGACGCGCACCGCCAATGCCTGCCGGAACGCGGCAATCGCGTCGGCATGCTTGCCACATTGCCGCAGCGCGACGCCGAGATTGTTGTACGCCTCCGCGAAGGCGGGCCGCACCTTGACGCAGGTACGCAGATGTTTTGCCGCCAGCGCCGGATTGCCCGTCTGCAGTGCCGCCACGCCGAGCAGATGCCATGCATCGGCGTTTTGCGGATCGAGCTTGGCCGCGCGCTGGTAGTGGCTTTGCGCCTGCCCGAGTTGACCGCTACGGTGCAGCGTCGCGCCCTTGTGCAATTGTTCGAGCGCCAGGCGCTTGTCGGCTGCGCTCACGCCGGGATCACGCGATCAGCAGCGCGTTGACGCGGCGCACGTAGGCGGCCGGGTCCTCCAGCGTCACGCCTTCGAGCAGTTGCGCCTGTTCGAGCAGGAGTAGAGCCAGGTCCGTCGCGCGCGCCGCCTCGTTCTCGGCTTCCAGGCGCTTGACCAAGGCATGTGCCGGGTTGATTTCGAGAATCGGCGGGCTCGCCGGCACCTCGTGTCCGGCCTGCCGGAGCAGGCGCTGCATGGCAAGGCTCATATCGTGCTCGTCCAGCACCAGACAGGACGGAGAATCGGTCAGGCGCGCGGACACACGCACGTCGCGCACGCGCTCGCCAAGTAGATCCTTGAGCTTCTTGACCACGCCTTCGGCGGCTTTTTCGGCTTGCTTGCGCTTTTCCGCATCAACGCCGGCAATCTTGTCCAGTTCCAGATCGCCCTTGGCGACGTTGCGCAGTTTCTTGCCGGCATATTCGGTGAGATAGCTGGCCATCCAGTCGTCGATGCGGTCGTACATCAGCAGCACTTCGATGTCGTGCGCCTTGAGAGCTTCGAGCTGCGGACTGCCCTTGGCGGCGGCGTAACCGTCGGCGGTGAGGTAAAAGATCGCGTTCTGGTCGGCAATCATGCGGCCGATGTAATCGTCCAGCGATACGGTTTGCGCAGCGCCTTCGGATTTGGTCGAAGCAAAGCGCAACAGCTTGGCGATGCGTTCCTTGTTGGCAAAATCCTCGGCCAGACCTTCCTTGAAAATCACGCCGAAGGCGTTCCAGAACGTGACGAATTTTTTCGGTTCGTCCGCTGCCAGCTTGTCGAGCAGATCCAGCACGCGCCGCGTGCACGCGGACTTGAGCTTTTCCAGATTTCGATTTTGTTGCAGGATTTCGCGGCTGACGTTCAGCGGCAGATCGTCCGAATCGACCACGCCACGCACGAAACGCAGGTACGCCGGCAACAACTGCTCGGCTGCGTCCATGATGAATACGCGCTTCACGTACAGCTTCAATCCCTTGCGTTCGTCGCGCGCGCCCATGAACATGTCGAACGGCGATTGCGCCGGAATGTACAACAGCGAAGTGAAGTTCTGATTGCCCTCGACGCGGTTATGCGTCCACGCCAGTGCATCGTTGAAATCGTGGCTGATGTGCTTGTAGAAATTCTGGTAGTCCTCGTCCTTGAGTTCACTCTTCGGCCGCGTCCACAACGCCGAAGCCTGATTGACGACTTCCCACTCTTGACTGAAATCGGCGTCCGCGGGCTTGTCGTCTTTCTCTTTCAACATGCGAATCGGAAAGCCAATGTGATCCGAATAGCGCGCAATCAGGTTGCGCACTTGCCAGGCTTGCAGGAACTCGTCCTCGTCGGGCTTCAGGTGCAGAACGACTTCGGTTCCGCGAGCGGGCTTTTCCACCGCTCCAGCGTGTATTCGCCGGTTCCTGTCGGACTGCCAACGCACGCCTGCGTCGGTTTGGGTGCCGGCACGACACGTGGTCAAGGTCACGTTGTCGGCGACGACGAAGGCCGAATAGAAACCCACACCGAACTGGCCGATCAGGTTGGCTTGCGCTTTCTGGTCGGCAGCCAGCGCTTCGAGAAACTTGCGCGTGCCGGAACTGGCGATCGTGCCGATATTGGCGACAACTTCCTCGCGCGACATGCCGATGCCGTTGTCGGCAAGCGTGATGGTGTGAGCGTCCTTGTCGATGCGGATGTCGATATGCAGTTCGGTGTCGCCGGCAAGCAGTTCTGGTTTGCCGATCGCCTCGAAGCGCAACTTGTCGCAAGCATCTGCTGCGTTGGACACCAGTTCGCGCAGGAAGATTTCCTTGTGCGAATACAACGAATGCGTGACTAGGTGCAGAACCTGTGCGACTTCGGCTTCGAATTTGCGGGTTTCAGTGGCAGCTGCCATGGACATTCCTCAGCTAAACGGATGCCCAACGGATATGGCCAAACCATGCGTAATTCAAGCACCTGATGACGAGCCGCAGCACCCAAATTTGGTACAGGGACGTACCAACATCGACTGCTCTAGAGTCGATTCGACAAACGTGGCGCGGCTTTGCCGCGACCGCTTGATCGACGACCGCGGCAGGATGCCCGGTTCGTCGATCATCCAGAAAGACAAAGCGACCGCCGTTACCGGCGGTCGCCTTGGACGAGGAGCACAGACGCGACTCAATGCTCCAAGAGGGATGATGCGGTTATTCGGTGGACGCGTGTTTGGCCAAGTCTTCCTGAATGCGCGCCGCCTTGCCTTCCAGACCACGCAGGTAATAAAGCTTGGCGCCGCGCACCTTGCCGCGACGCTTGACCGCAACCGAATCGATCGCAGGCGAGTGCGACTGGAACACGCGCTCCACGCCGGTGCCGTGCGAAATCTTGCGCACCGTGAAGGCCGAGTTCAGGCCCGCGTTTTTCTTGGCGATGCATACGCCTTCGTAGGCCTGCACGCGCTCGCGATTGCCTTCCTTGACCTTGACGTTGACGACAACGGTGTCGCCCGGCCCGAATTCGGGCAGTTTGCGCGACATTTGCTGGGATTCGAATTGCTGCAGGATGTTCATGGCACTCTTCGCTCTGGGTCGGATTATAGCCTGTAGTTCCGGCCGAATTGCGGCCGATTTTATTAAATTTTCGTATCTTCTTGATATTCAAATAGAAGTCTTTGGTCTTCTCGATTCAGCTTTAACTTTGCCAACAGATCCGGCCGGCGTTTCCAGGTCCGTCCCAGCGCCTGTTTTCGGCGCCAGCGCGCAATCGCTGCGTGATCGCCTGAAGTCAGCACTTCCGGCACCCCGCCCAGTTCATGACGTTCGGGACGTGTGTAGTGCGGACAATCCAACAGGCCATCGGAAAATGAATCCTGCTGCGCCGACTCGGCATCGTTGAGTGCGCCCTCCTGCAAGCGCCCGATCGCGTCGATCAAGATCGCCGCGGGCAGCTCGCCACCGGACAGCACGTAATCACCGATGGATAGTTCCTCGTCCACTTCGTGCTGCAAAAAACGTTCGTCCACCCCTTCGTAACGGCCGCACAGCAAGATGATCCGTTCCCGCTGTGCAAGTTCGGCCACCCTGGCCTGATCGAGCCTCACTCCCTGCGGGCTCAAATAAATCACCTGCACCGGCGGCCCGGCTGCCGCGCGCGCCGCCTGCAGCGCTGCGCGCAACGGGTCGATCAGCATCACCATGCCCGGCCCGCCACCGAACGGACGCTCGTCCACGCGACGATACGCATTGTTGGCGTAATCGCGCGGATTCCACGCTTGTAGCGTCAACAGACCGCGTTCCAACGCCCTGCCAACCACACCGATGCCCGCACATTGGCGGATGAAGTCGGGAAACAGCGTGATTACGTCTATGCGCATATTGCCTTTGCGCTCATCCCTGATCGCGAAAATCAAAAGGCGCCCATCCCTGGCCGCACTTTTCAAAAGTGCATTAAAACTCTGGATCCCAATCGACCGTGATGCGTCCTGCATCCAGATCGACATCCCGTACAAACTGCCGGGTCACAAACGGAATCAGTCGTTCACGCTCGCCGCGTACCACCAGCACGTCGTTGGCGCCGGTGGCGATGAGGTGACTGACCTTGCCGAGCTCGACGCCATCAACGGTGACCACATCCAGGCCTTCCAGGTCCGTCCAGTAATACTCGCCGCGTTTGGGCTCCGGCAACGCCGAGCGCCAGACCTCGATGTTCGCGCCGACAAGGTGGGCTGCGGCATCGCGGTCGTCGATCCCGGACAGCTTGGCGACGAGACCTTTGCCTTGCTCGCGTCCGCTGACTGCGCCAATTTCGATTTCGCCATCGGCGGCCTGTAACCACCAGGGACGATAAGCGAAGATGCGGCCGCGCGGCTGCGTATAGGACTCGAGTTTGAGCCAGCCGGCAACGCCGTACAAACCGACGAACTTGCCGACCAGCAGACGCCGATCTGCCACGGTACCGCGCGGCGAATCAGGCCGCGCTGGCCTGCTTGCCGGCTTCCTTGAGCAGCATGCGCACCTTGTCCGTCATCTGCGCGCCCTTGGCGACCCAGGTTTTGACCTTTTCGGTATCCATCTGCAGGCGTACATCCTTGCCCGCGGCGATCGGGTTGAAGAAACCCACGCGCTCGATGTTGCGGCCATCGCGCGCCTTGCGCTCATCGGCCACGACGATGTGATAGAACGGACGCCCCTTGGCGCCGCCGCGAGACAGTCGAATCTTGACCATTGTTTTTACTCGAAAATTTACGAAATCGGCGATGCCGCGGTCAGCACAAAACGTAGCCGCACATCAGGAACCGTATATTGTAGCCGGAAATACGAAAAAATAAAGCTCCGCAATGACTTGTGCGGGTGGATCGTCAGCGCAGGACCTGGACCCGCACCTGTGCATACGCCCCACTCGCCGCCAACGCCGTGATGACCTGTTCGCCAGGCGTCGCGAACGCGTGCTGAAACGCTTGCCTGCCGCGTGTGCGGCTTTCGAGCCGGCCGTTGACCAGCCAGACGACGTCGCCGCGATTGCCGCCGAGTGCACGCAGCCGCAGCGTGGCGGGCACGTCGCTGTTCGGCGCGCGGGCAATTGCCGCACCGTCGGCAATACCATCGATTCGGATCGGCTGCTGCGCATCCAGGCCATCCGCCGCGCAACCGGGCGCCAGCGGCGGCAGGCTGGCGCGGCGACGCTGGTCGGACCCCAGCCACGGATAGGCCAGTGCAGGCCAGCGGGCAATGTCGATGGTCTTGACTTCGCTGGCGCCACAGGCCGGAGTCAGACGACGGCCCCGCACATCCACGCGTACCCGCACGAGTCCGGCACTCCATACCGAAGCATCGCGTTCGGACAGAGTCGGAGGAATCACGCCGTCGAGTATCCAGGCGTTGCGCTTTTGCTGACAAAGCGCCGGCTGCGCCGGATCGAACGCCTGACCCAGCGGCCAGCACACCTGCGCCTGCGTCACCGTTGATGGCGGTGGTTGTGGAGTTGCGGCTACGGCCGTACGCGGCAGACTGTCGATCGCCTGAAACATCAGCGGCAATGCAGCGACGGCGCCGTACTGGCCGGGTAGCGGTGTGCCGTCCGGTCGGCCGATCCACACGCCGATGGTGTAACGATCGCGTAGTACCGATCGCCCAGGCATCGCGGTAGCCATAACTGGTGCCGGTCTTCCACGCGACTTGTGGATGCGTGCCAGGATCGAACGTATCCGGGCGGTAGCCCGGGGCGCGGATTGGCTTCGAGGATGTCGCGCACGATCCATGCGGCGCCCGCCGACAGCATGCGCGCGATTGACACTCGCGTCGTCGGGCAAATAGCGCACGCGCCCGGCGATACCGCCGCGGTTGAATGCGGCATAAGCGCCGACCAGATCCTCGCAGGCGCGCACCGCCGCCGCCAAGAATGATCGACAAGTTCGGCTCGACGCCACGCGGCAGGCGCAAGGTCATGCCGGCATTGGCCAGGCGCGCGGCGAAGCGTACCGGGCCGACGTGGTCGAGCAGATCCACCGCCGGCACGTTGAGCGATCGCGCAGTGCATCCGCGGCGGCCGACCGGACCGATGAAGGCAAGATCGAAATTGCCCGGCCGGTAGCTGCCGAACGATTGCGGCGCGTCGACCAGCAGGCTTTCCGAATCAATCAGGCCGTCGTCGAGCGCGAGTCCGTACAGAAACGGCTTGAGCGTGGAGCCGGGCGAGCGCCAGGCGCGCACCATGTCGACATGACCCAGACGCGACTCGTCGCCGAACGCCGCGGAGCCGACGTAGGCCAGCGCCTCGAGAGTGGCGTTGTCGACGACCAGCAGCGCCGCGGACGTGCGTGCCGGCAAATGAGCCAGATAATCGGCGACCCGCGCTTCGAGCGCACGCTGCAGTTCGCATCGATGGTCGTGACGATGCGGCGCGCATCGGGTTGCGCCGCGTGCAAACGTTCGGCGAGCAGCGCCGCGTGCAATGGTGGTTGCAGGTCAGCGTGCGGCGACGCGTTCGATGCGTCGCATCGCGGACGCTGGCGGCGCTCCACACGTCAGCGCCGCCATGCGCGCAAGCACCTTGTCGCGCGCGACGCGCGCGGCATCGCGCATTGCGATCCGGCCGCAACCGGCTCGGTGACTGCGGCAACACCGCCAGCAACGCCGCCTCGGCATGCGACAATCGCGACGCCGGTTTGCCGAGGTACGCCCATGACGCCGCTTCGACGCCTTCGATGGTGCCGCCGAACGGCGCGCGGTTGAGATACAAGGTAAGGATCTCGCGCTTGGACAGATGCGCCTCGAGCTGCAGCGCACGCAAGATCTGCGCCAGCTTGCCGCCGACGCTGCGCGAATGCGGCTCGAGGATGCGCGCTACCTGCATCGTCAGCGTGGAGCCGCCCGAGACGATGCGCCGATGCCACAGCATCTGGGCAAACGCGCGCGCAGTGCAACGGGATTGACGCCGGGATGGCGGTAGAACCAGCGATCCTCGTACGTGAGCAGCGCCTGCAGGTACAGCGGCGAAACCTTTTCCAGCGTCACCGGATAACGCCAGATGCCATCGCGTCGGCAAACGCGCGCAGCGGCGTGCCGTCGCGCGCGAGCACCACTGTGCTGCCGCCGCTGCGATCGGGCAGACGGCAGGGGAAACAGGCGGTCGAGAACGAAGGCGAGCGCAAGGATAAGCGCGAAGGTTATCCCTGCGCGTTTGAGCCAGCGCACGCAAATGCGCGCGCAAATTCATCGTTTGAGCAATGCCTTTCACTCGTCATTCCGGCATGACGAGCAATCTGTTTCCTGGAGTTTCATTACGGCTCGACCACCTTGATCGTCGCCGGCTCGCTTTTGCCGATGCCACGCGCCTGCGCCGATACATGTCTTCGACCGCGGCGGCGGTACCGATACGTGCCCGGCGACACTGCACGCACCAAATAAAACACATGCGCGCTCTGGCCCGGATCAAGTTTGAGTGCGGCGACGTAACGGTCGTCGCGGAACTCTTCGTGACGCACTTCGGCAGCTTCGCGCGGTCGGAAAGCGTGATGCCGTCGATCACCACCCCGGCCCACTGCTTGGCGTCGGTGAGGTTGAAGTTTTCGATCTCCAGACCGCCTGGCAGCAGGTCCACCAGCAAGGCATCAGGCATCGCTTGCCGTGCGTCGATGCGTCAGTCCTACGATCAGCGCGTCGCCTTCCTTGAGCGGCGCCGGTTTCCACGGTTTTCCATCGAGCGTATAGAACTGGCGACGGATCGACACGAAATGATCTTCCACTGCCGGTGCAGTCGTGGGCACGCCGGCGATGTCGAGTGGTCACGTACATCGGCACATCGCCGCTCGGATTCAGGCGTACGCCGGCACGCAGATCCGTCGCCGTCGAATTCGCGGCTCCAGATGCGATCCGGCGACAATTCCGTCGACTTGTCGCCGACCGTGAGGGTGCCGGCAACCACGCTATCGCCATTTTGGATCAGCGCCTTGCCCAGGCGCGCGATGGCAATCTGCTCCTGCGTGCTCAGCCAGTTCCAGTGCAATCCAGATTGCTTGCGCTCGGCATCGGCCGCGTGCGCCCGTGAGGTGAGCGAACGTGCCAGCGCGAATACGCGCGCATCATATTCAGGCTTGTCCAGACCGTACTGGTGGGTGAGCGCGACCATCCAGGCGATATCGCGCAAATCCGAACCGTAGTCGCCAAGATACCAGGGCCGGTCCATTTTCTTGGCGAACGCTTCGGCGATCGCCCTTTCTGCGCGCGGCGCGTCGCCCATCAGCTTGAGCGCAATGCCCAGTTGCACCAGCGGCAACGCGGTGACGGTCTTGGCGCGATCGTTGTCGAACATCGCACGCAGCGTGCCGAGCGGTGCGCGATTCACGCGTGCGAGCACGTAACCGGAATACGCCTCGTCGGCAAAGCGCAGAGAGTCGCTGATGCTCGTAGTCGTAGTATGGATGCCCACCCGCCAGAAGGTCGTCGTTCAAGCGCTTGAGCGCCTTCTGCAGCACGTCGTGCGGGCACCACGAAACCGTCCTCGCGCGCACTTTCGAGGAAATCGACCACGTAGGGCGTCAGCAACGTGTTGACGTAGCTGTCTCCGCCCCACATCGAGAAATGCCCGGACGGAATCTGCATCGACGCAATGCGACCGATGGCCGCGTCGATGCGCTGCTTGCGCTCTTCCGGTTGCAGGCTTGCCACGTGCAAATTCGCCGCGGTCTTTTCGTCGAGCAACAGATTGGCCCAGGCCTTGCTCGTGGTCTGTTCGACGCAGCCGTAGGGATATGCAAGCAGGCCCTGCAGGGCGCCGGCGAACGGTAACGGCGGCAAACTCGAAACCGTCAGCCGCGCGACGACCGAATCGGGCAGCAGGCGATTCAGCGCATCGGCGCCAAGCACGATCGGCTGCAATTTCTCCAGCGTACTCGGCGTCGAACGCAATATGGCAGGCCACGCAGAGCGCACCGGCACATCGAAATGGCGATCGATGCGGATGCCGCCACCGGCGGCGGCGACTTCGATCTTGCCGACGCCGTACCCTGCGCGCGCAGTCAATGGAAACTGCAACGTGGACTTGGCTTGATCAGCCAGCTTGAGCGTGCGTTCGCCATTGGCGACGGTGAGCAACTTGTCGGCGCTTACCTTGACCTTGAATTCGCGTTCGACTCCGGAAAAGTTCTGCAGGTCGAGCGTAATTTCCGCCTGATCGCCGGGCGCGAGCACGCGCGGCGTGGAAACCTCCGCCACCAGCGGCGCGCGCACCACGGTTTCGGTATCGTTCGCACCATACTGGTTCTCGCCAAACACCAGTGCGGTCACGCGCACGGTACCGTTGAAATCCGGCATCTTCAGCGCGACCGTGGCGTTGCCTTGCGCATCCAGCACGACCGGACCGCTGAACAGATCCACGGTTTGCACATGCGCGGTCGGTCGCCGCGCCTGCGGCAGCGCCGCCAGGGCCATGTCACCGCCGTAGCGCAGTTTCGCCGCAACTCCGTCGAAACTTTCGATGACGCGGCCATACAGGTCGTACGCGTCGATGCCGAGTCGCGCGCTGACCGAAGAACCAGCCGATTGGATCGGGCCGCGTAAAGCGCGTGATGTTGAGTATGCCCACGTCCACCGCGGACACGGTGACATACGCCTTCTTGCCGGCGAGCGCAGGCACCTTCACCGTTACCGGCAGGTCGATCTCCGGTTTCATCGTTTTCGGCGCGTCGATGGCCACCTCGATCTTGCGCGCGGCGCGATCGATCGGCACGTACGCTTCGCCGACGGCGCGTGCGGGCGTGATCCTGTCCGCCGCCGAGCCACCGCGAAATACCAGCGCGGTCAGATACACATCGTGGCGTTCCCAATCCTTGGTCACTGGAATCTCGAACGCGGCACCATCCGTGGCATCGATGTCGCGCGTGTACAGCAGGTGATCGGATTCGACCAGCAGCATACCCGGCCCCGCATGCGGCGGCGTGAGTGTGACCTTGAGCGTGTCGCCGGCGCGATAGCTGGGCTTGTCGAGCGCGAGCTTGACCTTGTCCGGACGTGCTTCCTTGCCGCGGTTGTCGTCGTTCCAGCTCCAGCCGGCAAAGAACGGATAGCGCATCGTCAGACCGGTTACCGGATCGCGAATCTCGATGCGGTAGTTGCCCCACTCCACCGGCACGTCGAACCGGGCCGAACCGCCGGCCGGCACATCCAGCGTCTTCGCCTGCACGTCCTCGAAACTGGTGTTGTAATCGAAATGCCAACCGCTCTGTTTGTCGTAGGTCCAGTGATAGGCGCGGTTTTCGCGCACCAGTGCGACTTTGAGCTGGGCGGCGGCGAGCAGATCGCCTTGCGCGTCGCTGCGGATCACTTCGAAGCCGGCGCGCGCGTTGGCATTGGCGCCGTCCTCGGGATCGAACAGCGGGCGCACACCAACCAGCGTGTCGGCCGGCCACACGCTGCGCTTGAGCGTGCGCGTCACCGTGCGTCCGCCGGTTTCGTACACGCTGCCGGACACGATCGCGGCGACCGGCGCGATGGGTTTGGCGCCATCGAGTATCGGAATGTCCACGCTCAATTTGCCTTGTGCATCGAATTTGCTATCGACGACATCCTTGGCTTCCTTCGGCACATCCAGGGTCGGATCGCCGAAAAAGTAATCGGCATGCCCGGCCACCGGATGCACGTCGGGCGTGAGGGTCAAACGCGCGCTGAAGCGATTGCCAGCGGCGGGTGCACCGTACAGGTAAGCGGCCGTCGCCTCGAGTCTGAGCGGCGCGCCCGGCTTCAGCGTGGCGTCGGTACTGGCAAGATCGAGCTTGAGGCGCTCGGGCAGGAATTCCTCGATGCGCAAGGTCAGGCTCTGGGTGGCCTGTTTGCTTGCCGGATCGAGCCGGAATTCGACCTGCCAGCGACCGGTCGGCGCATCCACGGGCAAGGTCGCGCGACCAGTCGTAGTAACCCAGTTCCTTCGCTTCGAGTTTCGCTTCCGCGTAGGGACGCCCGTCGGGTTGCTTGAGAGTCAGGAACAGCGATTGCGGCTTGATCGGATTACCGTCGTAATCGCGCAACAGCGCCGACAGCCGAATCGTCTCGCCCGGCCGGTACAGATCGCGGCCCGACCAGGCGAACACGTCGAACCATTCCTGCTTGCGCCCGGCGACTGCGAAATCCGACAGATCCAGCGCCGGCTGATTGAACGCGAGGATCGACACATCCTTGCCGCTGCGCGCGGTGAGTACGTGATCGGCCTTGAGCGTGTAGGCGAGCAGCGCGTTGCCGTCGGCGCCGGTCTTGCCCGCGATCACAGTGTCGCCTTTGGAATCAAGCACGGCCATATTTACACCGGCCAGCGGCGCGCCGGTCTTGAGCGAGGCGGCGTGCACGAACAGCGTGTCCTTGTACGCACGGGTGTGCAAACCGATGTCACTGACGAAAAAGAAACTCGTGTCGTATTGATCGCGGAAGGTGCCGGCGCGACGCATCGCGGCGAAGTACAGCCCGGGCTTGGCCAGCTCGGCGATGTTCTGGATCGGCAGATACGACAAGGTGCGCTCGTTCTGTTTTCCGTCGAGCACAAAGCGGTTGGAATATACCGAATCGGCGATTGCCGTGAGCGGCTTGCCCTTGCGTCCTCCCCAGCCGTATTGCGGATCCAGCTCCCAGCTCGAGCGCTTGCCGTTGCGCTGGTAGGCGGCGAAAAAGTTGGCCAGCTCGCCGTCGCGCACGCGCAGGAATTCGACGTCCACTTCCTTGACATTGACTGACACCACCGGCAAACCGCGCGTCTCGCGCGCCGGCAACACGCTGCCCTGCGAGGCGAAACCCGCAGCCGGCTCCATCGGTCCGGTGTAGACGTCGCGGTCGATGGCCTGACCGAGCGTCTTACCGGCTGCGGCAGCGAGCGAGGCCAGGATGTGCACCGCGTAGGTCGTGTTCGCCTTGACGTAGGGAAAGCGGAGCGTCTTGGCGTTCTCGTCCAGCGCCCAACTTCCGCTCACCGGCGCGCCGTTCGCATCCTTGACCTGGATCAGGGTGTCGAAAGCCTGCGCGCCCGCCAGCGCTTGCGAAAACTCCAGCGTAACCGCGAGCTGGCCTTCGTATGCTTCCGGATGCGCCGAGGTCAGTGCGAATGCATGCGCAGTTGTGGTCTTGGCTGATTGCGCGACTACGGGCTGCGAGGCTTGCAGCGGGGGTAAACCGGATTGTGGTTTTTGGCAGGCAGCGAACAGCGCGATGCAGACGAACGAAACTAACGCGGCTTGCCACGACCGCGATGCGAGCTTGGTCACGATCATCGGTATTCCCCTTCGCGGATTACGCGCCAAGTATAGCCGCCGATTGCGGCGAGACGATGGCGGCGAGCGGCGTCGGCGGTGTCCGCGTCAGGGCGGAAACGGGCGAGGCGTTATTGCTCGAAGCCGCGAATATCGAAACCGCTGCGGAAGATGCCGTCCGTGGAACCTACAGGCGCGCCTTCGGCGATCCAATCGTAGATCAGCGCCTGCTGCTCGGCAGCGAGCGTTCCAGGCGGATACCCATACGGCATCCGCGCACCGACCGCTGGCGTATCGCAGTTGATTTTCTGGAACAGCAGACTCTGTTCGGGATGATTGGGCACCACATACATGATGTCGGAATCTTCGTAGCTCGGCACATCGACCAGGTGTCTCCATGAAACGCCGTCGGTCAAATCCAGATGACCGGCGGCACCGGAAGCGGGATGGATGTGGCAATCCACACACCCGGCGGTGCCGCCATTGGTCAGGAAGTTGTCGAACAGGCCCTGGATCGCCGCACCGTACTGGATACCGCTGTAGAGCGGGGTTACATCGGCGATGGAGGTGCAACCGCTGGGTACGGTCTGGCCCGCGGCAGGTGGCGCGGCCAACATCGCCAGCAAGCTGCAAGCAGCGCACAACACCACCGCCAGACGGCAGCGAAACGACACGCGCAGCGTCTCCGGATCAGACAAAGCCGAGGTTGTTGCTGTTGAAATTCGTCAGATTCGGGAAGATCGTATTGCATTCGCTTGCGGAAATCCCCATCCATTGCGCCAGCGACGCGGCATATTGCTCGACACCGATGCCAGGAATCATTTGGCCGCGCGCGAAATTGTTCGGCGCATTGAGCGACTGGTCTGGAAATCCGCTTATCACTCCGCCGCCATTGCTGTACAGCTTGCCGCCCTTGACCGCGCCGCCCAGCACCATCTGCACCGTGCCCCAACCGTGATCTGAACCGGAACCATTGGACTGCAGGGTGCGCGCGAATTCCGAAAGCGTAAACAGGGTGACATTGTTCTGCGCATTCACGTCGGTCGAGCCCATGCTGGTCCAGAACGCGTTGAGCGCCTGCGACAGCGTGGTGAGCAAGGCGGCGTGGTCGCCTGCGCCGGACATCATGCCGGAATGCAGATCGAAGCTGCCGAGATTGACGAAGTAGATTTGCCGCGTGGCGTACTGCTGCGCCATCGACAACTTGATCATCTTCGCGACTATTTCAAGTTGTGCGGCGAGTGAATTGCCTTGCGGGAAAACGGTATTCAACGTGGTGCCGGCCAGATTCGTGTTGAGCAAGCTGAACAAATCACGCCCGCGCTGGAACGTCGCCGAGAAGCCGCCGGCGAAATCGTTGGCGTAGGTGTCGCCAAGCAAGGTGTTGAGCGCGGTGTCGCGCGCAGTCGTCGAACCGCTGCAAGACGCCGAATTGCACATGCCGGACAAGTTGGTCAGCCCGCTCGACGCCATCTGGTACGGAATCGTACTCACACCCACCTCGAAACGATTCGCGCCGGCGATCGAGATGCACGGCGAAAGCTGGGTGTTGTCGTTGCCGGATTTGAGCAGGTCGCCACATTGCCCGCCCCAACCCAGCGTCGCCCCTTCCACCGCGTACGCTTGCTGCCACTGTGCGGTCTGGTCGGCGTGCGAAAACAGCTGCGCCGGATAATTGCTCGAACTGGCATTGTAGTCGGCCATCGTGATCGGCTTGATCAAGGATCCGGTGTTGACCACGAACGCCAGCTTTTTCTGGTCAAACAGCGTGGTCATCTCCGGCATCGACGGATGCAGAAAATACTGGTTGGTGGCCGAATGCGGATCGTTGCCGTCAATGATTTTCTGCAATGCAACCTGCGCGCCGGTCGGCAGGCTCAAGCCGAGTCCGCCGGGATTGTCGACGGCATCGTAGACGCCGCTGCGTGAGGTGACATAGGTGTTGTAGCGCGTGTTGTCGAATGGCACGAGCATATTCCAGGCATCGTTGCCGCCGTACAGGTATACGCACACCAATGCTTGGTACGTGGACGACACAGCGGTGTTGGCCAGGGCTGTTCCCATCATGCGCAGCTGCGGCAGCAATGCCGCTGCGGTGCCGCCGCAGGCGATGCAACCCAGATTGCGCAGGAAATCGCGACGTGCATTGCGTGCATGACTCATGGCCATCTCCTCAGCGCTGGGTGGCGTATTCGGGCGAAAGCATGGCGACGTAGATCGCCGACCAGGCCTCTTCCTGCGGCGTCATGTTTTTCACGCCAATCAGACTATTCAACATCGTGGTCAACGCTGCCTGCATCTGCACCGACATGCTGCCGTAGAACAAATCGGCGTTGATTGTCGCCACCATCGCGGCGGGGTTGCCGGCATTGGCCACCAGCGGAGACAGATCAATCAGCGGCCGGTCCGTGGGCGGACTGGCCATGCCCTGGAAGGCCTTGGCGGTGAAGCGGTAGTAGGTGTTGGCCGCGCTGTAGGTCGTCGATTCGTCGGTGATCTGCAATTCCGGCGAATACAGATTGTTGTCGGCGAACACACCAGGTTGCTGGTAATCGGGCAGATAGAAATTGAACACCGTCGGCGATTCATACGGGGCTTGACCGAGGCTGCCGAGAAACCCGCCATAACTGGTCATCACGATCGCACCGTACTGATCCGGCGCCGGCGCCTGCGCATTGAAGGCCCGCCACATCGCGGTCAGGCGCAGCACCGGCTCGCGCAATTTGCCGTAGCTGTCGCAATTACCGCTGGAGCAACTGCCGGTCGTGCCCGGCAACGGCGGCGGATTCTTGGCTTCCTTGTCGGTCAGTATGGCCTTGATCACATCGCCTAAATCGTTGCCCGGCTTGTCGAAAACGGTGGCGATACGCTGGATGTATGCAGGCGAGGGATTGCTCTCGATGAGACGCTGGATCAACTGGCGCGAAATGAATGGCGCCGCGTTCGGATGTGTGGCGATGATGGACAATTCATCGGTGAGGTCCTGCGCACAAGTCTGGCCCGAAGGAATCGTATTCGTGGTCGCAACGCCGCCATCGCCGAGCACAGCCTTGGCCGTGATGTCGTGCAACATGTACTTGCTGTCCGCCGCGAACAGCTCTGTGCCCCAGCACGCCATCGGCGCATATTGCGCAGCGAAAGTCAGGCCGCCGCCGTGAAAGTTCGGAGGATTGGTCGGCGCATCGCTCCAGGTGAAGCCAGTGAACGCCTTGGCGGTCTGTGTGATGACGTCCTGACCGTAGGTAGGCACGGTCGTACCGTTCTGCATTAGCGGCGAGAAATCCTGATTGCGCAGGATCAGACCGATCGAAAACAACTGCATCACTTCACGCGCGTAGTTTTCGTCGGGACTTGTGGTCGGCACGCCATTGACGATTGTCGCCTTGACGTTGCGGAACACGTTCAGGTAGCGCCCCATCATCGGGTGATAGGTGACATTGAGCAGCACCTGGCCATATGGCAGAAACGCCGATTGCGCGAGCATGTCCTGGTACTGCGATAGCGGCACCACGTAGGTGTTGCTGATCGCACTGGCCTGATCGGAAACGACGAAAATTTGGCTGAGCGCATAAGCCATGCGCTGACGCAACTGGTCCGGCGCGTACACCGCCTGCCAGAACCAGCGATCGAGGCGGACGTTGTTGTTCACGTTCTGCCCGCCCAAGGTACGCGCATTGGCGATGGACTCGACCGTGGGCTCGCCCAGCGTGGTTGGCTTGGCCAACTGCTCGTCAATCCACTCGCCATATCCTTGCGCCATCAGATAGGCGATATCGGCCTGGGTCGGCCCGAATGTGGCCTGGGTGAGAAAGCGTGCGGCGGCGTTGACGCTGTCCGGCTGATCGGCAGGAATGTCAAACGAGCTCTTGAAAAGCTGGTCGTGTACTGTTGCGCCAGCCAGTGGCGCGAACGCAACGGCCAATACGAACGTCAACGTCTGCATGCGCGCCTGCATAGTCCGGCCCTCATTGCTTACCACAATGTAGCCACATCGAACGCGCACAAACCCGAACCGTTGACACAGTCGGCCGCAGAAATTCGTGGCAAGCGTCTCGTGTGACGCGCAGGACCGATCAACGCCCGGGCATTGCACCCGGCGGTAACCCGCCGCCGCCCATTCCCTTCATGGCCGACCCCATCTGCCGCATCAACCCCTTGATGCCGCCCGAAGCCATCTTCGACATCATCTTTTCCATTTGCATGTATTGCTTGAGCAGACGATTGACGTCGGCGGGCTGGGTGCCAGAGCCACGCGCCACGCGCACCTTGCGCGAACCATTGAGCAAGTCCGGATGGCGGCGCTCCTTTTTGGTCATCGAATTGATGATCGCGACCATGCGCTGGATTTCTTTGTCGTTGACCTTCGACTTGACGTTGTCGGGAAGGCTACCGACGCCCGGCAGCTTGTCCATCAACGAGGCCAGACCGCCCATGTTGAGCATTTGTGCAAGCTGATCACGCATGTCGTTCATGTCGAAACGCTTGCCCTTCATCACCTTTTCGGCAAGCCTTTGCGCCTTTTCCTTGTCGACGTTCTGCTCGACCTGTTCGACCAGCGACAACACATCGCCCATGCCGAGAATGCGCTGGGCGAGGCGATCCGGATGGAACGCATCCAGACCATCGGGCTTTTCGCTCACGCCGAGAAACTTGATCGGCCGTCCAGTGACGTATCGCACCGACAACGCCGCGCCGCCGCGGGCGTCGCCGTCGGTCTTGGTCAACACCACGCCGGTTAGCGGTAGCGCTTCGGCAAACGCCTTGGCCGAGGACGCGGCATCCTGACCGGTCATCGCATCGACCACGAAAAGCGTCTCGACGGGATCGAGCGCGGCGTGCAGAGTCTTGATTTCGGCCATCATCTGCTGATCGATGGCCAGACGTCCGGCGGTATCGACCAGCAACACATCGGCGAAATTCTTCTTCGCCGCATCCACTGCGGATTTGGCGATGGCAACCGGATCCTGATCTGCCGAGCTTGGATGGAACAACACATCGACCTGATCGGCAAGCAAGCGCAGCTGTTCGATCGCAGCCGGACGATACACGTCGCAACTGACGACCATCACTTTTTTCTTTTTGCGATCCTTCAGGAATTTGCCGAGCTTGGCGACCGTCGTCGTTTTGCCTGCGCCCTGCAAGCCGGCCATCAGCACCACGGCCGGCGGCGCACAATTCAGGTTCAGGTCGGCATTGGCCGTACCCATCAGCGCGGTGAGTTCGTCGCGCACCACTTTGACCAAAGCCTGCCCCGGCGTCAGGCTTTTCAGCACTTCCTGGCCGACTGCGCGAACCTGCACGCGCTGGATCAGCGCCTGCACCACGGGTAGCGCCACATCGGCTTCAAGCAGGGCGATGCGCACCTCGCGCAGCGATTCGCGGATATTGGCCTCGGTCAGGCGCGCGCGTCCACGCAGGCGCTCAACGGTGGACGACAGGCGCTGGCTCAGGGACTCGAACATGATTTGCAGCCGACGTGCGGGGGGCGCGGATTATAGCGTTTCCTGCCGCTCCACTCCCGCCGCGCACTGTGCCACACTTGGCGTATGCTCATCCATGCACTTGCGCTGATCGCCGCCACGCTGTACATCGCCAGCGCGGTCATGCTCGCCCTGCCCCTGCTGCACCAGCGTGTATTGCCGCGCGTGTGCGGTTTGGGGTTGGCCGTCATCGCGGTGCTGGCGCATGCAGCAATTTTGATCGGCGTGCATTCCGGGGGCGTGGACTTGCATTTCTTCGCCGCGCTATCGCTGGTCGGGGCCTGCGTCGCGGCCTTGTGCTTGCTGGTGAATGTGGCACGACCGGTGTCGACGCTTGGCGTGATTGTGTTCCCACTCGCCGCCATCCTGTTGTTCGTCGACGTGTTTCTGGCACCGCACACCCAGCCTTTGCCGATCGACTGGCAAATCAAGCTGCATGTGATCTTCGCCGTGCTCGGTTTTTCCGTGCTCAGCGTCGCGGCCGTGCTCGCAGTTCTGCTCACACTGCAGGAACATGCCCTGCGCCGGCGCCAGTTCACCGGTATCGCCGCCGCGCTGCCACCGTTGACGCTGACCGAAACTCTTATGTTCCAGTTGATCAGCGCGGGCTTTGTGCTGCTGACCGTGGCCATTTTGGTCGGCCTGTTGTTCGTCGACAATCTTGTCGCCCAGCACCTGGTGCACAAGACCGTGCTTTCGATCGCCGCCTGGTTCGTGTTCGGCGCACTGCTGCTTGGGCGCTGGCGCTACGGTTGGCGCGGCCGCCGCGCGGTGCGCCTGACCCTGTCCGGAATGGCCCTGCTGCTGCTCGCTTTCTTCGGCAGCCGCTTTGTGCTCGAACTTGTGCTCAAGCGCGTGCCTTGATCGCCACCGCGTAGCTGTGCAGAATCACGCCATGAGCAAGCCCGTCAACACGCCCGAACGCCGTCGTTTCCGGCGCTTTCATTTCGAAGGCACGGTCAAGCTGTATTCGGACAAGGCGATGTGGGAGAGCAAACTCGACGACATCTCGCTCAAAGGCGTGCTGATCGAACACCCACCCGGCTGGAATGGCAAGATCGGCATGCACTACCGCGTGGATTTGCGCATCAACAATTGCGTGATCATCAGTATGGGTGTGACCGCTGCGCACATCATGCCGCACCGCATCGGCTTCCAGTGGCAAAAGATCGACCTGGACAGCTTCGCCGAGCTCAAGCGCCTGGTCGAATTGAACCTGGGCGATCCGGAAATCCTGAATCGGGAGCTGTCGGCGCTGGGGTAAAGCACCCTACCCGTTCGCCCTGAGCGTAGGCGCAAAGCGCCGAAGTCGAAGGGTTGTGCTTCGACTTCGCTGCGCTACGCTCAGCACGAACGGCGAAACCCAATCTAAATCACCGCGGCGATCGCCTCGCTCAACCGCTCCACCACCACGATTTCCATCTCCCCAATCTTGGCTTTTTTCGGCGCGTTCGCCTTCGGCACGATCGCGCTTTGAGAAAGCCGTGCGTGGCCGCTTCCCTCAGGCGTTCCTCGCCATTCGGCACCGGACGGATTTCGCCCGAGAGACCCCACTTCGCCGAACGCCACGAGTTTTTCCGGCAGCGGCCGGTCGCGCAAACTCGACAGCACTGCCAGCAGCACCGGCAGATCGGCGGCAGTTTCCTGTACGCGGATGCCACCGACGACATTGACGAACACGTCCTGATCGTAAACCGCCACGCCGCCATGCCGATGCAGCACCGCAAGCAGCATCGCCAGACGATTCTGTTCCAGCCCCAGGGCCACCCGGCGCGGATTGCCAAGGGACGACTGATCCACCAGCGCCTGCACTTCGACCAGCAGCGGCCGCGTGCCCTCGCGCGTAACCATCACTGCGCTGCCCGGCGTCGGCCCGGCATGCGTGGACAGGAAAATCGCCGACGGATTGGGCACTTCGCGCAGACCCTTGTCGCTCATCGCGAATACGCCCAACTCATTCACCGCGCCAAAGCGGTTCTTGAACGCGCGCAGCACACGGAAACGCGAGCCGCTTTCGCCTTCGAAATACAGCACTGCATCGACCATGTGTTCGAGCACGCGCGGCCCGGCAATGCCGCCGTCCTTGGTGACATGGCCGACCAGGAATATGCTGGTGCCTGTTTCCTTCGCAAAACGCACCAGACGCGCTGCCGATTCGCGCACCTGCGACACCGACCCTGGTGCGGCGGTCAAGCGTTTCGGTCCAGATCGTCTGGATAGAATCGATCACCACTACAGATGGAGCTATCTCTTTGCGCATTTTCTATGATGCGCTCGATGCAGGTTTCGGCCAGACAGCGCAATGGTTCCAGTGGCAGACCCAGCCGTTGCGCGCGCGCAGAAATCTGCGCGAGCGATTCCTCACCGCTAACATACAGACTCTTCAAGCGCGCACCGAGCGCGCCCAGCACCTGCAGCAGCAAGGTCGATTTGCCGATGCCCGGATCGCCGCCGACCAGCACCACCGAACCCTGCACCAGGCCGCCGCCAAGCACACGGTCGAGTTCGCCAATGCCGATGCGCGTGCGCACTTCGGCCTCGGCGGCGACGTCGATCAACGCCATGATCTTCGCTGGCGCCGCGCCCGCATAGCCGGAGCGTTTGACCGCGCCGGCCTGCGCGCGCTCCAGCACGATTTCGCTCAGCGTGTTCCATGCCCCGCAAGCCTCGCACTGACCCTGCCACTTGTTGTATTCGGCGCCACATTGATTGCAGACGTAGGCGGTTTTCGGTTTGGCCATGATCAGAGCCTCGTCCTCGACGAACAGCACCCGTCGCGTAACGCCGCAAGTCAGATCGTAGGAAATTGTGCCGGCGCGAGCGGCGATCTCCTCGACCGGCAAATTTGTGCCCCACAGCTCCACGCGGTCGCCGACCTGTGCATTTGGCACATGGCGCAAGTCCACAGCGATCAAATCCATCGATACCCGGCCGATGATTGCGGCGAGTTGGCCATCGACCAGTACCGGCGTGCCGGACGGCGCGCTACGTGGGTAGCCGTCGCCGTAACCGATCGCAGCCACACCCACCGGCATGTCTTCGGGACAGGTGTATGTGCCGGCGTAACCCACGCGTTCACCGCGCTGTATGCGATTGACCGAAATCAGCTTGGTGGACAAGGTCATCGCGGCTTCGAAGCCAAGATCCACACCGGTTTTTCCTGCGATCACGGACAAGCCGTACAGCAAGCCGCCGACGCGGACCCAGTCGTTGCGTGCCTGTGGCCAGCCGAGTACGCCGGCGGAATTGGCCAACGCGCGCGCGCCGGTCAGCGTCTGCGTGGCCGCATCGAATGCGGCGATCTGCGCGGGAGTGACGGGCGAATCGAATTCATCCGAGGCGGCGAAGTGCGTCATCAGCACGATGTCGTTATCGACATTTGGCAACGCTCGCAGACGCGCATGGATTTCCGCGGCGGATTCGGGCGTGAATCCCAGCCGGTGCATGCCGGTGTCGATCTTCAACCACACGCACAGCGGATGTGCGTTGGTTGGCGCTGCGCATTGGTCGGCTTCGAGCCATCGCAACTGCGCCTCGTGGTGAATTACGGCATCGAGTCCGAGCCGACGGAACTCCGCGATATCCGCGGCCTCGTCGGGCCCGGACAACACCACGACGCGTTTGTCGATGCCGGCCGCACGCAGACGCAGACCGTCGCCGAGTGCGGCCACGCCGAACGCATCGGCATCGTCCAGCGCGCGCGCCACGCGTTCGAGGCCATGGCCATAGCCATCGGCCTTGACCACGGCCATCACCTTGGCGGCACCGGCGCGCTCGCGCACGCGCGCGAGATTGCGCCGCAATGCGCCCAAATGAATGGTGGCGAGCGCGGTACGACTCATTGAACGCCGGATTCCTGGCGCTTTGGCACAGCACCTGCCATGGTCGCGTGCACGCGCGACGGGAGCCGGCCCGAATTTACCTCGGGCCGGACGACGCGAAAGTTGCGGCAGGGACGCCCGATCTTTCGCATCATTGATAACGGTCGCCGTGCGCTTCCGACGCGGTGGACTCGAAGCGCGTGTAACGACCAAGAAATGTCAGCTTGATTGTGCCAGTCGGTCCGTTGCGCTGCTTGCCGACGATGATCTCGGCCAGGCCCTTGTCGGCCGAATCCTTGTCGTAGTACTCGTCGCGGTAGATGAACAGGATCACGTCGGCATCCTGCTCGATCGCGCCGGATTCACGCAGGTCCGCCATCACCGGACGCTTGTCGGTGCGTTGTTCCAGCGAGCGGTTGAGCTGCGATAGCGCGATCACGGGGATGTTCAGTTCCTTGGCCAGCGCCTTCAGGCCGCGCGTGATTTCGGAAATTTCCGTGGCGCGATTCTCCTTGTTTCCGGGCACCGCCATCAGTTGCAGGTAATCGACCACGATCAGACCCAGGTCGTACTGGCGCTTCATGCGTCGCGCGCGTGCGCGCAACTCGGCCGGCGACAGCGCCGGTGTGTCGTCGATCAGGATTTTCGCTTCCGACAGCAGCGTCATCGCGCTGGTCACGCGCGGCCAGTCCTCGTCGGCCAGATCGCCGGTGCGCAAATGCTGCTGATCAATGCGGCCGAGCGAGGAAATCAGGCGGAACGCAAGTTGCGACGCCGACATTTCCATCGAGAAGAGCGCCACCGCCTTGCGCGATTTGATCGCCGCATGCTCAGCCATGTTGACCGCCAGCGCGGTCTTGCCCATCGCCGGACGCGCCGCGATGATAATCAGATCGGATGGTTGCAAGCCGGCGGTCAGCTCGTCCAGATCGGTGAACCCGGTGGCCAATCCTGTCACCGAGCCCTTGCTCTCGAAGCGCTGATGCAGGATCTGGAAAGCCTCCTTCACCGCCGCCTTCATCTCCACATAGCTTTTCTTGCCGCGCGCGCCGGATTCGGCGATGTGGAACACGCGCTGTTCGGCCTCGGCTAGGATGTCCTCGGACTTGCGCCCTTCGGGCTGAAAGCCGTCGCCGACGATCAGCGTGCCGGCCTCAATCAACTGGCGCAGGATGGATTTCTCGCGCACGATGGCCGCGTAGGCCAGAATGTTGGCAGCGCTCGGCGTGGCGTTGGCCAACTGGATCACATACGCCACGCCGCCGACCATTTCCGCCAATGAGTTTGACTCAAACCACTCGCCGAGCGTGACCGCATCGCAGGGCTGGTTCTTGCCGGCCAGCTCGCCGATCGCGCGGAAGATCAGGCGGTGGTCCTTGCGATAGAAATCGTCCTCACCAAGTTTGTCGGCGATGCGCTCCCATGCATGTTCGTCCAGCATCAGGCCGCCGAGCACGGCCTGTTCGGCGTCGATGGAATGCGGCGGCACACGCAGCGCGTCAACACGCGCGGGTGCAAATCGGTCAGGTGAGGCGGCCATTGATTCTCGGGAATCCCCTTTGTGCCGGAAAGTTGCGGGTAGCGGCGCGGAGGTTCGCCCCTTGCGATCTCAAAACCCGCGACAGCACATGCTGGCACATCTGCTTGTTAGCTTGCCAGTGGACAACTTGTGCGTTGTTTCATCCCGAAAAAAAGGCGCCTCGCGGCGCCTTGCTCGGTTTCATCCGAATGGGCCGCGGGCACAGCCCGTCGGTTCCATCGCGGCGCGTGTAATTATTCTTCGGCGGCGACCGTCACCTTGACCGTTGTCAGCACATCGGCATGCAGATGCACGTGGATCTCGAATTCGCCGGTGTGACGGATCGGGCCTTCGCCCATCACTACTTCGCTCTTGCCAAGCGCATGGCCGGCGGCACTGAATGCCTCGGCGATATCGCGCGGGCCAACCGATCCGAACAGCTTGCCTTCCGGGCTGGCGTTGGCCTTGATTGTGACGGCCGCGCCTTCGAGCGCAGCTTTGCGCGTTTGTGCCGCACCCATCACCTCATTGGCCTTGGCCTCGTACTCAGTGCGGCGTTTTTCGAATTCGGCCACGTTGGCGGCGGTGGCCGGGACGGCCTTGCCGTGCGGAACCAAATAATTGCGGCCATAACCCGGCTTGACCTTGACCTTGTCGCCAAGGTTGCCGAGGTTTTTCACTTTTTGCAGCAGTACCAGTTCCATGACGATCTCCGATTCGTTAGCGCCAGAAACCTGGCGCAGCTGATTCAAGTTGTCCGAGGAGTGGGGTTTGGGAGAAACACAGCCTGCGAGCAGGCGAAGTTTCTCAGTGGTTATCGCAGTACGGCAACAACGCCAGAAACCGCGCGCGCTGGATCGCCTGGGTCAATTCGCGCTGATAGCGCGCCTTGGTTCCGGTGATGCGGCTGGGCACGATCTTGCCGGTTTCGCTGATGTACTGGCGCAAGGTGTTCAGATCCTTGTAATCGATCTCGGTCGCGCCTTCGGCGCTGAAGCGACAGTATTTTTTGCGGCGGAAGAATTTGGACATGATCGAACTCCCTTATTCGGCAGCTTCAGTGGTTTCGGCGCGCGGCGGGCGCGGTGCGCGTTCGCGACGCGGTTCGTCGTCATCGCCGAATCCGAATCCATCCTCGTCACGCCGGCGGCCACCTTTGTCGTCCTTGTTCTTGAGGATGAACGACTGCTCGGTAACCGGCCCGTCCTTGGCGATGATGAGATGGCGCAGCACAGCGTCATTGAAACGGAAACCTGACTGCAGCTCGACGAGCACGTCCTGGCCGCACTCGATGTTCATGAGCACGTAGTGGGCCTTGGCGAGATTGTCGATCGGATACGCCAGCTGGCGGCGGCCCCAGTCTTCCAGGCGGTGAAGCTTGCCTTTGCCGCCTTCGATCTGCGCCTTGTAGCGCTCGATCATGGCAGGCACTTGCTCGCTCTGGTCCGGGTGGACCAGAAACACGACTTCGTAATGACGCATGTTGTCTCCTTGTGGATACCGGCCGGGAAATTCCGGAGCGGTAGCCTCCCGTTATTGATTCGCAAAACCGGGCGTGCTGCCGCAGTTTGCGATCAAACGGCCGCGGCACAGCCGCGTCACGTTTGTCGCAGCAAGCAAAAAGCGCTTGTTGCGCCGGCACATCCTGTGCCGAGTCTGTCACGGTAAGGCAAGGTCCCCGACAATGCGGGGGCGCGAATTGTAGGCGAATCAGGCGTTTGTGGCAACCGGCCTGGACGGGTCGGTGACCCAGCCACTCCACGACGGCGCATAAATGCGCGCGCCGTATAGCCCGGCATGTTCCATCGCCAGCAGATTGTGGCAGGCGGTGACGCCCGAACCGCACATGTGGATCGTGTCGTCGGGCCTGTGCTGGCCCAGCAACACCGCGAATTCGGCCCGCAACTGCGATGCCGGTTTGAAGCGCCCACCAGCATCGAGATTGTCCGCGAATGGCCGGTTTACGGCACCGGGGACATGACCGGCCACCTTGTCGATGGTTTCGTTCTCGCCGTGAAAGCGCGGCGCCGCGCGAGCATCGAGCAGCAGCGTTTGCGGCTGCCTCAGCGCGTCCACGAGCGCTTGCGTGTACACGATTTGCCCCGTATCGAACGCCACCGCGACCCGCGTCGGCTGGCGCCGAACCGATTGCGCATCCAGGGCGAATCCGGCTTGCTTCCATGCCGCTAGACCGTTGTCGAGCACAGCCGCCTCGCGCGCGCCGCACAGGCGCAGCATCCACCACAGCCGCGCCGCCGCGAGCGCGCCGTTGGCCGCGTCATATGCGACCACTGGCGTATCCGGCGTCCAGCCCCAGCGTGCGAGCACGGCGGCAAATGCGGCGGCCTCCGGCAAGGGATGCCTGCCAAGGCCGGATCTGGACAAATCCGACAAATCCGCATTCAGATCGGCGTACACCGCGCCCGGAATGTGAGCCTGCGCGTAGTCGTGAGCGCCGCACGTGGCGTCGGCAAGATCGAATCGGCAATCCACCACCAGCAGCGCACCGGCACGGATGCGTTCGTGCAACTCCGCGGCATCGATCAAGGTAGACAATTTCATGACAACGACTCCAGGCGGCGCGCAAGACTCAACAGCATCGCGGCGGTGGCGCCCCAGACGATTTGGCCATTGTATACAAATTCCCATACTTCACGAGGGCGTCCGCGCCAGTCGATGCGGCGATCGCGCCGGTTGGCGGGGTCGAGAAAAAACGCCAGCGGCGCCTCGAACGCCTCGGCCACCTCGCGCGGATCGGGCGTGGCGCGATAAGCGATGTCGAGTTCGGCCACGACCGGGGTGACGCAATACCCGCTGATCGTCTCGAAGCAATCCAGGTAACCGAACGGATGCAGCAGTTCCGGCGCGATGCCGACTTCCTCGCGCGTTTCGCGCAAAGCCGCGGCGATTGCGCCGGCATCGGCGGATTCGATGCCGCCGCCGGGAAAACTCACCTGCCCAGCGTGCTGCGCCAGGTGCTCGGTGCGGCGCGTGAGAAGGATCGCCGGGCCATCCGCGCGTTCCACCATCGCCACCAGGACCGCGGCCGGACGGCGCGGGGCGTCGCCGAGCAGGTCGGCGATTTCCGCGTGATTCCAACCCGGCGCCTGCGGTGGATCGTCGAGCGCGCGCACTGCGCGGCGCACGCGCGCAGCCAGATGTGCCATCGCGGTCATGCCGGGGTATCCACGACGACGCGCTGCGGCAGGATCTCGCTCATCAGGCGCAAACGTTCGGCGTCGGGCAGCTGCAGCCAATTCGCGATCTCCTCGCAGTTGCGCCGGCAGCCCTCGCACAAACCGTTCGCATCCAGCCGGCACCGGCCAATGCAAGGGCTCGGTATGGTCTTTTGCGTGGGGATGACAAACATGCCGATGTATGGGATTTGCCGGATATTCTTGCTAGATTGCGATGACTTCACTGCGCGTATCGAAACAATGCTGGCGCTGGCGACCAAGGTGGTGACCGACTACGGGCGCGTGCTGGCGCAAGTGCAGCCGGGATTGCATGGCATTCCCGAATCGCTGTTGCCGCATTCCAAGATGCAGATTCGCAGCGCCATCGTCATGTTACTCCAGCATCTGGAGCCGGAACACACCGCGCTCAAGGAAAGTCTGGCGCGCGGCTACGTGTATCTTGCCCAATTCGTGCCGGACGCGGACGCCGCAGTGCTCGACGAAACTGCCGGCGCGGCGCCTTCCAGCGTGCCCGCCATGCGCCTGATGAACCGCGTCAAGCTCGACATGGAACGCGCGCTGGAAGAACTTGGCGCGATGGGTATTTACGCCATGCAGGAATAAGGCTGACGCAAAAAAAAACGCCGCGGACGTCGCGACGTTTTTCGGAGCTGGATCACGTGTCACCGCACATCCATGTGCTTCACGGGACGATCGCATCCTGCGATCACTTGATTGCGATGAGCTTGAGCTCGAACACCAGCGCTTCGTTCGGGCCGATGCGCGGCGGTTGGCCGCGTTCGCCGTAGGCCAGCGCCGGCGGTACGAAGATCTGCCAGTGGTCGCCAATACGCATCAGCGGCAACACATCCTGCCAGCCCTTGATCACGTCACCGACCTTGAAATGCACCGGCTCGCCACGCGCGAAGGAACTGTCGAACTCCAGACCATTCATCAGTGAACCGCGGTAGTGCACCGTCACTTCGCTGTTCAGTGTCGGATGCTGGCTGCCGCTGCCTTCTTCGATCACGCGGTACTGCACGCCCGAGGGCAGCACATGGATGCCAGTCTTGGACTTGTTCTCGGCCAGGAACTTGTCGCTCTTGGCCTTGTTCTCGGACGCGAGCTTGTCGAATTCGCTCTTGGCCTTGGTGTACAGCTGGTACTGCATGCGCGAAAGCAGATCATGCATCTTGTCTTCACTTACGCTTGGCGTGCGCTTGGCATAGCCGTCCTGGATCGCGCGAATGACCGCGTTGAGGTCGATGTCGAGCTTGCGCTCCTGGAAATCCGATCCGATCTGGTAACCGATCGCATAGGAAAGATTCGGCTTGTCCGCTGCGGTCAATGGTGCGGGCGGCTGTTGCGGCGCCTGCGCCTGAGTGGATGCGGATGCGGCAGCGCCGCCGCTCTGGGCGAACACGGCCCCGGTGGCAAGCGTCGCCGCTGCCAGGAAAAGTCCACGCAAAATCATGCAAACCTCCGAAAGGGAAAACGCCGCAGCGGCGCGGGAAAGGCCGTCACGAGGGCGGGCAATCATACCCGAAAAGCCGCGCGCGGGGGCGAAGGGCGCCACCGCGCCACAGCCGCGGTTCAGCCTGCGAGCTTGAGCGCAAGCACACCGATCGCGACCAGCACACCACCGATGATGCGCAGCTGGCGTGGCTGCAGCTGGCGCATCTGCTCGGCCATGCGTTGCCACGCCTGCGGCGCGGCAAACAGGAACAGTCCCTCGAACACCAGTACCAGGCAGACGGCGGCGGCGAGCGGATGTGTCATCGCCGCTTACGGCTTGCCCGCCGGTGACCTGCTTTCGTCGAAATAGCGCAGAAACTCGGATTTCGGATCCAGCACCAGTACGGCACCGTGTTTGAACGCTTCGCGGTAGGCTTGCAGGCTCCGGTAGAACGCATAGAAATCCGGATCCTTGTTGTACGCTGCGGCATAGATTTCCGCTGCCTTGGCATCGCCTTCGCCGCGCGCTTCCTGCGCATCGCGCTCGGCCTCGGCCTTGATTACTTGCACCTGACGGTCGGCGTCGGCTTCGATTTTGGCCGCTGCCTCCTGACCGTTGGAGCGCTGTTCGTTGGCCAGGCGATTGCGCTCAGCGCTCATGCGCTTGTACACCGAGCCCAGGACCTCGTCGGGAAACTCGATGCGCTTGATGCGCACGTCGACCACGCGAATGCCGAGCTTGCTGGCCGTGGCCTGGTTGGCCTGCGCGAGCACGTGTTCGGTGATATCCGAACGCGCGCTGGCGACCAAATCATTGAGGGTGCGCGCGGTGAACTCGAAACGAAGCGCATCCTTGATGATCGGCGCCAAACGCTGGTTGGCCAGCGTCTGCATCTCGTCGGCGCCGAACGAACGGTAGTACGCCGCCGGATCGTCGATCCGCCACTTGACATAGAAATCGACGTTGACGGCCTTCTTCTCGGAAGTGAAGTAGCGTTCCGGCGCGACCTCAAGATTCAGAACGCGGCGGTCGTAACGCACCACCTGCTGAATCAGCGGGAACTTGAAATGCAGACCCGGTTTGTAATTGTCGGCAACGTTGCCGGCGTCAACGATGCGACCGAATTGCAGCACCAGCGCGCTTTGCCCTTCGGGCACGATGAACGCGCTGTTGGCAATGAGCAGCGCCAGCAGCAGGACGATGACGGGCGTCAGCAGTTTCATTGGCCATCTCCCTTGCCGGTTTTTTCCTTGCCCGAGTCTGCGCTTGCCGCCGCGGCGGCGGTGGCGGCGTCCAGTCCGGCTTTAAGCTTGTCCAGAGGCACATAGATGAGGTTCTTGCCGTTACCCGAATCGACGATCTTCATGTTGGCGCCGAACACGTCCTGCATGGTCTCCAGGTACAGCCGCTTGCGCGTGACTTCGGGCGCAGCCTTGTATTGCGCATCGATCAGCGAAAAGCGTTGCGCGTCTCCGGTCGCCGTGGCGATATGCGCGGCCTTGTAGCCTTCGGCCTCGGCGCGGACGCGTGCTGCCTCACCCCGCGCGAGCGGCACAACTTTCGCCGCGTAGCCCTGCGCTTCGTTGATGAACTGTTGCTGATTGTTGCCGGCGTTGTTGGCGTCGTCGAAGGCTTCTTTTACCTCCGGCGGTGGCAGGATCTTCTGGAAGTTGATTTCGGTGACGAGCAGGCCCACGCCATAGCTGTCGAGGGTTTGCTGCAACAGTTTCTTGGTCTCGCCAACCACTTCGGAACCGTGCCCTGAAAGTATCGTGTCCATCGCACTGCGGCCGATCACCTGGCGCACGGCGCTCTCCGCCGCCTGCTTTAGCGTTTCGTCCGGCTGGTTCGCGCCGAACAGGTATTTTTCAGCGTCGGTGACCTGGTATTGCACGTTGAAGTCGACCAATACGATGTTCTCGTCCTTGGTCAACACGCGAACTTCATCAGATACCTGCTTGACCGTCGTGGCATCGACCCGGATCACGCGTTCCACCGGCGCCGGCCATTTCAAGTTCAGGCCGCTGCTCATCACGCGGTTGAACTGGCCGAAGCGCAACACCACACCGATCTGGCGCGCATCAATCACCGTCCAGGAATCCAGCGCCAGCCAGGCGACGACGAGGGCCAGCACGATCAGGGCGAGGCCGCCAGAGCTGCCGCCGATGCGGCCGCCGCCACGGAACAGACGATTGACGCCATCGCGCAAGCGCTTGAGCAAAGCCTCGATATCCGGCGGCTGCGGCTTGTTCTGCCACGGGTCGCGCTTGCCACCGCCTGGTTCGTTCCACGCCATGTTCGTCTCCGTTGGTGCCGCGTCGCGCTGATCCGGATTGTAGGAAGCCGCGTCCGGTACGGCAAGGGAAACCGCAGTCTCTCAGGAAGGTGCAAGCTGTTCGCGCAACCAGTCGCCATCGCCTCCGGCAAGACCGAATAATGGTTCGACCAGCGCACGCGGCGCGTCGATCTCTACTTCCCAGCCATGTTCGGCGGCCCGCTCGCTGGCAACCAGGCCTTGCGCGAACAGGCGCGCACGCAAGCGCCCGGCATCGCCGGGCAGGTGCAGCCAACGATGCACGCGTTCGCCGCGCAAACACCGCGCGATCGCATCGCGCAACAAATCCAGACCGACTGCATGCGTGGCCGACAGCCACACCCGCGGCGTGCGGCCACCATTGATGCGTTCGGCACGCGCTGCGGGCATGCCTTCGCCGTTGACAAGCTTGTCGATTTTGTTGAACACGATAACCTGCGGCACGTCCTGCGCGCCGATTTCGGCAAGCACGCGTTGCACTTCGTCGATGCGCGCATCGCGTGCCGGGTCGGCCGCATCCACCACGTGCAGGAGCAGATCCGCGTCGCGCGTTTCGGCCAGCGTCGACTTGAACGCGGCGACCAGATCGTGTGGCAGATCGCGGATAAAACCGACCGTGTCGGCCAGCACCAGCGGGCCGCAGTCCAGGCCATCGATGCGGCGCAAGGTCGGATCGAGTGTGGCGAACAACTGGTCGGCGACGTACACGCCGGCACCGCTGATCGCATTGAACAAGGTGGATTTGCCGGCGTTGGTGTAACCGACCAGCGACACCAGTGGCAGCGCGTTACGTTCACGCGCGCGCCGCGCCGTGGCGCGCTGCGTATCCACCTTGTGCAAGCGCGCGGTAAGTTGCTTGACCCGCTCAGCGAGCAGACGACGGTCGAGCTCGAGCTGGGTTTCGCCAGGCCCGCGCAGGCCGATCGCGCCGCCGCGCTGGCGTTCCAGATGGGTCCAGCCACGCACCAGGCGCGTAGCCATGTGCGATAGTTGCGCAAGTTCGACTTGCAGCTTGCCTTCATGCGAGCGCGCACGCTGGGCGAAGATATCCAGGATCAGGCCGGTGCGATCGACCACGCGACATTGGGTGAACTGTTCAAGGTTGCGCTCCTGCACCGGCGACAGCGCGTGATTGACCAGGATCAGATCGGCGTCCAACGCCAGTTTCTGCGCCTTCAATTCCTCCGCCTTGCCGCTGCCGACGAAAAACTTCGGATTCGGCCGCTCGATGCGCGCGCTAAGCGATCCAACGATGCCGGCGCCGGCCGAACGCGCCAGTTCGCCGAATTCGGCCAGGGCCTCGGGATCGTTGTGTCCAACCCACTGCGGCTGCAAGAGCAGCGCGCGTTCGCCTTTGCGGGAGCGTTCGAACAACGTCAATGCGGTCTCAGCTTTCGGTGGATTCGACTTCCACCGCTGCGGCGTGGGCGTGATCTTGGTGCTCGACGTCGACGCGCACGTTGCGGCTAGGCACGATGGTGGAAATGGCGTGCTTGTAGACCATCTGGCTTACCGTATTGCGCAATAGCACCACGAACTGGTCGAAGGATTCCACCGTGCCCTGCAATTTGATGCCGTTGACCAGATAGATCGCCACGGGAATGCGCTCGCGGCGCAATGCGTTCAGAAACGGGTCCTGCAGCGACTGACCTTTGGACATGGTTCTTCTCCTGTCGACATCTGTAATCACGCGAACCGGAAACAACAGCGCGACGGCAACGGGTTGTGGCCCGCACGCCCCGGTTCAAGACGGCAAAGTATACTCGATTCCGGGGCGCAATTGAAGCAGCAGAAAGCGCTTCAACGGCTGCTTGGGACGAGAAAATCAGCCACGGCGCGTTGCGCGGTCAGCGCATACGCGGGACTGAACGGATCGATGCCGCGCGCGTCAAGTTCCGAGCGCAGCCAGGTGAGCTGGCGCTTGGCCAGTTGGCGTGTGGCGAAAACTGCGCGGTCGCGAAACTGCATCGCGTCGAAGTGGCCGTCCAGATGCTGCCAGGCCTGGCGGTAGCCAACGGCGCGCAGCGTCGGCAGATCCGTGTGCAGATCGCCGCGCGCGCGCAGAGCGCGGACTTCCTCGAGAATCCCCTGCGCGATCATGTCGTCCATACGCGCGCCGATGCGTGCATGCAACACGGTGCGATCGTGCGGAACCAGGGCGAGCTTCAAAACGCGATACGAAAAGGGCGTCAGCATTCCGCCCTGCTGCGCCGACAACGGCTTGCCGGTCAGCGCAATCACTTCCAGCGCGCGCTGGATGCGCTGCGCATCGCCGGGCCGGATTTTCGCCGCCGCGACCGGATCGGCGCCGCGCAAGCGCGCGTGCAAGGCCGGCCAACCGAGCACGCGTGCCTCGTCCGTCAATTTCGCACGCAATGCCGGGTCGGCTTCGGGCAGATTCGACAATCCCGATTGCAGCGCGCGAAAATACAAGCCCGTGCCGCCGACGAGCAACGGGATTTTTCCGGATGCCGCGATCGCCGCCATCTCGCGCAGCGCGTCGGCGCGGAACTCCGCCGCAGAATACGGCTGCGCCGGATCGCGGATGTCGATCAGACGATGTGGATACCGCGCCAGCGTTGCCGCATCGGGTTTGGCCGCGCCGATGTTCAGGCCGCGATAGACCAGCGCCGAATCCACGCTGACGATGGCGAGCGGGAATTCTTCCGCCAATGCGCAGGCCAGCGCAGTCTTGCCCGATGCGGTCGGACCCATCAGGAAAATCGCGTGCGGGCGTGTGTCGATGGTCATGCCCGGATTGTAAGACGCACCTGCCCCATGCGGCCTATAATCCGCATATCTGCGGGAGTTGCTCATGTCGAACACCATGAAGGCGCTGGTCAAGCGAGAGGCCGCCAAGGGCATCTGGATGGAACAGGTGCCGGTTCCCGAGATCGGTCCGAACGAGGTGCTGGTCAAGCTCGAGAAAACCGCGATCTGCGGCACCGACCTGCACATCTACAAATGGGACGAGTGGTCGCAGCGCGCCATCAAGCCCGGCCTCGTCATCGGCCACGAGTTCGTCGGCCGCATCGTCGACATGGGCCCTGGTGTGCGTGGCTACATACTCGGCCAGCGCGTGTCGGCCGAAGGCCACATCGTCTGTGGCGTTTGCCGCAACTGCCGCGCCGGCAAGCAGCACCTGTGTCCGAAAACGGTCGGCATCGGCGTCAATCGCAACGGCGCGTTCGCCGAATACATCGCCATGCCGTCTTCGAACCTGTGGCCGATCCCGGACCAGATTCCGTCGGAGCTCGCCGCATTCTTCGATCCCTACGGCAACGCCGCGCATTGCGCGCTCGAATTCGACCTGATCGGCGAGGACGTGCTGATCACCGGCGCCGGCCCGATCGGCATCATCGCCGCTGGTATCGCCAAGCACGTCGGCGCGCGCAACGTGGTCGTCACCGACGTCAACGACTATCGCCTCAAACTCGCCGCCGACATGGGCGCCACGCGCGTGGTCAACGTATCCAACCAGTCGCTGAAGGACGTCGTCAAGGATCTGCACATGGAAGGCTTCGACATCGGCCTGGAGATGTCCGGCAATCCGCACGCGTTCAACGACATGCTCGACTGCATGTACCACGGCGGCAAGATCGCGTTGCTCGGAATACTGCCGAACGGCTCCGGCATCGACTGGGACAAGGTGATCTTCAAGGGACTAGTGCTGCACGGCATCTACGGCCGGCGCATGTACGAGACCTGGTACAAGATGACGCAAATGCTGCTGACCGGCTTCCCGTTGCAGAAGGTGCTCACCCACCAGATTCACATCGACGATTTCCAGAAAGGCTTCGACCTGATGGAAACGGGCAATTGCGGAAAGGTGGTGTGTAGCTGGAATTGATTATTTGCCGTTCGCACTGAGCGTCGCCGCGCAGCGGCGAAGTCGAAGTGCCATTCCGACAAGGCTTCGACTTTGCGCCTTCGGCGCTACGCTCAGCCCGAACGGGCGCAAAAATCCTCCTTGCGCGCCAAGCATTCGCCATTCAGCCGCGATTGGCGCTGATTGCGGCATCGTGCCGCAATGATGTTTTCACGATTCCTCGCGCTCTGCGCACTGGCCCTCGCCTGCTGCGCACATGCTGGCGAAAAGTACGAACCCGAACCCGTGCTCAAGGCACCGGCGCTGGTGCAGCCGGCGCTGCTCAGCGGTCCGAACTTTCACGTGGTGCCGGAAGTGCCGATTCGCGGCTATATGGCCAATTTCCTGATCGACACGAAATTCGGTCCACTACACGCCGCTAGTGTGGAAATGCTGTCGATCCGCATCGCCGAACTGCCTGCAATGGATGCGCTCGACCGCGCCAGCCGCAACGGCGCGTTCGCCACCGCGCTGGCCGCGCGCGCGAAAAAAACGGGATCCGCAATCGTCAATGTCGTCACTCATCCCATCGACACGATCACCGGTTTGCCGGAAGGCGTGGCGCGTTTTCTCGGCGCACAATGGGACAAGTGGAGCGGACGTGCGCAGTCGCTGGCGGACCGATCCGCGCGCGAATTCGAGAATCGCGGCGATCCGTATCGCGCCCCACCTGGCCCGATGACGGCAATGCGCGACGCGCCGCCAGACCAGCCGCCCGCGCCAATCGACGAGAAAAATCGCGCCTGGTACGCGCGTGCCGGCAGCGAGGTCGCGCGCGAGGGTAAACGCTACCTGCAATACAACTCGCAGCGCCGCGCGATGGCTAAAATTCTCGGCGTGGATCCGGATTCGAGCAACGTCATCCTGAACGAAGAACTGGACACGCTGGCGTGGGCCGCGGTCTGGGGCAATTTTTCTGCGGGCAGCGCGCTCGGCGCCATCGGCGGCACCGCAGCGACGGTGATCGGCGACACCGGCAAGCTCAATCAATATGTGTTGTCGAAAACGCCCGAGCAATTGCGCGAGGCAAACGAGAAACGCCTGCTCGCGCTTTGCAGCGACGAAACCGCAGTGCGTAGCTTTCTGCGCCGCGGCGGGTTCACCGACACCTTGCGCACGGCATTGATCGGGCACCTGGAACAGCTCGCGCCGAAGTCCGGTTGCAATGCGCTGCTGGAACTGGCCGCCACCGCACGCGGCGAAGTAGAGGCACTTTATCTGGTGGATGCGCTGGCCCTGATCGAGCACCAGCCGGACGTTCGCGACGGCGCGTTGTTCACCGTCGGTGCGGCTATCGTCTGGCGCACGCCATCGAACAAAATGATTCTGCCGCTGCCGGTGGATTATCTCGCCTGGAATCGCCAGCTCGCAGTATTTTTCGATCAGCCGCAATTGCGCAGTGCAAACAAGACTGCGCTGATCGGCGGCGAAGCCTCGATGCTGGCTCAGCGCGCGTTGACACGACGCGGTTGGGGCCTGCAATTGCGCGCGCCGTACGCAGGTGCGCCGGCGTATGCGCGCTTCGGCGAATTCACTGTCGGCGCGCGCTAAGCTTCATCATTGCGGCGGAACTTCGATCTTGTCGAGCTGATCCTCGTAGTACGTCGCGCCGCTGGCGAAGATGAGGAAGTTCCGCGCCGCCTTGTGCGCCGCCGCGCCGGCCTGCGCATCGCGCAACGTATCTTCCGCCGCCATGGTGAACAGCCTTTGCACATCCTGTTGCCCGGCATCGTATTGCCGGCGCAGGCGCTGGAAGACCTCGGTGCGCCGCGCCGAGTCGAACGTCTTCAACTGTTGCGCTGTCTGCGCACGCAGCGCGGCGAGCGCCGCGATGTCGGATTTCGGCGCCGGATTCGGCAGCGCGAAATGCACACGCCCGAATGTGTCCGCGTACGCGCCGGCCTCGACATGCCAGAGCATGCGCTCGCCGCGTGCCAGCAACGCATCGGCCGGCGTGCTGGCCGTGAAACGCGTGACCCGGCTGACGTCGTCGAGCATGTCGGTGACGACATCGGCCCAGTCCTTGTTGGCGTGCCGCACCAGCCGCGGCAGGAAGTCGCTCCACCATGGCAGCGCAAGCAAAGGCGCCAGCGTGAGCACCCACAGCAGCGTGCCGGATTGGCCGGTCAAGGTGGCTACGCCAAGGCGCCAGATCGGAATGCCGATGGCGGCGAGAATCAGCGTCAAGACCAACCCGCCGCACCAAAATCCCTGCCGGCGTTCGACGACGAGTTTGGCCGGCATGGCCTGATCCGGATGCTGCGGATCGTAGGCCAGAGGAAACTCCGGAACCGGCGTCGTCCAGCTCGCCAGCGCGACTTCGGTCGGATCGTCGAACTGTTCGCGCAAGGCAGCGAGCGCTGTTTTCGGCGGCGGCTTGCTCAGCATGAAGGTGTCGTGCGGCGCATGCGAGGAAAGCCAATCGAGCGCGATCTTGCTCATGCGCATTTCCTCGACCGCGAAACCGGCGCCGTCGCGCTGAAAATCGAAAGGTACCCCGGGCGCCATCGCATGCCAGTCGTCGAGGCGGAAATCGTCGCGGAACTGAAAGCGATTGCCGCAGAACGCACGGCGCAGCGGCGCGCCCCAGTCGCCGGCGTATTCCACGACGACGCAAGGCTGAATCTTGCTGTACGGCTGCCAGTACAGCTTGCCTTTCGGCAGATTGCCGGATCGAACTCCAAGGCTGTCCAGCTTTCGACGATATGTCCAACAGCTTTTGCGGTGAATGGCTGGTAACGATACGAATCGAACAACGGTTGCGGGCCACAGGTCCAGGCGACCGCAAGAAAGATGCCGCCGAAGAGCAGAAAAAAACCGGCCAACAGACCGAGTATCGGTGCCGCTGCGAACCCGGCGGCCTGCTCGAGTACCCATGCGCGCAGGCCGTGGATTCCGCCCGCGGACGCCGCTGGTCGGGTTTGCCGGGTGTTTTCGGGCGAAGTCTTTCGCATCCAACTGCTCCCCAGTCGTGCGAATCCGCACCGATTATCGCTCGACCTGTCTCCGCACGCACGGCCGCGTAGCAAGCCGATAGAATGGGCGGACACACATCGGGACTCCGCCATGACCTACCCCGCCCGCGACCGCATCAAAGCCGAACTCGAATCGATCCGCGAACAAGGCCTGTACAAGACCGAGCGCGTCATCGCCACACCGCAGTCGGCATCGATAAAGACCGCCGACGGACGCGAGGTGCTGAATTTCTGCGCCAACAATTATCTCGGTCTCGCCGACAACCCCGAGATCATCGCCGCGGCGAAGCACGCGCTGGACACGCACGGGTTCGGCCTGGCTTCGGTACGCTTCATCTGCGGCACGCAGGACCTGCACAAACAGCTTGAAGCCGCGATCGCGAAGTTCTTCGGCACGGACGATGCGATTTTGTATACCAGTTGCTTCGACGCCAACGGCGGCCTGTTCGAGACGATACTCGGCGAAGAAGACGTGGTGATTTCCGACGCACTCAACCACGCCTCGATCATCGACGGCATTCGTCTGTGCAAGGCCGAGCGCCGGCGCTACGCCAACAGCGACATGGCGGAACTCGAGAAGCATTTGCAGGAAACGCAAGGCAAGCGCACGCGCCTGATCGCCACCGACGGCGTGTTCTCGATGGACGGGTTCATCGCCAAGCTCGACGAAATCGTCGCACTCAAGAAAAAATACAACGCACTGCTGATGGTCGACGATTCGCACGCGACCGGATTCGTCGGTCAGAGCGGACGCGGTTCGGCGGAATTGCATGGCGTGATGGATGCGGTCGACGTGTTCACGTCCACGCTCGGCAAGGCGCTCGGCGGCGGTTCGGGTGGGTTCACGACCGGAAGGCGCGAGATCATCGACCTGCTGCGCCAGCGCTCGCGTCCTTACCTGTTCTCGAACACCCTGCCGCCGCCGCTCGTCGCTGCTTCGATCAAGGTATTCGAGATGCTGTCCTCGAGTTCCACGTTGCGCGACAAGGTCATGGACAATGCGTCCTACTTCCGTCAGCGCATGACCACAGCCGGCTTCGACATCAAACCCGGCACGCATCCCATCGCGCCGGTGATGCTCTACGACGCCAAGCTCGCCCAGCAATTCGCCGCGGATTTGCTCGACGAAGGCATCTACGTGATCGGCTTCTTCTTCCCGGTCGTGGCGCAAGGTCAGGCGCGCATCCGCACGCAGATGAGCGCCGCACACACACACGCGCAGATCGACCGCGCAGTGGCGGCGTTCACCAAGGTGGGAAAAAAGCTCGGCGTGCTGCGCTGACCGTCAGGCGTGCGCCAACACCGCCGCGCGCCGGGCGAGGCTCTCCGCCGGCCAGTAACGCTCGCGGTCGTAGTACTCGGCAACGGCGGGCGTATCCGACGGCAAGATCATCCACGGCTGCTTCGTGGAAGTGAAGATGTGAATATCAGGTTTGAGCCGAAACGCTTCATCCAGCGTACCGACGCGGACGAAGCGGATGGCCTCGCCGGCACCGGAATAATTGCTCCAGAGCGCAATCTTGCACGCGGGACAACGTGCGATCTTCTGCCCCTTGCCGCTATTGGATGGCGTTTGCACTACTTCGACTTGGCCCCGCAACAACTCTACTCGGTCCGCCTCGATCATCGCATTGAGCGCGAACGCGGTACCCGTTTCACGTTGACACCACGTGCAATGGCAGCAGTGCACAAACATCGGCGCGGTCAACATCCGGTAGCGCACTGCGCGGCAGGTGCAACCGCCTTCGAGTGGAAATGAACCGTTGCTGGTCATGGCGATGCTGCGGCGCAGGGATGGTGGGGAAAATACTAGCAGTTTTGCTTGAGCCAGCACCGGAGTCTTGCGTAGATTTCCCTGCGGTCGAGCAGGTCCAAATGATGCATGCCGTAGCCGATCCATTGCCTGGATTTCGGAATGGCCAGATCGCGCGTGCCGCCCGGGTCGTGCCCAAGCGCGCTGGCCAGCGGCACCAGTCCGTCGCCGAGCAGCCGATCCTTGAGCGCGCCAGATTTTGTCGCCAGCGATGCGGCAATCGCGTAGCAAGCCACGCCGCCCGGTAACGGTAGCGCGCGCGGCTTGATCTGCGACCGCGCGAACCGGTCGTTGGATTGCCAATCTCCGTCGCACACGCTGCCGTGACGCAGATCGGTGATGCCGGCGCTGCGGATCTTGCCGAGCTGCACGAATGCCGTCGTGTACGGACTGGCACCGAGTAAGGCGTCAATCCAGTGGCCGCCACGTTCCAGCGGCGCGCCCAGATGGGGAGTGCCGAGGAAAACGATCTTGCGCAGATGTCGAAGCCAATGGTGTCCGGCCAGTCCGCCAAGGTGACAGGCGCTGCGCGCAACCAGGCCGCCCATGCTGTGCCCAAGGATGACCAGTTCGCCCACCGGTACTGGCCAGGCGTCCAGCAGCGTTTCAATCAAGTCAGCCAGTTCGCGGCCATTGGTGGAAACATGCAAACCACTGTTGTAATGCAGATACACCGGCGTGAATCCTAAGTCGGCCACCAAGGCGGCACCATGATCGTGGCCGTGCCGCCGCCATTGCCGATCGTTCCTGCACAGGCCGTGCACTAGCAGCAGGATTTTCCCAGTAGCGTCGGGAATCGCCTCCTTGATGGCCTTGCGGGTCAGTTCCAGCGGCTGGCCATCACGGCGCAACCGCATCGGAATCGCCAACGCATTTGCGCTGGTCTGCAGATGATCGCCCAGCACGCCATTCAAGGCGGCCAATACCGCCTCGCGTTCAGCCGAAGATTCGGCGCAACCTCGATCGAGCAGCGGGGCAAGCCGGCCCAGGGCCAGATCGAAGCCGCCACCGACCATACGGGTCACGCCACGAATGGATTTGTATACAAACCCGGTAAGGCCTTTTGCGGGTTGCTGGGTCGAGGTGCCCAGCAGCCCCGGCATGCGCAGGATATTGTGGTGCAGGATTTCGACCAGACGGGTCAGGCCCAGTGTCGCATCGACCGCCAGCCGGCCGGCACCGCGGAGATCGGAGCCACGCAGGTGGGATTGTTTGGTCATCACGGCTTTCCGACTTCGGCAGCGTTCAGCAGGCGCCATTGGCCTTTGGCCAGATCACCCAGCGCCAGCGGCCCGATCGCCACCCGCACCAGGCGCAGTACGTCGATTTCCAGTGCTGCAAGCAAACGCCGAATCTGCCGATTGCGGCCTTCGTCGAGAATAACTTCCAGCCACGCATTCTTGTCACCGCGGCGCAGCTCACGCACAGATTTTACCGCCAGATGCTCGCCCTTGTCGTCGATGCCGCAGCGCAGCCGGTGCAGCAATTCCTGATCCGGCAATACGTTGATCTGCACGTGATAAGTCTTGTCCAGGTGTGATGCTGGATCGGTCAGTCGCGCGGCCCAGGCACGATCGTTGGTGAACAGCAACAAGCCTTCGCTCGCCTTGTCCAGGCGCCCGATTGGCGCCAGCCACGGGAATTTTTCTTCTCGCAGCAATGTATACACCGTGTCGCGACCGTGCTCGTCATGGACCGTGGTGACATAGCCGCGCGGCTTGTTCAGCGCGAGGTATATTTTTTCGATGGCGGCCACCCTCGTGCCGTCAAACGTGATGCGATCATCCTGAACAGCGATCGGTGCTTCCGGGTCACGCACGATGCACCCGTTTACGCCCACGCGCCCAGCGCGCACGGAGGCCTCAGCTTGCGTGCGCGAGCACACGCCCAGCTTGTTCAGCACACGCGCCAGACCATAGCGCGGCGCATGGTCCGGCACACGATGACGTCGCCGCGGGGATGGGGTAGGCTTGGGACTCATGCGCGCACGTTGCCGCATCGGCGGCGCGCCGTCAAAGTCTTGGGGAGAATTCAATGTCCGAACATCGTATTGGTTTGGAGTGGTCGCGCCAGGACGGCCCGTTTGCGCGCGGCAATTATTCGCCGGATCACTTGATCCGCTATGCCGGCGGGCAAACCCTGCACGGCTCGCCGTCGTCGGCATACGGCGGCAACGATGCCCATGCCGATCCGGAACAACTGCTGCTGTCGGCGATCAGCGCCTGCCAGATGCTGACATTTCTGGCCGTGGCCGCCAATCGCGGTTATGTCGTCGATAGCTATCGCGACGAAGCAATCGCCATCCTCGACAAGAATGCCGATGGCAAGATGGCCGTGGTCAAGGCCATCCTCGCGCCGAAAGTCGTGTTTTCCGGCGACAAGCGGCCGACGCCGGAGGAATCTGCGGCTCTGCACGAGCGCGCACATGCGGCGTGTTTCATCGTCAATTCGGTCAAGACCCAGGTCGAACTCCGACTGTGACCGTTCGCGCCGACGTGCAGGCGGCATGAAGAAGGTGCTCGGCTGCCTTCACCGCGCCATCACTGCGCACCGACGACACTCACGCACCCCTGCAAGGAACCGTCGCGCGCATGAACCCCGCTCTCGCCAAACGCCGCTCCGGTCGGCTCGCGGAGATCGCGCAGTGGTTTGATGCCGATGCGGCGGCGGCGCATGAGGTAGCGGACATCGATCGCATCGACTGGCTGCGCGTGGTGCCTTTCATCGCCATGCACATGGCGTGTCTGGGCGTGATCTGGGTTGGTTTCTCCTGGACCGCGCTCGCCGTCGCCGCCGCGTTGTACGCGCTGCGCATGTTCGCGCTGACCGGCTTCTATCACCGCTATTTCTCGCACAAGGCATTCAAGACTTCGCGCACAGTGCAGTTCGTATTCGCGCTGATCGGAGCAATGTGCGTGCAGCGCGGGCCATTGTGGTGGGCAGCGCATCACCGCAACCATCACCGCTTTGCCGATACCAAACGCGATATCCATTCGCCGCTGCGGCGCGGATTTTTCTGGAGCCACATGGGCTGGTTCCTGACGGCGCGTGGCTTCCGCACCGATTGGGAATCGATTCCCGATTTGCGTCGCTATCGCGAACTGCGCCTGCTTGACCGCTTCGACATCGCCGTTCCGGTTGTGCTCGCGATCGGCTTGTTTTTCTTTGGTCGCTGGCTGCAGCACACATATCCGGCGCTGCACACAAGCGGCGCACAGTTGCTGATTTGGGGATTCTTCGTCTCCACGGTGGCACTGTTCCACGCCACGGTGACGATCAACTCACTGGCTCACCGCTTCGGCTCGCGCCGCTTCGCCACGCGCGACAATTCGCGCAACAACTGGGTTCTTGCTCTGCTCACGTTCGGCGAAGGCTGGCACAACAATCATCATCATTTCCCCGGCGCCGCGCGCCAGGGCTTCCGCTGGTGGGAACTGGATTTCACGTACTACCTGCTGCGTGGTCTGGCCGCGTGCGGCGTGGTGTGGGACCTCAAGCCAGTACCCGCTGGACTGACAAGAGTGCGCAACGCATGAGGATTGCCGTGATCGGCGCCGGCATTGCGGGACTGGCCAGCGCGTGGTTGCTGGCGCGGGAGCACGAGGTGACGCTGTACGAGGCCAACGAGTATCTGGGCGGGCATACGCACACGCATGATGTCGTTGTGGCCGGACGCAACTATGCCGTGGATACGGGTTTCATCGTATTCAATCCACCGCATTATCCACTTCTACACAAAATGTTCGATGAACTCGGGGTTGCGACTGAGCCGACCACGATGAGCTTCGCGCTGAACAACGAACGCAGCGGGCTGGAGTACAACGCAACCAATCTTGCCGGCTTGTTCTGCCAGCGCCGAAATCTGGTCGCGCCGCGATTCTGGCGCATGCTGCGCGACATCGCGCGTTTCTACCGCGAGGCGCCGGACTTGCTGGATCGTCCCGGCCCGGGTCCTGCCCTGGGCGATTACCTCGCCGGGCAGCGCTATTCTGACGCATTCCGCGACGATCATTTACTGCCGATGGCATCAGCGTTGTGGTCGTCGCCGTCCGCGCAGATTGCGCAATTTCCGGCGAAGTATCTGGTGCAATTCATGGCCAATCACCAGATGCTTCAAGTTCGCGGCCGGCCGCAATGGCGCGTGGTCAAGGGTGGGTCGCAAGCTTACGTACGCGCGCTGCGCAAGTCGTGGCGTGTGCGTGAGCGCATTGGCTGTGCGGCGACGAAGATTACGCGCGCAGCCAATGGCGTGGTAATCGACAGCGTTACAGACAGCGATCGCTACGATCACGCCATTCTCGCCTGCCACAGTGATCAGGCGCTGGGACTGCTCGGCGATGCCAGCGAACGCGAGCGTGCCATTCTCGGCGCCCTGCCGTTCCAGGAAAACGACACCGTGCTGCATACCGATGCGAGTCTGTTGCCGCACCGGCGCCGTGCCTGGGCAGCATGGAACGCGCTGGTGCCCGCGCAGGCAGGCAAACTATGCACTGTCAGTTATTGCATGAACCTGCTGCAGGGACTGGATTGCGCCGAGCCCATCGTCGTCACCCTCAATCGCACGGACAAGATCACGCCCGCAAAAATTCTCAAGCGCATGCGCTATCACCATCCGGTATACACGCAAGCCGCGGTTGCTGCGCAGTCGCGCAAAGCGCAAATCCAGGGCATCAACCGCACCTGGTTCGCCGGCGCGTATTGGGGCTGGGGTTTTCACGAGGACGGCATGCGCAGCGCAGTCGAGGTCGCCAATGCGCTCGGGGTGCGCTGGACATGAAGACGCCGTTTGCCAGTTGCCTGTACGAAGGCTGGATACGCCATCGCCGGCATGCGCCGCACTCGCATGCGTTTCGCTATCGCATGAGCCTGCTGTACCTGGACCTTACCGAACTCGATCGCCTCTTCGCCAAGCGTTGGCTATGGTCGGTTAACCGGCGCAATCTGGCGGAATTTCGCCGCAGCGATTATCTGGGCGACCCGCAGATTCCGCTGGATCGAGCCGTGCGCGAACGCATCCGTGAAGTTTGCGGACGCGCACCCGGCGGGCCGATCCGCCTGCTGACACACCTGCGTACCTGCGGGCATTGCTTCAATCCGGTCAGTTTCTACTATTGCTACGCTCAGGACGGCACGACGCTGGATACCATCGTCGCCGAAATCACCAACACGCCGTGGAAGGAACGCCACAGCTACGTGCTGCCAGTGGCCGACGCCGAGCACCATGGTGCCGCGCTGCGCTGGGATTTTCGCAAAAACTTTCACGTCTCGCCGTTCCTGCCGATGCAGCGCGATTACGCCTGGCGCTTTACCGCGCCGGACGACTCACTGCGGGTGCACATGGATGTGCTCGACGGTGCCGCGCGCGATTTCGACGCAACCTTGGTGCTGAAGCGCAAACCGCTGACCGGCATGAATCTGGCGCGCGTGCTGCTGCGCTTTCCGGCGATGACACTGCGCATCGTCGCTGCAATCCACTGGCAGGCGCTGTTGATTTTCCTGCGCCGCAATCCGGTGTACGCGCATCCGAATTCCAAAGCGAATTGAATCCATGAATTCAGAATCGACCAGAACTTTCGAACTGGTACCGCCCGTCGCCTACGGCGCGTTCGATCGCGCATTGCGCCGGCGCCTGTTCGCGCAAGTCGGCACCCTGCGCGATTGCCGACTGCGCATCGTCGATGCACTCGGCGAGACAATTCTCGGCACGGCGGCGCTGAATCCGGCCGAAACCCTGCAGGCTACGCTAAACGTATTCGATGCCGCTTTTTACCGTCTGGTCGCCGGCAACGGCAGCGTCGGCGCGGGCGAGGCGTACATGGATGGCGCCTGGCAATGCGACGATCTGGTCGCGCTGATGCGCATGCTTGTACGCAACCGCGATCTGCTCGATGCGATGGAAAACGGGCTGGCGCGCTTCGGCGGCATGCTCATGCGCGCGCTGCACGCACTGCGTCGCAATACGCGCCATGGCAGCCGCCGCAACATCGCGGCACATTACGATCTGGGCAACGAATTCTTCCGCTTGTTTCTCGACGACAATCTGATGTATTCCTCGGCAATCTTCGCGTCCGCCGACGAATCGCTGGAAGTGGCGTCCACGCGCAAGCTCGAACGGATCTGCGCCAAGCTCGATCTGACGGCGCGGGATCACGTTGTCGAGATCGGCAGTGGTTGGGGCGGCTTCGCCATTCACGCTGCACGCCATCACGGCTGCCGCGTTACCACCGCGACAATTTCGCGCGAGCAATATGATCTGGCGCGCGAGCGCGTACGCGCAGCCGGCTTGCTGGATCGCGTGGAGGTAGTGCTGGAAGATTATCGCGACCTGTCCGGACGCTATGACAAGCTGGTATCGATCGAAATGATCGAAGCGATCGGCCACCACTATATGGATGCGTATTTCGGCACGGTCGGCAGTTTGCTCAAGCCCGATGGCATGGCCCTGATCCAGGCGATCACGATCGAGGATCACCGCTACGCGCAGGCCTTGCGCGCTGTGGATTTCATCAAGCGCTATATCTTTCCCGGATGTTTCATTCCGTCGATCAGCGCCATGCTCGGCGCGGTTGCGCGTGCCTGCGATCTGAAACTGTTCCATCTGGAAGACATCGGCCCGAGCTATGCGTTCACCCTGGCGGCGTGGCGCGAACGATTCCACAGGCATCTGCCACAAGTGCGTGCGCTGGGCTACGACGAGCGTTTCGTGCGCATGTGGGACTTTTATCTGGCCTATTGCGAGGCTGGCTTCCGCGAACGCTCCACCGGCGATGTGCAAATGCTGCTCGTCAAGCCGGGCTGCCGACGCGTGCAGGATTTGCCGGATTTGGGGACGACATCGTGAATTTGTGGATCAATGCCATCGCTTATCAAGGCACCTGGCTGATCGCGATCGCCGGTGCCGCGCGCGGCCAGTGGTGGACAGGTCCGCTGGCGCTGGCCGCGTTTGCCGCATGGCAATTGACGGTGTCGCGCCAGCGCCGTGCCGACGCCGGCCTGATGCTGAGTGCGGCAGCGCTGGGCTTTCTGGTCGACTCGGCTTTCGTGCAGGCCGGATTGGTCGCCTACGCCGCGCCGCTGCCGTGGGCCAAGTTCGCGCCGGTGTGGATCGTCGCGCTCTGGATGAGCTTCGCGTTGACTCTGAACCACTCGCTGGCGTACCTCAAATCGCATCTGCGGCTCGCTGCCGTGCTCGGTGGCGTCGGCGCCCCACTCGCCTATTGGGCCGCGGCACACGGCTGGAACGCGTTGGCGTTCACGGTGCATCCCGCCGCGGCGCTGGCCGTACTTGCCGGGGCCTGGGCCGTACTCACGCCAGCCTTGTGCGTGCTCGCGCGAGAATGGGCCGGCACGCGCCCTACCCGCTCGCTGCACTCTGGAGCCGCCCCTTGAACCCGGTCACCATCCTGTGTGTGTGGCTTGCCGCCAGTATTGCGATGTTCATCGGCTGGCTGATCCAGTTGCGCACACGCAATATCGGCATCGTCGATGCGATCTGGGCCGCGTGCATGGGGGCAGTCGCACTGCTCTACGCGTGGGTCGGCAGCGGAGGTCTGGTGTCGCGGTTGGCGGTGGCCATGCTCGGTGGTATCTGGGCGTTGCGGCTGTGCCTGCATATCCTTGCGCGCGTCCTGGGCGAATCCGAAGATGGCCGCTACCGCTATCTGCGCGAATACTGGAACGGCGATCAGCGCAAACTGTTCGGCTTTTTCATGACGCAGGCGTTGCTGACGGTGCTGTTCTCGCTGCCGTTTCTCGCGGTTGCCGAAAATCCGCGCGAGACGTTTTCGATATGGTGCGCCGGTGGATTGGCGATCTGGGCGACCAGCCTCGCCGGCGAATCCATTGCCGATGCGCAATTGTCCGCATTTCGCAAGAATCCGCAAAATCACGGTCGCACCTGTCGCACTGGCCTCTGGCGCTATTCGCGCCACCCGAATTATTTTTTCGAATGGCTGCACTGGTTCGCTTACGTCTTTTTCGCCGTCGGCACGCCGTTCCCGACCTGGTTGCTGAGCTGGCTTGGCCCCGTGCTGATGCTCGCCTCGCTGGTCTGGATCACCGGCATCCCGTTCACCGAAGCACAAGCGCTGCGCTCGCGCGGAGATGACTATCGCAATTACCAGCGCAGCACCAGCATGCTGATCCCGTGGTTTCCGAAAGAGTCCGGCCCATGAACACGACCGCATCCGATGCCGCGACCGCGGTATATTCAGTAGCCGCCACAACGGGACTGCTTGGCCTGGCAGAACGCGGCCGGATTCCCGACTGGCTGATTCGCCTGGGCATCCGGCGCCTGTGCGCTCAACGTCTGCGCGAGGAATATGACCGCAACACTTGTGCCGCATGGGTGCGATTCCAGCAATGCATGGACACGTTGCGCACGAGCCCGCTGGCGATTCACACCGACGCGGCGAATGCGCAGCATTACGAATTGCCACCACGTTTTTTCGAGCTGTGTCTGGGCAAGCGTTTGAAGTATTCAAGCGGCTATTTCGCCAACGACGGCGATACGCTGGATCAGGCCGAGGAGACGATGCTGGACCTTTACGGCACGCGCGCGCAGCTCGCCGACGGTCAGGATGTCCTTGAGCTCGGTTGCGGTTGGGGCTCGCTGACCTTGTGGATGGCGCAACACTTTCCGCACAGTCGCATCACGGCAGTGTCGAATTCACGGCCGCAGCGCGAATTCGTTCAGGCCCGTTGCAAGGAACTCGGTTTCGAAAATGTGCGCGTGATCACGCAGGACGTAAATCGGCTCACGCTGGAGCCAGCGCAGTTCGATCGTGCAGTGTCGATCGAGATGTTCGAACACATGCGCAACTACGAAACCTTGCTCAGCCGCATTGCGTCATGGCTGCGCCCGGGCGGCAAGCTTTTCATCCACATTTTCTGCCATCGCGAGCTGATGTATCCGTTCGAAACCGAAGGTGACGACAACTGGCTCGGCCGGCATTTCTTCACCGGCGGTCTGATGCCGGCGGCCGACACTTTGCTCTGGTTCCAGCGCGATCTCGCGATTGAAAGCCAATGGCGGCTGCCTGGAACGCACTACGCGCGGACCGCAAACGCGTGGCTGGTCAATCAGGACATGAACCGCGCCGCTGTGCTGCAAGTTCTGGAGCAGGCCTACGGCGAACACGCGCACGTCTGGCACCAACGCTGGCGCATGTTCTGGATGGCTTGTGCAGAACTGTTCGGCTACCGCGGCGGCAACGAGTGGCTGGTCGCCCACTACCTGTTCTCGAAACGCTGAAAAGAAAAGACCCGGTATTACCGGGCCTTTTCGTGCAACAGTTACTCGGAAACCTTACTGGCTTTCCACCTTCAACTCGACGCGACGGTTGCGCTGACGGCCAGCCGAGGTCTTGTTGGTGTCGATCGGGTTGGATTCGCCAAAGCCCTTCGGACCATCCAGGCGGCTGGTGTCGATGCCGTGCTCGGTCAGGTAGTCATACACGCCTTTGGCGCGACGCTCCGACAGCTTCTGGTTGTACGCATCGGTACCGATCGAGTCGGTATAGCCGTCCACCGAAACGTGCACGTTCGGATAGCGCTTGAGCGTATCGACGGCCTCGTCGAGAATCTGCACGGACTCGGAAGTCGGGGCCTTGAGCGACGGCACCAGCTTCTCGCCGACGCGCGGATGATCGAACTTGAATTCGACGCCACGCAGGTCGATGGAAACCGAAGCCGGAGGAGTGGCTTCTTCATGCGCCGGCGGCGGCGCCGGCGGCGGAGCAGCCTCTTCATGTGCAGGCGCCGGGGCCGGAGCCGCACCGCCGAAGCTGTAAGTCAGGCCGACCGTGGCGATCGCATCGGTGAAACCGGTGTGTGGCGAGAAGCCTTCGGAAGCCGCCAACGTGGAGTTCAGCGAGTTGTTGTCGCGGTCGTAACGCGCCGCGATTTCGCCGCGGAACGCCAGACGATCGGACATGTTGTACTGCATGCCGATACCGGCCGTGACCATCGGATCCCAACCGCCACCCGTGGCGAACTGACCCTGGGACTCGCCACCGAAGGAGGTGGTGTTGTGCAACAGGTAGCCAGAGAAGGCCTTGTGGCGCAATGCACCGACGCCGCCCATCAGGTACGGACGCCAGCCGGAACCGATCTCACCAAAGAACCAGCGCGCGGCAACGTCCAACTGCACGCTTTCCCACTGATGACCATCTCGCGGCGAATTGGTCTTGAAATCCGCATTGTTGATGCCGTATTCGAAGTCGACGGCAAGATTCGGGTTGACCCAAACGCCGGCGCCGATGCCTTCGAATGCAGAGGTCTTGGTGGTTCGGTCGCTGTCGGGTGCTACGATTCCAAGACGCGGGGCCAGATACCAACTGCTGGCATCCTGGGCGTTGGCGACGCTTGCGCCGCCCAATCCCAGGGCGATCAGGACAAACAGGGTATTACGTTTCATCGGAGAGTCTCCTCATAGCTAGATTTTTTTGGGCGTCCGCTCCACTCACGCGGCACGCAACAACGCCACGAAGCCGTGCGGCGTCTGCGTCGCGTTAATTATACGTTAGCACAGTGCAGAACGCGAGCGGCAGCAGTCTAGCAAAAGCAGTGGTTGCGCTCCAGACTCCGGTTCAGCGTCCGCTCAGCCTGCATACCAACTTTTTCCCAGTAACATCCGTGATTTAGCCCAATTTCCTCACTGCGCGAACAGCGCCATCCAGTCCGACACTGGCATGGACTCAAATGCCGCTGGATTCCGCGCGGCGGCGAGGACGCTGCGGACCCGATCCTCCAGAAGATGCCCGCTGAGGGCGTCCTCAAACTTTCTGAGTAACACCGGAATACCTTCCGCGCGGCGTTTACGATGGCCAATCGGATAATCGATGGATACCTTTTCGGTCTTGCTGCCGTCCTGGAAGAACACCTGCAAGGAATTGCCGATAAAGCGCCTGTCTGGATCGAAATAGTCGCGGGTGAACTGCGGATTTTCCGTGACCGACATCTTTGCGCGCAGCGCATCGATGCGCGGATCGGCGGCCACGGCGTCGGCATAGTCGTCGGCGGTCAGATGGCCGAAGATCAGCGGCACCGCCACCATGTACTGGATGCAGTGATCGCGATCGGCGTAATTGGCCAGCGGTCCGGTCTTGTCAATGATGCGTGCGCCCGCTTCCTGGGTCTGGATCTCGATGCGTTCGATCTGGTCGAGCTGGTCGCTACCTCGACATGCAGATGCATCGCGCATTCCACGGCAGTCTGGGCATGGAATTCGGCGGGGTACGAAATCTTGAACAGGACGTTTTCCATAACGTAGCTGCCGAACGGCCGCTCGAACTCGAACGGCTTGCCCTTCAACGCGACGTCGTAGAATCCCCAGGTCTTGGCGCTGAGCGCGGATGGATATCCAACACGCCCTTGATCGCATTCAACGCATGCGTGACCGCGCGGCGGCAGGCGTCGCCCGCCGCCCAACTCTTGCGCGGGCCCGTGTTCGGCGCGTGGCGATAGGTGCGCAGCGCGCCGTTGTCGATCCAGCTGTGCGAGATCGCATTGACGATTGCGTCCTTGCCGCCACCGAGCATCTGGGTGACGACGGCGGTTGAGGCAAGGCGGACGAGGATGACGTGATCCATACCGACGCGATTGAACGAATTTTTCAGCGCGTAGCAGCCCTGGATTTCATGCGCTTTGATCGCGGCGGTGAGCACATCGCGTATCGTCAGCGCGGGTCCACCCTCACGCAAATTCCGCCGCGAAACATAGTCGGCTACGGCCAGAATCGCGCCGAGATTGTCCGATGGATGTCCCCATTCGGCCGCCAGCCAGGTGTCGTTGAAATCCAGCCAGCGTATCTGCACGCCGATGTTGTACGCCGCCTGCACAGGATCCAGTTCCCAGCGCGTACCCGGCACGCGCGCGCCACCGGGCAGGATCGCGCCCGGCACCAGCGGACCAAGGTGTCTGACGCACTCCGGAAACTTCATCGCCAGCATCGCGCAGCCGAGCGAATCCATCAGCATGTAGCGCGCGGTCTCGTAGGCCTCTTTCGAGTCGATCTTGTAGTCGATCACGTAATCGGCGATATCGACCATCGGCTGATCGGGGCCCGGGCGCTTGGCCGAGCGGATGTCGTGTTGATTCATGTAGCTTCCTTTGCGCAGGCAAGGATTGCATGGAGTTGTGGGGAAAATGTCGTCGCGCATTTTGCCAGATTCCGGTGGAGTCGCGGCAATTGAGACGCACTCCATATAGTGTCGCGCGCACAAACAGAGGACAATTCCGCCATGCCGCTGGAGAATTTCCATCCCGCCGTCGTCGCGTGGTTTCGCAGTGCTTTTGCAACACCAACGCCCGCACAGGCGCGCGCGTGGCCGGCGATCGCATCCGGCCGCCATGTCTTGATTGCCGCGCCGACAGGTTCCGGCAAGACGCTTGCCGCGTTCCTTGCCGCGATTGATATGCTGGTGCGCGATGGCGTCGGCGGCAATGCTCGCCGACGCAACCCGCATCGTCTACGTATCGCCGCTCAAGGCGCTGTCGAACGATGTGCGCATCAACCTGGAAGCGCCGCTGTTGGGCATCCGCGACAAGTTGCTTGAACTGCGTCTGCCCGATGTGGAAATCCGCACGCAGCGTGCGTACCGGCGATACGCCGCAGGCCGAGCGCAATGCGATGCGGCGGCGTGCCGCCGCATATCGTGGTCACGACGCCTGAGTCGCTGTATATCCTGCTCGGCTCCGACTCCGGACGCGCGATGCTCGCGTCGACGCGCACGCGTGATTGTCGATGAAATCCACGCATTGGCACCGAACAAACGCGGCGCACATCTGGCACTTTCGCTGGAACGGCTGCAGTCCCTGTGTGGCCGGCCGCTGACGCGAATCGGACTGTCGGCGACGCAAAAGCCGATCGATGAAGTCGCTGGCTTTCTGCTCGGCGCGCGCCCGGCCGAGCAATGCGAAATCATCGACAGTCGGCTACACGCGCCGGCGCGATCTGGGCATCGAACTTCCCGCGAGCACCGCTCTTGCGGTGATGTCGGGGGACGTCTGGCAGCAGATCTATGCGCGCCTCGCGCAACTGATTCGGGCCCATCGCACCACGTTGATCTTCGTCAACACGCGGCGCATGGCAGAGCGCGTGGCGCGACATCTGTCCGAATTGCTCGGCAAGGAGGCAGTCGACCGCGCATCACGGCAGCCTGGCGCGCGAACAGCGCCTCGACTGCCGAGCAGCGCCTCAAACGCGGCGAACTGCGCGCGCTGGTCGCTACCGCGTCGCTCGAACTGGGCATCGACATCGGCGACGTCGATCTGGTCTGTCAGATCGCCTCGCCGCGCTCGATCGCTACGTTTCTGCAGCGCGTCGGGCGCGCCAACCACGCCGTCGATGGCTTGCCCAAGGCACGCTTGTTCCCGACCTCACGCGACGATCTGGTCGAATGCGCGGCGTTACTCGATGCAGTGCGTCGCGGCGAACTCGATGCGCTGCATGTGGACCGCAACGCGCTCGACGTGCTCGCCCAGCAGATCGTCGCCGAAGTGGCCTGTCGCGAATGGAACGAGGGCGAACTGTTCGATCTGGTAACGCGCGCATATCCCTTTGTTGATTTGTCCAGAAATACATTCAACAACATCGTGCGCATGCTCGCCGACGGCTATCAGCACACGGCGCGGACCGCGCGCGGCGTATCTGCATCGCGATGTCGTCAACGGCATGTTGCGCGCGCGCCGCGGCGCGCGTTTGACTGCGATCACCTCGGGCGGCGCGATTCCCGACACGGCCGACTACGAAGTGATGCTGGAGCCGCAGGCACTGCGTGGTTGGCACGGTGCAATGAGGATTTCGCGGTCGAATCCATTGCCGGCGATATCTTCCAGCTTGGCAATACAGCGTACCGCATCTTGCGCGTCGAGCGCGGTCGCGTACGCGTGGAAGATGCGCAAGGCATGCCGCCGACGATTCCGTTCTGGCTTGGCGAGGCGCCCGGGCGCAGCGACGAGTTGTCGTTTGCGGTGTCGCGGTTGCGCGAGGAGTTGTCCGGCAAAGCTGCGAACGATGGCGCGAATGCCGCGACGCGCCTGGCTGTGCGAGCGAGCTCGGCCTCGGCGACTCCGCAGCGCAGCAAATCGTCGATTACCTCGGCGGTGCCAAGGCCGCGCTCGGCATGCTGCCGACGCAGAACGCGAACTGGCGATGGAACGCTTCTTCGACGAATCCGGCGGCACGCAGCTCATCATCCACTCGCCGTTCGGCAGTCGCATCAATCGCGCTTGGGGACTGGCGCTGCGCAAGCGCTTCTGCCGCAAGTTCAATTTCGAGTTGCAGGCTGCGGCGACCGAGGACGCGATCATGCTGTCGCTGTCGACCAGCCACAGCTTCCCACTCGACGAAGTCGCGCGCTATCTGCATTCGAACGAGCGTGCGCGACGTGCTGATGCAGGCGTTGCTCGACGCGCCGATGTTCGGTCGTGCGCTGGCGCTGGAACGCGACGACTTCACTTGCGCTGCCGCGCTTCGTCGGCGGTACCAAGGTGCCGCCGCAGCTGCAGCGCATGAAAGCCGAGGACCTGCTCGCGACCGTGTTTCCAGATCAGGTCGCCTGCGCCGAAAACATGGTCGGCGAACGCCAGATTCCCGAACATCCGCTGGTCGCGCAGACCCTGTACGATTGCCTGCACGGCGCGATGGACATCGAAGGGCTCGAACGTCTGCTGCGCGCGACTGGCAAGTCGGCGAAATCCGCATCGTCGCGCGCGATCTGACCGCACCCTCGCCGCTCGCCGCCGAAGTGCTCAATGCCAGGCCCTATGCGTTCCTCGACGAGGCGCCGCTGGAGGAACGCCGCACGCAGGCGGTGCAGAGCCGGCGCTGGGGCGATATCGAATCGACCGAGGATTTCGGCAAGCTCGATGCCGATGCGATCGCTGCGGTGCGCGAGGAAGCGTGGCCGCAAGCCCGCGATGCGGACGAACTGCACGAGGCATTGATCGGACTCGGATTCTTGACCGAGGCGCAGATCGAGGCAAATGCGGGCTGGGCTGCGTTGCTCGCGCGAAGCTTGTGACACTGCGGCGCGCGACTTGCTTTCGTCATTCCGGCGAAAGCGGGGATGACGAGCAAAGAATCAAGTTTTGGGTTTCTGCCGAACGCCTGCCGCAATTCCAGGCGATTTTTGCCGACGCTAAGTTATGATCCGCCGATCATCGCGCCGGCGGAATTCGCCGCCGTGGCATGGACGCGCGAAACGGCCCTCGCCGAAATCGTTCGCGGCCGTCTGACCGGTCTGGGGCCGGTGCGCGCCGCCGATTTGGCCGCGTCGTTGCATCTTCCGCAAGTAGACATCGATGTCGCGTTGCCCGCTCTGGAACGTGAAGGCTTCGTAATGCGGGGGCGCTTCACACCCGGCGCTCGGCAACGAGGAAATGTGCGAACGCCATTTGCTCGCGCGCATCCATCGCTACACGGTCAGGCGCCTGCGCCGCGAGATCGAGCCGGTCGCGCCGCGCGATTTTCTGCGCTTCCTTTTCGAATGGCAGCATGTCGCCGCCGACTCGCGGCTGCAAGGTCCAGACGCCTTGGCCGCAGTCCTGGCGCAGCTGGAAGGTTTCGAGGCTCCCGCCGCGGCGTGGGAATCGGAGATTCTTCCCGCACGTGTGAACGGTTATGAGATTTCGTGGCTTGACGAGCTGTGCCTGAGCGGCCGCGTGGTCTGGTCGCGTCTGCGCCCGCGTGCTGCGAGTACGGCCGGGCATGGCGTCGGTCCCGTGCGCGCGACGCCGATTGTCCTGGTGCAGCGGCGCAGCCTGCCTGTGTGGAATACGCTGGGCGCAGCGGCGGATAATTCCCCACCGGGCATGTCATCGCGCGCCGAAGCTGTCGCACATCATCTGCGCGAGCACGGAGCCTCGTTCTTCGACGAACTGCTTGCCGGCACATCTTTGCTGCATGTCGAACTTGAAGGGGCTCTGGCCGAACTCGTCGCGTCGGGCATGCTCAACTCCGACAGCTTCGCCGGCCTGCGTGCACTGCTGGTGCCGCAATCGAAGCGTCCTGCTCCGCACAGACGCCGCGGCCGCCGCACCGCGCTGCTCGGCATCGCCGATGCCGGGCGCTGGTCCCTGTTGCGACCTGCAGCCGCGCCGATAGATGGAAAAAATCCACAAAGCACGAATGTGGAATCCGTCGAATACATCGCCCGTACCCTGCTCAAGCGCTACGGCGTGGTCTGCTGGCGCCTACTTGCGCGCGAAGCGTCCTGGCTGCCGTTCTGGCGCGAGCTGCTGCGGACGTATCAGCGTCTGGAAGCGCGCGGCGAGATCCGCGGCGGGCGTTTCATCGCCGGACTGTCCGGCGAGCAATTCGCCCTGCCCGAAGCGGTCGGGCTGCTGCGCAGCGTGCGCCAAAAACCGCACAGTGGAGCGCTGGTCGCCGTGTGCGGCGCCGATCCACTGAATCTGGTCGGCAACCTCGTCGCTGGCGCCAATGTCCCCGCGTTGACGGCAGCGCGCGTGCTCTACCGCGACGGCGCGCCGATCGCAACTGTCGTTTCCGGCATGTTCACAACGCTGGAGCCGATGGATGCTGCTGCCGAATGGACGGCCAAATCGCAGCTTTTGCGCGGCGCGGCGCACGCGCCGGATACGCCCGATGCCGTGATGCGGGAAAGCGCTTACTGATCAAGGCCGCGCTGCGCAAATCCTCAACGGTGCCAGTACCCGCGGTGGTAACACCAATGTCGACCACAACCGATCCAGCGTGCCGGCGCATAGTGGTAGCCGATACGCGCGTGGCTCCAATTGCCGCCGACCCACACATAGCGCACGCCACCCCAGCGCCAATAGCCGGGAATCCAGACATATCCCGGACGCACCGCCACGCGCTCGACGATTGGCGCCGGCGGTGCATAGATCGGCAGGCTGAGGTCAACACCGACGACTACGCGAGCCGATACCGAAGGCGAAAATCCCGCGCCGAATCCGGTAACACCCAATGCCGCAGCCAAAGCCAGTTTGCGCACCATGATCATGAGCGTTCTCCCTTTGTGCCAAAGCCGCAGAATTGCGGTGGCTACCGGAAAAAACGCGACAAAGCCGAAGCTGTTGACGTGCCTGCACAGCGCGTTCAGCCCGCGTTTTTCCGGTACCTTGCCGAGGCACGCGAATCCGGGCATGGTGCACGCTTGCAATCACACGATCGACGCCATGACCGACGCCGCAAATTCTCATTTTCCCCGTTTATTCACACCGCTGGATCTGGGTTTCACTACTTTGCCCAACCGTGTGCTGATGGGCTCGATGCACACCGGACTTGAAGATCACGCGCGCGATTTCGGCAAGCTGGCCGAATACTTCGCTGCACGCGCGCGTGGCGGCGTCGGTCTGATGGTGACCGGCGGCATTCGCGCCCAACATTGCCGGTTGGCTCAAGCCCTTTGCCGGCCGCCTGTCGATGCCGTGGCATGTGGCGCCGCATCGCGTGCATCACCGAAGCCGTGCATGCTGCGGGCGGGCGCATCTGCCTGCAGATCCTGCACGCAGGCCGCTACGGCTATCAACCGCTGTCGGTCGCACCATCGCGATCAAATCGCCGATCACGCCGTTCACGCCGCGCGCGCTGTCAGCGCGCGGCGTCGAGCAGACGATTCGCGATTTTGCCGACTGTGCCGCGACTCGCGCAGGACGCCGGCTACGACGGCGTCGAGATCATGGGCGCGAAGGCTATCTGATCAACCAGTTCATCGCCGCGCGCACCAACCGGCGCAACGACGCTGGGGCGGCGACGCTGCGAGAACCGCATGCGCTTTGCGGTCGAGATCGTGCGGCGCACGCGCGAGGCGGTCGGGCCGCGACTTCATCATCATCTACCGGCTGTCGATGCTGGACCTGGTCGACGGCGCGCCAGGCTGGGACGAAATCGTGGCGCTGGCCAAGGCGATCGAAGCCGCCGGCGCGACGCATCATCAACACCGGCATCGGCTGGCACGAGGCGCGCGTGCCGACCATCGTCGACCAGCGTGCCGCGCGCGGCCTTCGCGTGGGTCACGCAGCAAACTCAAGGGCGAGGTCGCGCATCCCGCTGATCACGACCAACCGCATCAACATGCCCGAAGTGGCCGAGCGCATGCTCGCCGACGGCGACGCCGACATGGTGTCGATGGCGCGGCCGCTGCTCGCCGACCCGGACTTCGTGGACAAGGCGCGCAGCGGACGCGCGACGAGATCAACACCTGCATCGCCTGCAACCAGGCCTGCCTCGACCACATGTTCGAGAACAAGCGCGCCTCGTGCCTGGTCAATCCGCGCGCGTGCCACGAGACCGAGCTGGTAGATCGCGCCGGCCGCGAACAAGCAAGCGCATCGCCGTGGTCGGCGCCGGCCCGGCCGGCCTGGCCTGCGCGACGACGCTGGCCGAGCGCGGCCACGAGGTGACGCTGTTCGAGCAGGCCGACGAAATCGGCGGCCAGTTCAACATCGCCAAGCGCATCCCGGGCAAGGAGGAGTTCGACGAGACGCTGCGCTACTTCGGCCACCGGCTCGCGGACATCGGCGTGGAGCTGCGCCTGCGCGCCAGCGCGCGACGACCTCGATCGCTGCGGCGGATTCGACGAGGTGGTGCTCGCGACCGGCGTCACGCCGCGCGACGCCGGGGATTCCCGGGCAGCGATCATCCGAAGGTGCTGGGCTATCTGCGACGTCGCTGCGCGGCGGCAAGCCGGTCGGCGAGCGCGTCGCGATCATCGGCGCCGGCGGCATCGGCTTCGACGTCGCCGAATTTCTGGCCGCAGCGCGTCGCCGTCGCCGACCACCGGACGTCCGCGCTGGTCGCACGAATGGGGCGTGGACTCAGACGTATCGCACGCGCGGCGGCCTGGCCAAGCCCGAGCCCGAAGCCTGCCGGACGCGAGGTCTGGCTGCTGCAGCGCACGCCAGGCACGCCCGGCGAGGCGTCTGGGCAAGACCACCGGCTGGGTGCATCGCGCGGCGCTGAAGATGAAAGGCGTGAAGATGCTCGGCGGCGTGCGCTACGAGCGCATCGACGACGCCGGGCTGCACATCATCGTCGACGGCGAAATCGCAGACGCTTGCCGGTGGACAATGTCGTCATCTGCGCCGGCCAGGAGCCGCGCCGCGATCTGTACGCTGCGCTCGACGCCGCCGGCGTTGCGGTGCACCTGATCGGCGGCGCGGACGTCGCCGCCGAACTGGATGCCAAGCGCGCCATCGCGCAAGGCACACGGCTCGCCGCACAGCTTTGAAGGAACACGACGATGGACGCATTCAGCTATCTGTCGGTACTGCTATCGATCATCGTCGGCCTCGCGATCACGCAGATCCTGACTGGCTTCCGCGGCATTGTGCTATGGCGCTCGCGCGTGCGCATGTTCTGGCCGGCGCCGCTGTGGGCCGGAACCCTGCTTCTGATCAACGTGCAAAGTTGGTGGGCAATGTTCAGCCTGCGCGAGGTAGCAGCCTGGACATTCGCCGGGTTCGCCGTGGTGCTGGCGCAGGCCATCGCGCAATACATGCTGGCGGCGATCGTGCTGCCCGATTTTTCCGCCGAAACAAACACCGATCTTCGCGCGCACTACTGGACGCACACGCGCTGGTTCTTCGGCCTGTTCGTGCTGGCGCTGCTGATGAGCCTGGCCAAGGAACTGGTGCTGTACGGCCATTTGCCCGAACGCGAGAACCTGGCGTTCCAGATCGGCTTCATCGCGCTATCGGCCACCGCGTTGTTCACGCGCCGCGATGGCTGGCACAAGTTCCTTGCGCTGCTCGGCGCGGGTGTGTTCTGCACTTACGTGATCATGCTGTTCACGCGCCTGCACTAGGCGCGATCAGCGTTTTTCCAGCGGCACGAATTTCAGGTTTTCCGGCCCGGTGTAGTTCGCGCTCGGCCGGATGATCTTGCCGTCGCTGCGCTGCTCGATCACGTGCGCGCTCCAGCCCGAGCTGCGCGAGATCACAAACAGCGGCGTGAACATCGCCGTCGGGACGCCGATCATGTGGTAGCTCACGGCGCTGAACCAGTCCAGATTCGGGAACATCTTCTTGATGTCCCACATCGTCGATTCCAGGCGCTCGGCGATGTCGAACATCTTCATGTTCTCTTGCGCGGCGGACAGCTCGCGCGCCACGTCCTTGATCACCTTGTTGCGCGGATCGCCGATGGTGTAGACCGGATGGCCGAAACCGATCACGACTTCCTTGCGCGCCACGCGTTCGCGGATATCTTTTTCAGCTTCATCGGGCGTGTCGTAGCGCTTCTGGATCTCGAACGCGGCTTCGTTGGCGCCGCCGTGCTTCGGCCCGCGCAACGCACCGATGGCGCCGGTAATCGCACGAATACATGTCGCTGCCGGTGCCGGCGATCACGCGTGCGGCGAATGTCGACGCATTGAATTCATGTTCGGCGTAAAGGATCAGCGATGTGTGCATCGCGCGCACCCATTGCCTCGACGGTGCCTTGCCGTGAAGCAGATGCAGGAAATGACCACCGATGGAATCGTCGTCCGTCTCCACGTCGATGCGCTTGCCGTTGACCGCGAAGTGATACCAGTACAGCAGCATCGAACCGAGCGATGCCATCAAGCCGGTCAGCGATATCGCGCGCGCCCGGCTGCGTTGTGGTCGTCGCTTCTCCGGCAACGCGCAACCAAGCGCGGAGACGCCGGTGCGCATCACGTCCATCGGATGCGCCGATGCGGGCAGCTGTTCGAGCACGGCCTTTACCGATGGCGGGAATGCCGCGCAACGACTTTCAGCTTCGTCTTGTAGGCGGCGAGCTCGGCGCGATTCGGCAGGCTGCCGTGCACGAGCAGATACGCGATTTCCTCGAACTCGCACGTCGTCGCGAAATCGAGAATGTCGTAGCCGCGGTAGTGCAGATCGTTGCCGCTGCGGCCGACCGTGCATAGCGCGGTATTGCCCGCGGCGACGCCGGACAGTGCGACGGATTTCTTGGGCTTGAAGGGAATGGCGGCTTCGCTCATGGATCGAACCTCGTCAATTGTTGAACAATTCCGCGTCCGGCAAATTCGGGCAGCGATCTATCGGTTTCACCAGCTGCGCAATTGCCTTGTACCCGACAGGATGCTGGTCGTCGTACATCCAGCACTCGTCCAGCGTCGAGCAGTAGCAGATGTCCATCGTCATGCGCTCGGTGGCGGCGCTGCGAAAAGCGCTCCAGCGATCCTTGTCCAGAATCTTGAGGGCCCGCACTTGTTCGCCTGGACTGAGCACGTCGGGATTGAGTGTGGACTGAACATAACCGTGTGGCGGCAAGCCGAGAGAAACAAGCACGCGAGCCCAATCCGTCTGTGGTTTGCCATCGATGAAAATTTGCGCACTTTTCACGATCGCCGGACCGACGCCCTTGTTGTAGACGTAAATCGATTGATTGCCATCGTCATTTCCAGCCTCGAGATATGGCCACACCTGCGCGCGCACCTGCTCGCGCTGAATGAAGGCGGTATAGCCCGCGACGATCAGGGCCAACAGGCCGACCAGTGCCGCAATGATCGCCGCGATCGCATCCCAGCGAATGCCGCGACGTTCAGCGGTCGTCAATGGCGCGTCCTCTGGAAGCCGCGATTCCGGTATCATCGCTCAATCCTTTTGGCCGCCCGCGAACAGCTCGTCGAGCTTGTCTTCGTAGGCGTGATAACCGAGAAAATCGTACAACTCCTCGCGCGTCTGCATCTGCGGCACCACCGATTTCTGCGTGCCTTCGCGGCGCACGGTTTCGTAGAAGCCCAGCGCCGCCTTGTTCATGGCGCGGTAGGCGCCGCAGCAGTACAGCGCGATATCCACATTGGCCGAGCGCAATTCATCAACGGTGAAGAACGGCGTCGAGCCGAATTCCGTAAGGTTAGCCAGAATCGGTACCTTCACTGCAGCCTTGAATCGACGGTAATCGTCGAGGGTCTTTATTGCTTCGGGGAAGATCATGTCGGCGCCAGCCGCGACGTAAGCCACTGCGCGCTCGATCGCCGCGTCGATACCCTCAACCGCAGCCGCGTCGGTACGCGCCATGATGACGAACGCCGAATCGCTGCGCGCATCCACTGCGCTCTTGACCCGATCGACCATCTCCTGCCTCTCCACCACTTCCTTGCCGGGACGATGGCCGCAACGTTTCTGCCCGACCTGATCCTCCATGTGCACGGCGGCGACGCCGACACGCTCGAACGAACGGATCGTGCGCGCGATGTTGAAGGCACCGCCCCAGCCAGTATCGATGTCGACCAGCATGGGCAACTGCGTCGCCTCAACGATGCGACGTGCATCGGTAAGCACGTCTTCCATCGTCGAGATGCCCAGATCCGGCATGCCCAGCGAATTGGCAGCGACGCCGCCACCGGACAAATACAGCGCCTGGTAGCCGACACGTTTCGCCATCAAGCCGGCGTAAGCCGTGATGGCGCCGACCACCTGCACTGGCGATTCGGCAGCGAGCGTGGCACGAAATCGCGCGCCGGCGGAATTCTGGCTCATAGGATCTCCGCGAAACGTCGCATTTTACCCGATCTGACGCGGCTGGGTATTTCTGAACCAATCCTGCATCGCCATATCGGAACGCGTAAGCCGGCGCAAACGCATGGACGTTTCTAGTTAGCGAGAGCCACACCACGTCAGGAGAAAATCATGAAACATTGCGCCAAAGTGCTGTTCCTCACGGCCGTTGCGCTTGCACCGCTGTTCGCCAGCGGCTGCGTCTACTATCCAGCGCGGCCGTATCGCGCGGCGACGTGGGTGCCGGGCCACTGGTCTGGCGCAGTCTGGATACGCGGACGCTGGCGCTGAGAGAAAGGCGCGCGGGCAATGCGTCCGCGCGCTGTGGTGGAATCAGCGCTTGGCGAACAGGTGCTCCACCCCGGCGCGTTCCTCGCGCAATTCCTTGTCGGTGGCGTCCATGCGCGCGCGCGAAAAGGGGTTGATCTGCAGGCCCTGCACAATGCTGAATTTTCCATTTTTACACGTGACCGGGTAACCGTAGATCACGCCCGGTGCGATGCCGTAGCTGCCGTCGGACGGGATACCCATCGACACCCAGTCGCCTTCGGTCGTGCCCATCGCCCACGAGCGCATATGATCGATCGCCGCGGCCGCCGCCGACGCCGCCGATCGACGCGCCGCGCGCCTTGATGATCGCCGCGCCGCGCTGCTGCACAGTCGGGATGAATTCTTTTTCGTACCACGCTTGATCGACCAGGCTCAGCGCCGGCTTGCCCTTCGACTGTGGCGTGATGGATATCCGGATACTGGGTGGACGAATGATTGCCCCAGATCGATCATCTTCTGCACATCGGTATTGTGCGCGCTGGTTTTTTCGGCGAGCAGACGACATGCGCGCGGTTGTGATCCAGACGCACCATCGCGGTGAAGCAGTTCGGATCGAGATCCGGCGCGTTTGCTTGCGCGATCAGCGAATTCGTATTGGCCGGATTGCCGACAACGAGCACTTTCACCTCACGTTTGGCGCGCGTCGTTGAGCGCCTTGCCTTGCGGCGAGAAAATCGCGCCATTGGCTTCGAGCAGATCCTTGCGCTCCATGCCTGGGCCGCGTGGACGCGCGCCGACCAGCAGCGCGTAATCGACATCCTTGAACGCGACATTCGCATCGTCGGTCGCAGACAATGCCGGCGAGCAATGGAAACGCGCAATCGTTCAGTTCCATTACCACGCCATTGAGTGCCGGCAGCGCCGGCGTGATTTCGAGCAGATGCAGGATTACCGGCTGATCCTTGCCAAGCATGTCGCCGGCGGCGATGCGGAACAGCAGCGCGTAACCGATCTGGCCGGCGGCGCCGGTGACGACGATGCGGACGGGGGATTTCATTGATCCTGCTGGGAATCGACTCACGTGGATGAGCTCTGAGGCGTTGCTACGATGTCCAGTGCCGTGCACGCAACGGAAGCGTATCCGTGCGATGACCGCTGATGCTCACTTCAACTCCGCAAAGAAATCCTGATGCGCTTCAGGCCTTCGGCAGCTGCGCGGCCGGGCAGGTATACGAAATGCGCAGGCTGCGCGGCTCGCCGAACGCAGAACCCGGCACGCAGGCAACGCCCTTCGCGTCGAGCAGGGCAGCGCAGAAAGTCGACGTCGTTGCCGATCGCTGCCGTCGTGCGACTTGCCGAACGCGGCACGAAATATCCGGAAACACATAGAACGCGCCTTGCGGACGCGGACAGACTCACGCCCGGAATCGAGCGAGTGCGGCCAGACCTCATCGCGCTTACGGCAAAATCGGCGCACTTGGCGGCCGTGATGTCCTGCGGACCGCTCAGCGCGGCGACCGCCGCGGCGGTGACGACTTCCGGCATGTTGGTGATGTGGTTCGAGTTCAGCGTCACGAGCGCCTGGGCGACCGTTCGGGTGCGGCGATCAAAGCCGACGCGCCAGCCCGGCATGCCATAGGTCTTGGACAGCGAATCGACACGATCACGCGTTCACGCAGTTCCGGCTTGATCTGCACGAAGTTGTGGTAGCCGACGCCGTCGAACACCATGCGGTTGTAGATGTCGTCGCAGATGATCCAGGTGTCCGGATGCTTGACGCAGCACTTCGGCGAGCGCGGCGATTTCATCGCGCGTGTAGACCATGCCGGTCGGGTTCGACGGGTTGTTGAACAGAAAGACTTTGGGCTTGCTCGCCAGCGCCTGCTCGAGCTGCGCCGGCGTGAGCTTGTAATTCTGTTCCGGCGGGCACGGCAGCAATGCGGTCTTTGCGCCAAGGATGTCGGCAATATCAACGTAGCTCGTCCAGTACGGCGTCGGAAATACGATCTCGTCGCCCGGATCGAGCAGTGCTTCGGCGAGGTTGTACAGCACCTGCTTGGCGCCGATGCCGGTGGCGAGGTTCTGCGCGGGTGTAGCCGGAAAGGCCGCTGTCCTGCAGATGCCCCAGGAACGCATCGAGCAGACGCTCGCGGCCGCGGTTGGAACCATAACTGCCCGCTGTCGTGCTTGAGCGCTTCGCGCACTGCCGCGTAGACATGTTCGCCGGGCAGGAAATTCGGCACGCCGATGGAAAAGTTGACGATGTTGCGCCCGGCTGCGTTAAGCTGTTTGGCCTTGTCGGCGACCATCATGATCGCGCTGGGTTTGGCGCGGCTCATGCGTCGAGCTAGCTGGGGCATCGCAATTCCTCAATTACGCGTACTGAACGCGAAATTCTAACATAGCGCAATAGGTGCGAGCCGCGTCCACAATTTGCTACGCTGCCTGCGCGCCGGGGAGGCTGGGGCCGGCGGCATCGGCACTCAACCCAGAACATGGAGGCGTTATGATCCACTTGCTCTGGTCCATCATCGTCGGTTTCATCGTTGGCCTGATCGCACGCGCGCTGATGCCCGGCGCCGATCAGATGGGATTTCATCATGACCACCCTGGTCGGCATCGTCGGTTCGATCATCGGCGGATTCATCGGCGGACTGATCAAGAAGCCCGGCCGACGGCGCCATGTTCCATCCGGCCGGCTTTATCATGTCGATTATCGGCGCGATCATTCTGCTGGTGGTGTTACGCCAGTTTCCGCAGCTGCATTTCTGACCCTGCGTTTGTCTACAACAAAAAGGCCGCCCTCGGGCGGCCTTTTTTTTTCAACGCAGATGCGACAGCTCAACCGGCATCCAGCGCCTTGTTCCACTGCTCTACGCGTGTGCGCATTTTTTCCAGTAGCGGCGCCGTTTCGCCTTCGATCGTGATCGAGTCGATCTTGTCGCCGCCACGAATCGCGTCGACGATCTTCTGATCGTCGCTGCCGACAACCTTGCCGAATACGGTGTGCTTGCCGTCCAGCCACGGCGTCGGCACATGGGTGATGAAGAACTGGCTGCCGTTCGTGCCCGGCCCGGCATTGGCCATCGACAGCACGCCGGGTTTGTCGTGGCGTAGTTCGGGCCGACACTCGTCCTCGAAACGATAGCCCGGGCCGCCGGTGCCGGAACAGCGGACAGCCGCCCTGGATCATGAAATCCGGGATCACGCGGTGGAAGTTCAAGCCATCGTAATATTTGCGGCGCACCAGATTGACGAAATTGGCCACCGTCAGCGGCGTTTTCTCATCATGCAGTTGCACGTGGATCGGGCCGCGCGCGGTGTTGAACGTGGCGGTAAGGCTCATGGCAATCCTCGATAATGGGGCGGTCAAGGATAACCCGGTTGCGATTCGGCGCGACAGGGGTGATTCCGCACGCTACAACAATTCCCGGTATAATTAACGGCTTGCCCTTTTGATCTTGCTCGCTCTCCGGCGGGCCTATCGCCATGTCCATCGAAAACCTGCGCAATATCGCCATCGTCGCCCACGTCGACCACGGCAAGACCACTCTCGTCGACTGCCTGCTCAAGCAATCGGGCACGTTCTGCGAGCGCACCGTGCTCGCCGAGCGCGTGATGGACTCGAACGACCAGGAAAAGGAGCGCGGCATCACGATTCTCGCCAAGAACACCGCGATCACCTGGCGCGACAACCGCATCAATATCGTCGACACGCCCGGCCACGCGGATTTCGGCGGCGAAGTCGAGCGCGTGCTGTCGATGGTCGACTCGGTGCTGCTGCTGGTCGACGCGATGGAAGGCCCGATGCCGCAGACGCGCTTCGTCACCCAGAAGGCGTTCCAGATGGGCTTCAAGCCCATCGTCGTGATCAACAAGGTCGACCGCCCCGGCGCACGCCCGGATTGGGTGCTGGATCAAACCTTCGACCTGTTCGATCGTCTCGGTGCGACGAACGAGCAACTGGACTTTCCGGTCGTTTACGCCTCGGCCTTGTATGGCTACGCGAGCCTGGACGCGGATGCGCGCGAAGGCGACATGACCCCGCTGTACGAGGCGATCATGCAGCACGTGCCGGCGCCGCAGGTCGATCCGGACGGTCCGTTCCAGATGCGCCTGAGCCAGCTCGACTACAGCTCCTACGTCGGCCTGATCGGCATCGGCCGCATCCAGCGCGGCAAGGTGCGCACGAACATGCCGGTCGCGGTCGTCGATCGCGATGGCAAGAAGCGCAATGGCCGCGTGCTCCAGGTGCTTGGTTTCATGGGCCTGGAACGCAAGGAGGTTCCGGAAGCCGAAGCCGGCGACATCGTAGCGATTTCCGGTATCGAAGCCTTGAGCATTTCCGACACGGTCTGCGCCGTCGATGCGCCCGAAGGCGCTGCCCGTAACGACTGTGGACGAACCCACGATCAGCATGACGTTCTGCGTCAACAACTCGCCGTTTGCGGCCGCGAAGGCAAGTTCCTCACCAGCCGCCAGATCCGCGAACGCCTGATGCGCGAAGTGCTGCACAACGTCGCGCTTGCGCGTGGAGGAAACCGAAGATCCGGACAAGTTCAAGGTCTCCGGCCGAGGCGAATTGCATCTTTCCGTGCTGATCGAAACGATGCGCCGCGAAGGCTACGAACTTGCCGTATCGCGCCCGGAAGTGATCCTCAAGGAAGTCGACGGCGAAATCCAGGAACCGTACGAACAACTGGTCGTCGACATGGAAGAACCCTTTCAGGGCGCTGTGATGGAGCGTCTTGGCACGCGTCGTGGTCAACTCAAGAACATGGAACCGGACGGCCGCGGCCGCGTGCGTCTGGAATACCTGATTCCGGCGCGTGGACTGATCGGCTTCCAGACCGAATTCCGCACCGTCACGGCCGGCACCGGCTTGCTGTTCCACGTTTTCGATCATTACGGCCCGCGCGCCGAAGGCGCCATCGCCAAACGCCAGAACGGCGTGATGATTTCCAACGGCACCGGCATGGCGCCAGCGTACTCGCTGGTATCACTGCAGGAACGCGGCCGCCTGCTGATCGACGAAGGCGCCGAAATCTACGAAGGCCAACTGGTCGGCATCCACGCCAAGGACAACGACCTCACCGTCAACGCCCTGCGCGCCAAGCAGCTGACCAACATCCGCGCGGCAGGCAAGGACGAAAACGTGCAACTCACCCCGCCGATCCGCATGTCGCTGGAACAGGCGCTGGAATTCATTGACGACGACGAACTCGTCGAAGTCACCCCCAAGGCCGTGCGCCTGCGCAAGAAACACCTCACCGAAAACGACCGCAAGAAGGCGTCACGACAGGCGGCGTGAGCCTCTGCAAGGCTTGCCGACCATCATGAGCCGCATCCTGCTTGCGACCTTTGGCTCGCTCGGAGACCTGCACCCATACATAGCCGTGGGCCAGGCCCTGCGGGCTCGCGGCTATCAGGCCCGAATTGCGACGTCGGCCGATTACCAGGACGCCATCGAGGCTGCCGGAATGGAGTTCGCGCCGATGCGACCACGCATCGACTCGCTTGGTCCGCCCGACGATGTCGCACGCCAATTGTTTCATCCCGTGCGCGGAACGCAGCGCCTGCTGCGGGACTACGTCATGCCGCATCTGCGTGACGCCCACGAGGACCTCACTCGCGCTGCCATTGACGCGGACCTGCTCGTATCGCATCCACTCACCCACACCCTGCCCATCGTTGCGCAACAACAGTCCAAGCCGTGGCTTTCGAGCGTGCTTTCGCCCATGAGCTTCCTGTCGCGGCACGATCCTCCGGTCGTTGCCGGGTTCGACGTACTGCGTCTTGCCCACCGACTTGGTCCTGCCGTCTACGAGTTTGTGTTTGGCCTCTCACGGCGTGCCGTGCGGCGGTGGGAAGCGCCGCTGCACGATTTCCGTCGCGAATCCGGCCTGCCCCCAACGCATCAGGTCATGACCTTCGAGGGGCAGTTCTCGCCCCATGGCACGCTGGCATTGTTTGATGCGCCTCTGGCGCAACCTCAGCCCGACTGGCCGGAACGCACACAGATCTGTGGTGCTGCTTTATACGACCGCTCGGCTGCCGATTCGCCGGAGATTGAAGAGCTGCGGCGCTTCCTCGGTGATGGCGAGCCTCCACTGGTATTTGCGCTCGGGTCGTCCGCCGTCTGGATCGCCGGCAGCTACTGGCTGCACGCTATTGAAGCGACCCGGCAACTTGGAAAACGCGCCATCTTGCTCACAGGCCAGCACAACTTGCCGCGTCTGCCGCCTGGCATTCGTGCCTTTGAGTACCTGCCGTATTCACTCGTGTTTCCGCATGCAGCGGTTGTTGTGCATCAAGCCGGCATTGGCACGCTTTCGCAAGCGCTGCGCTCCGGCCGGCCTCAGCTCATTACGCCCGTCGCCTTCGACCAGCCCGATAATGCCGCGCGTGCAACACAGCTTGGTGTCGGCCGCGTGCTTCCGTTCGCGCGGGTGAAAGCCGCTCGACTTCGAGTTGAACTACAGCGCGTACTCGCAGAGCCGAGTCATGCGAACGCGGCCAGAAACCTCGCCATGCAGTTAAAGCAGGTCGATGGCGCCGGGGTTGCTGCCGGCCGGATTATTGCGATGCTCAAATCCCACGGCCATGCGCGACCGCCAGGCGAACTCGCGAACACGCCACAATCCGCAGACCCTGGGTAACAATGCTGTAATCCGTTTCCGCCTGCGCTATTGTTGCGCCAGCCTGTTGCCGGATGGCGGATATCACGATGCTGCGCATGCGCTTGAATACGCGTCTCGTGGGCATGATTTGCGTGATCGCCATAACCGGCGCATTTGCGGACACGCCCGTTGCCCAGTCAGCCAAATTTGTTTTTGAAGAAACCCCGATCGACATGCAATGGTGGGTACCGCGGCGTCAGCTGCTTTCGTCGCGCAGACTGAGCGTGCACATCATCAAATTCAATTCGACAAGCCCAGCATCCCCGCCTCCAGCGCCCCTGCCCCGCGCGGCTGCGTTTGCGGCGTCGGCGGATTCGCCAGTGGTTCGCCATCGAACAGATGTGCGGCCATGCGATCCAGCGCGGCGTAGCCGAACGGCAGCAGCGGCACGTGAGCGTCGCCGAATCCGGGCAGCGCAAGGAATGCATCGAAGTGTTGCGCGTGCGGGACTCTCCAGTAGCGCGGCGTGCGGCCTTGTTCGTGCAGCCAGGCGATGTACGGTTCCGAGGTAAAGGCCGTCGGAACCAGGCCGTCGTCGGCGCCATGTATCACCCAGATCGGCAAGTCTGCGCGCGGCAGCTGCGCGGTCGTCGCTTTCACCGCGGTGTGCAACGCACGCGCATCGGTGTCATCGCCGTCCCACAAGGCGCGCAGGCAATGCAAGCCGCTGAGCGTTGGATCGAGCGAAGCATCGACGCCACCGAACAAACCCACGCCCGCACCGGGCGGGATGCCGGCAGCATCGGACCACCACGCCGCACGGGTTACGGCATCGGCGACGATGGGAAGTCCCCCGATATTGATCGCACGGTAAACATAGCCGCATGGCATGTGACCGACGCCGCGGCGCAAATAGGCGGAGGCATAACCAGCCGCCACGGCACGCCAGATATCGAACAATGTAGTGCTGGCTGCGGTGGCGATTACATTGTCACGCCAGCCGCTCGCGTGCAGAAGTTCCAACGCCTGCGCCGCTTGCGCCGGCAATGTGGCTGCGCTGAGCGTGCCGTCAGCGTGCAGACTGGCGCATCGAATTGGCCACGCCGGTGGCGGCACGCTGGCGGCGCGTGCCAGCGGCGCATGAACGAAGCGTGGATCCAGCAGGGCGCAGGGCATCAGCAATGCAGCTTGCGTGGCATAGTCAAACAGAGTGCGGCCGCCACGCTCCGCTAAGTTGATGTTGGGCACACTGATGTTGGGCTCGATGGCAACCACGCCATCGAGCAGTCCTGCCGCATCGAACCCGGCTGCCTGCAACACCGCACCGCCGCCATTGGATAAACCGGCGGCGATGATGCGCGTGTTTTCCGGCGTGAACGGCGATTGTTCGGGATAGGCGCGATCGAGCATGGCCAGACCAAAACGTGCGGCCTGCAGCACGTGATGGCCCCAATCCGCTTCGGGATTGTCACCGGAGTGCACATGCTTGACCGCGATGCCGGCATCGGCCGGCGCCCCCTGCGCCTCGAATTCCAGTTGCGCGGTGCCTGCCTGCGCACGTGTACCATCGAGCGCGACGCCGGAGTTGTCGGCGGTATCGAAGTACCCTGAGCCGGTACCCTTGTCGGTGTAGACGACGGCACAACCGCGTGGCAATCCCCACGCGCCGGCCAGCGCAATGGCGCCATAAATGCCGCGCGAGCCCGACGATGGCGCAACTACGAGGCAACGCCGCTTGCGGTTGAAATTGTCCGGTGCCTGCAGCAAGACGCGGTGCGGTGAGTGCGCTCGGGGAATTTTGGCGAACGCGCTGTATTCGCGGCCGGGAACATCGGGCACGGCGCCGTAGACGCGCCCGTAACCACCCAGCGGGCCGAGATCGGCGATGCCCTTCCAGCTCATCTGGATCGCACGCTGGCGCAACTCCCCGGCTGTCGGATGCGCGTGATCGGCGAATACAGCCGGCATTCCGGCAAGCCCGGCCAAACCCAGACCCGCGCTGAGCAAATCGTCGTTGCCGCGATGTTCGGTGACACGAACGGGACTAACGACAAACTCAGTTTCCATGACTGCCTCCGGTGCAACCGGCACGCGCGCACAACCGGCCAGTAGAATAAGGACAGTGGCAGACAGGTTCAGGCGCATGCGCATACCATAGCAAGCCATCTTGTTCGCACCATGGTACAAAAGTCCATCCTAATTGCCGAATTTTGATGCCACGCATTCTTGTCGCCGACGATCATCCGCTGTTCCGCCAGGCGCTGGCGCACGTGCTGCGCACGCTGTTTGCCGATGCGCAACTGCTCGAAGCCGATACGCTGCAAGCCACACGCGAGATACTCGGTGCCGACGCAACGATTGATCTGATCCTGCTGGATCTGCACCTGCCAGACAGTCACGGCCTGATGGGCCTGGCCACGTTGCGCGCCGAATTTCCGGCGGTGGCGGTGGCGATGATTTCTGCGCACGAGGACGCCGCGACCATTCGCCGCGCGCTGGCGCTGGGCGCGGCGACGTATGTGCCCAAGCGCTGCGATCCGGCGATGCTGGCCGATGCCTTGCAACGCGTATTCGATGGCGACGACGAGCTTCCACCGGCACTGGCGGCAACGCTGCGCGGCAAAAGTGACGATGACGAAGACAGTAAACTGGCAGCGCGCCTGGCGCGACTGAGCCCGCAGCAATTTCGCGTGCTTGGACTGATCGCCGATGGCTTGCTCAACAAGCAGATTGCCGATTGCCTCGACATTCAGGAGCGCACGGTCAAGGCGCATGTCACCGCCATCTTCGAACGCCTCGGTGTACACAACCGCACGCAGGCAGGCGTTTTGCTGCGTTCACTGGAATTGATCGATCCTGCAGGTCGCGTCGACGACGGGCAATGATCGCTCAGCCGGTCACGGCAGCCGTTTCGCGGCGCGCCTGTAAATGCGCCAGCATCGATTTCAAGGCCAGCGGCTTGACCGGTTTTTGCAGTAATTGGCAACCAGCCGCCGCGACGCGATCGCGCAGCGCCTGACTGTGATCGGCTGATACGATCGCGCACGGCCGCTCGCCGATTTCATCGCATAAACGACGGTACACATCCAGGCCGGATGTATCTCCGTCCAGATGATAGTCGAGCAGCAATATGTCCGGCGCTGTTGCACGCACGGCCTGCAACGCAGCATCCGTGTCGGCCGCTGTCTGCACATCGCAGTGCCAACCGCGCAGCAGCGCTTGCATGGCCTCACGCACAGATGCTTCATTGTCGACGACCAACACGCGGGTGTGTCGCGACGACGCGTAGGACAAATCGAGGCCGACAACCGGCACAGCGGCGACGGCAACACCGATCGGCACACGGATTGCGAATACACTGCCGCGCCCCGGGCGCGAGCGCAGATTCAATCGATGCCCGAGCAGGCGTGCGAGCCGGTCGGCGATGGACAAGCCCAGACCCAGCCCGTGACCGTCGCGTTGCAGGCGCTTGAATTCCTCGAAGATCGACGCGTGGTCGGCCACGTCGATACCCGGTCCGGTATCCCATACCTCGATCGAAAGGTCATCGCCGCGGCGTCGGCATGCCAGCAAAATGCCGCCGCTGCGCGTGTAGCGCACGGCATTGGACAGGAAATTCTGCAGGATTCGGCGCAGCATTTGCGCATCGCTCACGATCCAGAACGGCAGCGTGCGACAGCGCAACTGCAAGCCTTTGCGTTGCGCCAGCAGACTGAACTCGGTAGCCAGCGATTGCATCGCATCGTCGATGCGAAATGACTCGCGCTGCACGCGCATGCCGCCCGCATCCAGACGCGAGATAGCGAGCAAGCCGCCAAGCAGGTCCTCGGCCGAGCCCAATGCACCGTCGATACGCGCCACGGCTTCGCGGTACTGCGGATGCCGAAGCTGCTCGGACAAGGCATGCGTGAACAGATGCGCGGCATTGAGCGGTTGCGCCAAATCGTGCCCGACGGCAGCGAGAAAACGGCTCTTGGCCAGATTGGCGCGTTCGGCCGCCGCACTGGCTTGAGCCAGTTCGGCGGTGCGTTCGTCGACACGCTGCTCCAGTGTTTCGTTGGCGCCTTTCAGTTGCTGTTCGGTCTGGCGAAAGGCCGTGACATCGGTAAATGTGGCGACGAAACCGCCATCCGGCATCGGATTGCCGCGAATCTCGATGATGCTGCCGTCGGGGAAGCGCCGTTCGGACAAATGCGGGGTGCCGCTGCGCATCGCGGCGAGTCGACGCTGTAATCGTGGCTTGATTGCACCGCTCCCGATCACGCCGCGTTCGATGTTGTAGCGGGTCAAATCCGCAACCGGCCGCCCCACCGTGAGCATGCCCGCAGGATAGTCGAACAACTCCTCGTAGCGCCGGTTCCATGCCACAACGCGCAGCCGCGCATCGACCACGCAGATGCCCTGGCTCATGTTTTCCAGCGCCGCTTCCAGCACGCGTTGGTTAAAACGCAGATCCTGCGAGGCTTCGCCGACGATGGCCGCAACCGTATCAAGCTCTTCTCGCCGCCGATTGCGCACGACATCAAGCAGCAAATGTGCGGACGATGCGCCAATCACCGCTGCCAGCTCATGCTCCACCGCTGCCACCTGTTGCCGATCTGCAGGTTGTCGATCGACGGTGCCGGCAAACAGCGCGTCGACGCGCTCGCCCGGCAGAAAGCGCAATGCCAACGCGCGCAGCTCGGTCAGTTCAACGCCGCCGCCAACGCTCGCTGCCTCAGCACGGCCCCAGCGCGAACGTGCAATCAGCAGCATCACCGCAACGTTCACGACCAGATTCAGCATCACCGCGCGACCCAGCCGACTCCAGTCGTGCAGACCGAACAGACGATCCGGCGCCAGCCATTGCCAACCGAATGGCCCTGACTCCACCCATCCCGGTTGTGCCGCGAACAAGGCCGGCATCAGCACATACAACCACACCAGTGTGCCGGCGAGCAGGCCGGCACCGACCGCGCGCGCGCGCAACTGCGGTCGGTACAGCGCAGCCCAGGTTGCCGGCCCGAGTCCGGTCAATGCGGAAAAGGAAATCGCGCCGATGTCGGCGAGCGCGTCGCTGCTCGCCAGCACGCGGCTGTACAGCCATGCCAGCAGCACGATACACAGGATCGCGACGCGGCGTTGCAGCAGCACCGCACCGCGCAGGTCGCCGCGTTCGTCGCGGCCCCAGCCGGCACGCACCATCAACGGTGCGGCAAAATGATTGGCGACCATCAAGCTCAATGCCAACGTCGCGACCACCACCATACTGGTCGCTGCGCTCAAGCCGCCGAGAAACGCGAGCAGTGCCAGTCCTTCGTGGCGCTGCGCCAACGGCAGCGCCAGCATATACAAATCCGACGGCACGCCGGCCGGGCCGAGCACCGCATCGCCAAGCCGCGCCAATGGCAGAACCGGTGCGGCGATCAGCAGCAGATAGAGCGGAAACAACCAGCGCGCGGTGCGTACATGATCGACATTGCGGCACTCGACGACGCCCGCATAGAACTGGTGAGGCATCGCGAACATGGCCAGCGCGCCGAGCAGGATCAAGGCCGGAAATCCGCTGGTGTCCGGCGTCGCTGGAATTTGCGCAGGCAAACTCGACGCGTGCGTGGGCAACAGCAGCAAAACGCCGAGCGCCAGCATTGCGGCCAGCTTGAACAGGGATTCGAATGCGACCGCCAGCACCAGACCGCGATTGTGTTCAACGGTGGATGCGCGGCGCGTGCCGAACAACATCGCGAACAACGCCATCAGCAGCGCCACGTACAATGCACTGTCCTGCCATGCTGGCGTGCCAAGCATCTGGCCATGACGCAGCACACCGTAGCTCATCGTCACCGCTTTCAATTGCAACGCGATGTAAGGAGTGATCGCCAGCAGCATCACCGCCGTGGCCAATGCGGCCAGTCCGGAATGGCGACCCAGGCGCGCAGCGATCAGATCGGCCAGGGAACCGGCATTGTACTCGCGCGCCAGCCGCACCAGACGCGTCAGCACTCCGGCACCGATCACGTACAACGCGATCGCACCGACGAAGGTCGGCGGCAGCCACCAGCCGGAGCGGTTGGCCTGCGTCACCGTGCCGTAAAACGTCCACGAAGTGCAGTGAATGGCCAGCGAAAGCGCATAGACGATGGCCCAGCGCTTTTCCAGAACGTGCGGCCGGCGCTCGCCGTATACCGCCACGCCGAACAACAATCCCAACCAAACGCTACCGGCGACGATGACGACGACCGCGCTCAACATGAGTGGAATTCCCCGCTCGCGAACAACCCCGTCACCGGCGCCTCTCCGCAATTCCGCGCATCCTCGCGATGCGCGAGGCGAGCATAACCGAAACCTGCGGGTGCGCTATATCAATACCGAATTCGACGCGCCGGCCGATTGTGCCGAATGTCTCAAGTTTGCGGTATGCCCAGTGCCGTCAACGCGTGCCGCAGCCATTGCTGCTGGACGCCCTGGCGCGTGTCGTAGTTGGCACCGGAATAGCCCCACCAATCCCAGCATGCCTGCGGATTGAGCGGCGCGAAACTCGCGCGGGTTTGCGGGTAGAGCACGGCAATGTCGTAGACATCAGCCCAGCGATTGAAACCTGCGCCGCGAACGAAGGCCTCTCCAATTGCATCTGCGTTTTGTTTGCAACCGTGAAACACCACCAGCACACCGCAGGATTTTCCGGCGAGACAGGTCTTGGGCAGGTAGGCGTAGCCATCGTTGGCCAAGTAGGCGTCCTTGCCTTGGGTGAGAAACGCTTTCTGATCGAAATGCCGCAATTCGCCGGTGGCCGTGGCGGCGGCGTGTGGCGGTGCGCCAAACATCTCGACAAAAATCTTCGCTGCCGCGTCGAAGCCGCAATGCCCAAGAAACGGCGCTTCGGATTTTTCGCAATCCTCGCCCCTGGCCGCCACCGGCAGGTTGTGCGCAAACGCGCGGTCGCCATCCCAGTCGACTCGTAACCCGTGCAATGCGGCATCGCCGTCACGCAGCTTTTCATAGAACACGGCCGCGTCCTTGGCCACGGGTTCGGCCACCAGCGCATCGTCCTTGCCGTGCAGCACATAGACACGCGATCTGGCCAGCGCCGCCAGCGGCCCAAGTTCGCCCGCATGTGCGCGCGCGCGCGCACGCGCAACCAGCGCATCCACATTCACCGGCGGCGTGCCCGACATGCAACTGCTCAGCGCCGTCTTCAACTGTCCATCGGCGCAGCCATAGGGGCCGCCAGCAACCAGCACCGCACCACTGAATATTTCCGGCCAGGCCATGTGCGATTGCGTGGCCATATACGCACCCGAGGACAGACCTGCGACCGCAACGCGCGCTGGATCGACGTGGAGTTTGGGCAAACCCGACGCGGCATCGTGCGCGCACGCGGCCAGCGAAAACGCCAGCAGGGCGGCGAGAGTCAGGCGGCGAGCGGAGAGACTGATGGGCATGGGTTTTTCATCAAATGAGCTAAGCGATGAGCACAGGATCTCGTCATTCCCGCGACTCGAAACCAGGGCCCTGACACCCGGGTCCCGAGTCGCGAATGCCTTCGGCTCAGAAATTGTAGCGCGCGCTGACGTAGTAATTGCGCGGCCAGCCGAAATACGCGGTCTGGATGTTGCCGACGCTGGAAAATTCCTGGGCATCGGTCTTGTAGACCTTGTCGGTCAGATTGCGCACGCCCGCACGAAATTGCCAATGTCCGTCAGCCGAATCGTAAATGCCAAACAATCCCACCAGCGTATAGGCGGGCTGCATCAATCCTGCACGGTTGTCGACGCTCAGCCAGGTATCGTCGCGATAGGAAACGTCGCCGCCCAACGTGAGTGCGCTGCCGCCATTCAGATTGAACGTCTGGGTTGCCGCAACGCGCGCGGTCCATTTCGGCGAGAACGGCACATGCGCGTGCAGACCGGCCAAACTTGGATCCACGGCGACGCGCGGATCGTTGAACTCGTCGTATTTGGCATCCAGGTAGCCAACCTGTGTCGAAAGCCGCGTGCCATTGCCAACCAGCAGCGCGCCCTCGAACTCGACACCGTTGATGCTCAGCTTGGCGGCGTTAAGTACCGGAAAGCTGAAATTGGGAATCGGATCGTTGGGGTTGGTGACCTCCGACACGCGCGCCTGAAAGTCCTTGTAGTCGCTATGAAAGACATCTGCGTTGAGCTGCGCACGGCCGTCGGCACTGCGTATTTTCAAGCCCGCTTCGTAGGTCCACACGAATTCCGGATTGAACGTACTTTCCTCGGCTGAGCTATTGGCGCGTCCGTTGAAGCCGCCGGACTTGAAGCCGCGATTGGCTGATACATAGCCCATGACCTGCGAATCGAACTGCTTTTGCAGGCTGATCGACGGCGTCGTCGCACTCCAGGCATGGCTGGCGTCGAAGGCGAATGTGGAGTCCGCCGCGCCGAGAGGATCGCCGAAAAAGGTCGACGTCGTGCGGTAGTAATCCTTGGTTTCGTGCGTGTAGCGCAGACCAGTGGCCAGGCTCCAACTCGGCACGAACTCCCAGGTCACATGGGCGAAGCCCGCATAGCTCTTGTTTTGCAGGTTGTCGTCGACCGTGCGCAAAAAGTCGAGCGGTGCGCCCAGAAACGTGAGGAAATCGTCGGCGTAGGCTTCCTGATGCGACGGCACCTTTTCGTCCATATAGTACAAGCCGTAGACCGCTTGCAGGTTCGAGCCGTTGTCGTACTGCAACTGGAACTCCTGACTGAGCTGATGCTGACGCAACGCCACCAGCACGTCGCCGATCTGGAATTGCGATGCGTCGATATCGATGTATGCGGACGTATCGAGCTTGCGGTAACCGGTGATGCTCTTGAAATCCCAGCGATCATTCAAATGCCAGTCCATATTCAGCGCCATGCCCTTGTGTGTCAGCGTCTGGCCCTTGTCCGGCGCGAACGAGGTCTGCGAATGGAAATCGTATTCGCCGGTCGGCGGCAGCAACAGGACATTGGCTGCGCCCGTCGCCAGATCGACACTGACCAGGGGCGCAGTCGGCTCGCCTAACGTCAGCGCCGTATTCTGGTGCGTGTAATCGGCAGACAGCACGGCATGAAAACGGTCGGAGGGATGGAAATCGATCTTGCCGCGGACGGCATCGGAATTGTCGTCGTTGTAATGCTTGCCGGTCACGGGATCCGTGACGTCGCCATCGTCGCTGTTGTGCGCTGCGGCCACGCTCGCCGACACAGTGTCGCTCAATGGCCCGCTCGCATAGGCACTTGCGCCGAAACGGCCATAGTCGCCCACGGTCACGGCGACGGAAGCTTCGGGCGTATCGCTGGGCGTCTTGGTGATGATCTTGATCGCGCCGCCGGTGGAATTCTTGCCGTACAACGTGCCTTGCGGTCCACGCAGCACTTCGATGTGATCGACATCGAACAGATCGAACAGCTCGCCCTGGATGCGCGAATAGTAGATGTCGTCGACGTAAAAACCGACGCCCGGATCGAAGGTTTGCAGCGCATCCGGCTGGCCGATGCCGCGGATGAAGATATTGACGCTGCCCGATGAGCCGCGGCCCTGCACGATATTGAGATTCGGTACAGCGCCCTGCAAGCCATCGACGGTATTGGCCTGCAGATCCTTCAAGTCGTCGGAACTGAACGCACTTACCGCAACCGGTATCTTTTCGATGTCTTCCGAACGCCGCCGCGCAGTGACGGTGATGCTTTCCAGTTTCGTTGCCTCCTCGCGTTGCGCCGCAGTCTTTTTCTTGTTGTTGTCCGACTCACTGGCCGCAGTTGTTTGCGCGGAAGCCGCGCTGGTCACCACCGCCGCGTCGGTCGCGGTCGTGGCAGCGGTCTGCGCCGCTTGCGCCGCCGAGGCGAAAACGCCAGCGATCGCCAGACAAAGAATTTGTCGTTGCATGTCTTGTTCCCCTTGCGAATGCCGAACGGCCGGGTCGAGGCGAGCTTACTTGCCGACATCGGGACAGACACTTGTACTTTGGTACAGTGGGCCGCAGCGCGTGCGCAGCGAATACTCGCAGCCCAATCAGGGCCACCGGAAATCAACGCATGGCATTTCTCATTGTGCTGGCTGCGCTGGCGTTTTTGATGTTCGCCGCGTATCGCGGTCACAGCGTGATTCTGTTTGCGCCGATTGCGGCGCTGGGCGCGGTGCTGCTGACCAGCCCGGCCCTGGTCGCACCGATGTTTACCGGCCTGTTCATGGAAAAGATGGTCGGCTTCCTGCAAGTCTGTACTTCCCCGTGTTTATGCTCGGCGCCCTGTTCGGCAAGCTGATCGAGCTGTCCGGCTTTTCCAAGTCCATCGTGGCGGCCGCCATCAACATGGTCGGGCGCAGCCGCGCGATCCTGTCGATCGTGGTCGTATGCGCGCGTGCTTACCTACGGCGGCGTGTCGCTGTTCGTGGTGGTGTTCGCGGTGTATCCGTTTGCCGCGGAGTTGTTCCGTGCCAGCGACATCCCGAAGCGTCTGATCCCCGGCACCATCGCACTGGGCGCGTTCACCTTCACCATGGATTCGCTGCCCGGCACGCCGCAGATCCAGAACATCATCCCCACCGCCTTCTTCAAGCACCAACACCTGGGCGGCGCCATGGCTGGGCACGATCGGCGCGCGTGTTCATCCTGACCATCGGGCTGGCTTACCTGGAGTGGCGCCGGCGCCGGGCCGCCGCCGCGGGCGAAGGCTATGGCACCGACCTGCGTCAACGAGCCGGACGCCGTTCCGGACACGGCACGCTGGCCGCAGTCCGCTGATCGCGCTGCTGCCGCTGGTGCTGGTCGGCGTCATGCAACAAACTCTTCACCGACGCTGATTCCGCGCTTATACGGCGAAACCCAGTCGTTCATTGCCGCCGTCGCCGGCAAGGCCGCGCCAGTGGTGCAGCAGGTGTCGAAGATCGCGGCGATCTGGGCCGTGGAGGGCGCGCTGCTGCTGGGCATCTTGTGCGTGCTCGCGTTTGCCTGGCGGCCGGTGCGCGAGCGGTTTGCCGAGGGCAGCAAGCGGCGGTCGGCGGCGCGCTGCTGGCCTCGATGAACACGGCTTCCGAATACGGCTTCGGCGCGGTGATCGCCGCCCTGCCCGGTTTCTGGCTGGTCGCCGATGCGCTGCAAGTCGATTCCCAATCCGCTGGTCAACGAAGCGGTCACGGTGACTGCGCTGGCCGGCATCACTGGCTCGGCATCCGGCGGCATGAGCATCGCGCTGGCTGCCATGGCCGATACAGTTCATCGCCAATGCGCACGCCGCCGGCATTCCGCTGGAAGTGCTGCACCGCGTCGCCGCAATGGCCAGCGGCGGCATGGACACGCTGCCGCACAACGGCGCGGTGATCACCCTGCTGGCGGTGACCGGGCTGACGCATCGCCAGTCCTATCGCGACATCTTCGCGGTCACGATCATCAAGACGCTGGCCGTGTTCGTCGTGATCGCGCTGTACTATCTTACCGGTCTGGTGTAGCTCGCTCCCCTGCGCTTGTGGGCGCGCCGCGCGTGCCGACCACCGGACTCGCTGTAGTGGTCTCGCGACGAACCGAAGCGCCTCAGCCCTGCAGCCGCTCGATCAACGCGTCGGCGAACGATTCCGTGGTGCCGCTACCGCCCAGATCCGGCGTGGTGCGGTCTTTCGCCGCCAGCGTGGCGCGAATCGCATTGCGCAGGCACTGTGCAAGATCGGTCCGCCCCAGATGATCGAGCATCTGGCAGGCAGCGAGCAGCAGCGCACAGGGATTGGCTATGCCCTTGCCGGCGATGTCCGGCGCCGAACCGTGCACGGCCTCGAAAATCGCCGCATCCGTGCCGATGTTGGCGCCGGGCGCAAGACCCAACCCGCCGACCAGTCCCGCGCACAGGTCGGAGATGATGTCGCCGAACAGGTTGGTGGTGACGATCACGTCGAACTGCTCGGGTTTCATCACCAACTGCATGCAGCAGTTGTCCACGATCATCTCGTTGAAAGCGACCTGCGGATATTCTTTCGCGATGTCGCGTGCCACGTCGAGAAACAGACCCGAGGCGGTCTTGATGATGTTGGCCTTGTGCACGGCTGTGACCTTCTTGCGGCCAAGGCGCCGCGCCAAATCGAAGGCGTAGCGCACGATGCGCGTTGCGCCGCGGCGGGTGTTGCGGATCATCGAAATCGCGGTTTCGCCGTCGGCCGACAGACTCTGCCCTTCCGACAGGTACGCGCCTTCGGTGTTCTCGCGCACAGTGATGATGTCGATATGGTCGTAGCGCGATTTCGTGCCCGGGAACGAGATCGCCGGACGCACGTTTGCATACAGATCGAAACGCTTGCGCAGCTCGACGTTGATCGAGGCGAATCCGCCGCCGACAGGCGTCGTCAACGGACTTTTCAACGCGACGCGGTGCTTGCCGATGCAGTCGAGCGTCGCTGCTGGCAACAACTCACGGGATTGTTCCTGCGCCGCCATCCCGGCTTCGACGAATTCGTAGCGCAGGCCGGCATCCAGCGCGTCGAGCACGCGCAAGGTGGCGTGCATGATTTCCGGGCCGATCCCGTCGCCGGCTAGCACTGCAATCGTCTTGGTCATGGAGCGGCTTCCAATTCGACGCGCGTTGAGCCGCGTACATTGACGCCGTGTCGCAGTCCGCGACCCGCGCAACGCGGCTCCAACGCACTTTGATTAACAAGAAACTAAGCAACGTGAAATTATCCTGTAGACTTGCATTCCGGACAAGGAAAACCGATGCCCCGAGCCGCTTTGCCAATGCCATTGTGTCGTCAAGCTGCACTGGCGCTGCTGGCACTCGCGGCGGCGCCAGTGTTCGCGCAGTCGGCCGGGGCGGCCGCGGTTTCGATCCGTGCAGGCAACCCGCCGCGCGCGGTGCTGGCGCCGTCGTGGACCGTGTCCATTTCCGGTCAATGGCCGACGCAATGCCCGCCGACCTTGCAAAATGTTGCCCTCGACGGCATGAATCTGCGGATTGACGCGCGTTCCGTGCTGGATCTTTGCGCGCGCCGTCCGGCACCGTTTGCCATCGAACTCAATCCGGCACTTGCGCTGCAGCGCGGGCTGCTTACTGCGGGCGTCTATCGCCTGCGTTTCTATGCAGCCGACGGCGCGCAGGCACAGCCGCAACTGCGCGCCTTCGCGCTCTTCGACCGCAGTGCGCCGGGCACACCCGCGATCGTTCCGGAAACCGGATTCTGGTGGAGCCGCACCGGCACCGACGCCGCCGGAGCCGATCGTACCGTGTTGAGCATTGAATTGCAGGGCCGCCAGTTAAGCGTCGCGCTGCTCAGTTACGATGCGGCCGGACAACCGGCTTGGTATTTCGGTTCGGCGCCCTACGACGGCCGCATCGCGCAGCTGCCGATGTTGCGCCTGAGCGGCGGCAGTGGTCCGTTCGCGGCTGCGCCTGCCGTGCCGCAGGCCGACGATGCGATGACGCTGGATCTGCAATTTGCCGACGCCGCGCACGCCAGTGCGTGGCTGTCGCGTACGCATGGCGATGGTGGCGCACTGCAATTGCAGGTGCTGGATCTTGCGCGACTGCCGCTGACCGAGCAGACCGACGGCAGCGCCTGGCAAGGCGACTGGGTGCTGGTGAGCGACGCCGCGGGCGCCGTACCGCAGCGACTGCATCTGGATCGCTTTGTGTCCCTGGATCCGCAACATTTTCAACTCGCCGATACGGACGCGGCGGCAACGATTACCTGCGAGAGCGACAGCGCACAACAACCGGAATGGCCGCCACACACTTGTGTCGCGCGTCTTACCGCAGGCGCGGTGTTCAAGCTGGATTCGATCGCCATCGCCCGCATGGACGGCAAGGATGCGAACGGCATGGCGGTCCACCTGTTGCGGATTATGCCGTAGCACGGCCTCGCGCAACCCTGATTGTCCTGCTGCACTCGACTTATTGCGCGCCGGCACTCTCCCGGCCCGCGACAGCAGCGCGGGCGTTCGCTCACGACGGTTAATCAGGGCTTGCTTCGAGTTCGTCCAGAAAATCCACGGCGCGGCGCAGATGCGGGATGACTATCGATCCGCCGACGACGAGGCCGACGCTGAACACCTCGAAGAATTCGTCGCGTTCCACGCCTGCCGTGCGGCACTCGGCAATGTGGTAGCTGATGCAATCGTCGCAGCGCAGCACCAGCGACGCCACCAGTCCGAGCATTTCCTTGGTCTTGGCCGGCAACGCGCCGTCCTTGTAGGTTTGCGTATCCAGCGCGAAAAAGCGACGTACCACCTGGTTGTCTTGCTCGAGAATGCGCTCGTTCAGGCGCTGCCGGAATGCGACGAAATCATCCACGCGCTTGCCCCCGCTCATGCTTCGCTCCCGGTTAATTTCGCCAATTCGCCGCTGCGCTCGGCGGCGACCAGATCCTCGTAACCGCCGATCAGATGATCGTTCACGAATATTTGCGGCACGGCGCGCCGGCGCGCGCGCGCAAGCATTTCCTCGCGCCGCGCCGCGTCGGTATCGATGCGGTATTCGGTGTAATCCAGCCCGCGGCTCTTGAGCAGGTTCTTCGCGGCCACGCAATACGCGCAGTGGCCACTGGTGTACATCTCGACTTTGGGCATGACCGGGTCCGGAAAGAGGTTGAGGCGTATTTTCCCACGTCGGCCCAGGCACGAGGGCATTGCGGATTAACGCCGGCAAAACGCCGGTTGCAGCAGAATAGCCCTCGGCCAGCGGCTGCGCTATTGTGGCAGCCGTACCGCCGCGACAATTCATCATGCGCATCGCCTCCTTTCCAACTGCGTTCGTTCTGCTCTGCGCATTGCTTGCCGGCGCGCCGGCGCGTGCCATCGACACGCAACTGCCGAACATGGGCAGTTCTGCCGCGGCCATCGCGTCGCCGGAGGAACAGCGTCAATACGGCTTCTACATGCTGCATGAGCTGCGCAACCAGGGCCTGGTGCTGGACGACGCCCTGCTCACCGACTACATCAACACCCTCGGGTATCGCCTGGTGTCGTACAGCCCGCAGCCGAACCAGCCGTTCACGTTTTTTGTGGTGCGCGACAACTCGATCAACGCCTTCGCGCTACCGGGCGGTTTCGTCGGCGTCAATGCCGGCCTGATCACCACTACCACGAACGAGAACGAGCTCGCTGCCGTCCTCGCGCACGAGATTTCGCACATCACCCAGCAGCATCTGGTGCGCGCGGTCGAGGCCGAGCAGAAATACGCGCCGCTGCTGGTGCTGGCCATGGTCGGCGCGATCGTGGCCTCAGCGCACAGCAGTCCCTACAGCACCAGCAACGCGGATGTCGGCGCAATGGCCACCGCGCAGGGTCTGGCCGAACAGATGCAGATCAACTTCACCCGTGCCGACGAGGAAGAAGCCGATCGCGTCGGCATCCAAACCCTGGCCAAGGCCAATTTCGATCCGGATGCGATGGCCGAGTTCTTCGAACGCATGCAACAGGCGTTGCGTCCGGGCTTTGACGAAAACGATGTGCCGGCACTGCTGATGGATCATCCGGTCACGCTCAAACGCATCAGCGAAGCGAAAGCGCGCGCGATGGTGGTGAAAAAGGAAGAAGCCCAGCGCCGCGCCGGATTGGCCGCGGCGCGTGCGGTCGGCACGCCGCTATCGCCACTGCTGCGCCTGCCCGGCGTCAAGACCAGCTCCAGCGCCATGGCTGCGGAACTGGCGCGACCGTCGGAATCGCCAGCGCAGCAGCGCGCCCGCTCCGAGGCGTATTACGAACTCATGCGCGAGCGCGTACGCGTGCTGTCCTCGAACCAGCCTGCACAGACCGTGACCTGGTACACCGACAATCTGCGCGACACGCCCGGCTTCGACACCGTCGCCAACCGCTACGGTTATGCGCTGGCCCTGATGGAGGCCGGACAGGCGAAACAGGCAGTCATCATCGCCGACAAGCTGGCCAGCGAGCATCCGCATCAGCTCGTGTTGCAGCTGGGTGCCGGCAACGCCGAATTGATGTCGGCTGCGCGCGACGCCGCGCTCAAGCGCTACGCCGCGCTGGAACACGACTACCCTGACAACCGTGCGCTGGCACTGGCGCACGCACAGGCGTTGCTGCAGACGGCGGACCCGGCCAGTGCGAAGCTCGCGCAGAAAATCCTGCGCCCGCAACTGACCGAGGACGACGAAGACCCGGATCTGCAAACCGCGTTCGCGCGTGCTTGCGAACTGGCCGGCGACCGCGTGCGCGCAGGCGAGGCGCATGCCGACGCCGCATATCTGAATGGCCGCGCCGAAGACGCGCTCAGCCAACTCAAGGAGCTGGCCAAGCGCAGCGACCTGGACTACTACCAGCGCGCCCGCATCGAGGCGCGCATCGCGCAGATCACGCCGGACGTGCTCGAACTGCGCCGGCGCAAGATCCGCCCGGAAGACCAGGGCAAGTTCACGCTGCGCCGCGATTATTGACCGCGGCATCCGCGGTTTCGCTATCATGCGCGGCACATGACCCGCCGACGCAACCTCAAGGCTGCCGCGCTTTACCTCAACCGCGAACTGGCCCAGCTCGAATTCAACGTGCGTGTACTCGCGCAGGCGCAGGATGCCGCCACGCCGCTGCTCGAACGCCTGCGCTTTCTGTGCATCGCCAACTCCAATCTCGATGAATTCTTCGAAGTGCAGGTGGCGATCCTGCGCCATCACATGGCGTTCGGCGACGCCGTGCCCGGCGCGGATGGACTATCCGCCGGCGAGGTGCTCGCTCGGATCCGTACGCGCGCGCTCGATCTGGTGCGTGCGCAATACGCACTGTGGAACGGTACGCTGCTGCCAGAACTGGATCGCGAAGGGATCCGCTTTCCCGAACGTGCGCGCTGGTCGGCGAGCCAGAAACTCTGGCTGCAGCAGTATTTCCGCAGCGAGGTGCTGCCGGTGCTCTCGCCACTCGGCCTTGATCCCGCACACCCGTTTCCGCGCATACTCAACAAGAGCCTGAATCTTGCCATCGTGCTGCGCGGCCGCGATGCGTTCGGCCGCGAAGGCCACATGGCCCTGGTGCGCGCGCCGCGTTCGTTGCCGCGCATCGTGCGCCTGCCGCCGGATGCATCCACGCGGCCGTACGAGTTCGTGTTCCTGACCAGCATCCTGCTGCAATTCGTCGACGAATTGTTTCCCGGCATGCAGGTCAAGGGCGCGTATCCGTTCCGCGTCACCCGCAACAGCGAGTTGTTCGTCGACGAGGAGGAAGTCGAAAACCTCGCCCACGCACTGCGCGACGAATTGCGTGAACGCGGCTTCGCGCGCGCGGTGCGTCTGGAGATTGCCGACAGTTGTCCAAAGGGCGTTGCCGGTTTCCTGATGCGCAATTTCGAGCTGGAAAAAGCGCAGATCTACCGCTGCAACGGTCCGGTCAACATCCATCGTGCCGCCGCGATCTACGAGCAGATCGATCGCGCGGACCTGAAGTTTCCGAAGTTCGTACCGCGCTTGCTGCCGGTCGTTGCCGCCGAGCGCAACCTGTTCGAAGCGATCGCCGAGCGCGACATTCTGCTGCATCATCCGTTCGAGTCGTTCGGCAGTGTGCTCGAACTGCTGCGCCAGGCCAGCATCGACCCGAACGTACTGGCGATCAAACAGACGCTGTACCGCACCGGCGCCGATTCGCCGATGATCGCGTTGCTGATCGAGGCGGCGCGCGGCGGGCAAGGATGTCACCGTAGTTGTGGAATTGCGCGCACGCTTCGATGAGGAACAAAATCTAGACTTCGCCAACCGCCTGCAGGAAGCAGGCGTGCAGGTCGTCTACGGCGTGGTCGGCTACAAGACTCACGCCAAGATGCTGCTGATCGTGCGCCGCGAACGCGGCGCACTGCGCCGCTACGCGCATCTGTCCACCGGCAACTACCATCAGCTGACCTCGCTGCTGTACACGGATCTTGGCCTGATGACGGCCAACGCCGAAATCGGCAACGACGTGCACGCGCTGTTTCAGCAGATTTCCGGACTGGGCCCGGCGATCCGGCTCGAGCGTCTGCTGCAATCGCCGTTCACCTTGTACAAGTGCCTACTGGAAATGATCGAACGCGAAATTGCACACGCGCGCAGCGGGCGTCCGGCGCGGATCGTGGCCAAGATCAATGCGCTCAACGAAGCCGGGGTGATCGAACGACTGTACAAGGCCTCGCAGGCCGGCGTGCAAATCGATCTGATCGTTCGCGGCGCGTGCACCTTGCGCCCGGGCATGCCCGGCGTTTCCGAGAACATTCGCGTGCGTTCCATCGTTGGCCGCTTTCTCGAACACAGCCGCGTCTACTGGTTCGCCAACGGCGGCGAGGCACAGTTGTATTGCGCCAGCGCCGACTGGATGGAGCGCAATCTGCTGCGCCGGATCGAAGTGTGTTTCCCCATACTGGATGCCGAACTTGCACGGCGCGTCTACGCCGAGGCGCTGGAAAATTATCTGGCCGACAACACCTATGCGTGGTTGCTGCACGCCGATGGGTGCTACGAGCGTGCCGCGCCGGGCGACGATGTGCCACACTCCGCACAGAGCACTCTGCTCGCAAAGCTATGTCCTTGAACGATCGCGTCCAGAACAAGCCCGAACGCAATAGGCAACCCATACGCGATAGCGAGTTGCTCGCCGCCGCGGATCTGGGTTCGAACAGCTTTCATCTCATTGTTGCGCGCATGGAGCATGGTGAGCCGCGCGTGATTGATCGGTTGCGCGACAGTGTCCGCCTTGCCGCAGGACTCAGACCTGACCGTAGCCTCGACGATGCGCGCCGCGAAAGGGCCTTGGCCTGTCTTGCACGCTTCGGCCAGCGTCTGCGCGGTCTGCCGCCGGGACGGGTCCGCGCGGTAGCGACCAATACAGTGCGCCAGCTTGCCGAACCAGAACGCTTCCTGCAACCTGCCGAAGCCGTACTTGGACACCCCATAGAAGTCGTCTCGGGCCGTGAAGAAGCACGACTGATACTATCTCGGTGTCGCTCACGGCATTCCCGACACGCCGGGTCGACGCCTGGTCATCGATATCGGCGGCGGCAGCACCGAATTCATCATTGGCCAGCGTCTCGAACCGCTGAAGAAGGAAAGCTTGCAGGTTGGCTGCGTCGCCAGCTCCTTGCGGTTTTTCGGCGACGGCAAGCTCAGTGCCAAACGCTGGCAACAGGCACAAACCGAAATCGCCATGGAACTGCAGCAATTTGCTGCAGACTTTCGCGATTTCGGATGGCGCAATTCCATTGGTTCGTCGGGAACGCTCCGCGCCATCGACGCAGTGCTGCGCGAATCGGGTTGGAGCGATTCCGGAATAACCCGCGACGGTTTGATCCGCCTGCGCGATGCGGTCATTGCGTGCGGTAACGTCGACGATGTCAATTTTCCCGGATTAAATGAGGATCGCGCCGGTATTTTTGCCGGCGGTGTGGTGATTCTGGACGCGGTGTTCGCAGTCCTGGGCATAGAGCATATGCAGGTTGCCGAAACCTCGATGCGTGAGGGCCTGCTCTACGACATGATCGGACGCGCGGAACACCGCGACCCGCGCAACGCAAGCATCGACGCGCTGGCGCAGCGCTATGCGGTCGACAAAAATCACGCCGCGCGCGTGGAAGAAATCGCACTTGCTCTGCACGCACAGGTCGCCGATGCGTGGCAACTTGGCGCAACCGAACACGACTGGTTGAGTTGGGCGGCGCGCGTGCATGAAATCGGCCTGGCCATCGCCCATAGCCAGTACCACAAGCACGGCGCGTACATCGTCGAGCATTCGGACCTGGCCGGATTCGCACGCCAGGAGCAACAAGTGTTGGCGGCCCTGCTGCGCTGCCAACGACGCAAACCCGACGCGGCCGTCGTGCACGCCCTGCCTGAGCGCTTGCGCCTGCCTGCATCCCGCATCATCGCCCTGCTGCGTCTCGCGGTGCTGTTGCAGCGCTCGCGCGTGGCCGCAGCGCCGCCGCCTGCCGTTGTGCAGGCCAACGGCTCGGTCCTGCAGCTTGCCCTGCCGCGCACCTGGCTGGACACACATCCGCTCACGCGCGCAGATCTCGAACAGGAACGCGCCTATCTCAAGCCGCTGGATATCAAGCTGCAATTGTCGGCCTGAGTCGGTCGCGGCTGACTACCAGCCAGCTTCAGTTCGTCCTGAGCGTAGGCGCGAAGCGCCGAAGGCGAAGGACATGCGCCGGCGCTTCGACTTCGCTTGCTGCGCAAGCTACGCTCAGCGCGAACGGGTTCTGCTTTCCCCGCAGCAGTTCCAGCGGAATCTGCATGGAAGCTGCAATCTGCGTATCATTCGCTTTCGTTTTCCCGTCTCAGGAGCCCGCCATGCTAAAGCATCTGATCTGCGTCCTCGCCATGCTCGTCCCCGCCGCCGCATTCGCCGCCGCGCCGGCTGCCAAGCCTGCCGCCAAAGCGCCTGCGAAAACGGCCGAAGCGGCCGCTGTGGCCGCGGCACCGGCAGCCAATCCGAAAGTCCTGCTGCACACCAGCATGGGCGACATCACGCTCGAGCTGTATCCCGACAAGGCGCCGAAGACAGTCGAGAACTTCCTGCAATACGTCAAGGAAGGTTTCTACGACGGCACCGTGTTTCATCGCGTGATCAACAATTTCATGATCCAGGGCGGCGGCTGGACGAAAGATCTGCAGCGCAAGCGCCCACACGCGCCGATCCGCAACGAGGCCAACAACGGCCTGTCCAACCTGCGCGGTACCGTCGCCATGGCGCGCACGGCCGACCCGAACTCCGCCGCCGCCGAGTTCTTCATCAACGTGGTCGACAACAAGCGCCTGGACTACATTGCCGACAGCAACGGCCCGGTATCGTGGGGCTACTGCGTGTTCGGCAAGGTCATCGACGGCATGGATGTCGTGGAAAAGATGAAGGCGGTGGAAACCGGCCCGCAGGGTCCGTTTGTCAGCGATGTGCCGAAGACGCCGATCGTGATCGAGAAGGCAAGCCTGGTGCAATGATCGCACAGCGCTCCGGCGCGCCCTGCATGGAGCGCGCCGGTTCCGCCGCATGAGCACGCTGTTCATCTCCGACCTGCATCTGGACGACGCGCGACCGTTGCTCGTCCAGGCGTTCGAGCAATTGCTCGCCGCAGACGCACGTGCAGCCAGCGCGCTCTACATTCTCGGCGATCTGTTCGAGAGCTATATAGGCGACGATGATGACGCAATCTTGCCGGCGCGCGTGGCAATGGCGTTGCGCGCGCTGTGCGACAGCGGCGTGCCGGTATATTTCCTGCACGGCAACCGCGATTTTCTGCTCGGCGAGGAATATGCGCGACGCTCCGGCATGACATTGTTGCCGGATCCGACGCTCATCGAACTGGGCGATCGGCGCACCCTGCTGATGCACGGCGACACGCTATGCACGGATGATGTCGAATACCAGAAATTCCGCGCACTGGTACGCGATCCACAATGGCAGCGCGATTTTCTCGCCAGACCGCTGACCCAACGCCGTGTCTTTGCTGCGCAGGCGCGCGACGCCAGCCGCATGCACACGTCGGCGGCCAAAGCAGAGATCATGGACGTGAACCAGTCGGCGGTCGAAGCGGCCATGCGCGCGCACGGCGTGCGCCGCCTGATCCACGGCCACACGCACCGACCCGCGACACATCGTTTCGATCTGGACGGAACGCAAGCCGAGCGCATCGTGCTCGGGGACTGGTATGAGCAGGCGAGCGTGCTACACGTCTGAGTCCCGTGGTTAAGTCGTTCTCGGATTGAACTCAACCGTTACCAAAATCCGTTCGCGTTGAGCGTAGCGGAGCGAAGTCGAAACGCAGGCCCTTCGACTTCGGCCCTTCGGGCTTACGCTCAGGGCGAACGGAAATTTAAATTTGGGTGCTACCGAACGGATGCGGTTCCGTTACTTTGCCGTGACTTTTTGCGGCCCGCTGAGTTGCTGCTTGCTGCCGTCGCGATAGAGCATGCCGATGTAATACCAGTAGGTTTTGCCGGGCGTGGCGCTGGTGTCGCGCCAGGCGTAGGAATGGGTCTGGCCATTGCCGGCATCGCCTTCGATACGAACGATGTCCTTGTCCACGCGCAGGAACGGGCCGTTTTCGTCGTTGCCGCGATACACCAGGTAGCCGTAGATGTTGGCCTCGTTGGAGACCTGCCACTTGAGCAGCGGCCCGCGGCCCGGCGGATCGGCCGGCGGCGGCGCGGAATTGGCTTGCGTCGATTTCTGCAGTGCCGATTTCAGGTCCAGCGGCGGCGGTTCGGCGCTGGATTTGGAATTTTTTTCCATCGCCTCGTTGAGCGAATGCACCTGCACACCTTCAGGCAGATACAGGCCATCCATGTCGATCGGCAAAGTGCGGTGATAATCGGGCAACTCGACCAGCAACTGACCCTGCACGCGCCCGCCGGGCTGGTCCGTCGCAATCTTCACGCTGATCTGCGCGCAGCCTTTCGCATCGCCCACGCATGCCTGCTTCGTCAGCGTGGCCTTGATGTCCTTGATCGATAGCGCACCAGGTCTCACCGGTTTGCCATCGCGGCTTTTCAACTGCACCACGAACGGCAGCTTGGTGTTGCGAAACACGCCCATCTCGACCGGATTGGCCGAGGGAATCACAGCGCCATGCACATCGGCGCTGACATCGATCCAGGCTTGCGGCTGCAGTGTCGAATTCAATGCCACTTTGACGTAGCCCTGGTGACGGCCCCAACTCGCATCTGTCTTGCCGGTAATCGACACGGTGTGTCCGTCGGACAGGACTTTCGCGGTGGCGAAATCCGGCGTCTCGATCGATGCGCGTGATGCGGAAATCCGCCACCTCGCGGCTGGACAGCGAACGGTCTTTGTCGGCGCGGCGGCATTGGTATTCAGCGTGCCCAGATCGAGCCTTCGGCTCGGCATCGTCGAGCACCGACAGGCCGAACAGATGCACCAGCACTTGTACCTGCGGGCGCGTCGTCGAATCGGTCTGGATATCGAAGATGTGGCGATGATCGCCCGCGTCCATGGCGCTGAACACGGTCACCGGAATATTGACGCTGGTCTTCGGCGCGACGACCGCGGGCAATGGGAATTCACCCACGCCATCCTTGTCGTACTTCGGCGTCACGCGCAGGATTTTCACCGGCTTGGCGCCGACGTTGTTGAACAAAATCGTCGAATGGCCGGTATTGGTCTGGTAGATCTCGCCCACGTCCTGCGCTCGAACGAAACTTGCGCCGGCAAGGGCGCGCAGCGGCGCAAAGAGCAGCGCGAAAACAGGCATTTTCAAAGACATCGGCAAACTCCTGGAAAATGGGTTCCACGTACAATTTTTCCGCTGTTCGACACGTTTACCGCACGGCATGCATTCGGCAGTTACCCGTCGTGCGGCGGAACTAGCGCTGCGTCCCGGGCCCTGTTCGCTCTGCCGCTTCGCGCATGGTTTCGAGATGCCGCAGCAATGCGGGAAGAGAATTGAACCGTATCCAGACATTTGCAGGTCGATGCCGAAATACCCAGGCGCGATGCGGTTGCGCATGCCCTGATCGATTTCCATCGGCGGCGGGATAGCGGGCAAGAAAGTCGGCGTGGTTCTGGAGCAGTCTTGTCGCCACTTCACCGATAACGATCAAATTCAGCGCAACCGCTTTTGTTGACCTTGTCGCTCAGGAGACGCTTCTTGTCGAGCCCGCCAAGGTGTTCCATGATTGCAGGATCGCTTCCTGCATGTGCTGGAGCTGATCGGCCAGGGGATTCATATGGTCTGGCATCGGCCAGCACGCGCGCGCGATAGCGCTCGCGCAACCCTTTCGGGGTGACGATATTCACCGGCACACCAATGCAGTTCCTCCAGATCGACTTGCAGCCCCCGACATCCTCGGCGTCCGTGCCCGTCAAGCGGAAGCAAACCCGCAACCGATCGTTGGTACGGTAATGCTGTATTGCCCAACACAGTCGCTTTTCAATCTTCCAGTCGGTTTCCCGGCGGAACACGGAGGAGATCCAGCGATGCGGCGGCATGAATCTGCTCCAGCTAACGGGCCGCGCCAGGTTTCGGCGGAAGCGAATCGCCGTACCACGATTCGCCCGAACAGCCGCTGCGACGTCACTTGCGCGAACGCGGGCGCGCAGCGAGAGACCAATAGGGCCCAGGGCATATATCGTCATGTCGATAATCCGCAATGCCCGCCGCCAAGCGCCAATTGCCGATTGGGGCGGTCGTATCCCCGGAAAAACCAAACCCCGCACACGGCGGGGTTCGGGGGTGTTGCTGTGCGTGAAGCTTATTGCACGGAGAAGCTTTGCAGTTTGACGGGCAGGGCGCCGGAGACAGCCAAACTATAGGGACCGCAGCCGGGGGAATCATTACCTGCATCCCCGACAACGATCCAGTAGGTACCAGCTGCCGTGTTAGCTGGGAGACTTCCGCTTACACTGCCATTTGTAACTACTGTCCCAGCTTGTTGAGTGATCAAACAGGACTGACCACCGCACGTACCAGTCGTTGGCGTCTTGTTCAGGACAAATAAACCAGGCTCAAACGGGCATTGATTTCCTGTCGGATCGCAACCACTTGTCGCGCCCAGTCCCCGTCGATGTGAGCATAAACGAGGCACTATTCGTCGCACCGAGCGTTAGCGAATACACCACCTCACCAGCACCATTCAAGGCTGTACCATGAGAGCAAACATCAGGAACATTTGTACTCGCAGGGTTACCCCCAGGGCACGTATTTCCAGTAACTGTACCGGCCGCAGTGATCGTAGCAACGCTATCCGCAGAGCATGTTTGTGCAAAGCCAGAGCTTGCCCAGCAACAAACTCCCAAAGATAAGGCAAGAAAAGCCAGATTTTTCATTGTCAAACTCCGTTGATAGCCCTGTTATTGGCCGATAAAAGTTTGCCGGCGAGAATCAAACTCATCAAAGGCAAAGGTTGAGTTATTAGTTGCAGAGTCAAGCTGTAGCAACCCGTTTGGAGAAAAGATCCCGAGGTTTGCCGACTTGACTCCAGTCCAGCCATTGACTCCATTAGGATCAAAACTATTGGCCAATAGGTTGTATTTCGCACTCGGCGAAGCTTCGGTGGACGCGGTGGCGCCGTCCGTTACCCAGACGCAAACGAGCCATTGGTGCTGCCAGATTCACAGGCACTTTGCTGGGTGGCACCTGGATAGGTGTTGTAATCAAACTCAATTCTGATTAACCCCAGCTGGAGTTGGGACCGGTAACGTTAATCGTCTTAATCTGCCCGCCAGCACCGGAATCTGCTACGAGAAACGAACGATTCAAAGGACTTCCACTAATTAGATAAACTCTCACAACAGCTGTAGACCGACCGGCAGGTGCAGTACTTGCGTCCGCTCGCATCAACAAAAGCTGCTCGCCCGATCCAGAGCCAGTAGAGAATGACGCAGCGAGGCCCGAAAAGTCGACATAGAACCGCGCACGATAACGCTGCTCGTTATTTGGCGACTGATCTTGGACGAACGCGGTGGAGTTGCCAGCCACAACGCCACCACTGGGCGTAAACGCCACCACCATCTTGCAGCTTGTGCCGGCCAAACCCGGCGTACCGGCAGCGATCGTGGAATTGGTGACGACTTCGCCACTCCACGGCCCATCCGGCTGCGCGTAACCCTGATTGCCATCCGCGGTCGGATCGGGGCAAGCCGCAAACGCACTGCCCGCCATTCCCAACCCGGCCAAACCGAGCACCGCAACGGCCAGCGCCTTCATCTGAAACGATTTCATGGATTTCTCCCAAATGTACCGGGTGAAGGACCTTGTCCCCTGCCCCGCATGATGGAACCCGCACCCGAATGGGCCGGAGTCTAGTGGACTTGCCCGAGACGGGTCAATAGCTTGGCCCGTACTCTTGACAGATTCCGTGACCCGACCATCGGAACCACAACCGCGTGCCCTTGCGGGCACTCGATACCCTTAAACGCAGGCGCGGGGTAAAAGCGGACAGGGGGGTTACCTGTGCGATTCGGCCAGTTTCTCGGCCAGCCACAGCTTGATCAGCGATTGGTATGGCACATCGCGCTTGTTGGCTTGGGCACGGATGCTGTCGAGCAGCGCCGTCGGCAGGCGCAGCGAGATCGGCTTGGTCGCCGAGCGCAGGTTGGGGAAAACGGCCCAGCGGGCGCGGCTCCAATCCACCCGGCCGGCGCTGTCGTGGGTTTCCCAAAATTCGCGTTCGCGGGCTTCAGTCTTGAATTTCGGCTTGTTTGGCTTGCTCATAAATGGCCCTCTCTTTGCGGCTCATGGACCGGGCTGAAATGATCCGGATCGACTGGCCCTGATTGCGCAGTGTGAACGTAACGTGCAGCAACTGCCGCGAGTCGGAGCAACCCAGCGCGTGGTAGCGAGGTTCTGCGTGGCTGTGCTCCGAATCGGGCGCGATCAACGGCAAATTGAAGAAAACCTGTTCAGCTTCCGCCTGACTGACACCGTGCATCTCATTCTTGCGCGCATTGCCCGCATCCCAATCGAAGCCGGTAACTCGCGCAAAATCCATATCTGTATATTATGATCGTATACCGATGCTTGCAACTCCGTGCCCAAGCTTGGGGTGGGAAAAGCGGACAAGGGTCCCGCCGCGCGAACCGCAATCAACCTGCAAGCCGGGACAGCACATACTGGTTCAGGCTGATGCCTTCCTTGCTGGCGTCTCGCGCGAGCCGCGCGTGCAGGCTTTTCGGCACGCGCACGATGAATTTGCCGCTGAATTTGTCAATGGGTTCGCCCACAGTCGGCGCAGGAACATTACGGGCTGTAGCTTTGGCAGCCTGGATCCACGAGGCGATCGCATCGCGTGCCTCGCGCGCCGCCGCCTCTTCAGTGGCGCCCCAGGCCGAACATCCGGGCAGATCGCGGACTTCCGCGATGAAGCCCTTGTCTTCGTCGCTCCAGAAAATATCCAGCGGATAATGTGCTTTGTTCATTGAATGTCTCCGTATTTGTCGATCATCGCGGCAAGCTGACGTGCTTGGTAGGGCGGTACGTAGCCACGGCGATTCTGGAAATTCAGCAGCATCGGTTCGTTTTTCCGGGCAAAGGTGCAATGCGAACCGACCCCGCCCTTGCGCTCGAAACCGATCAGTATTGCCGCATTGCATGCGTCGCCGAATTTGACCTGCTTGGGGTTGGCCAGAATCGCGGCAAGCAGCTTGGCCCTCGCATTCATCGCTGGATGATACTATATGCGATACCATTCCTGCCATACCCAGTCCCACCTGCCCCGCGTTTCGTACGCTATCCCGCATTGACCGCGGCCCGCCACACGCCAGACAATGCGCGTATACATTGCCGAATCCTGCCGTGCCCGACTACGCCCCCAACCTGCTCACCGTGATCCCCGCGCGCGATGAGGCCGCAACGGTGGGCGAGATCGTGCGCCGCGTGCGTGCAGCGGTGGGCGGCGCGGTGCTGGTGGTGAACGATGCCAGCGACGATGCCACCTCCACGCAGGCGCGGCTGGCCGGCGCGAGCGTCATCGATCTGCCGTTTCGCCTCGGCGCCTGGGGCGCGGCGCAGACCGGCTTGCGCTACGCGCGGCGCCATCGCTACGTCACCGTGCTGACGCTGGATGCCGACGGGCAGCATCATCCGGAAGAACTACCGGGGCTGTTGGCCGCATGGCGAGAGAGCGGCGCGAACGTGGCGATCGGCACCTGTCCGCAGCGACTGTCTGCGGCCAAACGTCTGGCCTGGCGCTATTTTCGCCTGCTCACCGGCATCGGCGTGCAGGATTTCACCTCGGGCTTGCGCGTGTACGACCGCCGCGCAATTCGCGTGCTGTCCGCGCGCGAGGCCAGTCTGCTCGACTACCAGGATCTTGGCGTTTTGATGTTGCTGCGCCAGCACGGATTGAGCTTGCACGAGGCGCCCACGCCGATGTCGCAGCGGCGCAGCGGCGGCTCGCGCGTGTTTTCCTCGTGGCCGATGGTGGCGCGCTACATGCTGCACACCACAGTGCTTTGTTTCGCCCAGATCGGCGCGCGCCGGCACGCCGGAGCACGCTCATGAACGTGCAGATCGTCGCGGCGCTGATCGGCGTGTTGCTGGCCGGAGCAATCCTGTTGCTGGTGCGGCGCACGCATTTGCACGGCAGTTACGCGCTGTGGTGGCTGGCGGTGGCTGCGGCGATTTTGCTGCTGGGCGTATTTCCGCCGCTGGTGGACTGGATGGGCCGCATCACCGGCATCCACTATCCGCCGGTGTTGCCGATCATTCTCGGCATCGGCATGATTCTGGTGCGCATGTTGCAAATGGACATCGACCGCTCTCGCTCTGAACGCCAGTTGCGGCGATTGACGCAGAAACTGGCGATTCTGGAACAGGAAATCGCCGCGGCGCGCAGGGCTGGCGGCGACACCACGCCGACGGCTCCCGTCGACGTAACGCGCAAGGCCCAAGGCAAAAGCGCGCAGGTGATCGTGCTGCCGAAGTCGGGTAGCGATGGCTGAGGCCTGCTCGCGCCTCTCCCGCTGGCGGGAGAGGCCGCGCCGCAGGCGCGGGTGAGGGTGGACCATGAAACCTCGCGATGGAACGCCGCGTGCACGTCAGTTGCGGACCGCGTCCACCGATGCCGAGTCGTTGTTATGGAAACACCTTCGTGCTCGGCGCCTGTTGGGCGCCAAGTTCCGGCGTCAATTTCCAATAGCCGGTTACACAGCAGATTTCCTTTGCCTCGAAATGCGGCTGGTCGTCGAAGTGGATGGGGGACAGCATGCCGATCAGCTACAGCACGACGCCCGTCGCACTTTCACACTTCAAGGTCTCGGTTATCGTGTGATTCGCTTTTGGAACAATGAAGTATTGCAAAATATCGAAGGAGTGCTTGCGCAGATTGCTACCGAATTGATCGAACCACCCTCTCCCCAACCCTCTCCCGCCAGCGGGAGAGGGGGTACTGGCAAAGCGCGCTAACCCGCGTTTCTTTCCGCACCGGAAGCGACCGACGAATGCGCATCCTCCACATCGGCAAGTTCTTCCCGCCGCACCCCGGTGGCATCGAGCGTTTCGTTGCCGATCTGGCCGCCGCCCAGACCGCTGACGGCATGACGGTGCGCGTGCTGGCACACGCCGAGCCGGGAGTCCGGCACGGCCGGAATTATCGCGCCGGCGCAGTCGATGTCACCCTGGCGGCTTGTTACGGACAGTGGATCTACGCGCCGGTCAGCCCGGGATTCCCGCGCCTGCTCGCACGCGCCATCCGCGAATTCCAGCCGGATTTGCTGCATCTGCATCTGCCCAACACGTCGGCGTTCTGGGCGCTGCTGTTGCCGAGTGCGCGACGCCTGCCGTGGGTCGTGCACTGGCATGCGGATATACCGCTGGATACGCGTCATCGCACGCTGCGCCTCGCCTATCGCCTGTATCGGCCCTGGGAACAGGCGCTGTTGCGGCATGCGCGTGCAGTGATCGCGACATCCACGCCGTATCGGGATTCGAGCATGGCGCTGACGCAGTGGCGCGACAAGACGCGGGTAATACCGCTCGGCATTGATCGACACACAGCGGACGCGGCGAATTCCACAAATATACAATGGCCAACGCCCGGCCTGCGTCTGCTCGCCGTCGGGCGGCTCAGCTATTTCAAGGGTTTTGATGTGTTGCTGCGCGCTCTTGCCAACGTAGCAGAGGCCAGTCTGGTGTTGATCGGCGACGGCGAGTGCCAAGCCGGGTTGCGCCAACTCGCCCACACGCTGGGAATCAGCGCAAGAGTGAACTTCGCCGGCCGCATCGACATGGATCGCGCGGGCGACGCTACGCTCGCAGCCGCGTACGCACAGGCCGATGTCGTGTGCCTGCCGTCGCTGGAGCGCGCCGAGTCGTTCGGCCTGGTGCTGCTCGAGGCCATGCGTGCGGGATTGCCCGCGATCGCGAGCGACATTCCGGGTTCGGGCGTCGGCTTCGTCGTGCGCGACGGCGAAACCGGATTGCTCGTGCCGCCCGGCGACGCTGCCGCGCTGGCCGCCGCGATGCGGCGACTGCACGGCGATGCGGACCTGCGCACGCGCCTGGGCGAGGCCGGTGCACGCCGATTCCACAGAGCATTTACGCTGGATCGGATAACACCACAGGTAACGGCGTTGTACCGCGAAGTTCTGGCCGGTCCGCATCGCGGCACAGCAACGCCAGCAGGGTGACTGTGGCCGGCACGATGTGCAGGATCAAGCGATTGATCGCGGTGTAACTCTCGGCCCAGCGCGCGGCGTCGGTATACACAAACAAAAACAACAGAAAGCCGAAGCCGAGCAGTACGAATGCGCCCAGATGGCGCAGGTCCGCCTGCGCGCGCAAATCGCGCCAGCGCAACAACGCAATGACCGGCGCCAGCCACCACAGCAGATGCCAGTTCGGCTGCACGAACAGGCTGTTGCCCCAACTCGCCAGAGCGCCAGCATGAAACTGCAGCTGGTAGGTGCCGACTGCGGACACCACTATCGCCTCGTGGGTGGCGTCGACCCAGCCCAGTCCCGGCACCGGCAGGCGCCAGTGCGGCAACAGCAGGGCCAGCGCCAGAACAACAGCCGTCGCCGCGATCGCGGTGCGCCGCCAACGCACCGGCAATGCGGCATAGATGGCCATGCCGGCGAGCAGCAGCAGCCATACCGCGCCCTCGAGCTTGATCGCGGGCAACAACAAGGCGCAGACGACGAACACGATCGCCTGCCCGCGCTCGCGCTCGCGCCGCCAGCGCAACCACGCCAGCACGGCAAAGCCCAGCACCGTGGCCAACCACAGATCCGCATAGCCAGCCAGGGCGACATGGACATCAAGCAACGGCAACGAGCCGAGTGCGTACATCGCCGCCAATGCGCGCGTGCGATCCAGCCCCAGCGCGCGCCATTGGCCATAGTGCGCGACCAACAGGCCTATTCCCAGCGCGAACCACGGCAAATTGACCTGCGGCTCGATCCAGCCGCCGGCGGCGCTGGCGAACCACACCTGCATCCACGCCAGCGTGGCCGGATACGCCCAGGCAATGGATGTGTACAGATCGCGCGCCGGCTGCGCCAGCCAATCGTGCATGGACACGAACGGCGCGTAGTGGCCGAGCAGAAACCAGGTCTTGGATTTGACTGCCCAGGCATCCCAGGCATCCCACGGAAATGTCGGCCGCAGCAGGATTTCACGCAGCGCCAGCCAGCCGCGCCACACCAGCGACGCCATGGCCAGAGCCAGCAATCCAATAATCCACTTTGCGGATTTTTCCACTTTTATTAGCGGCGCCGGTGCGCGAACGCGCATGCGCCGCCATGCGACGACGGCCGCGACGGCCGCCAACATCACCAGCGGCGGCGCCGCGTGCAGCCAGGCGTGCGCGGTATCGGCGCGCGCAAATATGGCGGTCGCTGCCGCTGCGAGCAACAGGCCGAATACCAGCCCGTGTCCGCATGCCGCCGCGAGCCAGCCCGCCCGGCGCACGGGACTGAGCGCCAGCCACATGGTCGTGCCGGCGGCCAGCGGCAGTATCCAGGCAATGTACAGGGCGGCACTCACGGCGCAGCACTGCGCAAACGGTAGACATGGGCGAGACCGCTTTCGAATACCGGCTCGGCCGGCCACACGTGTCCGCCGCCGACGATTGCGCCGTGCGCCTCATCCCAACGCCATTGTGTGTTCGCATACAGCAGGATCAGACTGCCCGGCGGCAGTGGTGCATCGCCGACCAGTTGCAACAGGCCCGCATTGTGCGGCAACAACAGGTAAATCAAGCGCAGGAACAAATAGTTCGTGTCGGCCGCGACCAGCAGCCGTTGTCCCGGCGGTTGCGTATCCAGCCAGCCGCTCACCTGCGTGGCCATAAAAGCGAGATCCTGGTCGGGCAGCAGGTGCAGACGTTCGTCCCAGGTCTTGTCGGCGTACAAATGCTCGGTGAGCGCATGGCGCGCCTGGAAATCGTGCAGCCAACGCAGGTCGAGAAAAGCCCACAGAAGCAGCGCGGCAATCCCCACCGCACGAACGCTGCGTCGCCACGGCCAGCGCAGGAACAGGGCAAGTACCAGCAGACTCAGAACAGTGCCGGGCACCAGCATAGGCAACGGCGAAGCGGTACCGAACGAGGCACGATCGGGAACCAGCGCGCTGATCGAATGCAGCGCCCACGGCACATAGGCGAACCACGCTGTAGACAATGCGGCAAGCCCGCCGCGCCACGACGGCGCAGCAAGTTCGGCGCGATCGAAGCGGAATGGCTGGAATGCCACGCTCGGCGGCACCAGTTGCGCGGTCGCGTATTCGGCGAACCCAACCTCGACGATCTCGCCGCGCCATTCCGGCAGGCGGCGCAGGTCCACGGTTTGCCAGCCCGCGCCGGGCCACGGGATGGTGATGGTCTGCACCGCATCCGGTGTATCCGCGCGGCGGAAGACCAAAGCCAGTTCCAGCGTGCGCGGGAACCTGTCGAAACGGTAACGCAGGATCGGAAAATCGGCAGCGCGGAGATCCTCGAGGCGGATCGATTGCAACGCATTGCCGTCGTCGCCGATCGCGCCGACACGCAGTGCATCAGCGTCCTCGACGCCGGCACCGAGGACAACGCGGAAATCACGGCCGGCCAGCACACGCACCTGCGCCGGCTGCCACGGCGCATGCCACGACACATTCGCAGCCCGGCCCAGGATGACGATCCACAGCAGCGCCAGCACAAGAACGCAGGCGCTACGCCGGATCATGCGGCGGCTTCCAGACGCGCCAGTTCCGCGGCGGAGAATCCGGCGGCAAGCCGTGCGGCCGTGTTGAACGGACCCTTGAGCGATGCACGCGCGTATTGCGCGACCAGCTCGGCAAATGCGCGTTCCGGATCGCAGCCCGCACGCGCGCAGCAGTACACGAACCAGCGCGAGCCGGCAGCGACGTGGCCGACTTCCTCGCCCAGGATGGTCTCGAGAATCGCAACACTATCGGCGTCGCCGACCGCGCGCAGACGCGCGATCATGCCGGGGGTGACATCCAATCCGCGCGCTTCGAGCACGCGCGGCACCAGGGCCATCCTGGCCATACATGACTCAGACGTCTTTACTGCCATTTCCCAAAGGCCGTCGTGGGCGTCGAAATCGCCGTACTCGTGACCGAGCTCACGCAGGCGCGCCTGCAACATGGCGAAATGCCGCGCCTCGTCGGCGGCGACAGTAACCCAGTCGCGGTAATACTCTGGCGGCATGCCGCGAAAACGGTAGACCGCATCCCAGGCCAGATTGATCGCGTTGAATTCGATGTGGGCGACGGCGTGAATCAGCGCAGCGCGGCCCGCGGGCGTGCCCAATCCGCGTCGTGGCAAATCGCGCGGCGCGACCAGGCGCGGTCGTTGCGGCCGACCCGGCGCCGCGATGGCGTGCGCGGCCGGCGCGTCGGCATCGATGTGCGACGCGCCGGCGGCGAATGCGGCGGCGGCCTGCGCGGTCGCGGCCAGTTTGGCCGCCGGATCGGACAACGCCAAACAGGCCTGTGCGCGTGCAAACAGGCATTGAGCGGATTCGTTTCGGGTTTGCATTGCTGCACTCCGTGCGCAAGCCGCGCCGGCCTATTCTGCCAGCAATGCGGGCATTGCGCGCCGTTGCATGGGCGGACTCAGGATGCCTGGCGGCGCTGCGACTTGGCCGTGTCCGAGCGCGCGAATTCCAGATCGCTCAGATAGGTCGGTTCCACGCCAGTGACGTATTCGCCGGAAAAACAGGAAGTGTCGAAGCCGCTGAGCTTGTCGTTGCCCTCGGCAACCGCGGCGATAAGGTCGGGCAGATCCTGGTACACCAGCCAGTCGGCACCGATAATCTCGCACACCTGTTCTACGCTGTGCTCGTGCGCGACCAGCTCGGTGGCAGCCGGCATGTCGATGCCGTAGACGTTCGGATAGCGCACCGGTGGCGCCGCCGAAGCGAAGTATACTTTTTTCGCGCCCACTTCCCGCGCCATCTGGATGATCTGCCGCGAGGTGGTGCCGCGCACGATGGAGTCGTCGACAAGAAGCACGTTCTTGTTGCGGAATTCCAGCTCGATCGCATTCAGTTTGCGGCGCACGGATTTCATCCGTTCGCTTTGCCCGGGCATGATGAAGGTACGGCCGATGTAGCGGTTCTTGACGAATCCCTCGCGCATCGGCAAGCCCAGCACCTGTGCCAGCGAACTCGCCGCTGTGCGTGCGGTATCGGGAATCGGAATCACCGCATCGATGTCGTGCTCGGGCCGCAGCCGCAGGATTTTCGCGGCCAGATACTCGCCCATGCGCAGGCGCGCCTTGTACACGGAAACATCCTCCATCATCGAATCAGGCCGCGCCAGATAGACGTATTCGAAGATGCAGGGTGCGTGTGGATAGCCTTCGGCGCAGTGGCGACTGTAGAGCTTGCCGTCGTTGGCCAGCAACACCGCTTCGCCGGGTGCGACATCGCGCAGGCGCCGGAATCCGAGGATATCCAGCGCCACCGATTCCGAGGCGACGGCGTATTCCTTGCCGTCGGCGACGTCGCGTTCGCCGAGCACCAGCGGGCGGATGCCGTACGGGTCGCGGAACGCAACGATGCCGTAACCGAGCAGCAAGGCGACGATCGCATAGCCGCCACGCGCGCGCGTGTGCACGCCGGCCACGGCCTTGAAGATGTGATCCGGTTCCAGCGCGTGGCGTTCCTGGATCTGTAGTTCGTGGGCGAAGATGTTGAGCAGTATTTCCGAATCCGAATCGGTATTGATATGGCGGCGATCGTCCTCGTACATCTGCCGCCGCAGCGATTCGGTGTTGACCAGATTGCCGTTGTGGCCGAGCGCAATGCCATACGGCGAATTGACGTAGAAGGGCTGTGCTTCGGTCGAACTTTCCGAACCAGCGGTCGGATAGCGGCAATGGCCGATACCGATGCGGCCGCGCAGCTTGAGCATGTTTTCGGGCAAGAACACGTCGCGCACCAGACCCGCGCCTTTGTGCAGGCGCAAGCGTTCGCCGGCGTCGACCGTGGCGATGCCGGCGGCATCCTGACCGCGATGTTGCAACACGGTCAGGCCGTCGTAGAGCAAGGCCGCGACGTCGGACTTGCCGACAATGCCGATGATTCCGCACATGTGCTTGGGTTCGCCTTGTCGATCAGATTGCGGATTTGTTGCCTGGATCCGGCTTGTGCGGCAGGACCGGAATCTGCGGCAGGATACCGCGTAAATCAAGGTATTTCGTCGCTTCCGGTGGCAGACGCGCGGACAGCCACTGCGCATAGCCCTGGAACGCGGGTAATAGCTGTGATTGATGCCACCACGGATCACGCGGCAGCGGCGTGAAGCCGAGCAGCAATACCGTGAACGTGACCAGCGCCAGCCCGCGCACCAGGCCGAACACCATGCCGAGCAGACGATCGCTGCCGGACAATCCGCTGCCGGCGACGAGCTTGCGCATCAGGAAACCGACGATGCCTCCGGCGATCAGCACTGCCAGAAAACAAAATCCGTAACCGAGCAAAAGGCGTATCGACGGCTCGTCGACCGCGGTGAATTTTTGCGCCAGCGCGGAGCCGAAACGCCACGCCACCCAGAATGCGAGCACCCAGCCGGCCAGCGCCAGCACCTCCCCGATGAAACCGCGCCACAAACCCATCAGTATGGACAAGCCGAGCGCGGCGAGGATGCAGTAATCAGCCCAGTTCATCATGACCCGGCATGTCCTGTCTGGATGGCACGCCCCTTGAGTCAAGGGGAAGTACAGCCTTAAGCAGACTCATGATTGCGTCACGATCATGCCCTTGATCTTGAGTTTGCCATCGATGGCTGCGCGCGCCTTGTCCGCTCCGGAGCGGTCCGCATAGGGACCGGCGCGCACTTTCCACAGTGCCGCGTCGCCGCTGCCGCTGCGTTCGACGAATCCCGCGAACGCCGCAGCACGCAGACGGTCGCGCAACTTGTTCGCCTCGACCTCGGACTTGAATGCACCCAACTGCACCGCCCAGCCGCCGGCGCGGGTAGCCGGCAACGCACTGGCCGGGGCATCTGCCGCAGGTTGTGCCGTTGCCGCCTCGACCACGCTGCTCGGCACCTTCGGTTCGACGCGCTTGATCGCCAGGCGCGCGGTCTCGGCGGCAGCGCGGTCGGAATACGGCCCCACGCGGACGCGCAAGGCGGGTTTGCCTTGATAGTCGGTGGATTCATCGTAGGCGGCGAATCCGCGCTTCTTCAGCGCCTTGACCAGTGCATCGGCATGGCCGCGGTCCGCGTACACGCCCAGATGCACGGCGAAGTGTCCGCTCGATGCAACCGCAGCGGGTGCCGGCGACAGCGTCGGTTTGACGGCTTCCGCCGGCGTCGGTGCGGTGCGGGAGGATTCGGAGGTTGCCGATTTGGGTGCCGGCACAGATGCCGGCGCGGCAGGCGAATTTTCCGGATGCGCATCGACGACGGGCGTCGCGTGCGTATCCACGGTCACGAGCTTGTCGGGATTGGCCGCAGCGGAGGTGGCTGTGGCGTCCGCACCCGCCACCGGCAGGGTGCGGGTCTGGAAATCGTGTTCCGGTGGTTTTGGAATATCCAGGTTCAGCGTGTTGTTGTCCGGCTGATGCGGCGAGTTGCCGAGGAACATCGGTACGAAGATGATGGCAAGCGCAATCAGCACAGCCGCGCCGAGCAGGCGTTGTTTCAGTGCGGAATCCATGAGCGGCTCCTCGGTGGAGGCGTCAATTATAACCCCAGCGCCTTGGAACCTCTGAATAACCTGCTGCGCTCGGCAGCTCGCGACGGTTATTCAGAGGTCCCTTTCCACAAAGCGGTTGCGCCGCGCCCATTCCAGCGCTGGTGCGGCCACGAAAAACGAACCGAAGGCGAGTGCGCGGTCGCCGGCTCCGGCCTGTGCGCCCGCCGCATCCAGTGCGGCATCGACGCTGGAATGTGAAACGCCAGACAGCGACGGTACGCGCTCGCGCAATTGTGCGGCACTCAATCCGCGCGACGAAGCCGCATCCAACCCGCACAGATGCCACTGCGCGATATGCATCGCCAGCGGCGCGGCGATGCCGGCCACATCTTTGTCCGCAAGAGCGCCGAATACGGCCAGATTGCGTCCGTGCGGTGGATGCGCGGCCAACCATTGCGCCAGCACCTGTGCAGCCTGCGGATTGTGGCCGACATCGATCACCAGTTCCGGCGCACCAGACTTTTGCAGTCGCTGCAACCGCGCGGGAGCGCGCGCCGCACGCACTCCGTGCGCGATCGCGCGTTCGTCCCAGCCCAGGCGTTCGCGCAAACAGTACAAGGACATGATCGCTGCTGCGGCGTTGTCAATCTGGCACGACGCGGCCAGTCCAGGTTGCGGCAACATGAGCTGCGTACCGGCGTATTCCCAGCGCCAGGCATCGAGTTGCGGCAGCACGCGAAAATCCGGGCCGGCGCGCAGTACCTGTGCACCGGCATGCGCAGCCGCCATCAGCAGCCCCTGCGGCGGCGCGCGCATGCCGACGATGGCCGGTCGATCCCTGCGGAAAATTCCCGCCTTCTCGCGGCCGATGCGATCGAGGTCGCTGCCGAGCCAGTCCTGATGATCCAGGTCCACCTGTCACGACGATGGCGGCATCGGCATCGACAGGTTGACTGCATCGAGCCGACCGCCGAGGCCGACTTCCAGAGCGCTGCGTACATCGAGTTTGCTGCGCGCAAAAATCCGCAAGGCGGCCAGGGTGCCGAACTCGAAATAGGTCAGCGGGATGTTCCGCACGGGCCGCTTCGATGCGTTCGAACGCCTGCACACAATTCGGCCTTGTCGCTGCAGCTTCGGTACCGCAGACGCGAACCCGCTCGTTGTAGCGCAACAAATGCGGCGATGTGTAGAGCCCGTCACGGTAGCCCGCGGCCTGCAGCATCGCCTCGAGAAAGGCGCAGGTGGAGCCCTTGCCATTGGTACCGCCGACGGTGAGGACGACCGGCGCGGGCGCGGCGCAGGCTCATGCGCTGCCAGAACGGCTCGCACTGCGATCCAGCCCGAGCGTCGATCGCTGCGCGGATGCGTGCGCTGCTGATAGTCGAGCCAGTCGGCCAAGTCCGTTAGTGTCATCCGCTGATAACCTCGAAGCAAAGCTTCGGTCCGTCCTGCGCCCGGCCGGGTAGCGCTTTTTTGCACGAGCAAAGAAGTAACCCGCTCGCCGGACGCGGCAACCGCGCAGGATGTCGTCAGGCGGCCCGCGGCTGCCGCATCAGCAGCGCCAGCAGCGCCGCGAGTTTGTCGCGCATCTCGCGGCGGTCGATGATCAGGTCGATGGCGCCGTTTTCGAGCAGGAATTCCGAGCGCTGGAAACCTTCCGGCAGGGTTTCGCGCACGGTCTGCTCGATCACGCGCGGACCGGCAAAACCGATCAGCGCCTTGGGTTCGGCGATGTTCATGTCGCCGAGCATGGCGAGACTGGCCGACACGCCGCCCGTGGTCGGGTCGGTCAGCACCGAGATGAAGGGCAGCCCGCGCTGCGCAGTTCGCGCAGCACGGCTGGTCTTTGGCCATCTGCATCAGGGAAAACAGGCCTTCCTGCATGCGCGCTCCGCCGCTGGCGGAAAAACGACACCAACGGCATGCGCGTCATCCAGCGCGCTTGCAGCGGCCCGCGACGAAGCGCTCGCCGCACTACCGAACCCATCGAGCCGCCCATGAACTCGAACTCGAACGCACAGCACAACAAGCGGATGCGCCTTGAGCTGCCCGTGCATGACCACCAGCGCATCCGTTCTCGCCGGTGCTCTTCTGCGCGGCGAGCGAGGCGATCCTTGTATCTTTTTCTGTCCGGAACTTGAGCGCATCGACAGGTTCAACTTCGGCAACCGATCCTCACGCACTGCCTTCGTCGAACAGCAGCAGGTCAAGGCGCTCGCGCGCACCAATGCGATGGTGGTGGCTGCACTTGGGCAGACCTCCAGGTTGCGCTCCAGATCGGCCCTGTACAGCACGGCGTTGCAGCCGTCGCACTTGGCCCACAGCCCTTCCGGCACCTTGCCCTTGGCCGTCGCTGCCTTGCGTGCTTGATGCGCGAGGGCATCAATTCTGGAACCAGCTCATATGCGTCGGCTCTCCACTGTTCGATCGTGCTCCGCTTCGGCCGGCACCGGCGCTCACGCTATCTGGCGCGGTCATGCGACACTCCGGCGCAGTTCCCGCACCAAGTGCCGCGCGGACTGGCGTCGAAATTCGCGCGTCTGCTCGCGGGCGCACGTCCGTCGATCTGCCTGCGATCGATCGCGGCTGCCGACGACCACCGCGTCGGCAATCCGCGCGATCGCCGCGGCGCGTGGCTGCATCGCGGATGCCGAAGCCACACCCACCGGCAGTCGTCAGTGACTTGCGGATCGCGGCGATCTTGCGCGCGCACTGTCCGCGGTATCCAGCTGGGCCGCGCCGGTGCACGCCCTTGAGAGACACATAATAAACAGAAACCCCCGTGCGACGTTTCCACGATCTGCGCGATGCGCGCTGCCGGGGTGGTCGGCGCAGCAGAAAGATGGGGTCGCAATCCTGCGGCCTTGCAACAGCGTCCGCCACTCGTCCGATTCTTCCGGCGGGCAATCCACCGTCAACACGCCGTCCACCCCTGCGGCTCGCTGGCGTCGCGCGCGAAACGCTTCGTAGCCCATGGATCTCCAACGGATTGAGCATAGCCCATCAGCACCACCGGCGTTTCGCTATCCGACTTGCGGAAATCCGCCACCATGCCGAGCACATCGTGCAGCCCGACCCGCGTCGCCAGCGCGCGCTCGCAGGCGCGCTGGATCACCGGCCCGTCGGCCATCGGGTCGGAAAACGGCACGCCCAGTTCGATCACGTCGGCGCCGGCCTCGACCAGGGCATGCATCAGCGGCACCGTGGCGCCCGGTGCCGGATCGCCCGCGGTGATGAAAGGAATCAGCGCCGTGCGGCCGCGCAGCTTGCAGTGCCGTCGAAAGCGGTCGATCGATGCGGTTCATCAGTGCTGATACCGCCATCGCGCGCCGCAACGGTGTGCATGTCCTTGTCGCCGCGGCCGGAAAGATTGACCAGGATGATTGGTCCTTGCGCATGCTGCGCGCGAGCTCAATGCGCCTAGGCAACGGCATGGCTGGATTCCAGCGCGGGAATGATGCCCTCGGTGCGCGCACAAGTCATGGAAGGCGGCCAGCGCTTCGTCGTCGGTGACGCGACGTATTCCGCGCGGCCGCTGTCCTTCAGCCAGGCGTGTTCGGGGCCGACGCCGGGATAATCGAGGCCCGCCGAGACCGAATGGGTCTCGATGATCTGGCCGTTATCGTCCTGCATCACATAGGTGCGGTTGCCGTGCAGCACGCCGGGCGGCCGGCGGCAAGCGAGGCGGCGTGACGGCCGGTCTGCGATGCCCTCGCCGGCGGCTTCGACGCCGACGATGCGCACTTCGGCGTCGTCGAGAAAGGCATGGAACAGGCCGATCGCATTGGAGCCGCCGCCGACGCAGGCGACCACGCATCCGGCTGGCGCCCGTATTCTGCGAGCATCTGCGCGACGCGCTTCGCGGCCGATGACGCGCTGGAAATCGCGCACCATCATCGGATACGGATGCGGACCGGCCACGGTGCCGATGATGTAGAACGTGTCGTCGACATTGGTGACCCAGTCGCGCATGGCTTCGTTGAGCGCGTCCTTCAGCGTCTTCGATCCGGACGTGCACCGGCACCACCGTGGCGCCGAGCAGCTTCATGCGATAGACGTTGATGTGCCTGGCGCGCGATGTCGTCCGCGCCCATGTAGACCACGCATTCCAGCCGAAGCGCGCCGCGACGGTGGCCGTGGCCACGCCGTGCTGGCCGGCGCCGGTTTCGGCGATGATGCGCGTCTTGCCCATGTGCCGCGCGAGCAGCGCCTGGCCGATGGTGTTGTTGATCTTGTGCGCGCCGGTGTGGTTCAGGTCTTCGCGCTTGAACAGGATCTGCGCGCCGCCGACTTTTCTCGACAGCCGTTGCGCGTGATAGATCGGACTGGGCCGGCCGACGTAGTGGTTCAGGTCCGCAGCCAGTTCAGCCTGGAATGCCGGATCGTCGCGCAGCGGTCGTGTATGCCGCAGTCAGTTCGTCCAGCGGCGCGATCAGGGTCTCGGCCACGAACACGCCGCCGTAGTCGCCGAAGTGGCCGCGCCGATCCGGATACTGCGTGTAGTCCGGCATTGCCGTGCGTTTATCGTTTGCTGTCAGCACGTTCGACCTCTTTGACGAAACGCCGCATCTTGTCGGCGTCCTTGATTCCCGGCAACGATTCGATGCCACCGGATACATCGACCGCGAACGGCGCGACCCTGCGGATCGCGGACCCGACATTATCGCAGGTCAGGCCGCCGGCGAGGATCAACGGGCGCGGCAGACCGCGCGGAATCCGCGACCAGTCGAACACGCTGCCACCGCCGCCCTGCCCACCCGGCGCATGTGCGTCGAGTACGAAAGCAGTCGCCGCCGTATGTTCGTGTAGCGCGAGCGCCGGGTCAGCGCCGGCCATCGCGATGGCCTTGATATAGGGCACATCGAAGCGCACACATTCTTCCTGCGTCTCGCCGCCGTGAAACTGCAACAGATCCGGCTGCACCAGGGCGACGGCGTCGGCGATGTAGCCGGGCTGATCGTCCATGAACAGCGCCACTGCGACTACGAAGGGTGGCAGCGCACGGCGGATCTCGCGCGCGAGTGCGGGCGTCACGCAGCGCCGGCTCGCACGTGTGAGCACCAGCCCGATCGCGTCCACACCGAGCGCGCAGGCGGCCAGCGCGTCGTCGACGCGGGTGATGCCGCAGAACTTGATGCGCGTACGCCGGGTCATTCGCGCAGACTCGCTTCCTCGGGGAGACCGAAGGCGGCAGGATAGCGCGGTCCGAGAAAGACCAGGCCCTGCGCGGCCGACGTCGGCCCGGCCAGACTGCGGTCGCGTTCGGTCAAAACCTGCGCGATCCATTGCGGCGGCTGTTCGCGGCGTCCGACCACGCGCAGACTGCCGGCAATGTTGCGCACCATGTGATGCAGAAATGCGTTGGCCTGGATTTCCAGCACTACGTGTTCGCCGCAGCGCGCGACCATAATTTCCTGCACGCAGCGTTTCGGCGATCGTGCCTGACAGGCGACAGTGCGAAACGCGGAAAAATCGTGCTCACCTACCAAGGCCTGCGCCGCCGCGTGCATCACGGCGGCATCCAGGGGTACGCGCTCCCAGCACACGTGCCGTGCTTCCAGGGCCGGGCGTGGCAAGCGATTCAGGATCGTGTAGCGGTAGCGGCGCGCGCGCGCGGAAAAGCGCGCGTGGAATTCGTCGCTGACCTCCCGCGTCCAGCGCACCGCGATACTGGCCGGCAGGTGCGAGTTGGTGCCGAGCATCCAGCCACGCGCCGTGCGCTGCGCCTGCGTATCGAAATGGATCACTTGATTTTGCGCATGCACACCCGCATCCGTGCGCCCGGCGCAGGTCACCTGGATCGGCTCGGCGGCGACATCGGAAAGCGCGGCCTCAACCACAGCCTGCACGGTTGCCCCGTGCGACAAGCGCTGCCAGCCGAGAAAATCGGTGCCATCGTATTCGATACCGAGTGCGATACGCATGCGCAATCCAAAAAAAAGGCCGGGACGAGCCCGGCCCCAGCGTCGGAGAGTACGCCGTTATCCGATTTCCGCCAGCAGTTTGCGCGCTTCGATCTTTTGCGCATCGTTGCCTTCGGCCAACACCTCGTCAAGCATCGAGCGCGCGCCTTCCGGATCGCCCATGTCCAGGTAGGCCTTGGCCAGATCGAGTTTGGTGCCGATCGCATCCTCACCGGCGAAGAAATCCTCGGCCGGTGCGGCCTCGGCCGATGCGGATTCCACCAGCGCGGGTTGGGCATGCATAGGTTCCATGTGACTCGGTTCGGCCTGCGCAGGAGCGGCGTGCTCGGCCAGATCGAAATCGAAATTGTCCTCGGCCGGTTTGGCCATTTCGTGCGTATCGAACATGCGGGGATCGAAGTGCGTCTCGTGCGCTTGCTCGGCGTGCAGGCCGTCGTCCAGGTGCGACATGTCATGCGCGGCGTCAGCTTGCGCGTCGTGCATGACTGCGGTCAGATCCTCGTGCCCGCCGAAAAGCGGATTATGCGGGCACAAATGCTCGCCCATCGCGCGCACCTGCTGCCATTCGGGCTGGGTCGGATCGGCCAGATGCGCGTACATGGCTTCGGCAGCGGCCTCGAACTTGTCCGCATCCTGGTGCGCGTAGTACAGATTGAGCAATTGCAGCGACAATGCAGGATCGCCCGGATGTTCGGCCAGCTGATCCAGTAGTTGCTGTTCGTCCGCCGCCATCGCGTCGGCGTGATCGGCCACTTCCGGCACGGCCATGGCGACATTGCGCGCAGTGTTCGGTTTGCGCAGGAAACGCATCAGCGCGAGCAGACCGATGATCAGCAATGCCGCGCCACCAGTCATCAGCACATTGTTGTTCTGCCACCAAGGCAATTCCGGTGTGGATATCGGTTCGACCTTGGTTGGCGTCTTGGGTTTGATCGCTACCGGGGTCGAGACGGCTTGGATTCACCGGCTTGGATTCAACCGGCTTGGACACGGCTGGCGCGGCCGCTGCCGTCGCGGCGGGTGCCGTGGTTTCGACGGTTGATTTGGTCAGCTGTGTTGCCGGCGTGACGGTGGTCGGCGCAGCCGCGGTTCCCGGCTTGGTTTCGGCAGGCTTTTCGCTCGCGCCGATGTCGCCCCAGATATCCTTGGCGGTGAGCTTGGGCGGCTGCTTGTTGCCCACCTCGGCCACCTTGGCGGGCTCTTGCGCCGACTTGGAACCGGCGGGGTTGGTTTGCGCAGGTTTGGCCGCTTCGACAGCAGCGGGCGTGGATTTCGGGGCGGCTGCCGCGACGACGGACGTAGCTGTCTGCGCGGCCTCCAGCTGCTTGAGCTTGTTCTGCAATTGGGCGATTTCGTTCTGCTTGAGAGAGAGCAGACGCTGGTTGTCGCTGTCGATCTTTTCCAGGTCCTTGACTCGCGATTTGAGCTCGGACACTTCCTGCTCGCGGCTGGCCAGCGCCTCTTTGGTGCGGGCCATATCCGCCGCATTCTGCGCATTGCCGGTGCCCGAAGTTGCGCCGGGATGATCGCTGGCGTTTTGCCCACCCTTGCCTGCACGCGGCGGCACCAAGGCCAGATGGGCGCCGGGCGACCCACTCGCAGACTTGCTGCCGGCATGCGGTGCGGATTCGGATTTCGGTGCGCCGGTCTTCGCGACCAGGGTTGGTTTGGCTACCGGAGCATTCGACGCCCAGGCCTGATTCTGCTCGCGCACTGCGGCCGCAATGGCGGCGGCCGATCCGCCGGCCTTGATTTCGTCGCGCGTGGGAATGCGCAGGATCGCGCCGCGCTTGAGCGCATTGATGTTGTCGCGATAAAACGCCTTGGGATTGGCCTTGAGCAGGGCCAGCATCATAGCGTTCAAATTTGTGTTGTCGTCCGGACGCGTTGCGCCGGCGATTTCCGTCAGCGTTTCGCCGCCCGCTACCGGACCGTATTCGCCGGCACTCGCGGCGTGTGCAGCGGGCGCCGGTTTCGCCGCTTCGGATTTTGCCGTTGCCGGTTTGGCATGCGCAACCTGGGTTCGCGGTGGCTTGACGGCGGCCACTTTGGGTTTGGCGTGTTCGTGTTCGGGCGCCAGCGGTTGCGGCCGTGCGCGCGGCGCTTCGTGCGCGGGTGCCACCGATGCCGCGGTGGCGCCGGCGGCCGGCGCCATTACCGGCGGATCAAGCAACACAGTGTATTCGCGCAGCAACTTGCCCTTGGGCCAGTTCGCCTCGATCAGGAAGTCGAGCAGCGGTTCGCGCACGATCTCCTTGGTGGTGACCTTGATCACCGGCTGGCCGTGGCTGTCGGTGCCGACGGAAAATTGCAGCGGCACATCCACTTGTGCGCGATTCAGACCTACGCGCTGGAAGTCCTCGGCGGTGGCCAACGTCACTTCAAGACCGCTGGCCTCGGCGGCAGAATCGGCGATCACGGGTATTACCGCGTCAAGCGGTTGGTTGAGCTTGGATCTGACCTGGATCGTTCCCAGGCCAAGCGCAAACGCATTGCCGCCGATCAGCGCCAATGCGATCGCAAGCGGCAGTTTTGCAGGTCCTTTCATGAGGCATTCCCCCAACCGGTTTGGCACGCGCCGGCCCATTGGCCGACCCGACTCGAAGCTCGAAAACTCCTTATAACACAAACGTAACTATTGGGAAACTTTGGACAAGTTCATGGTTTCCGCAATCCGGCAGCCGGGCGCAAAAAAAGCCACAAGCAATTGATTCGACTGCACCAATCACCAGTATCTACCGATCAGCAACTCGCCGATCTGCACCGCGTTGAGCGCCGCACCCTTGCGGATATTGTCCGCAACGATCCATAGATTCAAGCCGCGCGGGTGCGAGATGTCCTCGCGAATACGGCCAACGCAGACCACATCCTTGCCGGCAGCGTCGCCGACCGGCGTTGGGTAGCCGCCGGCTTCATGCTGGTCGATCACGCACACGCCCGGTGCCTGCTCGAGCAGCGCCCGTGCCTGGATAGCGCCGATCTTCGCGCGGGTTTCGATATGCACCGCCTCGGCGTGACCGTAAAACACCGGCACACGCACCGCGGTCGGATTCACCTGAATGTTGTCGTCACCGAGAATCTTGCGCGTTTCCCAGACCATTTTCATTTCTTCCCTCGTATACCCGTTTTCCTGGAAGTCGTCGATGTGCGGGATCACATTGAACGCGATCTGCTTGCTGAACCTGACCGGTTCGACCGACTGGAAATTCAGCAACGCCGCCGTCTGGCGACCGAGTTCCTCCATGCCCGAGCGTCCCGCGCCGGATACGGATTGATAGGTGGCCACATTGATGCGCTCGATGCCGACTGCGCGGTGAATCGGCGCCAGCGCGACCAGCATCTGCATGGTCGAGCAATTCGGATTGGCGATGATGCCGCGCTTGGTGTACTGCGCGATCGCATCCGGGTTGACTTCACTCACCACCAGCGGAACGTCGTCTTCGTAGCGGAATTCGGAAGTATTGTCGATCACCACGGCGCCAGCCTCCACAGCGCGCGGCGCGTGCGCGCGCGAAATCTTGCCGCCGGCGGAAAAGAACGCGATGTCGATGCCCGCGAAATCGTATCCGGCAAGATCTCGTACGGTAATTTGCTTGCCGGCGAATTCCACCTTGCCTCCGGCCGAGCGCGCACTCGCCAGCGGCACCAGCTCGTCCACCGGAAATTTGCGCTCGGCAAGAATGGACAACACGGTTTCGCCCACCGTACCGGTCACGCCGACCATGGCAATCTTGTACCGTTTCGTCATACGTGCTTGCGTCCGGGAACCTTCGGTTCGATCTCGCCGACATCCCCGCACTGCGCGCGATGACGCAACGCCTGATCCATCAATACCAGCGCCGCCATCGCCTCGGCAATCGGCGTGGCGCGAATGCCCACACAGGGATCATGGCGGCCCTTGGTGCGCACTTCCACCGCTTCACCGCGTACATTCACGCTGCGTCCGGGAACAAGAATGCTGGATGCCGGCTTGAGCGCGATCGAAGCTAGGATCGGCTGCCCGGTGGAGATGCCGCCGAGGATACCGCCGGCATGGTTGGACGTAAAGCCGTCCAAATGCATTTCGTCGCGATGCTCGCTTCCGCGCTGGGCCACGGCGGCGAAACCGGCACCGATCTCCACGCCCTTGACCGCGTTGATCCACATCAGCGCCGCGGCCAGTTCGCCGTCGAGCTTGCCGTAGACGGGCTCGCCCCAGCCAGGCGGCACATTTTCTGCGATCACATTGACGCGCGCACCGATGGAATCACCGGATTTACGCAGCGCATCGATGTACGTTTCCAGTTCCGGCACCATCGCCGGGTCCGGCCAGAAGAACGGATTGGCGTCGACCGCGTTCCACGCGAAGGCGCGCGGCAAGAGCGGCCCGAGCTGTGCCAGCCAACCACGCACCGTCACGCCGAATTTTTCGGCCAACCATTTTTTCGCGATCACACCCGCAGCCACACGCATCGTGGTCTCGCGCGCAGACGCGCGGCCGCCGCCGCGATGGTCGCGAACGCCGTATTTCTGCCAATAGGTGTAATCGGCATGACCGGGACGGAACATGTCGCGTAGCTCGTCGTAATCCTTCGAGCGCGCGTCGGTGTTGCGGATCAACAGCGCGATCGGCGTGCCGGTGGTGCGCCCCTCGAACACGCCGGACAGAATTTCCACAGCATCCGCTTCGTGGCGTTGCGAGGTATGGCGTGAAGTGCCCGTCGCGCGACGTTGCAGATCGGGAGCGAATTCCGCGGCGGTAAGTGCCAGCCCCGGCGGACAGCCGTCGATCACGCAACCGATGGCCGGGCCATGGCTTTCGCCGAACGTGGTGACGCTGAAGAGTCTTCCGAAACTATTGCTCGACACGTTCTACCTCTTGGCCAGCGCGGCGCGAATCGACTTGCCGTGTTTGACCACATCCTCACGTGCGATCGCAAACACGCCCATTTGGCCGACTTCAAATTCGATCCAGTTCAATGGCAGCTTCGGCAACAACCGCGTCAGTGCGCGCTCGCTTTCGCCTACTTCCACAATCAACCAGCCGTCGCGGCTCAGATGCGCCGGCGCTTCCGCCAGAATGCGCAGGGCAAAATCCAGGCCGTCCGCGCCCGCCATCAAGCCTGATGCCGGCTCGTGGTCGTATTCGGGCGGCAATGCGGCGAATTCCTGCTCGGTGACGTACGGCGGATTGCTCACGATCAGGTCGTAGACTTCTCCCTGCATTGCCGAAAACAGATCCGATTTGATCGCGCGCACGCGATTTTCGACATTCTGGAATCGTATATTTTCGCGCGCCAAGGCCAGTGCCTTTTCGCTGATATCGGCCAGATCCACGCGCCAACCCGGATTGTGCACGGCCACGGCGATGCCGATACAGCCGCCACCGGTGCACAAGTCCAGTACGCGCCGCACGGGTACCCCGTCGAGCCACGGTGAAAACCCGTTCTGGATCGACTCGGCGATCGGCGAGCGCGGCACCAGGGCACGCTCGTCGGATTTGAATTTCAGTCCAGCGAACCAGGCTTCGCCGGTCAGATAGGCGACCGGTCTGCGTTCCTTCACGCGGCGTTCGATCAGGGCCAGCACGCGTTTTTTTTCGGCCGCAGTCAGTCGCGCTTGACCGTAAGTGGGCGACAAATCGTGTGCCAGATGCAGCGTGTGCAGCACCAGATGAGTCGCTTCATCCAATGCGTTGTCGTAGCTGTGGCCAAAGGTCAAGTCTGCGCCGGCGAAACGGCTGGCGCCGTAGCGGATGCAATCGATGATGGTGGACAGTTCGGCGGTCACACTCTCGTTCCTTTTTCGTCATTCCGACAGGGTCGATGCCGCGACAGCGGCGGAGGGGAATCCAGAAGCCATGCATGGCACGAGGCTGATAAATGCAATCGCTTCGCCGGCATGCTTGCAGTCTGGGTCCCGGCAATCCACGTCGGGACGACGAGCTTGCGAAGTATATGCGAAGCCGCCGGCTATAATGCGCCGATGAATCCGTCACGCCACCCATCGTCCCTGCCAAATTGGCTCATCGTGGTCGCAGCGGTCGTCGCCGCGCTCGGCCTGTGGTTGGGCCAGCGCTATGTCGCCGCACCGGTGCCGCCACCGCCAGCGAACGCGGTGCTGTATCCGTCGCCGCGCGCCATTGTCGATTTTCGTCTGACGCAGACCGATGGCCAACCGCTCACGCCGAGCGACTGGCACGGCCACTGGAACGTGGTCTACTTCGGTTATACCCACTGCCCGGATGTTTGTCCGACCACGCTGGCCACGTTCGCCAAGGTCTGGAAGGATTTGCACGCGCGCGGACTGCGCGAGCGTGTGCGCTTCTACTTTATTTCCGTGGATCCGCAACGCGACACGCCGCAGGTCCTGCGCAGGTATGTTGATCTGTTCAGTCCCGATTTCGTCGCCGCGACCGGACCCGACGACCAGTTGACCTTGCTCACGCGCGCGCTCGGGCTGATCTACAGCCGTACGACCGACGCCAACGGCGCGATCCAGATCGATCACAGCGGCTCGGCCGTGATCGTCGGTCCACAGGCGCGGCAAGTCGGCATTTTCCGCCCGCCATTCGCGGCGCACGTGCTGGCCGACGATCTGGCCACTCTCGTCCGGGGCAATTGAGCGTGGGTTTTCCAGCACTGTTGCAGTACGTGCTGCCGCACCGCCTGCTGTCGCGCATCGTGCGTGCGGCGACACGCTGGACGTGGGCGCCGTGGAAGGACTTCCTGATCGGCCGCGTAGTGAAAGCCTATCGGGTCGACATGACCCAAGCCGCACTGTCCGACCCATTCGCGTATGCCAACTTCAATGCGTTCTTCACGCGCGCGCTCAAGCCTGGAGCACGGCCACTGCCTGTCGATCCGGCCGCGATCGCCTGCCCCGCGGACGGCCGCATCAGCCAGCTCGGGCCAATCCGCGACGGGCGTATCTTCCAGGCCAAGGGCCGGGATTTTTCCGCTGCCGAACTGCTCGGCGATGAAGCGGCCGCTGTGGCCTACCGGAACGGGCACTTCGCCACCATCTACCTGTCGCCGCGCGATTACCATCGCGTGCACATGCCGCTCGGCGGGACGTTGCACGAGACTGTGCACGTTCCGGGGCGCCTGTTCAGCGTCGCACCGTCCCTGGTCGCCACCGTGCCGCGCCTGTTCGCGCGCAACGAACGTGTGGTCTGCCATTTCGACGGCACCGCCGGACCGTTTGCAGTGGTCCTGGTTGGCGCCCTGCTGGTTTCCGGGGTCGAAACCGTATGGGGCGGTCTCGAGATCCCGCCCTATGCGAACGAGATCCGGCGGCGCGACTGGCACGGCAGGAACATCGTCCTCGAACGCGGTGCGGAGCTTGGACAGTTCAATATGGGGTCAACCGTCATTGTGCTGTTTCCGACGGGCAAGGCCGCCCTCGATCCGGGTCTCGACGCCGAAGCAGCCGTGCGCATGGGTCAGAAGCTCGGCAGCATTGTTGTGTAAGTCGATGTTTCGACGGGATTCTGCCAAGCAAGGTCGCATGCAAAAATCACGTGCATTTTGCCGCGGAACCCTTACAATGTGACGCAGAATGTCGAAATGTGACGCACTTTGCATGTTACCCATTCTCCATTCCGGTACAGTTCGACCGTGACCCGAATCGCCGCAACATCGAAATCACAGGGCCTTCGTATGCGCATCGTTTCCCGAATCATCGCACTGACCCGCTCCATTCAGCTCAATCGGCAGTTCCGCGAAATCGAGCGCGCCATCGGGCATTTGCCCATGGTCACTCGCCGCCAACTGGCAGCGATCGCCATGCGCGAATTCGCCAGCGCAGCCAAATGCGAATTCCCCCATCTCTACGGAACCGTTGATCAAGGAATGCGCAGCCAACCTTGGGGCAATGGCACCGATATCGGCTATGCCCGCATGAAATCGGACAATTCGCACCTGCAATTGCGCGGCATCGCGTTGTGGCTGACGGTTGCGTTCTACGAAACACGGGATTCTGCTTACGGCGACATGCAGGACCTGCATCGCCAACTGATGCGCACACTGCGGCTGCTCAAGGAATCGATGCCTGCGGCGACCGAACCGATGCTCGGTCAACCGACTACCGCCGCAGCCTGAACGGTTACACGTCGAAAAGTCTCGCGCCGGGCTCGTCCCGGCGTTTTTTTGCCCGCTTCCGGGGCGGCGGGCGATCCGCTCAATGCGCCCGCGCTGCCGCCCGTTGCGGGAACACGAGTATGCACGCGACGATGAAGACCAGCAGCACCGCCGACGCCGTGTAACGGCTGAGCGCAAGCCCGCCCGCGTCGACGGGTTTGTCGAGAAAATCGCCCACCACCGCACCGAGCGGACGCGTAAGCACGAAAGCGATCCAGAACAGCACGGTGCGAGAGATTTTTGTGCGGAAATAGGCGGCACTCACCAGAGCCAGCAATGCGCCGAACACGATCGCACCACCGCCGTAGCCAAGCCCTGCGGTATCTGCGGTCCAATCGCCGAGTGCTGTACCCAAGGTCTGCGAAAACATGATCGTGAGCCAATAGAACATTTCGGCCCTGGCCGAATAGACGGTATTGACCGAAATCGACCCCAATGTCCAATACCATGTCGCCAGGGAGGCGATCAAAAGAAGCAACAGCAGTGACGTGCCTCCGGCGTAGCCGATGCCGAGCGAGCGATCGGAAAAATCGGCCAACGTCGTGCCCACCGTCGTGGTGGCGATAATCGTCAGCCAATACAGGAATGGATGGAAGCGTCTTGCTGAAATCTGCGCGCTGACCGCCAGCAGAAAGATCACGGCAAAGATCGCGGTCGCCGCGAGGTAGCCGACATTCATCGACATCGACACGGTGTCGCCGCCGGTTTCGCCCAGCGTGGTGGCGGCGATCTTGATGATCCAGAAGACCAGCGTGACTTCGGGGACCTTGCTCAGATCTTCTTTCCAATCCGGATTCATGAGCACCCTTGTGGCAAACGTTGATCATTGACCGTCGGAGCTTGCGCGGGTTCCACACAATGCGTCGTCGGCAACAGTCCGCTATTCGCGGTGGCAGCCGGACACGCGCAAATCCTGGCCGATGCGCAACAAGTAGTGCGGCGGCTTGAGGTGGTTCAGGCGCGCCAGCTCGCGGTTTTCGCAGCCGTGCTTGCGCGCGATCGCGCCGAGCGTATCGCCCTTTCGCACCACATACGCACGCGGTGCGGGGCTTGCCGGCGCCACTGGCAAGGCAGCCGCATGCAGATCGGCCGCCAGTTCGGCCCACTTGCCGCCGATGCAGGATTTCGCGTAGTCGGCGACCAGCGGGGCGGGCACATCCAGGCGCGTGCCGGCATCGAGCTTTTGGCGCGGATCGTAGGCTGGATTCAAATTTCGCAGGGTGCGGAACCAGCCAGCCTCGTTGCCGGCCTGACCCAAACAAACGGTCAATTCATCCAGGGAAGCTGGCGCCTTGAGCACGATTTCCGCGGGCGTGGTGTCGAGTTGGGGAAACTGCAGGTTGTAGCGCTCCGGATGCAGGAACAGCCACGCTGCCGCCAATACCATCGGCACGTAGTCGCGGGTTTCCGTGGATACACTGAAGTAGATTTTCGGACTCCAGAAGCTGGCGTCTTCATGGCGCGACGCCAGACGCTGCATCGCACCTTCGCCACCGTTGTATGCGGCAACGGCCAACTCCAGATTGTCGTTGAACACGCCCAATTGTTCGTTGAGGTACGCCGCGTTGGCGCGCGCGGACAAGGCCGGATCGAAGCGCTGATCGAAGCCATCGACCACACCCAAACCAAAGCGCGCACCGGTCACGGACATGAACTGCAGCGGCCCGCTCGCACCGGAGCGCGACACCGCGTGCACCTTGCCGCCCGATTCCTGCGCAAGCATGCCGAACAGCAGCGCCTCGGGCAGGCCGGCTTCGCGGTATTCCGGCCACATTTCGTGACGAAGATACGCGTAGTTTTCATACGCGCGCATAAGATTCGGTCGGTACTGGGTCAACCACAATTCCAGCGCCACCTTCATCGGATCGTTCACGGCGATGATGTCGCCAAGCTTGTGCGCCTTCAGCAGCGCGGCCGCGCGGCCGGCCTGCGGCAACGCGGCCACCACCGGCGAAGTCTCGCCAGCCTCGCTGCTCGAATCCGGCGATTCATCGGCGCTGTCGGTCGCCGTGGCTGGTGGCAACGAAGCCGGCGCGCGCAGCAACTTGTCGAATGCAGCGAAGAAACGCGCGTTGTCGCAGCCGCGCGTGGCTGCGCACTGCGCGGCGGCAGCTTGCAGATCATCCAGGGCCACATTCGCTTTGTCGGCTGCGCCATCGCTGCCGCGCGCGGCGAGGAAATTGCCGGTGTCAGCATCCAAGCGCGCGTACAGCGCCGCAACGGCCGTATCCGGCACTTGGGCGACAGGACGCGCCGGCTGCCCGGAGCAAGCGGTCAAAACCAGACACAACACGGATAGGCCGATCGGACAACGCATGCACACACTCCTCATAATGGCGTGCACGTTACCCGGCGTGGGGCGCGACTACAACCCTTCCGCATCCATCCAACCCCGCTAGAATAAAGCCATCGTTCCAGCGAATCGCAAAGATGAATACGCCCGTCACCGCAGCGCCGCCGCCATTGCACGAACGCTGGTCGCTGATTCTGCGCTATCCGCTGCATCCGGCAGCGTTGTCGACCATCGTTGCGATTGCAGTCGCGCATCTGGTCGCGTATTTGCCGGTGATCGGCGGTCTACTCGATCTGGTCGTGTGGGCGGCATTTTTCAAATACGCATTCGAGGTGCTGCGCTGGAGCGCAAACGGCCGCGATACGCCGCCGGAGATCAGCCTCACGGTCGGCGATTCCATCGGCACGTACGCGGTGCTGCTGCTAATTCTGGTCGAGGTGCTGCTTGTTGCTCTTGGTTTGTGGTTTGGCCAGATCGCCACACTCATCATAGGCATTGCGCTGATGTTCGCGATGCCGGCGATGATGATGATTCTTGCGCTGGAAGAAGGACCCGTACGCGCGATCAATCCGCTGGCGTGGCTGCTGCTTGGCGCGCGTCTCGGTCGTCCGTATCTCATACTCGTCGGCTTTTTCTGCGCGGCCTTGATCGTGCAAAGCCTGTTCGCTGCCGCGATCGGGAGCGAGCTGCCGGGCTTGATCGCACGACCGCTCGTCTACGTTGTCGTCAATTATCTGATGCTCGCGAATTTCCACCTGATCGGCATCGTCATCCACGCGCACGCGACGGAACTGGGCTATACCGGGCATCTGGAATTGTCCGACGAAGTGCCGTGGACCGACCCATCGCGGCCGATCCTGGAAGCCGCGCGCGGCCGCGCTGCGGGTGGCGACACTCACGGCGCAGCGCTGCTGCTGCGCGAGGAAATCGCCGCACATCCGGATTCGCTGCCGCTGCACGATGAATACCGTCACTGGCTGCGCCAGGATGGCGACAAAGTCGAGCTTGCCACACACGGAAAACAATTCATCCCTGTGCTTCTGGCGCAGAATCAGGAGCGCCGCGCGATCGAGATCGCTCGCGAATGCCGGTTGATCGATGCCGCATTCACGCTGGACCAGCCAGAAGCCATCACGCACCTCGCCCACGCTGCTGCCGACGCCGGCCAGACCCAGGTTGCGCTGGGCCTGATCGCCGGTTTCCACAAGCGCTTCCGCAATCATCCGGATATCGCGCGCAATTATCTGCTCGCGGCCAAGCTGTGGGCCGAGCGCATGAACAAGGAAATGCAGGCGCGCGCAATGTTGCAGCAGATCAAGCTGACCCTGCCGAACGACCCGGTCATTCCACAGGTGGACGCTTATATCGCATTTCTCGACAAGATCGCAGCGACGCCCGCCAAGCCCGCTGGCTCGCCATGAGTCGCTGGCGTCCGCCTCAGGCGGCGTCCACCGCCATCATCACTGCTGAAGGGCACGCACGGCTGAAGGCTGAACTGGATCAATTGTGGCGCATCACCCGCCCCGAAGTAGTCAAGGCGCTGGCCGCCGCTGCGGCTGAAGGCGACCGCTCCGAGAATGCCGAGTACACGTATCGCAAGAAGCAACTCGGCGCGATCGACCGGCGCGTGCGTTACCTGAGCAAACGCCTGCCTCTGCTCAAGATCGCCATGCATACACCTACCGATGGTGGCGCAATCTATTTCGGCGCGTGTTTCCAGATCGAGGACGAAGTCGGCAAAAGTCAGCGTCTGCGCATCGTCGGACCGGATGAAACCGATGCGGCACGCGGCTACATCAGCATCGACTCGCCGCTGGCGCGTGCGGCGTTGAAAAAACGCGTGGACGACGAATTCGAAGCCGAACTCCCCGGCGGCGCGCGGCGCTTTACGGTTGTTGCCGTGAGTTACGCTGCACCGGCCGTGGTCAAATCAGCTGCAGCTGCTGCGCCCGCGCGCCCGGCACAGCGGCGGCGGGCGGCACGCGAAGGTCGTGGTACGCATGGCCGTACCCATCCGTGATGGATTCATGACAACGCATCAGATCTCGTGATGCAATCCGGCGCGAACGCAGGCCTTCGAATCCAGCGCGGGCGGGTAGCGTCGACCCGCGCGCAACGGCCGGAAGCACGACGCATTCCGGTAGAAACCTTCATACCCGTTGTCGACGCACCAGCCGGGAATACCCGAAAGCGGCAATGGGCGCAATTCCTGCGGGTCGTTGAGCAAATTCCCATGGCTGATTGCGTCTGCCAACCACGTCAACGCATTTTCAACATTCCCACTTTGCGCCAGCGCGAGCGTCTTGCTGACCAGCAACTGCCCCGGCACGAGCGCGTGCTCGAGCAGGGCATGTCCGAACACGATGGCCTGCACGCGGCCATCCGTCCACGCCGCACGCTCGCGCCAAAACAAGCCATGCCAGTCGTGCGTGTCCCACAGGGCGAGCAAGTCAGGATCGCGCAGCAGCACAATCGCGCCGCCTTCATCGAAGTGGGTCAATGCACATTGCGCGCGCGTGCGCCGCTTGCGGCCGGCCTTGCCGATTTCCTCCACCTGGCGCACGTTGAGTGCTGCCTTGATCTGCGGAAACCGCAGCCAGACCAGTGCATTGAGCAGATCGTGCCAGTTGCGCTCGCGCGTGGCAATCAGGCCGCGTTCGCAAATGCGTTGTTCGTAATGCAGGCCGTCACGCAGCAATCGCGGGGTCTGCGCGGCAAAGCGTTGGCGTTGTGCGTGAGCATTCAGTGCAGCAACATCCGGCCAGTCGCGACAGCAAAGGAATTCGTCGAATTCGCGCCACAAGGACAGTGGTGGGCGTGTGAACACTGCTGCATCCACCGCTGCGCGGGCGGGCGCGGAAAAGCGCACGATTCAGGCCGCCAGTGCGCCAGTCAGATCGTGCTCATCCGCCGCTTCGATGCGTACCTCGGCGAACTGGCCCGGCTTGAGTTTGTGGCCATCGCGGATTCGCAGCACGCCGTCGATCTCGGGCGCATCTGCCGCGGTGCGCGCAATCGCACCCTCTGCGTCGGCGTGATCGACCAACGCTTTGACCGTGGTGCCGATCTTGCACTTGAGCCGGGTCGCGCTGATTTGCGCCTGCGTGGCCATAAAGCGTGCGAGGCGTTGCTGCTTGACGTCCTCGTCTATCGCATCGGGCAATTGGTTGGCCTTCGCGCCGGCGACTGGCGAATACGCGAACGCGCCGACGCGATCGAGCTGCGCTTCGTGCAGAAACGCGAGCAATTCCTCGAACTCGCTTTCGGTTTCGCCGGGAAAGCCGACAATAAAGGTGCTGCGGATGGTCAATTGCGGACACACTTCGCGCCAGAAACGAATACGCTGCAGTGTCTTGGCGCTGGCCGCCGGGCGCTTCATCAATTTGAGGATGCGCGTACTGGAATGCTGGAACGGGATGTCCAGATACGGCAGGATTTCCCCTGCCGCCATCATTGGAATGACCTCGTCCACGTGCGGATACGGATATACATAATGCAGGCGCACCCACACGCCCAATTCTGCCAGCGCCGCGCAAAGTTCAGTCATGCGGGTGCGATGCGTGGCGCCGCGCCATTGTCGCTCCGCATATTTCAAATCCACCCCGTAGGCGCTGGTGTCCTGTGAAATGACCAGCAGTTCACGCACTCCGGATTTGACCAGCTTCTCGGCTTCGATCAGCACCTCGTCGATGGGCCGCGAAACCAGATCGCCGCGCATCGACGGAATGATGCAGAACGTGCACTTGTGGTTACAGCCTTCGGAAATTTTCAGATAGGCGTAATGTTTCGGTGTCAGCTTGATGCCTTGCGCTGGCACGATATCCACAAACGGATCGTGGCGTGGCGGCACCTGCGCATGCACCGCGGTCATCACGCTCGCGTAATCCTGCGGGCCGCTGATTGAGAGGACATCAGGATGCGCCGCGCGGATCACCTCGGCACGCTTGCCCAGGCACCCGGTGACGATGACCTTGCCGTTCTCGGCCAGCGCCTCGCCGATCGCATCCAGCGATTCGGCCACTGCCGCGTCGATAAAACCGCAAGTGTTGACCACCACCACATCGGCCCGCTTGTAACTGGGCACGATCTCGTAGCCTTCCACGAGCAATTGGGTCAAGATGCGCTCGGAATCGACCAACGCCTTGGGGCAGCCCAGGCTGACAAAGCCGACTTTCGGATTGGCACGAGGCATGCAGGGGCGCGGCGGCAGGGTCAGGAAGGGCAGTTGGAGTAGTTTACACTCCGCGCCGCCGCGGACCAATGCGAGTCCACCAGCCCACGCAGCGACAGCAACAGGGAAAACGTCGAATGTACCGAACGAGGGCACTGCGACGACGGCACGGCGCGCTGTTTGTGTTGTGCTGCGCATCGCTGATCCTGGCGCGGGGCCCGGCGCAGGCCGAGGAAACCTACCCGCGTGCGGCGGCCGTTGCGACGATGCAGGGCCTTGCTGGCAGGATCGAGCAGGTTTATCGCGGATTTGTGCCGCTGCTGCATGGCGCGATGCCGGCCACGCTCGGACTGGCCGTGGAGAGCGGCTTGGCCGACATCGATACCGCGCTCACTGCCTATGCACTGGCAGACAAGCATGGCGCACGCGCGCAGGAACTTGCCCTTGCCAGCAACGATATCGAAGCCGCCAGTGCGGCGATCATTACGCGCGCCAATAATGCCCTGACCGTCGGCGACTACGAGCGCTGTCGCAACCTGGTCGCTACGCTGGCGCAACTTGCCAACGAAAGCGACGACGACGCACTGCGCATCCATGTCGAGGAATACGATGGCATCCTCGATCGTCGTCACGGCAACCCCGTCGGCGCCGCAACGCATCAGCTCAAGACCCTTGAGCTGGCGCGCGGTCTCGGCGACGAGGCAGCACGAGCGCGTGCGCTTGCCCACCTCGGCACGATTTATCGCGATCAGGGCGATTTCGCCAAGGCCATGGATTTCCAATTGCAGGCGCTGACACTCGGCGGAAAAGTCGACGATCGCACCGACCTGACCTATCGCAATCTTGCCTTGCTTTACGGCGAACTCGACGACGACGTCACCAGCAAGCACTATTTCGACAAGGCGGTCGTGGCCGCCGAGCACTACGGAGACCCCAGCCATTACGCCTCGGTGCGCGGCAGCTATTCAACTTTCTTGAACGATACTGGCGACTATGCCGGCGCCTTGGCCGCGGCCAGTGAAACTCTCGCGCTGGATCGGGTATTGAACGATCGCCCGGCGATTGCATTCGAACAACTCGAGAGCGGACGCGCCATGCTCGGCCTCAAGCGTCTGGACCCAGCCCACGCCTACCTCAGCGACGCGCTCGCTGCCGGTCGCGCCATCAAACAGCGCGAGATCGTCGGGCGCAGTTTGCTTGCGCTTGCCGAGATTGCGCTCGCCAAGGGCGACAACGCACGGGCGCGTACGCTGCTGGATCAGGCGATGAGCGGCCTCGACTCCAAGCGCCTGAAGCTGCAACTTGCACAAGCGTACGAATTGAGCGAGCAGCTTGCCGAAGCCAGCGGCGATCCAGCCACAGCGCTGCGTTATGCGCGTGAATCCGCTGCGCTGCGCGAAGAACTGCTCGGCGCCGCGACCAATCGCAAACTTGCCGCGTTGCAAGCACGCGACGCGCGCACCGATGCCGAACAGAAACTCGCCATCGCCACCCAGACCAATGCGTTGCAGGCGGCGCGCCTGGGTCAGCAACGTCTGCAGCGTGCTTTCGGCATTGCGCTCATTGTCGGGCTCGCCCTGTTGCTCAGCGTTGTGATCTGGCGCTGGCTCGGCATGCGCCGCCTCAATCGTGCGCTGGCGTCGCGCAACGCGGAGATTGAATCCAAGAGCACTGCCCTGAGCAAGGCCAATCGGCGCTTGCAGCAGCACGCTGAGGAACTGTATCACGCTGCCACCACCGATCCGTTGACTGGAGTGTTCAACCGCGGACATCTGCTGCGCCAACTCGAAACGCGGATTACCGACTGCACCCGCGACGGTCACGAGCTGGCCCTGCTGTTGATCGACTTCGATCACTTCAAACGCATCAACGACGCCCGCGGCCACCAATTCGGCGATCGTGTACTCGTCGCCGGTGTGCAGACCATACGGCAGTGGCTCGATCCCAGCGATCTGCTCGGTCGCTACGGCGGCGAGGAATTCATCATCGCCATCGTCGGCAGCGACCTTGCCGCCGCGCGTCTACTCGCCGAGCGCGTGCGTCATCGCGTCGCCGAAACCCTGGCGGTTGTCGCGCCGGATCTCGATGCGAGTGCCACCATCAGTATCGGCATCGTCATGCTTTCGCAATTGCCGCAGCCGGTGCGGCTGGAAGATCTCATTGAGGCAGCGGATCAAGCCGTCTATACCGCCAAGGCGGGCGGGCGCAACCGGGTGATGAATTACGTCGTCTGAGGCCGCGACATCTCGCGCCAGGCCGAATGGCGGCCCGAATTGACAAACCGCGCCGGTGATCTACCCTGCCTTGTCTGCGGATCAGGAGACGGCAATGGGCAGTCAGATCAAACTGAACACTTCCGGCATGCACTGCATCGGCGCGTATCTGGCCAAACCCACGGGCCAGCCAAAGGGCGGCATCGTCGTGGTGCAGGAAATCTTCGGCGTCAACGCGCACATCCGCGGCGTTGCCGACGGCTACGCCGCGCAAGGCTACACGGCGATCGCGCCGGCGTTCTTCGATTTCGTCGAAAACGACGTCGAACTGGCGTACGACAAGGCTGGCATCGACAAGGGCCGCGATCTCGCCATGGAAGTCGGCATCGAACGCGCACTCGGAGCAGTGGCCAGCGCCGCCGAATCGATCCGCTCGGCCGGCAAAATCGGCGTGGTCGGCTATTGCTGGGGCGGCACGCTGGCGCTGCGCGCGGCGCAGGTGCTGGGTCTTCCGGCATCGAGTTACTACGGCGCGCGCAACGTGCAGTACCTGTCCGAACCGCTGCAGGCGCCGACGATCTTCCACTTCGGCGCGGACGATCCTTCCATCCCGGCCGCAGCGATCGACCGGCAGCGCGCCGCCTGGCCCGATGCACCGGTGTACGTGTACGAACATTGCGGCCATGCCTTCAACCGCGACGTCGATGCGCATGCGTACAACGCTGTCGCAGCGCACCTCGCCTTGCAGCGGACGCTTGATTTTTTCGCGCGCGAACTTGCAGCGCACACATGAACTTCGCCCTCGATCCGCGGCTGTCAACGGATGCCGATTTCGTCGTCGATTGGGAATTGTCGCGCTTGCTGCTGATGGACGATGTGCGTTTCGGCTGGCTGATTCTGGTGCCGCGCCGCACCGGTCTGGTCGAACTGGACGAATTGAACGATGCCGAACAGGCGATCCTGTTGGGCGAGATTCGGCGCGCCATGCAGCGGCTGCGCGCAATCGCGCCCTGCGACAAGCTCAATGTCGGCATGCTGGGCAATATCGTACGGCAGTTGCACGTGCACGTGATTGCGCGCACCACCGGCGATGCCGCCTGGCCAGGGCCGGTCTGGGGCAGCGGTCCCGCGCAGCGTCGCGATCCGGCCGCGCGCGATGCGCTGATCGAACGCCTGCGCCGCGCGCGTGACGACTGACTTTGCCATCCAGCCGCTCGGCGACCGCGCCCTGCTTATCCAGCTGGGCGATCGCATCGACGCCGATGTGAACGCGCACGCGCTGGCCGTTGCTGCTACGTTGCGTGCCGCCGCCCTGCCCGGCGTCGTCGATGTCGCACCTGCCTACGCCAGCGTGTGCGTGCGCTACGAGCCGGCGGTCTGGGCCGATGGCGCCAGCGCGCAATCGGCTTATGCCCGCATCGTGGCACGGCTTAGTATACTTGTGGAAACTGCGCCAACCCTTTCGGTGGCGGATACCGGCGTCGTCGAAATTCCCGTTTGCTACGGTGGCGAATCCGGACCGGACCTGGATGAAGTCGCCGCACACGCGAACCTGACTCCGGACGCACTTATCGCCCTGCACAGCAGCGCGGAGTACCGCGTTGCCATGCTCGGCTTCACGCCGGGATTCGCCTATCTGCTCGGCCTGCCAGATGCTTTGCACATGCCGCGTCGGCCCAGCCCGCGCACGCGCGTGCCGGCCGGATCGGTCGCCATCGGCGGCACGCAGACCGGCGTGTATCCGCGCGAAACACCGGGCGGCTGGCATCTGATCGGCCGCACACCTCTCGTCTTGTTCGATCCCGCGCGCGATCCTCCGGCGCTGCTGGCGCCCGGGATGCGCCTGCGTTTTCGCGCAATCAGTGAAGATGAGTTCGCGGAGCAAGCGGGATGAACATCGAAATCCTCGCTCCCGGCTGGCAGACCAGCGTGCAGGATGGCGGCCGCCACGGCCACGCGTGGCTAGGCGTCGGGCGCATCCGGCGCGATGGACGACGTGTCGCGGCGGCTGGCGAATATACTTGTCGGCAATGTGGACAATGCGGCAACGCTGGAAATCACCTTGCGCGGACCGCGCCTGCGCTTCGACGCGGACTGCGTGATCGCGCTCACCGGCGCGATGTTCGATGGCCTGCCGATGTGGCGTCCGGTCGCGGTGCGCGCGGGCAGCGAAATTTCCCTCGGCACGATGCCGCGCGGCGCGTATGCGTATCTCGCGGTCGCCGGCGGCATCGGCGGCGCGCCGGTGCTCGGCAGTCGCAGCGCCGACATCGCCGCGGGACTCGCGGCGGCGCTGGCGGCGGGAGACGTGTTACCGATCCTGGAGGGAGAGCTGGAATTGCGTCAAGGAATATTACGCAATCTTTTTGCACGCCCCCGAGCAGGTGACTGCGAAAAACGGAACATCATTCCGGCGAGTTGGTCGCTCAATCCGCGACCGTGGTTCGACCTCGACCCGCAGCGTCCCATCGCCGCGATCGAAGGCGCGCATTTCGCACGACTCAGCGAGGCGGCCCGGCGTACTTTTTTCGATGCAGGCTTTCGCATTGGCGGCGATTCCAGTCGCATGGGTCTGCGCCTGCACGGCAAGCGTCTGCAATTGCGCGAACCGCTGGAACAGGTTTCCGCCGGCGTCGTTCCCGGCACGGTGCAGCTTCCGCCCAGTGGCGATCCCATCGTGCTGATGGCCGAGGCGCCAACCTGCGGCGGCTATCCGCGCATCGCCCACGTCGCCGCCATCGACCTGCCGCGCCTCGCGCAGCGCCGGCCCGGCGACAGCGTGCGTTTCGCGCCGCTCTCGCTCGATGTGGCACAGACGCGCTATCTTGAACGCGAACGCGCCCTTGCCGCCCTGGCAAGAACACTAAGGGATCGCCTGCATGAATAGCATCGACGCACGACTGCGCGCGAATCCGGCACGAAACGCAGCCATGACAACATCGACCTGAATTGCGACATGGGCGAATCCTTCGGCGCCTTCACGATGGGCGACGACGCCGGCGTGATGCCGTGGATCACCTCCGCGAACATCGCCTGCGGTTTCCACGCCGGGGATTTTTCCACAATGTGGCAAACGGTACTTCTGGTGAAGCAACACGGCGTCGCCATCGGCGCGCACGTTTCCCTGCCCGATCTGCAGGGTTTCGGCCGGCGCGAGATGAAGGTCTCGCCGAGCGAAGCCTGCGCGCTGACGCTGTACCAGATCGGCGCGCTGGCCGCATTCGCACGCGCAGCGGACGTGCGCGTTGCGCACGTGAAACCGCACGGCGCGCTGTACAACATGGCCGCGAAAGACGCCGCACTGGCCGACGCCATCGCGCGTGCGGTGCGCAATTTCGATGCGCAACTCGTGCTGTTCGGACTCGCCGGAAGCGAATTGCCGAAAGCCGGCGAGTCGCTCGGCCTGCGCGTCGCCCACGAAGCCTTCGCCGACCGTCGCTACGAAGCCGACGGCTCGCTCACCCCGCGCAGCATCTCCGGCGCGGTGGTCGACGATGCCGACGCCGCCGTCGCGCAAGCCGTGCAAATCGCCACAAAGGGAAAGGTCAACATCCGCACCGGTGGCGCGCTCACCCTGCGTGCCGACACGATCTGCGTGCACGGCGACCGTCCCGATGCCGCGCTGTTTGCGCGGCGGATGCGTGAAGGCTTGATTTCCGCGAGCGTGACGGTTGCGAAACTCGCGGGTTAGAGCCACCTCAAAACTCCGTTCGCCCTGAGCGTAGGCGCGAAGCGCCGAAGTCGAAGGGCTGGTCGTGAAAATTCCGGCGTTTCGACTTCGCGGAGCGTTGCTCCGCTACGCTCAACACGAACGCATTCCCCGAGGGATTGTCATTTCAATCCGGATTTTCGCGAACCGCCGGCTTTGCGCTTTTGGCCCGATGCGGCGATGGCCCGGATCGCCCAGACGCGCAGCGTTTCCGCATCGTCGAACACCTCGGCCGGAACTTCGTAAAACTTAGTTTCCTGGACCTTGCCCTGCTTGGCGTAGGAAAAACACCGGCTGCCACATTTTCGATAGTCCTCGCGCGTCGCCGGGCTGGTCGAGAAATACAGCGTCCCGCCCATGATCATGCCGAAGAAACTTGCGCCGGACCTGAGCCCGATGCCGCCGAAGAACGGAGCGGACGTCAGCGCCGGCACGCCCGACAACTGATCGAGGACGAACTGCGTGAACTCGTTGCCGGGTTTGCTCATTTTCCTGGATGCCTGCTCAGCGCAGTGGCGACTCAGGATCTCGTGCGCATGGCGACGAGAAGCTCGTCCAGCTGCTCGAACGTCTCGGGCATCGCCGTCGTCCATCCCGGGGCCGGCAGCGTCGAGCGCTTCCTTCGAGGGATAGAGCTCGTGCATGACCAGCAGCGTCTTGCCGCCCTTTTCCTCGAAGGTCACCGTGGTGACGGCCCCGCCGTCGCCGCCTTCGTCATTGGTCCAGACGAGGCGCGAGTGCGGCGTCACTTCGAGGTACGTGCCGAAGAACGCCATGGGCTTCGAAGCCTCCGTGGCCGAACACGAAGCGGTACCTGCCCCCGACACGAACATCCGCCTCGCAGGAGAGCAGGGACATGCCGCATCGACTTCGGCACCCACCACCGCTTGAGCAGCTCGGGCTTGGTCCACGCCTCGAACACGATGCGCGCCGGGCCGTTGAAGGTTCGCGTGACGACCAGCTCGCGCTCGGACTGTCCGTTCCACCGTCGTGCGGTTCTTCATGGGGGTGGGCTCACTTTCTCTTCTTGCGTCCATCGACCTTCTCCTTCCGTTTCAGTTCCTCGACAACCTTGTCCAGCTCGTCGAAGCGTGCGTCCCAGAGCTGGCGGTACCTCTCGATCCAGGCCGTCTCTTCCTCCAGTCGGCGCAGGCCGAGCTTGCAGGTCCGCACGCGCCCGACCTTCTCCGTGGTGACGAGCCCCGCCTGCTCCAGGACGCCGACATGCTTCTTCATGCCCGTGAGGGTCATGTGGAACTTCTCGGCAAGGTCCGTGATCGAAGCGTCCGCACGTCCGAGCTGCTCCAGAACGCCGCGCCGGGTGGCGTCCGAGAGCGCGGCGAACGAGGCATCGAGGCGGGCGCGGTATACTGAACCATATGGTTCAGTGTATCACGCGGATTGGCGGCATGCAAGCGATTCATCTGCGTCGAGGGGCAGGTTGCTCGGCCAGAGAGGGCTTTCTCCGGGATGGCGATGCCGAGTGCGGCACATCGACCCGGCGGCAAGCGCTCTTTCGCTTCATTTCCCTTCGCCAGGAGTAGGATGCCTGTCCAGACGATACCCAAGGGTGGCACCGATGAAAATGTTGCTCGAAAGCCTGCCTCGCTGCCGCATTGCTCGGCCTCGCCGCCGGCGTGCTGGCGTCTCCGACGATCGAGCTAAAGGACGGTAGCCACATCAAGGGCGAGATCCAGAGCATTGAGAATGGCGTGTACACCGTGGTCTCGCCCAGCATCGGCACCGTGCATGTCGCGCAGTCGGACATCGTGCGCATCGTGTACGGCGGCGGCGACTCGAGTGCGGCCGGCTCGTCGGGCACATCGTCGGCCAAATCGCCGGCGCGCGACGACGCCTTGACCCACGACGTTCAGCAACTGCAGACGCGTCTGGCGCAGGATCCTGCGGCCATGCAGTCGATCATGAGCCTGCAGTCCGACCCGCAAATCCAGGCCATCCTGAACGATCCGGCCATCGTCAAGGCGATTCAGGACGGGGACTACATGAGCCTGCTCGGCAACGCGAAGATCCAGGCATTGGAAAGCAACGAGCATGTGCAACAACTGCTGGAGCAGCAAGCGCATTGACCGAACCAGCGGACCAGAGTCGAGTCGATATTCGGCTCAGTTGAATTCTCAGTTGGATAGCGCGCTGATCGTTGTGCGGCTCCTCGTGTTCGTCAGAGCGAACGCCCATCGAAGTGATTCACTGGGATCGCCGCCAGGTCAATGTCTTCGAGGCAGCGGATGTTGATCGCAGCCATGGCATCGCCCTTGGAATCCGCGCCTTCGCCGTACGTATGGATGCCGCAGACCGGACAGAAGCGGTGCTTGATCGCGTGCTTGTTGAACGTGTAGGTGCTCGCCGCCTCGTCCGGCGTGAGCAGGTGCAGCGCGCTGCGCGGCACGAACCAGCGCAACGCGCCGACGCGCTGGCAGATGGAGCAGTTGCAGTCCGTCGCGCCCTTGATCTCGCCTTCGACCTCGAAGGCCACTTTGCCGCAGTGACAACTGCCTTTGTGTTTCATGTCGGCTCCCGAAAAGTGATTCTGACCTCGTTGTTTCCATTCGATTTCTCCAGATCGGATTTGGGCGATGACTCCCGAGCGATATGGCTGCGGGATGACGTCGGCCCTACGCAGGGGTCAGGCGTCGGCAACGCTAGCGCGCAGCCTGTAGCATGGCTGCCATCTTCTCGTGAATCAAGTTGACCGCCTTGAGCGGACGCAGCATTACCTTGAACTCGGTGATTTCTCCGGCGTCGTTCCACTTGATCATGTCGACGCCGTTGATGCTGATGCCATCGATCTCGAGCTCAAACTCGAGGATGGCATCGCGATCGGCCTTCAATTCCCGGACGTAGCGAAACGACTCGTTGCCGAAGACCTTGAACGCAGCGGCGAGGTACATCCTGGTGACGGCTTTGCCGACCTGGGCCGGTGAACCACGGGCGAATGGAACACCGCATCGTTCGCCAGCAAACCATCAAGCCCCTGCACATCGTGCTGCTTGAGAATCCTGTGCCAGGTTGCGATGGGATCCGTTTGCATGGGCGATCTCAAAACCGATGCTAGCGGCGTGAGGTAAGCGCCCAGACACACAAGGCGCCAGCGCCAATTACGGCAACCCAGGAGAACCAGATCGGAACGGCAAGAGGTCCAATCTCACCGGCCATTGGTTGAAAAGACGAACGGCCTGGAGGATTGCGACAACCCCGAAGACGATGGCTGAAACCAGTCTGTACTTATCTCGCATTGTAATGTCTCCCGATTTGGAGCAAGTGATGGGGTCCAACGCTTGAGGTAAGCGGTCGCTGCCGCAATCGCGCACGATGTTAGCGCAACCGACCCTAAGCCGTGCGCTTGAGCGAGTAGTTAGCCTGAACCTACATATCGCCCTTGGCGGATTCCTTAAGGGCTTGTAGAACGCGCTTATGCTGCTCCCATGCGTCCGAACTATAGAAATACAGAGTGGACGGCTTATCAAGAGTATCCGCGTACTTTTTATACTCAATATGGTCTAAACCGACCCACGAAGCGATGGCCTGTGTAAAATGTGCGCCCATTCTATTTTGTATATCTGACTTCACGACATTTGCTTTGCCATACTTGGATTCCATCGTCGCAACAACGGAGTCAAAAGCGTTGGGACGGATATTAGATAGCTTAATTTTCCATAGAATACCTTGGTGCAGTCCGTAGAAAATATGAGTTTCCTGACCTGCGAATGTGTAGACCTTGAAATTTGTCTCATGGCACTCCTCGTCGATTCCGATTTTGAAATCAGCTCCGCTCGTCACGTCATAGCAATATAATGCGACTTGCACTTGATTCCGCAATTCATCGAACGTCGACCCGAGCACCGCCCCTTTAACGTCCCAATGCAAAGCCTGCGCAGCCAGCAACAGGCAGGGCGCGCTGAGCAGCCACAGTGTAAGAGCCAGTCTCAGTCCATGCGATTTGGACATGTTCGAGTACTCCTTCAACAAAGCTGGTTAGATTCTATGGTATTCAAAAATATTATGGTGGATGGCATGTCATATGAGGGCCGCAAGATGCAGGCTAACTTCTAAATAGCCTTCAAATACGCATCGTAGCGCAATCAGCCACAACCCCGCACCGCAGACGAATCACTTACGTCTCTGCAAAAACACATGCGTCGCGCGTTCGCCGGCAATGCTTTTCGTGCATTCGTAGCCGAGCGCATGCCAATCGATGCCGTGGAACAACGGCTCGCCGCTGCCGAGCAGCACGGGGCGCACGGCCAGGTGCAGTTCGTCGATCAGGCGTGCGCGCAGGTATTCGCGCACCGTCGCCACGCCGCCGCCGAGGCGCACGTCGCGGCCGTTCGCGGCCGCGCGCGCCTGCGCGAGCGCGGACTCGATGCCGTCGGTGACGAAATAGAATGTCGTGCCGCCTTTCATCGTCAGCGGCGCGCGCGCGTGATGGGTCAGCACGAACACGGGCATGTGGTACGGCGGCTCGTCGCCCCACCAGCCTTTCCAGCTTTCGTCCGGCCACGGCCCGCGCACCGGGCCGAACATGTTGCGCCCGAGTATCCACGCGCCGAGGTTGTCGAAGCCCTGCTCGGCGATGGAATTGTCGATGCCGGTTTCGCCGCCGTCCTTGCCGTGCATACGGTTCCAGAATTGCGAGTGGAAGAACCACTCCATCAATTCCGGCCCGCGCATACCCAGCGGATTGTCGAGACTCTGGTTCGGCCCGGCACCGAAGCCGTCGAGGGAAATCGCGAAACTCCGCACTTTCAGCTTCGACATGGTATCTCCTGCCAAGTGCCGTGGCTCTGCCGGCGTTTCCCTCCGTTCGCCCTGAGCGTAGGCACGCAGTGCCGAAGTCGAAGGGTCTCGCCGCGGTGCGCTTCGACTTCGCTTGCTTACGCAAGCTACGCTCAGCGCGAACGGCATCCCATACGGACTGTCGGCACGAACCTGACGTGCCCTCTCATTCGCGAATGGTCGGTTCCAAGTCTATGCGATACTGATCGCATGAACTACTGGCCGTTGCTTGGCGACGCCGTGACAACCCACTCCCCTCTCCCCCATGCCCAGCTTGGGGGAGAGGGTGCCGAAGGCGGGTGAGGGAAGACGTTCGATGGCGCAAATCGTGAACTACTGGCCCTTGCTCGGCGTCGCCGTGGTCGTCGCGGGATTCGCGCTGCGCCTGAATCCGGCATTGGTGGTCGTGGTTGCCGCCATCGTCTCCGCACTGCTGTCGGGCCTGTCGATTGCCGATCTGCTGACCCTGCTCGGCGCCAAGTTCATCGACAGCCGCAATCTGCTGGTGCTGCTGCTCACCTTGCCGACGATCGGCCTGCTCGAACACGCGGGCTTGCGCGAGCACGCGGCGAATTGGATCGCACGCATGCAGCGTTTCACCTTCGCGCGTCTGCTGATCGGCTATCTCGCTGTGCGCCAGGTGCTGTCGATGTTCGGACTCACCGGCATCGCCGGCCACGCGCAGACGGTGCGTCCGCTGCTCGCACCGATGGCCGAGGCGGCGGCGGAAAAGATCGATCCGGACATCGACCTCGCCGAACGCGAGCGCATCCGCGCGTTCGCCGCGGCCACCGACAACGTCGGCCTGTTTTTCGGCGAGGACATCTTCATTGCCTTCGGCGCGGTGCTGTTGATCCAGGGTTTCTACGCGCAGAACGGCATCGTGCTCGATCCGCGCCATATTGCGATCTGGGCGCTACCGACGGCGATCGCGGCGTTTGTCGTGCAAAGCCTGCGCGCGATCCGATTGCAGCGGCGCTTGCGTGCAAAACGGCAGCGCGAACCGGATTCCCCGTGACGCTCCGCGTCGAATACGTCTACTGGCTCTGCGGGTTCGTGCTCGCCGCCTGCGCGCTGCGCGAGTTGCGGGCGCGGCGCTGGGCGCACGCCGCATTCTGGGGAATCCTCGCAGCGATCTTCCTGCTCGGCGACGCGATGAAATCGGTCGCCACGCACGGTAACGCCCTGCCCGAACAGCTCGCGGGCGCGGGCGTGATCGCGCTTGGCCTGATTGCCGGTTCCGGAAAATTGCATCGTGCGCACGTGCCGGAATCGGCTCACGAATCCGAACGCCGCAGTGCCAGCGCCGCGCGTCTGGGACACGGGCTGTTCATGCCAGCGCTGATCATTCCATTCGGCACCTTGGTATTCACCTTGCTGCAACCGTTCGTGCATGTCGGCGGTATCGCCGATCTCGGACGCGCGCAAGCCACCCTGATTGCGCTGGCGCTGGCCTGCGTGCTCGCTGCCGTCGCTGCGCTCGCGCTCACGCGCGCGCACGCAAGCGACGCCATCAATGAGACCGGACGCCTGCTCGACGCACTGTCGTGGGCGGCACTGCTGCCGATGCTGCTGGCGATGCTTGGCGCGGTATTCGCGGTCACCGGCGTGGGCGAGGCGATCGCGCACCTCACCGCCGCGGCGATTCCGGTGCAGTCGCGCCTGGCCTGCGTGCTCGCGTTCGCCGCCGGCATGGTCGCGTTTACCGCGATCATGGGCAACGCCTTCGCTGCGTTTCCGGTGATGATGGCCGGCGTCGGCTTGCCGTTGCTGATCGGCCAGCATCATGCGCAGGCGGCCGCGCTCGGCGCGTTGGGCATGCTCACCGGCTACTGCGGCACCCTGCTCACGCCGATGGCGGCCAACTTCAACATCGTGCCGGCAGCCTTGCTCGAACTGCGCGATCCGAATGGCGTGATTCGCGTGCAATGGCCGACGGCGCTGTGGCTGCTGGCGATCAATCTTGTCCTTATCTGGTTCTGTGTTTTCCAATGAGCCGCCGCACGCCCATCGCGCTGGTCACCGGCTTCGATGCGTTCGGCGGCGAGCCGGTCAATCCTTCGCAGCAGATCGCGCAGGCGCTGGATGGACAGACGATAGCCGGTCATCGCATCGTCGGCGCGATCCTTCCGACCGAATTCGGCACCTCACTGACGGCACTGGAAGCGTTGTTGCGCCGACATCGCCCCGCATTGGTGCTGGCGCTGGGCCAAGCCGGCGGGCGCGCGGGCATATCGCTGGAACGCGTTGCCATCAACCTGATCGACGCGCGCATCACCGATAACGCCGGGACGCAACCGGTCGATGTACGCATTGTGGCAAATGCGCCAAATGCGTATTTTTCCACATTACCCGTCAAGGCCATGTTGGCGCGGCTGCGCGACGCGGACAATCTTGCCGCGCTCTCGCAGACAGCGGGTACCTTCGTATGTAATCAGGTTTTCTTTGCGTTGATGCACGCGCTGCGGCGGCGGCGCGCACGCGGTGGTTTCGTGCATGTGCCGTACCTGCCCGAACAGGCGGCGCGGCAAGCCGGCGCGCCGTACATGGCGCTGGAGACGATGATCGAAGCGGTGCAGCTGAGCCTGGAAGTCGCGCTGACCACGACCGCCGACGCGCATTACGCGGCCGGCAGCCTGAATTGAAGCGCGACTAGTGCGCGGGTGCAGGCGCTGCCGCGCCTTCCGCTGGCGCCAGCGGATCGATGAGCGGCTGCAGCTTGCCGTCGGCATCAACCAGCGCATCGATGTGCTGCGCCTTGGCGGTCTCGCACAGCAGGTGCTTCTGCTCGGGGCTGGCACGATCGGCATCACGCAGCACGACGCCGGTGATCTTCTTGCTGTCTTTCAGATCGCCGATATAACCGAACAACTCGGCCTTGCCCATGATGAACTCGCCGGTCTGGAATGTGTTGTTCTTCGAGGGCTTGACCAGCAGATGACCGTTGTCGACGCTCTCCGCGGCAAATGCGGAGGCGGAGCACAGCAGCGCGGCCGCCACGAGCATGGATTTGCGCATGGTACTTCTTCCTATGGAATCGGTTTTTTGTGGCTTCACTCGACGATCTGGATGACTTTCAGATGGCCGTCGTTATCGCGCACATAGCCGGTGATCTTGAGATCGCGGCAGATACTGGCCAGCGCGGCAACGTGCGTATTGGTGATCTTTTGCTTCTCGCCGGGCGTCAGTAACAGAGTGTGCATCGGCTTGCCGATTTCGGCCAGATAGCGGACGTGCCCGGCCAGATCTTCGCGCGTAAGCGTTGCGCCCTCGTACTCGAACTGGCCGTCTTTGTCCGCAGCCACGGTCAGGTCAAAGGTCTTCGGCGCATTCGCCAGCGGGATGTCGGAGGTGCCCTTGTTGATCGCATCGCGGCCGCCGCACGCGGCGAGCAGGCCGATCAAAAGCGCGATCGCGAGCGCTCGCGTCGTGTGGAAAAAGAAACTTTTACGCATCGTATACTCCTGCAATGTCGATTCCCGAATCGCAATCACGCTTTCGGCAAGGTCACGCCCTGTTGCCCCTGATACTTTCCGCCGCGGTCCTTGTAACTGGTCTCGCATACCTCGTCGGATTCGAAGAACAGCATCTGCGCCACGCCTTCGTTGGCGTAGATCCTCGCGGGCAGCGGCGTGGTGTTGGAGAATTCCAGGGTCACATGGCCTTCCCATTCCGGTTCCAGCGGCGTGACGTTGACGATGATGCCGCAGCGCGCATAGGTGGACTTGCCCAGGCACACCGTCAGCACGCTGCGCGGGATGCGGAAGTACTCCACCGTGCGCGCCAGCGCAAACGAATTGGGCGGGATGATGCATTCCTGTCGCGCACACATCGACGAAACTGCGTGCGTCAAATTTCTTGGGATCGACGATGGTGGAGTTGATGTTGGTGAAGACCTTGAACTCGTCCGCGCAGCGCACGTCGTAGCCATAACTGGACGTGCCGTAGGAGATCATCTTGCCGCCGTGCCGTTGACGCGCACCTGACCGGGCTCGAACGGCTCGATCATGCCGTGCTGCTCGGCCATGCGGCGGATCCAGTTGTCGGATTTGATGCTCATGGGTTCGCTGCGCTTATGGGAAGGGAAAATGGAAATTGAAGACTATGCAAACCTTCTCATCCCGGCAGGGAATGCCGGAATGACGGATATTTCTGAATCTCCATCTTCGCTCTCACGTATTCTGGATGACGATCTTGGGAAACTGGATGGATTTGCTGCGCGCACGCAACGACAGCTGCGCCGCAGTCTTGCGCGCGATCTCCCGGTACAGCGCCGCGACATTGCCACCCGGATCGGCAGCCACGGTCGGCTTGCCGCCATCGGTCTGTTCGCGGATATGGATGTCCAGCGGCAGCGAACCGAGCAGTGGCACTCCATACTGCTGCGCCATGCGTTCGCCGCCGCCTTCGCCGAAGATATGTTCGCTGTGGCCGCATTGCGAACAGGTGTGCAGCGCCATGTTCTCGACGATGCCGAGGACCGGTACATCGACCTTCTCGAACATCTTGAGGCCTTTGTGCGCATCCAGCAGCGCGATGTCCTGCGGCGTGGTGACGATCACCGCGCCGGATACCGGCACGCGCTGGCACAACGTGAGCTGGATGTCGCCGGTGCCGGGCGGCATGTCGATGACGAGGTAATCCAGGTCCACCCAGTTCGTCTCGTTCAGCAACTGCGTCAGCGCCTGCGTGACCATCGGACCGCGCCAGACCATCGGCGTTTCTTCGTCGATCAGGAAACCGATGGACATCGCCTGTACGCCGTGCGCGAGCATGGGCTCGATGTGCTTGCCGTCCTTGCTGTCCGGCTTGCCGGAGACGCCAAGCATGCGCGGCATGCTCGGGCCGTAGATGTCCGCATCCAGCATGCCCACGTTTGCGCCCTCGGCCGCCAGCGCGAGCGCCAGATTCACCGCCGTCGTGGATTTGCCCACACCGCCCTTGCCCGAGGCGACGGCGATGATGTTCTTCACGTTCGGCATGGGCGTGAGGTCTTTCTGCACTTTGTGCGCGTGCAGCCGCGAGGTCACATCGACCACCGCATTGCCAATCGCCGGATCGGCGTTCAGCACGGTGCGCACCTGTTCGGCAAGCGCGTCGTGCCAGCCTGCCGCCGGATAGCCGAGCGCGATTTCGACCGCAACCTTGTCGCCATCGATGCCGATGCCTTTGACTGCGCCGCCGGCGACGAGATCGAGTCCCGTGTGCGGGTCGACGATCGTGGCAAGCAGGCGCTCGACCTGCTCTTTCGTGGGTTGCGGCATGACGGGAAATGCGAATGCGGAAAGCGATATTGTAACCGAGCACGCGGCCCCAGCGCGCGATCCCGTAAGATGGTGCCATGCGATTTGCCGCCTTTGTCCTGCTCGGAATTGCCGCTAGCGCCTGCGCGCAGGCGCCGAATTCTTCGCCAGTCGGCATATGGAGAACCTTCGACGATGACACCCACGCGCCGAAGGCGCTGGTGCAAGTGGAAATGGCCCACGGTGTGCTTTCCGGCCGCATCCTGAAGCTGTTTCCGGCGCCGGGCGACGATCCCGATCCGCGTTGCACGCACTGCCCCGACGCACGCCGCAATCAGCGCGTTGTCGGCATGACGATACTGTGGAATTTCCACCGCGACGGCGACACCTGGACCGGCGGCGAGATTCTCGATCCGGAGGATGGCAGCGTCTATCGCGCCAGACTGCATTTGCGCGACGGCGGTGCACATCTGGACGTGCACGGCTACATCGGCATCCCGCTGCTCGGGCGCAGCCAGATTTGGGAACGGATGACAGCTGCAACGGCGCACTGAGCGCCACGCGCATGCTAGTCTGCGCACGCCGCTCGCCGCAGGGAAACGCCGTTGGCTACGCAAAAAACGCTGCGCACACTGGATCTGGTGCTGTTCAACACCGTGGCCATCGTCGGGCTGCGCTGGGTGGCGCTTGCCGGGCACTCCGGCCCCTCATCGCTGACCTTGTGGTTGCTCGCGGCGCTCGCGTTTTTCATCCCCCACGGGCTGAGCGTGATGACTTTGTCGTCGGCGCTGCCCAAGGACGGCGGGCTGTACGTGTGGGTCAACGAGGCCTTCGGCGAGCGCCACGGGTTCCTGGTTGGCTGGCTGTACTGGTCGGCGAACATCCTCTATTTCCCGACGCTCGCGATCAGCACGTCGGTATTCGCCCTGTATATCTTCAACGGACATTTCGCCGCGCTTGAAAACTCGCATGCCTACGCCACGGGTGCGTCGCTGTTGCTGCTCGCCATCGGGCTCGGCTGCAATCTCGTTGGCACCGGCACCGGCCGCTGGTTGCAGAATCTGGGTGGGCTCGCGCAATGGCTGCCCTCGCTCGTGGTGGTTGGCGTTGGTCTGATCGCAATGCTCGCGGATGGCTCGGCCACGCCGATGCCGGCGGCGTCGCTGGTGCCGACGTTCACCAGCATGGACACGATCATCTTTTTCTCGCAGATGTGCTTCGCCTTCGCCGGTCTGGAACTGGCGCCGATTCTGGCCGGTGAAATCCGCACACCGCGGCGCACGATTCCGCGCGCGCTGCTGATTTCCGGTCTGGTCATAGCGGCCATCTACATACTCAACACGCTAGCCCTGATGTGGGCGTTGCCGTCGGAGAAAATCTCCATCATCGCCGGCATCAATCAGGCCATCGCCCAGGCGGGCGCCGCACACGGCATGCCCTGGCTGGGTCCGCCGGTGGCGCTGTTGATGACGCTCGCCGGCATCGGCGGACTCGGCGCCTGGCTGATCGGTTCGGCGCGCCTGTTGTTCGTCGGCGGCATGGATCGCCTGTTGCCGGAGGTGCTCACTCGCGTACATCCGCGCTGGAACACGCCGTACATTGCGCTGTTGGTGCAAGCCGGACTCGCAGCGCTGCTGATTCTCGCAGCGACCCAGGGCGCTTCGGTGCACACGGCCTATCTGGTCATGGTGGACTCGACCGCGATCCTCACATTCATCGTTTACCTGTACCTGTTCGCGGCCGCGATCAAACTGCGCCGGCGCATCGCGCAGACGCCGGAAGCGATCGCCGTGCCCGGCGGCCGCTGGGGCAGCCTCACTGCCAACAGCGTCGGCTTTGTCACCACGATCGGCGCCATCGTACTGGCCCTGGTGGCGCCTTCGGACACCGCCGATTCGACGGCCTTTTTCCTCAAGGTGATCGGTGGCACGCTCGCTTTCATCGCCGCCGGCCTGATTCTTTATGCGCTGGCGCGCCGCCGCGCCATGCGATAATCGGCGCATGACCTCGCGCGAAATTCTCGTCACCCACGCCCTGCCCTACGCGAACGGCCCGCTGCACATCGGCCATTTGCTCGGCTATATCCAGTCCGACATCTGGGTGCGCGCGCGGCGCATGGCCGGCGACACCGTGCATTTCGTCGCTGCCGACGACGTACACGGCACTCCGATCATGCTCGCCGCGGAAAAAGCCGGCATGTCGCCAGAAGAATTCATCAAGGGCATGCAGATCAGCCATGAGGCGGATTTCCGCGACTTTGGCGTCGCATCACGATTACTACTACACAACGCATTCGCCGGAAAACCGCGAGCTGGCCGAATACGTGTACCTTCGACTGCGCGAGACCGGCAAGATCGCGCGACGCAACGTCAGCCAATTCTACGATCCGGTCAAGGCAATGTTCCTGCCCGACCGCTACATCAAGGGCGAGTGCCCGGTCTGCGGCGCGCCTGACCAGTACGGCGACAACTGCGAGAACTGCGGTTCGACCTACGCACCGACGGACCTGAAAAATCCGCGCTCGGTGGTGTCCGGTGCAAAAACCGAGATGCGCGATTCGGAGCATTTCTTTTTCGAGGTCTGGGAAATTTGCGGATTTTCTGCGCGAATGGCTGGCGGGAGACGTGGCGCATTCCTCAGTGAAGGCAAAACTGAAAGAGTGGCTGGATTCGGCAGGCGGCGTGCGCGATTGGGATATTTCACGCGACGCGCCGTATTTCGGCTTCGAGATTCCCGACACGCAGGGCAAGAAATTCTTCTACGTCTGGCTCGACGCACCGATCGGCTATCTGGCCAGCTTCCAGAAATATTGCTGCAGCGAAAAGGGCCGCGAGAAAGGACTCTCCCCTGCGTATTTCCACAAGTTCATGCGCGTGGACGACCCGGAATTTCTCGAAGGCGAGATGCACCACTTTCTCGGCAAGGACATCGTCAACTTCCATGGCCTGTTTTGGCCGGCGATGCTGAAAGGCGCCGGCTTTCGCGAGCCGACTGCGCTGCACGTGAACGGTTATCTCACCGTCAACGGCGAAAAGATGTCCAAGTCGCGCGGCACCTTTATCCAGGCGCGCACATATCTGGATGCCGGATTGAATCCGGAATACCTGCGTTATTACTTTGCGACAATGCTGACCTCGGTGCCGACGGATATTGATCTGGATTTGAAGGCGTTTGAGGAGCGGGTGAATTCGCATCTCGTTGGGAAGTGGGTGAATATTGCTAGTCGGACGGCGGGATTTGTACATACGTTTTTCGACGGCAGACTTGCCAAACAAGGCTGCTTCAACCGAAAAGAAGACGATATCTATCGCCACATATTGCATCGATACCTCCAGGTTGAGAGTTTGTATAACGAGGGACATTTTGCGGAAGTCGCGAAGGAATTTGTTCTCGCCGCAGATTTCGTAAATGCGTATATCGCAGAGCGGGCGCCGTGGGCTCTTGCGAAGGACAATTCCAAGAGAGCCGAACTTCATGGTGTTTGCACGTTTGCTATAAGCGCATTTCGTTTGCTTTCCGCAATGCTGAAGCCTCTGGTTCCTGCTGCGGCGTCACTTGCTGAGAAGTTTCTTGGGCTCCCAATGGAGCGCTTCAGCGATGTAATCGAGCCTATGTATGACCACAAGATCGCCACCTTCGAACCAATAGTCACCCGCATCGACCCCAAACAGATCGAAGCCATGATCGAATCCTCGAAAGAATCGCTCGATGCCGACAAACCTGCATCGCCCGTTGCGCCTGTGAAAGCAGCAGCGACCACACCGAAGTTCGCAGCATCGACCGAATCGCCGCCGGCCACCATCTCCATCGACGACTTCGCCAAGCTCGACCTGCGCATCGGCAAGGTGCTGCAATGTGGATTTGTGGAGGGCTCGGACAAGCTGCTGCGCTTCGTTCTCGATGCCGGCGAGCTCGGCCAGCGCCAGATTTTTTCCGGCATTAAGGTTGCATATCCCGAACCGGAAAAACTCATCGGCCGCAACGTGGTGTTTATTGCCAACCTGGCGCCGCGCAAGATGCGCTTCGGCGTTTCCGAAGGAATGATACTCTGCGCGGGCTCCGGCGATGCGGACTTGTTTCTGCTCGACGCGGACGACGGCGCGAGAGCGGGCATGCCGGTGAAATGAACCGCGCCCATGCGCATCTGCCTTTCCATGATCGTCAAGAACGAGGCGCCCGTCATCGAGCGTTGTCTGCGCTCGGTCAAGCCGTACATCCACTCGTGGGCGATTGCCGACACGGGTTCGACGGATGGCACGCAGGCAATCGTGCGCCGATTCATGGCCGACCTGCCCGGCGAGTTGATCGAGCGACCATGGGTGGATTTCTCCGCCAACCGCAACCAGGCGCTGGAACTGGCGAAGAAGTACGGCGATTACGCGCTGATTATCGACGCCGACGATGTGCTCGATGCGGATGCGGGTTTTTCCTGGCCTGCCCTCGATGCACCCGCGTATCTGCTAGAGATTGTCTATAACGAACTGCGCTACCGCCGCGTGTGTCTGCCAAAACTCGACGCCGGATGGGAATGGCGCGGCGTGCTGCACGAGGCGCTGGTGTCGGCGCAGTTGGCACAAGCGCAATTCCTGCCGGGCCTGCGCATCCGCATCCACAACGACGGTGCGCGCAGCCGCATTTCACAAAAGGAAAAATTCACGCGCGACGCCGAGGTCTTGCGCAAGGCATTGATCGATGAGCCGGACAACGCGCGATATCGGTTTTACCTGGCGCAAAGCCTGCGCGATGCCGGCGATCTGCCCGGCGCTATCGCCGAATACGAGAGACGCGCGGCGATGGGCGGCTGGGCAGAAGAAGTATACTTCTCCCGGTTGCAGGTGGCCGTGCTGAAAGAACGCGTGGCAACACCGTATGCCGAAGTCGTCGCTGCGTATCTGGACGCCTGCAATTGTCGCCCAGCGCGCGCCGAAGCGCCGTGTGAGCTGGCGCGCTATTTTCGTCTCAACCAACGCTGGAATCTCGCCCGCCATTTCGCGCAAATCGCCGTCTCGCTGCCGATTGGCGACGACGTGCTGTTCATCGATCGTGCGGTGCACGACTGGCGCGCGCGCGACGAGCTATCGATCGCCGCGTACTGGTGCGGCGACCGTGCCGAATCTGCGCGCCTGTGCCGCGAGTTGCTTGCGGACCCGCGCCTGCCCGCGGGCGAGCGCGAGCGCGTGCAACGCAATCTGGGTTTTTCGGAAGCGCCAACATGATGCTGCTCGCCGAATGCATCGACGCCCTGCTGCCGCAGACGCAATGCACGCGCTGCGGTTATCCGGCGTGCCGCGACTATGCCGAAGCCATCGCATGCGGTGAGGCCGATATCAACCAGTGCCCACCGGGCGGAACGGCAGGCATTGCCGCCATGGCCGGCTTGCTCAATCGTGCAGTCAAGCCACTCAATCCCGTCAACGGCGTCGAGAAACCGCGCGAAATCGCGCTGCATCGACGAAGCCGAATGCATCGGCTGCACCAAGTGCATCCAGGCGTGCCCGGTCGATGCGATCGTTGGCGCATCCAAATTCATGCACACCGTGCTCGCCGAGGAATGCACCGGCTGCGAGTTGTGCGTTGCCGCCCTGTCCGGTCGATTGCATCGCGATGGTGCCGATGCGCGGCCACCGCGGCCGATCCAGCGTCGTACCGCGAGCGGCATGCAGCACATCGGCTGCGCTTGCGAAGCCGGCTGGACGACGAGCGCGCGGCGGAGGCGAGCTGGCCGCGCGCAAGCGTGGCCGTGGATTCGAGCGCCATTGCAGCGCCGTTCTGGCGGCCATCGCCCGCGCCCGGGCGAAGAAATCCAGTGGTGCCGAAACATGAAACGCGGCGCGACGCGCCGAGCTGTTCCGCCGTCTGCGCGAGGCGAATCCGAAACCAACGACCGAACTCGAATACGCCACGCCATTCCAGTTGCTGATCGCGGTGATGCTGTCGGCGCAGGCCACCGATGTCGGCGTGAACAAGGCCACGCGGCGAGCTGTTATTCGGTCGCCGGCACGGCACAAGAAATCCTCGCGCTCGGCGAGGAGAAACTGAAGCAAGCACATGCCAGACATCGGCCTGTTCAACACCAAGGCGAAGAACGTCATCGCCACCTGCCGCATCCTGATCGAGCGCCACGACGGCGACGTGCCCCGCATCGCGCGAGGCGCTCGAAGCCCTGCCGGGCGTAGGCCGCAAGACCGCAAACGTGGTGCTCAACACCGCGTTCGGCGAAGCCGACCATCGCGGTGGACACGCACATCTTCCGCGTCGCCAATCGCACCGGGCTCGCGCCGGGCAAGACGGTGCGCGCGGTCGAGGACAAACTCGAAAAGGTCGTGCCGGAAGAATTCAAGCGCGACGCGCATCACTGGCTGATCCTGCACGGCCGCTACGTGTGCAAGGCGCGCAAGCCGGATTGTCCGCAGTGCATCATCCGCGATCTGTGCGAGTACCGGCACAAGACGACGTAGTGCGTACGCGTATCTGGCCCATTGCGCAGGGTTTGGGATCAGTACCCTGCAATTCGTGACGATAAATCGTTTGCAAAACCCGAACCCCCGTAGTGCGCGTCTGCTATGCTTTCCGCGGATGGGGAAGGTAGTCGTGCCGACGATATCATCGCCCGAATCGCTGACCGGATTGCTGAACGCCGCCCAGGCCGGCGACGCGGATGCTGCCCGCGTAGCCTATGCAACGGTCTATGCCGAACTCAAGCGTCTGGCGCGCGGCGCGTTGCGCGGTGTCCGCCGCGGCGAGACGCTGACGCCGACCGCGCTCGTGCATGAAGCGTACTTGCGCGTCCGCGAAGTAAAACCATTTCGCGACAGAGGCCACTTCTTCGCGCTCGCGGCCCGCGCCATGCGGCAGATTCTTGTCGACCAGGCACGTCGTCGAGCCAGCCAGAAGCGCGGTGGCGAAGTGCACATCACCGATTTCGATTCCGCACTCAGTTTGAGTGTCGACGATTGTGTGCGCACCCTGGAACTCGATACCGCGCTGCAAGCCCTGGAAGCGCGCGATACGAAGCTTGCGCTTCTGGTCGAGTGGCATTTGTTTGCCGGTCTCGATTTCCGCGAGATCGCGCGCGAAACCAGCCGGCACGAACGCACCGTTCGGCGGGACTGGGATCTGGCGCTGGCGTTTCTGCAACGCGAACTGAGTGCGGCGACGCGATGAGCGAAACCGACAATCGCTGGAGACGCATCAAGCAGCTGTTTGCGCAGGCTCTGGAGCAACCGGCTGACCTGCAATCCGCCTGGCTGGAACAAGCCAGCGCCGACGATAAGGTCGCACTTGCGGAAGTGCGCTCTCTGCTGGCGGCACGTGCGCAAGGCGGTGCAAGTTCTCTGGTTCGAGGCGCCGCACGCCTGGCTGCTTCACTTCTGGAAGGGCAAGACGTCCACACTCCTGCCGAACTGCATCGTGGCGACCAGGTTGGCGCGTATCGCCTGCTGAGCGTGCTTGGCGAAGGCGGCATGGGCCGGGTGTTTCTTGCCGAGCGCTCCGACCAGCAATTCAGACAGCAGGTCGCGCTGAAATCGATTCGCGCGGAATTTGCGACACGCGAATTGCGCGAACGTTTCCTGCAAGAGCGCGAGATCCTGGCGCGCCTGACCCATCCCAACATCGCCCAGCTGCACGATGGGGGCCTGGACAGCAACGGCGCGCCATATTTCACCCTGGAACTGGTCACGGGCGAGCCGATCGTCCGCTGGTGCGACGAACACCGGTTCGACGTTCGCGGCCGTGTGGCGTTGCTGCTCAAGGTGTGCGACGCGGTGCAGTACGCGCACCGCAATCTGATTGTGCATCGCGACCTGAAACCATCCAATGTACTGGTGACATCGGATGGCGAGCCCAAGCTGCTCGATTTCGGCATCGCCAAGTTGCTGGAACCAGGAGAATCCTCGCACTTGACAGCGACCGCGTCGCGGCCGATGACGCGAGAGTACGCAGCACCCGAACAAGTACTCGGTGAGCCGATCACGACAGCGACCGATGTATACGGTCTCGGAATCATGCTGTACGAGCTGCTTTGTGGAAGGCTGCCCTATGCCGCCGCGGAACAAGGCCGCACGAGTTGGCCCAAGGCGATCGTCGAGGAGGATCCCGAGCCGTTGCACCGCGCTCTGACACGACCCGGGGCTGCACCCGACAGCCACATTCAGGCCATGGCTCGCGCCACGACATTGCCGGTACTGCGGCGCAGCTTGCATGGCGATCTCGAACGAATCGTCCAGCGCGCGCTGGAAAAGGCGCCGGAAAACCGCTACCTGTCGGTGACCGCGCTGAACAGCGACTTGCGCGCCTGGCTGGACGGTCGTGCGCTGCCCGGTGGCAGCACACGCTATCAGTTGGGGAAGTTTGTGCGCCGCAACCGCGTCGCCGTCGCGTTTGCGGCAGCCTTGACCACGGTCGTCATCGCAAGTCTCATCGTCATCACGGTGCAGTCGCGATACGTCGCTGCCGAAGCGCAGGCTGCACTCGAACAGGGGCGGACAACGGCGGCAGTGAAGGATTTCCTGCTCGGTCTATTCCGCAAGGCCGACCCGAACGTGGCCAAGGGCAAGGAGATCACCGCGCGCGAACTCGTCGATCGCGGCGCACAACGACTGGACCGGATTCCCGCCGACCAGATCGCGCTCAAATCCGAGTTGCAGACAACCCTGGGCACGATCTACTTCCAGCTCGGTTTGTACAAGCCCGCGGCGGTTTTGCATGCGCAAGCGTTCGCGGCGCTCAAATCGCTCGATGCCGCACCAAACCTGGTCGCAGCCAGCGAACGCGACTTGGCGACCGAGCTGTTTCATCTCAAACAGCTTCCGAAAGCTCGAACGCTTGCCGACGATGCATTGGAGCGTCTACGGGCAATGCCGAATGCACCTGCTGCCGATCTTGTACGCGCGTTGCAGACGGTAGGGTGGATCGCCGAGTCCGAGCGCAACGGTGCGCGTGCGGCGCGCGTGGCCGACGAGGCGCTGGCGATCGCACGGATGCCGCCCGTGGACGATCATTTGCTGGCCAAGGCATGGAATCTGGAGGGCAGCGCACATTGGCTGCTGCACGAAAACGAGGCCGCGGCACAAAGCTATCGCGCGGCATTGTCGCTCGATACGAAAATCGCCGGCCCAGACGATCAGACAGTGTTGATGGACACCGACGGTATAGCCACAGCGCTGTATGCCGACGGCCGCTATGCGGAAGCAGTCGGGTATTTCCGCAAATCGCGCGATGCGCATGCGCGTATCTTCGGCACCGCAACTCTGGGTACGCTGCACGCAACCGAAGGACTGGCGCTGGTCGAGCACGAGGCAGGCCTTTACACCGATGCGCGGCGGGATTTCGAGGCAATTCTGGCAACGCTGAAGTCGCATCCCTTGCAGGGCGCCGAATTCCAGGACGAAGTCATGCTCAACTTCGGCGTGTTGCTTGCCGATTCGGGCGACCTGGACGCAGCCGAGCGCAACATCACGACAGCGCGCGACGAGTTCGGCAAAATCTACGGCACCACGTTTGCCGGCGTGACCGAAGCCGTGAGCGACCTGGGTTTCGTGCACGCAACCCAAGCCCGGTTGCCGCTCGCTGAAGAGGAATTGCGCCAGGCTCTAGCGGCGCGGGCCGCCAGCCATGATAACGATGTCTCCATGGATCTGGCGCACCTGAGCGACGTTCTGCGGCTGCGCGGCGATATCGACAATGCGGTGAAGCTGGGCCGGAGCGCCAGCGACAATGCGCTGAGCGTGTACGGCGAGCGTTCGCGCCAGGCCGCGCGTGCACACTACTATTACGGCCTCGCCCTCGCCTCCGCACATCGCAACAATGAGGCGCAGGCGCAAATGCGCGCGTCGCTCCATTCGTTCACGTTGATTGTGCCACCGGATGGCATGCATCCATTTTCGAGCGGCCCGCGCCTGGCGCTGGGGACAATGCTCGCCGCCGAATCGGGGCATTCGGCCGAAGCCGTTCTGCTGCTGCGGCAGGCTTTGAAGTTGCGCACTGATACATTCGGCAGCGACCACCAGCTTACGGTCGAAGCGCGCAATGCGCTCGCCAAAGCACAGGCGGGGCACTAAACCGTGCCAATCATCCGCTGCACACCTTGCTTGACCTGCATGGCGAAACCTTCGAGTACATCGATCCGCAGCAGGCGATGGCGACACCGGGACGGCCGCGTGCGTTATCGCGCAGGATGTCGAACAGGCGCTGCCGACATGTGAGATGGACGCGATCTCGCATTTACGCACGCGTTCGATTCACGCTGACGGCATTGCTGAGCACGTCGTCACTGGTCTGCCAAAACGACACCATCTTTCGCGACGATTTCGACGGCGATGGGTTTTAGCGGTTTGCAGCGCAGGAATTGAAACACCGGCACACGCTGGATGGAGCGCGCAGGAATGCAAGCGATTCAGATCGGCGCCGAATCGATTTGCAACTGAGCGATCCAGCCGTTGCCTATCCAGGCCTTGAGCAGGCCGGCGGCGCGCAGCGCGACTTCTTCCTGCGGATGCCACTGGCACAGGGCTACGCACATCTGCTCGAACGGCTGGCCCGCGGCCACGGATTCCAGCGCCGCGGCCTCGTCGTCATCGAGGCGGCGATGATGCACTTCGAGGTTCTGGCGCGAGACGATCCAGGCCCGTGGCAACCGGCGGCGGCGCAATCGCGGACACGGCCGCTGTCGATCGCGCGCCAGGCGAACCTCGCCCGCATTCCACGCCAGCTGCAAACGCTGCACGCTGGGCGACAGGCGCAGACGCATCTCGCCCCACGACTCCAAAGGTACCGCGGCAATGTCGGCCTCGCCGATGGACGCTGCGTCCGGCGAATCGAAAGCCAGTCCGATAGCCCAGTCCAGGCGGGCGAGATCGGCGAATGCGGGCGTCTCCGACCACGGCAGCGCGGTGCGTAGAAAGTCGGCCAGCCCCTGCCCATACCAGCGCGCATTGCGCTGCGTGGACGGCATCGCGCGAATGTAATCCCGGCACATTTCGAAGAACGTTTCGTCGCCGGCGGCGAAGTGCAGTCCGTGGAAATCGTTTTCCAGCACCTCGGTCAGGCGCAGCAAGTACGCATCCAGATAAATGCCGGCGCGTTCGCCGGGACCGGCGGCATCGTTGCCGGCAATCGCATCGAGCAAGGTCGAGTCGCCCTCGCCGCTCAGCACGCACTGCTGGAAATCGCGCTGCAAACGCTCCAGCGCGCTCATGCCGCGGCGGCGAGGATCGGTGCGGCGATGCGGCGTGCGCAGTCGAGTTCAGCGAGCAACTCGTCCAGCGGCGGAATGTTGTCGTCGCGTTCGATCATCGTCGATACCGGGCCGAAGCGACGCACCGCATCGGCGTACAGGTCCCACACCGGATCGGGTACCGGCTGATCGTGCGTATCGATCAGCAGCCGGTTCTGCTGCGTGTGCCCGGCCAGGTGAAACTGCTGCACGCGCCGCGCCGGAATGCCGGCGAGATAGGCCTGCGGATCGAAATCATGATTGCAGGCACTGACGTAGATATTGTTGATGTCGAGCAAGATCAGACAATCGGCGCACTCGGCCACGGCGGCCAGGAATTCCCACTCGCTCAAACTTGACGCATGGAAAGCGACGTAGCTGGAAACATTTTCGAGCAGGATGCGTCGACCCAGAAAATCCTGCACCTGACGAATGCGCGCGCTCACATGCGCTACGGCCTCGTCTGTGTACGGCAGCGGCATCAAATCGTGCAGATTCTTCCCGTCCACGCCGGTCCAGCACAGGTGATCGGAAATCCAGGCCGGCTCCACGTCCGCCGCCAGGCGTTTGAGCTGGCCCAGGTAACGCAGGTCGAGCGGATCGGCACTGCCGATCGACAGGGACACGCCATGCATGAGCCAGCGGATAGCGTTCGCGAATGCGATGCAGGTAGTGCAGCGGCTTGCCGCCAGGCACCAGGTAGTTCTCGGTCAACACCTCAAGCCAGTCGACGACGGGCTTGCGTTCGATGAGGATATCGTAATGGTCCGCGCGCAACCCAAGCCCATAGCCCAAGGCCGGCACGCGCGGATCGGAAACGCCAATCATGTGCGTTACACGCAACCGCAGCCGGTGGCATCCACCGGCTGCTGCCGCCAAACAGCAATTACTTCGCCTTCGCCGCTTCCTGTGCGGCTTTGCAAGCGGCTTTGTCTTTCTGCATCGTGAAACCCTGACCTTTGCAGGAATTCTGACCCTTGCACGAATTCGCTTTGGACTTGCATGCACCCTGACCCTTGCATGCGGACGAATGCATGCACTTGACCTGGGCTTGATCGCCCGCGGCATTGGCCGCATTGGCGGTGGTGATGGCAAACAGACTGGCGACGGCGGTGGCGAGAGCCAGACTCTTGATGGCGGAAGCTTTCATGGATAGTCCTCTTGATGGGTTTGGTTATGGAGTGATTGTCTCGCATTACCGACCGCAGCGACGGTCGGGACGCGGACGCCTAACAGACCCGCGAGTGTGGTCGCATCTTTCACCCCGGGGCGCATACTACGCCTGGATCGTTAACGCGGCGTGCAAACGCATGTTGCAGCGCGAAAGATTTTCTGCACCGCACAGGTCACGTCTGCCCGTCGGGTTGCAACGCATCGTGCTCGGCATACCTGTTGTTCCCCGCCTATTCCGGAGATCTCCATGTTCGCTACGCTGTTGCGGTACCAACAAATCCTGCTGGATATTTGCGCGCGTGTGCGCTGGCTCGGGCCGCTGGCCCTGCGCCTGGGCTTCGGCTATTTCTGGCTGGAAACCGGCTGGGGCAAACTGCACAACCTCGACAGCGCCATCGCGCGTTTCGTCGACTGGGGCGTGCCGTTGCCGGCGATCAGCGCCCCGCTGTCCGCCGGAACCGAATTCATCGGCGGCGCACTGCTCATGCTCGGCCTGTTCACCCGCTTCACTTCGCTGGTAATGGCCTTCAACATGGTGGTGGCGATCGCCACCGTGGTGTTCATGAACGTGTCGGGGCTGGACGACTTCGTAGAACTCGACGAATTCTTGTACATCCTGATTTTCTTCTGGCTGTTCATCGCCGGGCCGGGCAAAGTCAGCCTCGACCACTTCATCGAACAGCGGCTGGGTTTGCGCAACGCAGCATGAAGCCGCTTCATTCCGGCTCGCCCAGCGCGGGCCGGAATGGGTGACATTTTTCAATCGCGTTCGAAGCGGCTGAAGTACGCCTTGGCCGCTTCCGCGCTGCCGCCGGATTTGTCCGCTGGCGCACCGGGCGGAACCATGATCGGCGCGTGCTTGGCCGATTGAAGCGCCGCGTTTACCTTGGCCAGGTCGTTCTTCTGCAAGTCGGCGAACTGTTTGGCGACATCGTCGAGCTCGCGCGTCAACGTATCGATACGGGCGAGCTGGTAGTCTGCCGGCTTGCCGTCGTAAGACATGATCGCGCCGTACAAGGTGTCGGCGTGCTCGCGCAGCCGCTCCTCGCCGGTGATCGCACCGCCCTGCTTGGTCGCGACGATCTTCTTGCGAATCTCATCCGCCTTGTCGCTGAGCTGCGCGAGCTGCTGACGCAACGCGTCCTTCTCGCCGAGCTTGGCCGCATTTGCGTCGGCCTGCACGCGCACAGCATTGAGCTGGTACACGAGATCGCTCATGCGTCCGAACAGAGCGCTCACGCGCTGCGCCGCAGCGAACTGCGCCTGGCTGTCGGCCAAGGTGTAGTTGGCGCGGCGATCCAGACCCACGTCGAGCTTGGTCTCGTATGTCGCATCGCCCTTGGTCATACGCACTGTGTAGGTACCGGCCGGCACGCGTGCGCCCTGCGTGGAATTGAACGCGATTTGCGCGGCGGGCGGCACGCGCGGCGGTTTCACGCGCATCGACCAGTACACGAGGTTGATGCCGCGGCGCACGTTCGCCGGAATCGAATCGACGACGTCGCCTTTCGAGTCGAGGATGTCGATCTTGAGTTTGCCGAACAGATGCCGCGACTTCTGATAGTAGGCGATGCGCGCGCCGTCCTTGGGATTCGGCCCTGTGAAGCTGGCGTCGCCCTCGGACCAGCCGCCGAACGCGCTGATGCGCTGCTGCGCGGGCTGCACCGGCAGGAAGCCGGCTTCCTCGTTGAGCGCCTGCGCGCTCAGGTTGCGCAGCGGCGTGATGTCGTCGACGATCCAGATGCCGCGGCCGTGGGTGGCCAGCACCAGCGCATCGTCGCGCGGCTGAATGGCGAGATCGCGCACAGCAACCGCCGGGAAATCGCCGCCCTTGAACTGCGCCCAATGGCCGCCGCCGTCGATGGATATCCACAAACCGAATTCGGTGCCGGCGAACAGCAGGCGCGGATTGACGATGTCCTGCTTGATCACGTGCACGTAGCCAAGCAGGCCCTTCGTGTCCTTGGGCGTGACCAGCGCCGTCCACGAATTGCCGTAGTCGGTGGTCTGGTAAATGTACGGCGCCATGTCGCCGAAGGTGTGGCGGTCGAAGGCCGCGAACGCCGTGCCGGCGTCGAAGTTGCCGGCCTGCACCCACGACACCCATTCGCCTTTCGGCAGGCCCTTGATGTGGCCGACGACGTTGTTCCAGTTCTTGCCATCATCGCGCGTGACCTGCAGGTTGCCGTCGTCGGTGCCGACCCAGATGAGGCCGGCCTGCTTCGGCGATTCGCTGATCGAGTAGATCGTGGTATTGGCCTCAGCTGCGGAATTGTCGACGGTGACGCCGCCGGATTCCTCCTGCTTCTGTTTCTGTGGATCGTTCGTGGTCAGGTCCGGCGAAATGCGATCCCAGCTCTGGCCATGGTCGCGCGTGCGGAACAAAAACTGCGCGCCCATGTACAGAGTGCCCTTCTCGTTCGGCGAAAGCTCGAGCGGCGTATTCCAGTTCCAGCGCAGCTTTTCGTTGTAGCCGGCACGCGGCTGGATGTCGCGCGCCTGATGCGTATGGCGGTTGACGCGGATGATCGCGCCACCCTGGGTTTCGGCGTAGATGTAATCCGCATCGGACGGATCGGAGAACATGAAGAAGCCGTCGCCGCCGCACATGTTTTCCCACTGCGCGTTGCCGATACCGCCGGGATAGGCCGAATCGCCAACCCAGCAGGCGTTGTCCTGCAGGCCGCCGTAGACGTGATACGGATCGGTGCCGTCGACGCTGACGTGATAGAACTGCGATACCGGCAGGTTGTTCTGCTTCCACCACTTGTTGCCGCCGTCGAACGACTGCCACAGCCCGCCGTCGTCGCCGACGTAGACATGCTGCGTGTCGCGCGGATCGATCCATACCACGTGCGAATCGCCGTGGGTGCCGCTGCCGACGTTGGCGAAGCTCTTGCCGCCGTCGAGGCTCTGGATCAGGTTGAGGTCGGGCTTGAACAGGCGATCCGGGTTGTTCGGATCGACGATCAGGCTGGCGAAGTAGAACGGACGCCAGACCATGAGCTGGCTCTTGTCGCGCTTGTCCCAGGTCTTGCCGCCGTCGTCGGAACGAAACAACGCAGAGTCCGTGGATTCGACAAAGGCGTAAACGATATTCGAATTCGACGGCGCCACGGTGACTGCGATGCGGCCGAAGGGTTTCTGCGGAAAGCCCTTGTTCGCGGCGGAGGTAATCTCGGTCCACGACTTGCCGCCGTCGGCCGAACGGTACAGGCTGCTGTCCGATTTCGCGGTCGGCGATTCGCCGCCGGAGCGGAAGGTCCAGCCCTTGCGCCGGAAATCCCACATGCCGGCGAAGATCACGCCCGGATTGTCCGCATCCATGCTGATCGAGGCGCAACCGGTGGACAGATTGCCGCCCTTGAGGATCAAGTTCCAGTTCGCGCCGCCGTCGCTGGTCTTGTAAAGCCCGCGATCGGCCGAATCGCTCCAGAGTTTTCCGGGCACGCAGGCGTACACGGTGTTGCCGTCCTTGGGATCGACCAGGATTTTCGCGATGCGCTCGGAATTCGGCAGCCCCACGTTCTTCCATGTGTCGCCGCCATCGGTGGACCTGTAGATGCCATCGCCGACGGAAACCGTGTTGCGTGTCCAAGACTCGCCCGTGCCGACCCAGATCGTGTCGTGATGCGCCGGATCGATGGCGATCGCGCCGATCGACTGCACCGGCTCGCGGTCGAACACCGGCTTGAATGTGGTGCCGCCGTCGGTCGACTTCCACACGCCGCCCGATGCCGCGCCGACGTAGAGAGTGGTCTTGCCGTCTTTTTCGTCGACTGCGGCGAGCGCAGCGATGCGCCCGCTCATCGTGGCCGAGCCGATGTTGCGCATGCTCAATCCGGAAATCGCGCCGGAATCGAAACGCGACCAGTCGGTTTTGTCGGCGCCACTGGCGCTCGCCGCGCACAAGGACACGGAAGCGACGGCGGCAGCGAGATGACGATGGATGCTTTTCATGATCGGTTTCCTCGCGTTATTGGCCGGACTTCGGCGTGGTCGGGAAAGCGAACAGTGCAGCGTCCATAGACACATTGGCCTGCGCCTTTTCCACCGTCAGCATGGTCTCGCCGCCATCGCCACGCGTCTTGGTGCTGATGGAAAACGGGAAGTACACCCCGTCCACCAGTTCGTAATCGCCGTAGTCGGAGATGTCCTCGGTCAGAGTGCCGCGCACTTTGCGTTGGCCGACCGTGCGGATTTCGACGTAGTGATCCGGATCGAGGTAGACGAATTCGATGTCGCCGTTCTTGAACGCGACCTTGAGCTTGTAGGCGTTGGTGCCGTCGACGTCCTCGGTGCCGAGGTAATCGACCTGGTCGCCGCGCTCCTTGTAACCGATCAAGGAACCGGCGATGGGAGCGTCGTCGGCGATGGACTTCGCGTCGTCGGCGGAAATGCGTTCTGGATCGCGCCGGCCCTGGAATGGCGAAATCTGCCAGGCCTCCTTGCCATCCCAGGATTGCACCTGGGTCAGGCCCTGCACGGTCGCTTCGGTGCGCACCGAATCCGGCTTCTGCTTGTACTGCACGAAGGTCAGGTCGATCGAACCGAAACCGCCGATGACGCGCATCTTGCCTTCGAGCTTGAGCGACTTGATCGCCTGGATCTTGTCCAGCCCGCCGCGCGCGGCGGCGTTCTTCGCGATCAGTTCATCGGCCGTCATCGCCTGCGCCGAAACGGCGACGAGCAATCCCGCCGCGCCCAACAACGTCATACAAGACTTGAGCATGAAGCCCTCCCGCTGCGCTCGAACAAGACAGTCGGGTGAGCTTACTCCCGTGGGAGGAGTTATCTATAGGGCTAAAGTCACGCTCACACCTCCAACCGGTCACCCGGCCTCGCCACCAACGCATACAGCGCGGGCATCAGGTAGATGCTGATGAGCAGGCGCGTGAGCATGCCGGCGACGATGACGAGCGCGAACGGACGTTGCGAATCCGTGCCGACGCCGGAAGCGAGCGCAGCGGGCAGCAGACCCAGGGCCGCCACCAACGCTGTCATCATGATCGGACGCAGGCGCAGGATCGCGCCTTCGCGTATCGCAGCGTCCATCGCCATGCCGCTGTGGCGCAGTTCGTTGACATAGGATATGTAGACCACCGCGGTAAGCACCGAAACGCCGAACAACACGACGTAGCCGATTCCGGACGACACCGAGAACGGTGTGTCGGTAAGCCACTGCGCGAGGATCGCTCCGGCCGGCGCGGACAAAAGCACGCCGAGTACGGTGATGACAGGAAACTTGAAGTTGCCGTACAGAGCGAACAGCAGCAGGAAGATCACAAACAAGGTCACCGGCACGATCACGTTCATCTGCGCGCGCGAAGCGGTGTATTCCTTGTATTCGCCGCCCCAATCGAGGCGATAGCCCGGCGGCAGGTGCACGCTGCGCGCAACCTGCGCCATGGCGTCTTCCACCGCACCGGCGAGATCGCGTCCTGCCACTGAAAATTGCACGCCGATGTAGCGCGAATTGTTTTCACGGTAGATGAATGAGGCGCCATTGACGATGTCGATCTGCGCGAGCTCCTTGAGCGGAATTTGCGCACCGCTCGTGGTCGCCACCGGAATATTGCCGATGGCCTGCGCATCGTCGCGGTACTGATTGTCCAGGCGCACCACCAGATCGAATTGCTTTTCGCCCTGCACGACCTGCGTCGCGACGCTGCCGCCGATCGCGGCCTCGATCAGGCCGTTGACGTCGTCGACGTTGAGGCCGTAGCGTGCGAGCTTTGCGCGGTCGAGTTTGATGCTCAGGCTCGGCTGGCCGAGCTCGTGGACCAGGGTCACGTCGCCGATGCCGCGCACATGTTCCAGCACCTGTTTGATCGCCTTGCCCTTGTCCTGCAGGGTATGCAGGTCGGAGCCGAAAATTTTCACCGCGAGCGCACTCTTCAGGCCCGTTTCGGCTTCGTCCACGGCGTCTTCGGCGGGCTGGGTGTAATTGAAATGGATGCCGGGAAACGCTTGCAGTTGCTTGTCGATGGCGGCAACGAGCTGGGCCTTGTCGCGGTATTTTCCGTTCCATTGCGAATATGGCTTCAGGCCGACGAAAAACTCGTCGTTGAAGAATCCGGTCGAGTCCGTGCCGTCGTCGGGGCGTCCCTGTTCCGAGGTGACCGTGGTGACCACCGGAAACGAGCGCAGGATCGAGCGGATCTGCGGCGATATTTTCGAGGCCTCTGCGTAGGAGATCGTGTACGGCATGGTCGCGCGCACCCACAGAGCGCCCTCGTCGAGCTTGGGCATGAATTCCGCGCCGATCGACGGCACCAGCAGCAGTGACAGCGCGAGAAACGCGCCCGATGCGAGCGCGGTGGCGCGCGGCCGCGCCAGACAGGCATCCAGACCGCGCGCATAGGCCGATTTCATCGCCTCGAAGATGCGGTTGCGCCGCTCGCGCACGCCGTGGCGCAAGAGGCTCGCGCACAGCACCGGCAACAGCGTCAGCGTCACCATGAGGGAGCCGACCAGAGCGAAGATCATGGTGTCGGCCATCGGCTTGAACAGCGTTCCGGATGGCCCGGTGAGCACGTAGATCGGCAGAAAACTCGCCACGATCACCGCAACTGCATAGACCAGCGGGCGATCGACTTCGGCCGCAGCGTCCTTGATGACCTCGACAGTTCTTCGCGCCCAGCGGCTTGCCAGCGCGCGCCGAGCTGGCGGAAAATGTTTTCCACCATGAAGATTGCGCCATCCACGAGGATGCCGAAATCGACCGCGCCGATGGACAGCAGATTCGCCGAGGCGCCTTGCAAGTCGAGACAGCAAAACGCGAACAACAACGACAGCGGAATCGTGACCGCGACGATCAATCCCGCGCGCAAATCGTAAAGGAAAAAAATAAGCACGACGAAGACCAACAACATGCCGTGCAACAGGTTGCGTTTGCACGACTTGCGTGGTTATCATGAATGAGATTGCTCAAGTCGTAGAACGGATGCACTTTCACGTCCGGCGGCAGGATCGAGGCGTTGATTTCGCGCGTCTTGGCTTCGATCCGCTGCAGCACGTTCTGAGTTTTTTCGCCGGTACGCATCAGGATCACGCCTTCCACGGCGTCGTTTCGATCCATGTAACCGAATTCGCCAAGGCGCGGCGCGATGCCGATCCGCACGCGGCCGAGGTTTTTCACCAATACCGGTGTGCCGTTGCTGACCGCGAGCACGGTATTGCCGATGTCATCGAGTGTTTCGATGCGGCCCGAGGCCGCGCACATAGTAGAACTCGCCACCCTGCGAGTAGAAACCGCCGCCGGCATTGCTGTTGTTGGCCGCAAGCGCGGCTTGTACCTGCGCGACCGACAATCCGGCCGCGGCAACCTTGGTCGGATCGAGCAGCACCTGGTATTGCATGGTGCCACCGCCGAAGCCGGAATCGTCGGCGACGCCAGGCACCGAGCGGTATTGCGGCGCGACGATCCAGTCGTTGATGGTCTTGAGTTCCATCGGCGAGCGGTCGCTGCTTTGCAACACGTAGCGATAGATCAATCCCGAGGGCGAGGATTGCGGCGAGATCGACGGCGTCACTCCGTTCGGCAAGTCGATGTCGCTGAAGCGGTTGAGCACCTGCTGGCGCGCGAAGTCGTTGTCGGTGCCGCCGGCGAAGGTGAGCGTGACATCGGACAGGCCGTATAGCGAGATCGAGCGCTTGGTGCCGAGTTTCGGAATGCCGTTCATCGCCAATTCGGCAGGCACCGTGATCAGGCGCTCGACTTCCTCGGCCGAGTGTCCCGGCCATTGCGTTATGACCTCGACCATGGGTGGCGACAGATCCGGATACGCATCCATCGGCAGGCGTTCGAGCGACCACCAGCCCGCGCCGACCAGAATCGCCGTCAGCAGCACGACGAGAAAGCCTTGTGCGAGCGCAGCCGCGACGATGCGGTTGATCAGCGAAGGCGTGCGCAATTGCGCGCCATCCGGAAGCGTCGGCTCGTTCACTGGGTTTCGATGAAGCGCAGGAAAATGGCGCCCTGCGCCACGATCTTTTCGCCTGCCTGCAGGCCGTTGCTTATGACGGCGCGGTCGCCGTCGCGGTAGCCCGGCGTCACGTGCGCGCGCGCGAAACCGCCATCAGTCTGCACGACGTACACGAAGGGCAGGTTCTCGTCGTCGCGCAGGATCGCCGACACCGGCACCAGCAGCCCTTCGCTTTCGCTGCGCGCCACAATCGTTACCGGTACGTACATCTGCTTCTTCAGCGCGCCATGCGGATTGTCGACGCTGACGCGCGCCGCAACCGCACGCGTGTTCGGATCGACCTCGGCGGCGACATTCGTCACCGTGCCTTTCAACGTCGTGCCACCGGCATCGATTTCGGCACTGTCGCCGACGCCGACCTGACCGACATCGTCGCCGAACAACTGCGCGTTCACCCACACGCGGGATACGTCCGCGATGGTGAAGCACGCTGTCGCGCCGGCCTGCAGCAGTTGTCCGGGCGTGATCGACCGTTCCACCACAATGCCGGCAAGCGGAGCGCGAATGGCGCCGCCGGAAAACGCGATGCTTTTTCCGTCGCCGATCGCGGCGATGGATCTTTCGTCCACGCCGAGCGACACCAACGCCTGACGCGCCGCATCGCGGTCGGATTCGGCCCCGATCGCGTCGGACTGCGCCTGTGCCGCTTCGCGCTCGGACACGCCCTTGTGCGCGAGCAGATCCTTGTCCACATCGGCGATGCGACGCGCATTGCGCGCGGCCGCCTCGGCCTTGCGGAACGCGCCGACGGCGGCGGCGAAATCCGGCGAATCCACGTACGCCAGCACCTGACCTTTCTTTACGTGGTCGCCCGGCGCGACCAGCAATTTCGTGACCGGACCAGAAATCGGCGCAAGCACACCGGTCGCGCGATCCTCGTCGAAATCGACCGTGCCGTTGGTGCGGATCGACTTGTGGAATGGCGCTTCGGCCACGGTATACAAGTTAACATGTTGCATTTGCGCCTTCGTCAGCTTCACGTCGCCGGGCGCTGCCGAAGCTGGCGGGTTCACGCCCGCTCCGGACGAGCAGACCGCCGAGCAAAAAACCTGCGGCGAGCAAGGCGGACCAACCGCAGCCCGGCAAATGGAATGCTTCAGTCTTCATGGTCGTTTCCGGACAAATTCCTGCGGTGCCACCAGCCGCCGCCCAGCGCCAGGTACAACGCCGAGGTATCGGAATAGCGATCGGCTTGTGCCTGGATCAGGGCGATTTGCGCCTGCTGCCATGCCTGTTGCGCGTTGAGCAGCGACAGTTCGTTCGCGTAGCCCGACTGTACTTGTCGCTGTGCAAGGTCGAGCGTCGTTTTGGCCGCATCCGCTGCGGCGGCGGCGGCTTGCAACGTCTTGGCATCTTCATCGAGCGCGCTCAACGTGTCGGCGACGTTCTGGAATGCGGTCAGCACCGTACTGCGATACTGCGCCGCAGCTTGCACGAGCTGCGCCTTCGCCGCACGCTCGGCGTGCAACAACGTTCCGCCCTGAAAGATCGGCGCGGCGAGATCCAGGCCCACGCTCCAGAAACCGGTGTCGGCCTTGAACACATCGGCGATCTGCAGCGCCGAGCTGCCGGCGTTCGCGCTCAGGGTGATCTGCGGCAGACGGCTGGCGATGGCGACACCGACCTGCGCACTGGCCGCATGCCAGTTCGCCTGCGCCTGACGCACATCGGGCCGTTGCTCGACAAGTTGCGAAGGCAGACTCAGCGGCAAATCCTGCGGCAGCTTCAGGCTCGCCAGATCGAAATCGGCAGCGTGCGATTGCGCCGGAAATTCGCCGGCGAGCACCGCGATCGGATGCCGTTGCTGTTCGAGTTGTTTGCGCAACGGCGGCAGGCCGGCCTGCGTCTGCGCAAGTTGCGATTCCTGCGCGGCGAGATCGAGCCGGCTCGCATAGCCCTTGTCGAACTGATAACGCAATATCTTCACGGATTGCGTTTCGATGTCGACGAGTTCTTCGGTGGCCCTCACCTGCTCGCGCAGCGAGGCCTCGCCGACCGCCGCATTCACGACGTTGGCGGCCAACGCGATATGCGCCGCGACCAACTGGAAACGCGCGGCCTGCGCTTGCGCCTCGAGCGATTCGACCGTGCGCCGGTTCAGGCCGAACACGTCCGCCGCATAGGACACGCTCAACTGCGGCGTGAACAGGCTGTATTCGAACGCGTTGTTGCTGGGCACCGGCGCGAGCGATCCGGGCTGTTTCTGCCGGTTGGCGGAGAAATCCGCGTTCACCACAGGGAAATACGCCCCGCGCTGGGCCAACGCATTTTCCCGTGCCACCGTCAGCGCCGCGCGTGCGGCGGCGAGATCGGGATTATTCTTCAGCGCCTGCTCGATCAGGGCATTCAGCGGCGGCGAACCGAACAACGTCCACCAGTCGCCGGGAATGTCGGCGTCGGCATCGAAGCGTTGCGCGGCTCCGCCCGGCACGGCTGCCGCGGCCGTGTGCAACGGCACCGGCTGTTCGCCATAGGCCTTCACTTCCGGCGCGTCCGGTTTGCGAAAATCCGGTCCCAGCGTGCAGCCGGCGAGCGCCAGCGCCATCACGCCCGCGCACCAGATTGCCCGCCTTGTCGAGACTTGCCGCATCGCCATGTCGATTCCGCTACAACCGGCAATGCCGGCGTTGTTACTATGTATCATTTCACGAAAATAGCAAAATTTGCACCCCGCTGCGAACGCTGCTGCGCATCGACGCGGCCTGCGGCGATGCACTGTGGCATGATCGAGCCCGGTCAGTTTCCGAGTGTGAACACCATGCACGACTTCGCCTCCTTGCGCGCCCGCGCGGTGCGGGCCGCGCAGCAGGCCTATGCGCCCTACTCGCGCCTGCACGTAGGCGCGGCGCTGCACACATCTGCGGCGCGCCGTGTACGCGGGCTGCAATGTGGAAAATGCTGCATTGCCCATCGGCGGCTGTGCTGAACGCGCGGCCATCGCCGCGGCGGTCCAGGCCGAAGGTGCCGATTTTCGTCTCGTCGCGATCGCCGTGGCTGCCTTCAGCGAAGACGGTACGCCGATGCCGATATCGCCGTGCGGCGCCTGCCGCCAGGCACTCGTCGAATTCGGCCCTGCGGCGGGTGTCACCTTTCGCCAGCCAGATGGCACCTGGGTAGAACTCAGCGCGAGCGATCTGCTGCCTTGGCGTTTTGTCCTGCCGGCACCGTGAACCGGGTTGCCGAATGCCTCACACGAGCATGTCCAGCACGCTTTCCAGCGCGAGTTCAGCCATGCGGCCCAAGCCCTGTTCGCGCTCGGCGGCGGCAAGGTGCACGCCACGCTCGAGGTGGTCGCTGACGGTGAGCATTGCCAGCGCCTGCACACCTTCGCGCATGGCCAAACCGTAGAGCCCCGCCGCTTCCATCTCCAAGCCGCGGATGCGGTGACGGTGCAGAAGTTCCAGCAGCGTGGGCATGTCGCTGTAGAAACTGTCGGTACTGAACACCGATGCCACCTTCACAGGAATGCCGAGACGGTTGGCGGTGTCCGCAGCGCAGCGCAGCAGGGCGAAGTCGGCACAAGCGGCGAGATCGTTTGCGCCGAAGGCGACGCGGTTGAAGCGCGAATCCGTGCTGGCCGACTGCGCCAGCAACGCATCCCCCAGTTCGACGTCACCGAGACCTCCGCAAGTACCGATGCGCAGGATGCGGCGTACGCCGTACACGCGCGCAAGTTCGGTGGCGTAGATGGCGCAGGATGGAATTCCCATGCCGCTGCCCATCACCGACACGCGTCGGCCACGATACTTGCCGGTATAGCCGAGCATATTGCGGCGTGCACTGACTTCGACCACATCCTCGAGCAATGACAAGGCGATGTGGCGGGCGCGCAGGGGGTCGCCGGGTAACAGGACCGTGTCGGCGAATGCACCGGGTTCGGCTTCGATATGCGGCGTGCTCATGCCGGTGCGGCCAGCAATGTGGCCAGTTCGTCGTACAGGGCGCTGGCGCCGATGCGAAAATGCGCTGGCGTGATCCAGTCATCGCCGAGACGCTCGCGCGCCAGTTGCAGATAGACCACCGCATCGGCGCTGCGGCGGATGCCGCCTGCGGCCTTGAAGCCACAGCGCCCGCCATGCGCCGCAATCACGTCGAGCATGACCGCCGCGGCCGTGGGCGTCGCATTGACCACAACCTTGCCGGTCGAGGTCTTGAGAAAGTCCACACCGGCCTCGATACCGAGTTCCGCGGCTGCGCGGATGCGCGCCGGTGTGGCGAGCTGCCCGGTTTCCAGGATCAGCTTCAGTGCATGCGCGTGCCCGCAGGCGTGGCGTGCGGCATCCACCACGGCGCGCGCCGCGGCGATATCGCCGCGACTGAGCGCCGCCCACGGCAGGACCAGATCGATTTCGTCGGCACCGGCGGCAATCGCGCGGCGGGTTTCGCGCTCGGCGCGCCCGGCGTCGCTGCCGCCGTCGGGAAAGTTCACCACCGTGGCGATTTTTACCGCAAGGCCGGCGCGCGCACGCTGCGCCGTCGTTATGTGCTCGGGATAGACACACACGGCGGCGGGCAGTCCGCCACTGCGCGCTCGCGCAATAAGCGCCTCGATTTTTCCCGGTGTGTCGTCCTCGCCGAGGCTGGTGAGGTCGAGCAGCGGCAGCAGGCGTGCAGCGAGGGCGCGCGGGGCAGTGTCAGACATGGCGGCTCCCATTCGACAGATTGCACATCTTATGATCTGCGACGATCAGCGGCTTTGATCTGGGGCAAGCAACTGCCGCTTGCGGCGTGGATCAAGGTCGTGTCCGTACCGGGTGCGGTCTCGCTGCGCGCCCACCGTCGTCGCGCGGATCGCCTCGTCTGGCGTGACTACTCGTCGATCCACGGCATAGCGCCAAGCTCCATGATCCGGCAGGTGAGGACATCCGCCTTGCCGCCCAGCCGGGCGATTAACAGTCACCGCAATCCGTTTGTCGGTCAGAACGGACGAGAAGCCGGACGGACGCCTCCATCGACTCACGTCATGCCGATCACGCTGGTGCCTGCGCTTTCTCCCGGCGTGCCAACCAGCCGTAGTAGAGCAGCGGAATCACGATGCAGCGTCAGCACGGTCGATACCAGGATGCCGAAGATCAGCGACACGGCCAGGCCCTGGAAAATCGGATCGTCGAGGATGAAGAAGCCGCCGATCATCGCCGCCAGCGCGGTCAGCGCGATCGGCTTGGCGCGCACCGCGCGCGGCCTCGATCACCGCGTCATGCAGCGGTCAGCCCGGCGGCCAGCGCGTGATTGATGAAGTCGATCAGCAGGATCGAGTTGCGCACGATGATGCCGGCCAGCGCGATCATGCCGATCATCGATGTCGCGGTGAACTGCGCGCCGAACAGCGCATGCCCGGGCATCACGCCGATCACGGTCAGCGGGATCGGCGCCATGATGATCAGCGGCACCACGTAGCTGCGGAACTGCGCCGACCACCAGCAGATAGATCAGCAACAGGCCGACCGAATAGGCGATGCCCATGTCGCGGAACGTCTCGTAGGTGATCTGCCACTCGCCATCCCATTTGACCGACGAGCGCGTGGTATCGCTGGGCTGGGCGATGAAATACTGTGCAACGATCTGCCCGGCGACGCTTGTCGTGATGCGAGTCTTGCCGACCAGCGCGAACATGCCGTACAGCGGGCTGTCCGTAGCGCCGGCATCATCGCCCGTGACCGTCGGCATACGGCAGCAGATCCTTGTGGTAGATCGCCTTTTCCCAGTTGGCCGGTTGCACGCGGACCACCTCGGACAGCGGCACCAGCGCGCCGTCTTGCGCGCGCACGCGCAAGGCCAGCAGCTGCGCGAGCGAGGCCTGATCGCCGGCGGACAGGCGCAGACGCAACCGGCATCGCGTAGCGCGAGTGGCCATCCATCAGATACGTCGCGTCGTCGCCGGACAACGCCGCGCGCAGTGCATGCGCGATCGTCGCCTGATCCAGTCCCAGGTGCGCGGCGCGTTCGCGATCCACCACCACCACCTCGCGCGGCGCATCGGCTTCCACGCTGGTGTCGGCATCGACGATGTCGGGGTTCGCCTTGAAATCGCGTTCCAGTGCCAGCGCGACCTTGCGCACAGTGGCGTAGTCGGGCCCATAGACCTCGGCCACGATCGGCGCCAGCACCGGCGGCCCGGGCGGTACTTCCACCACCTTGATCGAAGCGCCGTAGCGCGCACCGATCTTCGCCAGCGCAGGACGCACGGCCAGCGCGATCGCATGGCTCTGCCGCGCGCGCAGACGCTTGTCGACCAGATTCACCTGCAGGTCGCCCACGATCGGGCCGTTGCGCAGGTAGTACTGGCGCACCAGGCCGTTGAACGTGATCGGCGCCGCAGTGCCGGCGTAGCCCTGCCAGTTCTTCACTTCCGGGACCTGCGTCCACGCGCTTGCGCGAGTTCGCCGAGCAGCCGGTTGGTGCGTTCCAGCGTGCTGCCTTCGGGCATGTCGACGACGATCTGGAATTCGGATTTGTTGTCGAACGGCAGCATCTTCAGAATCACTGCCTTGATCCCTACCAGTCCGGCTGCAGCCAGCACCAGCACCCCCATCGCGACAAACAGCAGGCGCCGCCGACGCGGCGCGCGCGCACCGCGAAGGAACGGCAGCATGATGCGATGGAACAGCGCGCAGCAAACGGCTGCCGCGCGCGACTTCGCGCAGTTGCTTCGGCCGCCGCGATGTGCTGGTGGCCAAGCAACTTGAGGGCCAGCCACGGCGTGACGATCAGCGCCACCGCAAGCGACAGCAGCATGCCGGCCGACGCATTGATCGGAATCGGCCGCATGTACGGCCCCATCAGACCGGACACGAACGCCATCGGCAGCAGCGCTGCGATCACGGTGAAAGTAGCCAGAATGGTCGGACCGCCGACTTCGCTGACTGCCTCGGGAATCGCCTCGCGCAAGCTGCGTGCCGCCGCAGCGCCATGTGCCGATGGATGTTTTCCACCACCACGATCGCATCGTCGACAAGGATGCCGATCGAGAAGATCAGCGCGAACAGCGACACGCGATTGATCGTGAAGCCCATCGCCCAAGACGCGAACAAGGTCAGCATCAGGGTGATGATCACCGCGGTGCCGACCACGATCGCCTCGCGCCAGCCCAGCGCGAGCAGTACCAGCAGCACCACCGACAAGCGTGGCGAACAGTCAGCTTGTGGATCAGCTTGTCGGCCTTGTCAGTCGCGGTCTGGCCGTAGTCGCGTGTCATTGCAATGTGCACGCCAGCAGGAATGATCACGCCGTGCAGCGTGCGTAACCGCGCATCGATCGCGGCGGTGATGTCGGCCGCGTTGGTGCCGGGCTTTTTCGCGATGGCGATCGTCACTGCCGGCGCGCTGCCGGTGCGCCGGTCCGCCCTTGCCGGGCGGCGTGCCGAACCATACATAGCGGCGCGGCAGGTCGGCGCCGCGACGGATCTGTGGCCACATCGGACAAGAACACGGGCTGGCCGTCCTTGAGCCCGATCACCAGATTGCGCAACTTCATCGGCATCGGCGAGAAAGGTGCCCGCGGTCACCGGCACATCGCTGATCGTCCGTTACCCGCGCACCCGCCTGCGTCACCACATTGGCGGCCTTGAGCGCAGTGGCCAGATCGCCGATCGTCGATGCCGTACGCCGGCCAGCTTGGTCGCATCCAGTTCGACCACCACGGCACGCTCGGGTGCACCGATCGTGTACACGTCGCGCGTGCCGGGAATGCGCTTGAGCTCGGTCTCCAGCGTATGCGCCACCTCGGCCAGTTGGCTCGGGCCTTGCGCGGGATCGTCGCTCCACAGCGTCAGCGCCATCACCGGCACGTCGTCGATACCCATCGGTCGTACCAGCGGCGCGCCGACGCCGAGACTGCGCGGTACGAAATCCTGATTCTGAAACACCTGGTTGTACAGACGCACGATCGCGGTCTGTCGCGGCACGCCGACCTGAAACTCCACCGTCAGCACCGCCATGCCCGGCCGGCTGACGAGTAGACATGCTTGACGCCCTGGATTTCCGCAAGCTTCTGCTCCAGTGGAAAGCGCGACCAGATTCTCGACGTCGTGCACGTCGGCGCCGGGAAACGGTACGGTCACGTTGGCCATGGTCACGTCGATCTGTGGCTCTTCCTCGCGCGGCGTGATCAGCATCGCGGCAATGCCAAGCAGCAACGCCGCCAGCGCGAGGATCGGCGTCAGCGCGATGTCCTGGAACGCGCGCGCAATGCGGCCGGAGAAACCAAGCCGCGACGGACTCATCGGGATATCCCCCGCGGCATGCAGCCTGGCCAGGTACGCCGCCGCGGCAGCGGGATCGGTGGCGATCGTCTCGCTGGCGGTCAAGCCCGGCAGCACTTCGACCTTGTCGCCGAAGCGATGGCCCAGGCGCAATTGTCGCAGGCGTATCTGGCTACCCGTGCCGATGACATAGACGCCGTCGAGTTCGCCGCGCTGCGCCAGTGCACTCGTCGGCAACAGCAAGCGCTGAGCCTCGCCGATCGCGAATGCCGCCTTGACCGTCATGCCCGGATACAGATTCTGCGTACCTGCCGGAAGATTCAAGGCGCACGTTGAAAGTGTGCGTCGACCGGGTCTGCATACGGGAAACACTGTGACCTTGTCTGCGGCGCACGCCGGGCGCCGCTCTGCATCGAGCAGACTTCGGCGGCAGTGGAAGCTGGCGGATCGCTGCGATCGCGCTCTGCGGCACCTGCACGTTGACGCGCAGGTTTTCCAGCGATGCGCAATGCGATCAATGGCTGCGGCGCTGGCGGCCCGGATTGCACCGACTTCGCCGACCTGCACGAATCGGCGCGTGATGACGCCGGCGAACGGCGCGCGCACTACGGTGTAGTCGGTTTGCTGTCCTGCAGCGCGCAAGCCAGCCTGCGCGGCGGCCAACGTAGCACGCGCCGCGTCGCGACGTGCGACGGCTTGATCCAACTCCGCACGTGGCGACAAGTTTGCGCCGATAAATCTCATCGATGCGCTTCCATGCCGCCTGTGCTTCGTCCAGAGTCGCCTGCGCCGCCGCTACGGCCGCGACGGCGCTGCGACGACCCGACTGCTGCTCGACGTCGCTGAAGCGCACCAGCACTTCGCCCTTGGCGACGCGGTCGTCGACATCGTACGGCAGTTCCAGCACGCGGGCATTGGTCTGCGCGGCGATGGTCGTGTCGTCCACGGCCTCGACGACGCCATCCCACACCTGCTCGCGGCGTGCTTGTTCCGGTTGCAACACCAGCGTAGCCAGCGGTGGCACGGACGGCTGTCGCGACTGGGGCGGCGTGCGGTTGCAAGCGGTCAGCAGCACGACCAGACACCACACCGAAGCTCTATGCAATGACCGCATCATTTGGCCTCGTCGATCATGCGCTTGGTCGCATCCGCGACCTCGCCAGCAATGGCAGCGAGGGCCGGATCGTCGGACAGCATCGCCAGCATGCGTTTTGGTTCGATCATGCCGATGTGCGTGGCGCCGTGCTCGGTGTAGACGGAAATGCGACACGGCAGTGCCATGTTCAAACGCAGATCCGTGGTCATGACATCCGCAGCCTGGCGCGGGCTGCACACCTCGAACACTTTGCACTCGTCCATGAACTCGATACCCTTGCCGCGCAACGTCGTGCCGAGATCGTGCACGTGCAGTACACCAAACTGGTTGCGGCGGACAGCGGCATTCAGATCGGTGGCCGCCTGTTCGAATGTCTTTTTCGTATCGACGATGTAGTACATGCCGGGCCTCGTTGCGTCACTCATGACGAAAACGCGCAACCGGGCTTGAGGCCGAATTTGCGCAACAGCATCGCCAGCGGGCAAAACCCGGTAAAGGCCGACTGGAACAGATTCAATCCGACGAAGGCGGTCAGCCAAAGCCACAGCGGCGAGACGAAGTGCGCCAGGCCCAGGCTGATCAGGATCATGGCGCCGGCAAAGGCGAGTACGGTGCGTTCGATAGTCATTGTGCTCTCCTTGGTTGATGACATGTTGCAGACCGGCGCGGCAGACCTTGCCGCGAGCATCGCTACGTCGACCGGGCACGCAACGGCAACATGCGCAACAGGGTGTTGTCGCGCAGGATGTAGTGGTGGAACAACGCAGCGAATGCGTGCACACCGATCAGGTAATACCCGATCGTGCCAATGGTTTCGTGAATGTCTTCGAGCAAGCTACCCAACGCCTTGTCGGGCCCGATCAGCGCCGGCAGTTCCAGGCCGAAGAACGGAATCACCTTGCCCTTCGCGCTGAGCGTGAGCCAGCCGAGCACCGGCATCACGATCAGAAACAGGTACAGGGCCAGATACATCGCTTTCGCCAAGATCATCTGCCAGACCGGCGGTGTCGACGTGATGGGTTGCTCGCTGAACATCAAGCGCAGCAGCAGCCACACCGCCACCAGGCCGAGCACGGTCAGGCCCAGCATGAAGTGCCAGGTCTTCATCACTTCGCGCGGATCGCTGCCCTTGGGATCGATGTCGCGCAGTTCGATCAGCGCGTACACGGCAACCAGCAGCGCCAGGGTAACCCAGTGCGCACTGATGGAAAGTGCGTTGTAGCGATCAGTCGTGTTTTTCCAATTCATCTGATGCACCTCGCTGCGATACATTGGCCGGAAAACACTTCAATCTGTCTTGACCTCCGGTTTTAGGCGTTCAATTCCAAACGCCTTCATGATGTATTTTTCGTACAGCGGGTCGGCCTGACCCTTGCGCATCTTGCGCAGGAAGTATTCTCGTATGCCACCTTGGCCAGGTGCACCCACTTGCCGGTCATCGACTTGGTCACATTGCGCGGCGGGATTTGCGGCAAGGCGATGAACGCAAAACCGCTGTCGCCCATGTCGGCCAGACACAGCGCGTTCCAGGTCGCGCGAGCCCGCACCGGTTTGCCGGCGAGGTCGTCGCGGATGTTTTCCGCAATCGCGGTCACCATGGATTCGATCATCAATCCGGTCTTCGGCGCACCAGTCGGTACCGGCGTGACCTCGACCGGTGGAATGGCCACGCACACGCCGGCCGAGTAGATATTGGGGTAATTCGGGTTGCGCTGGTGTGCGTCGATCAACACGAAGCCGCCCGGATTGACCAGACCCTCGATGCCCTGCACGGCGTCCACGCCGGCGAACGAAGGCAGCAACATCGAGAACGCGAACGGCAACTTGTGGGTTTTCACCATCTGCCCCCTGTCGTCGAGTTCTTCGACGTTGACCTTGCCCGGCTCCACCGAGGTCACGCGCGCGTTGGTGATCCACTTGATATGGCGTTGGCGCAGTTCTGATTCAAGCAAACCCTTGGAGTCGCCGATTCCGCCCAAGCCCATATGGCCGATGTACGGCTCGGAGGTGACAAAGGTCATCGGCACCCGGTCGCGTACTTTGCGTCGGCGCAGATCGGTGTCGAGTATCATCGCGAATTCGTAAGCTGGGCCGAAGCAACTGGCACCCTGCACGGCACCCACAACGATCGGGCCGGGATTTTTCAGAAACTCTTGGTAGGCCTGCCAGGCATATTCGGCATGCGGCCCGGTGCAGACCGACTGGACAAGCCCTCCGGCCCGGTCCCGGCACGCGTTCGAATGCCAACCGCGGCCCCGTGGTGATCACCAGATAATCGTAGTCGAGACTGTTGCCATCTCCCAGATCGATGCGATTGGCCTCCGGTACGACTTTGCCAGCCGCTGTCGGTACAAAACGTATGTCGCGTGATTTGAGCGGACCGGTGACATCCAGGCGTATATCGCCGGGTTTGCGCCAGCCGACCGCCAGCCATGGATTGGACGGCGTGAAATTGAACAACGGTCCGTCGCCCACCAGCGTGATTCCGTGTTCAGGACCGATGCTGCGGCGGATTTCGTATGCGGCACTCATGCCGCCAATCCCTGCGCCCATCACCACGATCTTTGCCATGACGCTCTCCGTTTGTGGATACGACTTCTGCCTTACCCTGCCCCGTTCACCACGGCCTGCACTTGACCTGCGTCATTCCACGCGCCGCACATTGCATATCAAGTAGCGCTAATATTAGCAGTAGATTATATTAGCGTCAACTGATATTATTCGTTCGTGAACTTTATCGGAGCAACGGCATGTCGACACGATTCGTGCGCGCGGAACTGGCCTGATGCGCGCGCCACAACCTTCAGGCAAACGCATGGTCGCGGACGCGATCGATCCCGAAGCGATGCGTTTGCACGCTGACGCTGCCGCGCGCCTGCTCAAGGCCTTGGCCAACGAAAAACGTCTGCTGATCCTGTGTTTGCTGGTCAACGCAGAACGCTCGGTAAGCGAACTCAACGCCAAACTGGACTTGAGTCAATCGGCGCTGTCGCAGCATCTGGCCATCCTGCGCGAAGACGATCTGGTCACGACCCGGCGCGAGGCGCAGACGATCTACTACGCGCTGAGCGCAGGCCCCGCGCAGCGGGTCATCGAAACCCTGCATGGCATTTATTGCGGCGGCAAGCCGGTGCGCTGCAAGCCGGGTTGACGCGCAACCCGGATCGTCGCGCTATCCGCCGCAACCACCGCAGCAGATGGAGGGCAGCTGCGTCAGCTGACGCGGTGCAATCGGAAAGCCGGCCTGCGCGAGCATCCCGATCAACTCGGGGGATTCGATCATTGTCGAAATCCGCAATGTTGCCCCAATCGCATCGATATCGATTACCGCCATCGGGTCGATGGCGCCGACCGTAGCCGCGATAGCATCCAGATCCGGCCGCAGCCCTTGCATTGCGATATGAAATTCCATGTGTTCTCCAAGCCAGCGTTGCCAAAGCGGCTGCGGGCCATGATCGGCCGAATGGGCTGGCAATGGCATTGACGGCGATCAAGAATCCGCGCAGTACACAAGCGCAAAATGACCTGAATCAATGCGGCGCGCCGCCGTACGCGCGACACTTGGTAAATGAACACTTCTGCGCCTGTACCCACGCCAGCGCCAGCCGCCGTCGACGATCGCTATATGCTGGATGCCTGCTTTCTCGGTCCGTACGGCGAGAACGACGCGCTGCTTGAAAAACTGCTGGTGGAGTTCTTGCGCGATCACGTGTACTGGCGGCGCAACTTCCATCCGGAGGACCCGCCGGCCATCCCACCGATGCCGCCCACCATCCGGACTATCTCGCGTTCGAAGCGCGCATGCGGCGCGAATTGCATGCGTTATCCGCCGCGCTGAAAAAGTCGGTACCGTTCCACAGCCCGCGCTACTCGGCCACATGGTCTCCGATCTGCTGTTGCCGGGGCTGGCCGCGCAGATGCTGACTCTGCCCTACAACCCCAACAACGTCAGCGAGGATGTCGCACCGGTCACCGTCGACATGGAGGTGCAGGTCGGCTTGCAACTGGCGCGCATGCTCGGCTATCCGCACGACCCGACACAACCAGCCTGTGCGTTCGGTCATCTCACTTCCGGCGGCACACTGGCGAACTATCAGGCTTTGCGTCTGGCGCTGGCGCTCAAGGCGTTTCCAGTCGCCTTGCGCGCGGCCGGAGGTATCCGAGCTGACTCTGCCGACGGACGACTGGAGCGCATTCAATCTTGGCCAAGCCAAGGCCATCGCCCGCTTGAGTCTTGGCAGCACTGGTTGGCCGCGCAGACCCCCGGCCGAGCGGGCACGCTGGCGGCAACGGGTCGAGAATCGAACGCATCGAGCAACTCGGTTTGGCCGGCTTTTTCGCCGCGCATCCGCACTGCGCGTGCCGCTGGTGCTGGCACCGATCACCGCGCACTACTCGTGGAGCAAGGGACTGAAGCTGCTGGGTCTGGGCCGCGACCAACTGGAACTGCTGCCTGCCGATGGCATGCGGCTGGATCCGGCTGTGTTGCGCACACGCTCGTCCGTTGCGCGCGCGAGCGGCAGCCGGTATGATGTGCGTGGCGGTGCTGGGCAGCACCGAGTACGGCACCATCGACCCGATCCATGAAGTCCTGGCCGCGCGCGACGAATCGCGCGGGCGCGGGCTGGATTTTGCCGTGCATGCGGACGCCGCCTGGGGCGGCTATCTGGCCACGCTGTTTCGCAATGAGGATGGTTCGCTGCGCACGCGCGCTGAGGTCGCCGCCGAATATGTCGCAGTTTCCCACGCCGGCGGTGTATGCGGCGTTCGCCGCGCTGGGCGACACCGATTCGGTCACGGTCGATCCGCACAAGCTCGGCCATCTGCCCTACGGCACCGGTGCGTTCATCTGCCGCGATCACCGGCCGATGGCGCTGCTCGCCGAACGTGCGGACTATGTGTTCCATGAGCCACTCCCGCGGCTACCTGGCGCGCTACCGCAGCCTCGGCCAGTTCATCCCGGAAGGCTCCAAGTCCGGTGCGGCGGCCGCGGCGGTGTACGTGACGCACAAGGTGCTGCCGCTGGATCACCGCCATTTCGGTCGCTTGCCGTGCGCCACCGTGCGCGCGGCCGAGGTTTTCATGCCCGCGCGCGGCGGTTCGCGCTGGAACTGGCCGACTGCGTGCATGCGCTGGTGCCGTTTGCGCCGGACAGCAACCTGGTCTGCCTCGCGCTCAACCCGCGCGGCAACGACGGTAGCCGGCGCGAATGCGTTCGTGCGCGCGCTGCATGACAGGCTGCGCGCGATCCCGGCCAGCCGCTGCAGCTGAAGGAATTCTTCGGCTCGGTGACCAGCTTGCGTGCCAGAGGTGCTCGGTGCCGCGGAGACCACCCGCATCCTCGCCGGGGTAGCGCTGGACGCCGGCACGCTCGAGCGCGATGGCGACGACGATCGCCTGCTGATCCTGCGTCACGCCTTGATGAATCCGTATCTGATCGATCACGAAAACGACATCAGCTACATCGACCGCTATTTCGAATTCCTCGGTCGCCGCGTGCGCGTGCTGACCGCCGCAAGCGGACGCGCCAAGCCATGATCACGGAGTCTTCGATGGACACCAACCTGCGCCTGGTCAATCCGCAACGCGAAGCCGAACGGCGCTGGGTGCACACCGCGCTGGCCAAGCTGCAGCAGGAGTCCGCCCGATCGGCCGACACGCATCTGCTCAAGCTGAATTTTCCCGGCTTCCACGGCATCGACTTCTATTTCAAGGACGAGGCTCGCATCCGACCGGCAGCCTCAAGCATCGGCTCGCGCGCTCGCTGTTCCTGTACGCGCTGTGCAATGGCCGCCTGCGCGAAGGACAGACGGTGGTGGATGCTTCCTCCGGCAGCACCGCAATTTCCGAGGCGTGGTTCGCGCGCATGCTGGGGCTGCCTTTCATCGCGGTGATGCCGGCCTGCACGGCCCCGGCGAAGATTCGCGACGTGCAGGCGCTCGGCGGCGAATGCGATCTGGTCGATGATCCGGCGCAGGTGCATGCGCGCGCCGCCGAACAATGCCGTGCGCGGCGCCTGCCATCTGGATCAGTTCGGTCTGGCCGAACGCGCCACCGACTGGCGCGGCAACAACAACATCGCCGAGTCGATCATCGGCCAACTGGCGCGCGAGGCGGAACCGGAGCCGGCGTGGATCGTCTGCGGCGCCGGCACCGGAGGCACCTCGGCCACGATCGGCCGCTACCTGCGCTACCGCCGCCTGTGCAGCCGCCTGTGCGTCGCCGAACCCGCCGGCAGCGGCTTCGTGCACGGCTGGCGTACGCGCGATGCGAGCGCCGTAGCCAGCCAGCCCACCTTGATCGAGGGCATCGGCCGGCCGCGGGTCGAGCCGGGCTTCATGTTCGACGTGGTCGATGCAGTGATCGAAGTGCCGGATGCCGCCTCGATCGCTGCTGCGTGGTTGTTGGAGGAACTGCTCGGTCGCCGCTACGGCGGCTCGTCCGGCACCAATCTGGTCGGCTGCCTGCAACTGGCGGCGGCATGTGCGCGCGCGGCGAGCGCGGCAGCATCGTCAGCCTGCTGTGCGATCGCGGCGAGCGCTATGCCGAAACGCTGTTCGATACGAGCTGGCTCGCCGCACAAAGGATCGATTTGGCGCCTTGGGACAACGCGTTGCGCGACTGCCTCAAGAACGGGCGCTGGTGCGCTCCGCCGCCGTGACTGCGCGCACTCGGCAACGCGATCACCAGGATGAAAAATCCAGCCGAAAAAAAATGCACCCGGCGCATGCCCTCGCGCAGCGGTGCGTCAGTGGCCCAGCGCTGCGCAGGCACGGGGGCAGGTGCCGTGGCGGCGTGCTTGACATGATCTTCGTGGGGTGAATTGGCTGCGGATTGCACAGCGGTGGCCAAGCCGAGACCACAGGCGAGAGCGATACCGAGATTCATGGGTTTCATGTCGACGCTTCCGGAATGCGGCGTGACCGCCGCCGATAGCGGTATCCTGACGTCTGCCGTGATCAATGGCGTTGATCCATGTCAACGCGGCAGCGCGTCAACACGAGCAAGGAGAACCCGGCATGCGTCCGGCAACACCACCTCAAGCCTCGCGTCTGTCCGGACTGGATGCCGCCGAGGCGGCGCGGCGCCTGGCAGTCAATGGTGCGAACCTGTTGCCTGGCAGCACGCCAAAAAGCCTGTGGTCGATCATCAGTGGCGTACTGGTCGAGCCGATGTTCCTGATGCTGCTGGTCGCCGGCGGCTTGTATCTGGCATTGGGCGATCGCGCGGAAGCAGCGTTTCTGCTGTCGTTCGTGTTCGTGGTCATCGGCATCACCCTGGCGCAGGAGCGCAAGACGCAACGCGCGCTGGAGTCGCTGCGCGAATTGTCCGCGCCGCGCGCGCTGGTCATCCGTGGCGGCGAGGTAATACGTATTTCCGGTCGCGAAGTAGTGGTGGCGATCTGCTTGTGCTGCACGAAGGCGACCGCATCGCCGCCGACGCTACCCTGCTGGATGGACATCTGGATGTCAACGAGTCGCTGCTGACCGGCGAAGCCGTGCCGGTCACCAAGCTCGCCGGGCAATGCCAACGCGCAATTGTTCGCCAGCACCGTTGTGACCAGGGCATGGGCACGGCCGAAGTCCGGCCATCGCCGGCGCCACCGCGGTCGGCCGCATCGGCGAGGCACTGGCCGCCACGATCGAACCGGTATCCGCTGCAACAAGCATCGCGCCGGCTGATCCGCAACCTGACCATCGGCGGCCTGCTGCTGCCGTCGCCTACACGCTGCTGGACTGGCTGTGGGACGGGCACGCTTGCTGGAAAGCGTGCTGCCGGCATCGCGCTGACCATGGCGATACTGCCGGAAGAGATTCCGGTGATCCTGACCGTGTTTCTGGCGCTGGGCGCGTGGCGCATCTCCAGACACAAGGTGCTGACCCGGCGTGTACCGGCAGTGGAGGCGCTGGGCGCCATCTCGGTACTGGCGGTCGACAAGACCGGCACGCTGACGCAAAACCGCATGCAGGTGGCCGAGTTGATCGCTGGCCGACAGCGTGATTTCGCGACGCCGGCGCGAACGACTGCCCGAAGCCGTTTCACGAGCTGGTCGAGTTCGCCATGCTGGCAACACCGGCCGAGCCGTTCGATCCGATGGACAAGGCAATCCAGCAGTTCGGGCGGCGCTGGCTCTCCGGCACTGAGCATGTGCATGAGGGCTGGTCGCCCGAATTCGAGTACGGCCTGTCGCCCGAGCATCCTCGCCATGACCCGCGTGTTCCGTGGCGACGCACGCACGCAGCATCTGCTCGCCACCAAAGGCGCGCCGGAAGCGGTGATCGACCTGTGCCACTGCGCGGCTGAAGGTGGCGATCATCATGCATCAAGTCGAGGCGATGGCCGCACGTGGCCTGCGTGTGCTGGGTGTCGCACGCGGCGCATGGCCAGGCGGCGCGACCGCCGCAAAGTCAGCACGATTTCGATTCCTCTTCCTCGGCCTGATCGGTTTCGTCGACCCACCGCGTGCTGAGGTGGCGGCAGCGATCGCCGAATGCCGCAGCGCCGGTGTGCGTATCATCATGATGACCGGCGATCATCCGGCCACCGCCCGCGCGATCGCGCGCGAAGTCGGCTTGAGCGAGCGCCCCGAGGTGATCACCGGAGCGGAAATCGCCGCTCTTGGACGACACGTCCTGCGCCAACGCCTGCGTGAGGTGGACTTGTGCGCGCGCTCAAACCCAGGCAAAAGCTGCGCCTGGTGCAATTGCTGCGCGAAGACGGCGAGGTGGTGGCGATGACCGGCGACGGCGTCAACGATGCGCCAGCACTCAAGGCCGCCGACGTCGGCATCGCCATGGGCGAGCGCGGCACCGACGTGGCGCGTGAAGCCGCCGCGCTGGTACTGCTGGACGACAGCTTCGCCAGTATCGTCGGCAGCCATCCGTCAGGGCCGGCGCATCTACGACAACATCACCAAGGCCACACGCTTCGTGTTTGCGGTGCACATGCCGATCATCGCGCTGGCGCTGATACCGACCTTGCTGCATTGGCCGGTGCTGCTGATGCCGGTGCATATCGTGCTGCTGGAACTGCTGATCGATCCGGCCTGCTCGATCGTGTTCGAAGCCGAACCCGAAGTCGACAACATCATGCGCCGGCCGCCGCGTGCTCGGAGTGCGTCGCCATTTGCACGCGCAAACCTTGAATACGCGGTGATTCAGGGGCTGGGCTTCGCCGCAATCCTGTTGCTCGGCTATGGCGCGTTGCTTGGGCATGGCATGGGCGCCGCGCAAAGCCGTACTGCCGTGTTTATGGCGCTGGTGATCGGCTTGTTCTTGCTGATCCTGGCTAATCGCGCCATGACAAGCCCACTGCTTGCGCGCAAGCATGCGAAAAACCCCTGGCTGCCGCGCATGTTCGGCGGCGTTGCGGCGATGCTGGCACTGGTGATCTGGGTACCGTTCTTCCGCGGCGTGATGGGGCTGGTAGTGCCGGACGTCGCGACGCTGGGCTGGGCTGCCGCTATGCTGGCGATTGCGATTGCCTGGTTGGAAGGCTGGCGATGGACTGCACATTGCCAACGCGTGTGAGATGCGGACAGGAAAAAGCCATGCAATACATCCAGAACAAAACGTTTGATGAAATCCAGATCGGTGCGAACGCGGAACTTTCGCGCACATTGACGTCGGTCGACGCCGAGCTGTTTGGCAGTGCGCTGATTGCACACGTGCTCGGTACCGAATTGCCGGGCCCCGGTACCGCGTGTGTGGAACAGTCGCTGCGCTTTCGCAAAGCCCTGACGGCGGGGGATACCTTGACCGTGCGCGTGACCGTGCGCGCGAAGGATGCGGCCAGCAAACAGGTGACGCTCGACTGCGCGTGTACGGATGCGCATGGCGCGACCGTGATCGAGGGCGAGGTCACGGTGCTGGCGCCAACCGTGACGCTGCGGCGTCCGCGCGTGTTGGCGACGGTGCCCGAGTTGCACGAACGCGGCGCGCGTTATCGCCGGCTGATCGCCGCTGCGACCGGCCTGGCGCCGATCAGCACAGCGGTCGTGCATCCTTGCGACGCGGTATCGATCAGTTCGACCATCGAGGCGCAGGCCACCGGTTTGATCGTACCAATTCTGGTCGGACCCATTGCCAAGATCCGCAATGCCGCTGTACAGGCCAAATGCCATCTTGATGGCATCGAAATCGTCGATACACCGCACAGTCATGCGGCCGCCGCACAAGCCGTGGCGCTGGCGCGCAGCGGCAAAGTGCAGGCATTGATGAAAGGTGCGCTGCATACCGATGAATTGATGAGTGCGGTCATCTCTGCAGTTGCCGGCCTGCGCACCGAGCGGCGCATGAGTCATGTGTTCGCGTTCGATGTGCCCTACTACGCCAAGGCGCTATTCATTACCGACGCGGCGATCAATATCTATCCGGATCTGACAACCAAGCGCGATATCGTGCAAAACGCAATCGAGCTGGCGCATGCGCTCAACATCGCGCTACCCAAAGTCGCGATCCTGTCGGCGGTGGAAACGGTCACGCCGAAAATCACTTCGACCGTGGAAGCAGCGGCGCTGTGCAAGATGGCCGACCGCGGGCAGATTAGCGGCGGTATTCTCGACGGACCGCTGGCATTCGACAACGCGATTTCCCGCGCTGCCGCCGATGCCAAGCACATCGTGTCGCCGGTCGCCGGTGACGCCGATATCCTGGTGGTGCCGGACCTGGAGTCGGGCAACATGCTGGCCAAGCAACTGGTTTATCTCGCCGGCGCGGAATCGGCCGGAATCGTGCTCGGCGCACGCGTGCCGATCATGCTCAACAGCCGCTCCGATCCAACCTTGTCGCGGCTGGCTTCTTGCGCCCTGGCGCAGCTGTTTGTGCATCGCCAGCAACAGGCGGTGCCATGAGTGCGGCAATCCTGGTCATCAATGCCGGCTCATCGAGCGTCAAGTTCGCGTTCTACGACCAGCCGACCCTGGTGCCGCTGTGCCGTGGCGAGATCGAAGATATCGGCGATCGCGCACATGTGGATGCGAGCGGCCCGTTGGCGACCGCGTTGCTCGCCACAGATGTTCGACCACAATCGGGAAGTCATGACGAATGGACGCGGTGGCTGATCGGAGCGATTCGCGAACGCCTGCCGCAAGTGGCGATCCAGGCTGCCGGTCATCGTGTCGTGCATGGCGGCGCGGACTTCAGCGCACCCACGCGCATCGACGCTGCGGTGCTGCACCAGCTCGAAGCGCTGACGCCGCTGGCGCCCAATCATCAACCGGCAAATCTGGCCGCAATTCGCGCCGTGGCAGCGGCTTGGCCGGAGCTGCCGCAAATCGCTTGTTTCGACACCTCGTTTCATCGCAGCCAGCCGCGCTTGGCGCAGTTGTTTGCGCTGCCGCGTCAGCTGATCGATGCAGGCATCGTGCGCTACGGATTCCACGGCTTGTCCTACGAATATATTGCCGGCGTCCTGCCCGATCTGATTGGTGCGCGTGCGGATGCGCGCGTCGTCATCGCCCATCTTGGTCACGGCGCCAGCCTGTGCGCGCTGTACAAGCGTCGCAGTATCGCCACCACCATGGGCTTCACCACGCTCGACGGGCTGATGATGGGCACGCGTTGCGGCGCGCTCGACCCAGGCATCGTGCTGTACCTGCTGCAGCATAAACAGATGAGTGCACAGGCCGTGGACGTGATGCTCAACCGGCAGTCAGGACTGCTCGGCGTTTCCACGATCAGTCACGATGTCCGCAGACTGGAGGCAAGCACTGATCCGCGCGCGGACGAGGCACTGCAATTGTTCGCTTATCGCGTGGCGCGCGAACTCGGTTCGCTGCTGGCGGCGCTCGGCGGCCTGGATGTACTCGTATTCAGCGCCGGCATCGGCGAGCACTCGGCGCTGATGCGCGAACGCATCTGCGCCTACCTGCAATGGCTGGGCCTCACCTTGGACCCGGCGGCCAACGCGCAACACGCAGGCGCGAATCAATGCAAAATCCTCGGCCGTGGATGTACTGGTCGTTCCCACGAATGAGGAACTGGTGATTGCGCGTGCGGCACGGGCCTTGGCCTGATCCGTCGCGCTGCCAAGCTGTGGGAAGCGGCTGCGCTGCGTCCCTGCGACGATGATGTCTGCGATCACGCCAGCAAAGTGTTGCGGTTCAATGGATCTCGATTACGATTGATCGAGCGAGCGCCGATCAAGCCTTGGCGAACACGAGGCTGCCATTGGTGCCGCCGAAGCCGAAGCTGTTGGACATCACGGTGCGCAATCTTGCGGCACGCGACTCGCGCAAGATCGGAAAGTCCGGCAGCGCGCGGATCCAGTTCGTCTGATATTGGCCGAACCGGCCATGAAGCCGTCGCGCAGCATCAGCAGACTGTAGATCGCCTCATGTACGCTGGCAGCGCCGAGCGAATGGCCGGTCAATGCCTTGGTCGATGACAACGGCGGCACGGCTTGGCCGAAGACTTCGCGCACCGCCTGCAACTCGACGATGTCGCCCACCGGCGTGGCGGTGCCGTGCGTGTTGAGGTAATCGATCGGTGCATCCACATTTTCCAGCGCCATGCGCATGCAGCGCACCGCGCCTTCGCCGGATGGCGTCACCATATCGGCGCCATCGGAGGTGACGCCATAGCCGACCAGTTCGGCATGGATATGCGCACCACGCGCTTTGGCGTGCTCGTATTCCTCGAGCACCAGCATGCCGCCACCCCCGGCGATGACGAAGCCGTCGCGGTGCGTATCGTACGGGCGCGACGCGCCTTGCGGATGTGTCGTTGTGACTGCTTGCAAGTGCGCCCATGGCATCGAACTCCGCGGTCATGCCCCAGTGTTCTTCCTCGCCGCCGCCGGCGAACATCACATCTTTGACACCGTGGCGAATCAGGTCGGCCGCCGCACCAATGCAATGTGCCGACGTGGCACAGGCGGCGGAGATCGAATAGCTCAAACCACGGATGCCGAATGCGGTCGCCAACGTGGCCGAGACGGTGGAGCACATCGTACGCGGCACCATGAACGGCCCGACCTTGCGAATGCCTTTGTCGCGTAGCAAGTCGCCCGTCTCGATCTGCCAGCGCGCCGAGCCGCCGCCGGAACCGGCGATCACGCCGCTGCGCGGATGCGTGATCTGCTCGATGGCCAAGCCCGCATCGGCGATCGCATCGCGCATGGCTATATAGGCATATGCGGCCGCATCGCCCATGAAACGCCGCAACTTGCGGTCGATGGCTGCATCCAGATCGATCTGCGGCACCCCGGCGACCTGGCTGCGCAGCCCGCGCGTAAGCGTACTCGGGGATAAATGAGATGCCGCTGCGCAACTCGCGCAACGCCGCGGACACGGTATCCAGCGCATTGCCGATGCAGGACACGATGCCCATGCCGGTGACGACCACACGCCGCATCTCAAAAACCCTCGGTGGACTGGAACAAACCCACGCGCATGTCGCTGGCAGTGTAGATCGGCCGATCGTCGACGAGCATTTTGCCGTCGGCGATTACCAAGGCCAGTTTGCCGCGCACCACGCGGTGGATATCGATCTCGTAGCGAACCTGTTTGGCACTCGGTAACACCTGGCCGGTGAATTTCACCTGCCCCACTCCCAGTGCGCGCCCGCGTCCGGGCTCGCCCAGCCAGGGCAGAAAGAAACCCGCCAGCTGCCACATGGCATCCAGGCCAAGACAACCTGGCATCACCGGATCGCCTTCGAAATGACAAGCGAAAAACCACAGTTCCGGATGGATGTCCAGTTCAGCGTGGATCAAACCCTTGCCGTACGCGCCTTCACCTTCGGCAATGCGCGTGATGCGGTCGAACATCAGCATCGGCGGCGCCGGCAAGCGCGCATTGCCGGAGCCAAACATTTCGCCGCGGGCACAGGCGAGAAGCTGTTCGCGGTCGAGCGAGGAAGGACGTGTCATGCAGGATCACCGCATAGGTACCGGGCAAGTCTACGCCGCTTGCGTCAACTTCGCGTTGATTCGGGTCAGGCGGCGTTACAGCCAGTTTGCCCGGATCCTGCCCACCGCGCAGCACGCGCGGTGAGGCTGCGTGCAATGCGCAAAACCAGCGGCACTGCGGGACGGTCGAACGGGTTGCGCCGGGTCATTACGCATTGCCAATGACCGGTTCAACGATACGCGGACGCTGGAGTCCGCCGAAATCGACCGGGACCCGCCAACGCAATCACAGGTCGAGCGTGTGCGTCACCAGGGTGGCGTCATCCTGATCAAAAACCTCGCGGAACCCGAGATAGCGCGCGAGTTCGTGCATCGGCTCGTTGCCGGAATCGTCCAGCGAGTACATCTGGCGGAACCCGTTGCGCCGCGCCCTGTCGATCAGGTGCCGCATCAAAGTCACGGCAAGGCCACGATGCCGCCAGTTGTCGGCTACGGTGACCGCACACTCACAGCGCTGGTCGTCGCCCGCGGCACTGTAGCGGCTCACTCCGACTTCGCGCAGTACGCCGTCCTCGTGCGCCAATGCCACAAATGCGGTGGCATTGTGGCCATCGACACGCATGAGTTGATCCAGCAGTGCGGAGCTTGCCACCTGCATCGTGCCAAGAAAGCGGAAGCGGCGCGCCTCCGGCGATAGACGAGCAATGAAGTCGCTTTCGCGTTCGCGGTCTTCGGGGCGGATCGGCCGGATCAGTACCTGGCTGCCGTCTTTCAACGCCTCGATCCAGTGCTCGCCGGCAATCGCGGGGAAAGCCGGGGCCGGCCGATGCCCGGCGGAAGTGTTCGTCATGTGCAATCTCCGCTAAGTATGTGGCGCACGATCAGCACCCATTCACTATGGAATAAAGGTAATTCTGCGCAATCCGCAAGGACGTCGATTGATCGACGTCAACAAAGATCGATCAAGCAAGGGGTTTCACGCCTCCTGGCACAGGCTCGCCGTCGGCGCACATCTCGTCCAACAGGTCCGGGCGCAGGACGCGCACTCGCTTGCGCTCCACTGCGAGCACGCCTTCGGCTTCCATGCGGCCGAACAGGCGACTGACCGTTTCCATCGCCAGTCCAAGATAATTGGCCACATCGCGGCGCGACATCGGCAAGACCAGGTTGCGTGAATCGCGTGACAATCGTTGACTGCGTTCGGCAAAGCGTCGAAGAAACATGGCGAGCCGCTCCTGCGCCTGCGCCCGACCCATCATGACCAGATGTCCTTGGTCGGACTCGGCCGCTGTGCTGACGATCCGCAGCAATTGCGTATGCAAGACGGGTATCTGGTTCAGGATCAAGCGCAACTGCTCGTACGGAAGCTCGCAAAGGCTGGAACGCTCCATCGCTTCGGCGCCACAATGGTGGAAATCGTCGACCATTCCATCCATGCCGACGATTTCACCGGGCAAATGGAAACCCAATACCTGCACGTCGCCGGCCGGGTCTTCGACGAACGTCTTGATCGAACCGGAACGCACGACATACAGCGAGTGGAATGCGTCGCCTTGATGGAATAACGCCTTACCGCGCATGAATAAACGTTTGTCGCGTATGAGCGAGTTCAGCCGCTCCAGATCGGTGCCGTCAATTCCGACCGGCAAACACAATTGGCGCAGCCCGCAAGCTGCACAACTGCGCCGCAAGTGATCCAGATCAAGGATGTCGGTACTGGAGTCCATTGGCCAAGTCGCGACGCTGCAACAATTCCCAAGCAATGGAAGAATCAATTGTACTGCATAAGCGGAATGTGTCATCCAGGCAGCAACGCAAGCACGCCGAGTAGCACGAGGCCGCATGCGCCGAGCACGAACGTGAACAGCGCGCCGACTATCATACTGTGACCGATCTCGGTGCTGCCATTGCGGCGATAGCGCAGCGCAAAACGCAAGTAATAAAGTCCGGCGACCATCGCCATCAGGATGCCCATGGCAATGGCGATCGAACCGCTCCAGTACCAAAACGCGTGGGAATGCAGTGCCGCCCGCGCCGGCGCATCCAGCATCTGGCGCAGGACCAGGTCGAATCGATCGATGACGAAGCCGAGCGCCATCAACGACAACGCGGTACGGATCCACGATGTCAGGTTGCGTTCGGCGGCCAGGTAAACCAGGCGTCTGGATTGTTCGTCTGATCCAGGTTCCGTGGACATGCAGGCTCCGTGAGCCAGCCGGGGTGACATACCCTAAGCCGTAATCGGCACTGCGCACAAGGATGTCAACTGTTGCAATTTCGCACTTGTTTCATCGTGCGCTCATGGCACGGGCACGGGTCAGAGCCAGCGCGCGAACCAGTCGGCGGCAATGGCTGCCACTTGCTCCAGAGCACCTGGCTCCTCGAATAGATGCGTGGCTCCCGGCACAATGATGAGATCCGCTTCGCGCGGCATCGTCGTCCTTGCGGCACGATTGAGCTCCAGCACCTGCCGATCGGCGCCGCCAACGATCAGCAGCGTGGGCACCTCCACACGCGCCAAGCTGGATGCGCCAGCCAGATCGGGGCGACCGCCACGCGACACCACGGCGCCAATCTCGCCGGGCCGGGCTGAGGCCACCATCAATGCTGCTGCCGCGCCGGTACTCGCACCGAACAGGCCACACGGCAAATCGCGCAAGGCTGTCTCGTGCCGTGCCCACCGAAAGGCTGCATCCAGCCGCCGCGCGAGTCGCGGTATGTCGAAGCGCGCCGCCGTGTCGCTGTCTTCCTGCGGCGTCAACAGGTCGAACAACAAGGTTGCGAAGCCGCGCTGATTCAATACCGAGGCCACATAACGATTGCGCGTACTGTGCCGGCTGCTGCCGCTGCCATGCACGAACAGCACCAGACCGTGCGGTGATGGCGGCGTGGTGAGATCGCCCTCGAGAACCACGTGATCGGCGGGAATACGAACCCGGCCACTCAACGATGCCGGCGCTTTCGCATCCTGCGCGACCGGGCCAGCCAGCAGGGCGATCACCTCTTCATCCGTGACGCCAGTGAAGTCCAGGTAATACCGACCAACCGCGTGGAACGGGTGCGGCGTCGCCAAGCAAACAATCTCGTCGGCCAGCCCGGATATGCGCTCAAGACTGTCGGGCGCAGCCACCGGTACCGCGCAAACCAGTCGCGCCGGTCCCTGCGCGCGCACCGCTTGCAACGCCACCAGCATCGTGGCGCCGGTCGCCAGCCCGTCATCGATCACGATAGCTGTCCGCCCGGCCAGGGAAATCGCCGGCTGTCCGGGGCGGTAGTGCGCACGGCGCTCGCGGATCAACGCCAGTTCTTGCTGCGCGATTTGCCGGATATAGGCGTCATTGGCGCCGACCTGCGCCGCGTATTCATTGAGCAGCACGACGCCCTGCTCATCCACCGCACCGACGGCAAATTCGGGGTTGCCCGGCGCACCGAGCTTGCGCACCAGCACAACGTCGAGCTCGCCGCCCAGCGCGTCGGCCACGATTCGCCCGATCGGCACCGCGCCGCGCGGAATCGCCAACACCAGCGGATGCGAACCCCGGTAGCGTGCCAACGCCATGGCCAGTTGCCGGCCAGCGTCGTCGCGATCAAGAAATGGCAGTGAGACCATCGACATGCACTCGAGCGCGCCTCGCCGCACCGGCCCTTGAACCGTGGCAACTGGGCACTTGCGCAAACACTTTGTCGCATCCACCGCAGCATTTGTTGACCTGCGTCAAAATGGCGTGCGGTTCCGCTGTCAAGCTTGAAACCTCGCCGCCGTGCGGCCGCCGGGTTCGAGCGCAGGTGATCGTCCGTCATCCCTCATTACTGGAGGCCATCCGCCACGCGGCCACCGTGCTTGATGGCAGTGACCGTGATTACGACTCGTTGTTGCGCATGGTCGGGGACCGCGCCTTTGTTTTGCTTGGCGAGGCCACCCACGGCACGCATGAGTTCTATGCGATGCGCGCACAGATCACGCGTCGCTTGATCGGGGAGCTCGATTTCGATGCTGTCGCCGTGGAGGCCGACTGGCCCGACGCTTACCGGCTCAATCGTTATGTCCGCGGCATCGGCGATACCTCGATCAAGGATGCGTTCGGCGACTTCCAGCGCTTTCCAACCTGGATGTGGCGTAACCAGCCAGTGCGTGAGTTCATCGAGTGGTTGCAGGCCTACAATGCAGAGCTTCCGTCCGCCAAGTGCGCCGGCTTTTACGGTCTTGACCTGTACAGCTTGTACCGCTCGGCCGATGCGGTGATCGACTACCTCGAGCATGTCGACCCCGACCAAGCTAGGCTCGCCCGTCGGCTCTATGTGGGACTGGACCACGTGCGCGAGCCGCAAACCTATGGACTCGAGGCTGCTGCTGGCCTGCGCCCACCGTGCCGTGATGCCGCTGCGGCCTTGCTCGTCGATTTGGTCCGCAAGGCGCCGGCATACATGGCCGAAGACGGCCCAACGGCGCAGGAAGAACAGTTCTTCGCCGAGCGCAACGCATACGTCGTGCTCAATGCCGAGCAGTACTACCGCGCCATGTTCGGCGGTCGCACCAACACCTGGAACCTGCGCGACGCCCACATGGTGAATACGCTATTCGCACTGCGGCAGCACCTGCGCGCCCGCGGGCGGCAAGGTCGCATCGTGGTGTGGGCGCACAACTCGCATCTGGGCGATGCGCGCGCTACCCAAATGGGTGAACGTGGCGAATGGAATGTCGGCCAGCTGCTGCGCGAGCAGGCCGGCACCACACAGGCTTTGCTGGTCGGTTTCACCACCTATACCGGCCACGTCACCGCTGCACGCGATTGGGATGCGCCAGCCGAAAGGCGCTGGGTACGTCCCGCACGCAAGGACAGTTGCGAGCATCTGTTCTACTCTACCCGTCTTGACCGCTTCTTCCTGCCGCTATTCGCCCCGGTGGCTGAAGATCTCGCTGCGCCCCTGCTTGAACGGGCCATCGGCGTGGTGTATCGGCCCGAAACCGAACTCGAAAGCCATTATTTCAACGCATCGCTGAGTCGGCAGTTCGACGCCGTCTTCCACCTCGACGAGACCAGCGCAGTCAAACCATTCGATATCACCGCCCGTTGGACTCACCATGAACCGCCGGATACTTATCCTTCGGGCCTGTGAGAACGCAGCCCCAGGACCCGGCCAAGCCAGTCGGCCGACTGCTGCGGCAACAGGTGCGCCTGGGCCAATGCATGCTGACGATCATAGGTGATCCGGGCATTGCCCAGCGTCGCTTGGGCACTGGCCACAGCTGCGCGCGCTGCGGCAATCTGCTGCGGCCAGTTGCCGGCGATCAATAGCGCCAGTTGCTGCGCATCCAGCACACCTTGCGCTTGATTGGCAACAGCCTCGAAGCGCACTGGATCCAGACGTGCGACGATCTCGCCCTTGTGCACTCGTGAACCTTCCTCGAACGCGATTTGGTCGACCCGTCCGGCATCGTTAAAGGCCAGATCGACGGTACGAATATCGATATTGCCGTACATCCTCAACACATCGGCCGACGGTTTGCCGCGTCCATGCAGCCACCAGATGACGCCGCCCAGTACGACCAACATAACAACCAGGAGGATCGCAATTCGGATGTGAAGCTTGCTCATGGTGGATATCGCTCGCGGCATGAAGTGGCTGTATCAGCGCATGGTGCGCACACTACCGCAGATGCACTGGATTTGCGTCACCGTTTGGGCACCTCGGCAGACACAGCGAACCGGGCCAGATAGTCGGCCACCGGAACGCATTCGACGATGCGTCCGTGCAGCATGATTGCCACGTCATCGACCAGCGTCGCCAGAGCGCCCAGGCGATGGGTGATCACCAATACGCTGCGACCCGCCATCGCCGCCACCAGCGCGGTATAGAGCCGCGCGGCGGTGCCGGCGTCGAGGCCTTCGGTCGGCTCGTCCAGCACCAGAATCGGCGGATCGGCCAGCAGCGCGCGCGCGATCGCGATGCGCCTGGCCTCGCCGCCGGAAACGCGCACGCCATTTTCGCCGACCCAGGTGCGCAGCCCTTGCGGCAAGCTCGGCCAGGTATCTCGTCCAACCCGGCCACCTGAATGACTCTTTCGAGCTGTGCATCGGAAGCATCGGGACGAGCCAGCTGCAGATTGTCGCGCAGGCTGGCGTCGAAAAGATAAGGCTGTTGTTCAACCACGGCGATCTGCGCCCTGACATCATCGCCACGCCAGGCATCGAGCGGCGTGCCGCCCAGGGTGATCGATCCCTGGTACGGGTACAGCCGCGTCAGCGCGCCGATCAAGCTGCTCTTGCCGGCGCCGGACGGTCCGACCAGCGCCAGCCGCCGCCCTTGCGGCAAATCGAGATCGACGCCTTCGAGCACCCACGCACGTTGTGCACCGTAACGCAGGAGCAACCGCCCGCAGGCACAGGTCATGCCGACGGATGGATGGCGAGGGTGTCTGCACTTCGACAACCGGTGGCCGCGTGTCGGCCAGCGCAAACACGTGGCGTGCGGAAGCCAGCGTCGCGCCCAATTGCGCCCATGCTTCGGGCAGCGGCGCGATCGCTTCGAACGCGGCCAGCGCCAACAGCGCCAACATGGTCAGATCCGGTGCGGCAAGATCTCCGCTGCGCAGGGCCGGCAACCCGCACAGCAGGACGCAAGTCACGGAAACTTGCGCGGCGAGCATGACGCCTGCACTGCCCAGCGCCTGCAGACTTTCAATCCGACGCTGCGCCGGCCGCTGTCTTGCCGCCACGGCGGCGAGCCGCTCGGCATGTGCCGCTTCTGCGCCATACAGCGCCAATTCGGCGCGGCCGCGCAAACCGTCCGCCGCCAACGCGCGCAGCGCCTCGCCGCATTGCACGATCACGACGCCCGGCGCCCTGCCCCGACGCAGCGCCCACCGCGGCAACAGCACTCCACCGATGCCGAACAACAACAGCAGCGGCACGGCCAGCAGTGGAAGATAAAGCAGGGTCAGAGCAAGCACCACAAGGGTGACCACCACGACGACGAGCAGCGGAATCAGCACACCGAGATAGGCATGCTCCAGCGCATCCACATCGGCGCGCAGGCGGGAGAAAAGTTCGGCGCTGCGCAGTTCGCCAAGTGCGGCCGGCGCCAGCGGCACCAGGCGAGCGAACAACCATACGCGCAGGCGCGCGAGCATGCGCAGTGTCGCGTCGTGCGTGACCAGCCGTTCGGCATAGCGACCGCCCGTGCGCAGTGATCGCGAACAGCCGGATCAGGGCCGCGGGCGTGTAGTAATTGATCGCCACACCGCCGGCACCGACCAGTGCCATGGCGGTAATGAAGTGCCCGGCCACTGCGAGCAGGCCGATTCCCGAAAGCGAACTGAGCACAGCCAGCGCGATACCGGCTGCCATCCAGCCGCGCTGCGGACGCAGCAGAGCGAGCAAGCGGCGCAGATCGCCGACGGCTACCCGCGGATGCGGAAGGCTGCTCGCGGAAATCGCTGGTCATGCCGCACGATCCGCCGCCAGCAAGCGGGCGAAGGCACCGTGCGCCGCGCGCAGTTCCGCGGCTCGACCGGTTTCGACGATTTGCCCGTTCGCCATCACGGCGACACACGCATCGGCGGCAATGGTGTCCAGACGGTGCGCAATGCGAATCACCGTGCGGCCTGCGGCCAGTACAGCGATGACCTTGTCGATTTCCGCGCCGGTGGCCGCGTCCAGATGCTGAGTGGGTTCGTCCAGCAACAGCAACGGCGCATCACGCAGCCAGGCGCGGGCCAGTGACAGACGCTGCCGTTCGCCGCCGGACAGGCCGTATCCGCGTTCGCCCAGAGGCGTGTCCAGCCCCTGCGGCAGCCTGGCGATCACCGGCAGCAGCGACGCTTCGCCGATGGCGCGTTGCAGTTGCATGTCGTCGGCCGTGCGGCGCGGCGATCATCAGGTTGTCGCGCAGTGTGCCGTGGAAGACATGCGCGCGCTGCGGGACCCAGGCGATATGCCGACGCCACGAGTCCGGATCCAGTGTGCTCAGGTCTTCGCCATTGACCCGGATCCCCCCGCGTTTTGGCGCAGCGAATCCCATCAACAGATGGAACAGCGTGCTCTTGCCGCTGCCCGCTGGTGCCGACCAGGGTCAGCTCGCCGCCGGCCGCGACGTTGAGATCGAGATCGTGCAGCACTTCGCGATCGGACGAATAGCCGAACGCGACCTTATCAAACACGATACTGATTCGAAGCGCGGCGAAAATCTCGCGCGACGTCGCTGCCACATTTTTCGATGCGACCTCCTGCACCGGCGCAACCAGTATCCCGATCAAGTCCTCCGCTGCCGCTGCCGCCTGCATGCGTTTGTGCCGCTGGTTGCCCAGTGCGCGCAACGGCAAAAACAGCTCCGGTGCGATCAGCAGCACGAACAGACCAGACTCGAAGCCGAGCGTGCCCCACATCAGGCGAAACCCGATCCAGACCGCCAGTACCGCGATGCTGACCGTGGCGAAGAATTCCAGCACCAGCGCGGACAGGAAGGCAATGCGCAACACCGCCATGGTCTCGCGCCGATACGCTTCGCCGGTTGCGGCCAGCAAGGCTTGCTCGTGTTCGACTGCACGACACAGCCGCAGGGTCGTCAATCCGGACAGCGCATCCATGAAGTGCGCACCCATGCGCCGCAGCTGCAACCAGTGTCGCTGACTGGCACGTTCGGCCGCGCCGCCGACCAGCACCATGAACAGCGGTATCAGCGGTGCGCTCAGCAACAGTATCAGCGCGGACCACGGATCGACCGGCAATATCGCGAACAGGATCACCACCGGTATCACGGCGGTCAGCGCAACCTGCGGCAGATAACCTGCGTAATAGGGAACCAGCGCATCGACGCCATCGACCAGGTGCGTGACGATATCGCCGCTAGACTGTTGCACCGCCCAGTGCGGGCCGAGCCGGCGCATGCGTTGCTCCAGCGTGCGTCGCACCGCATCGCCAACCTGAGCTCCGGCGTCGAACGTGCAACGCCGCTGCAGCAGGCCGAGCGCGGAGCGCGCGACTGCCAATGCCGGTAATGCGACCACGAACGCCCACAACGCACCCAGACCGCGGCCGGCAAATATCGCCTGCGTCAGCACATGCGCCAGCAGCCATGCACCCGCACATGTCAACACGGCTTGGGCGGCGCCCGCGGCAATCCCGGCGGTCAGCAAATGCCGCACCGGGCGGGATTGTTCGCGCAGCCACAAGGACGCGGAGGACGTCATTGCATTTTCCGCCGTACCAAGCTGGCGCCAAGCCTGCCCCGACGACGTCGACTCGATCGACGCAGGTCTCAGGCTTGCCTATGCGTCGTCTTCGCCATCTGCGCAGCCTGTTCTTCCTGGGTGTCGAGCAACCAAGCGCCGGCGGCGGTAATCAGCACGATCATGCCGGTACCGACCAGCCAGGAGAAATACCAGGCGCCGGAATCGCCGAGAATCACGGCCAGCACGATCACCACGACCGCAATCAGCATGAAAAGCACAAACAACAAAAATGTCTTCATCGCGGAGCCTTTAATAGCTGTGTTGATCGGAGGCGACCTGCTCGGGCCTGACTTTGCCACGCATCACATAGAACGCCCAACTGGTGTACCACAGGATCAACGGTACAAAAATCACGGCAAAAAACACCATCCAGGTCAGAGTGAGCTGGCTGGAACTGGAATTCCATACCGTAAGGCTTTGCGCCGGCATGCTGCTCGAGGGCAACAGGAACGGAAACAGCGCCACACCGGCCGTGCCGATCACGCCGATCCAGGCCAGTGCACCCAGCCACCACGCCAGATGCGAACGCCGCGCACCCGCGGCCAGCAAGCCCAGCAACATCCCGGCGAAGCCCAACACCGGCAGCAACCACAAGCATGGGATGCGGCATGGAAGTTGGCCAACCAGGCACCGCCGGTCAATGTCACGCTTTGCTGCAGCGGCGTCTGCGCAATGCCTGCGCCCGGACTGCCGGTCAGCACATAGCCCTGCATGGCACTTACCCAGAAACCGCCGATCGCGAACAGCACAATCGCCAGCACTGACGAGACGCGCGCCAGGCTGCGGGCACGGTCGTAGATCGCGCCCTCGGCGCCGTTCATCACCGTCACCGATCCCATGAACACCGACAGCGACGCGGACAACAAGCCGCACAGGATCGCGAATGGATTGAACAATCCGAGGAACGAACCGGTATAGGTCGAGGTGAGGTTCCAGCTGAAGTGAAACGGCACGCCACTGAACAGATTGCCGAAGGCGGCGCCGAACACCACCATCGGCACCAGACCGCTGATGAACAGCGCCCAGTCCCACATGCTGCGCCAGCGCGCCGACGGCAGCTTGCTGCGGTACTCGAAACCGAACGGACGCATGATCATGCTCCACAGCAGCAGCAGCATCACCACGTAGAAGCCCGAGAATGCGGTGGCGTAGATCAGCGGAAAGGCGGCGAATACCGCACCGCCGCCGAGCACGAACCACACCTGGTTGCCCTCCCAGTGCGGACCGATGATGTTCAGCGCCACCCGACGCTCCAGGTCGGTGCGCCCGACATAGCGCAGGATCGTGCCCACGCCCATGTCCATGCCCACCATCACTGCCAGTCCGATCAGCAGCACGCCGAGCAGCAGCCACCAGATGAATTGAATACGGCGTACAGTTTCCATCGATCAAGCCCTCCGCGTAGCCGGCCAGCCGGTCGGCCTGCGATGCTGTCATCGAGCGAGACGTCATCGCCCGGCGAACCGGTGTCCGCATCCTCCGGGCCCCTGCGGATCGCGCGCACCATCAGATACATCTCGGCAACGATGAACGCGGTGTACAGCGCCACGAAGCCGATCAGCGAGAAGATCATGTAGCCGACGCTGTGGGTGGACGCGGACATCCAGGTCGGCAGCACGCCGTAGACCGTCCACGGCTGGCGCCCGAGCTCGGCCACCAGCCAGCCGAACTCGCAGGCCAGGAACGGCACCGGAATCATCCACACTGCGATCTTCAGGAACCAGCGCTGGTGCTCGATCCGGTTGCGCATGCTGTAAATCACCCCAGCACAAAGTAGGCAAGCATCGCCAGACCCATCGCAACCATGACGTCGGAAGGACCAGAAAATCGAGCGCCACCTGCGGAATTGTGTCGCGTGCAGCGTGGGCAATTTCCGCAGGCGTAGCCTGGGTCACGTCCGCGGCATAGCGCTGCACCAGAAAGCCGTAACCCAGATCGTCCTGGTGCGCGTGGAACTGCGCCAGCGCCGCCGCATCGCGGGTCGCGCTGAAAGCGTCTGCAGCGCGGCGACCGCCGGAATGCCATCGCGGATGCGCTGCTCCGCCTGTTGTTCGAGCTGATCGAAGCCCGGCACGCGTGCCGTCCAGCGAGTGGGTGACCAGCAGCGACAGCGCATAGGGCACCTGCATCTGACCATGATTGATCTGCGCGTTCTGATCGATGGAAACGCAATCAGGTTGAACGGCATCGGCGCCGGCTCGCTTTTCCACAGGCCTTCCATCGCGGCCAGCTTGGTCGGCTGCGCCTGCCCCCCGACGAAACCGAGCGCATCGCCCAGGGTGATCACAGCCGCCGTGGCAAATACGCCGAACAACACCGCCATGCGGAACGAGCGGCGAGCCAGCTCGACGTGCCGCCGCTTTCAGCATGTACCAGGCACTGATGCCGGCCACGAAAATCGCACCGGTGACATACCCTGCGATGCTGGTATGCACGAACTTGGCCTGCGCGTCGTGACTGAAGATCAGGGCGGTCGAAGCTGCGCAGCTCCATGCGCATCGTGGCGGGATTGAAGCTCGCCCCCTGCGGCATCCTGCATGAAGCTGTTGGCGATCAGGATCCACAGCGCGGACAGGTTCGATCCCAATGCCACCAGGTAGGTCACGGCCAGATGCTGGCCGCGTTTGAGCCGATCCCAGCCGAACACCATGATGCCGATGAAGGTGGCCTCGAGGAAAAACGCCATCAGCCCCTCGATCGCCAGCGGCGCGCCGAAGATGTCGCCGACGAAGCTGGAATAGAACGACCAGTTGGTGCCGAACTGGAACTCCATGGTGAGGCCGGTGGCCACGCCGAGCGCGAAGTTGATCAGGAACAATTTGCCCCAGAACTGGGTGATCTGCTTGTAGATCTGCTTGCCGGTGGTGACGTACACCGTCTCCATCGCTGCCAGCAGAAACGACAGACCCAGCGTGAGCGGCACGAACAGAAAGTGATACAGCGCAGTAAGCGCGAATTGCCAGCGGGACAGGTCGACAACGGTTACGTCATGCATGATGGTCGCTTCTCGACGTTAATGGGGACTGGCTCGCGAATGGTGTTCAGATTGTTGCAGAACTCTGCAAGTATCCTTCCAGAAAAAGCAGGCGTTGCAGTATATAGGCAACGCGCGGGTCAAGGCCGGCACGCTGCGCTTGACCTGCCCAACCGAACCGGCGCAAGTGTTGCCGAAGATGCGGATCCAGTTGTTGACTCTGGTCAATATCGTGCAATGCGGACATTGCACCGGGCGCTGATGCGCAGCGGAGCACGACTACCAAGATCGCAAACTTCGCGATCGACACGCATGCGACTGCCGCAATCATCCTGGCCATGCTCAGGGCACAAGCACGGCAGCGCCCTTGAATCGGCCCGCACGCAAATCCTCTAGTGCCTGATTGGCCTCTTCCAACGGATAGGGTATCGTTTCGGTCTCAATCCCGATGTGCGCTGCCAGGCGCAAAAAGTCCAGCCCATCGCGTCGGGTGAGATTCGCGACCGACACCAGTTCGCGTTCTTGCCACAACAACCGATACGGGAAAGCGGGAATGTCGCTCATGTGGATCCCCGCGCATACGACACGTCCGCCTTTGCGCACCGCTTGCAGCGCTACGGGCACCAGCTCGCCCACCGGCGCATAAATGATCGCTGCATCGAGCAGCTCCGGTGGTAGCTTGTCGGAGCCACCCGCCCAGACTGCACCAAGGCGGCGTGCGAAATGCTGGGTGTCGACATCGCCGGGCCGCGTGAAGGCGAATACGTCCCGCTGTTGCCATGCTGCCACTTGAATCACGATGTGCGCGGCGGCGCCGAACCCGTACATTCCAATTCGCTTGCCTGCGCCGGCAGCCACCAACGAACGCCAGCCAATCAGGCCTGCGCAGAGCAAGGGAGCAAGCGCCACATCGCCGCCGGTCTCGCCGAGCGGAAACACATAGTTCGCATCCGCGATCGTGGCTGTCGCAAAACCGCCGTCGCATGTGTAACCCGTGAAGAGTGGACGATCGCAGAGATTTTCGCGGCCCTCCGTGCAGTAGGGGCAGATACCGCAAGTGTGCCCGAGCCACGGGATGCCAACCCGCTCGCCCATGCGCAGCCCGACGACGCCAGTGCCGATCGCATCGATCCGGCCGACAATCTCGTGACCGGGAATGATCGGCAGTTTCGGTTCGGGAAGTTCACCATAAACGACATGCAAATCCGTACGGCACACGCCGCAAGCGGATACCTGCACGCGAATCTTGCCGGGCCCCGGTTGTGCGTCAGGCAGTTGCGTCCATATCAGGCGCGTTCCCGGTTTCTCGAGCAACATGGCGTGCATGGGGCACAACCGTTTCCTGAAGCCACTATCAGTGTGAAAGAAGCGAGCACCGCTCCGCCTGCAACAACAGGTCGCGCGTCACACCACCGAGTACCCACTCATGCAATCGGGTATGCCCGTAGGCACCGGCGACGACAAGATCCGCACCTTCCTTCTGCGCGATCGCATCCAGCGCGGCGGCGTAATCGTCCTCCGCAACCAAGGCAAGCGATTCGGCCGACACATCATGTCGCTCGAGCCAATCGCTGACGTCTTGCGCATTCTTGCAACCTGCGGCAATCGCGCCTGAGTTGGCGACGAATTCCACCACGACAACGCGCTTCGCGGCCATCAGGAACGGCAAGGCATCGGCAACGGCGCGCCGCGTTTCGCGCGTATCCTTCCAGCCGACGAGGATGTCCCTGGCCCATAGTTTCTGCACGCGCGCCGGGACGACCAGGACCGGACGTCCAACTTGCATGATGAGATCGGCCGTGTCGACACGCCAGGTGGGATCCAGCCATGATCCTCGGTAGTCCACGCCGGTAATCAGCAGATCGGCGCTGCGCATCTGCAGGGCAAGGTACTCGGTAGGCGCGCCATAGGTCAGCATGGAGCGCCATTCAAGCTGGCGCGACCGGTGCTGGAGCGCGTTGCGGAATTCGTCCTCTGCGGCCTTGAATTGCGTCGTGATCTCGTTGCGATCCTGATCGATCGCTGCGGGCGACACAAAGTCATCGCCGGCAACGATGGAGAGCGGCTGACAGGCGACAATACCGATGACGTCCGTATCGAAACGCTCGGCAAGGTCGCCGGTAATGTCCAGCAGCGCGGTGTTGTCCTTGCCAAGTTGCAGATGCACCATCAGGGTTGAATACATATTTGCCTCCCCAGCAAACCTGTGGCCCACAAGAATCCAGGTAACGCTACAGCGGCTGCCCGGGGGATGAGTTGACCCGCATCAATAACCGTTCAGAGTATGCGTGCTCCGACTTGTCGGCTGACCAAAATCAGCGCGCGACGCACAGGGTTGACGCGCGCAATGCGCCAGGTCCCGGCATGGCGGTTTCAGGCCCTGCCTCGCGGGCCGGATCGGCCTGCCGGCAGCGACTGGCGAAGTGCCGCCAGTCCAGCCCATGGGTCGCGAGTCAAGCGCGCAGCGCGACGCATGCCGACAGCCAGGTCGTAGGCGCGCGGGCCATTCACGCCACCGAGTTCATGCCAACGCAGCGGCATCGCGACCGGTGCACCACGGCGCGCGCGCAACGACCAGGCGGCAATGCTGGTTGCACCGCGCACGTTGCGCAGCCAGTCGATGTAGATGCGGTGCCGGCGCAGGGTCTTCGCTGCGCTGGCAACATAGAGGTCCGGCTTGTCGTGCGCCAGCGCTGCGGCGAATTCCGCACAGAAATTCTTGACTTGATCCCACGCGGGTCCGGCCGCGAATGGCGCCACGACGTGCACTCCCTTGCCGCCGGTCAGACGGACGAAGCTGTCGAGCTTGAGAGCGCGCAAGCGGATGCGAATCTCGCGCGCGGCGGCGACAACGTCCACCCATGCAACGTCGGGTGCGGGATCCAGATCGAATACCAGGCGATCCGGACGTTCGGGCGAGTTGGCCGGTGCGCCCCAGACATGCAGTTCCAGCGTATTCATCTGCACCAGTTCGAGCAGACCACGCTCATCCTCGATGCACAGGTAGGCGGCGACGCGGCCGCTCTTTTCGGCGATCCGTAGCGTGCGTACATGCCGGCCCAGTCCGTGCGTCGGATGTTTCTGGAAGAAACATTCGCCATCGATGCCGTCCGGACAGCGCAGCAGCGAAAGCGGGCGACCGATAACCTCAGGCAGCAACCAACGCGCGACTGCCGCGTAATAAGATGCGACATCGGCCTTGCTGATATCGGTTTGCGGATAAACGATCCTCGCCGCATGCGTCAAGGCGACACCACTGCGGATCGCATTGGACGGCATTTTGGTGGCTCCATTGTTACATTCAGTGACGCATGAACACGGGCAATTTTGCGTGTTCGAGCACATGCCGGGTCGCACCGCCAAACACCCACTCGCCGAATCGGCTCCTGCCATAGGCGCCCATGACAAGCATGTCAGCACGCATTTCCCATGCGGCCGTCAGCAGTTCCGCACCGACCATCTTGTCCTCGCCCTCGATCAGTTGGTGGCTGATATGCAGGCCATGCCAGTTCAGGTGTTTTTCGATATCCAGCGGCGGTTTCCAATCGATCAGCGAAAACGGCCGATGGCGTGTGCCATGCAGCAGGACGATGCGTTTGGCGCGCTTGAGCAGCGGCAGCGCCGCGTGCACGGCACGAATGGATTCGGCCGTGCCGCTCCAAGCCACCGCCAATGTATCCAGCGCGGCAGGCTCGGCGTAGGTCTCGGGAACCACGAGGCAGGGGGTACCGCAGGTAAGCAGCACGTGACCGAGTTCGCCGACCGCACTCCATTCCGCCTTTGCGCCTGATTCGAGTACCAGCAAGTCACCCCAATTGGCGGCACTGGCCAGCACGTCGGTCAACACACCCTCAGCCACCTGCCAACGACTGCGCTGGATTCCGATGCCCTCGGCCCATGCCAGGAATTCGGGTTCGGCCGCGCGTGCCTGATCCATGACTTGGGCAGCAAATTCATAGAATTCCGGGAACATCGGCGGCGCACCCGATTGCGGCAACGGCTGGATCGGTGCGGCCGCATAAATTCCCGTCAGGGTACCGTCAAGCAGGCGCGTGATTTGGGCCGCAAAGGACACACTGCGGGTCCGGGTCGCATAGTCGCTTACGTGAACCAGAATGTCGTGCATCAGTGTGAACCATGGGTTGCGAAAAGCACGATTCGCCTTCGACGGATTTCGCCTCAGCGATAGACCAAAACCGGAACCTTGCTATGGGTGAGGACCTTTTGCGTTTCGCTGCCGAGCAGGAAACCCGCAATGCCGCGCCTGCCATGCGACGCCATCAGGATCAGGTCGCAGTTCTTCTTGTCGGCTAGCCTGACAATTTCCTTGAACGGTTGATCGCTGACTACTTGCACGCTATCGCACTCCACGCGCGCGCCTACCGCCACCTTCTTGACGAAATCTAGATAGCGCCTGGCGCACTCGATGGATTCGGCGGCATATTCGCCATGTGAACTCTCGAGCATTTCCATGCGGTAGGTAAATGTCTTGAACGTCGGAATCACATGCAACGCGGTGACCTTCGCATTCAACGACTTGGCCAGCTGCATGCAGCACCGAACCGCGTTCTCAGAACGTTTTGAACCGTCGGTCGGCAGGAGAATGTGCTTGAACATCCGTGCACTCACGATTCCACATGGGGATTGCGAAAAACCGCCAAAACTACCGTGGTTTCAACATAGCGTTCACGGCGAAGGGGCATATTGATCCCGGTCAATACTTGCAACGATACGCGGCCATATGATGTACGGCCAGAAGATGATCCATTGCCCAGCTGGTACTCGAATTGACCGAAGCCAATAACTGCGGCAGCACCAAAGAATAGACTTACGACCGGTTTCACGTCGGTGGCGAATTCGCCGCTGGCCAGAAGATGGCGTGGCAAAAACTTTTTTGACCGCGACGAATTGGCAAAATCCTATCGGAGAATACGCGTATGCAGCTGACTCCAAATCCCAAGCCAAACCGTTGCGTAAACCCACTGCTGCGCAATGCCGCATTGATCGCCATACTTGCGGTCCTGTGGCCGTTGCAGGCGATGGCATTGCCCGTCTTCGCCCGGCAGACCGGGCAGAACTGCCAGGCCTGCCACGCCGGCGGGCAATTTCCCGAGCTGACCGCGTATGGTCGCCTGTTCAAGCTCACCGGCTACACGCTTGGTGCCCGCACCCTGCCATTCGCGGCGATGGCCGTAGTCAGCGATTCAAGCGTCGGAAATACCGCCAAGAGCCCCGACTCGAAGCAGGATTTCCAGAAGAACAACCAGCCAATTTTCGCGACGGGCAGCGTATTCGCCGCCGGCAAGATCACCGACAACCTCGGCGCCTTCCTGCAGGTTACCTACGACAACTATGCCAGCCAGTCCGATGACGGCGCGTTTCACGGCCACACCAACGCTGACAACATGGACATACGCTATGCCGACCGCTCGATCGACGCCACGCACGACTGGATCTGGGGTGTCAGCGCGAACAACAATCCTTCGGTGTCCGACGTATGGAATACGGCAGCGGCGTGGATGCAATACGTACCGGTGCCCAGCCCGACCAGCAGCCGCTTCATCGACGGCACTACGCCATACCCGGGCTTCGCCGCGGGCGGCAACATCGCCGGCATCACGGCTTACGCGTTCTGGAACCAGCTGCTGTACGTAGAAGCCGGCGGTTATCGCAGCGCCACTGGAGTCGCCTCGTTCATGAGCGCCGGAATCGCCGACGCCGACAAGACCAAGCTGCAAGGAACCAATCCCTATTGGCGCGCGGCACTCTCTCACGAATGGGGCCCAAACAACATTATGGTCGGCACGTCGGGCATGGTCGCCGACGTCTACGACGATCCGCTGGACACCTCCGACCCGACCACCGTGCACCACTTCCGTGATATCGGCGTCGATGCGCAGTACCAGTATTTGCTCGATCCGCATGCGCTGACCGTGCAGCTGGCCTTCACGCAGGATCACCAGCGCGTGCCGGCCTTTCTCGCCAACCAGCCGGCGCAGGACGTCGACGGCAATCCGCTGCCCAACACGAACTCCAGGGATACGGCCAATGTGTTTCGCGCCAAGACCAGCTACGTGTACGAAGCCCGCTACGGCACCAGCCTCGCGTTCTTCAACCAGACCGGCACGACCGACTCGGCGCTGTACGATCCGACGCCGGTCTCGGGCAACATCTCAGGAAACCCCGCCGTGCGCGGCTGGACCTATGAGGTGTTCTGGACGCCGGTGCAGTACTTGCGTCTTGGCGTGCAGTACACCGCCTACGACAAGTACAACGGCGCGTCGAACAACTACGACGGCTCGGGGCGCAATGCCAGCGACAACAATTCGATTTTCTTCTACGTGTGGGGCGCATACTGACTTGATATTCCAGCGCAGGTCATCGTTCAACGGCAACCATTGCGGGCTTTCCGGAGACAGGCATGAACGGACATAAGTTGGCATTGCTGACGGTCGTGGCCGGATTGGCATCGGGTTGCACAAACCTGGAGCGTTCGCGCGACACGGCCAATCCCGATGTGTCAGGCCAGACGCTCGCCCAACAGGTCTGCTCGAATTGCCACGGCGTAACCGGAAATTCCCGGTCCCCCGAATTTCCGAATCTGGCCGCACAACAGCAGTCGTACATCGTCGCGCAACTGACCGGATTCAAGGCGCACAGCCGCGAGGATCCGCCCGGCCCTGAATACATGTGGGGTTTGAGCCATAACCTCACCGACAAGCAGATCCGGGAAGTGGCGGCATACTTCTCGGCGCAGAAGCCTCGGCTCGAGCCGATCGAGGGCACGCCGGAACAGATCGTGGCCGGCAAGGCCATCTTCACCGCCGGCATTGCCGACAAGGACATCCCGGCCTGCGCCAGTTGCCACGGGCCGGAAGGACTTGGCCAGGCAACCTTTCCGCGCATCGCCGGCCAGCATGCCAGCTATGTGATCAAGCAGTTGACCGTGTTCAAGCGCACCAACGAACGGCCGGCAGGCACTGTCATGAAAACCGTTGCGCACAATCTGTCGCGCGAGAACATGGAGAATGTGGCTGCCTACGTGCAGTCGATGGCGAAGCCATAGTGCACCTGCAATGTCCGCGCGATCACGTATCTTCGTCCGGACTGCAGTGTCCGAGGTTTCCAAACGTAGCCCCTCAATCGATCAACTGGCCGGCCAAGGGAATCTCTGATTAACCGTCGCGAGCGAAGACAGATTTTGTGCCGCCGGAGCGCAGAAACCGGAGTTTACTTGACGGTAAATGAGGATTTCGAGCACCGCCGGCACAGCAAGCTGTCGAGCACAGCAGGTTAATCAGAGGTTCCCAAGCCGACAGTGCCCGCAACGGGTGGATGGCAATCTAAAAGTCGAGCCGATAGCTCAAGGCGACTTGATCGACCGTGAAATCGGGACTGGCGACGCCAAGCGTCAACGCGTTCAAGATTGTCGCGGGCGCAATACTGTCGAGCGCCCAATCCTGCGTGCGATAGCGTTCATGCCAGAAGTCGAACCGCAACGACGACTTCGCCGACAATTGGTAGTTCGCAAACAGCCGCAGACCCAAGTCGCGATAGGTGTTGTTGGGAAATTGCGCGATGTCGGGCGTACCCAGGTCCAGATGAATGATCTCGTTGGTGAAGGATGCATAAACATTTGCGCCGACATTCAATTTTGGCAGTATGTTCTTCAACTGGCCGCCGATACCGCCGCTGCTGACGCGATCGGCGGTGTGCGCGAACCAATCGGGTTGACTGACACTCTGGCTGCCGGCTTGATCGGCAGAAATGATTTGGCGGGTCAGATACACGTTCAGTGAAGCATCGTGGGTCGGGGTCCAGCTGCCGGTCAAATTCAGACTGTAGTCGCGCGCCCCGGTGAGCCCGACTTCGGATTGATCGTAATTGTCGCGGTGCCGCTCGACCGACAAACCCAACGAGACGCTCTGCACCGGGGTGTACCAGGCCGACGCCAGCAATTCATCGCGAATGCGATCGGCCAGATCGAATCTTTGCAAAAGAGGATTCTCGCCCAGAATGATCGTCGGCGCGGTCTGGTATTCATCAATCATGCGGTGTGAGCGGTCGTACCTGAAGGAAAATCCGAACTGGTTCGACACGGTTGTGCGCAGCTCAATCCACGCGCTTGGGGTGATGGAACGCGCAACTTCCTGAAACGTCGTGTCGTAGTGTTCTGTCTTGGCACCGACTTCGAGCTTGATCGCCCGGGCGATCGAATAGTCGGCGATCACACGCCCGGTGGCGCGATCGAAACTGTAGGGAAGATTGAACAGCGTGCTGCTCAGGTAGACATCCGTCACCACTTGCGGATAGGCGGCTTGCGCCGTCTTGTTGTCGCGGCGGTCGTCGACATAGTCGGCGGTCAACGACAAGCGATCCAGCGGCCGCGACGTCAGCCGCAGCGTGTAGTTGCCGGTGTCGATGCGGCCGTCGAGGCTGGATCGCGGCAACGGTTGGGACAAGTCCGGATTCAGTGAGGACCCCATGAAAGCGTCGTCCTGGGATGCGACACCGAACGCACCGCTCGCCATCAATCGTGTCGACGGAAAAATCTGCCAGGCACCGCTGAGCGAGAACTGATTGAAGTCGTTGTCGGGTGCCGTGCTCATACGGCCGATATTCGCACCGGCGATGAAAGGCGTGAACGGATTGTCCCAGGTGATCGAGCTGTCCGCATCATGGAAAAATGAGCCGTAGTAGCCGAAACGGATCTGCCATGTCTGGCGAATGTATTGGGCAGCGGCATCCACCTGGTCGGTCGCATAGTCCACCGGTGCGGCGAGCAGACTGGTCGTGGTCAGAAAGTTGGCGCCGGCGATCTGCGTCCCACTCTGCTTGTCGTGGCGATAGTCGACGTCGAACGTCCAGTTTGTCTTGGGTGGCAGATAACGCCCCCCCAGTGCGGCAATCTCGCGCTTCTGACGGATGCCGACGGAGTTCAGCGCTTGCGGTAGCTCGGTCATCTGCTGCGTGCTGCTGCCGGCGACCCAATTCGACGGCAAGGTCAGACGGCTTCCGCCTGTGCCTGAAAACGGTGTGAGTGCATCGCCATACGAGTAATACGGAATTCCCTGGAAAGACGCTTTCAGTTCAATCAATCCCTGCCTGCCGCCCTGGGCAGACAACGACCGCGACAACAAGCCCAATCGCCTTGCGTCCAGATCGAAGTAATCGGCCGCGGCATTGCGATAGCGCAATTGACCATCGAGCAACGGATAGCCGCCGCTGTGATTAAGGCCGGAATACTTGCCGTATTGGTAGCTGCCGCTATCGACTGCGATCACGCCCAGGTCGATAGCGCCACTGGTGGTGTAGTCGAATGGGCAGAACGCGCATTTCCAGTCGCTGGTGCCTGGCGGTGGAGGCGCCGCCTGCGCGCGGCTGATTTCCGGATGCAGGACGCAGGCAAGCGCCGTCATCGCGAACAGAAATCTGCGCCCGGCATTACCAACACATCGCATCGATTCATACATGACACACCTACCGGCTAAGGTCCGCGCCCGAAGGCGCATTCGAACCGTGCACGTGGGAGTGACAATTCATGCAGCTTCCACCAAGTAAAAAGGCCGAGGGATTCTTTCCCGGCAAACCCGCACCGGTGAAGGCGATGCTCGGATGACCGGCGGAAGAATGACACTGCTGGCACAACAGCGGCGGACGCGCTGTCAGCAAGGCCGGATTCACCGAGCCATGCGGCGTATGACAGTTGCTGCAATCCTCGGCGACAGGAGGATGCTCCCACAGAAACGGCCCGCGCATCTGAGCGTGGCAGGTAAAACAGGTCTGATTCAGCGTCGGCTTGGTCAGCAGCGCCGGAAACAGCGAATCGTGCGGTGCGTGACATGACGTGCACGTCAAGTCACCGTCGCGCACCGGATGCGCCGAGAATTTCTCGAAGTCGGCACGCACATTCGCGTGGCAGCCGTAGCAGACTTGCGGTTGTTCCGCATTTTGAGTGACGGGATCGTGCGCGCTGTGAATCTTGTGACAGCTCACGCAAGCCAAGTCCCTGCGTTCGTGGACGCTGCCATGCCAGCCGACACGGCTATCGTCCGAATGGCAGGACAGGCAAACGTTATTCTCCTGCTCGACGGTCGCGCTGGATCCTTTTGCGAACAGGGGAATCGGCGGGCGCGGCTCGCCGGGATGCAAACGCTGCGAGTGCTCGGCGCCCGGCCCGTGACAACTTTCGCACTGCAACTGAGCAAACGGCGAATGCGGATCGGCCTTTGCCGCGTGCTTGGTCTGGAATATCGACTTCACCGCAGCGTCGTCATGGCAGCGCAGACAGGTATCGGCGCCTTTTGCCGAAAAGGCTGACGCGGACACAGTAGTCGCGGGTGTGGCATCGTCTGCGTGTACGTTCACCGACGACGCCAGCGCCAGCAAGATCGCCACAAGCAGCCACCGGCCGAACGGATGATTCCCTGTTCCGTCCACTCTTGCGCGCTCCCTTATGGAATGTCGTGAACCAGCCCGATGTCTGCAGTCGCACCCGCCTTGTGGCAAACCGGACACGATTCAGTGGTCGCACCCGTACTGCCGATAAGGGCCTGGGTAATGTAGAAGGAGGCTCCGCTCTGCTCCATGTGCGCCTCGGAATACACATCATCGTGACAACCGGAACAGGCCGACGCGGTCGGCGTGATTCGCGAATAATCCGCGCTGTCTGCCAAGGCCATGATCGGACTTATGGTCTTGCCGGTGCCAGCCGCTACCACCGTTGCGTGCGTGTCGACTGTAGTGCCGAGCAGGCCGGGTGTGAGCGGCACCTGATAGCTGGTCGACGCGTGGCATTGCGTGCAATTGTTCAGGATGCCGGGGTAGCGCACGTCGGCAAAGTTGTTCACGCTTCCGCCGAATCCGTAGATCACAAAGTCCGTGGTGCGGAATCCGGCGCCGTGAATCGAATGAATCATGCGGTCGAAGTTGATCGGGCGCTGCTCGAGACCGTCAACGGCAGCCGTGTTGACGCCGTTGGGTATGCTGTCGGGATCTATCGGCCGCTGGGAAATGTCCGTAGCGTTCGGGTTGTGGCAGATCACGCACAATTGGACGTTGTCGGTGCGGTTGTTGCCGTGTAGCGACAATCCGTCGTTCTGGCCATGGCAGTTCTGACAATTGCCCAGACTCACCACCGTACGCCGAGGCTGCGCGGTGGCATCGGTGATCGGGAAATACTGCACGACACTGGTTACCGGTACGCTGTTGGTATATTTTCCATCACCATCGAAATCGCCGGCCGGATGCCCTTCGATCGCCACCGATCCGGAGCCTTTTGTCGTCGTCGGAATCGCGGTCGGCGACGTAATTCGATAGGTGCCGTCGCCAAGCGCGGTAGCCGTCAGCGCATTGAAGGTTACCGGTTGCCCGGGATACGAACCGCTACCGTCGTTGCTGTAGTCAAATGTGTTCCAGGCCAGATCGATATTGATCCTCGCTGCGCCGCCGCCGGCGGTGAATGCCGGATCGGTCTTCAGATCGTAGGGCTGATCGTTGTTCAGCGGATTGGTGATAGAAAAAACGATCTGCGGCTGCTGACCCGGCGCAGTGTTGGTGATGCTCACAATGTTGAACTGGTAGGCCTGCGCCGCGATCTTGGCGGGAATCTGGTGCGACTGCGCAACACTCCCGGCAAATCCGGTCGCCGAATGACAAATGGTGCACTGGCTGTTGTCGGTCATCACACCGCCCCGGTGTCCCCCGGCTTGCCCCTGGGCGAAATTGATGTCGTCGTGGCAGGCACCGCAGGCCTGTATGGTCGGATGATCGTCGATCAAGTGTGCATCCGGCGTGGCCGGATTGGCGGGGTCGTGACACTTCGTGCAATTGCGTACGTCCTGCGGAAACACAACATCCGAATAATCGTTGACCGAATTGCGATAGCCGTAAATCACGTAGGGTGTTCCGGACACCACGCTGGGCAGACTCGATCCGCGATGAATTTTGTGAATCATCACTTCGAAATCGAGCGTGTTTCCGCTGTTGGCTTCGGTGCTGCCTGGATTGTGGCAGGTCACGCACATCCTCACATCCTGGCGCGGGCCGCCGTGCGCCCCCAAATGATTGTGGCAGGTATTGCAGGATGCAATAGCGGCGATGTCCCGAGTCAAAATTCCCGTAGTCGCGCCGGTGGATGGCTGCCAGGTGTAGATCCCATTGTTGGCCTGCGGCAGAGTACTGGACCGGATTGCGATGGCGACGCGGTGGGTCAGGGTCGGATCGTAGGAAACCGCGAGCGGCGACTTGACCGCGGTGACATCGGTGCCGAAGGTGTAGGTATAAGTTCCATCGTCATGATCGGCGAGCGTGCCACCGGAATCGGTGGTGGCGATGATCGTCGTCTGCGTCCCAGGGCCCAAACCTGGGGTCGGCTTCTGCGTCGTATTGATATAGCTCTGCCATAGCGGAGGGTCGCCGTCGTGACCGGGCATGAGCTTGGCGAGCGTGACTTCCAGCGTGCTCGCCGGCAGGCCAACGTAACCATTGCCGTTTTGGTCGACCAGCTTGAAATCGACCGTGGACGGACTGCCCAGCGAAACCTGCGAGATCGTCAGATTGAGGGAGGTAAGCGGGCCATAGGAAATGAACACATCATCGGCGCTGGCCGGGACCAAAGTCGCAAGCAAGCCAAGGATCACGGAAAAGATCAATACTGTACCGTGGCGCATGCAACGCAATGCAACAATGTGCATAGAGCCTCCCGACTGCAACTAACTGGCTGGCCAATTCGATCCCAGATCAATCGAGGCGATGTTGACGTACGTCAATATTCTCTCGGAATATTCTTTCTAAGGTAGGCAAACCTAAAAGTAAGGTGGGCCAATGTCTACAAACCAACGATTCTGTCGTATTTCCGCTATGCTTTTGGCCTGCCTCGCGACAGCCGCATTCGCGGCGGAGCCTCCTTCGGCAGCATCCGGCTGCAAGGATTGCCATGGCGACGATGGGGTCAGCACCAAGAGCGGGATTCCAACCATCGCAGGCATGTCGGCATTCTATCTGGAAGGCCAGATGCAGGCTTATCAAAAAGATCAGCGTCCTTGTGCGAAGACCGAAGCGAACAAGGAAAAGACAGATATGTGTGAGGTGGCCAAGAAATTGAGCACCGCGCAGGTCAAGGAAGTGGCAACATATTATGCCGCGCAGAAATTCGTCCCCGCCAAGCAGATTGTCGACGCCGCGCTGGCGGCAAAGGGCAAGTCGCTGCATGCGGCCAACTGCGAAACCTGCCATACCGACGGTGGCAGTGTGGCCGACGACGACGCCGGTATTCTCGCCGGACAGTGGAAACCGTATCTGCAGGCGATGATGAAGGAATACCGTGACGGCAAGCGCATCGAACCGCAAAAGATGAAACCAAAAACCGCGGCATTGTCCGCGGACGACGTCAACGCGCTGGTGGAGTTCTACGCCAGTCAGGGTGGCAAATAACCCGCCGGGCGGCTGTCGCCAGGCCGACTACGTCGCGGGGTACGCATTGTGAAAAACAAGGATACGTCCGAGTCTCCGGAGAAGCCGCGAGGAAGATTCTGGCACTGGTTGTGGTGGCCATCGCATCGTTGGTATCTGCTGGGATTGCCGCTGGGGGGCTTGCTGGCCTTCCTCATCGGCATCGGCTTTACTGTCGGCGTGCTGCGCCCGCAATTGCGTTTCACCGAGTCCCAGGATTTCTGCACCTCTTGCCATGAAATGCAAACCCCGTTCGACCAGCTCAAGCACAGTTTCCATTACACCAACGAGTTCGGCATCCGCGTAACTTGTGCGGACTGTCATCTGCCGCCGGAACTGGGAGCGAGCCTGGTGGCGCACTTCGATGCACGGGTCGACGTCTGGGGGCATTTGACCGGCATAATCGATACGCCAGACAAGTTCGAGAAAAACAAATTGCGCATGGCCGAGGTGGTCTGGAAAGATTTGAAGGACAGCGACTCTTCCTCATGCCGCAAGTGCCACAGCTATGCCGCGATGGCGCTCGACAAGCAGAGCCATATCGCTGCCACGCATCATTCGCCCGAGTATCTGGCGAAAACGCACAAGACCTGTATCGACTGCCACAAGGGAGTCGCGCATGAATTGCCGAAAGACATGTGAACCCTAGTCGCATCGACCAGCGATCCTGACGGTCGCTCTCTGCGAAAGTTTCGATGGCGCACAGATTGTGGGGAGTAGGCCATGACCTATCGATACGCGCGAATCATCCATGGCACCCTGCTCTGCTTCGGCGCGCTGATACTCGCCGCCGGCACCGGTAATGCACTGGCGCAGGATGCGCGCAGCGCCCTGGCCACTGCCCCTGCACAACATCCACTCACCAGCGCAGACTGCATGCGCTGTCATACGCCGAATCGCATCCCGACGATCGACCCTGCGGTTCTGGCGCACTCGGTCCATGCCAAGCTCGGCTGCGTCGAGTGCCACTCCGACATCAATGCAGTGCCACACCCTCAGCAGATGCAAGCCGTCGATTGCGGTGGCTGCCACCGCCGCGTTGTCCACGACATTCGCGTCGGCGCGCACGCGCCCGCGCAAGCCGGCGAAAAATCGCAGGTTCCTGCCTGCACTACTTGCCACGGCACCCACGACGTCGCCAAAACCGACAGCGCTGCCTTTCGCGATGTCATTGCCCAGCGCTGTGCCACCTGCCATCAGGAGCGCTACAAGGGTTACATGGACCGCTTCCACGGTCAGGCGGCGGCCTTGGGCATGATTGCTGCTCCACGTTGTTCAGACTGCCACAACCCGCACCGGCCATTGCCGCCAAGCGATCCGCAATCGCGCGTCGCGCCGGCGAACCTGGTCGCCACCTGCGGCACCTGCCACAAGAACGCGAACGCCAACTTTGTTCGCTTCGATCCTCATCCGCAGCCCTGGAACAAGGCTCATTCGCCGCTCGTCTATTACTGCCACTTGTTCATGGTGTTGCTACTGGCCGGCGTATTCGGCTTTTTCGGCCTGCACACGCTGCTTTGGCTGCAGCGCTCGCTGGTAGCACAATGGCGCCACGAATTGCCGCGACCGCCGATCGGCGACGACCGTTACGTCCTGCGCTTCAACGCGTACCAGCGCTGGATGCACGTCGTCGTGATCGTCACGTTCATGCTGCTTGCGTTGACCGGTTTGCCGCTGAAATACGCCGCCTCACCATGGGCTCATGTGTTGTCGCGCCTGCTCGGCGGCGAGCCGGCGATGCGCGTTATTCACCTGATCAGCGGGATCGTCACCTTCGGCTATTTCTTTGCGCACATCTTCGGGGTGGCCTATCGATTCGGCAGGACCCGCGACTTTCACTTGTTCTACGGCGTCAATTCGATGGTGCCGACTGGCCGTGACATCGTCGATATTTTCCGCAACTTCGCCTGGTTCCTGTACCTGGGCCCGCGTCCACAGATGGATCGCTGGAGCTACTGGGAGAAATTCGACTACTGGGCGGTGTTCTGGGGTGTTGCCATGATTGGCGTGTCCGGCTTGATGCTCGCTGTGCCGGAGCTTGCCGCGCGCGTGCTGCCCGGCCAGTTGCTCAATATCGCTGCCGTCGTTCACGGCGAGGAAGCGCTGCTGGCGGTCGGCTTCATCTTCATCTTCCATTTCTTCCACAACCATCTCAGGCCGGAGAACTTCCCCATGGATGTGACCATTTTCACCGGGCGCCTGCCGCTGGAACGGTTCAAGGAAGAGCGTCCCTTGCAGTACCAACGCCTGGTTGAGGAGGGCCGCCTGGAAAGCGTCCTGGTCGGGCCACCGTCGCCGCGTTCGGTTTACTCGTGGAAGGCTTTTGGAACGTTCGTCGTCCTGATCGGACTGGCCCTTATCCTGGCCGTACTGATCAGTCTGCTCAACGAATGAGACCAGTCACCGATGGTGTTGGACGGGGCGACGAGCAAAAAAGTAGCGGACAACAATGCGAGCGATTTCGCCGAACCGGAAATTAATGACGTGCCGCTGCCAGAACAGTTCGCGCTTGTCGCATACCGTGGATATGCTGAAGCGCGAGATCTCGCCGCGTCAATGGCCGGTGGCGCTCGGCGACGCCGTCGCGGGCGATCTCTTGATCGAGCCGGCGCGCGCAACTCGCGTGCTTCGCCGATGCGCCGCCGAACGCTGCGGCCGCGCGGCGGCTGATGCGCCCATAACGCATCTTCAACTCGTTGAGCCGCTCGGCAGCATCATAGGTCGCATCGACGAGCTGCGCGCGCGTCATCCATCTGCGTCTCGTAGTTGAGGATGCATTCCCACGTGGGTTGCACCAGCAAGCTGGCGGTGCTCCTCCAGACGTGCGGGCGAACAGCCGGTAGCCGAAACGCTCCGGCTCTTCGAAGCCGCGGCTGCCGGGATCGATGAACGGACCCATCGGCGAGATGAAGCATGACAGACGGCTTGATCGCCAAGCTGAAACAGATGTCTCACAATAGTCGATCGGTCTGCGTGCACCGAATCGATGGTCTGCGCCGGCAGTCCGATCATGAAAAAGACATCGATGCGATTGCAGCGCAAGCCGAGCGCCTCTCGCAGCATCGCCTCCATGTCTTGCGTGGTGTAGCCGGCCTCGCCCTCCTGCGCATCCCGCACGGCCTGTTCATGGCTTTCGGGACTGAACTCCATGCTCCAGTGCCGCACGCAGCGATCGATCTCACGCAGGAACGAGGCGGGTGGCACAGCAAAGAACTCAAAGACGATCTCATTCGGCAGATTCGCGCGACCCGCAAGCGCTCGAGCAACCTCACTGGCATGCGCACGCCCGGCCTGCAGCAGATCGCCGACCAGGACGATGGGCCCGCGAGTCAGGCGGCAGATCGCCTGCATGTTGGCCACCAGGCTCGCGGGGCTGCGAAACACCGGGCGTTGACGCTTGGTCAGGTGCGTGCAGGTCGTGTGCGAACTGCCGCAGGTGACGCACTCGTAGGCGCAGCCCTTCACCGTGAACACCGTCGTGATGGGATTGCTCCACCAGCCGTTGAACGGCAGCGTGCTCTCAAGATCGCGATGACGCAGCACCATCTCCACCATCAGATCCGGCCGCAGGTCGACATAGTCCAGCGTCATGCGGAACGAAGCTATGCGGATTGACGTGCACCCCGCCGGCATCCTTCCAGGTGAGATTGGGAATCCGCTCGAGCGGCGCAGCCGTCTTGCAGCGCCAGCAGCAGCTGATGCAGCGGCGGCTCGGTACTGTCGCCACGCAGCACGAAATCCACCTGCGGATAGTGGATGAGCTCGCGGTGATAGTAGGTCGACGAAAGTCCGCCCATGATCACCGGAACGCCGGGGTGCGCCTCCTTGACGATGCGCGCGACCTCCAGGGCCCCATGGGCATGCGGCAACCAATGCAGATCGATACCGACGGCCTTGCGGCCTCTGGCGCGCGAGGAACCGGGGCACATCGAAGCGGCGGCTGTTCATCATCCGCAGCGCCAGATTGACGATCCGCACCCGCATGCCGCGGTCGTGCAGATAGCTCGCGATCGTCAGGAAGCCCAGCGGATACATCTCGAATACGGTCGATGACGGAATCATGTCGCTCACGGGACCATAGAGGATGGCCCGTTCGCGGAAGTCATAGACACTGGGCGCATGCAGCAGCAGCAAATCGACCTCCCGACGTCGTGTCATGCTATAAACGCCAGTGGCGTCTGCTGTGAGGCGGGAGGTAGGTCATGTCGGATGATGGGCACTGGATCGACGAATTGTTCGCCGCAATCGATCGCAAGGATGCCACGGCTTTTGCGGAATTCTTCGCACCGGAAGCGACGTTTCGATTCGGCAATTTTCCACCCGGTATCCGGGCGTGCAGCGATTGCGGAGGCCGTCGCTGCTTTCTTTGCCGCATTGCATGCCTTGCGACATCGCATTGAAGAGCGCTGGTTGCTGCCCGCTGTCGCCATCGTCACGGGAAACGTAACCTACACGCGGCACGACGGCAGTACCCTGCAGGTGCCGTTCGCCAACGTGATGAAACTGAAATCGGGAAAGATACACGGATATTTTATTTTTGTGGACAATTCCGCATTGTTTACAACTCAGAGCGCATCCGGGGAGCCGGCGTAAACCTCAGCCCAGCAGGATTCCAATCGCCAGCAGCAACAATGTGGCGTGGATCACCGCAACGTTGATTCCCATCAGCGGAGTCAGTCGCTGCGCGTTTTCGCAGTGACTCGGCACACGCACGATCAGCAGGATTCCCGCAGGCAACGTCAGCAACCCGAGCAACGCCAATCGCGGCAGCGTCCCGGCAAAAACTCCCGCAGCAATCGCTGCGTAGGCAGCCGCAAGCAAGGCGGCGAACAGCCAGGCACTGCGCCGCCGGCCCATCACGATGGGCAGATGCCGTCGCCCGACTTGAGCGTCGGCATCGATATCGGGAAACTGGTTGATTAGCAGCAACTCGCTGACCAGGAACAGTGGCGGCAAGGAAGCGACTGCGGCAGTCCATGTGTAGTGACCGGCTAGCACAAAGGCGCTGCCGGCAACCATTATCGGTCCGAAGCCAACCCCCGGCGCCAGCAGGCACAGCCATGGGCGATGGGTGAGAACCGGCGTGTAGGCCGCGATCAGGAGAACGCCCAGAAACCCCAACGGGAGTAGCGCAAGGCCCTTTACGCTCACGAAGTACACCCCGATGATCACGGTGGCAAGCAACGTCAAGGTGCCGGACATCCGCACCGCAGTTGCCGCTTCCGGGTGTGCGGGCAAGCTGCCACTGCCGCCGCTGAACGGCGTTCTCAACGTCAAGTTATCCAGGCCCGAACGAAAGTCCTGGTATTCGTTGAGCAGGTTGACGCTCAGATGCGCCAATAGCGCAGCGAAAAATACCAGCAACGCCGCGCCTATCGCGATATGTTCACCGGACTTCACCGCGACGGCGATTCCCAGGAATACGCATACGGGAGTCAGGGTGAGAAAATTGGGTCGCGCAGCGCGAATAACGGGGCCAAGAATAGCGCGACTCATAGGCGTGGGATTCCTTCAGGGCGAAACGGGAATGATCAGCCCTGCACGATAACGGATTGACGTCGCCGCAGCCATGCCGCCGTGCCCAACGCGAGCAACAACGCCGTCACCAGCATGCCTATGATCGAGGAATCGACTGCAGGAAACACGACAGCGGAGTGCGTGCCAACATCGATCCATTCCTTCAATGCGACAGCCAATGCCAGACAGACGGAGATGGCGGTGGTTAGCGTATTCAGACGCAAGGTTCGATCGCGGTCGACGATTGCCCAATCGTAGAGCCGCAGCATCAACAGACTCTCCGTAGTGTCCATCAGCGCCATGCCAGCGGTGAACAGCAGCGGTATCAGCATCACACCGATGAGCGGAATGCTCGCATCCTGTGCGGCGGTCACCGAGATGGCGAGCAAGGCCACCTCACTGGCCGTGTCGAAACTCAGGCCAAACAACATTCCGAGCGGAAACATCTTCCAACTGCTGTCGGTTCGGTGCGCCACGGCATTCAACCCGACCACACGCCCATCGCAATCCGCAGAGCGATTACGCAGCAACCTGGCGAGCAAGCGCAGATTCACTACGCCAATCACGGTCAAGAAACCAGCCGAAATGACATTGCCGACCAGCGATCCCCACGCAGTCAGTTCCGGCAGCATGGTGTGGACGCGGCGTGCGGCAACGATCGCCGCGGCGGTAAGCAAAAAGACGACCGTAGAGTGCCCGAGCGAAAAGAACAGGCCGACCCCGGCCGGCCGCTGCCCTTCGGCGCGCAGGCGGCGCGTCACATTGTCGATGGCGGCAATATGGTCCGCATCGAACGCATGCCGAACGCCGAGAAGATAGGCGACCAGGCCCACCCCCAACCCGGCGGCGCCGAATCCACCGAGCCACAGGGCACCGGCAGCGGACAATCAGATTGAGTAACAGCACGACCGTGACGACGGCGAGCAGGCGTTGGCGCAGTGACAGGTTCATGAGCATGGCTTATTGCACCTTGACGCGAATCAGTTCCTCGCCGTGCGGATCGACGACGTGCACGGCACAGGCGAGACAAGGATCGAAGCTGTGGATCGTGCGCAGGATCTCAAGCGGCTGCGTCGGATCCTGCAGCGTCTGCCCTTGAGCGCCGCCTCATAGGGACCATCGGTGCCGGCCGACATCGCGCGGTCCGGCATTCCAGGTGCTGGGCACGACGGCCTGATAGTTCGTAATGCGCCCGTCGTCGATCACGATCCAGTGCGCCAGCGCGCCACGCGGCGCTTCGGTGAAGCCCACGCCCTGTGCATGCTGCGGCCAGGTCGACGGCTCCCACAGCTTCTCGTTGAACGTGCGCACGTCGCCGGCCTTGATGTTGGCCATCAGTTGCTCGTACCAGCCCGGCATCGCGTCGGCGAAGATCTTGCACTCGAGCGTGCGCGCGGCCGTGCGTCCCATCGTGGAGAACATCGCTTCCAGCGGCAGATCGAGCTTCGTCAGCGCCATGGTCGCCAGTTCCTTGGTCGGCTCGTGCCCGCTGGCATACAGCATCAGCACGCGCGCCAGCGGCCCGACTTCCATCGCCTGACCCTTCCAGCGCGGCGACTTGAGCCAGGAATAGCTGGCCGTCCGTGTCGAGATGCTCGTACGGCGGCTTGGGCCCGGAGTAATTGCAGATTGGTCTCGCCCTTGTATGGATGCAGCCCCTGCTCCTTGCCGCCGCTGTAGTCGTACCAGGAATGGGCGACGAATTCCTGGATATCCTCGTCCTTGTTCAGATCGACCTGATGGATATGGCTCAGATCGCGATTCAGGATCGCGCCGCGCGGAATCATGAAGGTTTTCGGATCCGAGGAGCCGTCGGCCGGGAAATCGCCGATAGGTCATGAAGTTGCCGGTGCCCTCGCCGTGGCCGGCTTGAACCAGTCCTTGTAGAACCAGGCGATGGCCAGCGTGTCCGGCAGATAGACCTGATCGACGAACTGGCGCATCTGCGCGATGATCTCGGCCACTTTCTGCAGCCCTACTCGCATTGACCGCCGTGCGTGCCGGTGCCGCTGCCCGGCAGTGCATGCTGATCGCAGCCGGGCTGCCGCCGACCAGAAAATTCGGGTGCGGATTCTTGCCGCCGAAGATCGTGTGCAGCTCGCGCCACCTCGCGCTGCCAGGCCAGCGCATCGAGATAATGCGCCACCGCCATCAGGTTGGCTTCCGGCGGCAGCTTGTAGGCCGGATGTCCCCAGTAGCCGTTGGCGAAGATGCCCAGCTGCCCGGATTCGACCAAATTCTTGACGCGCGTCTGCACGTCGGCGAAATAGCCCGGCGAGGAACGCGCATAGCTCGAGATCGATTGCGCCAGCGTCGAGGTGGCCTTGGGATCGGCCTTCAGCGCCGACACCACGTCCACCCAGTCCAGCGCATGCAGATGATAGAAATGCATCACATGGTCGTGCACGAACTGCGCCCCGATCATCAGGTTGCGGATCAGTTGCGCGTTGGCGGGAATGTCGTATTTGAGCGCATCTTCCACCGCGCGCACCGAGGCGATGCCGTGCACCAGCGTGCATACGCCGCAGATGCGCTGCGCGAACGCCCAGGCATCGCGCGGGTCGCGGCCGCGCAGGATGATCTCGATGCCGCGCACCATGGTGCCGGAACTCGAGGCGCGCGTGATGCGTTGCCGTCGGTCTCCGCCTCGATGCGCAGGTGGCCCTCGATGCGGGTGACCGGATCGACGACGACGGTCTGTGCGCTCATGCGGCAGCTCCCCGCCGTATCCAGCTAGATCTCGGCGACCAGTTCCAGCAGGCTGTGCGGTGTCTTGTCCCAGTTGAAATGGCTTGCGCGCATCGTCGAACGTGCGCCGACAGTCCGAACAAGTGGTCAGAAAAGTCTGTGCGCCGGTTGCATCGATTTCGCGCAATTTGTTCTCCATCGCGCGATAGCGCAGCGGTGCTGCGCGCTCGATGTCCAGCACGCCGCCGCCGCCGCCGCAGCAGAAACTGAAGCCGCCGCTGATTTTCCATATCATGCAGCTCAATTCCCAGCGCCTTCATCAGTGTGCGTGGCGCCTCAGTGATGCCGCCCTTGCGCACCAGCTGACATGGATCATGGAAGGTCGGTTGCGCCGGTTCCGGCGGCTTGCAACCGCAATTTGCCGAGCTGCAGCTGCTCGGCCAGGATATTCGGTCACGTGGCGGACCTTGAACGGCAGCGGCTTGCCGTACAGATCCGCCGCCTCCCAACGCAGTGCAGTGTAGGCGTGGCCGCACTCGGGCACGATCAGAACCTTGGCCTTGCAGGCCATGGCCTGATCGATCAGCCGCAGACTGATGTGGCGCTGCCAATCCTTGCCGCCGGCGTAGTAGCCATAGTTTTCCGCTACCAGGCCGTCACTGCGAAACGTGCACGACGACACCCAGATGCCGCATGACCCGCGCCAGCGCCGCGACCGCATGCGGGATAATGTTCGATGTCGGTCCGCGGCACGGTCAGCATGACGTCCGCTCTCGGCCTTGTCCAGCGGAATTTCGCACGCCGTATTGGCGACCTGATCGCGAGCAATTGCTCGCGATAGGGTTCGCTGCTCGACTTCCGGCTGACCGGTCTGTTGCTGATGCGCCGCCTTCTCGTACAGTTCCTTCGGCGCCAGACCGGCTTCGAACATCGCATGGCGCGCCTGCTCGATCAGCGTGGCCACATCGATGCCCATTGGACAGATCAGGCTGCAGCGACCGCACATGTTACAACTGTCGAACAGCAAATGTTGCCAGTGCTCCAGCTCGTCGGCAGTGACCTTGCGCTTGAGGCCGAACAGCTTGAACAGTGGCGCGAACGCACTGGCTTCGCGCTTGTAGGCCTGCTTGAACGGCTCGACTTTCCAGATCGGCGTGTACTGCGGATCCTCGGTAGCGATGTAGAAATGACACGCATCGGCGCAAATGCCGCAGTGGATGCACGACTCCAGACGAAACGCGCTGAGCGCGCCGACCTCGTGCGCGAACCCGCGCATTGCGCCTTCAACACGCGCCTGCGGGGTGCGTGCTTCCTGCGCCGCCAAATTTGCCGAAACGGCTGCAGTAGTGCTCATGAGGCCGCTCCTTTACGCGACAACAGCGTGCCGTTGATCGCGCGCGACGGAAAAATGTAGAACGCGTGCATCAGCTTGCCGAACGGGAACCAGATCAGCAGCGCGTCGAAACTGAGGATGTGGATTCCGAGCAGGGTCTGGTACGGCCCGCCAAAATGCGCGGTGGCCATCAACCCGGTGACGACGACCAAGGTAGTGATGAACCAGCTGAAGTAGTCGTCGAAATTCGACAGCATGCGCAGCACCTTGTGGGTCAGACGCCGGAACAGCACGGCCAGCAGCAATGTGAACGTGAGTACCGAGAAGATCGTGATCACGCCGTTGGGCAGCGCTGGCCAGGTGACGCCGAACAAGCTGCCGAAAAATGCGACATGCGGGGCGAATGCGAGGATTACCACGAACAAGCCGATGTGATAGGCGTAACCGAGCGCCTCGCCGGCACCCGTGCGACCGATAAACTCCGGGTGCGGCCACGAACGCGAGCCGACAGCGATCAAGCCGCTGAGCATCGATTTCATCCAGCCGTGGCGTGGCTCGTTGAAATTGCGGTGTGTGCGCAGCAGCACGAAGCCGACGATGCGCCAAACTACACCAGCACAAAAAACCACGAGGGCGAATTTGAAGGCAGGTCCACGGGCAAAACTGACAAGATCCATGGCTTAGCTCTCCTCGGTCTTGGCGGGCGTTGCGGATTTTTCCAGATGACGCTGGCGCAGCCGGCCCAATCCGGCCGAGGCCACACCCAAAACAGCACCGGCTGCCGCTGCGCCGCCAGCCACTTTCATCACCTCCGTAGGCGATACCTCGCCGGCCTTGCCCCAGCGCGGCGTCGACAGCGCCGAGTAGAAACTGCCCTTGTCCCAGAAATTCGGTTCCGAGCAGCCCAGGCATGGATGCCCGGACTCAATCGGAAAACTGGTGCCTCCATTCCATTTGGTGGTCGCGCAGGCGTTGTACGTCGTCGGGCCCTTGCAGCCGAGTTCGAACAGGCACCAACCGTTGCGCGCGCCTTCATCATCGAAGGATTTGGCGAACTTGCCCTCGTCGAAGAACGGCCGGCGGTAGCAGCGGTCGTGGATGGTATTGCCAAAAAACGCCTTCGGTCGGCGGTGTTCGTCCAGATCCGGCACCTTGCCGGTCGAAACGAACTGCAGCAGCGTGCCGGTGATCACTTCGGCGATCGGCGGGCATCCGGAAATGTTGATGATCGGCTTGTCGTCGACGAGATCGGATATTGGCCGGGCCCCGGTCGGATTCGGATCGGCGAACGGAATGCCGCCGAACGCGGAACAGGTACCCACACAAACGATCGCCGCGGCGCCCTTGGCGGTTGTTGCGAGAATATCCATGGCCGAGCGCCCGGCCGCGCAGTCGTAGACACCGCCATCGGCGATCGGCACCGAACCGTCGACAACCACGATGTACTTGCCGTAATTTTCCTTCATCGCCTGATCGCGTGCGGCTTCGGCCTGGCTACCGGCGGCCGCCATCAACGTGTCGTCGTAGTCGAGCGAGATCACGTCGAAGATCAGACTTTCGATCGAAGGCGAGAACGAACGCGTGAGAGATTCCAGGCACCCCGTGCATTCCTGAAACGAGAGATAGATTACCGAAGGTCGCCGCGCTGCGCGCAGTTGTTCGGCCATCGCCCGTCCGGCCAGCGGCGGCAGGGCCAGTACCGAGGCCATCGCCGTGCAGTATTTGATGAAGGTGCGCCGGCTGACGCCATGCTGTTCCAGCATTCGGCCGATGGTTGGCTGTTCACGCTGCTCGCTCATCCGACCCTCCTCTAATGCGCGTGTCCGGGTACCGCAGCGGCGACCATGTCACGCAACTCGCGCGCACCGCGCAGCAGTTCTTCCGCTTCGGCCGGCAGGATCGACGGCACATGCGCGACTTCGATGAACGCGGCGACCACTGCACCGCCACGGTCGCGATATTCGTTCCACCACACACCTGGTTTGGAGGTCTCGCGAATCGTCGAATCTCCGTCTGCACGCAGGGTCATCGTCACTTCGCCAAATCCCAGGGTCTGTTCCAGTTGCGCGCGATCGGCCGAACTCATCGGCAAGCTGCGCAAATCGATGGCAGCCGACTGGCCCTCGCTGACAAGCCGCTCCAGCAAGGTCGCAATCTCCGCCAGAATCGCGGTGACGCCGCCGCCAATCGTCCCCGAGCTCGCTGCCGGACTCGCGGACTCAACCCGGACCGGAATTTCGGCGAGCCGGCTCATGCGCGCCCGCTCCAACGCGCCAGGATGGCCGATGCCTGGGCGAGCGTCGCCAGCCGCGCCTCGGCGACCGGCGCCGACAGCGATTGGCTCCATCCGATATTCGCCGGCTGCACGCACACCAGCGCACGCCGTTGCGGCAGGCAGTCTTCGAGGCGCGCCATGTCGAGCAAATCGCTCAAACCCACTTCGTGCACGCTGCGCCGTCGCGATGAAGCGAGGAAGCGATCCATCGCCGCGTCTTCAAACACGCAAACGGTTCCGGGCGCGGCATCCAGCTGCGCCGCATCGATCACGAGCATGGCATCGGCCTGTTCCAGATGACCGAGCAAACTGAAACTCAACGTGCCGCCATCGATATAGCTGGCACCGGCGAACGCCGACTGTGCCTGAAGATCTTCGACAACCCGAATGCCGACGCCGTCATCGCCCAGCAGCGTGTTGCCAAGGCCAAGCACGAGCAGGTTCGACAACACGCGCGGCACGCCTGTCTCGGCTGCGGCACAGCAGTTGCTGCAATCCTGTGCAACCTGGGATACCACCACACCCTCCTCTCGGGATGGCTTAGCTAAGCACTTCTACCGCAAACGATATTGACCTGCGTCAATTCAATGAATCGAAACGTGGCTCTACTATTGAGCTGCGTTAACATCGACGGCAGGTGTGGCGCGTATCGTATGCGCACGCCGAGGCAAGGAAACAATCATGCTCAAGCAGATTCCCAAACTCCCGCGCGGAACCATCGGATTCAGCGCCAGCGGTCAAGTCACCGCCAAAGACTACGCAACCGTGCTGATGCCGGCAGTCGAGGCTGCGTTGAAAAAACGCAAGAAAATCCGTTTTCTGTATCACCTTGGCCCGAAATTCACGGGTTTCAGTGCCGCTGCGATGTGGGAAGACGCGAAGGTCGGGCTCAGTCATATCGGCGCGTGGGAGCGGATCGCGGTGGTCACCGACGTGGATTGGATCCGTCTGGCTGTCCTTGCGTTCGGCTTCGCCCTGCCCGGTGCGATCAAGGTATTTCCCAATCGGCAGCTTGCCGCAGCCAAGCGCTGGCTGGGCTCCTGAGTACGACATCATGCACGAACTTGCCATCTGCCAGGCGCTGCTCGAGCAGGTCGAAGGCATCGCGCGTGCCCGCGGTGCGGCGGCAGTGGAGCAAATCACGGTTGCGGTGGGTCCGCTGTGCGGCGTTGAGCCGCAACTGCTGTCGAATGCGTTCACGATCGCGCGCTGCGGTTCCTGCGCCGCTGCCGAACTGCGCTTCGAAGCGGTGCCGCTCAAGATTCGTTGCACCGAATGCGGCGCGGAATCCGAGTGCCAACCCAACGCGCTGCTATGCGCGCAATGCGACGGTTTCCGCACGCAGGTCGTAAGCGGCGACGAATTGCTGCTGCTGCGCGTGCACCTGACAGCAGCGGCACATCGTATCATCCACTGAATCGGCGAGGGTCTCGAGCATGTGCGAAACCTGCGGATGCAATATCACTCCCGGAAATGTGCACCTGACGCGCGACGCAGAGGGTCGCGATGGCCCGGTCGTGGAAGTACTCAAGAATCTGCTCGATGCCAACGACCGTGAAGCGGCGCACAATCGGGCGCATTTCGATGAGTACGGCGTGCTCGCAATCAACCTGATGTCCTCACCCGGCGCCGGCAAGACCGCGCTGCTGGAAGCCACCATCGACGCACTGGCATCGCGCTACCGTATCGCCGTGATCGAAGGCGATCTGGAAACCGAAAACGACGCAGAACGCATTCGTGCGCGCGGCGTGCCGGCGCTGCAGATCACCACCGGTAGCGCCTGTCATCTGGACGCGCATCTGGTGCATCGCGCATTGCACGGTCTGCCGTTGTCCGGCCTTGATCTGCTGTTTATCGAGAACGTCGGCAATCTCGTCTGCCCGGCCAGTTTCGATCTTGGGCAACATCACAATGTCGACGCTGCTGTCGGTAACCGAAGGCGACGACAAGCCAAGCAAATATCCGGTCATGTTTCGCGCCGCGGATCTGGTCGTGCTGAGCAAGACCGACCTGCTGCCCGTACTCGACGATTTCGACCCGCAGCGAGCGGCGCAGGCCTTGCGTGCGCTGGGCCGGCAGACACGCCATGCTGCACACGGCCGCACGGCGCACGCCCGACATTGCGCAATGGCTGCAATGGCTCGAGTCGGCGATCGCTGCACATCGCCGCGAGCATCCCGCCCCGCCGTCGCATGCGCCGTTGCGCGGTCTCGATTCGCTGCGGCCGCCCAGTACCGCGCCGCTGGAGTTGTAGCGATGTGTCTGGCCGTGCCAATGCGCGTTGCCGCCCTGCTCGGCGATGACTTCGCGGAAGTCGAGGTCGGTGATGTGCACGTGCGCGCTCGCTGGCGCTGGTCGACAACGTGGCCGTGGGCGACTACGTCATCGTCCACGCCGGTTTCGCCATCAATCGGCTCGATGTGGAGGAAGCGGAAAAATCGCTGGCGCTGTTTGCCGAGATTGCGGCAACGGCTGGGAGAGCCCGCCGATGCGCTACATCCGCGGCTTTCGTGAGGGTGCTGCCGCGGCAGCCCTGGCGCGGCAGATTGCGCGCCGAGGTCAGGCCGGAGCGCGATTATCATTTGATGGAATTTTGCGGCGGGCACACGCACGCCATTTTCCGCTACGGTGTGCAGGATCTGCTGCCGCCGAACGTGCATCTCGTGCACGGACCCGGACTGCCCGGTGTGCGTGCTGGCCATGCCGCGCCTGGATGGTGCGATCGAGCTGGCGCGGCGGCCGGATGTGACGCTGGTCAGCTACGGCGACATGCTGCGCGTTCCCGCATCGCGCAAGCGCAGCTTGCTCAAGGCGCGCGCGCAAGGCGCAGACGTGCGCATGGCGTATTCGGCCACCGAAGCGCTGCAGATCGCCGCTGTCCGAGCCCGAGCGGCAGGTGGTGTTCTTTGCGATCGGCTTCGAGACGACCACGCCGGCAACGGCACACGTGATCCTGGAAGCGCAGCGCCGCGGGCTCAGGAACTTCTGCGGTGTACTGCAATCATGTGCTCACCCCGCCGGCGATCCAGAGCATTCTCGACGCGCCGGAGTACCGCGAGCTCGGCCGCGTGCGGGTGGATGGCTTCATCGGCCCCTCGCATGTGAGCACCGTGATCGGCAGCCGTCCGTACGAGTATTTCGCGGAGGAATACCAGCGCCGGTCGTGATTGCCGGCTTCGAGCCACTCGATGTGATGCTCGCGATCCGCATGCTGATCGCACAGCTCAACGAGGGGCGCGCGAGCGTGGAGAACGAGTTCACCCGCGGCGTGAGCCGCGAGGGCAACCGCAAGGCGCAGGCACTCGTCGCCGATGTGTTCGAGATGCGCTCCAGTTTCGAATGGCGCGGACTCGGGCGAATTGCCGTACAGCGGTCTGCGCATCAAGCGCGAGTTACGCGCAATTCGACGCCGAACGCCGCTTTGCGATGCGAGGAGCGGCCGGTGCCGGAAAACAAGGCCTGCCAGTGTCCGGCGATTATCCGCGGCGTCAAAAAGCCAACCGACTGCGCGATCTTCGGCACCGTGTGCACGCCACGCAATCCGATCGGCTCGTGCATGGTGTCCGGCGAAGGCGCCTGCGCCGTCGTATTACAAATACCGCCGCGGCATTGCCGGGGCCGCCGCCTGATGCGCATACTGTTGCTCGTCCACAGCTTCAACAGCCTCGCGCAGCGGCTGTATGTCGAACTCACGCGTGACGGCCATGAACTGTCAGTCGAGTTCGATATTCACGACGACGTCACCCCGAAGCGGTGGCGTTGTTCCAGCCGGACATCGTGCTGGCGCCGTTCCTGAAACGCGCGATTCCCGCAGCGGTATGGCGCAGCATACCGTGCCTGATCGTCCATCCCGGACCACCCGGCGATCAGGGACCTGCGGCGCTGGACTGGGCGATCCTTGGCGGAACCGATACGATGGGGCGTTACTGTTCTGCAGGCCGACCGATGAGCTCGATGGCGGACCGGTCTGGGCGCAGTATCGAATTCCCCATGCGCGACGCGCGCAAGAGCAGCCTGTATCGCAACGAGGTCGCCGAATGTGCGGTCGTCGCCGTGCGTACCGCACTGGCAAAGTGGGGCACGGGTGAGCGCCCTGACGCCTGCACCACCGGGCAACTGGCACTCCATGCCACGCAAGTCGCAACGCGCGATCGATTGGCAGCGCGACACGACCGCCGAGATGCATTCGCAAGATTCATTCCGCGGACGGCTTTCCCGGCGTCGAAGACGAATTGTTCGGCTGCCGATTTCGCCTGTTCGATGTCCATCGCGCAGAACCGGCTGCGCGGCAATGCCGGTGAAATTCATCGGGCACCGCGACGCAGCGATCTGTCGCGCGACGAGCGATGGCGCGGTATGGATCGGGCAACTGCAGCCCGTCGCCGACGGTGTACGTGGATTCAAACGGCCGGCGACAATCGCACTTGGCTGTCTGGCGCGAAGCCCTGCCCGCCATTGCGAGACCATGCGAGCGACCCGGACGATTGGCGCGAGATCCGGTATGACGAACGCGACGCGGTTGGCTATCTGTATTTCGACTTCTACAACGGCGCGATGAGCACAGCGCAATGCCTGCGGCTGCGAGAGGCCTTTCGTACGCGCGCGCGCGCGACCGACGCGCGTGATCGTACTGCATGGGCGGCACCGACTTCTGGTCGCAACGGCATGCACCTGCACTGCATCGAGGCGGCCGACAGTCCCGCCGACGCCTCATGGGAAAACATCAATGCCATCGACGACCTTGCGCGAAGAGATTCTGGCTACCGATACGCAGCTGACCATCGCCGCCCTGCGCGGCAATGCCGCAGCCGGCGGCGTGTTCCTTGCGCTTGCCGCCGACACCGTGCTGGCGCGCCGCGGTATCGTGCTCAATCCGCACTACCGCAACATGGGCAACCTCTATGGCTCGGAATACTGGACGTATTTGCTGCCGAAACGTCTGCGGCGATGAAGGCGCCAACCGGTTGATGCAGTCGCGCCTGCCGATCGGCTCGGATGCGGCATTGTCTTGCGGGCTTATCGATGCGCATGCCGGACCATCGCGCGAGGAATTCGACGCGCTCGTGCGTCGTCGGGCCGGAGACGCTGCCGCAGAACCGACGTTCGCGGCGCGCCTTGCAGGCAAACGCGAGCGCCGTGAACACGACGAGCGCGAGAAGCAATTGAGCGTCTATCGAGCCGAAGAGCTTGAGCGCATGCGCTTCAACTTTTACGGCTTCGATCCCAGCTACCACGTCGCGCGGCACCGCTTCGTCCACCGCACGCCGCATGCATGGACGCCGCTTGTATCTGGCGCGGCACCGCGCGCTCGGCTTCGGCGCGACATGCGCGGTTGCCGCACCATGAATTCCGCTGCGGCTGCGCGACTTCCAGGCAAACGCTGCTGGCACGCTGCTGGCGCATCGGCGGTCGCGTGCAAGGCGTCGGGTTCCGTCCGTTCGTCTACCGAATCGCAACGACAAGCGGCGTATCCGGCTGGGTGCGCAACAGCGGCGGCATCGTCGAGATCAAGATACAGGGCACGGCGGCGCAGCTGGACAACTTTGCCATGCTGCTGGCGACTCAGGCACCGCCCGCGTCGCGGCCGAAAATCATGGATGTCGCCGATGCCGCCGTCGACGCGGACATCGGTTTCCGCATCCTCGCGAGCGCGGCGCAAGCGCGCCCGAGTATTCATGTGCCGCCGGACTTGTTCGCCTGCGACGGACTGCCTGGACGAATTGCACGATCCGCAGCGCGCGGCGTTTCCGCTATCCATTCATCAACTGCACGCAATGCGGGCCGCGCTACACACTGATCCTGGCGATGCCTTACGATCGGCCCAACACGACGATGGCGGCTTCGCGCTGTGCGCGGACTGCGCCGCGGAATATCGCAACCCGCTCGACCGCCGTTTTCACGCGCAACCGCTCGCCTGCCCTGTCTGCGGTCCGCAACTTTCCTGGAACATCGGATCCGGCGCAGCGCCGACGACCCCAAGGCGGCGCTTGCAGCGGCGATCGGCACGTTGCGCGCCGGTGGGATCGTCGCTGCGCGCGGCATCGGCGGCTATCACCTGCTGTGCGATGCACAACAGCGAAGAAGCCGTCGCGCGTCTGCGCAAACGCAAGCGACGTCCGGCCAAACCGTTGGCGTTGATGCTGCCCTGGCACGGCGACGACGGACTGGATGCGGTGCGCACGGTGGCACGAATCTCCGCGGCGCAAGCCGAAGCACTGACCAGTGCCGCACGCGCCCATCGTGTTGCTCGAACGCCGCGGCGATGCCGCGCTCGCGCCTGCCATTGCCCCGGGACTGCACGAAATCGGCGTGATGCTGCCCTACAGCCCGCTGCACCATCTGCTGCTGGACGCGTTCGATAAACCACTGGTGGCGACCTCCGGCAACATCAGCGGCGAACCGGTGCTGACCGAAGTTGACGAGGCCGAGCAGCGGCTCGCGGGGATTGCCGATGGCTTCCTGCACCATAATCGTCCGATCGCGCGACCTGCGGACGATCCGGTGCTGCGGACGATCCGCGGCGCGCTGCGGCCCTTGCGCCTCGGCCGCGGCATCGCGCCGCTGGAATTGTCGCTTGCCGCACGGCATTGCGCGGCCGACACTCGCGGCCGGCGCATTCATGAAGAATACCGTGGCGCTGGCTTGGAGGATCGCGTCGTGATCTCGCCGCACATCGGCGATCTGGACAGTCCGCGCGGCCGGGAGGTGTTCGCGCGCGTCGCCGAGGATCTGCAGCGCCTGTACGGCGTGCGAGGCACAGGCGTTGGTTTGCGACGCCCATCCGGATTTCCCCAATACGCGCTGGGCGCGTGGACAAGGTTTGCCCGTGCACGCGGTCTGGCATCATCACGCCCATGCCACGTGCGATGGCCGGCGAATTCGCCACAGATGACACCGATGCTTTGCTTTACCTGGGATGGGGTCGGGCTCGGGCCTGATGGCAGCCTGTGGGGCGGCGAGGCGCTGCTCGGGCGACCCGGCAGTTGGACGGCGCGTTGCGAGCTTTCGTGCCTTTCCGCTCTGCCGGGCGGCGAGCGCGCCGCGCGCGAGCCGTGGCGCAGTGCGCTGGGACTGTGCTGGGAAGCGGGAATCGAGTGGCCGTCTACGGCAGCGTCGGCCGATCCGCTGCTTGCGCCGTGCATTCGAGCGCCGCATCAATGCGCCATCCACGAGCGCGGTCGGCCGTTTGTTCGATGCCGCAGCGGCGCTGTGCGGGGTGTGCTTGCAGGCAAGCTTCGAAGGCGAAGCACCGATGCGTCTGGAAGCACTGGTCGCGGAGCGCAATGTTTCGCCCGATCGCGTTGCCACTCGACGCAGACAACGCCGGCATCCTGCGCAGCGATTGGGCGCCACTGCTGACCGCGATGTGCGACGAAACGATTTCAACGGCGCAGCGCGCGGCAATCTTCCACGCGAGCCTGGCCGGCGCGCTAGTCGATCAGGCGGTGGCCGTGCGCGCAAGGACCGGCGTTACGCGCGTCGGCCTGTGCGGTGGCGTGTTCCAGAATCGCGTGCTGACTGAACTTGCCGCAATGCGACTGGACACGGCCGGCTTCGACGTACTCATTGCCGCAATTCTTCCCGTCAACGATGCCGCGATCAGCTTCGGCCAGATCGTCGAAGCCGCTGCCGCCGATCCCGGAGCCTGCCGGCAATGAACGACAAACCGGCCAGGTTCCGCGACACCCATATCGCTCTCGCGCACGGCAACGGCGGGCGCATGATGCGCGAGCTGATCGAGCAGGTGTTCGCGCCCGCCTTGGCCAATCCCGCGCTGGATACGCGCGCCGACGCGGTACCCTTGCCGCCGATCGACGGCGAAATCGATGGTGACCACCGATGGCTTCACCGTGCAGCCGCTCGAATTCCCCGGTGGCGACATCGGTTCGCTTGCCGTGCATGGCACGGTCAACGATCTGGCCGTTTGCGGCGCGACGCCGCTGTATCTGACGCTCAACACGTTCATCGAAGAAGGCATGGAGGTCGCGCTGCTCGCAACGCATCGCCGAATCCATCGGCCGCGCCGCTCGCGCCTGCGGCGTGTGCGTTGTCGCCGGCGACACCAAGGTGGTCGGCCGCGGCGAATGCGACGGTATCTACCTGGCCACGACCGGCATCGGCGTACGTCGCCACGGTCTGCGACTTGGGCTGGACCGCATCCGCGCCGGCGACGTCGTCATCGTCAGCGGCCCGGTTGGCGATCACGGCGCGGCAGTGATGCTCGCTCGTGAAGAATTCGGCATGCAGGGCGACTTGCGCTCCGATGCCGCCAGCGTTTTGCCTTACGCGCAGGCATTGCTGCCGATCGAAGGATTGCGTTTCATGCGCGATCCCACGCGTGGCGGCCTGGCGACCGTGCTCAACGAAATCGTCCATGCAAGCCATTGCCACATCCGCGTGCGCGAACGCGACATCCCCATTCGCGATCCCGTGCAATCGGTCTGCGAGCTGCTTGGCTTCGATCCCTTGTATCTCGCCTGCGAAGGTCAACTCGTGGCCGTCGTCGCAGCGCAATCGGCCGATGCCGCATTGAACGCATTGCGCCGCATCGCGCCCGATGCCGCTTTAATTGGCGCCATCAGCCAAGGCACGCCTCAAGTCGTTCTCGAAACCGGTTTTGGCGGGCAGCGCGTACTGGACGAATTGGAAGACGATCCATTGCCGCGCATTTGCTGAGATAGCTCGCCGGCCCCTTGCCGGTGCGCGCTGGTTCACGCGAAGTTCCTGCTTCCGCAACCAGAATCAGCAACTCGACGCGGGCGTCGCTGCCGGTCCGTCAATCTCACCGCTGAACATTTGCAGACAACCTCATGGACACGCTTACGCCGCAACTGCTGCACAAGATCGACGCCTGGTGGCGCGCCGCGAACTATCTATCGGTCGGGCAAATTTATCTCTACGACAATCCGCTGTTGAAGCGTCCGCTGCGGCTTTCGGACGTGAAACACATGTTGCTCGGTCACTGGGGCACGACGCCCGGACAGAACTTCATCTACGTTCACCTGAACCGGATCATCAGGCAATACGATCTTGACATGATCTATGTCTCAGGGCCCGGTCATGGCGGCCCGGCCGTGGTGGGCAATGCTTATCTGGAAGGCACCTATAGCGAGATTTATCCCGACATCAGCCAAGACGAAGCCGGGCTGCGCAAATTGTTCGTGCAGTTTTCGTTTCCCGGCGGCATCCCCAGTCACGCCTCGCCAGAGTGTCCGGGCTCGATCCACGAAGGCGGCGAGCTCGGTTATTCGCTCAGTCATTCGTTCGGGGCGGTGTTCGACAATCCGGATCTCATCGTCGCCTGCGTGGTCGGCGATGGCGAAGCGGAAACCGGGCCGCTGGCCACGTCGTGGCATTCCAACAAGTTTCTGAATCCGGCAACCGACGGCGCGGTGCTGCCGATCCTGCACCTCAACGGTTACAAGATTTCCAATCCCACCGTGCTCGCGCGGATCGGGCACGACGAACTGGAACAGTTGTTGCACGGTTACGGCTGGGCGCCAATCTTCGTCGAGGGTCACGAACCGGAAAAAATGCATCAGGCCATGGCCGCGGCACTCGACGACGCCGTGCAGCAGATCCGGCAGATCCAGGAGGACGCACGTGTGCACGGCAACACGACGCGCCCGCGCTGGCCGATGATCGTGCTCGCCTCGCCCAAGGGCTGGACCGGACCGAAGGTGGTCGCTGGCGTGCAGATCGAAGGCACGTTCCGTGCGCACCAAGTGCCGTTGTCTGATCCTGCCACCCATCCTGGGCACCTCAAGCTGCTGGAACACTGGCTGCGCAGCTACCGCCCGGAAGAACTGTTCGATGAGCGCGGTCGCCTGAAACCGGAACTGGCCGAGCTTGCGCCCAACGGTGAGCGGCGGATGAGCGCGAATCCGCACGCCAACGGCGGCGGATTGCTGCGTGCCTTGCGCATGCCGGATTATCGAGATTATGCGGTCGACGTACCCCAGCCGGGCGTGCGTGGGGTCGGTGACACGCACGTGTTCGGGAGGTTCCTGCGCGACGTGGTCAAGCTCAACGATGAGCAGCGCAATTTCCGCGTGTTCGGTCCGGACGAGACGATTTCCAATGGACTCGAAGCCTTGTTCGACATCACCGAGCGGCAGTGGGTTGCCGAGACCGTGCCGAACGACGAATTCCTCGCACCGACCGGCCGTGTGATGGAGATGCTCAGCGAACACCAGTGCGAGGGTTGGCTCGAAGGGTATTTGCTGACCGGGCGACATGGCCTGTTCAATTGCTACGAGGCGTTCATCCACATCGTCGATTCAATGTTCAATCAGCATGCCAAGTGGCTGAAGGTCACTGCGGAACTGCCATGGCGGCACCGGATCGCATCACTTAATTACCTGCTGGCCTCGCACGTCTGGCGCCAGGATCACAACGGCTTCACGCACCAGGATCCCGGCTTCATCGATCACGTCGTCAACAAGAAGGCGGAGGTCATTCGGGTCTATCTGCCGCCGGATGCGAACTGTCTGCTTTCGGTGATGGATCATTGCCTGCGCAGCCGTCATTACGTCAACGTCGTGGTCGCAGGCAAACACCCGGCGCCGCAGTGGCTGACGATGGACGAAGCGGTCAAGCACTGCACCGAGGGCGCCGGTATCTGGCAATGGGCCAGCAACGATCAGGATGATGGGCCCGATGTGGTGATGGCTTGCTGCGGCGACGTGCCGACGCTGGAAACACTCGCCGCCGTGTCGATTCTGCGCGAGCATCTGCCGGACCTGAAGATCCGTGTGGTCAACGTGGTCGATCTGATGAAACTGCAACCGCAGACGGAGCACCCGCACGGCTTGAGCGATACCGATTTCGACGAGCTTTTCACGAAGGACAAGCCGATCATTTTCGCGTTCCATGCGTACCCGTGGTTGATCCACCGGCTCACCTATCGCCGCACCAATCACGACAACCTGCACGTGCGTGGCTACAAAGAAGAAGGCACCGTCACGACGCCCTTCGACATGACGGTGCTGAACGAGCTGGACCGCTTTCATCTGGTGATGGATGTCATCGATCGCGTGCCACAGGTGGGTGAAAAGGGCGTTTACCTGAAGCAGCAGCTCGAGGACAAGCTGATCGAGCACAAGCAGTACATCGACAAGAATGGCCGGGACCTGCCGGAAATCCGGGATTGGGAGTGGAAACCCTCGCTGGCTCGGCCCTGATGAATGCGCTGCACAGTGTTTACGTCCTGGAAATGTTAGATCGATAGCCGGGCTGTCCTCTGAACGACGCGCGGGGGAACCCGACAACGCAAGCCAGCCTGCGACGAGGCAAGAGCAGCAAGAACACGCGCGAACTACCGTCAGTCGAAAACCCGCACACCGCGGCAGCGTGTGCCCGGTTCCGTGCCCATGAGCAGGTGGACGACGCACTCAGGCGTGATCATGGCCATGCACACCGGCAGCGCGGCGATACGACAGGTTTTGCCGTAGCAGTTGATGCAATCCAGCTGCGCCTGCACGGCGCGGACTTTGGCGCCTATCGGCTTGACCCGGCGCGGATCGGAAAGTCCGCAAATCACCAGCATGGGCCGATCGGCCGCTGCCGCGATATGTGCGGTGCCGGTATCGTTGGCGACGATGCACACGGCGCCCGCGCACGTCGGCGCAATCTGCAGCAACGACAGCCCGTTCAGATTCACTGCGGCGCTGCTGCCGTCCGCATTGATCGAATCCACGATCCGCGCACATTCCTCGACTTCCTCGGGGCCGCCGATCACCGCAATCTTGTCAATGCCACGTGCGCGCAACAGCTTGCCCAAGGTCGCATAACGCGGCGCGCCCCAGCGCTTGAGCCAACCTTCCGCCTGCGAACCCGGCAGGAAAACCGCAAAATTACCAGAGCGCAGACCGTGTTTGGCCAACGTACGACGCGCCTGTTCGAGTTCTGCCACCGACGCATACAGCATCGGCCGCTGCGTCCGCGCCGGAATGCCCGCCGCCGCCAGCATCGGACGCATAGCGACAAGTGCATGGCTTACCGGATCGCTTTTTCCCGGCCGGATCGTGTACGGAAAACCGCCGTACGGCCCCAACCGGTGTTGTATGCGGCAACCTGTGAACAGCAATATGGCAAGCAGTATGCGGGTGTGGTGATTGCGTTGCAGGTCAATGACCAGATCGTAATTTGCCGAGCGCACGCGCCGCAGCCATTGGATATTCCGCCGCCAGCGCTTGCCTGGCTCGCGAACGTCGATCGTGAAGATTTCCTGGAAACGCGGGTCGTGGGCGAACAAGCGTGCCGCCGACGGCAACGTGTTCAGATCAATGGTGGCGGCTGGAAACGCGCGACGAATATCCTCCATGATCGCGGAAGCGATGGCCACATCGCCCAGTGCGCTCCACTTGATGACAAGAACACGACGGATGTCGTCACGATCTGGCAGAGAGACGTTCATGAGCAGGCCAAAGCATACGGCGCGGTACGCGTGGGCGAACTGACCTGAGTCAAGGCAGCGAAGCCGCCGAGATTTCCGCGGCCGTTCAAAAGTATCGTTGCGGCCAAAGCACCAGAAATGAAAAAGGCCAAGCATTGCTGCAAGGCCTTGGTTTCATTGGCTCCCGAGACGGGATCGAACCGCCGACCCAGTGATTAACAGTTACGTCAACAAAAATGCTGTTTTTCGCCGTCACAATGGGGTTTTCTGGCATTGTCTGGTTTCTAATTTGTCTTCTTGGCGTCAACGGTTTCATGCGGTTTCAGCTTGGTCGACTGGCGAATTTTTGGAAGCGCACTTTCTCGACGAAACGCGAATGTACGGTCAATGGGCACTGGCGCCTCTGGCATTGCCTCAGTCCGGAAATCGCGGGGCACCCAAAGCCAGTCGCAGCGGATCCAACAACGATCCGTACCTGACGGAACGTGCAGTATCGCACCGAATTGGGTCTCGGACTTGCGCCGCGCTTGGCGAAAAAACATCGCGCTTTGACTTGTGGAACTCCAGGCAGGTTTGCTCGAAAGAAAGCCCACAGAACGCCGTTAGATTGCGTATTTCAGCCTCGGGCGCAGCAACCACGTTTTCAAGCTGGATTTCGCAAACTCGTTCTGGGTACAAATTTCGCCAATGACAGACTGCCCGATCAAAATCACGCCAATAGGCGGCAAGATCGGCAAAGGTGCGGGCGTATTCGTTGCCGGCCAGATACTGGCGGTAACACGACAAACATGTCTCAACGGGGTCTCGACGACAACACACGACACGCGCCGCCGGCAGCATCGTCATGATCGCGCCGATCAGTCGCCAGTTACCCGGAAATTTGTCGGTAAAGCGCGGGCGACGGGCGCGCCAATGTCCGGTCCGCTCAAGATAGCGTTGACCCAGACTCTTCCAATCAACCACAGACATATCGCCTGCATAGCCGGGAAATCGCTGACCACGATTCCGCGCCTCCTCTTCCAGAACCATGGTCAGATCAGGCAACTCCCCTGCACCCTCGACTTGGCTGTGCGAAGACAGTATTTGCTCGACCAGTGTCGTTCCTGATCTCGGCATTCCAACAATGAAGATGACTTCTTCGCCGAACCCATTATCCGTCATCGATGTTCGAGATCCAAACGCGGCGAGCACGGCATCAACATTGGAAGAGAACTTTTTAGCATCCCATTGCTGGCGTTGTCTGGCCAGTGAATGGGCTTCCTTCAGCGCTTCGAAAGATTCAAAGAGACGATCTTGATCGTCCAATGCCTTTGCAAGCGCAAATCCCATTTTGATCCGGTCATGATGTGATGCCTGCGAAGACCGCAAGGCTGTTTGGATGCTGATTACGTCCAGCTCCGACAATTTGATGGTCTTTAGATCGGCCAGTCCCCACCATGCAGCTCCTGCGTCGGGTCGATCGCGGATCACGACCCGATACGCTTCAGTGGCCGCCACGACCTGGCCCTTGGCCTTCAATGCGTCAGCTAAGAGTACGCGCGCCTCCACGTGCATCGGGGCGAGTGCGACGGCCTGACGAAGCGCGATTTCTGCTTCTGCTATCCGCATGCAGCGGGTCAACGCCAAACCCAGGTTGTAGTGCGCAACGGCCAGATCTGGTCTGAGCGCGCGAGCGCATTGAAGTGCTGTGATCGCTCCATCCAGGTCACCGGCATCGATCAGGATGGAACCGAGCGTATTGTGATAGAGGGCGTCGCTCGGGCATCGTGACAAAGCACGATACATGCTTTCGATCGCTTCACGGTGGAGTCCGCGAAGGTTCAAAACACCCGCCAGCAATCGTAGCGCTTCCGGATGATCGGGGTGAAGTCGCAGCACTTTCGCGATGCACATATCCGCCTCGCCGCTGCGCCCGTATTCAAGAGCCTGCGCCCCTGCAATCACGTATTCCACCGCCTCGGGCGACAACCCGTAGAGTCGCGAACTCGACGGGATCGTTCTCAGACCGCGCATGACACCAATGATGGCATCAGACCCGTGGGTACACCTAACCGCTGTGAGAGGTAGCGTTCTTTTATGGACCGCATGACGCATTTCCGCCATGCCCAGGTTGTGGTGGCACGCGCGCGCACCTCAAAAATCCTCTAGTTCGGGAACGTATGCTTTGTAATTTCGCCAGTGCCCCACTGACGATTGATAAATCGGCTGGCGTGCCTGCCACATGCTCGCGGAGGTTATCGCGTCCAGTCCGCCCATGGCATTTTTCGCAGTGTGCTCCGGTATGCCGATAAAATCGCGCAGTTCGTCGATCACTTGGATTGGATGGCGAACCAGATCTTCGTAGGCAACCGCACGGACTTCCAGTGAGAGGGAAGCTTTCCCGTGGTTCATCAAGGAATCGTGCACTTCCGCTGCAGCCCGGATACCGACGAAATCGTAGGCAAATGCATAGTCCGGGTGAGCGAAATCCTGACGCCAAAGGGAGACAACGTTATCGCGACGGTCGCGTGTGCAGTGGATCACGTGTGCCTGAGGAAACAACGCGGCGATCAGATCAAGGTAACGAAAGTTGAGCGGGTTTTGATCTATGTACCAACGTGCTGGTGCGTCGTCTTGGCGGACATGCGAAACGTACAAATCGCGAGCTTCTTTGAGAGCGTCAGCGTCTCTGTGAAGGCTGCCATGGAGCAGCCGATCGGCGATAAATCCAAGGTGGGGCAACTCTCCCCGGTCGTGAACGCCAACATACGCCGAAAGCTGTGCGGCGATCAGCGTGGTTCCAGTCCTTGGCATCCCCACGACGAACACGGGTTCAAGGTTATTCGCCCTGTCGTCTGAAAGCTGGACAAATCGCCTGGAAGTCCTTCGGGTCGATTCATACCATAGGTCTTGCTTGCACGGCGCAAGACGCCAAACCGCTGCGTTGGACTCGCGCAATACTTCCGCTGCGCGGCAAAAATCCTGCACATCGTCACACGCTTTGGCGAGCCCGAACCCCGCTGCGGCACGAGCGCGAGCAGAAAGCATATTGTTGCCGTATGCCCTTTCGTGCAGGACAAAATCAGAATGAGTTGAGGATGAATACTTTTGTAGGCTCGCAAGCGCATTTGTCACGTACCACGTGTTGAGATCGATGCCCCCATCCAGCGCGGCAAGATAATGTCGACGCGCGACGTCAAACCGGCCGAGTTCGCGGGCGATGTTTCCCGCGAGCACCAATAATTCCGGCGCAGAGTGCTCTTGCGCTTGCATTGCTTCCGTGCAGAGCTGCTCCGCAAGTTCGTGACGATGACAGTGGTGGATGAACTGCACGCAACGAAACGTGAGCCCGTCTGGATAACCCAGGAGCCGGCACAAATATGCGACGCCTGCGCTCGCATAATCAAGTTGACCACGGCTCTGACGTAGCCGTGCAAGCAAGAACGTCGCGTCGATATGAGATGGATCACGGGCGAGTACTTCATCAAGCATACGTCCAGCATCCGCCTCGCGCTCCTGTTGCCACAATGCTTCCGCAACACGGTACGTCTCTTCCGTGTCTCTCGTTTGGCATTGTGAGCGCATAGAAATTCCGTGGCTTTCGAGCATTCAAAAAAGCAGGTACGTCGAAACGATGTACTTGTCGTTGGATCGTGGCGGAAGACCGGCGTGCTGGAACATCCAATACGGCGGGAACATCAGCAATCGTCCGGCACGCGCCTGCACTCGAAGCCCAAGATTGCAAAATTCCGTTTCGCCGCCCACGAACACGTCATTCAGATACCACAAAAATACCATGTAACGATTACATTGCTTGTCGAGCGCGTCGAAGTGCGGCTGAAATTGCTCGGCGCTCGTGCACTGGTATCGTTTGATGCGAAGGTTTTCTAGTTGCGAGCGCACAGGCACAGGGAGACACAATGGCACGCGCGCGTTGTATTCGCTCAAGTACCGTTCGACTTGTTCGTAGAAGGCGCCCTTCAGGCTTTCCGACGCGTGCGGCGTGACATTCAATTCCGTCCACCCGCTTTGCTCCATGGCTGCCCGATAACCGCGGCCGTTGGGCAATTGGAACTGCGGCATTTGTTCGAACGATGCAACCATCGTTGCGCAGAATGAAGCATCGAATACGCCGTCGAAACATTGAACGTAGCGACGCAGGTCAGTCAGGTCACCGGTACCCGGTTCAGGCATCGTAGTCCCAACCCGCGATGATCGGCTCCAGTATGGGCAGGATGGGCCCTAGATGATGCCGGTAACGATGCCACCGACCCACCGCCTTGGTGTTCAGGGGCTCAACGACTTGCTCATAGCTGGGCGTGCTGATGTAGGCCTTTCCCCGCGCATGGATATGGAAGTTCAACATCTGCGCGGGATCTTCCAGCTCCAGGAAACTTCCAATCTGTCGCGCGTGATTCGTAGGATCTTTCAACAATTGCTCATATCTGACCACGTGAACGTTTGGCTGCAGTAGCTCAAGGTGATACTGCCAGGATCGAATTGCATTGACATAGCCCCGCGCCAGACGCTCCAACGACGAACACAGGGCGACGAAAGCCGGAAAACGAAATCCCTGCATATAGCAACTCAGCACCACATCACAGGGATGCCGTTGCATGAAAAGGATGCGTGCGTTCGGAAACAGGCGTCGTATCAAAGGCAAACGCAGAAGGTTTAGCGGATTCTTGTCGACCAGCCGTTGTCCCGATCCGCATTGCGTCTTTTCTGAAGCAAGATTCCAGTATTTCGCGCGTAAGTCGTCGCATTGGGAGGAATTCAGGTCATCGAGATCCTCGGGATAGCGGAGTCCGCTTTCGCCCATTTGATCAATCAATATTTGTAGGAACGGTCTTTCGTCCATCGATCGCAACAACGGATGCGCATCCAGCATCTGCTCCAGCATGGTTGTGCCGGATCTTGGAAAGCCGACTACAAAAATAGGCGATTCCTGCATTGAAGGGCAAGCAAGATCAGGCCAGACCTGGAGGTCATCGGCCTGTAGCCATATGTTCGCAACCGCGAGCGGCTCCGCACCCGGCGCAAACATTTCCGGCACGACCTGGATCGCGGTCTTCAGCTGGATCGCATGCGCGGTCGCCAGCGCCGACATCGCCGCATCGGCGTCCGCTTGCTCATCGCAAACTTTGGCAAGCAGAAAATAGGGATTGGCCGTACGTCGAATTCCGGGATCCTTAGAAACGGAACTCAAGTACTCCAGTAAGCGACGTGCTGTCACCAGATCACCCTTGCGGCGTGCCAAACGCGCACGCAGCAAGACAGCCTCTTCACGCACCGCAGGGTCAACAAGTTCGGCAGCCTGCGGAAGCAGCCGGCTACATTCCATTGCCTCATCAAGGCGATTGGTCCGTTCAAGCGCGCCCGCCAGACACACACGCGCACGTGTGGCCACGGCAGGTCGATCGAGTAGCCCTTCGAGGATTTGAGAACCTGCGCGTACGTCACCCAGCCTGATCAGGAGTACGCCCAACTCAACCATCAGCTCGTCAGCCAAGCCCTGCCACCGCGCCCAGTCCCGAATCAAGGACTGCGCATGTTCGTTCTCGCCCAACTCGTAGCACATACGGGCGCCGTGAAGTCGCGCCTGAATCAGGTTCGGGGACTTTCGATGCACCTCCAGAAGCAGATCGCGAGCCGCTGCGTACCAGCCACATTCCATCTCGAGATAGGCGAGATGCAACGAGGCATCTATATCGTGGGGCGATAGCCGTAGCGCCTCCCGATACGCGTGCTGAGCATCCTCGTTACGGCCTGCCCCTCTCAACGCGGTACCGAGATTGTTCCAGTGCAGGGACGACGCCGGCTTCAACAACGTCAGCGCTCGATAGGTCTCCACAGCAGCATCAGCAAGCCCCTGCGCCTGCAGGCTGAGCGCAAGCAACATCAGTAGATTTTCGTGGTCTGGCGTCTGCTCAAGCAGTACACGAACGCCCGTTTCCGCTTCTCTGGGTCTCCCTGCTTGCAACGCAGCGCAAATTGCAGGGATAGAGAGTTCTTCGGCAGAGGCAATCATCGGGAACGTTGTGGGTCACTACGTCACGCGCCGCGCTGCACAAGCCGCGCGGCGCCCCTCAAACAGCAGTTCAGAACTTCATCGTAATCGACGCGAAGTAATAGCGCCCGACGAAGTCGTAGGTAAATGCGTCACTGTTGCCGTTGGTAACATTGTTTTGGTACATCCGCGGTGGTTGCTTGTCGAAGGCGTTATCAATGCCGACCTGGATCATGGTATTGATCGGCTCGATGTTATAGCCCACCGAAATATCGCTATACGAGACGGCTCCCACCTTGAAGACCGGTGTCGCTGGTGGCGCATAGCCGGCGCCATCGGCGGACGGGCCCAAACTGGCTATCGGATAACCCACTGTCTGATGACCGATGTAACGCACCTTCCAGTCAGCATTCCAAGGCCCAAGATTCCAGGTCAATTCGCCGAGGCCGCGCCAGCGGGGAATGGACCCCCACACCGTCGAGTAGTGGCCGGCAATATGGGTGATCTGATCGCCCGGTTCACCCGGAGTCTGATCGTTGTTGAACTGGGAAACGTAGGTCGCCTGCAGAACGGCGATGAAATTTCCGAAGGGTGTTTCCGGCAGCTTGTAGTGCACACCGAAATCGGCACCCTTGGTGTCGACACGGCCCAGATTCGCATAGGGTCCTTCGATAAACAGAATCTGTCCTTTGTTTGGTCCATTTGGAATACGCTGGATCAAGGAGCAAAACGGTCCGCCCGCACCACCACCGTTGGCGGCGCTGATGTTGAAGCAGGAGTCGAGATATGCGCTTTCGACATTGGTGCCTGGGGTACCTACGATGGTGTTATTCAGATAGATCCGGTACAGGTCGGCATTGAGCGAGAGGCCGTCAACCCAGTGCGGGTCGTAGACGAAGCCAAGATCGAAGGACTTGCCGTTTTCCGGGGTAAGCGCCGGCACTTGATATCCCTGATCGCGCAAAGTCTTGTTACCAATCGAAATCGCATTGATTTGGCTCGTGTTGGTGCTGACGAAAGTTCCGTCACCCGGGACGTACTGGCAAGCGGCATTTGTGCCAACCAGACCCTGGCAGGGATCCAGGACGGTCGGGGCGCTACCCGTACCGCCGTTATACAGATTGGACAGGGTCGGCGCGCGAAACACGCTGGATACCGTGCCGCGCAACAACAAGTCTTCGATCGGCTTGTACTCGATCGCTGCCTTGAAATTGTTGGTGCTGCCGAAGGAACTGTATTTGGAGTAGCGATCGCCCAAGGTAAGGTTAAGGGAACTGGCGAATGGTACATCGTGCAGGATGGGTACGAACATTTCGCCATAGGCCTCCTTGACGTCGTAGGAACCCTGCGAGTTGGTGGTACATTGCGAGAACGGCAGGAAGCAGGTGTTGTTGGCGGGGTTCAGAATCACGAGATAATCATTGGTACTCCTCGTGTATTCCTTTCTGTCGGAGATACCGGCAGCGAGCTGTACCGATCCCGCCGGCAGGTCGAACAGGTTGCCATTGACGTCCAGGGTTCCCATTCTGGTCTGGTATGTGGCCGTCTGGTAATACGTGAGGCCGTATTGCTGGATCGCGGCAATCGATTCCGGGGTGAACAGATTGAAGATGTTGATCGGGGTGCATCCCGCAATCACGTTGCCCGGCGTGCCGCATACCACGCCACCCGCGCCGTTGTTTGCGGTCGGATCGAAGAACGAGGGCCCAAGGCCCGGTCCCATTTCCTTTTCCAGCAAGATGCCGCTGCTGGCTTCATTCGCTGACTGATGGGTAAAGTTGAAATTGAGATCCCAGTTCCAGCTGCTAGCCCCTATGTTCCCCTTCAGGCCCAGATTAGCCTGGTCATTGGTGACGCCAATGTTGATCGTTCGATTTCCAATCTGGGGCACGCGCGTCTTGAACTGGTTGTAGACGAGGCCGGTGGCCGGATCCCGACCGAAGTCGACGCCAAACGGATTGTAGTAGTTCTGTGCGGAAATCAGCAGGCCGTCGGCTTGCGAGTCAACCGGTAACGGTGCGGTCTGAGTGGCACTGCGCGATTTATTGTGCAGGACTTGCGCGTAGGCGTCGATGTTGTCGGTCAAGTGATAGTCGCCCGAGAAATAGGCACCGGAGCGTTCGCTTGGCGTCAGGCTGTAATTGCCCACGGCTTGGTAGTTGTAGGAATCTGTCGCGCCTACGTAACAACGGAAATCGCTCAGGGCAGTCCCGGTTGCGCCTGCGTTCAAAGTTACGGTTGGACAACCGAACTGGGCTTGCAGGTTCGGCGGCAACGTAATATTGCCGGTTGGCGTACGCGACGACCCGGCCACAAAATCCGAGCCGCTGCTCAGATAATGCGCATACGAGGAAAACGCGCGATTGGCCGCCGGAATTCCTTCCTGCTTGTTGTAATCGACCGCTGCGATGATGCTGCCTTTATCGCTGGTCTGACCGAAGGTGAAATGAAAGCCCTTGCGCAAGCCGTCGTCGTGATCCGAGATGCCATAGTCCAAACCCATTTCGGCGCCCTGATAGTTCTTGCGCATTATGATGTTCACAACGCCGCCGATCGCATCGGAACCATAGATTGCGGATGCGCCGTCGCTCAGCACTTCGATGCGATCGACCATGCTCGCGGGGATCAGATTCACATCGGCAACTCCGTCGTTGCTGCTGAGAGTGTTGCCGGTGATCAGACGGTGCCCATCGATCAGCACCAGCGTCCGACTCGAGCCAAGACCGCGCAACGATATCCCCGACGCGCCGCCGTCCCCGCCATTGTTGACCTGCGTGTTCATCGACTCACCGGCATTGGATGGCAGATCCTGGATCAAATCGCCCAAGGTCAGTTTGCCGCTGTTTTGGATCGCCGTGTGATCGATCGTAACGACCGGATTGGAAGTCTCCAGATCGACACGCCGGATGTGCGAACCGGTCACCACGATGGTTTCCAAATTCTGAGCTTTTTGACCCTGCGGTGGAGGGGTGGTCTGGTCGGTGCTCTGGGCATTTGCAGGCCCGGCGATGCACGCGATCGTGAAGGCCGTACCCGCCATGCTCGATACGTAAAGCGCGCGCTGAATTGCGTCTAGCAGCTTGTTCTTGGACATCTTGAACCCCTCTTGGGAATGGTGAGCGCCAATCGATCAACACAACGCGATTCGCGTTAACGACATTTTTATGTATGGAGATGTTTTCGGCGTGTTGCATATTTCGCGTGTGCGTTGCGTAATTTGCGCGATCGCGTCGAGCACGCGTCACACGTTTAACCAACGCCCCCTGCTTGGCGGCGCGTCTCAAATGCGGTTGCGCCGAACCGCTGATGAAACAATCGCGAGAATGAGCTGCGGTTTTCAAAGCCGCTAGCCATCGCGACCTCCGTTATGGCCAAATCGCTCGAATGCAACAATTTGCGCGCGCGCTGCAATCGCTCGCCCACTAGATGCGCGTGGGGCGTTTCCTGGAATACAAGATTGAACGTACGCAGGAAATGGCAAGGTGAGTAGTTCGCCATGCGCGCGAAATCATCATTGTCCAAGTCCTGGTCGCAGCAAGCGCTGATGAAGTTGCGGACCCGCTGCAGGCGCAGAAATACCAGCCGCCGCTTTGTGTGAGTGCGTCCAGGACAACGTGCGATCGCGTCGTAGAGCGGTACTTGCAAAGTAACGATGTCGTCTATCAAGGCGTTTACCGCGCTCTCCAGCGCCTCTGGCGATGCGGCACGCACAAGACCAATGGCGTAACGCCGCAACATCCGGTTGGCACAATGACGCGCCGGCAGAAGCTGCGCGTCCGAGGTAGGTACGGTCAGCATGTGGCCGAAAATTTGCCTCCACGCCTTCTTGCCACCCAGTAGTGTCACCCATTGAGCTCGGGCACGACCAACCGTCTTGATGCTAGGATCGTGCTCGGTGACGAGTACTTCCCCAGTGCGCACCGGGAAAGCAAAGCTCGACGCGTGGACCTGCAGCGACCCGCACAACGGCACCCAGATCGCAGCCGCCCCCCCGTTTGTGATCAGCGTGCTGCCGCCACCTTCCCCATAGACGACGGTCAAGGACCCGTCGTCCATGGAAGCCAGTGACAAGGATGCGCCACGCCTCAGATGTTGGAAATGAAACTTCATGGCCGTACCGCGTCGCGCGAATGGCTTGATCCAGCTGCGGAGCGGCGAATGACTGCGCCTGTTGTCTTCCCCACAGCCGGCCGGTCCTTTCCGGAAAGCTCGACACTGACTTCGAGTGACACGCTATCGCTGTCCGCGCCGCAATCGCGAATGTTTTTCCGTCGCCCGTCGAAACCAGGATCAAGGTTTCTCATACCGAGCAAAGCCTGCGCTCGTCGCGACGTATCGAGCTGTGACGTAACGACGCATGCGTTGCGAATCGACAAGATCGGCATATCCCGCGCTCAATTTGAGGCACGGTTGTCTTGTCTCACATCATCGACTTCCTGGACTAACAGGTTTTTTGCGGCGACATCGTGTTTTTTTGTGGATATATGCACATTGTCAACCAACATGTCCCAAGTTCAGGACCGGCACGCCGGCTGTTGGAAGATATTGCTATGGACCAACGACATGCTTGTCGGCGCCCGACGAATCTACCAAGCCACTGGTTTAACGCTGCCGCAGGAAGAACATCACCACAGTTTTGGACACGACCTGACGGGACAGGTGTGGATGGGGGATCTGTGACTCGAAAATGCGTGTATCGACCGTAGCTGTCACGCACGCGCAATATTCTTTATGCTCTTTCGTCAGCAGAGGAATTCCGGACTACCCGTGGCTGGTATCGGAATTGGTCACGCCCTTTCACTTACGCCGCGACATCGAATCTCGAACGTAATTCGCGCTGCCCGAGTTTTGTGACGGACAATATGCGGCTGTCGAGATCCTTGACGACCCATTTGCGTTTCAGCGTGAGCGTTAACAGGCCTGCACCGACGGCTCCGGCCAGGTGCGGGCGCCGTTCGCTCCAGTCCAGGCATGCGCACGCAAAGGTTCGGCGTTGCGCGCGCGCGGTAGGGATATCCACCCCCAACTTCCCAAGCCCGTCACTACCTTTGCGAGTGAGATCGTAGAGACCGTCACCGCTCGGATCGCGCGACAGCCAGTGCATGTCCACCAAGCGGTCGTGCAGCGCGACGCCCAATGCGCCTGCCATGTGGTCGTAACAAGTGCGCGCGGCGCGCAAGCTGTGTGGCGTGTTGGGCTTGAACTGGGCCATCAGGCCACCCGCGACTACCGTCAAAGCCTCAATGGCGGCGGCAACGTGCGGGTCGTGCAGGCTGTAATAGTGGTGCTTGCCTTGCGCGTGCATTGTGACGAGACGGCGCTCCCGCAATTTGGCCAAATGCACGCTGGCGGTGGAAGGGCTCACCTCCGCGATCAACGCAAGCTCCGTGCTGGTGCGGGCGCGGCCATCCAGCAGCGCGCACAACATGCGCGTACGCGCGGGTTCCGCAATCGCCGCAGCCATTTCTGAAACCGCCGACTCGGGGTGCTCGAAATCCATAGTTTGATCGTAAGCGAAGTGTCGATCGATAATCAAGTGCAAACATGCACCCATGAAGTCGACCGATCACCCCGGGGCGTCATCGCAAGCGCTACCCATGGTCCGCTCAAGCGCACGATCGCGACGCGCCTTCCTTGCGGACAGCGCGGCAATCGTTAGCGCCGTTGCGTTTGGTGTTGTCGCCCCGCCGCACGAGCTGCGGTCCACTTTTACTTCGCCCAGAAAACATCGGAGTTCTAAGATGACTATCGTTTGCGTAATCCGTTACGAAATCGATCCCTACCAGCGCGCTGCCTTTAAGGAATATGCCGAGAACTGGGGCCGCATCATCCCACGTTGCGGCGGACATCTCGTGGGCTATTTCCTGCCATGGCAGGGGACGAACTTCGTGGGCTGGGGCTTGATCGCCCTCGACAGCCTGGCGGCTTATGAAAAATACATGGCGCAACTGAAGGTCGATGCCGAGGCGCAAAAGAATTTCGAGATGGCACACACAAAACGTTTCATCCTGAAGGAGGAACGAAATTTCGTGGAGGTCGTCAATGGCACGTTCGGTATACCTGCCACCATGACGTGAGTACGAGAGGGTGCCGATATGCTGAGTCAGTCAGAAAGGGGCAGTATCTTCCGTGAACTGCATGGCCGCGGTGGCGCATTCATCATTCCCAATCCCTGGGACTGTGGTAGCGCGCGGCTGCTCGCGCATCTGGGATTCAAGGCGCTGGCAACCACCAGCATGGGCTATGCGTTTTCGCATGGCCGGTACGTGACGACATGTCGGCCGGGAGCAGACTATTCGCAATGCCGCCGAAATCGCCTCGGCCACCGATTTGCCGGTCAGCGCCGATCTGGAAAATGGTTTCGGCGATGATCCGGAAAAAGTCGCGGAAACGATCCGGCTCGCCGCCGCGGCCGGCATCGTCGGCGGCTCGATCGAGGACGCGAGCGGCAACCCCGATGCGCCCATCTATGACATCGGCCTGGTGGTGGCGCGGATCGAAGCCGCCGTGGCTGCCGCAAAGTCGCTGCCCTACAAATTCACGCTGACGGCGCGCGCCGAGAATTATCTCCGTCGGTAGCCCGGATCTGGAGGACACGATCAAGCGGCTTCAGGCCTATGAGAATGCGGGCGCCGATGTGCTCTACGCGCCGGGCCTCGCGCGCGCGAGGACATCGCGACGGTGGGCGCGCAGTACACCGTCCGGTCAATGTCTTGATGGGGCTTGCCGGAGTGCAGCTTATCGTGCCACGCTGTCCCGGCTCGGCGTCACCCGCATCAGCGTCGGCAGTGCTCTCGCGCGGACCGCGTACGGAGCGTTTCTCGAAGCTGCCCGTGAGATGCACCAGCGCGGCACCTTCACCTTCGCGGACAAGGCGATCGGCTTTCAGGAAATCAATACGTTGCTCGGTGCAGCATTTCCCCATCGCACACGAACGAGTGTGACGTGAAGAGAATCGGCATCGTCGGTGGTATCGCGTGGCCTTCCACCGTCGAGTACTACGCGGGTTTGTGTCGACGCAGCGAAGCATGGCATCTTTCCGAAACCTGGCAAGGTGTCGCATCAATGCCGGAAATCGTTATCGAGTCGCTGGATCATGACAAGGCTGTTGCCTATCTTGGCAACGACGAGAGTGAGGCGTCATGGGCTCGATTCGACGAATACCATCGTGACGCGTTGCGGCGCATCGAGAACAGCGGCGCTGATTTTGCGTTGATAGCCAGTAACACCTCGCATCACAGGTTCGCGCAGATCGTGCGCGGTATCGAAATTCCCGTCATCAATTTGTTCGAAGCCGTCGCCGCAGAATGCGACCGCGTCGGCGCCAGCCAAGCCTTGATACTGGGCACCGCCACAACCATGGGATCGGCAATATTCCGTGAGGCGTTCGCGGCGCATGGAATTGCGGCGTCGGGACCACAGGACCCGGATGTTAGAACTCTGACCGTAAAGCTTTCCGAAGAGCTACAACACGGGCAAGACAAAATGGCTGCCGCACGTCTGAACGACATTTTTCGAATGTGCCGCAAGCAATTCACGGAGACTCCTGCGGTATGTCTGGCCTGCACCGAATTGCCCCTGGCGTTTCAGGAACAAAAGACCAACACGATTTTCGAGTTCGATAGCATCCGCTATGTAAATTCCACAGCCGTGCACATCGAGGCCGCATTCGACCACGCTGTTGCAAATCCATGATCATTCGTTGTCTGATCGCGCTCATGTCATTGGCGTCGCTACTGACCGCCGCCACCGCAAGGGATTCGCCTCCACCGATCGGCGTGCAACGCAATGTTGTGTTCGCCGATTATTCACCGCTGTCGAGCAGCACCGAAATCATGGGGCGTCTGTTAAGTCCGTTGAACGCTATGCGCGTGCAACAAGCGCTGGCACGTTCCGCACGTCCCTTGATCGCGCAATCGATCGATCTGACCCGGGAAAGATTCGCCGTCCACGTGCCTCCCGAGGCACCGCCGCCGAGTGGCTATGCGTTGATGGTGTTCGTCCCGCCGTGGGAAGAGGCGATCGTGCCGGTGCAGTGGGTCCCGATGCTGGATCGCAATCACCTGATCTACGTCAGCGCGGCGAACTCCGGAAACACCGAAGATGTGCTCGACCGCCGTGAACCCCTGGCACTGCTTTCGGAATACAATATGGTCAAGCGCTATCGGGTCGATCCGCGGCGCATTTACATCGGTGGCTTTTCCGGAGGATCGAGGATCGCTCTGCGCCTCGCGCTAGCCTATCCGGATGTCTTCCGCGGCGCATTGCTTGATGCCGGCAGTGACCCGATCGGTACCATGAAGATTCCGCTGCCGCCGGCCGGTTTGATGCGACAGTTTCAGGATTCGTCAAGGGTGGTGTATTTGACCGGCGCGGACGACACGATCCGGCTCGATCAGGGGCAAGCCAGTCGGCAGTCGCTGCATGACTGGTGCGTGTTTGATGTCGATATCCTGACCGCGCCATCCACGGGCCATGAGTTGGCCGATGCGAAGATACTTGAACGCGCGCTGCGCGCATTGGAACAGCCCGCGCAACACAATGCGACCAAGCTTGCCGAATGCCGCGCGGACATCGGCCGAAAACTGAGTGCGCAACTGCAGCATGCGCAATCGCTCTTGAGTGTCGGTAAAGCGGATGATGCGCGTAAACTGCTGAAGCATATCGATGCGCATTATGGTGGACTGGCGGCACCGCGCAGCATCGAGTTGATGGAAAAATTAGCGGCAGCAAACGTAACGACCGTGCGCGTGAACTGATGACTACCGCTGTCTGTATCCTAATTTGGCTATGATGGTCGTGACGGGATCTGCAGTAGCAACTCAATCGGACGCTATCGTCTTCGCTTGCGCGACGATTTCATCACGCACGTTGCTGCGATAGATGCAAGAGGATGGAACGGCCTCGGAGAATGAAGCGATGCGCATTGCAAGTCTCAGTCATTCGTTCTTTGCGGCGACGCTGATCGCCCTCGGAATCCTGGGCCTGGTCCAGGGCGATTTCGCTCCGACCTGGCAAGGAATACCGAAAGGCCTGCCCGCTCGCGAGGCGCTCGCCTATCTCTGTGCCGTCATTCCGCTCGCATGTGGCATAGGGTTGTTCTGGCGGCGCGCGGCCGCTACTGCCGCCTGCGTGCTGCTCGTCTATCTCGTGCTCAAGTTGCTGCTGTTGAGATTGCCCGACGTCTTCCCTGCACCCACGGTATTAGGTTCCTGGTATGGCTGTGCCGAGACCTTGGTGATCGTTGCGGCAGCGTGGGTGCTTTTTGCCTGGTTCGCTACCGACCGGGACCGGCGCTGGTTTGGTTTCGTCAACGGCGACAACGGTCTGCGCAGCGCGAGAGCGCTCTTTGGCTTGCCCTTGATTTTCTTCGGCGCGAGCCATTTTGTCTATGTCAATTTAACCACACCGCTGGTGCCCGGCTGGCTGCCGGCGCATCTGTTTTGGGCGTATTTCTTCGGCTGTACCTACATCGCGGCGGGCGTGGCAGTGCTCATCGGCGTGTATGCACGGCTGGCGGCCTCGTTCGCGGCGGTGCAGATGGGCCTGTTCACGCTGCTGGTATGGGTGCCCAGGATAGCTGCGGGTCAGACAAGTTCCATAACTGGCGCGACGTGGAGCGAGTTCGTCGTCTCGTGGACGTTGACGGCCGCCGCCTGGGTGATCGCAGATTCTTACCGCAACACGCCCTGGTTCGCCGTGAACAAGCGCTAGCGCCGCGCTGCGGCAAATTGACTCCATGGCCGTACTCGCCCCCGTACGCTTTGCATTTTCAGGTCACTCCAGCGCAGCCACCCGGCTTGAGCACACGTTCCGACGACGCTGGATATCGGGCCAATAAATGCGCAGCACGAATTGGACGCGGGCTAAGGCTGCCCCCGCAATTTGGGCACACACCATGCAGAACTGTCTGCGCGCAGGACACGCAGAACGTGCACTCGAAGCTGCATATCACAGCTTCGGCCGAGTCCGGCGGCAGGTCTTTGTCGCAGCATTCGCAGTTTGGACGAATCTGCAGCATTGTCATCTCCAATTTGGGTTGTATCAGTGCCTGAATCAGACCCACCCGTCAAGGGCGTGGGCCAGAAAAGCGGGCATTCGAATACTACAATGCATTCTTGGCCTGCTCCTCATCGCCGCAAAATTGGAATCAACTACCCGGTGCGGCGGTGCCGTCGGACCATTTGCCAACAGGGATCAGGAACATGTTGATCGGTTCCGGTGCGCCGCGAAACTGGGGACTCAAAATGACGGGCGACCCGGTCGTGTAAGCGCCCCAATCCACATTTACGGCTGTGTAAAACATGAGGTGTGGAACCCATTGACGCGCTTGGTCGCCCAGATATTGCTGTCTGGACATCATGTAGCTCATGGCACCCGGAGCAAGCGATGGCAACTGCCCGTTGGCAACTTCGGCTCTGATGGCATTTTGTATTTCATCCCTGGACAGCCGGCGTAGAGCCAATGTCGTGCGTTCGTACACAATGGGCAGGATGGATTTTGCCGCCTCCGGATTGTAGCAATCGGGGGCGCGCAATTTGGGATTCCAGAATTGAGACGAGTTGAATGGGGACATCCATGATCGTTCGACGATGCATACAAACCCGTTGCTCCCCTTGATCGCCGTGGTGTAACCGGACGAGCTGAGAACCTGGACTGTGGCCTTTTCGGAAGTTGCTGCAGGCGCTGCGCTGCGAGCCAAGGCTATTTCCGAAGCCCGGTGGGATCAGATATTGGGCAAGCTGCCCCATGCGCGGATAGGCGGTGGACTGGCGCTTGGCCGATGTGGCTGCGAGGGAAACCAAGGCCAGAATGAGACACAATATCGCGCGAGTATTGAATCGGAAGGCCATTTTCGTCATCGCTTTTCTCGATTGTCCGGTTGGATCCAAAAAACAGCTGTTGCCGCGTGCGCCCGTATTTGCGATTCCGAAGGCAAGCTTACCCGAGCATGCGCCTCACACGCGCACGCGCGCGGCGTCCCACTTGCAGGATCGCACCTGACCGCGCGGTCAAGAGCAGCTGACCGTTGCTGGACACGACGCGCGTCACTGCATCGACATTGATCAGCGTCGAACGGTGGATGCGCAGGAAGCGTACGGCAGGCAGCGTGTTCTCCAGCTGGTTCAGCGATCCGTGCATCAAATAACTGCGCGTCAGCGTATGCGCCTGCACGTAATCGCCATCGGCAGCAAACCATTCGATATCGTCGAGTGACAGCCGCAGCCGTGCACCACCTTGTTCTACCCACAAATGGTCCAGTCCACCCGATTCGGGTTGCCGGGCGCGCAACACCTTCAGCGATGTTTCGAGTTCCAGCCGCTGCAGACGCTGCTGTGCACGTGCGACAGCCGCCGCCAGGCGAGCGGGTTCGACGGGTTTCAACAGGTAATCGGCGGCGTTCACGTCGAAGGCGGCGACCGCATACTGTGGCCATGCAGTGACGAAGACGACGGCTGGCGATGCCACCGGTTGCAGGCGCGTGGCGAGTTCCAGACCGGCCAGCGCAGGCATTTCGATATCGAGGAACAGGATATCGATCGTCTCGCGCGCCAGCACGTCCAGTGCTTCCAGTCCGTTCGACGCGGTTCCGGCGACGGCTACCTCGGGTAAGTCGCCTAGCAGACGCAACAACACCTGTCGTGCGGGCGGTTCGTCATCGACGATGAGCGCTCGCAGCGGCTTGTTCACGGCGCCGGCAGGAACACGCGCGCGACGAAACCGCCGCCGGAACGGGCGTGCGCGGTCAATCGTGCGGCGTCGCCATACAGCAAATGCAGGCGCTCTCTCACGTTGTTCAGACCCACGCCGGACATCGGTACGTCCTTGTCTTGAGGGGAGCGGCCATCGTTCTCCACGCTCAGCACCAGTTCGTTTTGCTCGAGCGAGGCCGACAACCAGATTGTCATCGGTCCTGCGTGACCGGTGAGCCCGTGTTTGATGCAATTCTCCACGAGCGGTTGCAGGATTAGAGACGGCACGCTGCGGTCCAGCAGATCGGACGGAATCGATTCGTCGAGATGAAGGCGCTCGCCGAAGCGGATCAGTTCGATCTCGAGGTAATGCCGTATCGAAGCAAGTTCGTTCGACAGCGACACCTCGCGCGGCGCGTCACGGTCCAGAGAGCCGCGAAAAAACGCCGACAGTGCCAACAGACAGCGTCTCGCGCGCGCGTCATCGCCATCCAGCACCAATGCGTACACGGTGTTGAGCGCGTTGAACAGAAAATGCGGATTGATCTGCTGCACCAACAGTCGATGTTGGGCGTCGATGGCGGCGGTGGTGGCTTGCGCCAACCTGATCTCGCGATCGCGCCTCGCAGCATCGGCGGTCAGCGCGAAATACAGCAGCATCCACGCGCCGAACATCCATGCCATCGGGATCTGCTCCAGGACGCCCGTCCACGACGGGCCGCCCCAATGCGGCGCGATCACGTGCATGACGAGTTCGTGGAAAAAGGCAACTATTGCAGTGCCCGCGATCACTGCAGCGATTACAACGACCGACAGAATCCTCACGCCCACGCGGCCCTGCATCCGGTCCAGCATGCGGCCCATGCCGAGACACAACACGGCGCCGAGCGCGAATACGGAGATGCCGCGCAGTGTGTGATCGAGCGCGAACGGCATTGGCTCAAACACAAAATTTGTCAGCCAAAAGCCGTAACCCAGCGCCCACATGATGAGGGTGGAGAGCACAAGCGTCTTGACTCGCGGCATGTTCATGTTGCGCAGCGTGCATGAGCGCGCGGAAAGTGGCAAGCCCGTTCACCGAATGATTCGCGCCGTTCACAGAATGTTTGTTGACCTGCGTGCCTTTTATTGCGCATGTTCGTGCCCGCATCGAAGAGGAACGCGTGATGTGAACGCCCCGGAAATTGCTGAGACTTAGGTTACCTCGACCTCCGCAAGATAAGCCCCAAAGCGGACATTGCCGAGTTCAACTGCACCGTCGGGGATCGCTTGCGTCACTACATGGAGTTGTTGTTCCCATCTGCAAATTGGAAAAGCCAAGGAAACATCATGACCTCCTCCAAGACTGGAATACATTATTTCATGGCGAACGAAGCGTGCATGCTCAGCAAAGACTAGGCTTCATACCTAGCTCGGGAGATGTTGTGTGCGTCAACATAATTGACACTCACATTCTAGTGAGCACATCGAAGTTGTGTGCTGAGCGCGCAACTGGTCTGTATGAAGTCGCGAGAGTGGACCTGTAAACGCAGGGGTAAAAGTGCCAGTGTGAACATGTACTACGTCACGCGAGCAACTTCAGCCGAATTTTAATGGATCGCCCCATGCCGTCAGTGTCGACCGAGCAAGTTCGAGCGTTTGTCGCGCTTGCGCGCTGCGGCAGCATTCGCGCAGCAGCCAGTGAACTTTGCCTTTCAGAAGAGGGTGCGCGGAGCCGGCTGTTGGCTCTGGAAGAGCGGCTCGGGGTCAACCTTTACGATAAGCATCGTGGGCGTCGTGGCGAAGTGGTATTGACCGATGCTGGACAGACTTTCCTCAACAAGGCGATTCCATTTGTTGAGGAGGCACGGGAACTAAGCGAGCGGGCCGGAATTGTGCAGCCGCGTCACGATATCAAGATTGCGGTCGATCAATACCTTGTTCTCAACGTGTTGGCCGACTTGGCACGGGATTTCCGCGCGCAGTTTCCGGACATGCCGGTACACCTTTTAACACGCACAGAACAGCAAGTGGTCTCGACCTTACGAATGGATGCCAGCCTTGCGCTCGGTATGTGCGCACCGGAAGAACTTCCGACGGATTTGGTTTGTCGCCCATGGTTCTCCGTGGGCTGGCGATTCGTCGCCCCACTAGATAACCCACTTCTGCACAAGTCATCCGTGACGTTGAGCGAAATTGCTGCAGAACCGTTGATTATTTTTGAACCCGGTTGTTCAGCCCGGCAGAACTTGTTGCAGGCATTCTATCAACGTAACCTCACTCCACGAATTATTGCCGAAGCCGCATCGACTCAGGTGATCATGCGCATGGTCGAAACCGGGTTCGGCACTGCGATCATTCCCGTGCCGCCAGCTGGCTCGCTCACGACAGGGATGCAGGTAGGAGAAGTCCGGATCAGCGACGCAGTTCGCGCGGTCGAATTTGCCATCTTGTCCAGGCCTGATTCGCTGAAAGACTCTGCCGTGCAAACTTTTTTGAATTATATATTGCATAACGGACCTCAGAGCATGTCGTAAAGCAGGCATGCGCCAGCAAATGTGATGAATCGGAATCGGCATATCTGCAGGCAATTGGTCTAAAAGTATCCCGACGCTCGGCTTCGTAAGGACGTTTTGAATGAGCACACATACAATCAATTTCATCGAGCATGCGCTGCGTGTCGGCGTCCGGCATTAGCGTCGTGAGTCAATAACCCGCCGGCACATAGCCGAAGCGCTGCATCTGCTCGCGATGATCCGCGATGATGCGTGTGATTTGGTCCCGGGTCAGCGCCTCGCGCCATTGATTGCTGCGTCCGACGCGGAAAAAGCGCTTGCCATTGATCGGCACTTCGACAAAGCCATCGCGCTTTTCCATACTGGCCAGCGATCGGAAATCCGCGTGCCGGATCGCGCGTTCGACAGCATTTCGATCCGCATCCAGACATACCAGTCGCGCGATCTTGCCGAATGCCTTCACCGGCTTGGCCAGCAGGTCTTCGTAGCGGACGATCAGGAACCTCGCACCTTCCTGGTCTGCCCAGCTTCTAACGTGCTGCGACCACGAGCCGAGAAACTCCGTGGTGAACAAGTCGTTGTTTTCGGTTGCCGCGCGATCGTCGCCAAGATAATCGATCGCGGCGTCCAGATTGATCGCGAAATGGTGGGACATGCTGACGATGACATCCAGCGGGTTGCGCACGACGTAAATTGCGCCCGCGGTCACTGCGGGTGTATGCAGCGGCACGCCGTCGAGTGCGCCGGCCATGCTATGGGTCTTCACAAATACGGTTCTTGGCGTGGCGGCCGCGATCATCGCATGCACTTGCGGCCGCAACGCGCACAATTGGCCGAAGTCCAGCTCCGTGCTCGGGCGCCCCGCGACTTTCGTATACAACGCCGGATCCGCCTCCAGCGTGCCGTATTTCGGCAACTCCGAGAGCGTTACCGGTTGCGGCCGGCTTGCAATCAGGTTGGCTAGAAACGCGCGCAACCATGTATTGCCGGATTTCGGATAAGACGCTAGCCAGACGATATTGCCCATGATCGGTGCAAGTCAGGTTGGTTGGGCAGGTGAATATGGCGGCTTTACCAGTGTGGCACGCAGCGGACCGAGTAGTACTCCGTAGCGTGCCGTACGCGCAGTATAGCGACGCTGCGGCTCGCGCACGTGCACAGCACTGGCAGTGCGCACATCGCGTTGCATATAGTGAAATTGTGGACAAGCCGGCTCGAACGGCGGATTGCAGATCCTGAGCAACGCCAAAGTTTGCTTCCGGATGTAATGACCCACTGAATTTTCGCTCTGGTGTTAGCTTGACAGGAGACACTCATAAGCACGGGGATGGAAGATGAAATCAAACGTTGAAAGTCGCAAGTAGCGCGCGCGATCCGGCCTCGAGGCGAGCCGAATATCTTGCGACTTGAGTACATTTACTTGTCCAATTTAGCAATTTTTGTCAACTGTAAGGAACAACCGTGCAACCACGAGCATTTCGTGGCATGCGACGATCTACTCGCCCTCTCCAACGGGGCAAACAGTGTAGACGTGAAGGATTGGCGGCCGCAGGTTTCGGGACCTTTGCGGCCGCCGTTTTTACTCACACATCTCACTCAAAACAACCACAGACGCTACATGAACCCTCGACTGTGAGCATGTTCGTCACGTTGAGCGGACATTGCCGGCCTTGCTGGTTGTGCGCGTCTCGGGGTTAGCCGGAATGTTGCGGTTCGCCCGGAGCTGGATACGATACAGTCACGTCACACCTCGCCCGGTGAAGAGGTTATAAGACATCAGTGCTATCAACCCTATTCGACTGAAGTCCTCCCCGGTGTCGAGAAATCATTATGAACAGTCATCATGACACAATGTGCTTGTACACAGGCCCGTTGAGCATGTTCGGCGCAAAAGCCTGGATCGCGGCGCTGGAGAAGGGAATCGACTGCAACGTAGTCATGGTTCAGTTCAACGAACACACGGGTTACGATCCGAAGCATCCTGACGTATTGCGGGTGAACCCCAAGGCCCAGGTACCTGTATTGATCCACGGCGACCTAGCGCTGTTCGACTCAACCCAGATTTTCGAATACTTCGAAGATTTGAAACCGCAACCGGCGTTGTGGCCGGTCGACGTGCGCGCGCGGGCGCGGGCCCGAAATCTGGAATTGCAATCCGATGAGGTGTTTTTTCCGCACGTGATCAGGCTGATGCGGCTGCGCGATGTACTCGGCGAGCCCCCAGCGCTGGCAGCGCGTGAGGCCATCGACCGCTACTGTGCAGCGATGGAGCATCGGTTGGATAACCAGCCTTTCCTGTGCGGTGGCGGCATCACGTATGCCGACATCGCCTTCTACATGGCCGAACTGTTCGCGGAACGCTTGGGTGCACCGCTGGAGACATCAATGCCGCGACTGCTGGACTGGCGTGAACGCATGTCATCGCGCCCCTCCGTACGCACGGCGTTGGCTCCGCTGATTACCTATCTACGCGCCAACAACAGGCCTGTTCCAGGCTTTCTGCTGCGTGTGGAAAAGGCGATCAATGTTGCGGCGTCCTGAGTAGCATCGCGAGATCAGCTCTCAATCGAGCGGCAGTGCAACGATCCAGCGCGACTAGCAATGCATTGCCTGGCTAATTCAAGCAATTTTAGTCAATCGTAAACAACAACAATGCAACCACGAGTATCTCATAGGATGCGAGGATGCACTTGCCGTTCTCTAACGGCAAGTATGTTGTAAGCATTACTGATTGGCGCCGCAGGTCTAGGGACCATTGCGGAGCGCGCTGGTATCGAAAAGCTCACGGTGCATCGCTGATGCGATCGGATTTGAGAGCAGATTTTCATTTCCCGTGGCCATCAGAAAACAACTTGCTCTTCGGTCATCGCGTTTCGTGAAAATGCCGGTGGGCTCTCCCACGCTACGGATGTGGAAAGCGGGTAGTACGGAAAACTTGCCGCAGATATTCCATGGCTCGCTCGATCGTGAAGACGTTCTAACGAAACAAAATAGAGACCGCGATTATGTTCCGACGCTGGCGAGTGCGCCACTCCTATCCGAAGCAGATTGTCGAATTGGTCGCGCGCTTGGAGCCGATTTACGGGGCAGTGGCGCTTTCCCGATTGGTCGACATTCCGACGAGCGCTATCTACCGGTGGCGTACGTATAATCGCGTAGGCATTGCGCTGCCCGAAAGCCCTATGGTCAATGCTGAAGCGCTCGCGACGCTCGTTGCGCACTGCGAAAGGTTTGGATTTCGCGTTGCCCCAAAAGCGCCCACGACAAACGGTCGGACTCGAGCTTCGATCGGGACACTACAGCGCAAGTCAGCCGCACGCGCGTCCCTCGGCAACAACCGCCTCAATACCGCCACTGATACACCGACTCCAACGCTGCCGATTTGCCACGATAGCGCAGACGGACGGCGCGCTCAGCATGATGCGGTGGATGCACCCAATCCGTCTGGATTGCCTGTGCGCTCCCGTGCAACGGGGCGCTATGTTTTCGATGTGCGAAAGGAGCAGCCCGTGCGCGGAGTTCGGGATCGTATGGAAATCGCACGGCAAACTGTCGATACACAATATTTCCTCGATCTCGATTGCCGCACACTGGCTGAGACGGCGCAGATGTCGCTTTACCATTTCATTCGCATGTTCGGCGACATGTTCGGCATGTCACCACATCAATACCTCATGCGCGTGCGGGTCAAGGCTGCGAAATGGCTGCTCCTTGTCTCAAGTGCGCCGATCGAAGTGATTGCTGTTGGCATCGGCTTCCGATCGGGTTCGAGTCTAAATCGTGCGTTCAAGCGTATCGAAGGTACGAGCGTTTCAAAGTACTGCAAAACTTTGAAGAAAGGCGATATAGACAAGAACCCGCCGGGATTAATGCCATCTGCCGCAGTGGACGGTTCATGGGTGGTGTTCGAGTACCAGAGCACATGATCGCCTAAAATGAGTCGCCCGTTTCTTCGCCAATGCTCCAACAAAAGCAATGGATAGCAGATGCCGGACAGGATCGCCAACACCAAGCAATTGAAAGCGGTGCGATTGATACGTGCCGGATCAGCACCCGATCAGGTGTGCAGAGCGCTGCGGTTGCGGCCCGATAGAGTACGCAGCTTGGAAATCGCCTGCCGGAACGTACCTGATGATATTCTTGCGTGCCTTGAGCAAGCGCTCAGTGCCAACGAGAAGTTGCGAAGGCTAATCGCCGGTCTCGGGCAATCAGTTTCGGGGATGTCCGGAACCGAATCCGACCAATCAAACAGCCGGATTTTAGAAACGACCCACGAAAAAATTTCGTAAGTCATAGGATTTGGCTCCCGAGACGAACTCGAACTGCGATAAGGCTTGAATAACTCAATTGATTGCAATATCAAGCTTGCCAGATGAGCTTGGGCAAGAACTTGTCTTGGCCTGGTCATTTCAATGACATGTACCTTGCGCAAAGAAACATCCTTCATTGTATTATTCAGCTTCTAAAGTGAAGATCAGGTATGCCATCCGCACGTCCCAATTACGCTGCCGCCGCTCTGTCTGGCGGTCTGGTTGCCGGGAGCATCGATATTTTTGCTGCCGCACTGATTTTTGGTGTGTCTCCGGCCGTAATCCTGCGCTCCATCGCCACAGGGGTGCTTGGCAAGGCTTCCTTTCAGGGTGGTATGCGATCGGCGTTGCTTGGGCTGGTTCTCCAATGGGCGATGTCGTTGATTATTGCAGTGGTGTACATTATCGCTGCACGCGGGTTGCCAGCATTTGCGCGACGATGGATTCTTTTCGGAGCGAGCTACGGTGTGATCGTCTTCGTCGTCATGAACTATGTGGTGGTGCCCTTGTCGGCAGCACGTCCAACTCACGATTTTCCACATTTCACTCCGCAACTATTGATTGAAAATCTATTGGCGATGATACTGTTCGGATGGATCGTGGCTTTTTTCACGAATTATTTTTGTGGATGTCGAATACTCACGGCTGACATTACAAAGTGAATGAAATGTCATTTTCATTGCAGGTGCGGGCGAAACAGAATATCGAACACTGGCGCCCACGTCTTACCAGCATCAGTCGAGCGGGTCGATGTCTCGCGTACTCCGTCACCTTGGCGGTACCATACGCCTCGCAACAATGACGGCTTGCCGTCGATTGTCATCTGCTTTCCGGTCAAGACCATACGGTCATTCTGCAGACCACCATTCAGGAGCAACAGTTCACCGCGGTTGGTGACCCAACTCTGGTGAGAGCTAGGCCCAGCAGCATGTCACGCAACCCGCGTCGCACGGTTTCCGAATCGAGCGCCTGTTTGCTCAAGTCGCTGTGCGCAGCGAACGCATCGATGATTGCGTTCGTCAGCGCCTTGCGCAGGTCGGGTGAGCTGGCGAACTGTTCCTTGGTGTTGCTTGATGCCTGTTGCACGGGTACATCGGATTCGAGCAGCTTGCCTTTGACGTGATTGACGTAGACGAGCTTGTCGTTCTCGGTCGCTTCGCCTCCGAACAAGTCATTCACGCGCGCGATGATTTCGTCTAGCCGCTCGCGCATGGGGTCGCGAACCTCGCGCGATCCGGCTTCTGTCATGGGTTCGAGCTTGGGATATTCGCCACCAGGCAGCGCCAGCGCCTGCTTGCCGAGATTGCGCAGCCGATGATGCGTAAGCACGACCTGCGACAGATCCAAGCCTTCGCGTTCGCGGCCGAATTCGAGCAGTGGTAACAGGCGCCCATCGGCGGGAAACAGCGCGCGGGCACGATCCTAATGTTTGGCGTCGTCTTCGGCGTACCGCCACCCCTGCGCACCGAGGTACTCGCAGATCGGTTCCTCGAAATGAATTTCGCAATGCAGATTCATTCCGTCCCCGGTGCGGCCAACCGCCGCTCGATCCAGTCGCTGCGCTGACGCAGCGTCGCGCCGATGTGCCGCCGCAATTTTTGCGGCAGTTCGAGATCTTGTGCCAGTTCCTTGTGCGCGGATTCGGCCGTCGCCGCGAGGTGCAGTGCACGGCGGCGCAATTGCGTGGCGTTCAGACCAACGGCTTCGCACAAGCGCTGCCAATGCCGCGTCTGCACCCATTCCGGCCGGCGTTCACTGCCGATTGCCATTGCCATGTCGGTGGAAAGTCTCGGCCAGTAAGCGAGTGCGAGCAGGTCGTACGCCGGCGCTAGACGCAGGCGGCCATCGTTGGCGTACAGCATTGCCACATTCTTCGCATGCGCATCGGCGTTGCCGATCAGGAAATTGCACAGCAGCCAGTCGACCAGCGCGAGGCGATCGAGCGCCGAACCGGCACTGTGCGCATCCACCTGTGCGAACAGGTCCGCGAAGCCCGGCCCGCCGTCGCTTTCGTATTTCTGATCGGGCAACGTCCCGGTGAGCTGGCACATGTCCAATTGATGCAAGCGGCGTATTTTCTCGCCGTCCACAATGCGATCGTAGCGCTCGATCAGCAGCATCGGTTCCGGATCGGTCAACACAGTCGTCACCGGAACATTCAAACCCAGCGCCGCGGCGAAGCGCAGACAGAACGCCTCGTTAAGCACCGCATCGGGATATTCCGCTACCGGCTGCAGCGCCGGTTTCAGAATGTGCGTCGATGGCGCGCCGTGCAATGGCAGCCACAATTTCTTGCCGTCGTAGCGTACCGGAATTTTGTTCTGCGCCCCGGCGAGCGACAGACGCAGGGTATCGTGCGCCTGCAGCAGCGGAATGTTCGCGCGCAGACTCGCCAGATCCTTGCGCAAAGCGGCGCGCGTGTACGCGGCGTAATCGGGCTCCGGCGCGCGCGCGCTTTGCTCGCCTTCCGGTACGATCTCGAAGGCACCTGCGCATTCGCGGCCGAATGTTTCGAGCAGGCGGAAAACGTTGCCACGCGGCAGACGCCGCAGGCGGCACAACGTGTCGAGTAGATTTCCTTCGGGTAGCAGATTGGCGAAGAAAAACAGCACCTCCTCGCCGCGCCAGGGTTCCTCACGCAGAGGCAGACGTGGCGACATCGCAAACGTGCCGGTACGCGCGAGCCACTTGGCGTCGTAGGCGAATTCGAGCTCGCGTTCAGCCGTAACCAGACGGCCAACGAGCGTGCGCTCGTGCAGGACGGCCAGCATCAGCGCGCTGCCAGTTGCAATGTGAGGCCCAGTGTTTTCCACACCTTCACCGCGCGGCCGAGCGATACGCCGGGACGGCCGTTTTCGAGTGCGATCACGGTATCGCGACCCACGCCTGAGACCAGTGCGAGTTGCGCCTGGGTGAGACCCGCGCGCGTGCGCGCCGCGCGCACTGCGCATGCGAGCGTGAGCAGGTCCGCATTGTCGCCGCGCCGCGCGTGCTTGCGAGCACTACCAGAAAAGTTGGCTTTAACCGACTTCATGCGTAAAACCTCACGGATCAGAACAAAAGTCGATATGAACCGACTTTTACCGATTTCGCGTCCGTTTTACAGCAAAAGTCGGCTATCGTCAACTTCTAGTCTATCCGCTTGTGCGAAACCGCGCACGTCAATCTTGCCGGTGACGGCAGCGGCGATCAGGGCGATGCGGAAATTTGCGTGGACCTAATGGTGCGCACGGGGTGGGGTGGGAGTGGGGGCAAACGCGCTCCGCCGATCCAACTTCGTCAGCGCCGCACTGAGGCGCTACTGAGCAACGAAAGCGGGCGTCAGCGCCCATTGCGAAAATTTGTGCTTGCAGTAGCACATAGGTAGCACGCGAGGAAAAGAAAAAGGGCCTGCATTGCTGCAAGCCCTTGATCCAATTGGCTCCCCGAAACAGACAAATCCGGGAACAGTTGGAACGTCGTTGTTCAGATAGCGCCGCATTCTGGGTTGCGCAGTCCATAAGCGGGCCAAGCCGTTAGACTGAGGCCTTCCAATTCGAAGGAGATACGCATGATTTCTGGGAAAAAGACGTACGAAACCTTCATGAAATATGCAGATTCGTTATTCCCTGTGGCCTTCTCGGACTACCTCTTAATGAAGAATCGCACCCTATGGGGCCTACGAATTGTTCCGATTCCAAACACGACCTCATGCAACTTTGCTCCTCTGTTTGGAAACATCCAAGACTCGGATATGCGGCTGTTCAACACCCGCCCAATGAGACAATCGCTGGCAGGCTTCCGCCCACAAGCTCGGAATGTATTTTCGAGCCTCAGCGAGGACGCCGATATATTTTTGCTTTCGGACGCCGTGGAGGCCTTTCCCCAGGGTGAAATCGACGCGCTAGTTATTCACGAACTATGTCACTGGTACATCGACTCGGGACTGCAAACGTCCAACCCTGTCGCATGTGTCGGTGCGCAAAGATCAAAGGCAGCAGCGCTTCACCAGAGAACATACGCTCTAGATGGGGAACGCGAACTTCACCCGCTAGTGTTCTGCGAGCTGATAACCGCAGTCGCGGACACTGTAGCGTGTCGGGACCGAAAGCAACTTTGCCAGCAGCAACGAGGTGCTAGATTTGGCGATGAAGCATGACGTTTAGCCGACGTCGGCGACGCCACGTCGATGTAAACGCTTGAATGGCAACTGAAGTTTATGCGCGCCGACGCAGCGCCGGCCTCCACTGGTTCTGCTGTTGAGCAGGTGATACGCTATCAACCCTCAATTACGCGTTCGATAGCTTAGCGCTATCAATTGTCCGGCGATTCGCAGGACTGCGTTTGAGTGGATGGGAACAACGGCTCGGATTTCCGGGCCGGAAAGGCTATGAAGGAGCCCGTCGTAAATCCGAGCCTATTTGGGGTAATTGAGCTTGACTGGCAAACCTCTGGATCAGCTGCTGAAGTATCTGATCCGGAGGGATGCCGCGCTATCGACCTACCTTCCAGAATTTGGGTTCTTGGTGGTCGGTGCAATCCCAATCACGATGGCCCTCCTTTTTCGAATCGAGATTCGTTCTGGCGTCGTAGCCTGAGCGGGCCTGGGCCTGCATGGATAAAGGATCTTGTCCAACCGGAAGAGCTCGAGGGGTGGCTTGAACACTCGGGCTACGAGGACCTTTTGGAATTCGAACGTGACGCCTGCTACCTAGCCAAGGCTACTATCCTTTTCGCTGAATCCGAGGGCTCGTACGCTGAGCTAGGTTCAATCGTGATCGATGATTCGCTTGCGAGCGCACTGCGGTAGTAGTGGAGCGAAAGTACAGATTAGACGCACATCAGAACTCTTTCTTGAGCTTAGGGCCGCTTAGGCGCGCTGACCACGCTGGCTGTCTTTGCGTAATCGATCCGGACGATGGGTTCGCCTTCGTGAACAGGATTATCAATCAATTGTGGAGTTGGTCGAAGGTTGGTTACCGGCCAGCACAAGAGCGAAAAACGCAGAGGGCGAACCGAGCGCACATTCTCTTACATTGGCGGACTTGACGGATGTCTGCTTGTTGCGAGTGAGAGCGCCTAACTAGGGTTTGCATATTTCGGACTTTCGGTTCGCCAGAAGATCTCCGCGTTTCCTGGGTTTGCTTAAGTTTCTCGGTTTCATTGATCTGTACCAACAGGGGAGAGAAAAATACTGGTTGCGTGTAGGGACAGGTATTCCACTGATCGACTACACATCGCGTGATTCGAGCGTTCGTTTTGATCGCGCCAGATTCAAGATCAAGGCTCTGGAAGGTTTGAAGCAGGATGGGCGCTTATCTTCAATCTACGAGCGGGCACGCAGATGAACTTCGTCGAAGAACCACTTTTCTCCCGCTGCTTTCTCAATCGCCTTGTCAGCGATTGAGCTATGGGCCTGCTCAAAACGGCGCCTCTCGTTACAAAGAGCATTACATAGAGAAGCGAAACGGTAGGGGTAAACGGCTTATTTCACAACCTACCGTGGAGCTAAAATTTTTTGAGAGGTTGCTCGTTCTACTGAGCTACGCGATTTACCTGTCCACGATGTAGCAAAGGCCTATCGCGAAGGCCTGTCCATTAGCGACATGCGCTTCGCATGCTTCTTCGAAGTACGTTTTAAAGCTGGATTTCAGCGATTTTTTTCCGAGTTTCGTCCGCGCTGTGAAGCAAATGTTGGCCGCGAACTGCGGTTATTCAAGTGTTGAAAGGTGGATGATTTGTCAGCTGCTGTGTCGTAGGCGTCCGGGGAAACAAGGTTAAGACTTTCGATAGGCGCACAGCTCGCCGTTTATCTCGAACGCTTTGATGTTCAATTTCGACGAGGCACTTGCGCAGTACTGTGCGTTGGAGGTGTTGTATACACACGGTACGGGAGACATTGCTCTATCTACATCTGATGCCGGCCGTTTGGACGTCGTTCTTGAATACGTACGGTATTCGTCAATTCGATGAGGTACGCGCTTTGTTGAATGAAACGAAGACTATAAATGTGTCAAAAAAATATCGAAGGACTTTGACGGGACTGACGCTTTGCAAATGCTGGCGCGTATCGATCGGGCGCGACAGGAAGCGGAACTCGAGCTGCTTGACGCGATATCAAAGGACGTAGAAGCAACATGTCGTCGCTACATCAAGGGAATGTTGGCATTTGTTTACTGTCGATCGCTTGGGTAATCGTTAATTCGCGCTATGGATCTGTCTATCGCGGCGATTGAGTTCGTGTTGGATCAAGCTATAGCAGTCATTGGCGTATATGTAACACGGGCGACGGATACAGTGTAACAACTGCGCTGCTCTGGCGAAGATGCTTGACACAGTAAATCGTTGTGGAACGCTTGACGCATGACAAGCATATGCAGACATTGTCGGCGGCTCGGCTGGTCGTCGGTTACGGGGAACGTCGTGCGATTACTTGAGGAATGGTCGAGAATTTTCGAGTGTTCAGACAAGGAGCGGGACGAATGGAACGGCATCGCAGGTGGGCGCAGGCGAGCTAGGCATAAGCGTCAACGGGTTCACAGCTACTGACAAGGGCAAGCTCAACGGCATCGAGTTGTGGAGAAGGACGGGAGTTTTCGGCGTTCACGGTCACTACGCTTCTATCGCGGTACAAGGAGAGCGACGGAAACGGGGCAAAGCAAAATGAGCGTGCTGTCGCAACGTGGGGGGAAGGCCAGCGCGCGGGGCTACGGATACAGCAGAGCACGTTCTGCTGTTCGGGCATGACCTATCGAGTGCAGCTACTACACAAGGCTAGCTGGGCATTGCTGGATTTCGACAGCTGGGCGCGTTGCGCGAATCGCTTCGTCTAGACAAGCAACGCGAGCCAGAGAGTGAACTTGCGGGCGAATCGTTCTTTTGCAGCGTACGGCGCGAGCACGGGATATCTTCGTGCTTTGCTGTCAGCGCGCACATCTCGTGCGGCGCAGAACGTGCGATGTTCATGTGAAGTGGAATAGTGGAGCTCTTTGGCGCAGGGCATTGCGCGTTGCATGGGTGGTTCTGGATTGGCTCGAGCGCGCGGGTTCGAAACTGAAAGGCCGGAACGCTCTCGCGTGTCGATATTCGACTTTCGACGACTTGCTACGGTGGTCGACTTTGATTCGGACAGTTTTGTCTCGCTGTCGACAAAAGACGCGCAGTATCGAGCGGACGCGTGGTTCAGACTTCGATTTCGGTCGCGGCGATGTAAAGCTTCGCGTCTACGACAAGGTCGCCGAAATACGCGAGCAGAGCCTGCGAAGTCGTGGTTCTTCAATCTCTGGGGTGTGTCTGAGAGCGTTTGGCGCATTGAGTGGCAGGTTCGAAAGGACGTCCTGCGCAGGTTCGCGATTCGCACAGTCGACGATCTGCTCAGAGGCAGGGCGACATGCTTCGGTACCTCGCGGACGAGCACGACTCGCTGCGTGTGCCGAGCACTGACGGTAATCGCTCGCGCTGGCCTCGCCACAAACTGTGGATCGATCTGCAAGCGCAAATCGCGCGCCTTCCCTCCATCGGAATCTATCGCGACCTTGCGACATGCGCGGGATTTGAGGAACGGCTACAACAAATCGCGTTCAGCGTTTACGGCAGCTACAAGCAGATCGCGGCAATGGCTCAGCTTCAAGGAAACGGTAAGCGGGTCAGCTTGCCCCAGGCCATGCGCCGCGTGGACCTGCGTATTCGCGCAATCCACGACGCCTTGGATTGGGATGCAGATGTGGAGCGACGCATGGCGAAATTTAGGCACGCACCCCAATGAATGTCCGCGAACTTCTGCTCAAGAGCCTGAGCGAAAACAAGCGGCGCATCTTGGATGGTGCGCAAATGGCGATGGGCGAAAGCCAGTTCGCAAAGTTTCGACGGCTCGTCCTGGACGAGCTTGGACAACGGGGTTTTGAGGGTGAGTTGGCTAGGGCACTGGAGCAAGATCAATGGCATGGCACGGCAATGGGCGGGAATAGATCACGCAAAGAAGGAGGTGTGCCATGAGTGAACGACGATGCCCAAGCTTTCGACGTTTGCGTTTCGCTCGATCTGGATGAAGCGACTCAGGATCGAGAAGCGGAACTGCTCAACGTGTTTGCAAGCGATCTGGTCCGGATGCTGAAAAGCATGCAAATCGAGGATTGAACCATGGCGGTAGCCCTTTACGCGCGCGTTTCAACCAGCCGTCAGGCTGAGAAGGACTTGTCGATTCCCGACCAGTTGCTGGCAAATGCGCGCCTACTGTGCCAAGCACAAGTGGGTAATCGCTGAGGAGTTTGTAGAGGACGGCGCATCGGCCACAACCGACCGCCGTCCTGTTTTTCAGTCCATGGTGACGGATGCCTGCACTACCCCGCCGCCGTTCGAGTTCATCGTCGTGCACAGCCTGTCGCGCTTCTTCCGTGATGCAATCGAGCTAGGCCTGTACGAGCGCAAGTTGGGAAAGTTCGGCGTAAAGCTCGTTTCCATCAGCCAAGAGACGCCAGACGACGCGAGCGGACTTTTCATGCGCCGGATTTTCAGCATGTTCGACGAGTATCAGAGCCTGGAGAATTCCAAACACACGCTACGCGCGATGGTCGAGAACGCTCGCCAAGGCTTCTGGAATGGCGCACCCCCGCCCTACGGCTATCGAGCCATCGAAACCGATGGCAAAGGTCGGCACGGGAAGAAGAAAAAACTCGACGTCGATCCGTCGGAAGCTGACATTGTGCGTTTGATTTATGACCTCTACACCGGCAAGACGCCTCTGGACGTCGCAGGCACAAAGGGAATCGCGGCTTACCTCAATGGGAAGGGAATCTTGCGGCGTGGCAAGTCTTGGACAGGGAACCGGGTTTTTGACGTGCTAGACAACCCGATTTACCAGGGTGACCTGCATTTCAACCGCCTGAACGGGAAGACGAAGAAACTCAAGCCGCGCAGCGAGTGGATAACGGTCAAGGTTCCGGCAATCGTGACGGAGAGCGAGCGCGCGGAAGCGGATGCAGTCCGCACCGCGCGCCGCCCAAGCGTCTGCCCGCCGCGCCAGCTGAGCTCTCCGCTGCTGCTTGCTGGGCTGCTGCGCTGCGGGGTTTGCGGGGCCGGAATGACCTTGGCAACTGGCAAGAGCGGCCGGTATCGGTATTACCGCTGCAACAATCGGATGAACCACGGCGCCGATAGATGCAACAACGCCATGCCGCGGGTAGATGCGCTCGACGGTGCGGTTTTGAACGCCGTTGCGAATCAGGTCTTGGAACCGCAGCATTTGGCCGGGTTGCTGAAAAAGCTTCAATCACAGGCTTCTAGCAACAACAAGACTGTAGACAAAAAGCTGGCGCTCTTACGGGCTGAGTTGGCGTCGAACAAAACTGCGACGGAACGGCTCTTCGAAGCGGTGGAGAAAGGCATTCTGCCTGCTGACGACGCTCTTTCAGGGCGTGCGCAGAAACTGCGGACTCGCAGACAAGATTTGCTTCTCGCGATTGGCCGAGCCTCGAATGCTCCAACCGCCACCCTGGGCTCGCTAAAGCAGCGCGACGTCGCGGCGTTTTCGGCGGCTCTGCGTGCCAAGCTGCTGGATAGGACTTCGGGCTTCGGCAAGCGCTATCTGCGGGCGCTGGTAAGCAGCGTGACCCTTACGCGTCGAAAAGTCCTGATAGCTGGCCCCAAGAGCGCTCTGGGCGCTGCAGCCGAATCGTACGTAGCTGGAACACCAAGCCTGGTGCCCAGCTACGTACCGAAATGGCTCCCCGAGACGGGATCGAACCGCCGACCCAGTGATTAACAGTCACTTGCTCTACCGCTGAGCTATCGGGGAAATACTCGGAGCGAGCCGTCCATTTTCATGGACGGAGCGACTTGCGTCAAGATGAGGTCAATCCGGCGCAGGCGGCCGCTGCCTGGGACGCGGTGGCCTTGCCCGAGCGCACGCGACCTGTATTGCTGACGACGACAGTACTGGCTTGCTGCGTGCCGCGGCGATCGCAAATCGTGAAGGTCAGGTTGGTGCCGGCGGACGTGCCGTCGCCACGATAGGTGACATGTCGGCGGCCGGCCGTGCTGGCAATGGCTACACCGTTGCGCAGTTGTCCGACCTGGATCAGCGCTTCGTCTTCGCTGCGCGCGCCATCGCGGTTGCTGTCCGCGAACACGATCCAGCCTTGCTGCCACCAGATGGCGTTGTCGCAGGCTTTGCCGTCGTGGCTCGGACAAATCGAGACGAAGTTCTGCCGCGTCGCCGCTGTGCTGCGCGCGAGATTCAATGCCGTGACGAGCGCATTGTGCGCACTACGCGACTGTTCCCCTTGCATCAGGCCGCCCAGCGCAGGCAGGCTGATTGTGCATAACGTGGCGACAATGGCGATGGTGAAGACCAGTTCGATCAACGTGAATCCACGAACGGTGTTCTCTGGTATCCGGCGCATGACGGTTCCTCCTCGATGATGCAGGCCATGCTAGGCAGTGGCGCGTACGCACGAAATCGGCTGTTGGCGCGGCAGCGTGTAGGAAAACGCCGAAGTCGCACGACGGGTTATAATCACCGGTTCGTTTTCGGAGCCGCCGATGTCCGACCGTTTCCAGCTTGTTGCGCCATTCCAGCCCGCGGGCGATCAACCGCAGGCGATCCGGCGGCTGGTGGATGGGGTCAACGCGGGACTCGCGCACCAGACCCTGCTCGGCGTCACCGGCTCCGGCAAGACGTTCACCATCGCGAACGTCGTCGAACAGATCCAGAAGCCGACCCTGGTGCTGGCGCCGAACAAGACGCTGGCCGCGCAACTCTACGGCGAGTTCAAGGAATTCTTTCCACGCAACGCGGTGGAGTATTTCGTCAGCTATTACGACTACTACCAGCCGGAAGCGTACGTGCCGTCGAGCGATACCTACATCGAGAAGGATTCGTCGATCAACGAACACATCGAACAGATGCGGCTGTCCGCGACGAAGGCGCTGATCGAGCGCCCGGACGCGCTGATCGTGGCCACCGTTTCGGCGATTTACGGCCTCGGCGATCCCGGCGAATACCATCGCATGGTGCTGCACCTGGTGCGCGGCGACCGGCTCGATCAGCGCGAACTGCTTCGTCGCCTGACTGAATTGCAATACGAACGCGGCGACTACGAATTGCATCGCGCCAGCTATCGCGTGCGCGGCGAGACCATCGACGTATTCCCGGCGGAAAGCGAGATGGAAGCGATCCGCATCGAGTTGTTCGACGGCGAAATCGAGAATCTGTCGGTGTTCGATCCACTGACCGGCGCGGTACTGCGGCGGATTCCGCGCTATACGATCTATCCCGGCTCGCATTACGTGACGACGCGGCGCACGGTGCTCGAGGCGGTCGAAACGATCAAGCTGGAATTGAAGGAACGCCTGGAACAGTTGTATCAGGCGAACAAGCTGGTCGAAGCGCAGCGCCTGCAGCAACGCACCCAGTTCGACCTCGAGATGATGGCCGAGATCGGCTACTGCAACGGCATCGAAAATTATTCGCGGCATCTGACCGGACACGCGCCAGGCGAACCGCCACCGTGCCTGTTCGACTATCTGCCGGCCGACGCACTGCTCGTGGTGGACGAATCGCACGTGACCATTCCGCAGCTCGGCGCCATGTACAAGGGCGACCGTTCGCGCAAGGAAACGCTGGTCGAATTCGGCTTTCGCCTGCCGTCGGCGCTGGACAACCGGCCGCTGAAATTCGAGGAATGGGAACGTCGCGCGCCGCGCTGCATTTTCGTTTCCGCCACGCCCGGCAAATACGATTTGGCGCACACGCAAGGCAGCGTGGTCGAACTGGTGGTGCGGCCGACCGGGCTGGTCGATCCGCAAGTCGAAGTGCGGCCGGTGCGCACCCAGGTCGACGATCTGCTCGGCGAATGCCATGCGCGCGTGGCCATGGGTGACCGCGTGCTGGTGACGACGCTGACCAAACGCATGGCCGAGAACCTCACCGATTATCTGCAAGAGCATGGCGTGCGCGTGCGCTATTTGCACTCGGACATCGAAACGGTGGAGCGCGTGGAAATCCTGCGCGACCTGCGCCTGGGCAAATTCGACGTGCTGGTCGGCATCAACCTGCTGCGCGAGGGTCTGGACATGCCTGAGGTGTCACTGGTGGCGATCCTCGACGCCGACAAGGAAGGTTTTCTGCGTTCGACCGGTTCACTGATCCAGACCATCGGTCGAGCCGCGCGCAACCTGCGCGGCAAGGCGATCCTTTACGCCGACCGCATCACCAATTCGATGCGCGCCGCGATCGACGAAACCGACCGGCGCCGGCAGAAACAAGTCGAATACAATGCCACCCACGGCATCGTGCCGAAATCCGTGGTCAAGAAAATCACCGACATCATGGAGGGCGCGCGCGCCGACGCTGAAACCGAGCGCGGCGGACGCGGCAAATCGCGTGCCGGGCAGCGCATCGCGGAACCGGCGATGGACTACACCGCACTTCCGCCCGGGCGCCTCGCCGCCGAGCTCAAGCGGCTCGAAGCGCAGATGTACCAGCATGCGCAAAACCTCGAATTCGAGGATGCCGCACGCGTGCGCGACGAATTGCACCGGCTGCGCGAGGCGAGCCTGCGCGCCTGAAGCGCTTGGCGCGCCGCGGCGCAGGCTGTATTATGCGCACCCCTTCGTGGGCAGTTAGCTCAGCGGTAGAGCACTACCTTGACATGGTAGGGGTCACAGGTTCGATCCCTGTACTGCCCACCAAATAATCAATAACTTACGATATTCGATGGATGCGCGTACGGCAAACGTACGGCAAAGTGGGTTCCGGAAACCCCTCCATGGGAAGCCAGCGAAACGCTGGCGCGATTCGGTTTTCGATGCGGGTTTTCACCGCGAACCGTCCTTGTAGCCGACTTGCCGCACATCTCAGGCATGATATCCCGCCCTTGGCGCGCAGCCGCCGGATGCGCTTGCCGTATCGCTTGCGCCACACATACACCGTCCGCTCGCTGATCCAGTACTGCTTGGCCATCTGGGCAACGGGCGTCTTGTCCGCCGCGCGCAGGATCTTGACCATCTGACCTTCGCTGAATTGTGCCTTGCGCATAGACTCCTCGCACTGTTGGCGGGAGCCTTCTTCTCAACTTTCAAATGGCCCGAGAATCGCCATGCAGGTCACTTGTCATGCCAGCCGTACTCCACCCACTCGCGGACTATGCCGGCGATATCGCACAGACCGAATCGGTTCGGCGGAAAACTGCCTACCGCAGCGGATCCCGTAAGGATTCGGCCGCGCAAAGGTGCGACTGCGCTCGATTCCATTCATTTGCCCGGTTTCCACGCCTTTCTGCGTGTACTGGATCGAACCCACTCCGCAGGAGTTTCGTCATGCGCACTATCTTTGCTTTCGCCTTGACCGCCACGCTGCTCGCCCTGGTTGTTCATCCGGCTTTCGCGGTCAATGTCGTTTGCGTCAATGCCGGCGATGCCGCAGATTTTCAGACCCAGCTGAACGATGCTGTCGCCAGCGGCGCGGCCACAACCCTTGAGATACCCCGCGGTACCTATCATCTGGCCGGCAACCAACTGGTGTTCAGTGCAACGTCGATGAGTCAAGGCCAGCTCGACATCACCGGAGGCTACAACAACAATTGCTCGACCATAATCAAGAATCCGGCGCTTACCGTTATCGATGGCGACGCGATGTCGGGCGTCCTCAGCCTGACCAGCACCGGTGGCGTCTCCGTGCGTTACCTGACGATCCAGGATGGCCTGAAGAACGCCTACACCGGTCTTGAAGTCATTTCCACCACCGGCAGCGTCTTCATCGACTACAACATCATTCGCAACAATCGATCCACCGAGGAGACGGCCGGATTGCTGCTGCTACTCTACGGGTCCGGAAATGCCCATGTCGACGGCAACTTGATCGTCGGCAATTCGGCCTACACCAATGTGTCGGGAGGCGACGTGGAGAAGCAGGGATCCGGCGACATCTATATCACCAACAACACGGTCGTGAATAACACGATTACCGGCTCTCTCGGTAATGGGTACGGTGGACTTTATGCTTCCGGGAACACATTTGTAAGTAACAATATTTTCTGGGGCAATACCAGCCAGGACTTCTTCGCCTTTGATGCCGATCTGGTCGACAATGATTACGGGACTCTAGGCGGCCCTCCCAACAGCAATATCGGCTCCCAGAGCGTCGATCCCCAGTTTTCCAGCACGACCGACTTCCATCTGCTGGCGACCTCGTCTTTGCTCGGCGCCGGCACGCTGACCCCCGCCGGCAATCTGCCGACCATCGACATCGAAGGTCATCCGCGATCCTACAACGGACTTGTCGACATGGGCGCCTACGAGCGCGGTGACCAGATTTTCAACGCTGGCTTCGACAACTGATTGGGAGAGTCGCCATGAGCATCAGCATCGCGAAGAAGATCGTCGCTCTCGTGCACGTAGCGCTCTTACTTGGCGTCACGCCCGCATCTGCGCTAGTGACTACCTGCGTTCACAACTCCACCGAATTTCAGAATGCGCTGACCGCCGCCCAAGGCAGCACTGATCAGAACAATATCGAAATCGCGCGGGGCTTTTACGCCGCCGGTTCGACGTTCACGTTCTACTCGCTGGCAAGCAACCAGGGTCAGCTCGACGTTACTGGCGGCTACGACAGCAACTGCACGGCAACGACCCAGAATCCCGCGGGCTCAATCCTCGACGGGGGCGGCAGCACCGTCGTGATGACCCTGGAAAGTTGGGGCGGCATTTCGGTGCGCTGGCTGACGATCCAAAACGGCTATCAGGCGGGAAATGTCAGCGGCACGGGAGGACTGCTGGTAGAAAGCATCGCCGGCGCCGTGATCGTCAACTACAACATCATCCGCAACAACCGCACTAACGGCAACTTCGGCGGCATGTATGTGGCGACGGACCCGGGCACGTTCTCGACGACGTCGGCCGGCAACATGACGATCTGGGGCAACTTGCTCGTCGACAACACGGCCGCCGACGAGCCAGCGGGCGCTTTTCTCTACAACAGCGGCAGCGGCACGATTTCCATCACCAACAATACGATCGCGAACAATGTGCTCGGCGAGAACGGCGTCGGCCTCACCGGCGGGATCAAGATCGACAGCACCGACAATACCTACATCAGCAACAACATCGCTTATGCCAACACCGCCAATACCTACGACCTTTTCAGCTACAGCACCCTGGTGCTGATCGATAACGACATCGGCCCGCGCAGCGGCACGATCGACCCGAGCAGCAGCGGCAATGTATCGGTCGATCCAAAATTTTCCGGCGCCACCGATTACCACTTGCTGCCCACGTCCACGCTGCTCGGCATCGGGACTCTGTCGCCGGGTGGCGGCCTGCCCACGATCGACATCGAAGGTCATCCGCGATCCTACAACGGACTTGTCGACATGGGCGCCTACGAGCGCGGCGACAAGATCTTCGCGGATGGATACGACAACTAAAGGATATCGACGGCAGAATGTCCCCAGAGCAAACCGCGGGCCGGCGGAAATCGGATTCATCCCATCGGGCGGCGCGATCAATGCGAACGACTGCAGCGCCAGCCCGTAGTAGTCGTGAGCGCGAGCCGATTTGAGCGCGATTGCCAACAGCTGATCGTTGACCGGTGGCTGGCGTGCCAGCGCAATGGCCTTGGTTGAAGCCCGTATGGCACGGGCGCCGTTGCGCTCGGTTTCGACAATCCAGCCGATTGTGCAGCGAACGAACCGGTCACGGGTTCGATCCGTGTACTGCCCACCAAATCCCGCTAAGATACCGTCGTGTTTACAGCGGGTCGATTCCGATGCGTCTTGCTTCCCGTACCCTTTTGGCATTCACCGCGCTGGTTTGCAGTGCCTGCGCGTACGCGAATGCGGGCACCACGTCCGCCGGCGTCACCACGACGGATCCGAATGCGCCGTCCACCGACGTGCAGCAGCAATCGTCAGGATTCGTCACGGCCAATCAGCAATTGCAGAATGGCGGCGCGAACGGAATTGCGCTTCCGGCTGGTGTCGCCGGCGTTACGCAGCCGGGCCAGAGCGGCGCCGGCGATGCAGGCGCCACCTCTGGGCCAGCTGAGGGCGGCAAAGACGCCGCCGCCGAACACGAAGCGCCGGCCGTGCCGGCGGCGCCACCGCCACCGCCGCCGACCTACGAATCGAAGATCCGACCTCTGAACGCACTGGTCGATGTCCCGCCCGCACAAGAAGCACCGGCACCACCGGTGCATACTCCCCTACACGCGCCGAAAAAACCTGCGGGGCGCCCGACGATGAAACCGGTCGTCGTTCCTACTGCGAACCCGAGTCATGCACCGCCCGCCGAGAAAAAGCAGGATCAGCCCACACCCACCGTCGCGGCCGATCCCGGCGGCGGCCGTGGCGAGGGATCGGATGGATATACGTTTTGGCTGGGATTGGTTGTCGCGGGCGCGTTGCTGGTGCTTGCCCTGACGGCGTACCTGCGGATCCGCCGAGGCGAATCGCCGCATTGAGCTGCGCTCAACGTTTGCGCTTCAACAGCGTGCCGGTGCAATTGCGCGCGCCGCAGCGGCACGCCCAGATGCGCTTGAGGCGGGCGGACTGGCGCTCTTCGAGACGGATGCCGTAATCGTAGGTGAGTTCTTCGCCGCGGCGAATGCGGCGCCGGGTTTCGATGACGACGCGATCGCGACGCGGATCGCCGCTGGCATGCTCGATCACCCAGGCTTGACAATTCGGCGCGCAACTGTGGTTGATCCAGCGCGCGTCGTTGCCGTGGACGTTCGCGTCGATCAGGTATTTTTCGTTGAGCGTGAACAGGAAGGTGTGTCCACTGTTGACGTCATCGCCGTAGACCCGATTGGCCTGGGCATGGGTCATGCGGCGTCCGCGATATTCGATGACCTCGGCGCGCGCGGGCAGATCGCGGGCGGCGAAGACGCCGTTGCCGTGGATCGGCGAGCTGCGTCGAAGGATTCGTCGTGGCATACAGGCAACGGATGGATTGCGAGCTGATCATTATATCGCAACTGTTCGGCTTGACCTTCCCCGTCGTTCGGCGGAATCTTGCGCCATCGTCATGGGAAGTTCGAACCGATGGCAACGAAAATCCTTTTGCGCCGCGCCAACGAGGCACCCGTGCGCGGCGACGGCAAACGCGTGCTGGTGGATCGTCTGTGGCCGCGCGGCAAATCCAGGCAGATGCTCAAGCTGGATTTGTGGCTGCGCGATATCGCGCCGAGCACTGAACTGCGCCAGTGGTTCGGCCACGATCCGGCAAGATGGCCGCAATTCCGCAAGAAATACTTCGCCGAACTCGAGCGTAACACCGCTGCGCTCGAACCGCTGCGCGAACTGATCGGCAAAGGCCCGGTCGCGCTGATCTTCAACGCTGCCGATACCGAACACAACAATGCCGTCGCGCTGCGCGAATACCTGCAACGCTGACGCCACCCGGAGCGATCGACCATGCGTGGATCATCTTTTCTTTCAGTGCTTTTGTTGTGCGCGATCGCCACCCTCGCGTCGGCCCGCGGCCATGGCCATCGGAACGCCGGCAGCGTACCCGGGCAGTTCGACTATTACCTGATGTCGTTGTCGTGGTCGCCGAGTTACTGCGCGACCCATCCGCAAGACGAGCGCCAATGCCTCCACAAAGGCTACGGTTTCGTCCTGCACGGTTTGTGGCCGCAGGGTCGCAACGGTTTCGGTTTCGGCCCCGAACATTGCCGGACCGATGCCCTGCCGGACGATGCGGTAATCCAGCGTGCGCTGGCGTTTATGCCGAGCCGGCAACTGATCGAGCACGAGTGGCAGACCCATGGCAGTTGCACCGGGCTGGATCCCTCCGCCTATTTCGGCAAAGCGGACCGCGCGTTTGCCAGTGTGAAGATTCCGCCTGCGCTGACTACGCCACGCACACCGCCGTCCATGACCGCCAACGAGGTGATGCAGGCGTTCCTGCGGACCAATCCCGGGCTGGGCGATAACATGCTCAGCATTGTGTGTCACGCTGGCGCCGAGTTGACCGAAGTCCGCGTGTGCCTGAACAAGGACACGCTGGCGCCGCAGGCCTGCACTGGCCGTGTGCGCAGCACCTGCAGAGCGGGCGCACTGAAGATTCCGGCGGCGCGTTGAATCGAAGCATTGGCTAACCGGGGAGAACCGACGTGAAAGTGCTACGGCGGCTGGTGAAGATCGTGTTGGTCTTGGTCGTGTTGGCCGTCATCGGACTGGCCTTCGTCTACTGGCGCAGCAATACCTTGCTGGCGCAACGCATCAGCGTCGATGAACCGGCGCTCGCGATCCCGACCGACGCGTTCGCCATCGCACGCGGCGAACACGTCGCGATCACGCATAACTGCACCGATTGCCATGGCGCGGATCTGGGCGGCAAAGTCGTCGTTGATGCGTTTCCGATCGGCCGCATCGCCGGCCCGAACCTGACCCGCGGCAAGGGCGGTCAAGGTGCCCAGCTCGATGCGCGCAGCTTCGAACTCGCTATCCGTCACGGCCTGACGGCCGATGGGCGCATGTTGCTGTACATGCCGGCACACGATTACAGCAGCCTCACCGACGCCGACACGGCCGACCTGATCGCTTACCTCATTGCGCGGCCGCCAGTGGATCGCGACGTGCCGCCACCGCTGGCCGGCCCGCTCGCCCGTGTCCTGTTCCTGCTCGGCAAACTGCCGCTGGTCGAGGCGCTGCAGATCGATCAGCACGCAGCGCACAGCGCCAGCATTGCGATCGCGCCCACTGCGGAATACGGCGCCTATCTGGCGCGCACGTCGTGCAGCGGCTGTCATGGCGAGCACTACAGTGGCGGCCATGTACCGGGCACTCCGCCGAGCTTCGCCGAAGCGAAAAACATCACTCCGGATCCTGCAACCGGTATCGGGCGCTGGTCGAAGGTGGATTTCGCGAATGCGCTGCGCCGAGGCCGGCGCCCGGACGGCAGCGCAGTGGACGCATTCATGCCCTGGCGCGCGTTCGCCCACCTGACCGATACCGAACTCGATGCACTATGGGCCTACCTGCACACGTTGCCGGCACGCCCGCAAGGTCGGCACTGAACCGCTTCCGCACCTGGAATCAGCAGCAGGATGCGTCGCGGTGCGAATGCGACGCGCTGGCGACGACGCCGGTCGTCAGGCCCTGTTGCTGGGCACGGAAATGGTCGGCAACGACTTGCGCCACGCACATGCTCACGTGCTTGCCGGTGGGAATGTGCAGGAATTCGTTCGGCCCGTGCGCATTCGATTGCGGGCCGAGTACGCCGGTAATGAGAAATTGCGCACCGGGAAATTTCTCGCCGAGCATGCCCATGAACGGAATACTGCCGCCCTCGCCGTTGTAGGCGGGCGGCGGGCCGAAGAATTCGCGCGAAGCCGTGTCCACCGCCGTTTCCAGCCACGGCGCCAGCGGCGGCGCGTTCCAGCCGGAAGAGGCTTTTTCCAGCGTGAATTCGACCTTGCAGCCATATGGCGGATCGGATTCGAGCAGGCGCTTGACCAAAGCGCCGGCGGCGTCGCCGTCGAGCGTTGGCGGCAGGCGCAGCGAGAGTTTGACCACGGTGAATGGCCGCAGCACGTTGCCGGCAGAACCAAGCGGCGGCATACCGTCGATGCCGGTCACCGACAAAGCCGGCCGCCACGTGCGGTTGAGCACCAGTTCTACCGGATCGGCGGTGATGGGACGCATTCCGTCGACGAAAGGAAATTTGGAATACACCGCATCGCCGAGCACCTGCGCGGTGCGGCGCGCCTGTTCGATACGCTGCGCGGGGATTTCCACGTAGAGCTCGGCCGGCTTGAGCTTGCCGTTGACTTCGTCCTCCAGGCGCGACAGCAACCCGCGCAAAATGCGGAAACTGGACGGCACCACGCCTGAGGCGTCGCCCGAATGCACGCCTTCTTCCAGCACCTTGACCATGAGGTTGCCTCCGGACAAGCCACGCAACGAGGTCGTCAGCCAGAGTTGGTCGTAGTTGCCGCAGCCCGAATCCAGACACACGATCAGCGACGGTTTGCCGATGCGCGTGGCGAGATGGTCGACGTAGTACGGCAAATCGTAACTGCCCGATTCCTCGCAGGCCTCGATCAGCACTACGCAGCGTGCGTGCGACACGCTCTGCTCCTGCAAGGCAAGAATCGCGGCCAGCGAACCGAAGATCGCGTAGCCGTCGTCGGCACCGCCGCGCCCGTACAGGCGATCGCCTTCGAGCACCGGTGTCCACGGCCCCAGATGCGCTGCCCAGCCGGTCATTTCCGGCTGCTTGTCCAGATGCCCGTATAAAAGTACACAATCCTCGCCGGCGTCGCCGCCGCCGAATTTCGGGATATCAATGAAGATCAGCGGCGTACGCCCAGGCAAGCGCACGATTTCAAGCTGCATGCCGGCGATCGGCTGCGCCCTGGCCCAAGCGGCCAGTTGAGCGACCGCCTTGTCCATGTGGCCATGCTCAGCCCAGCCCTTGTCGAACATCGGCGACTTGTTCGGGATGCGGATGTACTCCACGAGTTGCGGAACGATCTGGCTGTCCCACAACGCGGACACGGAATTGCGAATCTTGACGGAATCCATACGACACCCGAAGCTGGCAACCCGCACAGTTTACCTGCCGCATCGCCGCGGCGCATCCTGCTAGACTGCGCGGCGCGTAAGTTCACGGATGCCTGCATGATTCTGCCTCAGTATCGCGTCGCCGCCTCGCGCATTCCCGGCGCCGGCAAAGGCTTGTTCCTCAACGAATACGTTTCCGCCGGACGCCTGATCACCGCGCCCGATGACATCCGCAAAGTATACAAATGGAAGGAAGTGGAAGCGTTGCCGAATTCCGCGCAACTGCTCTGTGCAACGGTGCGCTGGTTCGAGGATCGCTACACGGTAACGCCGGAATGGCCCGACGAGTGCTACATCAATCACGCATTCGCACCGACCGGGTTGTGGCACCTGGGCTTCGTGTTCGCGCTGGCTGATCTCGCGCCCGGCACCGAAATTACCGTCGACTATCGTCATTTGCTCGCGCCCGGGCAGACCGAGGATTTTCGCGACGCGACCAGCGGCGAGGCGATTATCGGCTTCAGCTGGCGCGAAAGCCTGGCGCGCTCGACCGCGCAACTGCACGCTTTGCTGGGCGAGTCCTGATGCCCGCGCGCATCCTGCGTGCCAGCGATTACCAGCGCGTGCGCTGGAAGAACGGCGGCGGCTGGACCACGCAGCTGGCTGTATTTCCCGAGCCCAAAACGGGCGCGGACGCGTCGTTCGACTGGCGCGTAAGCATCGCCGAGATCGAGAGCGACGGCGCATTTTCCACATTTCCAGATTGCGATCGACATATCGCCTTGCTCGACGGCATCGGCATGCAATTGCGTTTCGACGCGGCCGATCCGATGGTGCTGGATCGGCGCTTGCAGTTCGTACAGTTCGCCGGCGAGGCATCCACGTTCGGCAAACTGATCTCCGGCCCGGTGCGAGATTTCAACGTCATCGTGCGCCGGGATGCGTTGCGCGCCGAAGTCATGCACCGACCGCTGGTCGGGCCGATGGTGTTCTTTGCGGACGCGGCATGGTTTGTGTATCTGGCCAGTGGCAATGCGGTGGTGAAGTCGTGGCAATCCACACAGCCAATCAAAGCCGGTGAATCGGTGCTGCTGCTGGCGGACGTGGATGGCGATCGTATGGTGATTGATGGCGGCGGCGAGGTTCTTATCGCGCGCTTCCTACCGACCGAGACCCATCAAGATGCGCGATAGCGCCGGCTGCGCAGGGCGTGCGCCAGCAGCGCGGCCGCCAACGACAGTCCCACGAGCCAGTGCGCCAGCGAAACCCAATGGCGCGTCGTTTCGTCCGCTGCGTAATAAAGCAGGTAGCCGGTAGCGATCAACACGCCGCCAACCCAGAGCAACGTCTCACCGCTGCGCCTGCGCATGCCGCTGCGGCGCCACGGCATGATATGCGCGTGCCACATCCAGCCACCCAGCCACAGCGTGGCGAAGGCACCCGCGCCATGCACGACGAGGAACCAGTGCTCGGCCGGATTCGGCACGTCACCAAAGGGCCCGTGCTGCGGCAGCCAGTAATGCACGAGCAGCCAAAGCACACCGCTACTCCACAACGTGCCAAGTACACCATAGATGCACCACTTCTGCCGCCGCGTCAGATACTGGCGCGCGGAGGGACCGTGATGGAATCTGCGTCTCATGCGGCGAAGCGGAGCGCTTGCCAGCCATGCCGGGAATCATGCATCCAGGCTTGTGCGTCGAAGACATCGAGGACACTGCGCGCGACCTTCTGGTCAGCGAGCACGACCTTCGTCAGCGCATCGGCGACCATGCAACGTGAAGCAGCCACACTCACGGTGATGCCATCGCCGATGGCCTCACCCGATACGCCGTGCAGGTGTTGCCCGCCCTCAGCACTGCTCGTCGCCAGCGCAGCGTCGGCTAGCTCCAGCGCCGGGAAAACCACTCCATCGGCGGTGCACACATGCATTGATTCGAGGAACGGACCATACACGCGCAAATCGCCACCGGCATTCACGCAGGCCTGGCTGACACCATGCGCACGCAGTACATCAATCGCGCGATCCACGGCATAGCCTTTTGCGATGCCGCCCAAGTCGATCCACAGCGGTTTGCGCAAGCGCACGCGCTCGCCATCGAGCAAGTCGATATCGCGCCAGCTCGCGCACGCATCGGGAACGAAAGCGGATGCGGGGACCGGCAGCGCGCCACGCAAGGCTTGAGTTCCTGCTACAGCCGGATCGAATACGCCCGCCGAAGCCGCTGCAATTCGCAGGCAGCACTTCAGCACTTCGAAGGTACGTGCGTTCACCCGCACTACGCTGCCAAGCGGCGTCAACCGCAGTCGCTCCAGATCGCTACCGGATTCGTGAAAACTCATCAGCCGATGCACGCTGGCTATTTCCGCAAAGGCCGCCTCGATCGCGCGCAACGCAGCCGGCACCTGCATGCCGTCGATGCGTATATCGACCAGCGTGCCAAGCCAGGGTCGCGCGCGCCGAATGCTGTTCATCGCATCAGCCTTTCGCAGCGGCCAGAACGTGCGCGTACAGTTGCAACAGACGGCGAACTCCTTCGGTCAAATGCCGGCACGACAGTGTGGCGCCGGAGATATTGCGAACATCGCGATCGAGCGCCACCGGATCGCTCGCGGTCTTGCCGACGAACTGTTTGCGCCAGCCGGCTAGCCGCACTTCGCCGCCGTGCGATTCGCGATAGTCGAGTACTTCCAGCGAGATCACCTTGCCACTCGCATCCAGTGCCAGCGCATAGGTGATGAGTTCGCTCTTGCCGATCACGGCGTCCTCAAAAAACCAGCCCAGCAGATCGCTACCGTTCTGCACGCGCCAGATCAAGGGTTTCCAGCCCGCTTGCACACCGAACGCGGCGGCATCGATAGCCGGTGCCACCCGCACGAACTGCGTGGCCTGCGCGAACGCGGAGCGCTGTGCCTGTTCCACCGTCATGTATTGCACGGCGTAGGCCACTTGCGCGACCGCCGCCGCGCCAACGCCCACCGGAAGCAGCCAACGAACCTGCATGATCAGAATTGGAAACCGATACCCAGATCGAAACGATTGCCGTAATTGAGCAGTGCGTCATCGTAACGGAAATTCTGGTAGTCGATCTTGAACACGACGTTCGGATTCAGATAGTAGTTCAGGCCGGTAGTCCATACGCGCTGGGTCGGTAACGGCAACGTGCCAAGGCTTTGCGCTTGCGCGGCGTATGCCGCCGCGGTGTTGAATTCCTCGTAGCGCAGGAACGGAGCGAGCGAGGACTGGTTCCATGCCAGCGCCCGCCACGCCGCTTGCGCATAGCCGCCCCAGAACGCCTTCGGCACGGGCGTGGGTTGGCCGAGAAAGCTCAAGTTGAGCGCCTGCGTATCACTGATCGTGCCACGTGTGTAAAGTGCTGAAAAATCGAAGGGCCCCGGTTGCCAGCGCACATGCGCCTCACCCAGCAGCAGTTGCGCATTATCCGCCGGGAAATTCACGTTGCCGTCAAACTGTCGGCTCGTGTCCTGACCGATCTTGCCGGCAAATACGGCGGCGCCGATGTTCAGGCCCGGAATGCCGAGCCAGTTGAGGCGGCCCCAGAGCGACAGATCGTGCGCCTTCGCCAACTGCAATTCCTGATGAATGCTGCCGAGCGGCGAGGCACGGCCTTCGTCGGAGGTCGGATCCCACTTGCCAAGATCGGGACTCGTGACCAGACCGAGGTCCCACTGCCAGCCCGAATCGGTATTGCCGTAGCCGGCAACACCGCCTTCGCGCCAGGTGCTGGGAATGATCGCCTGCTCGACGAAATTGCGCTCCACGCCGTAGTACTGCGTTGGTTCGTGATGTTCGTTGAGCAAGCCGATCGGCACCAGCATCAGCCCGGCGCGTACGCCATAATTCGGATTCAAGCTGTGCTCAATATACAACTGCTCAACTTCCGACTCGCCCGCGTCTTCGCTGGAAGCAACGGCATGTTCCCATTCCAGTTCGCCGTACACGCGCGTGGATTCGTCGAATTGGTGATTGAACCCGAGTACCGCTCGGGTCAGATCCGCCTGTGCGTCCGCCGGTCGCGCGGTTGGGCGGTTGTAGTCGATCTGGCCGTAGCCCCACAGGGTGGTATTGCCTCCCAGCGCAAGGCCGGCGCCGGGTGTGCCCGCACCGGAAGCCGACGCGCCGGCGGCGGCAACAGGAATTGCCGGAACCGGCGTAGCGTTGGCTGCGGTGGCCGCTGGCGCGATTGACGATGCGGCTGCACCCGGCGCATTCGTCACGCTGCGCATTTGTTCGACTTCGGCCTTGAGTGCGGCCACTTCGGCACGCAGCGCGTCCACTTCGAATTTGAGTGCCGCATCGTCGGCGTGCGCCGGGGCGAACGGAATCAGTGCTGCTGTCAGGATGGCCGCGGCGAGCGTTTTATGTTGCATGGCAGATGTCTCCGTTTTTAATTCTGTGCTGGCAGATCGCGCGCTGGATCGGCGCTATCGGTGATCGGGTCGTAGCCGTCGGTGAGCGCCTGCAGAAACGCGGTCACGTCGTCGATTTCCGCCGAAATCGTTTTGTGCACAGCCGCCCCACGCAATCCTTGATGCGAATGATTCTCACTTATATTAACCGCCGTGTCAATACTTGTGCCGCGGTCCGCGCTGTGGCCATCAATCCCAGCGGTCGTCGTACGTATAAATTGCGTCGTTTTCCACTTTTACCGGAAATTTCGCCGTAGGCTCATACGCCGGTGGACACAGTACGGCACCGGTGCGCACGTCGAACTTCGCGCCGTCAGCATAGGCCCGAAGGCCGAAGTCAATGGATTCGCAATCGGCCGCTATTGCGCAGGCAACTGTGGAGATTGGTTGTGTTCTGAAAAGCGATCGCGCACTGAGCGGGAAACATCGCGGTGCGATGCAGATGCGCTTCGTGGAAGGCGACCGCGGCGCACGCGGTCACCGGCTAGGGCGCGCTACGGCTCGAAGTCGGAGGCGAAGATTTGATCCATGCTGAACAAGCTGACGATGTTGCTGGCCGGCTGGCCGACAATTAGCCGCTGGCGAGCCGGATCGTAGGCGTACGTCTGTTGCGGGCCACCACCCGCTGCCGTGCCACGCACGCTGTTCCATGGCTGGATCGTTGCCTTCAGCCGAAAGGCGCCGCTTGCCAAGGTTACGGCTCCAAGATTGCCGCTCCAGAAAGGGCTGCCGACAACGTAGTTGCCGTTGCTCAGGGCGGTCACGCCGCTCAAGCCGACATAGTCACCGGTAGTGGTCCCGATCAGCGAATTGCTGGCCGACACGGCCCCGGTAAGGCCCGTGCTGCCATTGCCCCAGGTCGCTGCGCCGTACCTGCTGTTCGCCACGCCGATGTTCCAATCGGCACTCGCAACCACATAGTTGCCGTTGCTCAGGGCGGTGACGCCAGGGTAGCCGACATAGTCACCGGTAGTGGTCCCGATCAGCGAATTGCTGGCCAAAACGGGTCCGGTAATACCGCTGCTGCCATTGCCCCAGGTCGCTGCGCCGTACTTGCTGTTCGCCACGCCGTTGTTCCAAAGGAAACTCGCGACCACGTAGTTGCCGTCGCTCAGGGTGGTCACGCCGCCTCCGCCGACGTAGTCATCGATGGTTGTCCCGATCAGCGAATTGCTGGCCGACACCGCCCCGGTAATGCCGCTGCTGCCATTGCCCCAGGTCGCCGCACCATACTTGCTGTTCGCCACGCCGTTGTTCCAGTTGGAACTCGCGACCACGTAGTTGCCATTGCTCAGCGCGGTTACGCCGCCGTTGCTGACTTGGTCACCGGTGGTGGCCCCGATCAGCGAATTGCTGGCCGACACGGTCCCGGTGGTGCCGCTGCTGCCATTACCCCACGTCGCGGCACCGTATTCGCTGCTCGCCACGCCGTTGTTCCAGTAGGCACTCGCGACCACGTAGTTGCCGTTGCTTAGCGCGGTTACGCCGTTGCTGCAGACTTGGTCACCAGTGGTGGTCCCGATCAGCGAATTGCTGGCCGACACGGCCCCGGTAAGGCCCGTGCTGCCATTGCTCCAGGTCGCCGCGCCGGCATAGACCGTCGGACCATTGTGCCAGTAGGAGCTCCGCACCACGTAGTTGCCGTTGCTTAGCGCGGTTACGCCGTTGCTGCCGACTTGGTCACCAGTGGTGGTCCCGATCAGCGAATTGCTGGCCGACACGGCCCCGGTAAGGCCCGTGCTGCCATTGCTCCAGGTCGCCGCGCCGTACTTGCTGTTCGCCACGCCGTTGTTCCAATTGGCACTCGCAACCACATAGTTGCCGTTGCTCAGGGCGGTCACGCCGCTCAAGCCGACATAGTCACCGGTAGTGGTCCCGATCAGCGAATTGCTGGCCGACACGGCCCCGGTAAGGCCCGTGCTGCCATTGCCCCAGGTCGCTGCGCCGTACTTGCTGTTCGCCACGCCGTTGTTCCAATTGGCACTCGCAACCACATAGTTGCCGTTGCTCAGGGCGATCACGCCATTGTTGCCGACCTGGTCATCGGTGGTGGTCCCGATCAGCGAATTGCTGGCCGACACGGGTCCGGAGATGCCGCTGGTGCCATTGCCCCAGGTCGCCGCGCCGTACTTGCTGCTCACCACACCGTTGTTCCAAAAAAAACTTGCGACCACGTAGTTGCCGTTGCTCAGGACGGTCACGCCGCCGTTGCCGACAAAGTCACCACTGGTGGTTCCGATAAGCGAATTGCTGGCCGATACGACACCGGACAGGCCCGTGCTGCCATTTACCCAGGTCACCGCACCGGCCGTTGAGGCCCCGCCATTGTTCCAATTGGGACTGCGAACCACGAAATTGTGCAGCCCCACCACGACTACACCACTACTGCCAATGTGATCGTTGGTGCTGCTGCCGGTCAAGGTGCTGATCAACGTCCCACTGGGACCATATAAATACACGGCACCGATACCCGACACCGGGCCGTTCGGGTCGGTTACCACGAAATTGCTGTTCGACAGAACCGTGACCGAGGTGCCGAAGGCCACGCTGCCTGCAGGGCCGGAGATATCGACCTGCGCTGCACACACCAGCAACGGCAGCGCCAACGCACATGCCCCCGCCCATGCGAGCACTCGCGAGCGGAAGCCACCAGGAATTTGACGAAACCCCCAAACCTGTCGCATATTCGATCTCCCCAGAGCGAATTTCGTCATTCTGCGCTGCATGCAAGCGGCGCGCAACTGACACGGGATGGCCGGTTTTTGTGGCCACTGGGGGCTGCGTTGCCGAACCAAGAGACGAATGGTCATCGCAGATTTTTCGAAGCGCTGCGTCGCGCATCAATCCCAACGATCATCGCGAGTGTAGATCGCGTCGCTTTCGACGCGGACCGGAAACTTCGCGGTCGGCTCGTAGGCCGGCGGGCACAACACCGCGCCGGTGCGCACGTCGAACTTCGCGCCGTGTCGCGGGCACTCGATCTCGAAGCCGCGCAACTCGCCACCGGTGAGTTCGCCGCCGTCGTGCGTGCACACGTCTTCGATCGCATACAACTCGCCGTCGATGTTGAACACCGCAATCGGCACGTCGCCGTCGTACACGAGCTTGTATTCGCCGGGCAGCAGCTCGGCCGGCGTACAAACGCGAATCCAACTTCGTCCGGCAACCGCGCTCACAACGGTTTCTCCAAAATCTCGAAGCGCAGATCGTCGCGTTTGGGCAAGCCGTAGCGCTCGTCGCCGTAGGGAAACGGCTTGTAGCGTCCGCTGCGCCGGTAACCGCGCCGTTCGTACCACGCGATCAGCTCGTTGCGAACGGAAATCACGGTCATTTCCATTTTCGTGCACTGCCATTCATCGCGCGCGATGCGCTCGGCTTCGGCCATCGTGCGCTTGCCTACGCCACCGTTCTGCAGGCCAGGCTGCACCGAAAACATTCCGAAATAACCGGCATCACCCTGCTTTTCGATGTGGCAGCAGACGATCAGGCAACCGGAGGACTCGCCGAGCAGAACGCGGCTGTTCGGCTTGACGATGATTTCCTGCACGCCAACCGGATCCACGCGCTGGCCATCGAGCAGATCGGCTTCGGTGGTCCAGCCAGCGCGGCTGGCATCGCCGCGATAGGCCGATTCGACCAGGGCGACGATCGCCGCCACATCCACCGCGACGGCATCGCGGAACGTAAGCGCCGGGATCCCGGCGTCCGTCGTAGTCAGGTTCTGCGTATTCACCCGAGCAATTTTCGCACGCGCCCGATCGCCGCGACCAGAGTGTCGATTTCAGTCCTCGTGTTGTAAAACGACAAGGACGCGCGCAGCGTCGCCGGCACGCCGTAGAACTGCATCAAAGGATGCGCGCAATGGTGGCCGGAGCGCACGGCAATGCCCTCCTGGTCGAGCAGAGTAGCCAGATCGTGCGCGTGCGCGCCGTCGATCAAAAACGAGATGACCGCAGCCTTGTGCGCGGCGTTGCCGATGATGCGCAGCCCCGGCACGGCACGCAACGCGTCCGTGGCATAGCCGAGCAATTCGTGTTCGTACGCGGCGATGCGATCGCGGCCGACGGACTCGACATAGTCCAACGCGGCGCCAAGACCAACGACACCGGCAATGTTCGGCGTGCCCGCCTCGAACTTGTGCGGCGGATCGGCGAATGTCGTCTTTTCGATGCGCACTTCGCGGATCATCTCGCCGCCGCCGAAAAACGGCGGCATGGCCTGCAGATGCTCGCGACGCGCCCACAGCATTCCGGTGCCCGTGGGGCCGAACAGCTTGTGTCCGGTGAGCGCGTAGAAATCGCAGCCCAGCGCCTGCACGTCGATGGCCATATGCGGCGCCGCCTGCGAGCCGTCGACCAGCAGCGGAATGCCACGCGCGCGGCAGGCGCGCGCCAGTTGCGCCACCGGATTGATCGTGCCGAGCACATTGGAAACGTGCCCGACGCCGGCCAACTTGACCCGCGGGTTGAGCATCTCGACGAAGCGCTCGACGATCAGCTCCCCGTTTGGCGTGATCGGCGCGGCCTTGACGCTCGCGCCGGTACGTTCGCAGACAAGCTGCCACGGCACGATGTTGGCGTGGTGTTCCATCGTGGTGACGAGGATTTCGTCGCCGGGCGCAAGGCGCGGCAGCGCATAGCTGTACGCGACCAGATTGATCGCCTGTGTGGTGCCGCTCGTGAGTACGATTTCATCGCGCGATGGCGCATTGACGAAACGCGCGAGCTGGTCGCGCACGCCCTCATAGGCGCTGGTCGCTTCCTCGCCGAGGGTGTGCACGGCGCGGGCGACGTTGGCGTTGTGCTCGCGGTAAAACGTATCGACCGCGTCGATCACGCATTGCGGCTTCTGCGCAGTGTTGGCATTGTCGAGGTAGACCAGCGGCTTGCCGCGGATGCGGCGCGCCAGCAGCGGGAAATCAGCGCGACAACGCAAGGGGTCGAGCGTGGTGTCCGCTGCCGCCGCGTTCATGCTGCCGCCTCGCCCGTCGCCGGCAGATGCGCAGTGATCAGGTCATCCAGATGCTCGCGCAACGGCGCGTCGCCGATATCGACGAATGCCTCACGGCAGAAGCCGGCGATCAATAAGTTGCGCGCCACGGCCAGCGGCACACCGCGCGTGCGCAGATAGAACAATGCGCGTTCGTCGAGCTGACCGACGGTCGCGCCGTGACTGGCCTTGACCTCGTCGGCATAGATTTCCAGCACCGGCTGTGCGTCGATCTCGGCGTGCGGCGACAGCAGCAGGTTCTTGGTTTCCAGGCGCGCATCGGCGCCATCGGCACCGGGCGCCACCGTGATCGCACCGTGCAGGATGCCGCGTGCCCTGCCATCGGCCACGCCGCGCCACATCACGTCGCTGACGGTGTCGCGCGCCGCGTGGCGGATATCCAGATGCACGTCCGCGTGCTCGCGACCGCGCAGCGCGAACACGCCGCGCGCTTCCAGGCGCGCACCCGCGCCGGCGAGATCCGCATCGATATCGAAGCGCTGAAAACGTCCGCCGCACAGCGCGTGCGTCGAGTCGAATCCCGCACCGCTGCCGAGCGCGATCCGGGCGCGCCGGTACAACGAGACGGAACCGGGCAGATCGCCGAGCGTCGCCGTTTGCAAAGTCGCGCCGCCGTCGATCGTGATTTCCGATGTCAGCGCGCCGAGCACTTCCGCGCCTTCCGTGCCGACATGCTGTTCGACGATGTGCGCCTGCCCGGATGCGGCCCGGATATGCAACGCGGCGTTCCAGCGCGACGGTGTTGCCGCCGCGACATTTGCGAACACCAGATGCAGTGCGCCTTTGCCCCGGAAGGAAATCGTGTGCGTGCCGTCAGCCGCGACCTCGACGTTCGCGCCGGACGCACTCATATCCGACAGCGCGGCATTCAGAGCACCATTTGCGAAGACGAGGCGGCGGCCGCGAGTCTGCGGCCAGTCGAAACGTTCGATCAGCGTCTGCGGCAATTCACGCGGTGCAGCGGCAGCGACGAACGTCTGCTGCTCCAGCCCACGCAGGGCATTGCGGCTGTAGCGCCAGGACTCAGCGCGCGTCTGCGCGTCGCCGCTGCCGAATTCGCCGAGCAAGCCATCCACGTCAGGCGGCTCCGGACCGATTTTCGACCGGAACCTGGCGTTGCGCGATCCATGCGTAGCCGTGTTCCTCGAGCTTGAGCGCGAGCGACGCATCGCCGGATTCGACGATGCGGCCATCGGCCAGCACGTGCACGAAATCCGGCACGATGTAATCGAGCAAGCGCTGGTAGTGCGTGATCACGACGAAGGCGCGGTCCGGCGCGCGCATCGCGTTGACGCCGTCGGCGACCATCTTCAGTGCGTCGATGTCCAGTCCCGAATCGGTCTCGTCGAGAATCGCCAGCTTCGGTTCGAGCAAGGCCATCTGGAAGATTTCGTTGCGCTTCTTCTCGCCGCCGGAGAAGCCGGCGTTGACCGCGCGATTGAGCAGATCTTCTTTCAGATCCAGCACGCGCAGTTTGCCGCGCACGCGCTTGAGAAACTGTACCGCATCGAGTTCCGCCTCACCGCGCGCCTTGCGCTGCGCGTTGAGCGCGGCCTTGAGAAAATACGTGTTGTTGACGCCCGGAATCTCGACCGGATACTGGAACGCGAGGAACAGGCCCGCTGCGGCACGTGCCTCGGGTTCCATCTTGAGCAAATTCCTACCGTCGTATTCCACCGTGCCCCGCGTGACATCGTAGCCATCGCGTCCGGCCAAGGCGTAGCCGAGCGTGGACTTGCCCGAGCCGTTCGGTCCCATGATCGCGTGCACTTCGCCGGGCTTCACGTCCAGCGAAAGGCCCTTGAGGATTTCCTTGCCCGCGACGCGGACGTGGAGGTCGTCGATTTTCAGCATCAGCCCACTGCTCCTTCCAGACTCACTTCGAGCAATTTCTTCGCCTCGACCGCGAATTCCATCGGCAACTCGCGGAACACCTGCTTGCAGAACCCGTCCACAATCATCGACACGGCGTCCTCTTCGCCGATGCCGCGCGAACGGCAGTAGAAAAGCTGGTCGTCCGAAATCTTCGACGTCGTCGCCTCGTGTTCGACGATCGCACCGGGAGTCTTCACCTCGATGTACGGAAACGTGTGCGCGCCGCACTGTTTGCCGATCAGCAAACTGTCGCACTGCGTGTAGTTGCGCGCACCATCGGCACCTTTCTCCACCTTGACCAGTCCACGATAGGTATTCTGCCCGTGTCCGGCCGAGATGCCCTTGGAGATGATCTTGCTCTTTGTATTTTTGCCGATGTGTATCATCTTGGTGCCGGTGTCGGCTTGCTGGCGATGGTGGGTCAGCGCGACCGAGTGGAACTCGCCGACCGAATCGTCGCCGCGCAGGATGCAGCTCGGGTATTTCCAGGTGATCGCCGAACCGGTCTCGACCTGCGTCCACGCAATGCGCGAGCGCGCACCGCGGCAATCGCCGCGCTTGGTGACGAAGTTGTAAATGCCGCCAACGCCGTTTTCATCGCCCGGATACCAGTTCTGCACTGTCGAATACTTGATGCTCGCATCGTCCAGCGCGACCAGTTCCACCACTGCGGCATGCAACTGGTTCTCGTCGCGCATCGGCGCGGTGCAGCCTTCCAGATACGACACGCTCGCACCTTCCTCGGCGATGATCAGAGTGCGCTCGAACTGGCCGGTGTGACCGGCATTGATGCGGAAATACGTGCTCAATTCCATCGGGCAACGCACGCCCTTGGGGATGAACACGAACGAGCCATCCGAAAACACGGCCGAGTTCAGCGCGGCGAAAAAATTGTCGCCGGTCGGCACGACCGTACCCAGATATTTGCGCACGATATCCGGTTGTTCACGGATCGCCTCGGACATCGAACAGAAAATCACGCCGGCATCGGCAAGTTCCTTGCGAAACGTGGTGCCGACCGAAACCGAATCGAACACCGCATCCACGGCAACGCCGGCGAGTTTGGCGCGCTCGTGCAGCGGCACGCCGAGCTTTTCGTAGGTTTCCAGCAGTTTCGGATCGACCTCGGCCAGCGACTTCGGCCGGTTTTTCGGCCGCGAGAAATAACTGATCGCCTGGAAATCGATCGCGCCGATGTTGAGCTTGGCCCACTGCGGACTGCGCATCGTCAACCAGTGACGGTAGGCGGCCAAGCGCCAATCGGTCATCCATGCCGGCTCGTCCTTACGCGTTGAAATCGCGCGGACTATGTCCTCGTCCAAGCCCGGCGGCAGACTTTCCGACTCGATGTCGGTGACAAAACCGGCGTCGTAGCGGCGATTGAGCGTCTTTTCGATCTGCTGGCGTTCGACAGCCACGGGCATTCCTCAGGCGATGGCCACGCGCACCGGGATCGGCGCAGGGCGTTTTTTCGACGCTGGCTTGAGCATGTCGGCCAGACTGACTTCGGCCAGCGCCGTGGCAATGGCCTGATTGATGCGCAACCAGTTCACGCGTACGCCGCAATGGCTTTCGTGATCGCACAAGCCCGCCAGTGCACTGCATTGCGTCATCCCGATCGGTCCCTCCATCGCAATCACGATATCGGCGATGCTGATGCGTGCCGGCTCGCGCGCGAGTCGGTAGCCACCGTTGACGCCGCGGAACGATTCGATCAACCCGGCATGCGCGAGCTGCTTGAGCAGCTTGCTCACGGTGGGCGCCTCGAGACGCACGCGCTCGGCGAGCCCCTGCGCGCTGTGCACGTGCGCGGGCGCGGCCGCGAGCGCGGTCATCACCTCAGTGGCGTAATCGGTGAGTCTGCTGACGCGAAGCATGACCGGTCCGGATAATATCGGACTAGAATTGTACTATTTAGGCGTAGATGGGTCAAAGCCTTGCGCGCCTGGGCTACACTGACCGCCGTTTCCGGCCGGACCGTGTCATGCCCGATGCTCGCGCCGTTGCGCGCCTCGACTTCGTCCACCGCCACTTTTTGACTGGCGCATGCGTCAGCGCGGCGTCGGCCGACGCCAGCTTCCGCAGCTACTGGCGCGTCGAAGCCGGCGGCGCCACCCGCATCCTGATGGATGCGCCACCGGGCAGGGAAGACGTGCGGCCGTGGCTCGACATCTGCGAACGTTTGCGCCGCGCCGGCGTGCATGCGCCGGAAGTGTTCGCCAGCGATGCGGCCGCGGGCTTCGTATTGATGGAGGACCTTGGCACGCGTACATACCTGCCGGAACTGAACGACACCAACGCCGACGCGCTGTATGCCGACGCGTTCGACGCGCTGTTCGCGATGCAAACCCGCATCGATGCCGGCGATCTGCCCTGCTTCGATGCCACGCGCACAATCCCGGAGATGAATCTGCTCGCCGACTGGTTTTTGCGCCGGCACCTGGACTTCACGCCAAGCTGCGATGAAAGGGATGTCATCGAAGCCGCATTCCGGCTCATCGCGAACGCCGTGGACGAACAGCCGCATCGCTTCATGCACCGCGACTATCACAGCCGCAACCTGATGATCGCGGCACGCGACAATCCGGCTGTGATTGATTTCCAGGGCGCGATGCTCGGACCGATCGCCTACGATCTGGCCTCGCTCCTGCGCGACTGCTATATCGCCTGGCCGATCGAACGCGTGGATGCCTGGGTCGAGTCTTACCGGCAGCGGCTGGCTGCGGCCGGCGTCGTCGCCGTCGACGGCGCTCATTTCCGACGCTGGTTCGACCTGACCGGCCTGCAGCGCCACCTCAAGGTGCTCGGCCTGTTCTGCCGGCTGTGCTACCGCGACGGCAAGCCGGGTTATCTCGCCGACCTGCCGCGCGTGTTCGCCTATGTGACTGAAGTCGCGCGGCTGTATCCGACGCTAAGCGGGTTCGCTACGCTGCTCGAACGCGTCGCCGACAAGCGCGAACTGACCGCAGTCGCGGCAACGACCCCGGTCATGGCATGATTGAACGCGCCCTGATCTTCGCAGCCGGACGCGGCGAGCGCATGCGCCCGCTGACCGACGTCACCCCGAAACCTTTGCTTGAAGTCGGCGGCAAACAGCTGATCGTCCGGCATCTGGAAAAGCTCGCTGCCGCCGGCGTGCGCGAGGCGGTGATCAATACATCACACTTGGCCGAGCAGTTTCCCGCTGCTCTGGGCGACGGCTCACGCTGGAACCTGCGCATCCGCTATTCGCATGAAGGCCCGGAACCTCTGGAAACGGGTGGCGGCATGCTGCGCGCCCTACCCTTGCTCGGGAATGCGCCGTTCATCGCGGTCAACGGCGACATCTGCACGGATTTTGATTTTTCCACGTTGCCGCAGAATCCGCCCGGACCCGCGCATCTGGTCATGATCGACAATCCGGCGCATCACCCTAAAGGCGACTTCGTGCTACGCGATGGTCGGCTTTTCGATGAACCGCACCCGCGCCTGACCTTCGCCGGCATTGGCGTTTACCGGCCCGGATTGTTGGCTGGCCACGCACCGGGTTCTTTCAGCATCGTCCCGCTATTGCGCGAGGCGATGCGCATCGGCGGGGTTGGAGGTGCCCACTATCGCGGCGCCTGGCACGATCTCGGCACACGGCAGCGGCTTGCCGAACTGGATGCGCGATTACGATCCACCACCCAATAAGTTGCGCAAAAAAGGCACTGTAACGCGCCGCTGCGCAGCCAATGCCTCGCGATCGATGCGTTCGAGCAAGGCGGCAAGGCCACCCAGGTCGCGCGCGTGGTGCGCGAACAGCCAATCGAGCACGGCATCGTCGAGAGCAAGGCCGCGCGCCTGTGCGCGTGCATGCAGCCACGCGCGGCGCGCAGCCTCATCCAGCGGTTTGAGCACAGCCTGAGCGCAGGCGGAAAGCCGCGAAACCAGATCGGGCAAGTCGAAACCACACTGCGCAGGCGGCGCCGATGCCGCGAACAACAATGTGGATTTTTCTACTTTGCAGCGATTGTACAGATCGAACAGGGCGTTCTCGGCAGCGGCCTCGCCGGCAAGCGCCTGCACATCGTCCAGCGCGAGCAGATCGCTGCCGCCGAATGCGCGCACTGCCGCGGCGCGATCGCCTGCCAGTTTCGCCAGCGCCAGATATTGTGCGCTGCGGCCCTGGGTCACGGCCTCCGCGCAGGCGCCGATCAACAAATGGGTCTTGCCGCTGCCGGCCGCACCGGACAGGAACACCCACACCGCCGTGGCATCGTGCGCGGCGGTTTCCAGTAGCGCGACCGCTGCCGCGTTGGCCCCGCGTACGAACGTTGCGATGCGTTGCTGCGCCGGCCAGCGCAGCGTGAGCGGCAACTGCACGTTCATGCGTCGTCTGCTGAGGCGGTCGCCTGCGTTTCGACGCCAGCCGAGGTGACGATAACGGCTTCTTGTCCGCCGCGATACAGCTCGCTGGCGCGATAACGCTCGTGCGCGTAGCGCAGCAACACCATCACGACCGAAGCCAGCGGCAAGGCCAGCAGCACGCCGAGGAATCCGAACAGTTCACCGCCGGCGAGAATGGCGAAGATCACGGCAAGCGGATGCAGGCCGATTTTCTCGCCGACCAGGCGCGGTACCAGCACATAGCCTTCGAGCAAGTGACCTGCGCCGAACACGATCAATACCAGGATCACATGCAGCCAGTCGTGGTATTGCACCAGCGCCGCGATCACACCCATGAGTACGCCGATGATGCCACCCAGATACGGCACGAAGCTGATCAAGCCGGCGATGATGCCGATCAGCGGGCCGACATCCAGACCCACCGCCCACAAGGCGATGGCGTACACCAAGCCGAGCACGATCATCACGGACAACTGTCCGCGTACAAAGCCGCCGAGGGTTGTGTCGGCCTCGCGTGCCAAACGTACGGCAACCGGCTCGAACGAGCGCGGCAGCAATTCCTGCACGCGCTCGAGCATGACGTGCCCGTCGCGCAAGAGATAGAAAAATGCCACCGGTACAACGATGATGTGCACAATCCAAGACAGCAGGGCAAAACCCGAACGCGACACCTGCGCGAAAATCGCCGCCGCCAGTCCGCCGGCTTCCTTCCAGTGTTGCTGCAACACAGCCGCAATCTGCTGCACATCCGGCAATTCCAGATCAAGATCGAATTTCGCATTCAGCCACGGCACCGCGCCGGTTTGCAGCCAGCCGATCCAGTCCGGCAAATGCCTGATCAGGGTTGTGACCTGGTGCTGCAGGTATGGGATCAGCCACAGCAGGACCAGAATCAGCAGCAAGGTCAGCAGCAGAAACACAATGCCTACCGCGACGCCACGCCGCAGATGTAGGCGCACAAGGCGATCGACCGCCGGATTGAACAGGTAAGCGAACATGGCCGCAATGGCGAATGGGGTCAGCACCGGCGCAAGCAGCCACAGCACCACTCCCAGCGCGACCACCAGTGCGAGCCATTGCCAACGCATCGCAACCGGCACGGTCATGGCCTTGCCGCCCGTGAACGCAGCGCCTTGCCGGACCAGACAACGACGTACTGCAGGCCGCTGGCAAGAGTAACAAAGGCTGTCAATCCGATCGCGCCCTGCATCAGCCAGGTCGGAAACTGCCACTGCGAACTCAGGTGCAGCAGTTGCATCAGCACGTAGGCAATTTGTATACAAGTAGTCAATTTGGACAACCACGTCGGCTGGGCGTCGAGCCGGCCGATCAAATTGTGCCAGGCGATCGCGCCGACGACGATCACCGCGTCGCGTCCGACCACCAGCCAGGTCAGCCAGGCCGGATGCGCTCCGACCAGGCCCAGAGTGACAAAGCACGCCATGAGCATGAGCTTGTCGGCAACCGGATCGAGCACGCCGCCGAGCCAGCTCTGCCAGCCGCAGCGTTTGGCGAGGAAACCATCCAGCGCGTCGGTGAGGCCGGCAATAGCGGCTAAGCCCAGAGCCACGTCGTAGCGCGCATCACGGATCAGCCATACCAGCGGCACGACCAGCAGCATGCGCAAGCCAGTCAGCGCATTGGGCAGGTGGCGCCAGATCGTGGTGGTCGCGGGCGTCATGCGATTACGGCACGACCGCGAGTACCGCATCCACGCCATCCACCGGCGGCTTTGTGTCGACCACGCGCAAGGGCGAGCCGGCAAGGGAATCGAGCAGTCGTTGCAGCGGCCCGGTGATGTCCAGCCGCAACTCGAGACCTTCGCCACGCGCCTGCTCGGCCTGCACGCTGCGTACGAGTTCGTTGCGCGACAAGGTGCCAACGGCGCGCGCGTAGTCTTGCGCCGATTGCACCCCACCGACCCAGACCCTGTAGGCATGCGCCTGCGTGTCCGTTTCCGCCTGCATGGCCTGTGCATTGCCGGCGGACGCAGCGAGGCCCAAATCGGCGATCAGCTTGTCCACGGCGATGCGGTCGAACTGGGCAACCAGATTCAGGCGCACCTGCGGCTTGGCGTCCGTGGTCACTACATCCTGGGTGTACTGGAATTGCTGCACGTAGTTGTTTGCGTTGGCCAGCGCCTGCGCCACCGCGGGCCGCGCCAGCACCGCGTTGTCGCCGCCGGCGAGCTTGACCACGACCTGCGCCAGCGCGCTCTTGAGCGCTTCCGCGCGGTCGGCATCGGATTGCGAACTGACCGGCACCTGGCCGGAATACAGGCCTTCCGCATGCGCCCAGGGTGCGAGCGCGAGCAGGGGTACGATCAGGACGAAGCGGCGCAGAACGGCAGCGAGCGGCACGGCGATTATCCATTGAGGCCGAGGCGGTAACCTGTGCAGTCTGCCCAATCGCGGCGCGAACGTCTATCATTTGCGCCCCTGATCCGGTAACTGATCGATGTCCACCGACAAATCCGCCCTCACCTACCGCGCCGCCGGCGTGGACATCGACGCCGGTGAAGAAGTCGTCGCGCGGATCAAACCGCTGGTCGCACGCACCTTCCGCAAGGAAGTCATGGTCGGCCTCGGCGGTTTCGGTGCGCTGTTCGAATTGGCTGGGCGTTACCGCGATCCGGTGCTGGTTTCCGGCACCGACGGAGTCGGCACCAAGCTGAAACTGGCGCACAGGCTCGGTCGCCACGACACCATCGGCATCGATCTGGTCGGCATGTGCGTCAACGATGTGCTGGTGCAGGGTGCCGAGCCGCTGTTCTTTCTGGATTACTTCGCCACCGGCAAACTCGATGTCGCCACCACGGTCGCCGTGATCGGCGGTATCGCCAAAGGCTGCGAACTGTCCGGTTGTGCCCTGATCGGTGGCGAAACCGCAGAAATGCCGGACATGTATGCGTCCGGCGAATACGATCTGGCGGGATTCTGCG
>CAWIGS010000005.1:0-26731 GCA_963835805.1 uncultured Gammaproteobacteria bacterium
ATCCCCTCAAGCATCTGCTGATGATCACCATGTTGTTTGAGTCGTGGACCGAATTTCTCGCGGCATACAGGGAGTCATTGCAATCCGGACAGTCAAGCTCAGCATCGCCATGTGATACGAAAGATACAACGACCGAAGAAACCTTCTACCGCTTGGTGGTCGAAGATGGCGCTTCGATCTCCGCGCATCCGCACAGGTCGGTATATGCACAACGACCGGCGTCCAACTGGCCAAGCGCCTCGGCGCCAATGTCACCTGTCGGCCAAAGCTTCTGCGACCGAGAAGGTCAAAGAGGTGAAACGCTCCTCCTGCGTGGATTGACCCTTGCACAAATCGCACCGCAAGTTAAGGTCTCGGTAACGTCAATCGATCGCCTGCTTGCCGCAGACCAGGACCTGAAAGATTCGCGAGCAATGCGCATCTTCCTTACGACTCGCGACAAGGCGCGGCGGTGTTTCCTATCCATGGTCACGGAGTGTCCGGGACATACGGTACAGGAGATACGTCGCATCCCGGGGAATACCTATATGTGGCTCTATCGTCATGATAGACGATGGCTGCAGGAGAACATTCCCTCGCTCTGGTCCACGCGCACAGCCCGATCAACGCACAAATGAACGATGGTCCATTTTTGGCGTACCTTCCGCTCCTGCAACGCGGGGACTTGATATTTACTGCCCTCGCGCTGTATTACCAAATGCACCCGGGTATTTCGCCAGCAACCGCCCGCGACGCAATTCAAGGACCAAATTACAGCGGCTTGTATCAGCGTGTACTTGGCAGCGATGTGACGCTAACCGCATACAGAATCTTCGGGGGATGCACGGAGCAGCAGGTATTGGAGCAACATACGCTTTTTGGAATCTACTCGCGTTGCATGGATCCAAAGATGGCCAAGGATTGGGCCGAGAATCAGTCGGTGGATCCTCGAGATGTGACGCGCTCGGTATTGCGTGTCGCGGGCCGTAATCGGATTCAACTCGTCACTCAACACCTTCGATCCTGCGAACGGTGCGTTCAAATAGATGTTGAGTACCGCGGCTTTGCCGCTTGGCGAGTGTTGCACCAAATCCCTTCCATCGACCACTGTCCCGAGCACGGCAATCTTCTCAGGGACGAGGTAGTTCGCGGTAGCTGCACAGACTACTTGGCGAGCCAGCTTCGGCTTCCCGGGGGTCCGGCTATCCCCAGCGAATCGGACGGTTTCCGCGGCAACGATACCGCCTTCGGACGGATACTCGAGCTACCTGAAATTGCTATCAAAGATTTTCAACGGCGAAACGACGATTCTTGAACAAACGAAATGGACCGGATTGATGGCTAGATTGTCAGCAGCGTGCTCCTCGCTGCTCAAGCTCGCAGAGAAATCGATTGTCAGCTAGAAAGGACTTGGGGAATGAACTCAAACGAGATCGCTCCACGCCTGAACTTTTGTAATCGCACAAATTTCGTCGAACGCGAGTTGTCCGGAAATTCCAAAGCTAGCCATTTTGCCCAGCGAATTGTGGTTCTCACTGCGATCTTGCAGCTCGGGATCGTCGATGAAGTAGTCGATCAATCTCTGAGCCAAAGGGAAATGAGCTACGCACCAACCTCTATAGAACATAATGCCCCAAAGACAGTCGGTGACTTTTCGGTGCCTGATCTCGTGAAGGCTCTGCCCGAAGATACCTTGTCGGCATTGAAGAGTGCCGATGCCACAGGTGCCGAATCTTGGTTTGCGCGCGAACTTGAGTTGAGGCACTCTCGCCAAGTGCCCCTCTACCGCATCCTCAGTGATCGGCAATTCTCAATTCCGCGGCGACTCGACATCACAGATTGTGATTTAAAGGTCGCCCCTGGTGGCTGGCGACCACCGGCAATGGCGCTTGAACTACGCGGCCGGCGCCAAATGAGTAATCGTACACCTGCCGATTCGCGGCGGTCCGCTTGACCGAATAGTCGGAGGCATTGGTCGCGATTGTGTAACGGCCGCTCGTCGACTCCGGGCTTGAGGAGAACACACGATTCCTGGCGAAGTAGTTGCCGGTCGCGAGCGTCCCGAGTGGGTCCGCTAGGCGACTTAGAGCCTACTCGGCTGGAAAGGAACATCGACAGCTCGATCGCTCCGAATGAGCAGCCCCGGTTTTTTTCCGCCACGTTACGACCGCTTTCGTCTCGCGCGTGACCCACCACGCCGACGTGAAACGATTTACGGATGAATCGTCGTCAACAACGATATGCGCAGTTTGAGAAGTTTCGAACGAGGCCCGTGATTTTCTAACCTACGACCCAATCTTAGGGTAAGCGTATTGAGGTCGATGTCATGAAGGTATTTATACGTCTTGATTCGGGGGATGGAAGCCGAGCGCGCCGCCGTGCGAGAAGCCATCATCACGCTGGGACATGAGGCCATCATGGCCGAGAGCTTCTATGCGCAAGACGCGTCACCCCAGGTGGCCTGTCTCAAAGGTGTGCGGCAATCGGATCTGTTTCTATTGATCCTGGGCGACCGGAGCCGGTGCCACGCAGCCATCCGGCTTGTCGGCGACCCACGAAGAGTTCGAGGAGGCGCGCAGCAGCAAACCAGTCCTGGGATTTCGTCACGAACCCAGCAATCCCGAACCCGCACAGCAGCGCTTCATTGAGGCGGTAGGCGGCTGGACGGGGCAGCACTGGAATGAGTTCAACACGCCCGAACAACTGGGGAGGCAGGTGACGCGCGCCGTACATCGTGGCCGGTCAGATGCCAGCGGTCCCTGATGGAATGCCCTCGATGCGCGCGCTAAAGAGTCTTGTCCCGGAGTGCGCAAAGAGTTCAGCCGGCGGCGGCGCGCCATTCTCTGGCAATCCACACGGGCCCAAATCAACCGCTCCTGCGCGCACGCCAAATCGAGGACAGTGCATTAGCTGATGAGCTCCTAAAGCTCTCTTTTTGGATCCACGGCGATTTTTTCGAAAGCAGCGGGGATGAAGGGCGAGTATCGAAGGAAGCGATCTGATATTGCGCCAGGATGGCCGGCGCGGCGAGGAGGGACTGGTGCGTCTGTCGCCGAATGGCGATCTACTCGTTCAAGTGCCGATGGACCGGCCCAGCGAGCGCGGGATGATGATGGTCGTGCTGGAAGAAGATGTGCGTGATCGACTGGCCCATGCCCTGGCCTTTGCCGCGGCCGTCCTCAAACACATCGATCCGACCGAGAAAGAGAGTCAGACCACCTAGCTCTGGCGGCGCGCCTTTCTGGAAGCGCTGAGGGGCTGGCGCACGCGTGACGAGCACGCGGCCAGTCCGAACAGTGGGACGATGTCGATTGGCTACGGCGAAGACCAGCATGAACAGCCGGTCCAACTGACGCCGGCCGATATTGGCGCCCCAAGGTCGTGCGCGAAGCCAGTGAGATTGTCGAGGACTTGCTGACGCTGTTGCGCCACGATGGAAGCGGTGACCGGAGTTTCGGGCAAAAAGGGCAAACAGGCAGCCAGGATCTCACTGGCCTGAAGGTCATAGGCTGGTGCGCCGACGCCGCGGCGCACCTGGCGCACGGTAGATGATCGAATATTTGATTAGATTTTCAGGCACGCCAACGCGTCTTTCACAACCACGCTCACGACTCAATATAGTGAACGAAGAAGGTACTCAGGTCAGTTGGCAGTTCCCTCGACCAGAGTGAGCTACGCGGCGTAGACTCCTCGCGCATGAAATCGAAGCGACGCATTTTGGGGCAGCATGCTTGTGCGCAAGCACGCAAACTCCGACCCCGACTCTATGGGTCCGTTTAAAACTCTAATCTGAATCAGGGCTGGGATTTCGGACCTTTGACAAGTCAATTTATTTTTATGTTCCAGCTAGTCTAGTCTCGACGAACACCGCCCCCGCCCAGACACGCACCTGATTTAATTTTCTATTCAGTCAAACCACAGAAATTGAAGTTCAGCAAGCTGCGTGCCACCAGGGAATACGCGAACCAGGGCAAATATCGGTGACGGCCGCAGTCACACAAGCCGCACCGCGGCACTTCAAATCAATGCATCCGGCCGGCGTGCGCCGGCGAAGCGGCGCGACCAGTAGTGTTCGCCCAGGCGATCCACGCGCACGCGCTCGCCCGTGGTGGGCGCGTGGATGAAACGGCCCTGGCCAAGGTATATGCCGACATGCGAGACACGCTTGCCGCGGGTGTGGAAAAACACCAGATCGCCGGGACGCAGTGCGTCGCGGTCGATCTTGCGGGAATTGTGGAATTGCCCGGCGGAGTTTTCGGGCAGATCCACACCCAATACCTGGGCGTAGACGTAATGCACGAAGCCGCTGCAATCGAAGCCCCTGTGTGGGCTGCGGCCGCCGCGGCGGTAACGGATGTCGCGCAGGGTCATCGCGAAATCCACCAGTAGTTGGCGCGGATCGGCGTTGGTGTCGGCGCCGGCTGCATCCGTCCGCACTGGCGCGGCTAACCAGCCGGACCAGCCAACTCATCGAGCATGGATGGCGCCAGCAAGGCCTGCCACGCCTGCGCCGTGCAAGCGCCTTGCGGCGACGGCAACGCCGCAGCTGCATTGCCGGATACGGCGGCTATGCAGGCAATCAGGATTGTGCAACGCAATCGATGCATCTACGAAAACCCCGGCAACTCCGCCCCCGGCAGATCGCGAAGTCGCGACCCTAGCAGAGGATTCGTTGCAATCGCGTTAACCGGTAGAATCTGAGGCCATCCCGGGAATTGCCATGCGCATCTGCGTCTACTGTGCCTCCAGCGAACACTGCGACCGTGCCTACCATGCCGCAGCCACACGTTTGGGCGAGCTGCTCGCCGCCGACGGGCACACCGTCGTCTACGGTGGCGGCGCGGTCGGCCTTATGGGGTCGCTGGCGAATGGCGCGCTCAGCAATGGCGGCAAGGTGATCGGCATCATTCCGCGCTTCATGACCGAAGTTGAATGGCAGCATCCGGGCATTGCCAATCTCGAAGTCGTCGAAGACATGCGCGAGCGCAAACATCGCCTGCTCACCGGCTCGGATGCGGTCGTCGCCCTGCCCGGCGGCTGCGGCACGCTCGAGGAATTGTTTGAGGCGATCACGCTCAAGCGCCTGGCGCTGTATTTCAGTCCGATCGTGCTGCTCAACACGCGCGGCTTCTATGCGCCGCTGCAAACCTTCCTGCAGCAGGTGATCGGCGAGCGCTTCATGAATACCGAGCACGCCGCGATGTGGTCAATGGTGGATACGCCCGAGCAGGTATTGCCGGCGATTCGTGCGACGCCACGCTGGGACGAGCATGCACGCGAGTACGCGGTAGTGCGGTGATCTTCAATCCGCGGGCTCGGCATCCGGGTCGTCCAGCAACCCGCTGCCGTCCGCTTCGCTGGCGTCTTCCTGCACCTCGACAAGCGCCGCACCGCGCTCGCTGCGTTCGACTTGTTTCTGCCAACGCGTCTTGATCGGATTGGCCGCCTCGGCGGATTCCGCGTCGGCCACGAGCGCACGTTTGCGTTCGTCCGGCAGATCGGCCCAGTGGCAATTTTCGATTGCACCAGCCAGCGAATAGAGCAGGTTCAGGCTCGGTCGAAAGCCTGCTCGCTTTACCTTCATGAACGCCTCGACAGAGCCCACTCGCATCAGATCGTCCTGTGTGCGCACGCCAACCTGACGCAGCCAGGCCGCGCCCTTGGGACCGACGTTGCGAATCTTTTTGTCGTCCCTTACGGCCATGTCAGCTCCCCGAGTGCAAGGACTGCAAGAAGATGTCGGCCAGATGCTCCATGCCGGCGCGGTCGTCGTTGTCGAACCGGGCCGGATCCGGACTGTCCACATCCCACACACCGATCAGGCGTTGTCCATCGAACAGCGGCACCACGATCTCCGAGCGTGAGGCCGAATCGCAGGCAATGTGCCCGGCGAACGCATTGACGTCGCGTACGACCTGCGTTTGACCAGTCGCGGCAGCAGTGCCGCACACGCCCGTACCGAGCGCAATGCGAATGCACGCCGGCTGCCCCTGGAACGGCCCGACCACGAGTTCCTGGCCGTCGAAGAAATAAAATCCGGCCCAGTTCAGCCGCGGCAGAGCATGGAAGACCAGAGCGGCGAAATTCGCCGCGTTCGCGATGCGGTCGCGTTCGCCGTGCAGCAGGCCACGCGCCAGCTCGGCGAGTTCGGCATATTGACCGGTCTTGTCGGCGGCTTGCAAGGCGGTGGCGGCGAACATTCCGGCATTCTAGCGTGTGGCGGATACCGGCGCAGCGAATTATCCTGCAGCGCATGAACGCATCCAGCCCAATTCGATCAGGCGTCTTCATCGCTGGCACAGATACCGGCATCGGCAAAACCACGGTTTCGGCGACCCTGCTTGCGGCGCTGAATGCCGACGGTACGCGTGCCGCCGGTATGAAGCCGGTCGCCAGCGGCTGTGCGGCTACACCCGCCGGTTTGCGCAACGACGACGCACTGAAATTGCTCGCGGCAAGTGCCGGCAGACCGGATTACGCGACGATCAATCCTTACGCATTGCGCGATCCGATCGCGCCGCATCTGGCCGCGGCAGATGCCGGCATCGAAATCCGCCTGGAACCCATCCTCGCCGGGTTTGCCGCGTTGTCCGCCAGCGCGGATTGTGTCGTCGTCGAGGGCGTCGGTGGTTGGTGCGTACCGTTCTCGTCGACGCTGATGCAATCCGATCTTGTACGCGCACTGAAGCTGCCGGTTCTTCTCGTCGTCGGAATGCGTTTGGGTTGCATCAATCACGCGTTGCTCAGCGCACGCGCAATCGCTGCGGACGGGTGCCAACTCATCGGCTGGATCGGCAACCGCATCGATCCGAAGATGGCGCGCATCGAAGACAATCTGGCGACGCTGCGCGAACGTTTGCCGGCGCCTTGCCTGGGCGTGTTACCGCATGTCAGCGCGCCCGATGTGGACGCGCTGACAGCACATTTGAGGGACGCGGCCCGCGCTATTGCTTCGGGCGCATATCTGGCGGCGCCTTGTCCAGTCCCGGCGGTTGCGGCGGCAACACCACCGGTTGCGCCTTGATCTCGCGCTCCAGCACCTCGATCGCCTTGTCCAGCTGCGGGATCCCTGCCGGCCAGTTGTTCGGACACGTTCTCCTTCACCTCGATGTCCGGTTCGACACCGTGGCCTTCGACCACATACTTGCCGTCCAGACCGACGATGCCTGCGTAGGTCGGCACGAATACGCGTGCCGCCATCGATCAGCGGGCCCAGGCCATGGATGCCGATCACGCCACCCCAGGTACGGGTGCCGATCAGCGGCCCCAGCTTCGCCTGCTTGAACATGTACGAGAAAATGTCGCCATCCGATGCCGAGGTTCCGTTCGACAGCGCCGCCAGGTGGCCGACGTAGGTCGCCGCCGGGTAGGTGCCGGTGATGCTGCTGTCGCGCAGGTAGTTGTACGCCAGCAGCTTGCGCGAAAGCCGCTCGATCATGGTCTGCGACATGAAGCCGCCACCGTTGTCGCGCACGTCGATGATCAGCCCCGGCTTGCGCAATTGCGGGTAGTACCACTTGATGAACTCGCGCGCGCCATCGACGCCCATGTCCGGGATGTGCAGGTAGCCGATCTTGCCGTCGCTGGCCTTGGCGACGTAGGCGCGATTCGCCTGCACCCAGTCGTAGTAATGCAACGACATTTCGTTCGAAATCGGCTTGACCAGCACGGTCCGCGCACCCTCGGTCGATGGCCTCGAGTTGACCGTGAGCTGGACCATCTGGCCCGGCGCGATGCGCAGCAGCCGGTACGGATTTTCGTCGGCGGTCAGCGGCGTGCCGTTGATCGCCAGGATGTAGTCGCCGGCCTTGACGTCGACGCCGAACTGGGTGAGCGGCGAGCGATAGCGCGACTCGTCGTTTTCGCCCGGGAAGACGCTGGCGATCCGGTAACGACCACTCGCAGCATCCAGCTTGAAGTCGGCGCCGAGCAGGCCGACATGCGGCTTCTCGGGCAGGTCGAGATCGCCGCCGGCGACGTAGGTGTGCGAGTTGGACAGCTCGGCGATCATCTCGCCCATGACATAGTTGAGGTCGGTGCGGTCGCCGACGTCCTTCAGCAGCGGCTGGTACTTGGCGCGGATCGCGTTCCAGTCGTAGCCGTTCATGTTGGTGACGTAGAAGTAGTCGCGATAGCGGCGCCACACGTCGTTGAAGATCTCGGTGTATTCGGCCTTGGGGTCGACCCGCATGAACAGGCCGTCGAGCTTGACGTCCTTCGGCTTGGGCTTGTCTTCGGTCAGGTCGATCGCCTTGTAGTCCTTGCCGTCGTGCACCAGCAAGGTGTCGCCGTCGCCGGACAATGCCAGCGGGCCGGCACCGCCGCCGCCTTCGCCGCCTTCATCGCCGCCCGGTTTCCTGTAGGTGTAGACCGTGCTTGATTTGCGCTGCTTGAACGACCACGCCTCGATCTTCATCGGAATCGCGCTGTCCCGGCCCAGGTACGGCGCGCCGGTGGTGAGGTACAGGATCGCCTTTGGCGTCACCGCCACCCAGCGGATGTTGTCCGGCTCGACGGGCGCGCGCATCAGGCGCTGGTCGATGCCGTCGAAGTCGATGCGGTCGTCGACCTGGGCCGACCGGGGTCGGTTTCGCTTGGCCTTGTCATTGTCCTTGTCGCTCGTGCTGTGGCGGGCTGCTTTCGCCGGCGGCGCTGTCGTTGCGCGGTGCAAACGGATTGGCCACATCCTTGCGCAAGGCATAGGCGAGGATCTCGGTGCTGCGATTGGTGGCGTAGTCCTGCTCCACGCTGGACATCAGCGGCGCCCACTCGCGATCGCCGAGGAAGTAGAGATATTTGCCGTCGGGCGAGAACGCGGGGCCGCTCGGCATTGAAGTATTCGCGTCCGAGTTCGGTGGCTTTGCCGGCGCCGAGGTCATACACATACAGCCGCGGACTGCAGCGTGTCCTTGTCGGTCAGCGAGTAGGCGAGGTAGTGCCCGCCAGGCGACCAGGTGTAGTCGCCGGGCATGTTGCCGGGATCCTGCGCTACGACCTTGTCGGCGGCGCCGGCCGAGGCACCCACCACGTGGACGCGGTTGACGCTGTCCACGAAGGCGATGTTCTTGCCATCCGGCGACCAGGTCGTGCCGTAAAGGCGGCCAATGACGCCCTTCGTCAGCATCACCGGGTTGCTGCCGTCGGCGTCGCGCACCCACACCTGCTCTTCGCCGCTCTGGTCGGAAATGTAAGCGACGCGCTTGCCGTCGCGCGACCAGCTCACTTCGCGCTCATGCACGCCGGGCGTATGGGTCAGGTCCACGGTGATGCCGTGTTCCAGCGGCACGCTGAAGATGTCGCCGCGCGCGGTGAACGCCGCGCGTTTGCCGTTGCTGCTGAGCGCGAAATCTTCGATGAATTTCTTCACGCTGCGCTCGGAGGCGCGAGTGGCGATGAGGTCGCTCGGTACATGGATCTCGAGCGCGCGGTCGGTGTTGTTGCGCGTGTCGTAAATATGCAGCACGCCGGTGACCTCGTAAACGATCAGTCCGGCCTGGTCGCCGCTGGCCCAGCGCGCATCGTCGGTGGCGTAATTGGTCAGTTGCGTGGTCTTGCCGTCACCGGTGTCGTAGCGATACAGATTCAGATGCGGGCCGCGATCGGACAGGAAATAAATGTCCTTGCCGATCCATACCGGGTCGCGGTCGGTATTCGGGTCGTTGGTGATGTTCTTCGCGGTCTTCGCCGCGAAGTCGTAGATGAACAGATCCTGCGCCCAGCCACCCTTGTAGCGGTCCCAGTCGCGGAAGTCGCGGAACTTGGGTGAATACACCATCTGCTTGCCGTCCGGCGAGAAGCGCGCGGTGCCCGATTGCGGCATCGGCAGTACAGTCGGCAGGCCGCCGCTCACGGGCTACGGTGAACACGCGCGGATCGGAAATGTTGCGCGAGTCCCGCCACGAACGGAACAGCACGGATTTGCCATCCGGGCTCCAGCCATAGACCTGGTTGTCGAAACCCCAGCGCTCCGCCAGCGGACCCATCGCCGGGTAGAACGTAAGTTGTGTCGGTACGCCGCCATTGGCGGAAACGACGTAGACCTGGCTGTCGCCGCCGTACTGCCCGGTGAAGGCGATCTGGCTGCAATCGGGCGAGTAGCGCGCGGCCATTTCCAGACCTGGCGCGGCGGTCAGCCGGGTGGCGGTGCCGCCCTGGGTCGAGGCCGTCCACAGGTCGCCGGCGTAGGTGAACACCACGCGGTCGCCACACACGTCGGGGAAGCGCAGCAGGCGGGTGCCTTCCACATTCGCGCCGGCGGACGCAAGCGTGGCCGGGCTTGCCGGTGCGGATGCCGGTGGCGCGGCCGGTGTCGCGCTTGTGGGCGCCGAAGGCGGCGCGGCCTGATCTGATGCGGCAGATGGCGGGGTGGACTGCGAACAGGCGGCAAGACCTGCGGCGCCGGCCAGCAGCGCGCAACTGGCCAGAACAGACTTGTGAATCGTGAGTGACATGCTTTGCTTCTCCAAGCGTGACATGAATTTTCAGCTATACGCCGAATCGCCGTCATGCGCCACTGCGGCTAGTCACACCACGCCGTGACTTGCGGCATGGATGGCACCCTGGCCGCAATCAAGGCATCATTGGAGACCGTATCTTTCCGCGTCTGTCGCCTCCGGAGCAGAACCTTGGGCCAACAGCTCTATTACCTTTCCATCGACGATCTGGCCAAGGCGCGCGGCCGAATCAACGAATTGTCGTTCCATGGCAATTCGCCGGAGAGCTTCGCTGCACTGTTGCAATCGGCCCTGCGCGAACCGACCTTGTGGCGGCGCTGGCGCGCGATGCAGCCTGATCCGGACGCGGTCGACCAAGCGCTTGGGCGCAAGCGATCCACAGGCCACGGTGAGCGCCGCGCAGTCGGACATGCACACCGATATCATTGTCACCACCAGTCTGCCGCACGCCGTGCTCAAGCATCGTCTGACCTTGCTGGTCGGCGCGCACTGGAGCCTGCGCGACGTCAAGGCGATTCCTGCGTAACGCGCGTTGCATGCATCGATTGCGATTCCTACCTTCACTATCTTCGGGGTTTCCCACATGTTCCGGATCCGTTTGTTGCCCCTCATCATGACCGCCACCCTCGCCGCCTGCGCGCAAGCGCCGCACAAATCCGAGCCGGTTAAATCCGCAGCCGCGCCGGCACGCGTCAATCCGTTCCTGGCGCCGAGCACGCTGCCATTCCAGGCGCCGATGTTCGACAAGATCACCGACGCCGACTACCAGCCGGCAATCGAAGAAGGCATCCGCCAACAGCTCGCCGAAGTCGACGCGATCGCCAACGATCCGGCCGCGCCACGTTCGAGAACACCTACGTGGCACTGGAGAAAACCGGCGCGCTGCTCACGCGCGTGTACGCAACGTTCAACGGCGTGGCCGGCGCCAATACCGACAACACCCTGCAAGCGGTGCAGGAAGACGTGGCACCGAAGCTTGCAGCGCACTCAGGACGCGATTCACCTGAACGACAAGCTCTTCGCGCGCATCGAGAAGGTCTACAACGAACGCGCCAAGCTCAAGCACGATCCGGAATCGCTGCGCCTGATCGACGTTGTGCACGCGCAGTTCGTGCACGCCGGCGCCAAGCTGTCGGCTGCGGACAAGACCAAGCTCAAGGCGCTGAATGCCGAGGAAGCCACGCTCGAAGCCGCGTTCAACAACAAATTGCTCGCCGCCGCCAAGGCCGGCGCGCTGGTGGTGGACGACAAAGCCAAACTCGCGGGATTGAGCGATGCCGACATCGCTGCCGCGGCGCAGGCGGCCAAGGATCGCAGGCTCGACGGCAAATGGGTGTTCCCGCTGCAGAACACCACCCAGCAGCCGGAATTGCAGGACCTGACCGATCGCGCCACCCGGCAGGCGCTGTTCGAGGCCTCGTGGAACCGCGCCGAACATGGCGACGCCAACGACACCCGCGCCACCATCGAACGCCTCGCGCAACTGCGCGCGCAGAAGGCCAAGCTGCTGGGCTTGCCCAATTATGCCGCGTGGACCCTGCAGGATCAGATGGCGAAGACGCCGGCCAATGTGCTGGACTTCATGCACAAGATCGTGCCGGCCGCGGTCGCCCGCGCGACGCATGGAAGCAGCCGACATCCAGGCCATGATCGACAAGGACCAGAAAGCGCGCAAGCAGCCGTGTTTCAAGCTCGAACCCTGGGATTGGGAGTTCTACGCCGAGCAGGTGCGCAAGGCCAAGTACGATCTGGATGAGAACCAGATCAAGCCGTATTTCGAACTCAACAACGTGCTCGAGAACGGCGTGTTCTACGCCGCCAACCAGCTTTACGGGCTGACCTTCAAGGAGCGTCACGACATTCCCGTGTACCAGCCCGACGTGCGCGTGTTTGAAGTGTTCGACGCGAACGGCAAACCGCTCGCACTGTTCTATTTCGACTATTTCAAGCGCGACAACAAGAACGGCGGCGCCTGGATGGACAACTTCGTCGGCCAGTCGAAGCTGCTCGGCACCAAGCCAGTGATCTACAACGTCGCCAACTTCACCAAGCCACAACCGGGCCAGCCCGCGCTGCTGTCGTGGGACGACGTGATCACCATGTTCCACGAGTTCGGCCATGGCTTGCATGGCATGTTCGCCGACGAGGAATATCCGACTCTTTCCGGCACCAACACGGCGCGCGATTTCGTCGAGTTCCCGTCGCAGTTCAACGAGCACTGGGCGTCGAATCCGCAAGGTGTTCGCGCACTTCGCCAAGCAACTACAAGACCGGCGCGCCGATGCCGCAGGCGCTGGTCGACAAGATCAGGAAGGCCGAGCCAGTTCAACAAAGGCTACGACATGACCGAAATGCTGTCGGCAGCGCTGCTCGACATGGAATGGCACACCCTGCCGGCGAGCGCACCGCTGCAAAACGCGGACAAGTTCGAGACCGCCGCTCTGAAAAAGGACAAAGTCGATCTATCCTACGTGCCGCCGCGTTATCGTTCGAGCTATTTCCTGCACATCTGGTGCAACGGCTATTCCGCGGGCTACTACGCCTACCTCTGGACGCAGATGCTCGCCGACGACGCCTTCAGTGGTTCAAGGACCACGGCGGCCTGACCCGCGCAAACGGCGAGCGCTTCCGCGCCATGATCCTGTCCCGCGGCAACACCGAAGACCTGGCCAAGATGTACCGCGACTGGCGCGGTCGCAACCCGAGTATTGCGCCGATGCTGGTCGACCGCGGCTTGAAGGCGGCGCCGAAGGCACACAAGAAATAGGCCAACCGTCTCTGACCGCAAAAGCCCGCACCTGCGGGCTTTTGCTGTTTCGTGATTGCATTTGCAAACCCGCCGTCCAGGTGTATGGTAGGCAGTGCGGTTCTGCCTGGGGCGGGGTCGCGCATGGTATTGTCGATGCGGTCGCTCGCGGAGCACATATCGGCAAAGTTCAAACACCGATTGGGGAAGCCCATGAATAACCTACTGAGTAAGCTTGGAATGTCGGCATTGCTGGCATTCGCCGTGATTGCAAGCGCTACAGCAGACAACAGCAACGATGCCGGCAAACCTTCCACAGCCAGGCCGGCGATGCCGACGCAGAACACCCCGGCCGGCACCGTATTTAGTTTTTCCGGCAGCCTGGATGCGAACACGCCGACCCAGAACGACCGCGTCTTTCGCGACGGCAATCCCAGTACCTGCTCCAGCCCAAAGGCCTATCCGGGAAACTTTGGCGGCGGTACCTATCGGCATGTCGTTACCGGCGCATTGAACAATTCTTCCGGTGATGCCTATTGTGCAACCGTCACCTTGACCACCGACGCCACCTGTGACGCCAATACGGATGTGTTTGCCACGGCTTATTCGAGCAGTTTCGATGTCAACAATCTGGGTACCAATTATTTGGCCGACTCCGGATCGAGCTTGATTGGCCCGTCGCAATCGGAGTCGTTTCAGGTGCTGGTACCGGCAAACGGAAGCGTCCTGTTCAACATCAATGAGGCCAACAACAGCCCAGGTAGAGCGACGTGCGGATTTTCCTTGACTGCAGCCGCGCCGGTTCCGGCCCCCATGCTGAACCTGCGCAACTTGATTCTGTTCGGCCTCGGCCTGCTGGCGCTGGGCATGATCGTCATCAAGCGTCGTCTGGCGAAGTAATCGGGCCTGCATCACCGTCGCGCGTGCAATGCGCGCGGCGGTTCAATACGCAAACTCGCGAAACACCGGATCCACGCTGCCTTTCCACGCGCCGTGGAACAGTTCGAGTTTGCGCTCAGCCGGTGTCTGGTTGGCTTGGGCGAATTCGATCAGTGGTTCGAGGAACACGGTTTCGTTTGCGCCGGTGGAGTTGAGACAATTGCGGCGCGCCAAACCGTGGCCGGCAATCTCCAGCGCGCGCAAGGCCAGATCGCGCACCGTGCGGCCACGAAACGGCAGCTTCAGCGCGTGTTCGGGCACGCCATCGCGCAGCGCATGCCGTTCGGCGCGAGTGAAGTCCTTGACCAGATCCCACGCCGCATCGAGGCTGGTTTGGTCATACAGCAAGCCGACCCAGAACGCGGGTAGCGCGCACAGGCGGTTCCACGGGCCGCCATCGGCGCCGCGCATTTCCAGATATTTTTTCAGACGCACTTCGGGGAAAGCTGTGGTCATGTGATCGGCCCAGTCCTTGAGCGTGGGCCGCGCGCCCGGTAATTCCGCCAACTTGCCGGCAAGGAAATCGCGGAACGACTTGCCGGCCAGATCGATGTAGCGACCGTCGCGGTAGGAAAAATACATCGGCACGTCGAGCAGATAATCCACATAGCGCTCGAAGCCAAAGCCATCCTCGAACACGAAATCGAGCATGCCGGTGCGGTCTGCATCGGTATCCGTCCAGATGTGCGAGCGGTACGACAGATAGCCGTTCGGCTTGCCTTCGGTGAACGGCGAATCGGCGAACAGCGCGGTCGCAACAGGTTGCAGTGCAAGCGCAACGCGGAATTTCTTCACCATGTCCGCTTCGGAGCCGAAATCCAGATTCACCTGCACCGTGCAAGTGCGCGTCATCATGTCCAGACCCAGTTTGCCCTTGAGCGGCATATAGCGTCGCATGATCGCGTAGCGACCCTTGGGCATCCACGGCATTTCCTCGCGTTTCCACTTCGGCTGAAAGCCCATGCCGAGAAAGCCGAGCTGCAATTCGTCGGCGACGGTTTTGACTTCCTTCAAATGACAGGACACTTCACAACAGGTGGCGTGGATGGTGTCGACCTGACCGCCGGATAATTCGAGCTGGCCGGCGGGTTCGAGCGTGATCGAGCCATCGCCGCGCGCGAGCGCGATGATATTGCCGTTCTCGCTGACCGGTTGCCAGCCGAAGCGCGCCAGCCCCTTGAGCAAGGCGCCGATGCCGCGTGCGCCGGCGTACGTCGGCGGGCGCAAATCATCCAGACGAAACCCGAACTTCTCGTGCTCGGTGCCGATTTTCCACTGCTCGGGCATGCGTGCACCGGAGGCGAGGAATTCGACAAGCTCATCGCGTCCCGTGATCGGGCTTTCCTTGACGGCGCTGGGTCCTGACATGATGTTGTTCTTCTGTTGTCCGAGCCCGGATATTGGGCTTACTGCGCCGCAAGCAAGTCCACGAGCCGCAGCCGCGCCTCGTCCAGCCCGGTCTTTGCCAGCGCAGAAAACAGTTGCGCCGTCGCCGGCCAGCCCTGCGCGGCGCACTCTTTGCGCAGCGCGGCAAGCGTACGCGCCGCTTCGCTGCGGCTGAGCTTGTCCGATTTAGTCAGCAGCACATGGCAAGCCAAGCCGATATCACGGCAGTAATCCAGCATCTGGCGGTCGAAATTCTTGAGCGGATGGCGGCTGTCGATGATCAACACCACCGCGCACAACGACTCGCGCTCGCGCAGGTAGGCGTCGATGGCCAGCCGCCATTTTTCGCGCACCGCCTCGGGCACCTTGGCGTAGCCATACCCCGGCAGATCGACCAGGCGGCGCGCGCCGTCGAGCGCAAACACGTTGAGCAACTGCGTGCGGCCCGGCGTTTTGGAGGTACGCGCCAAACCGGTTTGATCGCAAATGGCATTGAGCGCGCTGGATTTTCCGGCGTTGGAGCGCCCGGCAAAGGCGATTTCCGCACCGGTGTCGGCCGGCAAGTGACGTGGATCGGGCGCGCTGAGCAGGAACTGCGCGGAACGGAAGTGGTTCGTCGGCATGCTGATTCCTGTTTGACCGTCCGCGGAGCGACTGGGATAATTCGCGTCTTGTGCCGGCGCCTGCGCGTGCGACCGGATTGGCGACCAGCGGAGTGAAGTGTATGAGTTTTCGGCTTGTAATTGCGTTGTCTGCGCTGCTCGGCGCCGGATCGCTGACGGCACAGACGCCTGCCCCCGCGCAATCGCCCGCTCCAGCCACGACCGCCGCAGCGCCTGCGGCGAACGCCGCGCCAGCGAAACCCGGCGACGCCACGGCCGGTCAGGCCAAGATCGCCGTCTGTGCCGCGTGTCACGGCATGGACGGCAACTCGGCCTCGGCGCAGTATCCCAAGCTCGCCGGCCAGAACGAAAGCTACATCGTGAACCAGCTGGAACTGTTCAAGTCCGGCAAACGCGCCAACCCGATCATGGCCGGCTTCGCGGCGCCGTTGAGCGAACAGGACATGCACGATATCGGCGCCTACTTCGCCAGCAAGACTTCACTGCCGGGCGTGGCCGACGCCAAACTGGTGCCCAAGGGCGAGGCCTATTTCCGCAGTGGCGACGCGCAGGACAATGTACCTGCGTGCATGGCCTGCCACGGCCCCGACGGCCGCGGCAATCCGGGTGCGGGCTATCCGCAGCTGGCCGGCCAGCACGCCGATTATGTGGCCGCGCGACTCAAGGCATTCCGCGACGGCAGCGCCGGCGGCGATGCGCGCACCCAGATCATGGAGGTGGTCGCGAAAAACCTGAGCGATGCCGATATCGCCGCACTGGCGAGCTATGTCGAGGGTCTGCACGCCGTCGACACCAGCACCGCCGCGAAGTGAGCGCACTATGAACCGGATTTTCGCCCTCGCCGCCGTCCTCGCCGCCTTCGCCCTTTCCGCCGACGCAACGGCACAGGTTGCGGCCGCGCCACAATGGGAGGCGGGCAAGAACTATTTCGTAATCGATCCGCCGCAACCGACACAGACGCCCGGCAAGATCGAGGTGACCGAGGTCTTTTCCTACGGCTGCCCGGCCTGCAACTTCGCCCACACCTACATCGATTCGCTGCGCAAGCATCTGCCGCCGAATGCGGAAATGAATTTCGTGCCCGCCGCGTTCAATCCGTCCGAGGATTGGGTCGTGTTCCAGCGCGCCTATTACACCGCCAAGGCGCTCGGCATCGCCGACAAGGCGCACGATGCGATGTTCGATGCAGTGTGGAAGACCAGGGAACTGGGCATCTACGACGCCAGTAACCGGATCAAGAGTCCGCTGCCGACGCTCGAGGATATGGCCAAATTCTATGCAGGCTACGGCGTCAAGGCGGATCGAATTCGTCGCCACTGCCAACTCGTTCACGATCAACACACGCATGAAACAGGCCGACGCCTACATCAAGGCCTGCGGCGTGGACCAGACCCCGACCATCATCGTCAACGGCAAATACCGCCTGACTACGGTTTCGGCCGGCGGCAGCTGGGACAAGGCCGAGCAGCTGAGTACTGTACCTGGTGAACCAGGAAGCGACCGACCACTAGCGGAACTTGCGCCGGCGCGCGCAGTCCCACCATGCCGCTTGCATATATCGCCGGGAGAACGCGATGCTCAAACATATCCTGATCCTGCTCGCAGGCCTGGCCTTTCTCGGTGGTTGTCAGGCGCAAAACGCGACCGATGCGGCCAAGTCCGCCGCCAAGGCCACTCCCGAACCGGCACTGCAGGCTGGCAAGGATTACCTGCTGATCAATCCGCCACAGCCCACCGCAGGCGACGACGTCGTGGTCACCGAGGTGTTTTCCTACGCCTGCCCGCACTGCGCGGAATTTCAACCGTACGCCGAAGAGCTCAAGAGCAAGCTGCCCAAGGGCGTGAAATTCACCCTGCTGCCGGCAGTGTTCAACGCCATGTGGGAGCCATATGCCCGCGCGTTCTACACAGCGCAGTCGATGGGTCTGGTTGCCAAGACCCATCAGGCCCTGTTCGACGCGATCCACCGCGACCATCAGCCCTTGCGCACGATCCAGGATCTGGCCAACTTGTTCTATGTCAACTACGGCGCCAATCCCGGCGAATTCCTGTCCACCGCGACTTCGTTCGTCATCGATGGCGAACTCGTCGGCGGGCAACCGGCTCGTGCACGATTACCAGGTCGACGCCACGCCAACCCTGATCATCGATGGCAAGTACCGCAGTGGTCGCCGACGGCGAGCATGGCATCGGCTTTCAGCAGATGGTGCAAATCGCGCTGCAGCTGATCGATCAGGAGCTGACGGCCAAGAAGCACGCAGCCGCGCACACGTAATCCTGCGCCGCTTGCGGCCGGCGTTCGCGCGGCCTAGTCTGCCGACATGTGCGCTGATACCCGCCCGCGTTCGACTATCCAGCCGGGCGCTCACATGCAATTGCTCAGTTGCAACATCCTCGCCGGCGGCAGCGTGCGCGCATATCGCGGCTATGTGACGCAAAGTATCAAGCAGGTACTTCCCGGTCGCAGCAAGCGCGGCAATCTGGACAAGTTGGCCGACCTGCTCGCCGACTTCGATCTGGTCGGATTGCAGGAAGCGGACGCCGGCAGCCTGCGCTCGGGTTTCGTCAACCAGACCCAGTATCTGGCCGAGGCGGCGGATTTCCCGTATTGGAGCCACCAACCCAACCGCAAGGTGGCGCGCTTCGCGGCCTCGGCCAACGGTCTGCTCACGCGCATCGAGCCGGACGAGGTTCGCGATTATGCCTTGCCCGGCCGCATCCCCGGACGCGGTGCGCTGTGGGCGCGTTTTGGCACGGGCGACACTGCCCTGGTCGTGGTCATCGCACACCTGTCGCTCGGTCCGGCGGCGCGCCGGCGCCAGTTCGATTTTATTGCCGAACTCATCGGCACGCAGGCGAACGCGGTACTGATGGGCGATCTGAATTGCTCCGCCCACAGCAACGAACTGGCTGCGTTGTTCCGGCACACGCACCTGGTAGCGCCGGACGCCGCGTCGCCCGCGACCTATCCGAGCTGGCGACCGCGGCGCGCCATTGACCACATCCTGACCACGTCGAACATCCACATCGAACGCTTGTGGACCCTGCCGCATCCGGTTTCCGATCACCTGCCGCTGGCCGCACGCATCCGCCTGCCGGCAGAAATCGGGGTCTCCAACTGAGACAGCGCGCGACGGGGACGCACCGCAAAAAAAAACGGGCCGCGCAAGGCGGCCCGTGAGTGTTTGCAGGGATTTCGCGGATCAGAACTTCAGGCTCGCTTCCACATACCAGAACCGACCCGGCAGATCGTAGGTCGATGCGTCGTAACCGTTGAGCGAGCAGCTCAGGCAAATCGGAGGATCCTTGGCGAACACGTTGTTGACGCCGGCCGACACCGTGAGCGGCATGCTGACGGGTACATTCCAGCTCGCGCGCACGTCGTGGTAGGTGGTCCCGCCCAGATGGTTTTCGCCATCAGGGAACTGCGAGGTCGGGGCGCCGGCGCAGATCGGGAACCCACCCGCGGCCGCACAATCTTCGTTCAACGCCGAGACATAGCGCATGGCCCAACCCGCCGACCACTCGCCCAGCGCCCAGCTCAGGCGCAGGGTGGAGCGAACGCGTGGAATGCCGCTGTCGTGCACTTCGATGCCAACGCCGTCCGGCTCCGCCAGCCCGGTGGTGGTGTCGATCGCACTGTACTTGTCGACATAAGTGTTCTGCCAGCTCGCGCCGAGACGACCCCAATCGGATTCCGGGCCGGCCCAGGTCACGCCGAAATCGAAGCCCTGGGTTTCGACGCGGCCGAGATTGCCCAGCGTGTCGTTGAGGAAGGCAACATAACCGGCACCGTTGCGCGACTGCACACTGCAGAACGCCGGATCGAGCGTCTCCGCACAGCGGTCGAGCAGGGTTTGCGCATCTTTGGCCTGGATCGCATTCTTGACGTTGATCTTGTACCAGGTCAGCTCGAAGTCGAGCTTTTGCGACCAGCCTGTGTTTTCGGCCCACGACGGACTGTACACGCCGCCCAAGGTCGTGTTTTTCGATTTCTCGGGCTGCAAGTCGGTGTTACCGCCGGTCAGTACCGAGATCTGCGAATTGGACTGCTCGAACGTGGCCGGATTCGGCACGCCCAGCGTCTTGCAGTTGGCCGCAACCGTCGGACTGGCAATCGGACTGTCGAAGTTGCACGGATCGGTCAAGGTCGCGTCGAAACGCGAGAACGTGCCGTACAACTCGCCGATCGACGGCGCGCGGAAGCCCTGCGCCCAGGTACCACGGAAGGTCAGGTCATCGTTGAGCTGCCAGCGGAAACCGACCTTGCTGTTGGTGGTACTGCCAAACGTGGAGTAATCCGAATAGCGCGAGGCAACATCGACGTTCAACGCCTTGGCGAATGGCGCATCCGCAATCAGCGGAGCGTTCAACTCGACGTAGAACTCATCGACGTTGTAGCCACCGGACGTCGGCTTGGACGGCACGCCGTTGGAATCCCCCGCGACCACGACCGCATCCGGCTGGTAGTTGCCGGACAGATTGCGGTGCTCGTAGCCAGTGGCGAAATCCAGCATGCCGGCCGGCATCTGGAACAGGTCGCCGGACAGGTTGGCTGTAACAATGCCCAGCGCCTGATGGCTGGTGTCGTGTTCGTGGTACAGGATGTAGTTGAGCATGTCCGGCGTGAGTGAGCCCGGGCCGCCGAACAGATTCAGCGGTACGCAGCTCGGAGCGGCTTGGCAAACGCTCAGCGGGCCAAGGCCCTCCTGGATGTGCGCCATGTTGTAGGTGCCGGTTACGTCCTGGGTGGCGTCGTTATCCGAACGCACCACATTCACGTCCCAGTTGTACGTATGCTCGTTCCAGCCGAAGTCGCCGGTCAATCCGGTGGCGAAGTAGCGCGTGTCCACGTCCTGGCTGAAGATGCGCGGGCCGCCCTCAACCGGGCGCCGGCCGAGACCAAAGTCCGGGCTGTTCGAGTCGAGGGTGAAACCGAATGGGTTGTACGGGTTGGTCTTGTCGATGCTCACGGTGTAGCAGCGGTCGATAAGGAAGCAGAACGCCTGGCCGAGGAAGATCGGTTCGGGTGCGGCCTGATTGACCGATTTGCGCGTGTTGTACAAGCCTTTAACGTACCAGTGGATGTCATCGGTGAGCTTGTAATCGGTCTGCGCGAAGAAGCCGGTGCGCTCCGACGGCGTCAGCAACAGATTATACGGCGCGTAATTGAAGCGATCCGCGCTGGTGAAATGGTGGTAGCCGTCGGGAAAACTCTGCAAGCCGTCGGCGCCGGCAGCGCCGTTGGCGGTGATGCTGCAGAACCCGTCCGAGCAGATGGTTGTACCGTCGGACCGCACTACATCACCGCCGCCGGGCACATCGAACAACACACGCGTGTACGGCGTGGCCGAGGAGCAGTTGGACAAGCCGGTGCCCGGCACGCAGGCGGCACTGGCCTGCGCCCAGTCGGCTGAGCTGATCTGGTTCTGCTTGTAGTGGCTGATATCGACGAAAACCTTGTACCGATCGCCGTTCGCGCCAAAGGAAACATCGCCCGACGCGGTCTTGCCGTCGCCGATCGAGTAATCGCCGTAATAGGCGTGCAACGCACCGCCATCCTGCGACTTCTTCGTAATGATGTTGATCACGCCGGCAATCGCATCCGATCCGTACAGCGCCGAGGCGCCGTCGGTGAGGATTTCGATGCGCTCGACAATGCCGGCCGGAATCGTGTTCAAATCGACCGCGGCGGATACACCTGACGCCGAGGATTCGTTCACCCAGCGCAGACCGTCCACCAGGATCAGGGTGCGCTTGGCGTTGAGGTTGCGCAGGCTGATTGTGGTCGAACCAGAACCAACGCCAGAACCGTCAGGCGCGAAACCGAAGTTGCCGGCGGAATTGAACTTGGTGTTCAGCGCCGAGCCGCTCACCGACAATTGCTGGATCACGTCGCCGATCGAGCCCAGGCCCGTCTGCGCGATGTCCTTGGCGGTGATCGTCACCACCGGTGTTTGATCGGCGATTTCAGCCTTCTTGATGCGCGATCCGGTGACCTCGATCGCCTCGAGTTTCTGCACATCGTTGCCGGGCTTGTTCTGCGCAAGCGCCGGCGCGGCGAGCGAAGCCAGCATCAATCCGCCGGCCGCGCACAGGCCCACAGCCAATATACGGGGGTGTAGACGAGTCATACAAAATCTCCTCGGTGAAGATTCGTGAAATTCGGGTTTGGGTACCAGCCACATCCTCTGGCTGGTTTGTGAAAAATTTGTAATTGTTACTGGATCATGGCACAGCTGCTTGCCTTTGGCTAGGGTAGCAGGCACTACGGTCGTCATTGCCGCGGTTCGGCTACACTCTGCATCGATTGACGCAGTGCAAAATCATGTTTGGACGTCCATACTTGCGCGCACTTTCCGCTGTTTGCATGCTGCTCGGGGCGGGTGTGCTCGTGCCCGCGCACGCCGACGACCGCGCCAGCCAGCGCGCCCGCTTTCCCCTGGTCTGGGAAACCGCGCAACACGGCCCGGACGGCGCCTGGCGCAAACTTGCAGCAGGTCTGGAAAGCTATCCGTTGTATCCGTATCTGCAACTGGCCGCGTTGCAGCGCCGCATCGCCGACGTGCAGCGGCCGCAGGCGGAAAAATTTCTTGCCGCCTGGCCGGATTCGCTGCCGGCGCAACTGTGGCGCGACAGTTTTCTCAAGGAGCTGGCGCGACGCGGCGACTGGCGCGGTTTTCTGGATTTGTATACTCCGGACGCAACCAGTACGACACTGCGCTGCGACGCCGCGCATGCGCGCATTGCGCTCGAGCAGTCGCTGGATTTTCACGCCGACGTCGAACCGCTGTGGCTGTCCGCGCAATCCCTGCCCGATGCCTGCGACGCCGCCGTTGCCTGGGCGCGGACGCACGCCAAGTTAACGCCGGCGCTGATCTGGCAGCGCATCGATCTGGCTGCCGCGGCCGCGAACGCGGGTGTGGTCGACACGCTCGCGGCCCTGCTCGATGACGACGCGCAGCAGCAGGCGCAGCGCATTGCCAACGCGATCCGCGATCCGGCGTCCGCGCTCGGGCAATCGGCGACCTGGCCGGACGACGCGCGCGCGCGCCAAGCCGCGGCCATCGCATTCGAGCGCCTCGCGCGCCACAACAGCGACGACGCCGAAGCGCGCTGGACGCAACTTTCTCCACATTTTCGTTTCGACGCGGAGCAACGCGACCGTATCCTGCGCACGATCGCGATTTATCGCGCGTCCAGTTATGCGCCCGATGCCCTGCAAAGGCTCGCGGCCCTGCCCGCGGCTGCCGCCGACGATAGCAGCCGCGAATGGCGCGTGCGCGTCGCCCTGGCCACGCAAGACTGGAAATCCGCACTCGCCGCGCTCGACGCCATGAGCGACACGCAGAAAGCCGACGCGCGCTGGCGCTACCTGCGCGCACGCGTGCTGGTCAAGCTCGACCGCGCGGACGCGGCCACGCCGATCTTCGAGTCCGTTGCCACGCAAGCAAACTTCCACGGCTTTCTCGCCGCCGACTGGCTGCGGCAGCCGTACCGGATCTGCGCCCGACAAATCGAATCCGATGCCGCCACCGACGCCGCGCTGCGGAGCGACCCGAATCTGACTCGTGCATTCGAGTTTTTCGCCATCAATCGTCTGCCCGAAGCGCGACGCGAATGGGATTTCGCCATGTCGCGCCTGAACGCCGAACAGCGCGATCAGGCCGCGGCGCTGGCCTCGCGCGAAGGCTGGTACGACCGCGCCGTGTACACATTCAATCGCGGTCCGGATTTGCAGTACTACGATCTGCGCTTCCCGCTCGCGCAACGTCAACGCATCCGCGCCGATGCGCACGCGGCCGAAATCGATCCGGCCTGGGCCTACGCCATCATCCGCGCGGAAAGCGCGTGGACTAGCGACGCTCGCTCTGGCGCCGATGCCTGGGGCCTGATGCAGTTGCTGCCCGGCACCGCGCGCCGGGTTGCAAAAATGGAAAATGTCGCATTTACCGGCGCTGCCGCGCTGTTCGATCCGGAATTGAACATCCGCCTCGGCACGCGCTATCTTGCCAATATGGCGCTGCGCTACGACGGCAGTCCGTGGCTGGCAACCGCCGCCTACAACGCCGGCAGCGATCCGGTCGGGCGCTGGATCAACGCGCGCGACGCACTCGATCCGGATTTTTTCATCGAGACGATTCCGTACAAGGAAACCCGCGAGTACGTGGCGCGCGTGCTTGCGTTCAGCGTGATCTACGACTGGCGCCTGCACGGCAAGGTGCTGCCGCTGGCCGCGCGTCTGCCACGCATCGGCCAGGCCTATGCGCCGCCCGCGAGCGATGCGCCGCGCAAGCAAGTGGTGTGTCCGGCGACGCCGGCCGCTGCCGCCGACGATCCGACGACGAGTACCGCAGCGCGACCGTCGGTCGAATAAATCGCGGTACAAACTCGCGCATAATGCGTGCATGAAAACCTATCTGGTCGGCGGCGCAGTGCGCGATCGCCTGCTCGGCCTTGCCGTCAAGGATCGCGATTACGTCGTCGTCGGCGCCACGCCGGACGATTTGCTGCGTCTTGGTTACCAACCGGTCGGCAAGGATTTCCCGGTATTCCTGCATCCGCAAACACACGAGGAATACGCACTGGCTCGCAGCGAACGCAAGACCGGCCATGGCTATCACGGTTTCGCCTTCGACATCGATCCATCGGTGACGCTGGAGGACGACCTGCGCCGCCGCGATCTGACCATCAATGCGATCGCGCAGGACGAACACGGCGCACTGATCGATCCGTTCGGCGGTGCGGCGGATCTGCGCAATCGCGTGCTGCGCCACGTGTCGCCCGCGTTCGCCGAAGACCCGGTGCGCGTGCTGCGCGTGGCGCGCTTTGCCGCGCGCTACGCCACGCGCGATTTCCGTGTCGCCGACGAAACCCTTGCGCTGATGCGGACGCTGGTGGATAGCGGCGAGGTCGACCATCTCGTGCCCGAGCGCGTCTGGACCGAAACCGCCAAGGCACTGGCCGAACCGACGCCCAGCGCGTTCGTGCGCATTTTGCGCGAGTGTGGCGCGCTGGCGCGGGTGCTGCCGGAAATCGATGCGCTCTACGGCGTACCGCAACGCGCCGACTACCATCCGGAAATCGACACCGGTGCGCATCTGGAAATGGTGTTGGACATGTCAGCGCGCCTGGCACCCGGCGATGCGTTGATCGGCTGGTGTGCGCTGACTCACGATCTGGGCAAGGCGCTGACGCCGGCCGACGTGCTGCCTTCGCATCGCGGCCACGAACACGCCGGTGTCGCACCGCTGCGCGCACTCGCCGCCCGCCTGAAAGTGCCGGCCGAATACGCCGCGCTGGCGGAATTGGTCTGTCGTTTGCACTTGCTCGCGCATACCGCGTTCGAGCTGCGCGCAAACACGATTCTGGGAATGTTCGAGAAACTCGACGCGTTCCGCAAACCAGAGCGTGTGGCGCAATTTCTCCTCGCCTGCGCCGCCGACAAGCGCGGTCGCGCCGGCATGGCCGACAGCGATTATCCGCAGGCGCGCTATCTGACGAATCTGTTCCACGCAGCCTTGCAGCCGAAGGCGCAGCCGCTGCTGGATGCGGGATTGAGCGGCCCCGAACTCGGCGCCGCGCTGCGCGAGGCGCGCCTGGGCGCGATCGCGGCGGCCATGTCCGCGGCGAAAAAAAATCCCGCGGCGTGAACCGCGGGATTGGGTATCGCAAAGCGTGCCGACTTACAGGCGGCAGCCTTCGAAGCCGTCGCTGAAGATGATATCCGTATTTTGCGTCACGTCGAATTGGCCACTGTCTACCGCCGCAATCACGGCGCTGCCGGTTGGATTCGCGTTGATGGTCAGCGCGCCGCCGCTCGTCACGGTGTAGAACAACTGACTGCTGGTCAGCGTCGCCACACCCGAACTCATTGTCGCGCTCCCGAGATCGAACGTCCCACACGCCGTCGTGATGGTGAAGTCCACCGGTCCGCTGTAGTCGCTTGCAATCGTATTGCCGCTACCGTCTTGCTCGGTGACAACCACCGTATTCAGCGTCGTACCCTGGACAACGTCGGTCGGCTGCGTGGTAAACACGAGTACGTTCGCAGCAAACAACGCGGTCACGGTCAGATCGGCCATTACGTCCGTGTCCTGGCGCGGATTGGCCGTCGAGGCATCACTCCACTGCACGAAGTGATAACCCGCGTTCGGCACCGCCGTGACTGCCGTGCCGTCGGCACCGTAGTTCACCATCTGCGGCGTAGTGCCGCTGATCGTGCCGTTGCCGTCGGTCAGATAGGTCAAGGTGTAGGTATTGATCGCGAACTGCGCGGTCACCGTGATGTCGGCCATTACGTCCGTGTCCTGACGCGGATTGGCCGTGGAAGCGTCGCTCCACTGCACGAAGTGATAACCCGCGTTCGGCACCGCCGTCACCGCCGTGCCGTCCGCACCGTAGTTCACCATCTGCGGCGTGGTGCCACCGATCGTGCCGTTGCCGTCAGTCAGATAGGTCAATGTGTAGGTATTGATCGCGAACTGCGCGGTCACCGTGATGTCGGCCATGACATTGGTGTCCTGGCGCGGATTGGCCGTCGAGGCATCACTCCACTGCACAAAGTGATAACCCGCGTTCGGCACCGCCGTCACCGCCGTGCC
>CAWIGS010000006.1:0-52832 GCA_963835805.1 uncultured Gammaproteobacteria bacterium
AGCAAGCAAGCCGACGCTCGCCTCGCTTATCTGCAAAAAGTCGCCGACGCCAAGGCCAAGGGCGAAGCGCCGCCGCCGGATCCGGACACCGATTTCATCGACTTGAACGACAAGCCGTGGGATGCGCAGACGAACCCGATCCACATCGGCTGGCTGCCGGATTTCGTCAATGCGAAGCTGAATACGGCCGCCGAGCACGCGCGCGACAATCTTCCGCGCATCCGCAAGAATCCCGGGCCGTTTTTTCTCGGCGCGATCGGCCTGCTGCCGCAGGTGCTCTTTGTGCTAATGCCGCTGTTTGCGTTGTTGTTGAAAATCTTCTACATCTTCAAACGACGCCTATACATGGAGCATCTGATCGTGGCCTTGCATAGCCACGCGTTCGTATTCATGTCGATGCTGCTGCTTACCTTGGCCACGCTCGCGCGCGGCTGGGCGAAAACCGCAGCGCCATGGCTGGTTCCGCCGCTCGGTCTCGCCATTTTCCTGATGTGGTGGTGGCTGCCGATCTACCTGTTCCTGATGCAGAAAAAAGTATACAAGCAAGGCTGGTTCTTCACGACCGTGAAATTCTGCGCGATTGGCATCTGCTATACGGTGATGATCTCGCTCGGCATCGCTGCCGCGTTTGTCATCAGCCTGGCCACGACATGATCGTGTACGAAATGACCTTGAAATCGAGGTCGTGACGTATGCGGAATATCGCGCATGGCTCAATGCGCATGCGCGGGAAATGCTGGCACTGCCGGGGTTCGTCTCCGCGGAAATTCTCGAGTGCCGTGAACCGCGGACCGCAGCCAATTGGCACAGCTTGAGCGTGCGGTACCGGTTGACCGACTCGGATGCGTTGCAAAGCCATCTGCACGGGGACGCGCCGCGCCTGCGCGCCGAAGGGATGACACGATTCGGTGGCAAATTCAGCGCCGTGCGGCGGCTTCTTTCACCGGCGTGACGGGTATGACGGGCGCGGCGATCGCGCTGGTGTCCGTGCCAGCTCGACGCTGCGTTGCGCCGGCGTCATATGCAACAGGCGTTGCCGATACGCATTTCGCTGATCCTGTGGCAGGCCACGCCAGGTTTGGCGCATTGTGCGGCGTTCGGCCGGCGTCAGTGCCTTGAGCATCTGCCGCGTCGGCTGACGTTCGGATTTCGGCATCGACTGGAAAAATTCCCGTGCCGCTGCGACACGCTGCTGCGCACCCGCACCGGCCAGAAACGCACGGCGCTGGTCCGGACTCATCCGCCGGAATTGTTCGCGCAATTTTTCACGCTGCCCCTTCGGCAGGCTGGAAAACCGTTTGAACGCCTGGCGAATGTGCTGCTGCTGCTCCGGCGGCATGGCTCGGAATTCATCGTACTTTTGCCGCATTTGCGTGCGTTGCTCCGGGCTCATGCCGACCCAGCGCTGCGCGCCGCGCTGCAGATGCTGCTGCTGCGCCGGATTGAGCGAATCCCAACGCCCGCGCGCCGGCGCGAGCACCTGCTGCTCGGCCGGACTCAGGCTCGACCAGGATATCGGCGCTGACGCGACCGTGGCGGGTGGCGGTGCGTCGGCCTGCGCGTGCGCGATCGCGCACGCCGCGAGCAAGCCGATCACGAAGAACAGGCAATGGCTGCGTTGACGCAGTTTCATCGCGCGCAACTCAGCCATCGTTGTCCTTGGCAGTGTGCGTATCCAGCCAGGCGTAGAAATCCAGGTCCTGCACCATGTCCAGATTGTCGGCCGCGCCGATCAGTTCCAGATCGTCCGGGTTCGTGCCCGTGGCTTCCTGTCCGCTGCTGCTCGCTGCAGTGCGATTGGATCCTGTGACGTTGGCCCGGTTCGCAGCGACCACGGCCGGCGAAGTGATGATTTGCGCCACGGCGTTGGCTGTCGGTACCGGCTCGGGCGCGGCTGCGCTGCGGCTTCGCTGCACGTGCCACACGCCAACGGCCAGCAGCAGTGCGCAGGTGCCGGCAAGTCCTGCCGGCAGCAACAGCCACGTCTGCCGGCGTCCGGTGCGCTGCGACAAAGCCGCTTGGCGTGCACGGTTCAAGCGCGACAGCGTCGCCGCATCCAGCGACTGGGCCGATGCGTCGAGCACGCGCCGGGCCTGCTCGGTCCATTGTGGCATTCCGGATGGGTTCATGCGTGATCCTCCAGTTCGCGTCGCAGCGCAGTGAGCGCGCGCGACAGGTGCGTTTTCACGCTGCCATCGCTGCAACGCATGGTACGCGCGGTGGTGGCGACATCGAAGCCTTCCCATAAGCGCAGCAAAAATGCCTGGCGTTGGCGCAGCGGCAGTCGCGCCAGCGCGTTGTCCAGCGCATGCGCGGCCTCGTTGCCGGCCAGGCGCAACAGCGGGCCCGGGTCGTTCTGATCCGGCGCCTGCGCGATCGCGTCGGATTCGTCGTCCGCGTCGTTGCGTGTCCACACCGCCAGCCAGCGGCTGCGAACGTTGCGACGACGGTGCCAGTCGTGCAGACGGCTGTCGAGCACGCGATAGAACAATGGCGCCCAATCCACCGCCGGCTTGGCGGCATAATGGCGGACGAAACCGAACATCGCGTCCTGCACCAGATCCTGCGCCTCGTCGCGGCTGGCTGTGGCCAGCTCGGCCATGCGCAGCGCACGACGTTCGACGCTTTTCAAAAACTGGTCGAGCGAGTGCTCGACGGTTCGGGCCGCGTCCACGCGTTCGGGCATCCAGCTGGCGGAAGGTTCCAAGGTAATAGTATGTGACATGGCGCGATGGCATCGGCTCGCTTGCAGCACAACAACGCGCGGACAGGGCTACGGTTGACCCCTGCAGGCGCAGATGGTTTTGCACAGCCGGGAACCCGACCCTGGCCGGCACACTCAGGAGCCGAGAGATGCACCAAAGTATACCCATTTTCCGTTTGCAATCGATTGATTTTATATGGTTATTTCAGGTTGGTTAAATTTTCACCAAGCTGTAGTCATGCACGTAACGGCGCGCTTTGCGGCCCACTGTGCAAACGTCCATGCACAGACTTATCCACATGGTTTGTGGATAAGGGTAAAAACCTTTTCGCAACAATCCATTGAACTGCATAGTTGAGCATTTACTTACTATTTTCACGCAAGCCATGAATTTTCCCTGCAACCCGCCCTTGCGCGACTTCGGCCACAGACCATGACGACTGTCTTGCGCGTTGCCGTGCCCGTGCCGCTGCCCCAGGTTTTCGACTACCTGCCGCCGCGTGGCGTGGCCGCCGCGTCGATCGCACCGGGCTCGCGCGTCGCCGTACCGTTCGGTCGCGGCCAACGCGTGGGCATCGTCATCGGCAGCGCAACCGAATCGGACATCGGCCCAGCCAGACTGAAGCCAGCGCGCGCCCTGCTCGATGCGCAGCCGGTGCTCACGCGCGAGCTGCTGGCGACGCTGGAGTGGGTGGCGCGCTATTACCAACACCCGCTCGGCGAAGTGCTCGATGCCGCCCTTCCCGCGCGGTTGCGCCTGCCACGCGCGTTGCCCACCGTTGGCGAGCCGGCTCTCGCGCTGACGCACGCGGCCGCCGACGCCGTGGTCAAATCGGGCAGCGCAAGCGCGGGGCTTTACGAGATTCTGCGATCCGGTCCGCTGACCTGCACCGCACTGGACAAACGTCTGCCGCGGTGGCGCCGTGCCGCGGCGAATCTGCGCCGACGCGGACTGGTGCAAACCCTGCACGTGGAAATCGCAGCACCGCCACGCGCACGCATCGCAGCGCCAGACTTGACCGCCGAACAACAAGCCGCCGTCGCCGCGATTGCCGCCGAATCGGGGCATTTTGCGCCCTTTCTGCTTGACGGCATCACCGGCAGCGGCAAGACCGAGGTCTACCTCGCCCTCGCCGCGCAGGCCCTCATGCGTGGCGAACAGGTGCTGATCCTGGTGCCGGAGATCGGCCTGACGCCACAATTGCTGAGGCGTTTCCGCGAGCGTCTGGATGCACCAGTGCACGCCCTGCATTCGGATCTGGCCGGCAGCGAACGCATGCGCGCCTGGCTCGCCTGCATGCGCGGCGAGACATGCGTGATCCTCGGTACGCGTTCGGCAGTGTTCGTGCCACTGCCGCGCGCGGGTCTGATCGTGGTCGACGAAGAACACGACGCTTCGTTCAAGCAGCAGGACGGGTTGCGCTACCACGCGCGCGATCTCGCCCTGGTCCGCGCCAAGGCGCTCGCCGTGCCGGTCGTGCTCGGTTCGGCTACGCCGTCGCTGGAATCGCTGGCCAATGCGCAGGCCGGACGCTATCAACAATTGCATCTGGAATCGCGACCGGGCGCGGCGCGCGTGCCGGAGTTGCGCGTGGTCGATCTGCGCGGCAAGCGCCTGAGCGATGGCCTCGCGCCCGAACTGATCGCCGGCATACGCTCGTGCCTGGCCCGCGGCGAGCAAGCCCTGGTGTTCCGCAACCGCCGCGGCTATGCACCGGTGCTGACCTGCCGCTCCTGCGGCTGGCACGCCGCCTGCGCGCGCTGCGACAAGCCGTTGACCTGGCACCGCGGCGATGCACGTCTGCGTTGCCATCATTGCGGCGCGCAGCAACTCGTGCCACCGACCTGCCCGGAGTGCGGGCAAGCCGCTCTCGCCCCACAGGGCATGGGCACAGAGCGCCTGGAACAGGCACTGACGGGCCTGTTTCCGGGGATCCCGATCGTGCGCATCGACCGTGAAACCACGCGCCACGGCAGCGTCGACGAACTACTCGGCCGCCTCGCGCCGGATCAACCCGGGATCCTCATTGGCACGCAGATGCTGGCCAAAGGTCACGACCTGCCGAACCTGACTTTTGCCGGCCTGATCGGCGTAGATGCCGGTCTGTTCAGCGTAGATTTCCGCGCGAGCGAGCGCCTGTGCCAGCTCATCGTGCAAGTCGCCGGACGCGCCGGACGCGCGCTGCACCCGGGTACGGTCTGGCTGCAGACCCATCATCCGGAGCATCCGTTGCTGCGCGATCTACTGCGCCACGGCTACGCCCAGGTCGCTCGTGCGTTGCTCGATGAGCGCCGCGAAGCCGGCTTGCCTCCGTATGCCCGTCTCGCGCTGCTGCGCGCAGAGGCGAAAATGCTCACTGCAGTGGAAGAATTCCTCGCCGCGTCCGCGCAAGCTGCGCCGCCAGCGGACGGCGTGAGTGTACTCGGCCCGATGCCGGCACCGATGCCACGTCGTGCCGGGTCGCATCGCGGCCAGTTGCTTGTCAGCGCAGCGCAGCGCCGCGACCTGCACGGATTTCTGCCCGGCTGGCTCGCGCAAGTGCGCGCTCTGCCGCAGGCACGCCGCGTGCGCTGGTCGATCGATGTGGATCCGGTGGATTTGTACTGAAAAGCAAACGGCCCGGTTGCCCGGGCCGACCAATTGCTGCTTCGATCGCCCTCGCCCCCTGCCCTCTCCCGCACGCGGGAGAGGAGGAGCGATCGTCGGCCTGTGGCCGACCGCGTCATTGTTCGATTTGCACCCCTGCTATGCAGCGAACACCGCGCGCATTTTTTTCATCGCATTGTCTTCCACCTGACGGATGCGCTCGGCGGAAACGCCGTACTCGTCGGCCAGTTCCTGCAACGTGGCCTTGTCGTCGTCCTTGAGCCAGCGCCGCGTGATGATGTCGCGCGAACGCGCGTCCAGCTTGGCCAGACCCTTTTTAAGCGAATCCAAGTTCGCGTCTTCCTGATTCTCGCTTTCCAGTGCGTGATACGGATCTGCGGCGTGATCCACCAGAAACGCTGACGGCGAGGGCCGTTCGTCGTCGTCCGCATCGGTCGGCGCATCGAACGCCGTGTCGTGGCCGGACAGGCGCGATTCCATTTCGAGCACGTCGGCGGTAGTCACACCAAGATCCTTGGCCACGGCCGCAACTTCAGCCGCGTTCATCCAGCCAAGACGCTTTTTCGACTTGCGCAGGTTGAAGAACAGCTTGCGTTGGGCCTTGGTCGTGGCGACCTTGACGATGCGCCAGTTGCGCAGGATGAACTCGTGCATTTCGGCGCGGATCCAGTGCACGGCGAAGGACACCAGACGCACGCCCATGTCCGGATTGAAGCGTTTGACCGCTTTCATCAGGCCGATATTGCCTTCCTGGATGAGGTCGGCCAGTTGCAGGCCGTAGCCGTTGTAGCCGCGCGCGACGTGCACGACAAAACGCAGGTGCGCAAGCACCAGGCGCTTGGCCGCATCCAGATCGTTTTCGCCGGCGTACTGGCGCGCCAGTGCTTGTTCTTCCTCGACAGTGAGCACCGGAAACCGGTGCACGGCGTTCATGTAGGCGTCGAGACTGCCGAGCGCACTGGGGATTGGCAGGTTGTTGGCAACCAAAGCAGAAGCGGTCATTGAAATCTCCCGTATAAACGCTATTTTAGCACTCGCTGGCTTTGAGTGCTAAACCAAGCTTGAAGTTCAAACCGGCCTTGCGGCCGGACTTAATAAACCGAACGGTACAATAAATCAGTCCGCAGTGTCAAGTCGCCAAACCGGCGGCAGTCGCCAGTCGATTTCGGCCTGACCATGCTCGCGCAACCACATATTGGCGCGGGAAAAATGCCCGCAACCGAGAAAGCCACGATGTGCCGACAACGGTGATGGGTGCGGCGCCTTGAGCACGCAGTGCCGGTGCGTGTCGATCAGCTTGCCCTTGGCCTGCGCGTAGCTGCCCCAGAGCAGAAACACGAGGTTTTCGCGCTCGCGGTTCAGGACATCTACGACATGATCGGTGAAACCCTCCCAACCTTTGCCCTGATGCGATCCGGCAATGCCGCGTTCGACCGTGAGCACGGAATTGAGCAGCAGTACGCCCTGCCGCGCCCAAGCAACGAGGCAACCGTGATCCGGCCGCGGTATGCCCAGATCGCGCTCGATCTCGCGGAAGATGTTTTCCAGCGATGGCGGCGGTGGCACGCCGGGCAGGACGGAAAAACACAAGCCGTGTGCCTGGCCCGGTCCGTGGTACGGATCCTGACCGAGAATGACAACCTTGACCTGCTCGAACGGCGTCGTGTCGAGCGCGGCGAAGATGCGTTTCGGCGGCGGATAGATAGTCTTGCCATCGCGCAGCTGCGCACGCAGGAACTCGCTCAATCGCTGCATCTGCGGCTGTCCCAGGTACGCGCCGACGCGCAACTTCCACGACGCAGCGAGTTTGACTTCCGCGCTCACGCCGCCGCGGTTCGACGCTTCTCGCGCAGGTGTCGCGACACGCGCATCTGGAACAGCAGCTTGGTGACGAGCAGACGTTCCTCAATGGGCTTTTGCACCAGATCGTTGGCGCCCGAGCGCAGCAACTTGGCTTGATTCTGCGGATTGTCGTCGCCGGTCATGATCAGCACCGGCAGCTGACCCTTGGAATAGCCGAATTCCGTGCGGATGCGTTCGAGCAAGTCGCCGCCGGTCAGATCGCCTTTCAGGTTCACGTCCGACAGCACCACGTCAGCGCCGACGCGGCCTTGCACCATGCCGGTTTCCAGATGCGCGACGGCGTCCTCGACACTGGTGACGTGAAGCACGGTCAAGCCGTACTTCTCCAGCATGCGCCGCGTCGCCAGTGCGACCACGCGGCTATCCTCCACGTACAGCACCTCGCCATGGATGTCGGACTCCGGACACACATAGCCGCGAATGAAATCCGAGAGCGCGTTGAAGCCCAGCGACTTGTCGAAATAATCGGTGACGAATTCGGTCAGCTCGCGGTTGACCAGACGCTCGTTGACATCGCCGGACACGACGATGATCGGAATATAGGCTTGCGGCGAGTGTTCGCGGATATAACGGGCGAGGTCCAGCCCATCCATGTCCGGCAGGCGCAATGCGGTGGTGACCAGATCGACGACGCCGACCGCGAGCTGTTGTTTCGCTTCCTCGCCGGTCTCGCAAGCCAGGATCGTGACGCCAGGCAGATCGGCCTTGAGCAATTGTTCGATCAGCCGGCGCACGACTTTCGAGCCGTCCACCACCATCACGCGCGGGGTTTCGGTGGTCAGATGACGAGTCAGTACGGCTTCGCTCGACATGGCCGCTATCTTGGCTGACCCAGGGCAATGTGCCGCGACGCTGCCAGCCATGCGCCGAGCCAGCCGAGCGTGGCGCTGACCGCGAGCACGCCAAACATCTGCGCCACGCCCAGACCGTGCGCGGCAAAGCGGCTGCCGTAGCTTGCCGCAAGCTGCGCCAGCGGGCCGGCGAGAAACCATTGCACGATTCCAGTCAGCATCAGGCTCAACATTCCCGCAAACGTACCGTACCAGAGACCGGAATACAAAAACGGACGGCGCACGAACCCGGCATCGGAACCCAGCAGTTGCATCACAGCGATCTCTTCGCCACGTCCCTGGATATCCAGGCGCACCGTGTTGCCGATCACCAGCAACGCCGCCAGGGCAAGCAACACCGCCAGTGCCTGCACCCCGCGCCGCGCCAGCGCCAGGATCGCACCCAAGCGCCCGCGCCACTGCGCATCGTAACGTACCTGATCGACGACCGGATCACGCTGCAATTGCGCCGCGAACGTCGCCGCATCGCCGCGCAGCCGCACGATCAAGACCGCCGGTAGGGGATTGTAGTGCAAAATCGCGAGTGCATCGGCAAACCCGGAGCGTTCGCGGAATTCGGCCAGACCCTGCGCCGGTGACTTCAGCTCGACGCCGGCGACATCCGCGCGTGCGCGCAGGCGTGCGGCCAGCGCCTGCGCCGCGTTCACATCCACATCGGACTTGAGGAACACGTTGATCGCACCGGCGTCCTCGATGCGGCCGGCAAGGCTGCGCGCATTGTCCAGCACCAGCCACAGCAGCAACGGCAGAGTCAATGCGAACGCGAGCACGGCCAGCGTCAGCGCCGCCGCCCACGGTCGCGCCGCAAGCCTGCCGAGACTCGAAAACAGACTGTACAGATGCTGTTCTCGCCACGCCCGCCACGACGTGCGCATGCGCGGTACCGGCGCGCCGGGTTTGATCCGGTTGGCGGCTTTGCGGCGGTTCATGGCCTGAGCCAACCAGTCGGATATTTCGATTCGAGGCCGCTAATCATGGGGTCTGAAATCGTCGATCAATTTGCCATGCTCCAGCACCAACACGCGTTTCCCCATACGTTTGACCAGGGGCAAATCATGACTGGCCACCAGCACCGTGGTGCCGACCTGACCGAACTCGCCGAACAGCTGCATGATTTCCGCCGCCAGTTGCGGATCGAGATTGCCGGTCGGCTCGTCGGCGATCAGAACCGGCGGTTTGGCCACGATCGCGCGCGCAATGCCCACGCGTTGCTGCTCGCCCGCCGAGAGCATGGCCGGCGCGGATTTCTCGCGCGCGAGCAGGCCAACCTTGTCCAGCGCCGCGCGCACGCGTCTGCCGGTTTCCTCGCGTGCGACGCCGGCGATCACCAGCGGCAGGGCGACATTGTCGAACACGCTGCGGTCGAGCAGCAGGCGGTGATCCTGAAACACCATGCCCACGCCGACGACGAACCGCGGCCACGCCGCGCCGGCGCACGCCGCCGAGGTTGCGCCCGTTCACTGTCACCTGCCCTCGCGTGGGTTTCTCGATCAGCGCGACGAGGCGCAAAAGTGTACTTTTACCCGCACCGGAATGGCCGGTGACGAACGCCATCTCGCCGGCGGCAAGCTCGAAACTCAAATCGTGCAGCGCCTCGTGACCGGAATCGTAGCGCTTGCCGACACGATCGAATGCAATCATTTCCAGTAATCCATCTCAAAACGTAGCGAGCGAAGGCAGATTGTGCGCCGCCTGCGCGCAGGAACCGGAGTGTACATAGAAGTACATGAGGATTCCGAGCACAGCCGGCGCGCGAGATGTCGGGCGCAGTAGTTTTGAGATGGGTTACTTGACCATCTGGTTCATGTCGAAGATAGGTAGCAGTATCGCCAGCACGATAAACAGCACCATCGCACCAACAGCGAGAATCACGAGCGGTCCGAGTACGGCGGTGAGCGTGGTCATCCAGCGATCCAGTTCGCGTTGCTGCTGGTTGGCGGCTTCCTCGAGCATGCGTTCGAGCTCACCGGCACGTTCGCCGCTGGCGATCAGGCGCAATGCGACCGGCGGGAAATAACCGGACTCGCCGAGGCTGCGCGAGAAACCGGCGCCTTCGCGCACTTTCACCGCCGCACGCTTGACCGCCGCGCGCATCGGCAGGTTCGGCATCACCAGTGCGCCTATCTGCAGGGCCTCAAGCAACGGCACCGCACTCGCGGTAAGCAGCGCCAGCGTGCGCGTGCAGCGTGCGGTGTTCGCCGCACGAATCAGACTGCCGACCAGTGGCACACGCAACAGCAACGCGTGCCAGCGGTAACTCGCCTGTTCGGCGCGCAAGGCCAGCTTGCCGCCGATCGCGGCAGCGACGATCATGATCAGCAACAACCAGCCCCATGCCTTGACGAAAGCCGACAGCGCGAGCAATGCGCGTGTGGGCAGCGGCAGGGCCTGATGCATCTGCGTGAATACGCCGACGATCTGCGGCACGACGTAGGCGAGCAAACCTGTCACCACGGCGACGGCGACGAGGGTGAGCAGCAGCGGATACGCGAGCGCAGCCCAGACCTGCTGATTGAGCGCGTCGCGCGCTTCGGAATAGTCGGCCAGGCGCGCGAGCACCTGATCGAGCCGACCGGATTGCTCGCCGGCGGCAATCGAGGCGCGGTAGATTTCCGGGAAACTTTCCGGCGCATCGGCCAGACCCGCGGCCAGACTGGACCCTTCCAGCACACGCGAACGCAAGCTCACCACCAGGGTGCGCACGCGCGTGTCGTCGTTCTGCTCGGCCAGTGCGGCCAGCGCCTCATCCACCGGCAAACCGGCCTTGAGCAAGGTCGCCAGCTGGCGCGTGAGCAGGGCCAGTTGCGCGCCGCTCAGGCCACGCCGGAAAAATCCGCCGGGTTGTTGTGCCGAGGTAACCGCTGTCACCTCAAGCGGATTCAATCCTTCCTCGCGCAGGCTCGCGCGCACGCTGCGCGCGGTGTCGCCCTGCAAGACGCCACGCCGGGTCTTGCCGGCTTGATCGAGTGCCTGGTAGGCGAATGCGGGCATGCCGCCAGTTTACGTCAGGCGCCGCCCGCGAGCTTGCTGCGGCGAATGCCATAGGCGAAATAGATGACCAGGCCGATGCTGATCCAGAGCAGGAACACCATCCACGTCACCGCGGCCAACTCGGACAGCAGCCAGATCGAAAACGCAATTCCGATCAGCGGCACCGCTGGCACCCACGGCGTGCGGAACGCGCGCGGCAAATCCGGTTTGCGCCGGCGCAGCACGATCACCGAGGCGCAGATGACGATGAAGGCCGAAAGCACGCCAATGTTGACCAGCTTGGCGACCTCGCCGATCGGGAAGAATCCGGCAACCAGGGCCGTGAACGTGCCCAGCACGAGAGTCGTGCGATGCGGCGTGCCGTAGCGCGGATGCGTGTGCGCAAACCACTCGGGCAGCAAGCCATCGCGCGCAAGCGCGAACCAGATGCGCGCCGCCGCCAGCATGAAGGCGAAGATCACCGAGAGAATACTCGCAATCGCCGTGGCGGAAATCGCCGCACCGATCCATTTCATACCGCGCGCCTCGAACGCCATGGCGACCGGCGCATCGTTGCCGAGCTGCGTGTACGAAACCATGCCGGTAATCACCAGGGTGATGGCGATGTACAGCGCCATCGAGATGCCGAGCGAGAGCAGGATCGCGCGCGGTAGATCGCGCTGCGGATTCTTCGATTCCTCCGCCGCGGTGGTCAGCGTGTCGTAGCCGAACACGGCGAAGAACACGACCGCCGCCGCCGTGGCGACGCCCTTGTAGCCGAAATGCCCGACACCGTCGGCACCGACCACGCGCTCGGGAATGAACGGATGCCAGTTCGCAGGATTCACATAACACGCGCCGACGCAGATCACGAGAATCACGGCGATCACCTTGACCGCGACGACCAGCGTGTTGACACGCGCGCCGGTTTCCGTGCGCAGCGTGAGCAGGACCGCAACCCCGAACGCGGCAATCGCGGCGACGAGGTTGAAGGCGTGGCCCGCGCCCGTGCCCGGCGCACCCTGCAAGGCCAGCCGGCAGATAGATGCCGAACGCCGCCAGCAGATTGACCACGTAACCCGACCAGCCGCTCGCCACGGCGGCGACGATGAGCGCGTACTCGAGCAGCAGGTCCCAGCCGATCAGCCACGCCGGCAATTCGCCGAGCACGGCGTAGCCGTAGGTGTAGGCGCTGCCGGTGACCGGAATCAGTCCGGCGAATTCGGCGTAGCACAACGCCGCCGCGGTACTCGCGATGCCGGCGATGATGAACGACAACGCGACCGCCGGACCCGCGTTCGCCGCCGCCTGCTGTCCGGCGAACACGAAAATGCCGACGCCGATGATGCCGCCAAGACCTATTGCGGTGAGCTGCCACACGCCGAGCACGCGGCGAAAATCGCGGCGCGAGCCGAGCTCGGCCTGCAGCGCCTCGACGGATTTGTGGCGTGTGAGTTTGGCGATCAGGCTCATCCGGTCTCCCCTTGCTGATGGTATTTCGATCTGGATCTCATTCCTCGCGCGTCACCCGCAGCACTTCCTCGGCGCTGGTGATGCCGGCGACGCACTTGTCCCAGCCGTCGGCGAGGATGCTCGGCGTGCGCGTGCGCGCGTGGCGATCGAGTTCGGCTTCGGCGGCGTTGGCGTGGATCAAGCGGCGCAGCTCTTCATCCACCGGCACATATTCGTAGATGCCGGTGCGACCGCGATAGCCGGCGTGACGGCCCGCGGCTTGCGCCGATGGGCCGATAGAGCTTCGCGTGCGTGTCGGCGGGTTTGCCGAATGCGGCCAGTTCGCGCGGGGTCGCGGCATAGGTTTCGCGCAGGGCAGGATCGAGCACGCGCACCAGGCGCTGCGCGAGCACGCCGAGCAGCGACGAGGACAGCAGGAACGGTTCGACGCCCATGTCGAGCAGGCGCGTGACCGCGCCGACCGCGGAATTGGTGTGCAGGGTGGCCAGCACCAGGTGTCCGGTCAGCGAGGCCTGCACCGCGATCTGCGCGGTCTCCAGGTCGCGGATTTCGCCGACCATGACGACGTCCGGATCCTGGCGCAGGATCGCGCGCAGCGCCGCGCGCGAACGTCATGTCGACTTTGCGGGTTGACCTGGGTCTGGCCGACGCCGTCGATGTTCGTACTCGATCGGGTCTTCCACCGTCATGATGTTGCGGCTGGCGATCGTTCAGACGCGACAGCGCGGCGTACAGCGTGGTGGTCTTGCCCGAACCGGTCGGGCCGGTGACCAGCAGGATGCCGTGCGGCTGCTGGATCAGTGTCAGCCAGCAGCGCGAGCGTGTCCGCGGCCATGCCCAGTTGTCGCAGGTCGAGCTTGCCGGCCTCCTTGTCGAGCAGGCGCAGCACCACGCGCTCGCCGTGGCCGGCTGGCAGCGTCGATACGCGCACGTCGACCGGACGTGCCGCCGATGCGCAGAGCGATGCGGCCGTCCTGCGGCAGGCGCTTTTCGGCGATGTCGAGCTGCGCCATGATCTTGATGCGCGAGATCACGAGCATCGCGATCGCCTTCTGCGGCGCGAGCACTTCGCGCAGCACGCCGTCGATGCGAAAGCGCACGACCGAGGCGGTTCTCGAACGGCTCGATGTGGATGTCGCTGGCGCCTTCCTTGACCGCCTGGGTGAGCAGCGCGTTGATCATGCGGATGATCGGCGCGTCGTCTTCGGATTCGAGCAGGTCTTCGGGTTCGGGCAATTCGTCGGCGAGGGTTTTCAGATCCATCGTGTCATCGAAATCGGCGACCATCGCGCGCGCATCGTCGCCCTGCTCATACAGCTCGCGCAGCAGGCGCTCGAACCCGGCCGCGTCGTAGCGCACGAGCGTAAGCGGCGCGCCCAGATAGCGGCGCAGCTCGCTCAACACCTCGGGTTTGGCGCCTTCGCGCCAGGCGACTTCGGCCTTGTCCTCGCGCCAGGCGACGAGGGTGGCGCCGTTGCGCTTGGCGAAACCGAAACCCGGTCGTGGCGGATGCGTCGATGCCGTCATGGCGCGCAGGTCAGGGATGTCCGGCCGCGGCATCCTTCGGCGCCACGTCCAGCGCGGGCGATTTCAGGAAATCGTGCACTTCCGGCAGCATCGGCTGCTGGCTGCGCGGCGTGATCGTCTCGCCGTTCGCGCGCATCTGCAATTGCTCTGTGCGCAAGAAATTGTATTTCTCGCCGGATACCGACGCCTCGCTGGCCGCATCGCGCAGGATGCGCGGATGCAGGAATACCATCAGATCCTGTTTCTGGTGGTCGTTACTGCGGTAGCGGAACAGGTTGCCGATCAGCGGAATGTCGCCGAGCGCCGGCACCTTCTGCACGCTGTCCTTGACGTTGTCCGAGATCAGGCCGCCGAGCACGAGCAGCGAATCGTTCTTGACCAGCACGGTAGTCTTGATTTCGCGCTTGTTGGTGACCAGATCCACCGCGCCCTGCACCGGTGGCGACAGGCTGGAGACTTCCTGATGGATGTCCAGGCGCACCGAATCGCCGGAATTGATATGTGGTGTGACCGTGAGGGTCAGGCCGACGTCCTTGCGCTGGATGGTCTGGAACGGATTGCCGATGCCCGTGGTTGTGGAATTCGAGCTGCTGCCGGTGTTGGTCGTGTACGAGCCGGTCAGGAACGGCACTTCCTGGCCGACCTTGATCATCGCTTCCTGATTGTCCAGGGTCATGATCGAGGGCGTGGACAGGATATTGTTCTTGCCGTTGCTGCGCAGTGCGGAGACCAGTCCGCCGAGGCTGAGCAATTTGGTCCCGTTGACGGAGATCGTGTCGAGATAGCCCAGGTTGAAGCCGTTGCCGACGGTGCTCACCGGCCCACCCGAGCTGTTCAAGCCGGCGGTTGCGTTGAGGATGTTGTTGCCGGGCGTATTGCCGGTGAAGTTGGTGCCGCCCACCACATGGCTGCTGTCACCCAACGGCACCTGCCACTGCACGCCCAGTTCGTTCGCGGTTTCATCCGAAACCTCCGCGATGACGGCCTCGATCAGCACCTGCGCGCGGCGGATGTCGAGCTGGCGAATCACCGCGTCGAGCGAGCGGAACACCGCAGGCGGCGCGGTGATGACCAATGCGTTGTCGCCTTCGTGGGCCTGAATGGTCGCCGTGGATGCTGTCGACGACGTTGCCGCGCCCGCTGCCGCAGCCTTGGCGTTCGGCGGCGCCTCGCCGGTGAGCGTGGCAGCGACGCCTTCCAGGATCGGCACGAGATCCTTGGCATTGGCGTAGTTCAGATACACGACCTGGGTTTCGCCACCGTCGCTGATCGGCGTATCCAGATGCGCGATCAACGCGCGCAGGCGCAGGCGCCCGCTCTTGCCGCCGGAGAGCAGAATCGAATTGGTGCGCTCGTCCGCATACACATGCGGCTGGTCGGCGGTGTCGATGCCCTTGGTATCGGCGAGCTGAGTCAGAATGCGCGCCACTTCGGCTGCGCTGGCATGCTGCAGCGGAATCACGTCCACGCCGGAATCGGAAACCGTGTCGATGCGCTGGATGATGCTGATCATGCGCTCGACGTTGCCGGCGCGATCGGAGATGACCAGCGAATTGGATGCCGGATGCGCGATCAGTTGCGCGCCCTGCGGCATCAGTGGACGCAGGATCGGCACCAGTTCCGTTGCCGACACGTGCTTGACTGGTACGATCTGGGTGACGATCTCGTCGGTTTCGTGCGGATGCGTGCCGTTGAGGCCGCCGGAGCCGTCCTGCTGGGCGACTGCCTCGGGCACGATCTTGATCATGCTGCCGGCAGGAATCGCGGCGTAGCCGTGCACACGCAACACCGACAGGAATACATCGTAGATCTCGTCCGCCTTCATCGGCCGCGCGGAAACCACGGTGACCTTGCCCTGCACATTCGGACCGACAATGAAATTCTTGCCGGTGATTTCCGACACCGTGGCGATCAGCGCCTGAATGTCGGCATCTTTCATGTTCAGCGTGTGCGTGCCCGGCGGATTGGACTCAGGCATCAGCGCGGGCGCATGTGGTTGCGCGAACGCGGCAGTCGCGGCAAGGGCGAGAACGACAGCAAGGACAAGACGCATCATCGTATAATTCTCTACAAGTATATTTGTGTCAACGCAGGTTCACCGTCAACGTTGCCGGTTTGCCGTCGCGCAGCACGGTCACCGACAGGCTGCCGGCATCTTTGAGATTGTCCATGAATTGTTGCGGATTCGATACGCTGGACAGCGTCTGACCGTTGATCGCGGTAATCAGATCGGTCGGTTTCAAGCCCGCCTGGTTCATCAAGCGCGCCACGTCACCGCCACCGGACAGGCGCGCGCCGGCGATCTTGCCGTCGACGAATACCGGCTCGACGTGCACCTGTTTGACGAGCTGCGTCGGGTCGATGCGCAGTTGTTGCTGCGCTGCGTTCCAGTCCAGGTTCCCGCCCAAACGCGGTGACGCGTAGTTCGGCGGAATGCTCAAAGCACGCTTGCCGGCTGCCGTGCCAAGTTTGGCCTGACTTTCCGCCGGCAGCGAAGGCGCATGCTGCTCGGGTCCCGGCAGATTGAGAGTCTCCGCCGCGCCTTCGTGATCGAGCACCACATGATCGGTATACACGGCTGCGAGTTTGGCGTTGTCGCCGACGCTTTGGCCGACCCGGTACGCGCGCTCGGCGCCGTGTTCGTCCTCGATCATGGCGATGCCGGCTTGCGCATCATCCATCGCCAGCGTGCCGCGCAAAGTCAATTTCAGCGTCGTTGCCGGCGCGTGACTCATGCGCTGCATCAGCGCAACCGTCTGCGGATTGCCGAACAGATGCCATTTGGCCACGGACTGCGGCGGCACTGAGGGTGTGGCCATCGCCGCCGGCGCGGACGCGTCGATGTCCGCATGCTGCGGCACGAGCAGCCAGAGCAGGCGCACGAGCAACCACGCACATAACAGGCCCGCCACGGCGCACGCCGCCAACGCGGCCAGGCGCGAGGCGCGGGCGTGATCGGCACTGGAAAGAGATTGGAGCATGCGGCATCGGCAAACAAGCTGCCGCAGACTTTAGCAGCATGCGCTCAGGAACGCTTGAACAGGCTGCCGAGACGACGGAAAAATCCCTGTTTCTTGTGCTCAGCCGGAGGTGTGGAAGCCACCGGCGTGGTCGCCACTGGCCGATGGCCACGCGCGCGTTTTTCCTGCGGTCCCGCAGCCATGTCGGCATTGCGTGACGACGTATCCGCGCCTTCGCTGCGTCGATGCCCACGACCGCCGCGGCGACGGCGATTGCGCGCGGGCGCATCGGCTTCGGCGACGCTTGCCGCTTGCGCCACTACGGGTGCGGGAATTGCGGGCGTGTGCGCGTGGCGTTCGCGCGGCGCATCGCGGCGCGGGCTGCGATCGTTGCCATGGCGCGGGCGCGCCGGATGCGGTTTGCGCGCCGAAGTGTCGATGTTCGATCCGCCGCCGTCGTCTGCCGTGCCGCCGACCGCTGCCGCGGGTCGTGGGCGCGGCGCCGGGGTCACCAGCAACTCCAGCTCCACGCGCGCCACCGGAATCTTCTGGCCGATGTATGCCTCAATGTCGGGCAGGCCCTGCGCGTACATGTCGCAGGCGAAGCTGATCGCGTCGCCCTCGGCGCCCAGGCGCGCGGTGCGGCCGATGCGGTGCACGTAGTCTTCCGCATCCTGTGGCAGGTCGTAGTTGAACACGTGGCTGACGTCGGGGATGTGCAGACCGCGTGCAGCGACATCGGTGGCGATGAGGATTTCGATTTCGCCGCGCTGGAATTTGCCGAGCAGACTCTGGCGTTTTTTCTGCGGCACGTCGCCGGACAGCATGCCCACGGCAAAGCCCTGACGCTCCAGCCGCCGTGCGACTTTTTCCGCCGCGACCTTCATGTTGACGAATACCATGCTGCGCTGCGCGTCGATGCGCGAAAGCAGGTTTATGAGCAAGGGCAGTTTTTCCTCGCTGGCAGGGAAATAGATGAGCTGACGCACGCGATCGGCAGTGATAAATTCGGTCTCCACCGCGAGCTTTTTCGCCTCGTTCATGTGCTCGTAGGCGAGTTCGAGCACGCGATGCGACAATGTCGCAGAGAACAGCAGGCACTGGCGGCGGGTGCGGTCGGGCAGACGGCGCAGGATGTAACGCACGTCCTTGATGAAACCAAGGTCGAACATGCGGTCGGCCTCGTCGATCACCATGATCTCGACCGCGTTGAACGAGAACACATGCTGTTTGTAGTAATCGAGCAGGCGGCCGGGCGTGGCGATGACGATGTCGACGCCGTCGCGCAACTGCTGGCGCTGCTTGTCGTAATCGACGCCGCCGTAGATCAGCGCGGACTTCAGACCGCTGTCGCGGCCGAGGTTGCGGAAATCCTTGTCGATCTGGATCGCCAGCTCCCGCGTCGGCGCGATGATCAGCGCGCGTGGATCGGCGGCGCCGCGCTCGACCAAGGCTGGGCGCGTGAGCAGGCGCTGCATGATCGCGATCAGGAACGCGCCGGTCTTGCCGGTTCCGGTCTGCGCCTGTCCGGCGACGTCGCGCCCGGCCAGCGCATCCGGCAGAGCCAGCGCCTGAATCGGCGTGCAGCGGGTGAAGCCGGAGGCGTGCAGGCCGGAAAGCAGGTTAGGATGCAGATCGAAGCTGTCGAAGAAGATATCGGTGAGCGGTTGTTGTTCGGACATGGGCAATGCGGCCACTCCGGGCCATGGATTCGGCCGGCGTCGCACCCGGCTTGAAAGGACGGGTCGGCGACCCAACTTGATCGAAACCGCCGCTTGGGTTCAAATGACTACCCGCCCCGGCGATGCGCGAACGCGCAGGCACGCGCGATCCGGTAAAGTATACCGCAAGCGCGACCGCAACGCCCCGCCGCCGCACCGAACGTACCCATGGAGAACCCGATGAGCGCAGCCATTGCCCATATCAGCGACGACCAGTTCGAGGAACAGGTGCTCAAGTCCAGCGAACCGGTACTGGTCGATTTCTGGGCCGAATGGTGCGGACCGTGCAAGATGATTGCGCCGATCCTGGACGACGTCGCGCAAAGTTATGCCGGCAAGCTGAAGGTGGCCAAGATCAACATCGACCACAACCAGAAGACGCCGAGCAAATACAGCGTGCGCGGCATCCCGACCCTGATGATCTTCAAGAACGGCAAGGTCGAGGCGACCCAGATCGGCGCGGTGAGCAAGACCCAGCTTATGCAATTGATCGACAAGACCCTGTAATTGACTGGCGCCCGATTGCGCCATTTGTGCGTCGCAAAAAAAAGCTGAAAATACCAACCAGCCCGTGCAAGCATGGCGTACGCGGGCAATTGATGGTAAGTTAGCGTGGCCTGCTGGGCGTTCGCCCAGCCCGCTCTCCCCGATATTTCATTTTTAACCCCCTTGGGAACTGCTGAAAAGCCGTTGCGAGCGAAGTCAGATTGCGCGCCGCCAGCGCGCAGAAAACTGAGCATACTTTTTCGTATGTGAGGATTTCGAGCACTGCCGGCGCACTAAGATGACAAGCGCAGCAGGCTTTTCAGCAGTTCCCTTGCGGCGCCCTGCGAGACCAATCCGTGTCCGAATCCGATAATAAAGATCCTAGCGAAAGCCGTTCCGAGCAAGCGCCCGCCGACACCCGGCAACGCGCTCCCCAAGCTGCCGAGGCTGCGCCTGGCGGAGATGCTGCGCCCGCGCAATCCGGCGATTCCGGCGAATCCGGCGAAAGCGGAGGCGAAAACCGTCAAGGCGGAAATCGTCCCCAGGGTCAGGGCCGTCACGGCCGCAACCGCAATCGCAACCGCGATCGCGATCGCGGCGGCCAGCAGCGTTTCCAGCCGCCACAGGACGAGGACTACGACGAGTCTAAGAATGGCGGTGGCGACGGTCCGCTGATCGACCTGAACGAACTCAAACGCAAACCGGCGCACGAACTGTTGACGATGGCGGAAACGCTCGACATCCAGGAAGGTGTCGCGCGCGCACGCAAACAGGATATCGTGTTCCTGATTTTGAAGGCGCACGCGCGTGCCGGTGGCGGCATCTACGCCGAGGGCGTACTCGAGATCCTGCAGGACGGCTTCGGTTTCCTGCGCGGCCCGGACGAGTCCTACCTCGCCGGCCCGGACGATATCTATGTTTCGCCCTCGCAGATCCGCCGCTTCAATCTGCGCACCGGCGACTACATCACCGGTCGCGTGCGGAATCCGAAGGAAGGCGAGCGCTACTTCGCTCTGCTCAAGGTCGACACGATCAACGGCGAGCCACCGGAAGCGTCCAAGAACAAGGTGCTGTTCGAGAACCTGACGCCGCTGTTCCCGCGCAAGATGTTTCATCTGGAACGCGGCAATGGCTCGACCGAAGACATCACCGGGCGCATTCTCGACCTGATCGCCCCGGTCGGCCGCGGCCAGCGCGGCATGATCGTGTCGCAGCCGAAAGCCGGCAAGACCATGATGCTGCAAAACATCGCCCAGGCGATTGTGCAGAATTATCCGGAAGCGCATCTGATCATTCTGTTGATCGACGAGCGTCCCGAGGAAGTCACCGAAATGCAGCGCAGCGTGCGCGCCGAGGTGATCTCGTCCACGTTCGACGAACCTGCCGTGCGCCATGTGCAGGTCGCCGAGATGGTGATCGAACGCGCCAAGCGCCTGGTCGAGCACAAGAAGGACGTCGTCATCCTGCTCGATTCGATCACGCGCCTGGCGCGCGCCTACAACACTGTGGTGCCCTCATCCGGCAAGGTGCTCACTGGCGGTGTGGATGCGAATGCGCTGCAGCGCCCGAAGCGTTTCTTCGGCGCAGCGCGCAATGTCGAGGAAGGCGGTTCGCTGACGATCCTGGCCACCGCACTGGTGGAAACCGGCTCGAAGATGGACGAAGTGATCTACGAGGAATTCAAGGGCACCGGCAACATGGAGGTGCATCTGGATCGCCGCATCAGCGAAAAACGCGTCTATCCATCGATCAACATCAACCGCTCAGGCACGCGCCGCGAAGAATTGCTGATAGAACCGGATATGCTCGCCAAGATCTGGATCCTGCGCAAGCTGCTGCATCCGATGGACGAGCTCGCGGCGATAGAATTCATGCTCGACAAGATGAAGAACACGAAGTCCAACGACGAGTTCTTCAACGCGATGAAGCGCTGACCCAGCGAAAACTTCCGTGCGCCCTGCGGGCGAAACGATACGCGGCAATTCTGCGCGGAAAAATTCGAAAAGGTGCCTGCATGCGCCGACGCCCCTTCGTGAAGCCCCTGCAGAGGACGTGGTCCCGCTTTTACGTGTTTCTTTGGTAACTTTCTGTTCAAAAGGAAAGAAGGTTGCCCGGCCGTCCGCAGGACGGTCGGAAGCCCTGCCTGGGATCTGAATCAGAAATCAGCGCAATCAATACGCCGCGCGCTGACGCAAGTTCGGCAGAAAAACCGTCAGCAGGCCGATCGCCGGCAACCAGGCACATAGTTGGTACACGTATTCGATGCCGCGTGCGTCGGCCAGCTCGCCGAACAACGCCGCGCCCAGTCCGCCCATGCCGAACGCGAAGCCGAAAAACAATCCGGCGATCATGCCGACCTTGCCGGGCAGCAGCTCCTGCGCGTAGACCAGAATCGCCGAGAATGCGCTTGACAGGATCAACCCGATCACCACACTGAGTACGCTGGTCCAAAACAGGTTCGCGTGCGGCAGCAGCAAGGTGAACGGCAGCACGCCGAGGATCGATGCCCAGATCACGTACTTGCGCCCGATGCGATCGCCGACCGGACCGCCGACGAGCGTGCCGAGCGCGACCGCACCGAGGAACAGGAATAAATGCAATTGCGAGCTTTGCACGGATACACCAAAGCGTTCGATCAGATAGAACGTGTAATAGCTGAACAAGCTGGCGAGATAGAAGTATTTGGAAAAAATCAGCGCCAGCAACACGGCGATGGCGCGGCGCACCTCACGTGGCGGCAGACTATGCGCAGTTTCCTGCACCGGCGTCTGCGCACGTGCACGCACGTGATCGCGGTACCAACCGCCGACACGCGTGAGCAGAACTATGGCAATGAGCGCGGCGATGGAAAACCAGGCGATGCTGTGCTGACCGTAGGGCAACACGATGAAAGCCGCCAACAGCGGACCTGCCGCGGAGCCCAGGTTGCCGCCGACCTGGAAAAACGATTGCGCAAACCCGTGGCGTCCGCCGGAAGCCAGACGCGCGATGCGCGAGGATTCGGGATGAAACACCGACGAGCCGGTGCCGACCAGACCCGCAGCCAGCAGCAACAAGGCGAAGTTCGAGGCCAGCGCGAGCAGCACCAATCCGGCCAGAGTGAAGCTCATCCCGATCGGTAGCGAATACGGAACCGGACGGCGATCGGTGTAATAACCGACCAGCGGTTGCAACAGCGACGCCGTGATCTGATAGGCCAGCGTAAGCAGGCCGATCTGGCCGAAATCCAGTGCGTAGCTGGTCTTGAGCAAGGGATAGATCGCCGGCAGCAGCGACTGGATAAGATCGTTGAGAAAATGACAGAAACTCACCGCGCCGAGCACGCTCAGCACCGTGCCGGCACCATTGCGTATCGCTGCCTGGGTCGCATTCATGCGGATGATTTCCGGGGTTCGGAGCGGGTTGCGGCGCATAGGGTAAACCCAATCAGCGCACGCCTCCGCGCCTGCGACGCGGTTGAAAATGTTGCAATGCCTCACGCGCGCGCGCGCGGCCGAGTTCGATCAATTGCTCGGCACGATAAAACTCGTAGAACGCGCAGGCATTGCGCGGAATCGGAATCACCAGGTCCGGCGGTTGTGCGGCCAAACGAAACCGGGTGATGGTTTCCTGCACCATATCGAGCGAGAGCGCGAACGTCTCCAGGATGCCGGGATCGCTTTCGGGCTCAGGCTTCTTCTCGCGCTTGTCGGCCAAGCCGTCGATGAAAGCGGCGATTTTCTGACGGTACGTCCGCGCCGGCCCGGCATCGCTGTCAACGGCAGGCACATCCGGCGTGGCGCTCTGCGCCGGCGCCAGTGCCGGATCAAGCATCGGCGGCGCGACGGCCGGAGGCGACTCGATCTCAGCAAAGGCAGTCTGCCCCTGAGGCGGCGCGAAATCCGCGGCGCTGTCATTATCGAGCGTTTCGGCCGGCGCGTTCACATCGACCGCAATCGTGCAATCGGTGAGATCGCGCAAGGTCGGCGTCACCGGCACCGGATTGAGCAGACCGCCATCGACCAAGGTGCGGCCCTGAAAATGGTGCGGACGAAACACGGTTGGAATCGCGATCGACGCGCGTACCGCCTCGAACAAGGAGCCGCGCGAAAACCACACTTCACGCTGCGCCAGCAGATCGACCGCGACCGCGGTGTAACTGAGCGGCAGGTTCTCGATATTCACATCGCCGATAAGTTCGCGCAGCTTGTCGATGATGCGGTCGCCCTTGATCAGGCCGCCACCACGAAATGTCCAGTCGAGCAGGCGCAGCACATCGAATTTCTGCAAGGCCATGGCCCAGTCGCGATACGCATCGAGCTTGCCGGCCGCGTACACGCCGCCGATCAGCGCGCCCATCGAACTACCGGCGATGCAGCGGATGTCGTAGCCATGCGCCAGCAGCTCCTCGATCGCGCCGATGTGCGCATAGCCGCGCGCGCCGCCGGAGCCAAGCACCAGGGAAACGGTTGGTGAAGCTATTTGTGCCGGCATGTGGTTATTGTGCCTCGCCACGCGGCAAGTTCATAGCCACGGCGCATCGTCGGCGTTGTCGGTCGACGTACTTGGGCCCAAGCGCTGGCAAAGATCTTCACAGAGCCGCGCCACCGCGCTACTGATTTGAGTCCGATAGAGTTGTTATAGCCGACCAACAAGTCGGGCACGAGTTGTCAACTGTCATCTCCTCGCGCAGGGAAACCGGCACGCCGGCGTCGGCTTGCTTCGCAGAAAAGGGAACGGAGGAATTCTCTGTTTCAAACGCATGCTTTCTCCGTCTCGTTTTTCCTTCAGATCCTTTCAACGCTGCATCGTCGGTGCGACTTCGAGGATCGTGAAACTGCCTGGCTTTACCGTCGGCCGTGGATGCGGATCGGTCGCCGTCGGTTTCGGGCGCGGCCCGAGCTCGGCAGCAGGCAGGAATACATGGCCTGTGGCCTGATCCAGCGCCATCGTTCGCGCACTTTTTTGCGTCGGCAAGTTCGCGAGCACGCGGTAGTGATCCGGATCATCCTCGTGCACCACCGTCAGTGTGCCACTGCGCCCATTCGAACTGAATGCCAGCCCACGCTTGGCATCAAAACCCGCAGCATCGGGACCCTCGCCGATCGGTAGGCTGGCAATCGCATGGCCATTCGTGGAATCGGTCACCGCCATGTTCTTGTTCTGGCAGACCGAGAACAGGCGATCATGCGCGACATCAATCGCGAGCCCGGTTGGACGTCTGCAATCCTTCAGCGGCCAAACGGCAGTCACCCGCATCGCGACCGAATCGATTTCGACCAGTTCGTCTTTGCTCTCGATATTGTCGAAGACCTGCCCGTGTCCGTCGCTGACCGCGAACTCCGGCCCACCCGGTAGCGCAATATGTCCGAGTAACTTGCCAGTGGCCGCATCGATCACACTGGCATCATTGCTGTCACCGTTGAAGGTGAACACACGGTGCGAGAACGAGTCGTACAGGATCGTGTCCGGGTCATGGGCACCGACCGCAACCGTCTGCTCGACCTTGAGCGTGTCCGGGTCGAATACGGTTACGTTGTCGGCATGGCCATTGCTGATGAAGCCGCGGTGCAACGTATCCGCCAGCGCGATCCCGTGCACTCCAGACAAACCATCGATCTCGCCGACTTGCTTGCCATCCTTCGCATCCAGCACCAGCACCCGGTCCGAACGACTGACGTACAGGCGCTGCGCAGCCTGGTCGAACGTCAGCAGGTCCCAACGACCGCTACCGCCTATCCGGTAGCGCTGAGTCACTTGCCACGCATTGGCGACAGCAGGTGGTGCGGCCAGCGCACTGGCACCCAAAACCGCAAGTAAAGCGCCGCAGCCTGCGGCAAGCGAAATAATCTTCATGGGCTTGATCCTGCGCGGTGTCGGAACGCAGTCAGGTCCACTGTTTTGCCTTGCGTAAGTGAACGCGACCCCGTTCTTCCATATTAGATCATCCGGTCCTGGTTGCGACAATGATCTGGAAATTGCCGCAGAAATAAGTGTGGCGCTCACAGATGAAGCCGCCAATTTCATTGAACAGCAACACCGGGTCGTGTGTATCCCAAAGCGCAAGACCCAATGGTTCAAAGACCTTGAAGTAAGTCCAGCTGAGTGCCGCAGCACCCAAGGTTCCGGTCGGTGGAATTCCGCCAGAAAGATCTTGCCGCCCGGCTTGACCACGCGCCCGGCTTCGCGCAGAGGCCTGTGATCTTTAGGTGATGTGGCAGTTCGTGCAGCAGGAAGAAGATCACATTGGCGGCTACCGATTGACTCCGCGAGCTTCAGGGATGCGGCGTTCTGTTCCAGCATCTCGGTCTTTCCGGCGTGGCCAAGCAGCTTGCTCTCCGCATGGCTCAGTTCGTTCTTGATGATGTCGGCGATCAGTACCTTGCGCGCACCGGATCTCGATGGCGGCAGTCACCACGCGGGGAATCACGTTGCCGAAGGCACAGGACGTGATGAGGACTTGCTGGTCGCGCAGATCGAAATGCCTCAGCCTGTCGACGATGGCGGACACCAGCCGATGATACTGGAACAACAGGATCGCAGAGATGATCGGCTGAAATCGATAAGGCGGATGAGCCGCATATTCGAGTAGATTGGATAGACGTGTGATGCGTCTGTATTGTCGCCCGAAAGCGCACCGCGGACGATAAGGGCGCCGCGGGTCAGCGTGAAGAAGAACAGTGCCGTTCCTGTTAGCAGGGCTATGACTGGCCCAAAAACATAAATCATCCAAGTTTCCATATTGTTCTATCCTTTTAATGCGCCCATGAAACATCATGCCCGTAAGCCTGAACGAGCAGATGCTGTCAGCCAGGCTAAGAATACCTTATCAATACCAATGCATAAACCGTGACAAACTAGCCAGCAGCGGTAGCACCATAACAGAGAAGTTTTGCGATATCCCCGTATGAACGCCGAGATCATGCAGGCTATGAAAGATGCGATGTCCCGCATGCCAGAAGAACAGCACCACCACGGCGAACAGGAACACAGCGCCGATCCACGAGTGCGCGAAGGCCAGTACATGCGGATAGGAGAGTGTATCCGTCGGGAGCAGCAATCCGAGCGGTACTGCGATACCAGTGATGAACACCAGCACGGACCCGACCAGTGCCGACGAGCATGCCACCTGCGCCGAACAGCAGCCAGAACACCGGAGCATTGGAGCGTTTCATATTGATCATTCATGTCCACAGACTCCGACGAGACGAACAGCATCACGCTGATGATCGCTGATCAGCTGCCATGCCACTGCGCGTGATGGCGGCCGCGGACAGGCGTTTGCCTTTAGCCTGATCGGCGGCAGGGTCCTCGGCATGATGTTGAACCAGGTCCAAGCGTGATAACTGATGGCGACCAGGACGATCACATGGAAAGCGATGGAGAGCGGCGATCTCAGCGCAGCCAGCCACGCGTCCCAGGCCGCCTGGCCTTGCGCCAGACGCACCAGACCCACCAGCAACACCAACGCATAGGCGGCCACGAAAACTGCGGTGCCTTCATGGATCATGTACTCGATATAGAAAGTATTGCGCCGCCACCATCCCTGCATGGGCGCTGATAGGGCCGACGTCCGCTGTTACGGGGGCTGCTCATTTGCACCTCCCCGCGGCGTCACGAAGCGCAGGAAATAATCCTTGGCGCGTTAGCATTTGTTGACGTTCACCGCATTGGCCGGATCCACCAGCTTGGGGCAGACCTCGGAGCAGTAGCCGACCGCCGTGCAGTTGAAGACCCCATCCTCTGAATCCAGCAGCGGCATGCGCTGCTCCGTTCCGCCGTCACGCGAATCCAGGTTGTAGCGATGCAGCAAAGCGATAATGCCGGGGCCCAGGAACTTCGAGTTCAGGCCATACTGCGGGCAGGCGGCATAACACAGCATGCAGTTGATGCAGGAGCTGAACTGTTCGTAGAGATCACGCTCGGCCGGCGTCTGCAGATATTCGCCCTCTGCCAGCGGCCGCGGTTCTTCTGCGATGATGTAGGGCTTGATGCTCTCCAGCTTTCCGATGAAATCGTCCATGACGATCACCAGGTCGCGTTCGATGGGGAAATGCGCCAGCGCTTCGACGCGCACGCGCCCGGGGAAGAAATCGCGCAGGAAGGTCTTGCAGGCGAGCCGCGGCTTGCCATCGATCATCATCCCGCAGCTGCCGCAGATCGCCATGCGGCATGACCAGCGGAAACTCAGGCGTGCCATCCAGGTAATCCTTGATGTACTGCAGACCCTGCAGCACCGACATATCCTCGCTGAACGGCACGCTATAGGTCTGCAGCACCGGCTTGGCATCCTGCTCGGGCCGGTAGCGCAGCACATCCATCATGATTGATATCTTTCGGTGTTCGGCATCTCAGTGGCCTGCAGCTTTCTTGTCATGCTCGGCTTTCTCGCCGGCCGCGCCATAGGCGCGTATCCCAGGTTGTGATTTGGTGATCTTCACTGGGCCATATGTCGATGCGCGGCGCGGCGTCGCCAGTGTAATGGGCCAACGGAGTGCTTGAGATAGTTCGCGTCATCGCGTTTCTCGTAGCCATCGAGCCGCTGGTGGGCGCCGCGCGATTCCTTGCGGTTGATGGCGGAATGCGCCATCGCCTGGGCGACTTCCAGCTGATAGCCAAGCTCGATGGCCGCCAGCCAGTTGGAATTCCAGACGCGGGATTTGTCCTCTACGTCCACGTTCTTGAAGCGCTGCCGGAGTTCGCCGAGCTTGTCGCAGGTGGCCTGCATGCTGTCGGCCAGCCGGTAGATGCCGCAGCCATCCTCCATGCTCTGGGCCATCTCCTTGCGCAGCGTCGCGATCCGTCTCGCTGCCATCGCTGCGCTTCACCAGCTGTTCGGTGCGCTGCTGCGTGGCACTGGCCTGATCCAGCAAAGTCTTGGTATCGGCGGCCGGCACGGATTTTGCAAACCGCGCCGCCTCATCGCCGGCCACTTTGCCGAACACACACAGTTCCGCCAGTGAATTGGAGCCCAGGCGGTTGGCGCCATGGATCCCGACGCTTGAGCATTCACCGACCGCGTACAGTCCCGGGAGCGGCGTCGCACAGTGTGCCGTCCACCAGGATCCCGCCCATGGTGTAATGCACGGCGGGGCGCACCGGTATCGGTTGCTTGGCCGGGTCGATGCCCATGAAGATCTCCGCCATCTCGTAGATCTGCGGCAGGCGCTCGCGCAGACGCGCTTCGCCCAGATGGCGCAGATCGAGATTGTACGTAGGCGCCGTGGGGCCCCTCGAGTGTGCGCCCCTTCTTTTGCTCGTACCAGAACGCCTGGCTCAGGCGGTCGCGTGGCCCGAGCTCCATATATTTGTTGCGCGGCTTGTCCTCCGCCGGTCCCAGGCCGTAATCCTGCAGGTAGCGGTAACCGTCCTTGTTCAAGCAGGAATCCACCTTCGCCGCGGCAGGCTTCGGTGAACAGCAGGCCGGTGCCCGGCATGCAGGTCGGGTGATATTGCATGAACTCCATGTCGCGCAACGCCACACCATGCCGGTAGGCCAGCGCCATGCCGTCGCCGGTGACGATGCCGCCGTTGGTGTTCTCGCGGAACACGCGTCCGGCGCCGCCGGTGGCGATGATGACCGCTTTGGATTTGATCAGCGTGAACTGGCCGGTGCGTATCTCGATGACCACCACACCTTGCACGCGCCCGTCCGCGCTCACCAGATCGACGCAGAAATATTCATCGAAGCGCCGGATCGAAGGATATTTGATCGAGGTCTGGAACAGGGTGTGCAGCATGTGGAAGCCGGTCTTGTCGGCAGCGAACCAGGTGCGCTCGATCTTCATGCCGCCGAAGGCGCGCACGTTCACATGGCCGTCGGGCTTGCGGCTCCAGGGGCAGCCCCAGTGCTCCAGCTGCACCATCTCTTCGGGGCAATGCGCCACGAAATACTCGACCACATCCTGCTCGCAGAGCCAGTCGCCGCCGCCCACGGTGTCGTTGAAATGGTAGTCGAGCTTGTCGTCCGGACGTGTCACGGCGGCCGAACCGCCTTCTGCCGCCACCGTGTGGCTGCGCATGGGGTAGACCTTGGAGATGAGCGCGATCCGGAGCGCGGGGTCGGTCTCGGCCACGGCGATGGCCGCACGCAGGCCCGCACCGCCCGCCCCTACGATCGCGACATCCGCTTCGTAGACTTCCACAGCATGTCCTTTGATCTACAGATTTGAATCGATGCTCGCAGCCTAAACCTCAACCGGCAGCGTGATTTGATCGTAGTCAAAAGCTTGATGTTTTAAGCAGCGTATGAATGCCAAAAATGGCACGGCGGGCGCGCGGCGCTGACTGGCACGCGCATACCGCATCAGGCATAACCAACGTGCTCCGGCATCCCTGCGTAGCGCGAGGAACAACAGCCGGGCCAGCGGCCCGGCTGTACACGACACAACAGGCAACCGATGTTATTTGACGATCAGGTTGCCGCTGATGACGACGTAGCATGTCGGGCTGTCGTCTGAGAGTCCGAAGTTGACCGTCGAGCCCGCGTTCGCAAATATCAATGTCTGTTGCGCGATCGTGTATTCGGACCCGTTCGAATAGACCGCCGGGGCAGGAAATGGCAGACGGTAGAAACCATTCTGGCCATTGAACAGCACCGCCAGCTGTGCCGACCCGACCGTCGTGATTCCGGCAGCGACCTGGCAATCGGCGCTGACAAACTTGATCACGGCGGTTTTCGCCGGCTTGCCGTCTTCGGTCGTGCTGGGCAGGGTGAGGTCGAATGGGGTCGCGGCATTGAACGGCGAAGTCACCATGAAGGGATGGTCGGCAGCGGCCGCAGCAGTGCCGGCAACAGCCGAAAGGGCGGAAAGACCAAGGGCGAACGCGAGCGTTCTGGTACTCGTTTGCATATCGAATCCTCCGAAGTAGTGCAATATTGGGTCTTGCTCTTCCCCCATACGCGAATTCCGGGGAAATCCGGGCGTGAACCGCGCTGCCCGAGAAAAAAAGGAACCCGGGGTTTCCCGGGTCAGCGCCGATTGCTGGCTTGTGTTGTCGCGGCTATCACCGATACGCCCCTATTGCCAGTTGCAGCATGATCTTCATCTCCTCGCGCAAGCTCACCGGCGCGACGACCTCGGCATCCGGGCCGTACTTGAGCACGTCCATCAGCAGCTCGCGCGAATTGCTGTACGGCAATTTCAGTTCGTAGCGGCCGTCCTCGAGCCATTTGCCCTGCTGCTGCGAATGCCAGTGTTCGTCGGCGACCCAGCGCGCGGCGTGCGGCGGAAAAGCGGATCGTCGCCCGGTCGCTTTCGGCGCGCCGGAAAAAATGCCGTAGCTCGAGGCGAGATGCGGGTCCAGTTCCGCCGTGTCGCGATCGTCGCGCCGCCGCGTCGAGCACGCTGCGCGTCGCTCATGCGGTCGAGCGCAAAGCTGCGCAGCGCGTCACGGCCGTGGTCGAAGGCATCCAGATACCAGTTGTCGCGGTAGTGGGTGAGCCGTTGCGGCGAAACCGTACGCCGGGTCGTCGCGTTGGTCGAGCGCGCGCGATAAGCGAATTTCAGTTGCTGGCGGCCGAGCACGGCGCTGGCGACGTGCCGGAACGTGGCCTCATCCACACGGCGCGTGCCGCTGCCAATGACGCGGATGCGTTCCAGCGGGAAACTCTTGCCGTCGTTCTGATCCGACAACAAGCGGTCGATGCGTGAACGGAATGGCGCCAGCGCGGAAGCAAGTATCCCGGGACCGGTACGCCCGACCAGTTCGTTGAGCGCGAGCAGAGCCTGCAATTCCTCGCTGGTCAGCCACAGGCCCGGCAGCTCGAAACGCTCGGCTTCGGCAACGGCGTAGCGGAACGCGGCCTCATCGCCCTCGCTGTCGATCGGCGCGCCCAGTGCATCGCGCAGGAACGCGATATCGCGGTAGGCGGTCGCGCGCGAGCAGCCAATTCGTCCATGAGCCGCGCCAGCGGCACCGGATAGCGCGATGATTTCAGCATGCGGTGCAGGGTGAGGATGCGTTCGTAACGGTCCATACCGCTATGTGCACGCACGAGCGGCCGGCGTCGCGCCGGTGCCGTCATTCCGGCAGGGAATGCCGGAATCCAGTGCACACGGATGTGGTTTCTTTGCGCTGCAGGACTGCCATCCATGGCGACTGGATGCCTCTCGCCCCGCTGTCGCGGGCTTTGACCTTGCCGGGATGACAAACGCTCTCTGGCGCGTGCGGTCACAATCGGCATATCCGTTATCATGCGCGCATGCCGCACGCTAACCTCAAACTCGGTGAACCAGCGGGCGACGAGGTCAAAACGTCGACGTGCTACATGTGCGCGTGCCGGTGTGGCATCAAGGTGCACCTGAAAAACGGCCGTGTCCGCTATATCCAGGGCAACCCCGAGCATCCGGTCAACCGCGGCGTGCTCTGCGCGAAAGGTTCGGCCGGGATCATGCAGCACTACTCGCCGGCGCGCTTGTCCAAGCCGCTGCTCCGCGTCGGCGAACGTGGCGCCGGCGAGTTTCGCGAAATCGAGTGGGACGAGGCGCTGGGCATCGCCACGAAGTGGCTTGGCGACATCCGCAAGTCCGATCCGGACAAACTGGCGTTTTTCACCGGCCGCGACCAGTCGCAGGCGCTGACCGGCTGGTGGGCGCAGCAGTTCGGCACGCTCAACTACGCCGCGCACGGCGGCTTCTGCTCGGTCAATATGGCCGCGGCCGGCATGTACACGCTGGGCGGTTCGTTCTGGGAATTCGGTGAACCCGACTGGGAGCTGACAAAGTATCTGCTGCTGTTCGGCGTGGCCGAGGATCACGATTCGAATCCGATCAAACTCGGTTTGGGCAAACTCAAGGGCCGCGGCGCCAAGATCGTGGCGATCAACCCGGTGCGCACCGGCTACGCGGCGATCGCGGACGAATGGATCGGCATTCGTCCGGGCACCGACGGCTTGTTCGTCGGCGCGCTGATCCGGGAACTGCTGTTGCACGACTGGGTCGATTTCGATTATCTGGTCAAATATACAAATGCGCATCACTTGGTAGTGCGCAACCCGGGTGGCGCGGACGATGGCCTGATTGCGCGCGATGCGGACGGCGAGCCGTTGTGCCGGGACAAGCGCGGCGATTCCACACAACCGGCAGACACGATAGGCATCGCCCCCGCCATCGTCGGCGAATTCACCCTGCCCGATGGCCGCAAAGCCGTCCCGGCCTTTCAATTGCTGGCCGAACGATTCCTCGACATTGAGTATTCGGCGGACACCGTCGCACCGCACTGCGGCGTCAATGCGAACACGATCCGTCGTATCGCCGCGGAAATTGCCAATGTGGCGTTCCAGCAGGAAATTCGTTTGCAGCAACCCTGGACGGATGCGTTCGGCCGCGAGCACGAGGAAATGATCGGCCGGCCGGTGTCGATGCACGCAATGCGCGGGATCGCCGCACATGCCAACGGTTTCCATACCTGCCGCATGATCCATGTACTGCAAATGCTGCTCGGTGCGATCGACACACCCGGCAGTTTCCGCTATCAGCCGCCGTATCCGAAAGCGGTGCCGCCGGTAAACCGACCAGGTAATTCGCGCAAGGAAAACGGCGCGCTCAATGCCGGGCCGCTCGGTTATGTGCACACGCCCGAAGACCTGCTCGTCGATGCGCATGGCGCGCCACGACGCATCGACAAGGCGTTCTCGTGGGAATTTCCGCTGGCTGCGCACGGCATGCTGCAAAGCGTGATCCGCAACGCCTGGGCCGGTGATCCGTACCCGATCGACACGCTGTTCCTGTTCATGGCCAACATGGGCTGGAACTCGTCGATGAACACGCGCGACACCCAGCGCATGCTGTGCGACAGAGACGCGTACGGCGAGTATAAAATTCCACATATTATTTATGCGGATGCGTACGCGTCGGAAACCGTAGCCTTTGCCGATCTGGTGCTGCCCGATACCACATATCTGGAACGCCACGATTGCATCTCGCTGCTGGATCGTCCGATTTCGGATGCAGATCGCGCCAGCGATGCGATCCGCCAACCAGTCTGCCTGCCGGACGCGGATGGCAACGGGCGCGACGTGCGCCCATTCCAGGACGTGCTTTTGGAGCTGGGTGCGCGCCTGCAACTGCCGGGCATGGTCGACGCCGACGGCCGCGCGATCTACCGCGACTATGCCGATTACATGGTGCGGCATGAACGAGCGCCGGGCATCGGACTGCTTGCCGGCTGGCGCGGCAAGAACGGCGACAAGGCGGGCATCGGCGAACCGAATCCGCGGCAGCTCGATCTATACAAGACCAACAATTGCTTCTGGCACGCGGAAATTCCTGCAGCCGGACGCTATTACAAAATGGCCAATCGCGGGTATCTGCAATGGGCCAGGGCATTGGGATTCGTCGGCTCGATCACGCCAATCGTGCTGGAACTTTATTCGGAACGCCTGCAGAGATTCCGCCTGGCTGCGCAAGGTCATGGTGCGCGGCAGCCGCCGGATGCCGAACGCGCACGCGTGGAAAGATACTTCGATCCACTGCCGTTCTGCTACGACGCCGCCGAGCTTTTCCTTCCCCCGCCCGCGGGGGAAGGTGCCGAAGGCGGAAGGGGGCAAACGGATTTTCCCATCTCCGCCATCACCCAGCGCCCGATGTTCATGTACCACTCCTGGGGTTCGCAGAACACGTGGCTGCGCCAGATCGCGGCACGCAATTTTCTGTATCTGCACCCGGATACGGCCGCAACGCACGCCGTCGGCGACGGCGACTGGGTCTGGGTCGAGTCCGCGCACGCGCGCATCCGCGCGCAGGCGAAGTTGCACGCCGGCACCGCGCCGGGCGTGGTGTGGAGCTGGAATGCCATCGGCAAACGACGGCCTGCATGGAAGCTCGCGATCGACGCACCGGAGTATACAAAGGGATTTTTGCTCAATCCCGTGATCGACGATTTGCTCCCAGCGCGTGCGGACGGCTATCGTTACGCGAATGCCGATCCGGTCACCGGGCAGGCGGCGTGGTTCGACCTGAAGGTGCGGATCGTACGTGATGACGTTTCCGTGGAGTTTGCGGCATGACCTGGCAAGCCTGGGCGGTCGCGGCCATCGTCGTAGGGGCGATGGCGCTGTTCGTCAGCGAAAAAGTGCGTTACGACGTCGTTGCGCTGTTGATCCTGTCAGCGCTGCTCTTGCTCGGCATCCTCACACCGGTCGAAGGCCTGTCCGGCTTCAGCAACGAGGCCACGATCGTGGTTGCGGCGATGTTCGCGCTCAATGCCGGCGTGGTCGGCACCGGCGCGCTGGAACCGCTGATCCACGCACTGGCGCGCATCCGACGACCGTGGCTGTTGACGCTTTCGATCATGCTGGTCGTTTGCGTACTCGGTGCGTTCGTGAAGAATACCGCCCTCGTCGCCACGTTCCTGCCGGTCACGTTGAGCGTGTGTGCGCGCAGCAAGACTTCGCCGGCGCGGGTGCTGATCCCGATGTCGTATGCCGCACAGATGGGCGGCGTTTGCACCCTGCTCGGCACTTCGTCGAACCTGCTCGCAAACAGTCTGGCGATCCAGCACGGTCTGGCCGGTTTCGCAGTGTTCGATTTCACCCGCCTCGGCGCCATCCTCGCCGTGGTCGGTATCGTCTATCTGCTGTTCATCGGTCGCTGGCTGCTGCCGCGCCATATCGACACTGAATTCGCAGAGAGTTTCAACCTCGGCAAGTTCGTCACCGAACTGCGGGTGATGGCCGATTCACCCCTGATCGGTGAATCCATCGCCGCGGTGAAACTGAGCGAGAGATACGGAGTCTACGTGCTCGAGCTGCTGCGCGGCGAGCAACATTTATGGGCGCCGCGTTCGCAGCAACTGCAGGAAGGCGACGTGCTGCTGACGCGCGGCGACTGGTCGCGGCTGGAGGAATTCAAGCAGCGCCTCAAACTCGAAATCGCGCCGATGGCGGACATGGCCGATGCCGCGCACAGCGGCGAACGCCGGTTCGTGATCGAAGCGATGGTCGCGCCCGGCACGCGCATGCTCGGGCAAACCATCGAGGAGATCGATTTCGGCTGGAATTACAAGGCCAGCGTGCTCGCCGTGCAACGGCGCAACCAGATCGTGCGCGAGCAGATCAAGCACGCGCGCCTAGCGCTAGGCGATATTCTGATGCTGCTGGTCGACGAGCCGGCGCTGCGCCACCTGCGCAACGACTCCGGCCTGGTCGTACTGAGCGAGCGCGGCGACACGCTCGCTTCGCGGCGCAAGGCGCCGCTGGCGATCGCGATCCTGGTCGCGGTGGTTGCCGTGGCCGGCCTCGGCCTGTTGCCGATCGTCGTCAGCGCCGTGCTCGGTTGCGCGGTGATGGCACTGTCCGGTTGCTTCGATTTCGAGGATGTGTACGAGGCCATGGATTGGAAGATCATCATCCTGCTCGGCGCGATCCTGCCGCTGGGCATCGCCCTGGACAAGACCGGACTCGCGCAGCACATAGTCGATGCCGGCATGTCCGTGGTCGGCAATCACGGACCGCTGGCCGCGCTGCTGATGGTGTATTTGCTGACCGCCCTGCTCACCGAGATGATGGGCCACAATCCGTCCGTGGTACTGATGGCGCCGATCGCCATTTCGATTGCGCACGCATTCCACGCCAATCCGGTGCCGTTCGTGATCACGGTCGCGTTCGCGGCAGCGACCTCGTTCGCTACCCCAGTCGGCTATCCGACCAACACGATGGTCTACGCTGCCGGCGGCTACCGGTTTATCGATTTCATGAAAGTCGGCATTCCGCTGATCCTGATTTTCTGTGCACTGTCGATGTGGCTGATCCCGCATTTTTGGCCGCTGACGCCATGACAATGCTGCCGGCCCCCGCGGCGAAAAAACTCGGCCTGGTAATTGATCTGGACATCTGCGTGGGCTGCCACGCCTGCGCGGTCGCGTGCAAGGAATGGAACGACGGCGGCCAATTCGGGCCGTTGCCGGATGGCGATCCCTACGGCGCGCAACCGCTGGGCGTGTGGTTCAACCGCGTGCATTCATATGAAGTCGAGCCGGTAGAGAAGAACAAACCGCCGATGACCGTGCACTTCCCGCGCTCGTGTCTGCATTGCGAGACGCCTGACTGCGTCACCGTGTGCCCGACCGGCGCCAGCTACAAACGCGCCGAGGACGGCATCGTGCTAGTGGATGAGGACAAGTGCATCGGCTGCAAACTGTGTTCGTGGGCGTGCCCGTACGGCGCGCGCGAGTACAGCGAAACGCGCGGCACGATGCAAAAGTGCACATTGTGCGTGGATCGCATCTACAACGAATCCTTCGACGAAATCGATCGGCAGCCCGCATGCGTGATGGCCTGTCCCACACGCGCACGGCATTTCGGCGACCTCGGCGATCCGGATTCGGCAGTGTCCCGGCTCGTTGCCGAACGCGAGGGCTACGACCTGATGCCCGAGATGGGCTACAAGCCGGTGAACAAGTATCTGCCGCCGCGGCCGCGTCGTAACGGCTGCGCTTCCACGGTGCCCAAATCCACACCGGAGGAAAAAATGGATTTTTCCACCGCATCGCCGCTGCTGCGCTGGATCGACAAGGTGCTTTCGCGATGACTTTGACATGACAGTTGAAATTTCCATTCGCCCTGGGCGTAGCGCCGCAGGCGCGGAGTCGAAGGGTCGCAGGCATGGTGTGCGGCGTTTCGACTTCGCGGAGCTGCGCTCCGCTGCGCTCAACGCGAACGGCCTTGGATAGCGTAACTACGATGCGCCCCGCCTTCTCCGTCATCTTCTTCACCGTATGTCCGGAACGGGCTACGGGCTGCTGTTTCTGCTCGGCGCGCTTCTTGCGTTGAATCCCATGCTGATCGGACGCAACACGGCGCTTCTCACGCTCGTCGTCGGCGCGATCTTCGTCGCCGCTGGCCTGCTTTCCTCGACCCTGCATCTGGGACAGCCGCAACGCGCCTGGCGAGCATTCAGCCAATGGCGCTCGTCGTGGCTGTCGCGCGAAGGCGTGGCCTCGGTCGCGAGTTTCGCCCCGATCCTCGCACTCGCCTGGTGCTTGTGGCGCGGCACGAACGCGAACATCCTGCGGACATTTGGCGCACTGCTCGCCGTGCTTGCGGCAATCACCGTCGTCTGCACGGCAAGAATCTACACTTGTCTGAAAACGATTCCGGCCTGGCACAATCGTTACGTGTTGCCGGGGTATTTGCTGATGGGATTACTCGGCGGGGTCGTGTGGTTGGAAGCGTTACTTGCTTTCGCTGCGCCGGCTTGGTTCGGGTATGACGATCTCAAGCGCGTGATCGTGCCGGTGACGAACAATTTGGCGTTGCAGTGGCTGTGTTCGAGTGCGATCGTGCTGCTCGCTTCAACTATATTCCTGCTCAAGTATTTCTACTGGCGCCACATCGACGCCGCAACGCCGACATCCACACCCGAATCCGTCACCGGACTCGGCCGCTTCGGCAAGGTGCGCAGCGTCGAAGCACCGCACACGGAAGAAAACTACCTCACACACGAAATGGGCTTCGTCCTCGCGCGCAAGCACGCCGCGAAATTGCGATGCATTTCCCTCATGTTGATCGGACTGATCCCCGCGGTGTTCGCACTGAGCGCGACGCTGGGGGCGACGTACTGGTTTGTTGCAACGCCGGTATTCGCCACGCTCGCGGCGCTCTGCGTCACAGCCGGCCTGTTCGTCGAGCGCTGGCTGTTTTTCGCCGAAGGCAAACACGTCGTCATGCTGTATTACGGCGACCGACCGCGAGCACAGTTCGGCTGAGCCGCGTCGAACCGGAATGCGCACAAGTGCATTTATTCCAATGTGCGTCGATACAATGATCGGAGGCTCCCCCAAGGGCATTTTTGCACTGTATACAATGGGCCACTCGGACCCGTTGTTTTTCAGTGCCCGAGCAACGCACCGGCACCGAGCGCCAGCAGGCGGTGCGCAACCTGTTCGCCGAGAATCTCGGATGCATCGCGCGCAGCGTCACCTTCGGCTCGTACCAACCTGCCGCTCGCCGCATCGCCAACCAGCCCGGACAGGTGCAAGCCGGTCTCGGTTTCGATGCAGAACGCCGCGATCGGCACCTGGCAACTGCCTTGCAGATGCCGGGTCATTGCGCGCTCTGCGCTCACGCAGCGTGCCGTGTCGGCATCGTGCAGCGGCGCCAGCAGCGCAGCGACACGCGCATCGTGTTCGCGATGCTCGATCGCGATTGCGCCCTGGGCCGCTGCCGGCAACCATGCCGGTGGCTCCAGGCGACTACGGATGTGCGCGGCCAGGCCCAGACGTTCCAGCCCTGCGCAGGCAAGCACGATTGCGTCGTAGTCGCCAGCATCGAGTTTGGCCAGGCGCGTGTTGACGTTGCCGCGCAAGTCGAGCACAACCAGATCCGGCCGAAGTGCGCGCAACTGCGCCTGACGGCGTAATGAGGATGTTCCGACGCGCGCGTTTTTCGGCAGTGCATCCACTCGCGCAAAACGGGGCGACACGAATGCATCGGCCGGATCGGCGCGGTCGAGCACGGCACCGATCGCGAAGCCGGCATCGAGCTGCATCGGCACGTCCTTGAATGAATGCACGGCGATGTCGGCATGGTGCTCGAGCAACGCGATTTCGAGCTCTTTCAGGAACAGACCCTTGCCGCCGATGTCAGCGAGCGGGCGATCGATGATGCGGTCGCCGCGCGTGGTCATCGGCAGCAATTCGACGTCCAGTCCGGCATGCGCGGCACGCAGGCGCGCGGCGACGTGTTCGGCCTGCCACAGCGCCAGCGCGCTTTGGCGGGTGGCGATGCGCAGCGGCGTATTCACAACGAGCGTACCAGCTTGCGCAACGCCGGCAGGTTGCGGCGGCTCACTTCCAGCGTTGTCGTGGTGCCGACCAGCTGCACATGGATGCTGCCGTCGCCGGCGCGCACCAGTCCCGCGATACGTTCGCGCGCAACCAGACAGTTGCGATGGATGCGCACGAAGCGCTCGTCGAATTCGTCTTCGAGCGACTTCAGCGCTTCCTCGATCAGCACCTCGCCGCGCGCGTGATGCACGACTACGTACTTGTCCTCGGCCAGCAGATACTGGATGTCGGCCACCGGCACCAGCACGAGGTTGCCGCGCACGCGCGCGCACAGGTGGCTGCGCCGCGGCTGTTTACCCGATGCGGATTCGAGTTTTGCCACGTCGCCCGCGCTGAATCGCCGCGCGCGTTCGAGCGCACTGCGAAGCCGCTCGCAGACGCGCCGGCTTGACCAGGTAATCCACCGCGCCGGTGTCGAATGCGGCCAGCGCATGCTCATCGTAGGCGGTGCAAAAGATCAGCGCCGGCGGATTGTCGAAGCCGGCCAGATGCCGCGCAGTTTCCAATCCATCCATGACCGGCATGCGGATGTCGAGCAGCACGGTGTCCGGATGCAGACGCGCGACCGCTTCCAGCGCAGCATGTCCATCACCCGCTTCTCCGACGATGTCCGCATCGGCGCAATCGCGCAGCAACGCGGTGAGTCGTTCGCGGGCGAGCGGTTCGTCGTCAACGATCAGAATTTTCATGCGGCAATCTCAACACGCAGACGAAATGATCCGCGGCACTTTCGATGTCGAGCGCGCCGCGGCGGCCAAAATGGTACTCGATGCGCGAGCGCGTGTTGGACAGCGCCATTCCATGCCGGGGCGCCACGCGCGCGGCGGCGGGCGGTTGCGGATTGCGGATTTCCAGCACGACCGCACCGGCCTCGTTGCGGCCACGGATCGACACCGTACCGCCGGCCGGCAACGGCTGGATGCCGTGGTAGATCGCGTTTTCCGCCAGCGGTTGCAGCAGCAGCGCGGGTACCGGTAATTGCAGCGGCATATCGTCCACGGCGATATCCACGCGCAAGCGCTCGCCCAGACGCAGTTTTTCGATATCCAGATACTGCCGCAGCAGATCCAGTTCGGCGCCCAACGTGCTCATCGCCGCCGCGTTGCCGAGCGCGGCGCGAAACAGATCGGACAAGTCCTCCACCGCGCGTTCGGCATCCACGGGGCGCGTGCGGATCAGACTGGCGATGGTATTCATGCTGTTGAACAGGAAGTGCGGGCGAATGCGCGCCTGCAGCGCCTCGAAGCGCGCCTTGGCCTCGGCGCGCACGCGCGCGCGCCACTGCTCGAGCACGTAGAAATAGCGCAACAAGGCCGCGCCGATCAGGGCGCACAATGCCGCGCTGCGCCAGATGAAGCGGCCCTGGAATTGCGCCGGCAGAGTCAGGTGCAGACCGAGCTGCTGGTCGATCGCGAACACCAGCGCGCTGCCGATCACCGTCACCGCCAGCATCAGCACGTACGCGGCAGCGACGCCGAGCCACGGCGAAAGCTTTTCCAGTTGCGGACGCAGCTTGCACAGGCACACCGCGCACACCAGTGCCAGCCATTGCGCGAACACGCTCACCGTTGCCAGGCGCGGCAGCAGCGGGCGGGTTTCGTCGTTCGGGGCAATCTCGGCGACCAGCACCAGCAGCTCGGCCACCACCATCACCGCGAACAGCACCGGCAGGCTGCAGAAATCGGGCAGCCAGCGGGGATGTTCGTCCGTGCGATTCACGGTAGACATGAAGTTGCCGGAAAATCGTCAACCGTTCGTGTTGAGCGTAGCGGAGCGAAGCTCCGCGAAGTCGAAACACGGGATTGCGCTGGACCCTTCGACTTCGCGCCATTGACGCTACGCTCAGGGCGAACGGAGTCTGGAAATACGCTCACGCCAGCCGTGCTCCCAGCCAGCGCCGCAAATCGGCAATCTCCTCGGCGCAGACTTGATGTGCCATCGGGTAGGCGTGCCAGTCCACGACGTAGCCGCGCTGTTGCAGATAATCGCGACTCATCTCGCCGAGCGCGTGCGAGATGGTCGGGTCGAGCATGCCGTGGGCCATGAAAATCGGTGTGGCGCGGTTGGCCGCGGCTGCTTCGGCATCGGTCTTTTCCGCCATCGGCAGATACGTGGACAGCGCGATGATGCCGCCCAGGCGCTGCGCATGGCGGATGCCGCCACTGAGCACGATCGCGCCGCCTTGCGAGAATCCGGCGAGGAACAGTTTTTCGCTGACGACGCCGCGCCCGACTTCGCGCGCGATCAGTTCCTCGAGCAGGCCGATCGAAGCGCGAATGCCGGCTTCGTCCTGACGCTGCGCGATTTCCTGCCCGGAAATGTCGTACCACGCCCGCATCGACATGCCGCCATTGATCGTGATCGGTCGCTCCGGCGCGTGCGGAAACACGAAGCGCAACGGCGGCCACGCCGGATCGATGAGTTCCGGCACGATTGGCACGAAATCGCTGCCGTCCGCGCCCAGGCCGTGCAGCCAGATCACGCTGTAGCGCGGATTCGGCGCAGTTTGCTTTTCGATGCAGGGCAGAAGCATGGCGGTTCCAAACGGGGTCAGATACAGTTAATTCGCAAATTAACTGTATCTGACCCCGTTTCGCATCGCCAGCGCGGCATGACTTCCGGCGGCTTGCGATGCTGGCACACTCCGCTATGCTGCGCGTTTTCGCCGGAGCCTGCCATGCTGCGCCTGACCCTTGCCGTGCCGCTCGCCCTGCTCACGTTCGCCGCCGCCGCGGCGCAGCCAACACCGACGCAGAAGCTTACCCTGGAACAAATCATGGCGGATCCGGACTGGATTGCCGGGCAGATCCAGGTGCCGGAGCAATTCGAACCCGGCGGCAGCGCGCCGTATTTCAGCGTCGATGGAAAATCCGTCTACTACAAACTCAAGCGCAGCGGTTCGCCGGTATTCGACTTGCATCGCATCGACCTGACCGATAGCCGGGATGCGATGATCGACGCCGCAACGATGGCGGGCGCCGACGGCGATCAAACCGTGTACACGCAAGACGGCACGCACGCCGCGTTCGTGCGCAACGGCGATATTTTTCTGCGCGATCTGCACAGCGGCGCAACGTTGCAGGTGACGCGCAGCGAATCGCACAATGCGAATCCGCAGTTTTCCGCCGATGGCAGGCTGTTGAGCTTTCATGCCGGCGACGACTGGTTCGTGCACGACATCGCCGGCGGCACGACCGCGCCGGCGGCGGTGTTGAAATGCGAAGATGATCCGGATGCCGCGCCGAAAGACGATGTACTGCGCACCGAACAACTGCGGATGTTTTCCACGTTGCAGAAAATGGACAAGGACAAGACCGAATCGCGCAAACACGCGCAGGCCCTGCAACGCGCCGACGTCAGCCGCGCGCCGCTGCCGTTTTATCTCGGCGACAAGGTCAAACTTGTCGACACGGGACTTTCGCCCGACGCGCGCTGGCTGCTCGCGGTAACGGTGCCCAAATCCTACAACCGTGGCGAACAGCCCAAGCTGATCCGCTACGTCACCGACAGCGGTTATCCCGAATTCGAATCGCTGCGCCGCGATGCCGGCCACAATGCGCCGGCACCGCAGACGCTGTGGCGGTTCGATCTGGTCAAACACACGCAGACGAAGATCGACGTCGGCCACCTGCCCGGCATCCACGACGACGTGCTGGCCGCGATCCGCGCCGAAAACGCGAAGGCCGGATTGCTCAAGGCAGATGCGCAAAAAGATCAAAAGTGAAAACAAGGAAAAATCCGCCAAACCGGGCAAGGAAAAGACGCGCGCACTGGAAATCGCCGGCATCGAGTTTTCCCGCGACGGCGCGCATGCCGCCGTGCAACTGCGCGCGATCGACAACAAGGATCGCTGGCTCGTCACGCTCGACCCGGCCAATCCGAAGCCCGATCTGCAGCAGCGTCTGCACGACGCCGCGTGGATCAACTGGAACTTCAACGAATTCGGCTGGGAAAACGACAACCGCACGCTGTGGTACGTGTCGGAGGAATCCGGCTTCGCGCAGCTGTACGCCAAGCCGATCGACGCCAAGGCACGCCAACTCACGCACGGCAAATTCGAGGTGTCACGGCCGCTGCTTTCCTCCGATGGTCGCTGGTTTTACCTGCGCGCCAACGCCGAAAAGCCCTGGGCCTACGACGTGTATCGCGTCGGCGTGAACGGCGGTGAACTGCAACGCATCACGCAGTATCAGGGCATGGACGATTTCTGGCTGGCGCACGACGGCGGCAAACTGCTGATCGCGCATTCTTCCAGTTACATGCCGCCGCAGTTATCCGTGGTCAATGCCGACGGCAGTGGCACGCCGCGCGAGCTGACCGACACGCGCAGCGCAGCGTACAAGGCGATGAACTGGGTGGCGCCGCAATTCGTGCAGGTGCCGTCCACCCATTTCAAGGGTTCGATCTGGGCCAAGTTCTACGTACCGCCGGACTATGACAAATCCAGCCGCATCCGGCCGTGATCTTCGTGCACGGCGCCGGCTACCTGCAGGACGTGGCGGCAAAGCTGGTCGTACTATTTCCGCGAGCAGATGTTCCACAATTTGCTGCTGCAACACGGCTATGTCGTGATCGACATGGATTACCGCGCGTCGGCAGGCTACGGCCGCGACTGGCGCACCGCGATCTACCGCGACATGGGCCATCCGGAACTGGAGGACCTGCTCGACGGCAAGGCATGGCTGGTCAAGAACTGGAACGCAGATCCGAAGCGCGTCGGCATCTACGGTGGCTCGTACGGCGGCTTCATGACGTTGATGGCGATGTTCCGCGCGCCGGGCGAGTTCGCCGCCGGCGCCGCATTGCGTCCGGTCGGCGACTGGAGCTGTACAACGACGGTTACACCTCGGACATCCTCAATCGGCCGCAGGACGATCCGTTGGCCTACCGACGTTCATCGCCAATCGAGTTTGCGCAGAACCTGCGCGACCCGCTGCTGATCTGTCACGGCGTAATCGACAACAACGTGATGTTCGAGGACAGCGCGCGTCTGTACGAACGCCTGATCGAGCTGCACAAGGACGATTTCAGCATGTCGATTTATCCGCTGGACCGGCACGCGTTCGTCAACGCGGATTCGTGGCTGGATGAATACAAACGGATATACAAATTGTTTGAGGCGAACTTGAAGTAGGGCTTTCACAAGCAAGGCTTCCGTCCGTCCTGCGGCCGGCCGGGTAACTTCTTTGCCCGTGCACTGCGCCGCAGGAGCGGCGCGAACGGCGGAGCCGGCCGCGAAGCGGCGAAGGGCAGGATGCCCGAAGTCAAGAAGTCACCAAGAAACACGTTCGAAGCAGAGCCCCCCACGGGAGGAACTGCACAAAGTATCTGTGAGCGGATGAAAATTCCGATGACAACTCGTCCGCACAGGTACGTTACGCATCGGCGCGAAAGAATTGTCAGCGATCCAGCGGACTGCGCACGCCAAGCCCGCCACGATTGAGCACGTGGGTGTAGATCTGCGTGGTCGCCACGTCCTTGTGACCGAGCAATTCCTGCACGGTGCGGATGTCGTATCCGTCTTCGATCAGATGCGTGGCGAACGAATGCCGCAAGGTATGGCACGTTGCCGGCTTGGTTATGCCGGCACGCAATCGCGCCGACTTCACCGCACGCTGCAGGCCCGACTCGTCCACATGCTGTCGCCGCACCTGGCCATCGCGCGGATCGACGCTGCGTTGCGTCGACGGAAACACATACTGCCATCCCCACTCTACGGCAGCGGCGCGATATTTTCGCGCCAACGCATCGGGCAACCAGACCTGGCCGAATCCCGCACGCACATCGTTGCCGTGAATACGACGTGCTTCATCCAATTGATTGCGCAGCGGCGCAAGCAGACTCGCCGGCAACATCGTAGGTCGATCCTTGCCGCCCTTGCCCTGTCGAACCATCACCTCGCGACGCTCGAAGTCGATGTCCTTAACGCGCAAGCGCACGCATTCCATCAAACGCATGCCGGTGCCGTAGAGCAGGCTCGCCATCAACCAATGCACACCCGTCGTTTCGGCCAGCAATGCCTGTGTTTCCGCACGCGTCAACACCACCGGCAAACGTTGCGGCTTCTTCGCCCGATCGATCTCGTCCAGCCACGGCAATTCGATGCCGAGCACCTGCTTGTACAAGAACAGCATCGCCGACAGCGCCTGATTCTGTGTTGACGCTGCAACCTTCCCGCGCACCGCCAACCGCGTAAGAAAGTGCTCCAGTTCGACTGCACCCATGTCGCGCGGATGGCGCTTGCCGTTGGCGAGAATGAAGCGGCGTATCCAACCGATGTACGCCTCTTCACTGCGCCGCGCCATTCCCAGACGGCGCATCCGCGCCCGCACCTGATCCAGCAGCCGCGGCGCACCGCGCCGCTCCCCACTTGCCTTGTTCCCAACCGAGTGCAAAGATTCCATCGTCGGCCCTACCCCGCAATTTGAACACCGCAAGATTAGGCCGCAGGATTAGGCCACTTCGACAGGCGCAAGCCGTGGTAATTTGTAGGAATTTTCTGAAAGATTGTCCGGCTCAGCCGCCAAAAGCGGCGGGTCTACATTCCGTTTTTCAACCGAATTGAAGTTATGCCCCAGCAAATGCTGCGCCAAATTCCTCCCGAGACTTTCGCTCTTCTATTTCCGTTGGCGTTTGCGGCTTTCTGGTGCTTCATAAGCCTGCTATTCGGGTTCGTTAGTGGCTGGCGTCGGCTGAGCCTCTCATATGGCACAGACAGACCGCCAACTGGTGAGGCGTTTACTTGGCAAGTCGGTACTATCGGCCTCGTAAGTTATAACCGTTGCCTCAACATTCACGTCGCTCGAGAGGGGTTATTTCTTTCCGTCGTTTGGCTCTTTCGCCTAGGGCACAGGCCTTTGCTTGTCCCGTGGAGCGCCATTCACAATGAAACGCCAACACAAATTCTCTGGTTCAACCTCACTCGTTTCCAAATTGGCAGCCCTTCAATCGCGAGTCTGCGGCTTCCCACGCGTGTGTTTGAAGCACGGTCCGCTGTGGCATAACTATTCGTTCAAGCGGACGGCTGCGGGTTGGTTGCGGTAGCATGTTGTGCATGGCGGCAGCCGCCGCTTAACTCAGGCGTTAGGCGTCAACGAATGCACCCGCGTCGCTGGTCACATGAAGAATTCGAATCTATGTCTTGGCATGACTGCCATGTCCATGCCCTTCGAGTTATTGAGTCCGAACACGGCAATGGTGAACTTGAGTTAGACCTCGACTACATCCTTGAGTGGCAGCCCGACGGAGAGAGCTTTTCCTTCTTGCTTGTCCCAGTTACGCTGCGGTTTCACGAGGTATTTGGTCTTCGCGTCACCCTCGATTGGGCAACTCCAACAGCAGGTATGTGTCCTTTCTCTCTAAGCGGTGTAGAGAGGCGCACGGAAGATCGAGGTCGCTACATTGCAACGCTTTGGCGTCTTCCGCTCAATTGGCCTACAGGTTCAATAGAGTTCGAGGCCGAGAGCTTCACTCAAGTGGCGTGGGGCCGCGAAGTGGCCTCGCCAAATCAGGTTCTGACCCCAGGGGAACGAGATGCCGCCTAACCCTTCAATCGAGAGGACAAACACCGGCAAGCCGGTGTTTGCCTCTCATCTCAAACGTTAGCCCCCCGTATCCAATAGGTAGGTGCATCGTGACAGAGATCCTCTTCCGTACTCTGAGCACCGCGCACGGAATCGCTGGGCTTGTTACTCTTTCTGTGGTCATTTACCTCGCAAGTAAGGGCGGAATTGCTGCGCTTAGCCCTGGGTCATTCAAAACCGTAGGTTTAGTTGGTGGCACGTTAACGATCGTTGGCCTTACCGCTTGCGCGGTAGCCGCTTGGAAGCGCCCTAGCATTGCAGTACTCTTTGCTTGGTTCGCGGTTCTCGCCTATATCATTACTCCCGTGGCTCAAAGCGTTCTGCAATCTGGTACGGGCACGTTCGACGGTCTGCTCCCTAACTTCTATTACAGCGCCGCAATTCGGGTTCTAGCCGCTTTGGTGCTTACACTTCTATGGTGGCTGTCGCAGACGGGGGCTAACTATTCGCTCAAGCGGACCGCTGCGTGTCGGCACGGTGTAGACTAAACCTCATCGCGGCAGCGGCCGCTTAGCTCAAGCGTTAGCCCGCACATGACGTTACTTCGTTTAGTGGCGGTGATCGGAGCATGTTGTGTAGCTGTGAGTTGCAGTGGTTCTCTCACAACTCACGGCTCTGCCGCGCAGGCATCTTGCGCAATTACCGGTGCGGGGCGGTTGCTCGAGAAAAAGGAGGCGCGAGGCGTTCGGCTTGAACTACCGGCGGATGCAAAAGGGCCGTCGTACGACTCAGACGATTACTATGCTTCCCGCCCAACTTGGACTGGAGCGCGATGGCACGCTCATTTTGTCTACGGCAACGGTGGCCTCACGGAGTTCATGAAGGGCGATCGTTGTTGCTCGCTTGACGACAAAGCTATGCATCGCCAAGTGTGTGTGGGCAAGTACATGTACTACGGAGCCATGGCAGACATTTCGCGTGTTGAATCACCCGACAAGATATCCTCTGTTCAAGTGACCATTGAACCCGATGGTCTTAGTGAAAGCGAAGCACTAAGGATCATCGCTAGCATAGTCACTAGTTGGGAGCATTAGCGAGCGTGCGGGCTAACTATTCGGTCAAGTGGACCGCTGCGGTGGGTCCGCGGTATCTTCATACGCATCGTGGCAGCGGCCACTTACCTCAAGCGTTAGGCGGCTCAACAACTTTGTGGCTACTGAAGAGTTTCGTCATGAATGATCGCCAAAAGTTCACAAGCATTGACGGCTACATTGCCTCGGCTCCAGCTCACGTGCGAGACGCCTTGCAAGAAATCAGGCGGGTCGTAAAAGCACGAGTCCCTGCAGCAACAGAAACCATCAGCTATCAGGTGCCTGCCTTCAGACTCGGCAAGGTCTTTTTTTACTTCGCCGCTTTCAAGAAGCACATTGGCGTCTACCCACCCGTGAAGGGTGACAAGGATCTCCGGAACGCGCTGCTTCAATACCGGGGCGAGAAGGGCAACTTAAAATTCCCTCTCGATGAGCCGATGCCTTACGATCTTATTGGCAGGGTCGCGTCAGCATTGTCACGTGAGCACTCCAAGTAGGCGATAAGCCGCCTAACAACTCGGTCAAGCGGACCGCGTTCCGCGGCCGCTTACCTCGGGCGTTAGACGCCATTGCTGTTGTCTTATGAATCGTGTATGGCCTTGGTTTCTTCTTGTATTGCTGCCCGCCGGCCTTATCGGCTGTGCTACGCTACCTCGTGGCGCGTGCAAATCCTTGCGAGTTAAGGGCGACTCTATCCCGGCTGCGTTCGAGTTCCTTCACATCCCGATGAAAGAACGTAACGCCTATCAACCAGAGGTCATCCCAGCAAAAGATGGCTGGGAGGTTATCCTCTACAAAGATTTGGCACCGCCAGATTCGGAGCCTTATGTCATCGTCCCAACTTGTGGGTTGCCGTACCACGCTCCCTATCATTAACCGAACAATGGCGTCTAACTATTCGCTCAAGCGGACGGCTGTGGGTCGGTTGCAGTAACCTGGTAGACATCGCGGCAGCCGCCGCTTAGCTCAAGCGTTAGGGCCCACCCAGGATGAAGGTGCTCAAGGCCATAGGGATGACGACGGTATTCTTGGCCGGTGCATTCGCTGGCGGATTCGCTGTTCTATACACGACAATTTTGCTTGGTAGTCTCCTACTGGCGCAAGCGCAGTCGCAGAGCAAGTACGATGTAGGTAACGGCGGCATCCTTTATTTTTTTCTTGGTGCGGTGTTGGCTTTGATCGCAGCTCCATTTGCCGGCGCTCTAGCCGTCATCGGTGTTGAGCATATGACAAAGCTCTGGTCTAAGCCCCGCGCGCGATAATGCGTAGCCATAGGTGGGCCCTAACAATTCGCTCAAGCGGACGGCTGCGTGCCGGTTGCGGTAAGCTGAAAGGTGATGCGGCAGCCGCCGCTTAGCTCAAGCGTTAGGCCTGCAACAGAGTACTCAGTAACCTGCAAACCAAAGGAGCACAATCATGTTCGTTGCAAAAGGTGTTTCGTACATCGTCGTCGCCACCTTTCTTGTCACATTTTCGGCTATAGCCTTGCTCTTGGGTGGCATCTCACCCAAGAGCAAGGCTGATTAGCCGAAAATGTGACAAGAAAGGTGGCGACGACGATGTACAAAAAACACCTTTTGCAACGAACATGATTGTGCTCCTTTGGTTTGCAGGTTACTGAGTACTCTGTTGCAGGCCTAACGCTTGAGCTTAAGCGGCGGCTGCCGCATCACCTTTCAGCTTACCGCAACCGGCACGGGGGCGTCCGCTTGAGCGGGGGCTAGGGCCCACCTATGGCTACGCATTTTATCGCGCGCGGGGCATAGACCAGAGCTTTGTCATATGCTCAACACCGATGACGGCTAGAGCGCCCGGCAAATGGAGCTGCGATCAAAGCCAACACCGCACCAAGAAAAAAATGCAAAAAAAATTACCTACATCAGTACTTGCTCTAAAGAGAAAAAGCACCAGTAAGAAGCTTTACCAAGCAAAATTGTCGTGTATAGAACAGCGAATCCGCCAGCGATGCACCGGGCAAGAGGGACCCGTCGTCATCCCTATGGCCTTGAGCACCTTCATCCTGGGTGGGCCCTAACGCTTGAGCTAAGCGGCGGCTGCCGCGATGTCTACCCACGGTTACTGCAACCGACCCACAGCCGTCCGCTTGAGCGAATAGTTAGACGCCATTGTTCGGTTAATGATAGGGAGCGTGGTACGGCAACCCACAAGTTGGGACGATGACATAAGGCTCCGAATCTGGCGGTGCCAGATCTTTGTAGAGGATAACCTCCCAGCCATCTTTTGCTGGGATGACCTCTGGTTGATGGGGCTACGTTCTTTCATCGGGATGTGAAGGAACTCGAACGCAGCCCGGATGGAGTCACCCCTAACTCGCAAGGATTTGCACGCGCCACGAGGTAGCGTAGCACAGCCGATAAGGCCGGCGCCGCACAATACGAGAGAAACCAAGGCCATACACGAATGATAAGACAACAGCAATAGCGGTCTAACACCCGAGGTAAGCGGCCGCGGAACGCGGTCCGCTTGACCGAGTTGTTAGGCGGCTCTGGCCTACTTGGAGTGCTCACGTGACAATGCTGACGCGACCCTGCCAATAAGATCGTAAGGCATCGGCTCATCGAGGGAAAAAGTTAAGTTGCCCTTCTCGCCCCGGTATTGAAGCAGCGCGTTCCGGAGATCCTTGTCACCCTTCACAGGTGGGTAGACGCCAATGTGCTTCTTGAAAGCGGCGACAAGAGAAAAAAGACGCTGCCGAGTCTGGAAGGGCCGGCGCCTGGATAGCTGATCAGTTTTCTGTTGCTGCGGGGACTCGTGCTTTTACAACCGCCTGATTTCTTGCAAGGCGTCTCGCACGTGAGCTGGAGCCGAGGCAATGTAGCCGTCAATGCTTGTGAACTTTCAGCAATCGTCCATAACAAGAAACTCTTCAGTAGCCACAAAGTTGTTGAGCCGCCTAACGCTTGAGGTAAGTGGCCGCTGCCACAGTGCGTGTCAGATTACCGTGGACCCACCGCAGCGGTCCACTTGACCGAATAGTTAGCCCGCACGCTCGCTAATGCTCCCAACTAGTGAGGGTCTAGCGATGATCCTTAGTGCTTCGCTTTCACTAAGACCATCGGGTTCAATGGGTCACTTGAACAGAGGATATCTTGTCGGGTGATTCAACACGCGAAATGTCTGCCATGGCTCCGTAGTACATGTACTTGCCCACACACACTTGGCGATGCATAGCTTGTGACATCAAGCGAGCAACAACGATCGCCCTGTTCATGAACTCCGTGAGGCCGCCGTGGGGAGCAAAATGAGGCGTGTCATGGCGCCCTGGGGGGGTGAGCAGGGAAGCATAGTAATCGTTCTCATCATACGACTGCCCTTCGGCATCCGCGGGTAGTTCAAGCCGAACGCCTCGCGCCTCCTTCGCCCCGCACCGGTAATTGCGCAAGATGCCTGCGCGGCAGAGCCGTGAGTTGTGAGAGAACCACTGCAACTCACAGCTACACAACATGCTCCGATCACCGCCACTAAACGAAGTAACGTCATGTGCGGGCTAACGCTTGAGCTAAGCGGCCGCTGCCGCGATGAGGTTGAGTTACACCGTGCCGACACCAGCGGTCCGCTTGAGCGAATAGTTAGCCCCGTCTGCGACAGCCACCATAGAAGTGTAAGCACCAAAGCGGCTCAACCCGAATTGCGGCGCTGTAATAGAAGTTTGGGAGCAGACCGTCGAACGTGCCAGTACCAGATTGCAGAACGCTTTGAGCCACGGGAGTAATGATATAGGCGAGAACCGCGAACCAAGCAAAGAGTACTGCAATGCTAGGGCGCTCCAAGCGGCTACCGCGCAAGCGGTAAGGCCAATCGTTAACGTGCCACCACTAAACCTACGGTTTTGAATGACCCAGGGCTAAGCGCAGCGATTCCGCCCTTACTTGCGAGGTAAATGACCACAGAAAGAGTAACAAGCCCAGCGATTCCGTGCGCGGTGCTCAGATTACGGAAGAGGATCTTTGTCACGATGCACCTACCTATTGGATACGGGGGGCTAACGTTTGAGATGAGAGGCAAACACCACTTGCCGGTGTTTGTCCTCTCGATTGAAGGGTAAGACAGCGCTTGTCGGGGTCAGAACCTGATTTGGCGAGGCCACTTCGCGGCCCCACGCCACTTGAGTGAAGCTCTCGGCCTCAAACTCTATTGAACCTGTAGGCCAATTGAGCGGAAGACGCCAAAGCGTTGCAATGTCGCGACCTCGATCTTCCGTGCGCCCTCTCTACACCGCTTAGAGAGAAAGGACACATACCTGCTGTTGGAGTTGCCCGATCTAGGGTGACGCGAAGACCAAATACCTCGTGAAACCGCAGCGTAACTGGGACAAGCAAGAAAAGGAAAAGCTCTCTCCGTCGGGCTGCCACTCAAGGATGTAGTCGAGGTCTAACTCAAGTTCACCATTGCCGTGTTTCAGAACTGAGAATAACTCGAAGGGCATGGACATGGCAGTCATGCCAAGACATGGATTCGAATTCTTCATGTGACCAGCGACGACGGACTGCATTCGTTGACGCCTAACGCCTGAGTTAAGCGGCGGCTGCCGCCATGCACAACATGCTACCGCAACCAACCCGCAGCCGTCCGCTTGAACGAATAGTTATGCCACAGCGGACCGTGCTTCAAACACACGCGTGGGAAGCCGCAGACTCGCGATTGAAGGGCTGCCAATTTGGAAACGAGTGAGGTTGAACCAGAGAATTTGTGTTGGCGTTTCATTGTGAATGGCGCTCCACGGGACAAGCAAAGGCCTGTGCCCTAGGCGAAAGAGCCAAACGACGGAAAGAAATAACCCCTCTCGAGCGACGTGAATGTGAGGCAACGGTTATAACTTACGAGGCCGATAGTACCGACTTGCCAAGTAAACGCCTCACCAGTTGGCGGTCTGTCTGTGCCATATGAGAGGCTCAGCCGACGCCAGCCACTAACGAACCCGAATAGCAGGCTTATGAAGCACCAGAAAGCCGCAAACGCCAACGGAAATAGAAGAGCGAAAGTCTCGGGAGGAAATTGGCGCAGCATTTGCTGGGGCATAACTTCAATTCGGTTGAAAAACGGAATGTAGACCCGCCGCTTTTGGGCGGCTGAGCCGGACAATCTTTCAGAAAATTGGTACAATTACCACGGCTTGCGCCTGTCGAAGTGGCCTAATCCTGCGGCCTAATCTTGCGGTGTTCAAATTGCGGGGTGAGGGCCGACGATGGAATCTTTGCACTCGGTTGGGAACAAGGCAAGTAGGGGAGCGGCGCGGTGCGCCGCGGCTGCTGGATCAGGTGCGGGCG
>CAWIGS010000007.1:0-84227 GCA_963835805.1 uncultured Gammaproteobacteria bacterium
CGCGCACGCGAAAGCGGATCCACCGGCATCAACGGCGGATGCGGATAACGTTCGTCCAGGTATTCGCAGATCACGCTGGTGTCGTACAGAACCAGATCGCGGTCGACCAAAGTCGGCACCGAGTTGTAGGGATTCAGATCGAGCAGGTCTTCCGGAGGATTCTTGACCGACACCGGCACCAGATCGTGGACCACGCCTTTGGCTGCCAGGACCAGGCGCACGCGATGGCAATGCACCTCGTCGTTGGCCGAATACAGGGTCAGAATGGTGCGCGATCGTTGAGTCAACACCATGACACGGTCCCTCACGTCCCCACGGGCAAGATCGACATCGGCGGATTCCCCTTCGGCGCCTCGCCCGAATGTACACCCGGGCGCCGCGATCGCCTAGCCCCGGCTCGAAGGGGTTTTCAGTGCACGTCTTTCCAGAATTCGTGCTTGAGCAGCCACGCCAGAAACGTGAAGAAGGCCAGATACAGCACCACCCACACGCCCATCGACTCGCGCTGCAACGCTGCCGGTTCCCCCACGTACTGCAAAAATGCAGTCAGATCGCGCACGGTATCGTCATATTGACCGGGCCAGAGCGTGCCCGGGCTGGCCAGTTCCAGCCGTTCTACCTGTGGCTCCTCGCCAGGCTTGGCCGGCGCATAGACCGCTTTCTGCAAGCCCTGCAGTTCCCACAGCGGGAACGGCATCGACACATTCGGGAACAGCGTGTTGTTCCAGCCGACCGGACGCGACGGATCGAGATAGAACGATTTGAGGTAGGTATAGATCCAGTCCGGCCCTTTGGCGCGCGCTTCCAGGGACAGATCCGGCGGTGCCTTGCCGAACCAGGTTTCGGCGTGGTCGTCGGGCATATTGGACATGGCCAAATCGCCGATCTTGGCGTCGGCAGCGGCAAAATTCTTGAGCACCTGCTCGTCGCTCAGTTGCAGATCCTGCGCGATGCGCGAAAAGCGCATGTACTGCAGCGAATGGCAACCTGCGCAGTAGTTGAAGAAGGTGCGCGCGCCGCGCTGCAGCGGAGCGATGTTCTGCACCCGCGTTCCCGCCGATTCCAGGCCACCTTCTTCGGCGAACGCAACACTCGCCATCGCGATCAGCGCCAGCCCCAGGGCCACGGATTGGAAGATTCGGATCATCGCATTGGCAAAGTCCGCTTTTATGGAAAGGGCGACCGCGAGCGACCGCTTTCAGGCGCAGGCAAGGCGCTTCAATGTGCGTTTACCCGTTCCGGCACCGGCTTGGTCTTTTCCAGGCCGAAGCGGGTGTATATCCACAAGGCCACGAACGAAGCCAGATACACGAACAGCCAGAAGCGGCCGAACGCGTTCTCGATCGTGGTCACGTCGGCGTTGGCGCCGAACCATACCGGGATGTATTCGGTAGTCAGTCCGGCGCCAACCGCACCGAGCATCAAGAACGACAACGCAAACAAGCCCAGTCCGATCTTGTAGCTCGTGCCGCGGTAGCGGATGGACTTGACCGGGTTGCGATCCAGCCACGGCAGCAGGAACAGCATGAAGATCGCCGACCCATGGCGAGCACGCCCGTCAGCTTGTCGGGATGGAGCGCAGGATCGCGTAGAACGGCCCGAAGTACCACAGCGGATGGATGTCGGCCGGGGTCTTGAGCGCGTTGGCCGGCTCGAAGTTGGCCGGCTCCAGGAACAAGCCGTGCAAGGCCGGCGCGAAGAACACGATGACGCGCAGAACAGCAGGAACGAAACCGTCACGCCGACAGATCCTTGATGGTGTAGTACGGATGGAAGGGGATGCCATCCAGCGGTATGCCGTCCGCGAATCCTTCTTCTTCTTGATCTCCACGCCGTCCGGGTTGTTGGAGCCGACCTCGTGCAGCGCGACCAGATGGAACACCACGAGCCGATCAGCACCAGCGGCACCGCCGCCACGTGCAGGGCGAAGAAGCGGTTCAGCGTGATGTCGGAGATGTTGAAGTCGCCGCGTATCCACTGGGCCAGGCCGTCGCCGATGCCGGGGATGGCGCCGAACAGCGAGATGATCACCTGCGCGCCCCAGTAGGACATCTGGCCCCAGGGCAGCAGATAGCCCATGAAGGCTTCGGCCATCAGCGCCAGGTAGATGAGCACGCCGAATATCCACAGCAGTTCGCGCGGCTTCTTGTAGGAACCGTACATGACGCCGCGGAACATGTGCAGGTACACCACCACGAAGAACATGGAGGCGCCGACCGAGTGCATGTAGCGGATCAGCCAGCCCCAGTTCACGTCGCGCATGATGTACTCGACCGAGGCGAAGCGCCTGGCGTCGCATCGGGCTTGTAGTTCATGGCGAGGAAGATGCCGGTGACGATCTGGTTCACCAGCATCAGCAGGGCGATGGAACCGAAGAAGTACCAGAAGTTGAAGTTCTTGGGCGCGTAGTACTGGGAGACATGCTTCTGCCAGAACTCGGTCATGGGGAAGCGTTCGTCGATCCAGTCACGCAGACCGGCCAGCCAGCCGCCGATCACGTCGATCAGGTCGCGCTTTTCCGTTTCGTTAGCCATCACGCAGCCCCTTGATCTTCACCCACGCGGATCACCGCGTCGGAAACAAACTTGTACGGCGGCACCTGCAGGTTGAGCGGTGCCGGCACACCCTTGAACACACGCCCGGCCAGGTCGTACTTGGAGCCGTGGCAGGGGCAGAAGAAGCCGCCCGGCCAGTCCATGCTCACCGTCGGGTCGGCGGGCTGCGGCTTGTATAGAGCGGCGAGCAGCCGAGATGGGTGCAGATGCCCACCACCACGAACAGCTCGGGCTTGATGGAGCGGTATTCGTTCTTGCAGTAGGCCGGCTGCTGGTCTTCCTTGGAATGCCGGATCGCGTAGGCGGTCATCCAGCTTGGCGAGGCCGGCCATGGCGGCTGCGCCGCGCTGCACCACCCAGGTGGGCTTGCCGCGCCATTTGGCTTTGATCTGGGCGCCCGGCTCGATCTTGCTGATGTCGGTCCACGGGACCGCCCAGCGCCTTGGCGCGGGCACTCGGCTCCCAACTCTTGATGAACGGCACTGCCGCACAGGCGACGCCCACCGCACCGACGACCGAGGTTGTCGCAGTGAGGAAGCGGCGGCGTCCGGGATCCACGACTTCATTGGCCATCCGGCACTCCGATGATTCAATCCAGGTTTTGCAACGGCGGGGATCGCGCAGCGGAGCCCCCCAAAGCATGCTAGTTTAGCGAACGCATCCCCCCATCGTCCATCATTGCCACGCGCATGCGCAGCATTTACCGCTTTGTGCTTTTTCTCGGCCAGTTCATCACCTTGGGCCTTGCCGCCGCGTTTCTGGCCAGCGTGGTCTCGCCGCAACTTACCGAGCGCGTGCGCCGGCATTTCGGCGCAACGGCAGTTGCACCGGCAATCACACCGCCATCGGTCGCGCAAAGCGCGCCGGAGCATAGCGCTGCCGACGCGGACGCGACGGGCAAAAACGTAGTCACCGCATCCTATGCCGCCGCCGTGGTACGTGCCGCACCGGCGGTAGTGAGCATCTACGCGAACAAGGTGGTCAGCACCGGCCCGCAGGTGCTGCGTCCGGCCAATCCCGTACTGCAACGCATGTTTCCCGGCATCATCATCGGGCCGCCACTCAAGCGCCGCGAGCAAAGCCTTGGTTCGGGCGTAATCGTCAGCGCAGACGGCTACATGCTCACCAACAATCACGTGGTCCAGGGCGCGCAGGAAATCCAGATCGTGCTGTACGACGGCCGCAGCACCGGCGCGAGCGTGATCGGCAGCGATGCCGAAACGGATCTGGCCGTGCTCAAGATCGACGCCGCCAACCTGCCGAGCATCGCCATCGCCGACAAGGCGCAGATCAACGTCGGCGATGTGGTGCTCGCGATCGGCAATCCGTTCGGACTCGGTCGCACGGTGACCATGGGCATCGTCAGCGCGCTCGGCCGCAGTCGAACCTCGTCCACCTACGAGGATTTCATCCAGACCGACGCGGCGATCAACCCGGGCAATTCCGGCGGCGCTCTGGTCAATGCCAATGGCGAACTGATCGGCATCAATTCGGACATTCTTTCGCCATCCGGCGGCAGCATCGGCATCGGCTTCGCCATTCCGGTCGGTACCGCCAAGGCGGTGCTCGACCAGATCGTCGCACACGGGCGCGTAATCCGCGGCTGGCTCGGCGCTGAGTACGCCGACATTGCCGCGCTGCGCAGCGCCGGCGTCCCGCGCGGCGTGGCAGTGATCGGCGTTTACGACAAAGGTCCGGCCGCACTGGCTGGACTCAAACCAGGCGACGTGTTGCTGAGCCTGGACGGCAAACCCATTGCCGACCAGCTCGATCTGCGCAACCGCGAAGCGAATCTTGCCCCGGGCACCAAGGTGCAATTGTCCGGAGAACGCAACGGCACCCCGTTTACCCTGACTGCTGTCCTGCAGGAACGCCCACAACGGCAGACGAGCGGTTAAACTGGCCGCGCCACAGGGGGCACAATGCGGAACTGTTCGCCCATCGATCCAACCGCCTGGAGCGTGCGCTCCTGATCGCGGCGCTCGCGTGCTCCGCCACGGTGGCCATGGCTGCGCCACCGACCGCACCAGCTGCCGTCGCAACGATGCCGTCGGTCGCCGACTTCGATACCTTGTTCAAACGCCTGGACGTGGGCGATCTGATCGCGCTCAGTGTCGCCTGGCAGCGCAAGATCGTGACGAATTGCAGCAACTGCTGCCGCCGGGCGATGCGCACCGCACGCGCCTGCTCGACACCCTGCGCTGCGGCCTGGATTTCATCAACACTCCACAGCAAGGCTACGACTTCGCCGATGCCAAGCTGGCCGAAGCGCTCGCCGCGCACGACCATGCCGCCGCAATCCGCTTCTATTACTGCCGCGGCGGCTATCTGGAGAGCCTGAAGACACCGCGCGACGCGCTGGCCGACTTCGAGCGCGGCATCGAACTGGCACGCAGTTCCGGCGACGATGCGATGCTTGCCGCAGGCCTGGAAGCACGCGGCGGCATGTATTCGCTGCTCGGCATCTACGGCAAATCGCTTGCTGATTTGCTCGAAGCCGGCAACTTTTCAGCCAAGGGGAACTGAACGAAGCCGCCAGCCAGACCTTGCAGAAAATTGGCCTCACCTACCGGCGCTTGGGCTATCCGGACAAGGCACGCGAATATCTGCATCAGGCAGCCGCTCACGAAAAACACGTCGGCGACAACGAATCGCTGTACATTTCCACCCTGCAGCTGGGCTATGTGGATCAGGAAACCGGACAGTACGACGCCGCACTCGCCACCCAGCGGCACGCGCTGGAACTGGCCATTGATACCGGCAATCGCGGCAGCGTCGCTGCGGCCCATCTTGCCATTGCCTCGGTATTGACCGACCTGCACCGCAACGCAGAAGCGTTGGATGAATTGCAAAAGGCCGCCGCTGAGTTCGCCGCCGCCGGCGACCACGCCAACAGCGGCATGGTCGCGTTCGAACGTGGCCAGGCACTTGCCGGACTGGGCCAGCCGCAAAAGGCGCTGGAGGAATTCGCCGTCGCTGAAAACGCGTTCACGGCAAGCCGCAATCAGCGCTATCAGGAAATGCTCTATCGAGCCAAGGCGCAAACGCTGGAAGCCGCAGGTCAGGCTGGCAGCGCGCTCGTTGCGTACAAACGCTATCTGATCGCGCACGATTCCGTCGCCAAGGAACGCGCCAATCAGCAGGCGCAAATGTTGCGCGAACAATTCGGCAGCGACCGCGCCAGAATGGAAAACCTGCGTCTGAAGGCCGATCGGGCGATGAAGAACCGTCAGGTCGAAGTCCTGCAGCGGGTGCGCAGCTGGCAACAGGTGGCGATGGGATTGCTGGCGACCCTGCTCGGCGTGCTGTCACTGCTGACCATCCGCCAACTCGCGCGTCTGCGCAACTGGAAGCGGATGGCGTCTCTGGATGCGCTCACAAGTGTCGCCAATCTGCGTGGCGTGCAACAATTCGCCAGCGCCGCCATCCGCCGCGCGCACGCGCGACATGAGCCACTCACCGTGCTTGCCATTGACATCGACGAGTTCAAGCGCATCAACGACAGCTTCGGTCACCCAACCGGCGATCGGGTATTGCGCGAGATCGCGCGCGCCTGCGCCGACACCCTGCGCGAAGGCGACCAGCTCGGGCGCATCGGCGGCGAGGAATTTCTCGCCATCCTGCCCGGCACCACGCACGATCACGCCGTAGATGTGGCCGAGCGTCTGCGCCGACGCGTGGAGACTCTGGAAGTGGCCGCGCTACCCGCGCAAACACGCATGACGGTGAGCATCGGCGTCGCGCAAATGCTGCCAGGCGATCGTGCACTCGCCGATCTGATCCAGCGCGCGGATACAGCACTTTACCGGGCCAAGGAAAAGGGCCGCAACCGTGTCGTCAACTCCGACACGCTGGCTCCGGCTTGATCAACGCAGCGGCGCGAGCCGGCTACGATTTGGGTGCAGCAACAGGTGCCGCGACGGCAACTGTCGACGGCGATGCTTCACGATAGCGCTTGTGCAGCGTGGCCACGCGCTGGACGTAGACCCTGGTTTCGTCGAACGGCGGCACACCGTTGTACTTCTGCACGTTCTGCGGCCCGGCGTTGTAGGCAGCCGTGGCCAGACGCTCGTCGCCGTTGAACTGCTTGAGCAACGCCGCCAGATACGCCGCGCCGCCGCGGATGTTCTGCGTCGGATCGAACGGATCGCCCACGCCGAGATCCGACGCCGTTCCGGGCATCAATTGCATCAACCCCTGCGCGCCCATGTCCGACACCGCATAGCGATTGAACGCCGATTCGGCATGGATCACTGCGCGCAGCAGGGTCGGATCGACGCCGTACTCCCGTGCCGCAGACGCGATTGCAGAGGTGTAGGCATCCAGATTCAGCGGCGTGGACGCCCAGTTGATGCTCGAATGCACGTTGCAGGCGTAGCACGTGGCCATGTACGTGAACAACACGCGATACGAAGCGCCCGTGCGCGGCCGGATATTGGTGTATTCGGTGATGCCATCGGCCCTGACCACCTTGTACACGGCACCGCGATGCACCTGGAACAGATCGCCGGTCACATCCGCTTGCGCCGACGCAGCAGCGCCTGCGCCAGTATTCGCCTGCGCTGGCTCAGAGCGGTATTCGGCTTGCGGTTTGCCGGCGTCGGTCGCCGCAGGCGCCGCTTTCTTGTTGGCATAGGTGGCCACGGCGTGGCAATGACTGAACGTGCCAGGCCGGTTGGTGAATGCGATCTGGCCGTTCGGTCCTTCGCACTGGTACACACTACCCGCCACGGCCGCCGCTGGCGCAACGGCGCCCGCAAGCGCCAGCGCGCACAGCGGCAAGGCGCACAAAATACGCATTGTGGAAAAAAGCAATCTCATCGCGCCGGCCAGTCAATCCGGCCAAGTTTCCGGCAGAAGCGGCCATTTGCCAAGTGCCAACGCGCTACCGACACGGGATTTTCATGGCGCCAGGCGTCGTACCGGCTTAAAATACGTGTTTTCCGCACCCGCTTCGCGCCATGCCCGGCAAGCCCGCCCCCCAAAAACTCTATATCAAGACCTTCGGCTGCCAGATGAACGAGTACGACTCGGACAAGATGGCCGACGTGCTGGCGGCGCCGACGGCCTGGAACCGACCGACAGACCGAAGCCGAGGCCGACGTCATCCTGTTCAATACCTGCTCGGTGCGCGAGAAGGCGCAGGAGAAAGTGTTTTCCCGACCTCGGCCGCTGGCAAGCAGCTGAAGCAGGCCAATCCCCGGCTGCATGATCGGCGTCGGCGGCTGCGTCGCCAGCCAGGAAGGCGACGGCGATCGTCAAGCGCGCGCCCTACGTGGACCTGGTGTTCGGCCCGCAGACGCTGCACCGCCTGCCGCAGATGCTGGAGCGCGCCGCGCGCACAGGCGCGCCGCAGGTGGACATCTCCTTTCCCGAGATCGAGAAGTTCGACCATCTGCCGCAGCCGCGCGCCGAAGGCGCCACGGCCTTCGTGTCGATCATGGAAGGCTGCTAGCAAGTACTGCACGTTTCTGCGTCGTGCCGTATACGCGCGGCGAGGAAGTCAGCCGTCCGCTCGACGACGTGATGGCGGAAGTGCGGCGCTCGCCGCACAGGGCGTGCGCGAAGTGACTCTGCTCGGCCAGAACGTCAACGCCTACCGCGGCGCCACGGCGACGGCGGCGAGCGCCGATTTCGCGGTACTGCTTGACGCCATCGCGCAAGGTGCAGGGCATCGAGCGCATCCGCTACACCACCTCGCACCCGCTGGAATTCACCCAGCGCCTGATCGACGCCTACGCGAAGCGTGCCGCAAGCTCGTCAATCACCTGCATCTTCCGGTGCAGTCCGGCTCCGACCGCATGCTGGCGGCAATGAAGCGCGGCTACACGGCGCTGGAATACAAGCACGATCATCCGCAAGCTGCGCGCGGTGCGGCCCGGACATCTGCGTCTCCTCGCGACTTCATCGTCGGCTTCCCCGGCGAGACCGAGGCAGATTTCGAGCAGACGATGAAGCTGATCGACGAAGTCGGCTTCGACCAGAGTTCTTCAGCTTCATCTTCTGCCCGCGTCCCGGCACGCCGGCGGCGAATCTGGCCGACGACACGCCGCATGCGATAAAGCTCGAACGTCTGGCGCGCCTGCAGAACACGATCACCGAGAACGCCAAGCGCATCTCCGGGGCGATGATCGGCACGGTGCAATCCGTGCTCGTCGAAGGGCCGAGCAAGAAGAACCCGCACGAGATGACCGGGCGCACCGAAAACATGCGCTACGTCAATTTTGCCGCGCCGGCCAACCTGATCGGCCCGGATCTAATTGGCCAATTCGTCGATGTGCAGATCACGCGGGTAATGAGCAACTCGCTGCGCGGGCGATTGCAGACTGCGACTACGCCAGCGCTGGCCTGAGCCGATCGTCCACAGCGGTTCGCTGACGTTCACCTGCGCAGCGAACAGCGGCTGTCTACTGATTGTGGATCTTGGGCTGCCCGTTGCCTTCATCCTTGGGGCCGGGGCATTGCGGCGTGGAGCGCTCCTTGCCATCGTGGTTCGACTTGACTGTCAAGCGGTAACGGTGTTGACCAAGAGGGTTGCCTTCTCCAGCCGTGTTGCGCACGCTGGAAATCACACAGCGGTCATGGACAATCGAATCTTGCGACAAAAACTTGTGGTCGTGGCACCAGCGAAATCCCTTGAATTTGAAATTATCCGCAGCGGGAACCCATGTGATCGTCGCGATCGTATGGCTGGGGATAGCCAACTCGTTTGGCTGGCAGGTGACCTTCCCGTCGTCCGCCAGGATGACGGTAACTCGAAAATCGGCGTATTCAGGCAGGGCAGTCATGGCTTTCTCCTTGGGTCTTGCAGGGATGCCCGGTCGACAGGATCGGGGCTGACGGGAGTCGCCGCGGCTGCGGCAACCGGTTTCATGATCTGCGCGATGCGCCGGTCGACCTCCGCGTTCACCGGATAGTCTATGCCTTGATTACGCAATCGGGCAACGAAACCCGATAGTCGATAGCCCATCTTCCGCAACGTCTCGATGGTGGGCTGCGCTTGCCCCTTGTCGCCGGTTGCAAGCAGCGCATCGACCCAGATCGAGAGGGTGCGCGGGTCGGTCGAGTGTGAAGCCAGCGGCTGCATGCGCATCAGTGCCTGGCGCCGGTATTTCATCGCGGCGTCGAGATCGCCGGAATCGGCTGCAAGCTGTCCAAGCAGGATTTCAATCGCAGCCTTGATGCGGAGCGTGGCAGCTTTCGGCGAATTGGCAGCAAGCAGCTTCTGAATGGTTGCGTCGGCCTGCAGCGCCAGTTGCTTTGCGCTATCGCGTTGCTTGCGCAGGCGTGCGAGCCGCGCCGCTTCGAGTTGTGCTTCGGTCAGATTACTTCTCCATCCCGCATTGGCGGGATCCTTGGCGACCAACTTCGTTTCCGTCGCCAGCGCCGTAGCGATCGGCTTGCCGGCGGCTTGCGCATCGCCTTGTTCCAGCAGCAACTGCCCCAGCAACCTGTTGTAGTAAGCATAATCATCTAGCCAGTCGTTATGACTGGGGTCGAACTTGAAAAGGCTTCTCCGATCTTTACCGCCGACCTCGCGTACGCCACACCGTCTTGCATCCGCCCGGCAAATGCCAGCGCGCGCGCGAGAATGCCGTTGTCCTCCATAAGTTGGGCGTGCATCTGCCGATTATCCGGATGCTGGGCGACCACCTCGGCCATCAGTTGTTGTTGCTTGAGATAATTCGCGACGGCGACATCCAGGAGTCCTCTCGCCAAAGCGATATTGCCCAGATTTCCGTAGGCGTAGCTGAGCCCTTGCTGCCAGAGAATGTCGTTGGGTCGTACTTTCGCCATGTGCTGATCGAGCGCGAGATCCTTGCTGAAGACAGCGGATGCAGACGTCAGCTCGCCGCGCGCCGCGGCGACATTGCCCAAATTGTTGTAGACATTGTCGAGGTTGTGTTGAATGTCATTGTCGGAAGGTGCAAGCGCAGCAGCTCGTTGCAGCGCGTCCGCGGCCTGATTGAACGAGTCTTCAGCGCGATCGAGCTTGCCCTGGTTCCAGTAGTTGAAGCCGACCCACAGCAGGTTTTCGCCGTAGGCGTTATGCCGGGCGGGATCGCGCGGCGACAATTCAACCAGATGCTGGTTCAGTCGCAGCGCCTGCTCAAACGCATCCATTGCATCGGACAGCCGGCTCTGACTCATGCGCACATCGCCGATTTTCTGCAACGCCTTCGCGCGCTGCGCAAGCGTGGTGTTATCCACATCGGTGATCGGCAACGATTTGAAATACTCCATCGCCTTGTCGTCTACGCTCTGCAGGATGTCCAGACGGTCGACCTGGCGCAACCGCGTATTCAGATCGCCAAGCATGAAACCGACCAGACCTTCGGCCTGCTTCAGGCGGCGCTCGGCGGCTTGTTGCGCAACCACGGCCTTGTGCTGCGCAATCACTGCGTCGTGGCGCGAGATCAACGCGACCACGGCGAGGACGGTTGTCACCGCCATCACCATTAACGCCAGTGCAGCGATTGCGGTCATGCGCCGGTTGCGGCGTTGCAGTTCGCGCTGCTTCAACGCATCGAAACCGACATCGAGCATGCCGGCGATCAGTTTCAGCTTGGCATTCGCCCTGCCGTCCTTGCCCGCGCGCGCGTCGGCGGCGATCGGTTCGCTGCGTTCGTCCGCAAGTTGACCGTTTGCGTCGAGTTGAAAGCGCAGCGCCGGCGCAAAACATTCCTCGACTTCCCGACCGGGCAAATCGCTCGCATTCGGTTCGCCATCGACGATCAGACAGAAGATGCGCTCGCTGCGACCAAGTCGCTTGAACGCCAGAACTTCCGCGTCGACCCAACGCGAAGCGGCCGCACGCGGTGAGCAGATCACAATCAGATTGGCCGATTGCGCCAGCGCCGCGTTGACCTTGCGGCCCAGATCATGCGCGCTGGCCAGTTCGTCGCGATCGCGAAAAATCGGAGTCAGGCGCCACGGGATCACCCCGGCCGTCGTTTCCTTGCCGACCAGGCGCGAGGGCACGCGCCAGTTTTCCAGTGCCTTGTGCAGCCAGTCCGCCCACAGCTTGTCGGCGTGGCTGTAGCTGATGAAGGCGCGATAGCTGAAATCGGCACGCGACGTAGCGGTTTCCACAGACAGTCGGCCTCAGGGCACCAGAGATCCCCTGACAGGGTGCTGAACAAAACTCTTTTCGTCATTGCGCACAGCCGGCATCGACGAATTTCCCGGGCTAAGCCCGACACGACAGCCGCTGCGCAGGACACGCTGTTTAATCTTGATTTCCGGAACGCAATTGCATCGTACTGCAAACCGCATGGCCCAGCGAGGCTCCTGCGCAGTTGGCAGCGTGCCGACACCGGCAGCATCGTCCTGCTTCAACCGTGGCGCGGTTGGCCGTATCCTCAGCGACCCGTGCCCGAGCTCGCAGCGAGAATGACTGCCCAGACGACCCACCGTGATCTTGCCCTCGATCCTGCTGACGGCGAACGCCTGGCCAATCTGTGCGGTCCATTGGACCAGCACCTGCGCCAGCTCGAACTGCGTCTGGGTGTGCAGTTCTCCAACCGCGGCAATCTGTTCCGCATCAGCGGCGATGCGCCGAAAGTGAAGCTCGCCGAACGCGTGCTGCGCGATCTGTACGCGGCGACCGAAAACGAGACGCTCAGCGGCGCGCAGATCAGCTTGCACCTGTCCGAATCGGGCATCGACGCACTGGAGGCGAAGGCAGACGATGCCCACGATGTCGCAATCAAGGTCAAACGCGGCACCATTCGCGGCCGCGGCGTCAACCAGCTACGCTACCTGCACGCGATTGCCACGCACGACATCAATTTCGGCATCGGCCCGGCCGGTACCGGCAAGACCTATCTCGGCGTCGCGATGGCGGTGGACGCACTCAACGACAGTCGCGTGCAGCGCCTGGTGCTGGTGCGCCCGGCGGTCGAAGCTGGCGAGAAGCTCGGCTTTCTGCCGGGCGATCTGACCCAGAAGGTCGATCCATACCTGCGCCCGCTGTACGACGCGCTGTATGAGATGCTCGGCATCGAGAAGGTCACGCGGCTGATCGAACGCAACGTGATCGAGATTGCGCCGCTGGCCTACATGCGCGGACGCACGCTCAACGACGCGTTCGTGATCCTGGACGAAGCACAGAACACGACGGTCGAACAGATGAAGATGTTTCTGACGCGCATTGGCTTCGGCTCGGTCGCGGTGGTCACCGGCGACGTGACCCAGACCGATCTGCCACGCCAGATCAAGTCCGGTCTGCGCGACGCGGTCGACGTGTTGCGCGAGGTCGAAGGTGTCAGCTTCACGTTTTTCACTGCCAAGGATGTGGTGCGCCATCCGCTGGTGCAGCGCATCGTGCGGGCGTACGAGAAGCGCGAAAACGACGAAAAAAAGGAATGACCGCCATTTTCCCCGTTCGCCCTGAGCGTAGCGCCGAAGGTGCGAAGTCGAAGGGTCGGTGTTTCGACTTCGCTCGCTGCGCGAACTACGCTCAACGCGAACGGATGCGCGAGTGCCCGGATCGATGAAGCCATTGCTCTATTTGCGCAACGAAGCCGGCCGCCGCGGCGTGCCGCAGCGGCGCTCGTTCGAGCGCTGGATCACGGCGATCCCTGAACTGCGCCAACGCCGTATCGAGGTGAACCTCCTCATCGTCGACGCGACGCAAGGGCGCCGCTACAACCGGCAGTTCCGGCACAAGGATTACGCCACCAATGTGTTGAGTTTCCCATGGGATCCGGCGCCGGCAGACAAATCGCGGCTGCTCGGAGACCTGGTCATCTGCGCGCCGGTCGTGCTGCGCGAAGCGCACGCGCAGGGCAAGCGGCCCGCCGATCATTGGGCGCATCTGGCGATCCACGGCGTTCTGCATCTGCTGGGCTACGACCACGAAACCGCCCGCGCGGCTCGGCAAATGCAAGCCCTGGAAGTGCGCATACTCGGCGGATTCGGCATCGGCAACCCGTATGCGTAATCCTCATCTTGTTCAACTTGTTGATTTAACTTGGAAAATGACAATATTTCTGCAATCGGCTAAACTAGTCTGCCGCCCGTGAGGGTGCCGCACGCAATGTAATGAACGAGGACCACCCAAGTCCCCAGCCGGCCAGGTCCTGGCTGGCACGCATCGGCCAACTGGTTTCCGGCGAGCCCCGCAACATCGCCGAGCTGCTCCAGGAATTGCGCGACGCCCGCGCCAACGGCCTGCTCTCGGAAGACACCCTCGGCATGGTCGAAGGCGCCATCGAGGTATCCGAACTCACGGTCGCCGATGTCATGCTGCCGCGCGCGCAGATCGTCGCCTTGTCGGTGGATGCGCCGCTGGACGAAATCGTGCGTCGGGTGATCGAATCGGGCCATTCGCGCTTTCCGGTGCATCGCGAGGGCGACGACGACATCATCGGTATCCTGCTGGCCAAGGATCTGCTCAAGTGCTTTGCCGGCGGTGTCGAGCCGTGCAACATCCGCGCGTTGCTGCGACCGGTGGCGATGATTCCCGAATCCAAGCGCCTGGACATCCTGCTCAAGGAATTCCGTCTGTCGCGCAATCACATGGCGATCGTCGTCGACGAATACGGCGGCGTCGCCGGCCTAGTCACCATCGAGGACGTGCTCGAGGAAATCGTCGGCGAGATCGATGACGAACACGACGAGGAGGACCCGACGCGCAAGAAGCTGATCCAGCCACAGACCGACGGCGCCTTTCTGGTCAATGCGCTCACGCCGATTGCCGATTTCAACGATCGCCTCGGCAGCCATTTTCCCGACGATGAGTTCGACACCATTGGCGGCATGCTCACTGACGAATTCGGCCATCTGCCCGAAGTGAGCGAAGAAACCGTGCTTGGCGGCTTCGTCTTTCGCGTCACCCGTGCCGATGCGCGGCGCGTGCAGCAGTTCTCGGTTCGCGTGCATGACGCCTGACCAATGTTTTCCCTTCCACGCAACGCGGGCGAAGGTGGCCGAAGGCCAGAAGGGGGCGTATGTCGTTACGTTTTCCCAACGCGTCGTTCAATTGTTCATTTTGCTGCTTTTTCCACTTTTTTGCAGCGCGCAAACGCCATCTGCTGTTACGCCCGGCAGCAATCTCGACATCGCTCTGCTTACGTTTGGGCCGGGCACGCAAGTATGGGAACGCTTCGGTCACAACGCAATCCTGGTCCGCCATCGCGACCGCGGTCAATCGCTGCTCTACAACTACGGCATGTTCGATTTCGCGCAGAAGAATTTCTATCTCAACTTCGCGCGTGGGAAGATGCTCTATCGCATCGACGTGGACGACCCCGCTGACGAATTCCCGCAATACCGCACCGAGGGCCGCTGGATCGTCGAACAGGATCTGAACCTGACACCCGCACAGCGCCGCAAACTCGCCGACTATCTGGCCTGGAACGCACGCCCGGAAAACGCACAGTACCGCTACGACTACTTCACCGACAACTGCGCGACGCGCGTGCGCGATGCGCTGGACATGGCGCTGGACGGCGCGATCAAGACGCAAACCATCGGCCAGTCGCGCGGCTTCACCTATCGCATGGACGCGCTGCGCCTGATGCGTCCGAAACCTGCATTGATGCTGGGCATCGACGCGGGCCTGGGTCCATTCGCCGACCAGCGTCTGTCGTACTGGCAGGAAAGTTTTGTGCCGATGCAGTTCATGCTGTACCTGCGCAACGTGAAAGTAGCCGACGTGAGCGGCGACCTTGTACCGCTGGTCGCGCGTGAGTCCGTGATCTACCCCGGCAATTTGCCGCCGCCACCCTCCTATCCGCCCAACTGGACCTGGCAAGCGCTCGCCATCGGCATCGCCGCTGGACTCGGACTGCTCGCACTGTATCGCCAGCGCACGCATGGGTGGGCGCGCATCGTGTTCGCCGGCAGCGCCAGCCTGATCGCACTGGTCTGCGGTGTGAGCGGACTCGTCCTGCTCGGCCTGTGGACGCTCACCGACCACGTCGCCGCCTGGCACAACGAGAATATCCTGCTCCTCGATCCGCTGTGTCTGCTTTTGCTCCCGGCGTGGATCGGCAGCGCCCGTCAACACGGGCTTCCGTCGCGATTCGCGCAACGCGTGAGCACGACCATCGCCGCCCTCGCCATCCTCGCGCCGGCGCTGAAACTGTTCCCGCAAATGTATCAGGGCAATGGTTTCTGGATCGCGCTGCTGCTGCCGATTCATGTCGCGCTGGCGGCAAGCGTGAATTGGCGGCGCGCCTGACGGCGACCCATTGCCCCACCTCTTCCGCTCCGGCATCATCCGCGCATGCCGACCAGCCCCGCCACTACCGAAACCGCAGCTGCACCGATGCTGGTCAACTGCGTCGCCTATGGCGATGGCGCAGCGCGCCCGATCGCGCTGGACGAAATTGGGCCGGCGCTGAAGGATCCCAAGGTCTTCGTCTGGGTGGGCCTGCACGAGCCGGACGAGGCGTTGCTGGATCGCATGCAGGAGCAATTCGGTCTGCACGAACTGGCGGTGGAGGATGCGCACCGCGCGCACCAGCGCACCAAGCTGGAAGCGTACGGCGACTCGCTGTTCGTGGTCGTGCATACGGCACAGATGGCGCACGACAAGGTCGAGCTGGGCGAGACGCATTTGTTTCTCGGCCACAATTATCTGGTCAGCGTGCGCCACGGCGCCTCGCTCAGTTATGCGCCGGCACGGCGCAAGTGCGAGTCGACTGCGGAGCTTCTGGCGCTCGGTCCCAGCTACGCGCTGTACGCGGTGCTGGATTTCATCGTCGACAATTACCTGCCGATCGTCGCGGACTTCCAGACCCGCCTGCACGAACTCGAGCACGCGATCCTCGGTGGCGATTTTCACCGCGGCACCATCGTGCATCTGTACGAACTGAAAAAGGAACTGGTGCGCCTGCAACTGGCGATGACGCCGCTGCAGGACATCCTCAGCCAGCTCGTGCGCCTGTATCCGGGCCTGATTCGCGACGAGGTACGGCCGTATTTCCGCGATGTCGGCGATCACGCCACGCGCATCAACGAGACCGCCGGCACGATCCGCGAGTTGCTCACCTCGGCGATGGACGTGAACCTGGCGCTGGTCGGCGTGGCCCAGAACGATGTGTTCAAGCGCATCGCCGGCTGGGGCCTGCTGCTGACGGCGCCGATGATGATCGCGAGCTGGTACGGCATGAACTTCCGGGACATGCCGGAATTGACGGCCGCACACGGTTATCCGATCGCGGTCGGCATCACCGCCACGCTTTGTATACTCCTGTACATTTTGCTGAAAAGGGCGAAGTGGCTATGAATCGGCGCCTCTGGCTGCTCCTGCTGCCCTTCGTCGGCACCTTGATCGTGCCGTTGTACGACGCGCGCGAGCCGTATCTGCTGGGCTTTCCATTCTTCTACTGGTATCTGTTCCTGTGGTTGTTGCTGCTGCCGCCGCTGATGTGGTTCGTGCATCGGGGACGGCGCACATGAGCGCTGCGGTGCAGTGGAGTGCGTGGTCGGTATTCGTTTTCTTTTTCGTCCTCGTGACCGTCCTCGGTTTCGTCGCGGCGCGCTGGCGCGCAGGCGACCTCAGCCGCCTGCACGAATGGGGTTTGGGCGGGCGCCGCTTCGGCACGGTAGTCACCTGGTTCCTGCTCGGCGGAGATTTGTATACCGCATACACGGTGATCGCCGTGCCCGCGCTGGTGTATGCCACCGGCGCCTACGGATTTTTTGCCGTGCCCTACACCATCATTGCGTGGCCGGTGTTTTACCTGTTCGCGCCGCGACTATGGAACGTGTGTCACCGTCATGGTCATGTGACCCTGGCCGATTTCGCCGAAGGACGCTACGGCAGCCGTTGGCTGGCGCTGGCGGTGGCCTTGACCGGAGTGCTCGCGACGATGCCCTATATCGCCTTGCAACTGGTCGGCATGCAGGTGGTGTTCGAGGCCATGGGCTTCGGCGCCGTGAAGCAGGGCGCGGAAATCGCGCTGGTCGTGGCCTTTGTCGTGCTCGCTGTATACACGTATACCAGTGGCCTGCGCGCGCCGGCGCTGATCGCCTTCGTCAAGGACGCGATGATCTACATCTTCGTGATTGCCGCGGTGATCGTGATTCCGGCCAGGCTCGGCGGCTATGGCGCGATTTTCGCGGCCGCCGATCACGCCTTTACCGCGAAGGGCGGCGCCGGCGGCATCCTCCTGCAACCCGGACAGGCGATGCCGTTTGCCAGTCTCGCGCTCGGCTCGGCGCTGGCGTTGTTTTTGTACCCGCATGCTGCCACCGGCATTCTCGCGGCATCGAATCCGGGCACGTTGCGCCGCAACGCCATCGTGCTGCCCATCTACAGCGTCATGCTCGGTCTGATCGCGCTGCTGGGCTACATGGCCATTGCCGCGGATGTATCGGCGAAAGGTACGACCGTGGTGCCGGCACTGATCATGCGCAGTTTTCCGCAATGGTTCGCCGGATTCTGCTATGCCGCGATCGCGCTCGGCGCGCTGGTGCCGGCAGCGATCATGTCGATCGGCGCGGCCAATCTGGTCACGCGCAATATCTGGCGTCCGTTCGTCGACGGCAACATGTCGCCGCAACGGGAAGCCAGCGTTGCCAAAGTGACCTCACTCGCGGTCAAGTTCGGCGCGCTGGCGTTTGTCGTGTTGCTGCCGCTGCAATACGCGATCAACCTGCAACTGCTCGGCGGCATCTGGATCCTGCAGGTATTCCCGGCCATCGCGTGCGGCCTGTTCTCGCGCTGGTTCCGCGGCGCCGCACTGCTGGCCGGCTGGGCATCGGGCATGGCGCTGGGAACGGCGTTGTCGGCCAGCGTCGGCATGAAACCGGTATTCGAACTTCCGGGATTGGGGAAAATATACATTGGCCTGATCGCGCTCGTGGCCAATATCGCACTCGCCACCTTGTTAACCGTAATCGCCAACGCACGCGGCCTGGCGCGTACCGCGGATGCGACGCAGGTTGGCGATTACGCCGACGCGGCGATGCGTTCGTAGTCCACGAAATCGAACGCGAATTCGTGCTTCGCATCCGCGCCGTGATGTGCGCGCGCAACCTCATGCCATCGCGACCAATCTACGCTCGGAAAAAACGCATCGGCGTTTTCGGTGGCGCAATCCACCTGCGTAAGATGCAGGCGCGTCGCGTGCGCAAGCGCAAGCGCGTAGACCTCGCCGCCGCCGATCACCATCAATTCCGCGCCGCCCGCGCGCGCCAATGCCGCATCCAGCGACGCGACCGCTTCCTGTTCCGCAAACGGCGCGACGCCGCCGCGCGTAAGCACCAGATTGCGCCGCCCCGGCAACGCGCGCCCAATCGCCTGCGCCGTCTTGCGGCCCATAAGCACGGGCTTGCCGAGCGTCAGCGCCTTGAAGCGCTTCAGGTCGTCGGGCAGATGCCACGGCATTGCACCGTCGCGGCCGATGGCGTGTTTGTGGTCGAGCGCGGCGATGAGGGATAGCACTCTTGCACTCATCCCTGAACGCGAGAATCAAAAAGCGGCCGTCCTTGGCCGCACTTTTCATAAAAGCTTCTCATACCGCCACCTTCGCCTTGATCGCCGGATGCGACTGGTAGCCTTCGATGGCGATGTCCGCGAAGCGGAAAGCGAAGATCGAGCGCACGTCCGGATCCAGTTTCAGTTTCGGCAGCGGCAACGGCTCGCGCACGAGTTGCGTGCGCGCCTGCTCGATGTGATTGTTATACAAATGCACATCGCCGAAGCTGTGCACGAAATCGCCGGGCTGCAAACCGCACACCTGCGCGACCAGATGCGTGAGCAGGGCGTAGCTGGCGATGTTGAACGGCACGCCGAGGAAAACGTCCGCCGAGCGCTGATACAACTGGCACGACAGCCGGCCGCCAGCGACATGGAACTGGAACAGGCAATGGCACGGCGCCAGCGCCATCTGCGGCAGGTCGGCCACGTTCCAGGCATTCACGACAAGTCGTCGCGAATCCGGGTTGCGCTTGATCTCGTCGATCAGCCACGCAATCTGGTCGATGGTCTTGCCGTCCGCTCCCTGCCATGATCTCCACTGCTTGCCGTAGACCGGTCCCAGGTTCCCCTCCGCGTCGGCCCATTCGTCCCAGATCGAAACACCATTCTCTTTCAAATACCGAATGTTGGTCTCGCCGCGCAGGAACCACAGCAATTCATGCACGATGGATTTGGTGTGCAGCTTCTTCGTCGTCACCAATGGAAAACCGTCGGTCAGATCGAAGCGCAACTGCCGACCGAACAACGAGCGCGTGCCGGTGCCGGTGCGGTCGGATTTCTCCGCGCCGTTTTCCAGCACGTCGCGCAGCAGGTCCAGATACTGCCGCATCAGGCCACTGCCTTCACCGGCATGAGTGTCGGCGCGCGCCGCGACATCCACAACAACACGATGCCGACCATGATCAGCGGGATCGACTGGATCTGACCCATCGTCAGCCAGCCCCAGGCCAGATAGCCCAGTTGCGGATCGGGCAGGCGCACGAATTCCACCGCGAAGCGGAACACGCCGTACAACAACGCGAACAGGCCGGACACCGCATAGCGCGGCCGCGGCCTGCGCGAATACAGCCACAGCACGACGAACATCACCACGCCTTCGAGCGCGAATTCGTACAGTTCCGACGGGTGCCGGGCCTCGCGATTGAGTGCGCCGTGCAGAAACATCTGATGCAGTTGCGCGGTCGTCTTGCCGAGATTTTCCAGCGCGCGCGGATAGATCACGCCCCAGTCGGCATTTGTATACTTTCCCCACAACTCGCCATTGACGAAGTTGCCGATGCGGCCCAGGCCCAGGCCAATCGGCACCAGGGGTGCAACGAAATCGGTAGTGTCGAAGAAATGAATCCTGTTGCGCCGCGACCACCACCAGCCGGCGACGAGCACGCCCATCAGTCCGCCGTGAAACGACATGCCGCCGTCCCAGACGCGAAACAGCGCCAGCGGGTCGTGCACGATCCAGGCCGGCGAGATGTACGTGAGCATGTACCAGATGCGTCCGCCCGCGATCACTCCGAGCATGCACCAGAACGCGAGGTCCGAGAATGCCTCGGCACTGACCGGCAGGCGGCCCTGGCGCAGTCGATGAATGCCCAGCCACCAGCCGGCGAGAAAAGCGCCCAGATACATCAGACCGTACCAGTGCACGGCCACGGGGCCGAGGGAAAAGGCAACGGGATTGATGTTGTCGAAGATGTACACAGAATTCGCCGCAGAAAATCGGGACGGCAAGTGTAATGGATCATGCCGGGTTCACGCGCTCCGCCCGACATTGCCCGAGTGGCCGCGTACGGACAAATTGGACTGATGCCCGCAAAAAACGGACCGGAGTTGCAAGGTCCGGCCCACGCGATGCCCGGTTACGGCACTATGGCATTGACATCAAGTTTGGCTTCATCGTGGCGAAATCCACCGGCACCGATCCGCCAAATCGCGATGGATGCTGGCATAATTTGCCTTTGAGCCGAGGGAAGACCCGTGATGCGTCAAACAGTTCTCATTCTGCTGCTGGCCGCCAGCAGCCTGCTCAGCGCCAGCAGTCTGCATGCCGAAGAGTCCGCGCCAACGACCTTGGCGACGGTGAAGACAACCGCGTTGCCGGTGCCCAGCGAAACGGATTTCGCCCGGCATCCGATCTTGAGCGCACCGGTGATCTCGCCGGACGGCAAGAACATTGCCATCGCCGTCCACAACACCACCAACGACGCCGACAAATGGCAACTGGCGGTGCTCTCGCTGCCGGATCTGAAATACATCAGCCGTCTGGACATGAGCGCACGCTATTTGCCGATCGACATTACCTGGGTCAACGATCACCGTCTGGTCATGGGTACCGGCGAGGAAACCGGCTTCGCCGAGGCGCCGCGCGCCACCGGCGACATCATCGCCGTGGACATCGACGGCAAGCACAAACGCCTGCTCTACAGCTACCGCTCGCGCGACTCCATGGCCGGAATATCCAACCTGCTGCGCATTCCGGCCGGCTTCGGCACGATCAGCGGCGGCCCGGAAAAACCGAACGGCCACTTTTATCTGACCGTCAATCCCGCTCCCGAAAGCGGCGGCGAAGATGCCCAGGCGAACAAGACCGAGATTTACGACATCGACTCGCTGAGCGGCAACGTTACCGAGCTGGCCTCGATCAATGCCGATGCCTACGAGTTTCTCGTCGCCGACGGCGTGGTCCGCTACACCTGGGGCGAGGACAACAATTTCAAGGAACACGCGTTCTATCGCGCCAGCGCCGACGACAAATGGACTGAGCTTCCCGCGACCGTCGTCGGCAAGAGCTTCTCGCCGATCCGGCTCAGTCCGGATGGCAAGCAGCTATACAGCATGGGCAATCCAGGAGGCGGCCCGGACGAATTCGCCATCAGCGATCTCGACGGTGGCAACCGCAAGGTGCTCGCCTCAAACCCGCGGGTGAGCATCGCGCGCGTGTTCTGGACGCCGTATCCTCACGTGCCCTATGCCGCCGTGGCAATGGCGGGCAAGCCGGAATTCACCTGGCTGGCCGACGACAAGTACGCGGCTGCGCTCAAGGCGTTGAACGCGAAGTTTGCCGATCACACTGTCGCATTCGTGAGCATGAGCCTGGATGGATCGAAAATCCTCGTCTATGCCAACAGCGACCGCGACCCCGGCACGTATGCGCTGTTCGAGACGGCGACGAATAATCTGCGTCCGCTGTTCCAGATTTTGCCGTGGATGAAGGCCGGCGAGCTGGCCGAGCGCAAGCCATTCTGGTTCAAGGCATCCAGCGGCACGGAACTGGGCGGTTTCATCACTTTGCCGCCGCATCGCTCGGAAAAGAATCTGCCGACAATTCTGATCGCGCATGGCGGCCCGATGGGCCCGCAGGACTTCTGGGGACTGGGCACGACCTGGGAAAACAACGAGGCGCAGTTTCTCGCCACGCGCGGCTATGCCGTAGTACAGGTCAACTATCGCGGTTCCGGTGGCCGCGGCTGGAGTTTTGAGGAATCGGGCAAGCGCCAGATGGGCACCGGCATGATGCAGGACATGCTCGATGGCCTCAAGTGGGCCATCGATCAAGGCTATGTGGACAAGAACCGCGCCTGCATCTACGGCGCGAGCTACGGCGGCTACACCGCCTACTTCCAGCCGGTGTACGCACCGCAGGGCACGTTCAAATGCTCGGTCGCCATCGCCGGCGTATCCGACATTCGCGTGCAGGCCGATCGCAGCGACACGCGGCGGTCGCGCGCAGGCCGAAATTTTCTGCGCGAAGCCTGGGGCATGGGTGATCCGGCCTATATCGCCGCCAACTCGGCGATCGACCATATCGACAAATTCAACGTACCGGTATTGATCGTGCATGGCGAGGACGATCCACGCGTACCGATCCAGAATGCCAAGGAAATGCGCAACGCTCTGGAAAAGGCCGGCAAACCCGTCGAGTACATGACCCGGCCCAAGGAAGGTCACGGCTTCTTCAAGGAACAGAACAATATCGACCGCTACAAGTTGACGGAAGCATTCCTGCTCAAGTACCTGGGTCCCGGCGCGCCGGTGACAAACCAGTAATCGGTCATTCCGGCAGGGATTGCAGGAATCCAGACTGCATGGATGCGGGAAATGGAGCAACGTTCGCATACGAGCGTTGCCATCCCTGGCAACTGGACTCCGGCACTCCATGCCGGAGTGACAAGCCAGTTGCAACGCCCGGCCACGTGCCGGGCGTTGCGTTTTCGGGGTACGCTGACACCATGCCCAACCGCCTCGTCAGCGAAACCAGTCCGTACCTGCGTCAGCACGCCGACAATCCCGTGGATTGGTGGGCGTGGTGCGACGCGGCGCTGGACGCCGCCCGCACGCAGGAAAAACCCATCCTGCTCTCGATCGGCTATTCGGCATGTCATTGGTGCCACGTGATGGCGCACGAGAGCTTCGAGGACGCCGCAACCGCCGCGCTGATGAACGAGCTGTTCATTTGTATAAAAGTGGATCGTGAGGAACGCCCGGATCTCGACCGGATTTATCAACTCGCGCATCAGGCCCTGACCCGGCGCGGCGGCGGCTGGCCGCTGACCGCGTTCCTGACCCCGGACGATCACTTGCCGTTCTACGCCGGCACCTATTTTCCGCGTGAGCCGCGCTATGGCATGCCCGCATTCGTCCAGGTGCTGCGCGACGTGCGGCGCTGGTGGAACGAGCGCCGCGGCGAGGTGCGCGCGCAGAACGCATCGCTGGCGCAATTCCTCGCCGACTACGGCAATGCCGAGGCGGTGTCGGCAACACTGACCGATGCGCCGATTCACGCCGCGCTGGAGCAGATCGCAGCCGGCTTCGATCCGGTTCACGGCGGCCATTCCGGCGCGCCGAAGTTTCCGCATTGCACGGAAATGGAATTGTTGCTGGACGTGTCGCACGAAGCCGAGCCACCCCCACCCCGGCCCTCTCCCGCCGGCGGGCAACGGGGAAAATCCATGGTCGAATTCACCCTCGCGCGCATGGCAGCCGGCGGCATCCACGACCAGATTGGCGGCGGCTTCGCGCGCTACAGTGTCGACGAACGCTGGGAAATTCCACACTTCGAGAAAATGCTGTACGACAACGCACAGTTGCTGCCGTTGTATGCGGAGTACAAGCCTGACGTCGCGCACGACATTCTTGCCTGGCTGCTGCGCGAAATGACGGCGCAATCCGGCGGCTTTTATTCGGCTCTGGATGCCGACTCCGAACACGAAGAAGGCAAGTTCTACGTCTGGCAGCGCGACGAAGTGTGTGCTCTGCTCGACGCCGACAAGTTCGCCTTCGCCGCGAGGCATTTCGGTTTCGATCGGCCGCCGAATTTCGAGGGCAAGGCGTGGAATCCCGTCGTCGCGATGCCGCTGGGCGAAGTCGCTGACGCGCTCGGGATTTCACTCGATGATGCCGTCGCACGACGGAAGACGGCGCGCGCCAAATTGTTTGCCGCACGCGAACAACGTGTTCGTCCCGGCCTGGACGACAAGATCCTGACCGCGTGGAACGCATTGATGATCGGCGGCATCGCACGCGCCACGCGTGCGCTCGACGCACCGCCCGTGCTTGGTCTCGCCGACAACGCCCTGGATAATTTGTACGCCAACGCCTGGCGCGACGGTCGCCTGTGCGCGAAGTCAGGCGCCGATGCGGCGCGTTTCCCCGGTTATCTCGACGACTACGCCCTGACGCTGGATGCGCTGCTGGAAATGTTGCAAGCACGCTGGAGCGAACGCGACATCGCCTGGGCAGTCGTGCTGGCCGAAGCGCTGCTCGCACGGTTTGAAGATCGCGAACGCGGCGGGTTTTTCTTCACCGCGCACGACCACGAGAAACTCATCCAGCGCAGCAAAAGCTGGACGGACGAAGCCTTGCCTTCCGGCAACGGCGTTGTCGCGCGCGCATTGCTGCGCATCGGCCATCTGCTTGGCGAGCCGCGCTATCTCGACGCCGCCGAACGCACGCTGTGCGCCGGACTTTCCAGCATGCAGCAAATGCCGCAAGCCTGTTGCGCGCTGCTGCGTGCGCTCAACGATTTTATGCATCCGCGCACGCATGTCGTCGTCCGCTTCGACGGCGAGGCGGAAGAATCGAAGTGGCGCGCAGCGACGAGCGCGCACATGACGCGCCGCACCGATGTCTATTGCATCCCGATCGATGCCGGAAAATTGCCGGGCACGCTGGCCACGCAAACGTATGCTGCCGGCGGCAGTGCGTCGGTTTGCCGTGGCACGCGCTGCCTGCCGCTGGTGACGCGGCCCGGCGAACTGGAAACGGCGCTGCGCGGCTAAAGTACTACCGGCCGGTCCGACAGTTCGTTGTTGCGCGCCGCGCCGTCGGCGGGGAAATGCCGCGCCAGAATGGCGTTGACTGCGGTTACGCCTTCGACTGCGCCGCGCTCGAATTCGCCGGCCGCAAAACGCTTTTGCATCTGCACACAAATCGACTGCCATTCCGACTTGTCGACTTTGGCGCCGATGCCGCGGTCGGCGAGAATCTCGATTGCACGATCGGCGAGCAGCACATAGATCAAGACGCCGCTGTTATGCTGCGTATCCCAGACTCGCAGATGCGCGAACGCGGTGTGTGCGCGCTCGCGTGGTGTGCGGCCATGCCACAGATCACGCAAGCGGCAGCGCGCCTTCGACGGCCAAGCAGACTTGCCCCTGATGACGCTGTTCGCCAGCGACAATGACTTCCTGGATCGCATCGAGCACGCGCGGCGGAAAATGTCGGCGCGCACTGCCTTCGGCAAACAAATGGCGGAAGATGCGGGCGATATCCATCTCACCAACTCCCCGAGGCACCACCGCCGGCGAAACCGCCCGACGAACCGCCACTGAAGCCGCCGCCGCCGCCGAAACTGCCACCACCGAATCCGCCACCGCTCCAGCCGCCAAAACCACCGCGCCCTGCAAAACCGCCACCACTGCCGCCGAGCCAACCGAGCAGCAATCCGAGCGCGCCCGCGCCAATGCCGAAGGCGGCAATCCCGGTCAGCAACCACGCGCCACCACCGCAGACCGCGCCGACCAGACCGGCGCGCGGTGCCGAGGGCAGCCGGCCAAACATCGCGCGCAGCCAGAAAGCGGCGAACACGAGCGGCAAAAGCAGGCCAAACGGATTGCCTGTGGACCGCTTGCGCCGATCATCCGTAAGCGGTGGCGGCAACGGTTCGCCGTCGATGAGCTTGGTCAACGCGCCGAGCGCGTCGTGGATGCCGCCATAGAAATCGCCGGCGCGAAACTTCGGTGTGATGTATTCGCGAATGATGCGGTCGGCGGCGGCGTCGGGCACCGCGCCTTCCAGATCGCGGCCGACTTCGATACGCACGCGGTGATCGTTCTTGGCCACGATCAGCAGCAATCCGTCCTCTGCCTGTTTGTCGGTGCGCGACAGTTTCCAGGCGTCGGTGACGCGGATACTGTACTGCGCGATATCCTCCGGCTGGGTGGTCGCCAGGATCAGGATCGCCACGCGCGAACCCTTGCGTTGCTCCAACCCGGCAAGTTCACCTGTCAGCGACTGCACCTGCTCCGGCGTGAGCGTATGCGTCAAATCAGTGACGCGTGCGCCGAACGCGGGAATCGGTTGCAAGCCATCGGTTGCGACGGCCGTGCCCAGCGTCAGCACGACGCCGGCGAGAATTGCCAGCACCCGGCGCATCACGCACATGCTGCGTCAGGGTTTCGCCGGCGCCGGTGCGGGCTTGTTGAAATCCACCGTCGGCGGGGTCGAAATCTGCTTCTCGTTCTCGACCGTGAAATTGGCTTTGGTCCGATAGCCAAACATCTTCGCGGTAAGATTCTGCGGGAAACTGCGCACAAAGGTGTTGTAATCCTGCACGGCGGCGATGTAGCGGTTGCGCGCCACGGCAATGCGGTTCTCGGTGCCTTCCAGTTGCGCCTGCAGAGTCTGGAACAGGCTGTCGGCCTTGAGGTTCGGATAATTTTCCGACACCGCCATCAGCCGCGACAGCGCGCCGGACAACTCGCCCTGCGCCTGCTGGAACGCCTTCATTTTGGCCTCGGATCGTTCAGATCGTCGGCGCTGATCGTGATCTTGCCTACTTGCGCGCGCGCGTTCGTTACCGCTTCAAGCGTGCTCTGTCTCGTGCTCGGCGTAACCCTTGACCGTGTTGACCAGGTTCGGCACCAGATCGGCGCGGCGCTGGTACTGGTTGACTACCTCGGACCATGCGGCCGTGACCGCTTCGTCCTTGGACTGGATCGCGTTGTAGCCGCAGCCGCTGAGCAGGCTCACGGCGAGCAGCAGCAGGACGAGTCGTTTGATGCGCATGGGAGTTGCTCCGGTTTCCGGGTTGATCCACATCATAGCGTTTCGCGGCCAACGTCGCTCTCGCGCTGCTTGAGATGCTTTTTTTTCTCGCGTTTGACGGCCAAGTTCAGCACCTCGACTACCGCCGAGAACGCCATCGCGAAATAGATGTAGCCGCGCGAAATGTGGATCGCGAAGCCCTCGCCGATGAGGATCACGCCGATCAGCAGGATGAAGGCGAGCGCGAGCATGCGGATGCTCGGATTGTTGTCGATGAAATTACCGACCGGGTTGGCCGCGAACAGCATCACCATGACCGCGAGCACGATCGCGGCAACCATCACCGGGATATTGCGCACCATGCCGACAGCGGTAATCACCGAATCCAGCGAGAACACGATGTCGATCAGGGCGATCTGCACGATCACCCACACGAATGCCGCCATCGCCGCCTGCAGCGGCGGCGGTTTGGCCACACCGTAGATGGCGTCATGGATTTCCATCGCGCCCTTGACCAACAGGAACACGCCGCCACCGATCATGATCACGTCGCGAATCGAGATGGTTTGACCGGCTACATGGAACAGTGGCGAGTGCGCATCGTCCATGCGCGCCAGATGGGCGAGCACGACCAGCAAGGCGATACGGGTCAGGCACGCGAATCCCAACCCGAGACGCCGCGCGGCCGAGCGCCGCGCCACAGGCAAACGGCCGACGGCAATCGAGATAAAAACGAGATTGTCCACGCCGAGCACGATCTCGAGCGTGGACAATGTCAGCAGTGCGACCAGCAGCTCGCCTTGCAGCAGATTCATGCGATTCCGTTTTTGCTGCGCAGGCGCATCAGGCAGCCCTGATTAGGCGTGCGGCCAAAGAATCAGAGTCCAGCATAACAGGACGTTGAGCATGAGCAGGAATACCGCGGCCGAACCCAGATCCTTGGCGCGCCCTGCCAGTTCGTTGAATTCGGGGCTGACCTTGTCGACCACGGCCTCAACCGCCGAATTGAACAGCTCGGCCGACAGCACCAGGATCAGGCTGCCGCACAGCAGCGCTTTTTCCAGCGCGCCCTTGCCCAGCCACAAGCCGAGCGGAAACAGGATAATGCACAAATACACTTCCAGCCGGAACGAGGCTTCGAACGTCCAGCAAGCGCGTAATCCGCGGCCTGACCAGATCAGTGCGTTCCAGATTTGCCGCGGTCCGCGCGGTTCGGTGCTCGGCATGCGTGCGACCCATTAAAAATGCGGCGTGCCACGCCGCTCTTCCTATCATGCCACAAGCGCCTATGGCATGATCAGCGCATGAATCGACGCGCCCTTGCCATCACCGCCATTGTCTGCGCCGCGCTTTGCCTCGTCTCCATTTTCGCGCTCGACCGCCACATCGCACAGGCCGTGCAAGCCTCGGTGCTGGCGAGCGCGGCCGTCTTCGTGGAGGGCACGCGTGCAATCGATGCCGTTTCCGGGCGCTCGCTGCTGCAAAGCCACTTGCTCTCGGGCATTCTGCTCGGCGGCGTGTTGTTGGGACTCGGCTTGCTCGGCTGGCTGCTCGACCGACGCGGATTTCTGTCCCGCGCCCTGATGTTCACCGGTGGCGTGCAACTGGCCACGATCGGCAGTGCCTGGCTGCTCAAACACGAATTCGGTCGTCTGCGCCCGTACCAGGTGTTCGGTCACGGCGACTGGAGTCACGTCTGGTTCGCCGGTGGCGATTCGTTTCCCTCCGGCCACAATGCGTACTTCTGGGGGTTGTTTCTGCCACTGATCTATCTGTTTCCACGCTATCGCATCGTCCTGCTGATCGTGCCCGTGTTCATCGCCTGCGCGCGCATCGACATGAGTCTTCATTTCCTGTCCGACGTACTTGCCGCGATCGCGCTGGCAGCGTTGGTCACCCTGATCGCGGCGACCGTGTGCATGCGCTGGATCCGGCCTGCTGGCCGCTAGGGAACCTCTGATTAAGCGTCGCGAACGCAGGCAGATTGTGTGCCGCCGGAGCGCAGAAACCGCAGTTTACGTGCAGAGTAGATGAGGGTGAGTCGAGCGCTGCCTGGCTCGCATTGCGAGCCACGCGAGCGAACGCCCGCGCCGCTGGCGCGGTCCGGGAGCACCGCCGGCACGCACGCTGGCGAGCGCAGCAGGTTGATCAGGGGTTTCTGTTTGCCGCAACCGCACATTCCATCCTGCGCGACTTGGGTTACCCTGCGCGCTTCCGCCTCCCGGCCACGGAGTCACCATGTCGTCCACGACCGCTGCGCAGAGCAAAGCGTTTTCCACCATTTTTCTGATCGAGCTGTGGGAGCGCTTCGGCTTCTACGGCATGCAGGCGCTGATCGTTTACTACATGGTGCAACGCCTTGGATTCGACGACAGCCACGCCAATGCCATCTGGGGCGCCGCCTCGGCGCTGATCTACGTGGCGCCGGCGATCGGCGGCTGGGTCGGCGACCGCGTGCTCGGCACACGCCGCACCATGCTCACCGGTGCGGCCATTCTGGCGCTGGGCTATGCGCTGATCACCTTGCCGACCGAGAACGCGCTGTTCCTGTACTTCTCGCTCAGCGTCATCGTCGTCGGCAACGGCCTGTTCAAACCCAATGCCGGCAACCTGGTGCGCAAGATCTACGAGGGCGACGACGCACGCATCGACAGCGCGTTCACCATCTACTACATGGCGGTGAATGTCGGCTCGACGTTCTCGATGCTGCTCACGCCATGGATCAAGGACTACGTCAATACGCTGTACCACAACGAGTTCGGCTGGCATGCCGCCTTCGGCGTTTGCTGTCTCGGCCTGCTCGTCGGTCTGGTCAACTACTTCTTCATGCGCGCCGCGGTCGAACACATCGGCTCGGAGCCGGACACGCGCGCGTTCGATGTCAAGCGCTTGCTTGCCGTGCTCGCCGTTGGCGCGGTGTGCGTGGTAATCGCGGCAATGATCCTGCAGCATCGCGACATCGCGCGCGCCTTCGTCTGGACGGCCGGCGCCGCCATGCTTTGCATCTTCGGCTACCTGATCGCGACAAGCCACCGCGACGAGCGCGCCGGACTGATCGCAGCCCTGGTGCTGACCATCCAGACCATTTTCTTCTTCATCTTTTATCAGCAGATGCCGACTTCGCTGGCGCTGTTCGCGTTGCGCAACACGAACTGGGACTGGAGCTTGTTCGGCGTGCATTTGTATACCTGGCTGCCGGGCCAGTATCAGGCGCTCAATCCGATCTGGATCATGATCCTGTCGCCGATCCTGGCCTTCCTCTACACGCGTGCCGGCAAGCGCGGCAAGGATCTTTCCATCGCGGCCAAGTTCGCGCTCGGTTTCGCGATGGTCGCGGCCGGCTATTTCGTCTATGGCATGGCCGGGCTTTATGCCGATGCCGCCGGCAAGGCCTCGACCTGGGTCTTGATCTGGGGTTATGGCTTGTATTCGCTTGGCGAATTGCTGGTCAGTGGCCTGGGCCTGGCCATGATCGCGCGCTATGTGCCCGCGCGCATGGGCGGTTTCATGATGGGTGCGTATTTCGTCGGTGTCGGCATTTCGATGTACGCCGGCGGCATCGTCGCCAATTATGCGGCGATCCCGCAAGACGTTACCGATCCATTGCAAACCCTGCCGATCTACACCGCGCTGTTCACCAAACTCGGTTATGCCGGCATCGTCTGCACGGTCATCGCCATTGCCGTGCTGCCGCTGATGAAAAAACTCTCGGCCGCGCACCACCAGTCCAGCAAAAACCAATGACCGCGGGCGCCAGTCCCCTTAAGCGATAGTAAGCACCCCGTTGGCCCGCCTCACGGCGGCAGCGGCGAGGAGCCCTCGTCTCCATTGTCGTCGCGCACGAATTGGCGTTTGCTTTCACGGAACGTGTCCGCCCCCGCTGGCTGTTCGCGTATCAGCTGGGTGAGCTGTTTGCCATCCGGGGACAGCGAGTAGTGTTCTTCGATCAAGCCACCGCCTTCGGGGTGAGTCTGGAGGGTCATTTCCGGGGCGGACCAGGCCAGCGTGGACTTGCTGCCGGCCGGCGTACCGCTGGTGCGACGATTGTCGAAGCGATAAACCATGCGACGCCCATCGGCGTCGATATCGAACACCACCTCGGATTGGCGGATGATGAGCGCCTGAGCGTGCAAACGCAAATCCACTGATGCGGTTCCGGTGTTGCCGATACTGCGACCGGCCGCGGAATTCGAGTGCCTGCCATGTCCGCCCATGCCACCGCCTCTGCCATAACTGCCCATGCCAGCGCCCATGCCACCTCCCCCCATACCGCCGCGACCGCCGCCATGATGGCCGGACGGCGCGTTGGAATGATCCGAATCCGGGGCAGCTGGTGTGTCGCTTGTCGACTTGGGACCCCCAACAAGCACCCATGTGCCGCTGAAATCCGCAGGCGCATCCGCCAGAACAGGCAAGGGCAAGGCAATGGCAACGGCGAAAATCCAGCAGCGCGTGCGCATGAGATTGGATCCTGGACAGGTAGACCCGGATATCCTAGGCCTGCGCGATCAAGCCCGCCTTATGCGGGGCGAAAATCCGCGTAAGCGAACGTAACCGAATGCAAAGCCGACGACGCAGCTGCGCAGTCACCGTATCCTTGCCCAAATATTCCGCAGTACCGCTGACGATTACCCTCGATGAGCGATAGCAAAATCCTGTTGGCCGACGACGACGAAGAGCTGTGCCAGCTCCTGCGCGACTTTCTCGTACGCAACGGTTTCGCAGTGGACATCAGCCACGACGGTGCCGATGCGCTGGTGCGCGCACGCGCGGGCGGCTACGACGCGCTGGTGCTGGACGTGATGCTGCCCAGCCACTCGGGCCTTGATCTGCTGCGCGAATTGCGCCGCGAGCAGACCCTGCCGGTGCTGATGCTGACCGCGCTAGGCGAGGACATTGACCGCATCCTCGGTCTGGAACTGGGCGCCGACGACTACGTGCCAAAGCCGTGCAATCCGCGCGAAATCGCCGCACGCCTGCGCGCAATCCTGCGCCGCACGCGCGGCGACTCCGGCGCCAGCATGGATGATCTGAGCGCCGGACCGGTGCACCTGCGCGCCACGTCGCGCAGCGCCACCTTGCGCGGGGAGACTCTGCCGCTCACCGGAACCGAGTTCAACATCCTTGCCGTACTGCTGCGCGAAGCCGGCCACGTAGTCAGCAAGGAAACTCTGTCGCTGGACGTGTTGGGCCGCCCGCTCGGACCGTTCGACCGCAGCATCGATGTGCACATCTCCAAGTTGCGGCGCAAGCTCGGCAATGCCGCGGACGGCCAGTCGCTGATCGGAACCGTGCACCGCGGCGGTTACGTGTTCCGCGTCGTGGACGAGAAAACATGATGCAAGACCGGGCCTCCTGCCGCGGCTTGCATGAAAACGGTCGCGGCCAGGTCGCGCCACGTTTGCCGAAACGACTGCGGGCGCAGCCGCTCCGCCCGCGCATCCCTGCGCGAGGAGCTTGCTGACATGCGCAGATTGTTCTGGCGTATCTTCGCCGCGCTGTGGCTGGTCAGCGTCAGCGTCATCGTCGTGCTGTCGTGGACCACGACCAGCCATTTCGAGACCTCGAAAATACCCGGTCTTGGCATCACGCGCATGCAGGCGGCGATGGACGATCAACTCGTGCGTACCGCGATCGAGTTGCGCCATCGCGGCGTTGACGGACTGCGCCAGTGGTTGGCAAGCTCGGCCGGTTACGGGCCGGGCGCGCTGTACGTCGTGGATGCACAGGGCCGCGAACTGCTCGGCCGCGCCCTGCCCGAACAGGCGCAGGCAGCCTTGACGGCCGCCCCTGATGCGCCCGTGCCCGAGCGCGTGCGTGTGCGCACGATCCACACACGCGACGGCCCCGAATATCGTGCCGTGGCCGTGTTCGGCGGCTCGTTCCTGACCCGCCTTATCTGGCGCCGACCGGCCGCGTTCTGGGGCGACATCGGCATCGCCATGCTGATCTGTGCGCTGGCCAGCGCCCTGCTCGCCTCGTATGTCTCCGCGCCGCTGGCGCGCATCCGCGCCAGTGCGCGCCGCGTCGCTCGCGGCGACCTGTCCGCGCGCGTGGGCGAGGTGCGCTTCGGGCGCAGTGCCGAAGTGCTCGCACTGGCGCAGGAATTCGACCGCATGGCGGCGCGACTGAAGGATCTGGTCGACGGCCAGCGCCGCCTGATCCGCGACGTTTCGCACGAGATGCGCTCGCCGCTGTCGCGCCTGCGTGTTGCGCTGGAACTGGCGCGCACGCAAACCGACACGGCCGCGCAACTGGACCGCATCGAACGCGAAGCGCTGCGCCTTGAAGAAATGATCGCGCAGGCAATCCAGCTCTCGCGCATGGAAACCACGCTGCCGGAAAAAACCGAAGCGGTGGCATTCGACGAACTCGTCGCCGACATCGCCGCCGATGCCGCGTTCGAGGCGCAGGCGCGGCCGTGTCGGTTGCGCATCGCGCAAAGCGTGCCGCTCAGCGTGCGCGCCGAGCCCGAGCTGCTCGCCAGCGCAGTCGAAAACGTGGTGCGCAACGCCGTACGCTACACCGCGCCGGAGAGCGAAGTGGACCTGCGCCTGGACCGCGTCGAAGGACAAGCCCGGCTGCGCGTGCGCGATATGGGCCATGGCGTCGACGCGGCAGATTGCGCGCGCATCTTCGAACCGTTCTTCCGTACCGATGCCGCGCGCCAGCGCAAGAGCGGCGGCAGCGGCCTGGGCTTGGCCATCGCCAAGCGCGCGATCGAGCGTCAGGGCGGCCGCATTCGCGCGGTCAATGCCGACGGCGGCGGGCTGGAAGTGGAAATCCTGCTGCCGCTGGTCTGACATCCGCACGCGGAAACGCCGATCCCGTCTGGAAAATCTGGCAGAATGCCGGCATGGAACGTCTTACCGCCCACGATCTGTTCGACAAAATCAATCAGCGTCTCGCCCTGCGCTGGGTTGCCGGGCAGCGCGGCGAACACCGCGCCATCGTGCCGGCGGAAAAACAGCCGCGGCGGCCGTCGCTGGCCGGCTATCTGAACATCATCTATCCGAACAAGATCCAGATCATCGGCACCGAGGAATTGTCCTGGCTGGATGGCCTGGATTCGCGCCAGCGCTGGGAGATGGTCGAGAAGATCATGGGCTTCCAGCCGACTGCGCTGATCCTGACCAAGGATCAATCCGTGCCTGCCGATCTGCGCGACGCCGCCAACGAATCCGCTACGCCGGTGTGGGTGAGCAGCCTGCGTGGCCACGAACTGCTCACCTACCTGCAATATCACCTGGCACGCATGCTGGCGCGACGCGTGACCTTGCATGGCGTGTTGATGGAGGTGTACTCGATCGGCGTGCTGATCACCGGCGAATCGGGCTCGGGCAAGAGCGAGCTGGCGCTGGAACTGATTACCCGCGGCCATCGTCTGGTTGCCGACGACGCGCCGGAATTCACCCAGATCGCGCCAGACGTGATCGACGGCTCGTGTCCGGAAATACTGCAGGATCTGCTCGAAGTGCGCGGCCTGGGGATACTCAACGTGCGCGAGATGTTCGGCCATACGGCGGTAAAGCCGTCCAAATACCTGCGCCTGATCGTGCACCTGGCGCTGCTGCCGCGCGATCAACCGATCGATCAGGGCGGCCTCGAACGCATCTATCGGCGACAACAGTTACCGCGAGGTGCTCGACACGCGGATTCCGCAAACCACGATTCCGGTCGCACCCGGCCGCAACCTTGCCGTGCTGGTCGAAGCCGCCGTGCGCAACCATGTGCTGAAAACCAAGGGCATCGACCCGGCGCAGACCTTCCTCGACCGCCAGGCGCACCAGATGCGGCGACAGGCACCGTGGTGAAGTGATCGCGTGTTCCTGACATGGCTTCCCTTTCCGATAACATCATCCACCCAACCGGCACGATCAAGCTGCTCATCGTCAGCGGCATGTCAGGCTCGGGCAAGACGATTGCCCTGCGCGCGCTGGAAGATCTGGATTACTACTGCGTCGACAATCTGCCCGGCGCGCTGCTGCCGGCCTTCGTCGCCGAGGTCGCGCGCGCCGGCGTGCATCAGCGCCTGGCGGTGGGTATCGACGTGCGCAATCGCCCGCACGACCTGAATCAGTTGCCGGCGATTCTGGCCGAGCTCGCGCAACGCGGCATCGAGCATCAACTGATTTTTCTGGATGCGCGCGACGATGTCCTGTTCAAGCGTTATTCGGATACGCGCCGGCGCCATCCACTGACCGGCGAAGGCGTTTCGCTCAGCGACGCGATCGTGCGCGAACGCAAACTGCTTGAGCCCGTCGCCGCGATCGCCGAACGGACTATCGACACGGGCGATCTGAACGTGCACCAGTTGCGCCGTCTGATCGCCACCGAACTGGGCATGGCGGGCGGACCGCTGTCACTGCTGTTCGAATCCTTCGCCTACAGGCGCGGCGTGCCGGCTGATGCGGACTTCGTCTTCGACGCGCGCTGCCTGCCCAATCCACACTGGGAAACGCCGTTGCGGCCGCTGTCCGGACGTGACCCGGCGGTTCGCGCATGGCTGGAAGGCAAACCCGAAGTCATCCAGTACCTCGATCAGGTTCGCGATTTTCTCGACGCGTGGCTGCCACGCTTCGAGGCGGACAACCGCTCGTACGTGACCATCTGCGTCGGCTGCACCGGTGGCCGCCATCGTTCGGTATACCTTGCCGAGCGTCTGGCCGCGCACTTCCGTGCTACGCGCGATCAGGTGCTCACGTTTCACCGGGAGCTGGAATGAGCGTCGGTATACTTTTGCTCACGCACGAGGCCATGGGCGACGCGATGATCGCCACCGCACGTCACATTCTCGGCCGCATTCCGCTGCCGCTCGAAGCGCTCGCCGTGCCGCCGGGTAGCGATGTCGACGCCGCGCTGCGCCAGGCCGCCGCGAGCGTGCGCCGGCTCGATGAGGGCGAAGGCGTACTGGTGCTCGCGGACGTCTACGGCGCGACGCCGAGCAATGTCGCACAACGGTTGCCGGGACTGGGACTGGATATCCGTCGCGTCTCCGGCCTGAACCTGCCGATGCTGCTGCGCGTGCTCAATTATCCGGAACAGAATCTGGCCGAACTGGCGCAGACCGCGGCAAATGGCGGCCGAGCGGGAATCGTCGAACATGGTTGAGCGCGAAATCGCCATCAGCAACAAACTCGGCCTGCATGCGCGGGCCTCGGCCAAGCTGGTGCAACTGCTGCAAGGATTCCAGGCCGACGCCTGGCTGATCCATCGCGGCCGTGAAGTCAACGCCAAGAGCATCATGGGCGTGATGATGCTGGCCGCCGGTGTCGGCAGCCCGATCACGCTGCGCACCCGTGGTGCCGACGAAGCCGCTGCGCTGGAGGCGATGGCGAAGCTGTTCGCACGCAAGTTCGACGAGGGCGCGTGAGCACGCGTTTCGTCATCGCTGGAACCGGCGCCGCGCGGGGTATGGCGCTGGGCCGTGCGCGCCTGGTGCAACCGAGCCAGATCCGCATCGACGAGCGCCCGCTCGCGGAAGACGAAATCGAAAACGAGGTCGAGCGTCTGCGCACCGCGCTGGCGCAGGCCCGCGAGGAACTCAAGCAGTTGCGCGACAAGCTGCAGGGTGCGCTCGCGCGCGAGGTCGGCGAATTCATCGATGCGCATAGTCTCATTCTCGACGATCCCGAACTGACCGCAGGTTTGTACGACCTGATCCGCAAGGGCCGCTATCGCGCCGGCATGGCGCTGAAGCTGCAACGCGATCGTCTCACCGCCGCGTTCGAAGCAATCGACGATCCTTATCTGCGCAGCCGCCGCGAGGACGTGGATCACGTCATCGGCCGCGTGCAGGGCGTGCTCAACCGCGACACCACGCCGGCCGAACGCCAGATCGCCTCGCGCGTCGGCACCATCCTGATCGGCGACGCGATCGCACCGGCGGAAGTGGCGCACCTGACCGAACACGGCGTGCTCGGTCTCGTCACCACCGGCGGCAGTGCGTTGTCGCACAGCGCGATTCTGGCGCGCAGCTTGCGCCTGCCGATGGTGGTCGGCGCGCGCGAGGCGCTCGAACGCCTGAGCGATGACGATTTGCTGCTGATCGACGGTGGTTCCGGCGAGATCGTGGTGCATCCGACCGCGCAGGATCTGGCCCGCTACCGCCAGTTCCAGCGCGAACAGGCGCGCAATCTCGATGTGCTGGCGCGCTTCAAGCACGCACCCTCGCACACGGCCGATGGTATACATATCCACTTGTTCGCCAACGCCGAGATGCCGGCGGATCTGGCCCAGGCGCGCGCCTGCGGCGCCGAGGGCGTAGGCCTGTACCGCACCGAATTCCTGTTCCTGCAACGGCGTGAGCTGCCGACCGAGGAAGAACAGTTCGCAGCCTGCCGCGATGTGGTGCTGGCCATGGCCGGGGCGCCGGTGACGATCCGCACCCTCGATCTGGGCGCCGACAAGGCCGACGCGACCGGTCTCGCACTGGCGGCCGAGCCCAACCCCGCGCTCGGCGTGCGTGGCGTGCGCCTGGCATTGCGCCGGCCCGAGGTGTTCGGCACCCAGTTGCGCGCGATCCTGCGCGCGAGCGCGTTCGGACCGGTGCGCATCCTCGTGCCGATGGTTACCGGGGTCGAAGAAGTGACCGCGGTGCGCGGCCTGCTCGAGCAATGCGCACGCGACCTGCGCAGTGCCGGCCACGAGATCGCCGATCATTTCGAGCTCGGCGCAATGATCGAGGTGCCCGCCGCAGTGCTCACGCTGTCGACCCTGATCCGACATCTGGATTTCATCGCCATCGGCACCAACGATCTGACCCAGTACACGCTTGCCGTCGACCGCAACAACGATGCGCTCGGCGAGTTGTACGATCCCCTGCATCCGGCCATGCTCAAGTTGCTCGCGCAGATCATCGCGCATCGGCGTGCGCACGAAAAAAGCGGTCACGTTGTGCGGCGAGATGGCCGGCGACATGCGCTGTACCGCGCTGCTGCTCGCGCTCGGCCTGACCGGCTTTTCCATGCACCCGGGTTCCCTGCTGGAAGTGCGTCAGGCCATCGCCGGCTGCGATCACGCCAGGCTGCGCAAGCTCGCGCCGCGCCTGTTGCGCGCACAGACGCGCGCAGGAATCGAGCGGGTTCTCGCGACTGCCACGAAGTGAATTCTGCACCCCGATCGCGGCGTGACCATGCAAGCGCGTACGCGGCGGTGCGTCGGTTGGCATCCGCCGCTGTGCCGCAGTACCTGTTCGAAAACCCGTACTGGTTTTTTCTGGTCGCGTTGGCGCTGGCGCTGCCGCTGATCCTGAATCCGGGCTATTTCAGTCACGACGAGTTGCAATGGCTGGCATTCGCCGACCAGCCCTCGTTTGCCCGGATGCCATGGAGTGCGTGGTTTGATTTCACTCCGTTCCAGTATCGACCGCTGACATTCAATCTGTGGCAGCTGCTGTCGCATTATTTCGGCTATAAGCCGATCCTGATGCATCTGTTGCGCGCGCTGTTCGGCATCGCTGCGGCGGTATTGCTGCGTGAGGTGTTGATCCGGTTCGGGACTACGCCGCGCCGCGCCGCGCTGGCATGCTGGATTTTTCTGCTCACTCCATACGCGATCTACACCAATGCCTGGACCGCCACTTTTGGCGATTCGTTGTGCCTGGTTTTCCAGCTGCTCGCATTGCGTTACTTGCTGGTGCAGCCCGCGCAGGCGATCAGCGGGATGCAAGCCGCCTTGCGCGCCCTGCCGGTCGCCGCACTGACTGCGCTCGCACTGATGAGCAAGGAATCGGCGATCGTTTTCCCGGCCGCGCTGTTGATCCTGCTCGTGCACCGCCGCGACCGTGTCGTTGCCGCGGCGATTGTGGCTTCGGCATTTATCGTCGCGATTTACCTGTGCCTGCGCATGCAAACGATTCTGTTTCCGCCGCATGCCGCGAGCGGCTATGCCTGGAGCGTGGCGAATATCCCACAGCGTCTGGCCGAATACGCGGTGTTTCCGTTTCTTGTCGGGCATTTCGAGGTGATTGCCGCGCACACGCATCTGACCAATACCGGAGCCCTGATCTGCCTTGCCCTGCTCATCGCCGCAATCGCCGACGCCGGCTGGCGGCGCTTCGCCGTTTTCGTTTTGGGCTTTGCCGCAGCGTTGGGCCCGGTGCTGATTCTTGATATGAGCGCCAATCAATACGCCTATCTCGCCGGCGCCTGGGTCTGCGCATTCGTGGCGTGGACATGGCCACGCCTCACACGGCCTGCGCGCATGCTACTCGTGGTTCCCGTTCTTGCCGTGCTGGTGCATGGCTATCAGCAAACTCGCGAAATCCGTCATATCGGCCGGATTCAACAGCATCTCTACCAGGACCTGCCGCGGGTTCTGGCGAATGCGCACGCGCCGATCCGGATCAAGGCGCAGCAGCGCGGAGACGATTTCATCCTGCAACGGCTGCTGCACGACATCCCGAGCTACCGGCACATGCCGATCGGCCACCGCGTAGCCATGATCCCCTTCGCGGATGGCAATTCGAAACCGGATTTCGTGATGTCCGGCGGCGGGCGTCTGCTGCCAGTCCGCTAAATCGTGGTCTTTACATCCATGCGATTCAGCAACCGCGGCCGTGCCGCAGAACGAGCGCGCTCAGGATCACGCGCGCGCGGCAACGCAGAAAGCAGTCAGGCCAAACCAGCGATTGCGCCCGATCAACTTCAGTTCCGCAATGCACAGGGCATTGAGCAGCCAGTTTACCGGCCGTGAGTGCAGCTTTATGTCGGACGCCGGCTGCACGGTGCCACCCAGCAACTTGCGCGGCAAACGCAACAGCATCGCCATTGGGAACACGGCCGCGAAGAAATACGTGCTGTGCCGAATGCGCAAACCCGCCGCCTCGACCACGCGCTCAAGCGCAGCGAGCGTATAGCGGCGCTTGTGTTCCAGAAACACATCGTGTCCACTCCACATGAACTGGAATGCCGGCACCGAAATCAGGAAAGTCGCCCGCTCGGCAGCCTTACCCACTGTATCGCGCAGCAAACCAACATCGTCGTCGACATGTTCGAGTACGTCCATCAGCAGGACCAGATCTGCGTCCACCGGCCCGGTGGCGCGGAGAAAATGAATACTTTTCCCATTCTCCACAATGTCGCTATCTTCAGGATAATTGGGATCGACACACCACGCCTCGCTGGCCGCCGAATGGGCCAGCAGATGCCGCGAAAAGAAGCCTGAGCCCGCACCGATATCGAGCAGCTTGTGCGACCGCACGCCGCGCAACAGCCGTTCGACGGCTCGCGCCTTGCTGCGGTAATACCAGTGGTCGTCCGCGTTTGCGCCGAGCTGGGCGCGTTCCTTGATGTCCATCCCGTTACGTACCTTAATTGTCCAACCGTTTCGGTACAATGCGGAAATCAGTGAACTGTTGATTGCCGTGATACTCGGTAAAGCGTGGTCGCTCTGACCCTGACTGTTACTGGATTGTAAGCGTAAACCTTGGGCTTGCGTATCTTGCGCCTTGCACCGGAATGGAAGAAATACCAACCCCTACGCAGGATCGTTGCCAAATGAATTCATCGATAGACGATACGAAAAGCCGCGCTCGAATCCAATCGCGCCTGTGCCCGCAGACAAAATGAAAATCGTCCTGGGCAGGTGCATTTCGGTATTCACGGCTTCGCCAACCTACAATCTCGGCCTTTTCGGCTTTCTTGTGCTGTGGTTGCTGGCACACTGTTGGTGGACGATCGATCGAGTGGCGACCGACACACCCGCTGCCGCGAGTGCCTTGGTCGGAGATCGAATCATCCTGTGCCTCGCAGCAATATCTCTACTGTGTCTTGCTGTGATATTCCGCCGTCGAGAGGAATTGCCGGTAGGCGCCGCAGCCTGCATCGGCGCTTTGTGCGGCGCCATGTTTTTCTTTACCTGGATCGGCCTGGGCCTGCTCGACCCTACCAATATTCACTGGTTGCTGCACGGCGACTGGGCGGAACATTACAGCGCATGGGCGATGTATCGTGAGGCACCTTGGACCCGGCCACCAGGTCGCATCCAGACACTGTGGTATCCCGTCGGCACAGCCATCGTCTACACCGATGCGCTTCCGCTGTTCGCTTTCCTGTTCAAGCCGTTCAGTCCACTACTGCCGGCGACGTTCCAGTACATCGGATTGTGGCTGTTGGTCAGTTGCCTGCTGCAGGGAGTGTTCGCGGCGCTGCTCGTGAAGCGGCTGCGCCCTAACGCGACCGCGGTGCTGAGCGGAAGTTTACTTTTTCTGTTGGCGCCGATTTTCCTTGGCCGTTTCTTTCACGACACCCTGACCGCGCAGTGGCTGCTGCTGGCCGGTCTGTGGCTATATTTTCGTCCCCGCCCGCCCGCATCGTTGCTGCACGAGGTCTGGCCGTGGTGGTTGCTGGCCTTGATCGCCGCGCTGGTGCATCCGTACTTGTCCGCCATGTGTATGGCCATCGCACTCACGTACTGGTTTCGGCGCACATGGGTCGAACATGACCGCAGTCGCGGCCAGGCCGTGACGGCGGTTGCCATCATCACCGGATTGACGCTAGTAGCCTGGTGGCTCAGCGGCGCATTCACGATTGGCTTCCGCGACGGCCCAGGTAGGCAACCCTACGGCACGTACAGTTTCAACTTGCTTGGGTTCCTGATACCACAAGGTTTTTCCACACTCGTTCCGGATATACCGCTCGCCGATTCCGGTCAATGGGAAGGCCAAGCCTATCTAGGCCTTGGCGTGATCGCGCTGTTGTGCTTGCTAGGGATCCACGCACTGGCGCGCAAACAATATCCGCGCTGGCCGCGGCAACACTGGCCGCTGCTGCTGTTGGCCATCACGTTGGTCGCGTTCGCGGCCAGCGCGACCTTGACCATTGGACCGTGGAAGCTGACCAATCTCAAGGTAAATTCGCCGTTACTGGCAACGTTTCGCTCTTCCGGCCGTTTCATCTGGGTTCCGTATTATTTGATTTTGCTCGGAGTGTTCGGCGCCACGTTGCGCCGATTTCCGATCCTTGCCACATCGTTGCTCGCACTCGTGGCGATATGCGGAGGTTGGGAATTCTCGTGGATACATGTACATTTCGCGCAATTGCGCACCGGGATTGGCTGGGCAAGCCCGCCAAAGCTGTTGACGGATTCGGGCTGGAGCGATCTCAGTTCTCGGCCGCCACCATCTGACACTGTTTCCGCCAGCATCCTGTGGCAAGCAAGCCGGCCCATACCTGCCGTTTGAACTGCTGGCCGCAGAGCACGGCATGACCTTCAATTCCGGCTATCTTGCACGGTGGGACCTGCGCGCAACGCAACGCTATTGCGCGCAACTGAACCTCGACAGCAATGCCCATCGCTTCAGCGGCGACGACGTGTATGTCGTCGATTCTTCCTGGGCGCCAAGATTGCAGGGAAATCCTAACGCCGATTGCCGCACACTCGATAGTTATGAAGTATGTGTGTTCAGCGGCGCAGCGCAAGATTAAGTATCATCCATTTGTGCAAAGCGCCTGCGCAGACCCGAAACGCCAAGCGCAAACCAAATGATTAGACCCTCGTGAACGATAGTCTTCTGAAACGTTTGCTTGTACGCATTCGAAGTCGCGGAACCCCACCGCTCATCGTCCTCGAAGCGGACTTGGCGGCTTATCAGGAACGTATAGCCGTCGAACAATCGGTGTTTGCCGAGCGGTTCAAAGTGCATGACCTGCCCGCAATCTTCCACTATTGGTCCAACAAGCATCTGCGCCCACGCCTGGAATCGTTCGGGTTCACCAATTCGGATGAGTTCTTCGCTCGTTACCTGAAACGTGCCACAAACGGACGACGACAGCCTGCGCGTTTTGCCAGCTTGGGATCCGGCAACTGCGATCTTGAAGTGCGTCTGGCGTGTGCGCTAAAGCAAGCTGGCGTAGAGAATTTTCTTATCGAATGCATCGACATCAATACCACCATGCTCGAACGCGGCAACGCACTGGCGCGCGAGCACGGCGTCAGCGACATGATTATTCCAACCATTGACGATTTCAACTCGTGGAAACCGTCGCACCGCTACACCGCGGTGTTCGCAAACCACAGTCTTCACCACGTGCTGCAGCTGGAACAATTGTTCGGCGCAATTCGCGACGCCCTGGATGCCGATGGATTGTTTCTCGCGGCGGACATGATCGGACGCAATGGCCATCAGCGCTGGCCGGAAGCGCTGGATATCGTGCGTGAATTCTGGCGGGAATTGCCAACCGGCTATCGGTACAATCAGCAACTGCAGCGACAAGAAGACGAATTTCGCGATTGGGACTGCTCGGGTAAAAGTTTTGAAGGCATCCGTGCTCAAGACATCCTGCCCTTGCTGGTCGATTTCTTTCATTTCGAACTTTTCATCGGCTTTGGCAACGTGATCTTTCCTTTCGTCGACCGCAGCTTTGGCCATCACTTCGACGCTCAAGCCGACTGGGATCGCGATTTCATCGATCGCGTGCATGCCCGCGACGATGCGGAAATTCTCGCCGGGCGCATCAAGCCAACGCAGATGTTTGCGGTCATGTGCAAGCAATCCGTTTCACAAACAGCCTGCTTGCAGCATTTGACTCCGGAATTTTGCGTGCGCACGCCACCTTGATTGGCCACGGTGGTTTCTGGATCGAACGCGTCTGATCAGCGCGCGCGCTGCTCTGTCAGCGTCAACGCCACCTTGTCGCGCAGATACACCGGCAATGCCTGTTCCGGACTGCCCCGCGGCCGGCGGCGAATTGCGGCGCACCGAGTCGCACGATCGCGTGCGCCTGCGGATAGCGCGTGCCGTCTGCCCAACGCGGCGGGGCGGGAAGCCGCGCCCGCAAGGCATCGCGATAGGCATTCCAGCCGCTGCCGACAATGTTCCATTGTAAACTTTGCGGCAAAGTCAACTTGTCCGCGAGGCCGACGCTTTCCTCGCCGATTGCCCGGATCAGTCCATCCTCGCTGCGCCGGAACGTGCCCGCATAGACCTCACCCATGCGCGCGTCGATCACGCCGAGAATCGCTGCATCATCGACCGGCGCATCCAGCGCCAGGGCGGCCAGCGACGACACCGTCACGACCGGAATATCAAGACCCAAGGCCAAACCTTGCGCCACCGAGATCGCCAAACGCACGCCGGTGAATGCGCCGGGGCCGCGGCCGACGGCAATGCCGTCGAGCCGGCGGCGCGAGAGTCCGGCCTCAAGCAGCAGCGATTCGATCATCGGCAGGATCAGTTCGGCGTGCCGGCGTGGCGCCAGTTCGCTGCGTTCGAGCAGGCGAGTGCCGCAGAGCAAGGCGGCCGAGCAGGATTCGGTAGCGGTTTCGATCGCGAGCAGGTTCATGACATCATTGTCGCATCGTTTGCGGCCAAACGCGGGCCGTGCGCTGGCGTGCTGCGGGCCACGCCGGTCAGGACGATGGCGGCGTGGAATCGGCAGCGAAGAATTCGCGCACATCGTCCAGTTCGCGCGTGATCGGCAACGGCGGCAGGCTCTTGAGAAACAATTTTCCGTAGGCGCGCGAGAGCAGGCGCGGATCGCACAGCATCAGCACGCCGCGATCGTTGACGTCGCGGATCAAACGTCCGGCACCCTGCTTGAGCGCGATAGCCGCCGCCGGAATCTGCCACTCGAAGAACGGATTGCCGCCGGCTTCGCGCAGCGCACTCAGGCGCGCTTCGAGTACCGGGTCGTCCGGCGCAGCGAACGGCAGTTTGTCGATGATGACGCACGACAGCGCCTCGCCGGCAACGTCCACACCTTCCCAGAAACTCGCTGCGCCCAACAATACGCCGTTGCCGGATTCGCGAAAATCGGTGAGCAACTGATGCCGCGGCGCGCTGCCCTGGATAAAAAGCGGGAACGCCAAATCCTGCAACAACTCGGCAGCACGTTTGAGCGCGCGATGCGAGGTGAACAGCAGGAAACTGCGCCCACGCGCGGCTTCCAGCACCGGTCGCGCCGCGGCGACAACGCGCTCGGTGTAGTCTGGCGTATTCGGATCGGGCAGGCCTTGCGGCAAATACAGCAATGCCTGACGGGCGAAATCGAATGGACTTGGCAAGCTCACTTCGACCGGATCGTCCAGGCCGAGCTGCTGCGCGAAATGGGCGAAGCTGCCGGCCACCGTAAGTGTGGCGGAAGTGAAAATCCACGCCGCGCGCGATTGTTCGCGCAGGGCGCGCAGCGGCGGTGCCAGATCCAGCGGCGTGGCATGGAATGCGAAGCCTTGCGCAGTCAGTTCGTACCAATGCACGGCATCGTGTGCATTGCCGTCCAGCATTTCATGCAGACGCTGGCACAGCGCTTCGGCACGATCATGCACGCTGGCGAGTCCGCGCGAGCGCTCGGCCTGCGTGGACAAGGCTTCGGCGAGTTTCTGCAACGCATCCTGCAAGGCCTGAAGTTCGGCCGGCGCCGCGGCATCGTTCTCGATCTGCGTGAACGCGCCCTTGGCCGGCAGTTTGTCCAGCGCCAGACGCACGCGCTTGAGCGACGGGGCGAGCGCATCCAGCGGATCGCGCAACACCGCCAATGCGCCGTCGACGCTGCCACACTCGACCAGCGCATCGCTGCCTAATTCCGCGATCTGGCGCGAGGTCACGTGGGTGGAGAAGAACACGCCGGCGAGTTCCGGAATCTGGTGTGCTTCGTCGAGAATGAACGCATGCGCGCCGGGCAGGATTTCGCCGAAGCCTTCCTGCTTGATCGCCATATCAGCGAACAGCAGATGATGATTGACGACGACGAGGTCGGCTTCCTGCGCCGCACGGCGTGCCTTGACCACGAAGCAATCAGCGTACAGCGGACATTCCGCGCCGAGGCAGTTTTCCGCCGTCGATGTCACGCGCGGCCACAGCGGAGAATCCTCCTGCACATCGGCGAATTCGCCACGATCGCCACTGCCGGTGCGCTCGCTCCATGCGCGAATCGCCTGCAATTGTGCGGCCTGTTCGCGCGTGGAGAAGCGGCCATCCTTGGCAGTTTGCTCCAGGCGATACAGACACAGATAATTCGCGCGCCCCTTGAGCAGACTGGTTTTCAGACGCGCACCCAACACCGCGCGCACGCGCGGCAAGTCGCGATGGAACAACTGATCCTGCAGCGTCTTGGTGCCGGTGGAAACGATCACGCGCTTGCCCGACAGCCAGGCCGGCACCAGATACGCAAATGTCTTGCCGGTACCGGTGCCCGCTTCGGCGATCAGGGTTTGCCCATCGGCAATGGCTTCCTCAACCGCTTCAGCCATGACCTGCTGACAGTCGCGCGGCACGAAGTTCGGCACTTCGCGCACGAAGGGGCCGTCGGCACCGAGCAGATCCCGCGCACTCGTGTTGCGCATGCTCAAAACCGCGGCACCGCTTGCACCCGGCACGCCGGGATTTTTGCGCGCGCCGCGGCCGCGCCAACGATATTCCTCTCGACAGTGAACGAGCGCGCCAACGTTTCCAGATTGCGCGCGCATAAACCGCCAACCTTCGGCCCCAGGTCGTATGACTGCTGGGCCAGCACGGCGGCCTGCTTCCAGTCGCCGGTTTCCACGTTCAACTCAGCCGCATATTGCAAAATATCCGGTGCGCGCGGCGTCAGCTTCAACGCCTTGCGCACTTCGACCAGCGCCTGCGCCGGCTGTCGCTGCGCCTCAAGTTTGTGCGCCTGATCGAGCAGGCCATCGACGGCGGGATCGCGCAATGGATGCACCTGCACGGTGGAATCGATCTGTGCGCCCAGCGCGCGGATTGCAGCGACCGAATCGGCACGATCCGGTAGTGGCGCCTTGGCCGGCGGCTGCGAACAGCCAGCCAGCGTGATCACCGCCAATATTGTCATGGAGTATACAATTGAACTCGGTGTAATCGTATACATTCAGCTAAGGCCGCACATTTCAGGAACCTCTCAATAGCCGTTGCGGGCGGAGACAGATTGTGTGCCGCCGGAGCGCAGAAGCCGGAGTTTACTTCAGGGTAAGTGAGGACTTCGAGCACCGCCGGCGCGCAAGCTGTCGAGCGCAGCAGGTTATTCAGGGGTTCCCTCAATGTCCGCCGCCGAACCGCGACTTGATTTCCTGCCACAGGCAATGTTCCGTATCCGCGGGCAGATGCCCGGCGATGAACGGCAGCTCACGTGCGCCCGTGCACTGCGGTTGTGTGCGTTGCCCGCTTTGCGGGTTGATCCACGCTGTTTCCAGGCCGTCCGGCGGCAATGCCAACGCTGCGCTCGGCAGGGTGTGAAACAGCGAAATCCATACCTGCAAGGCGCCGGTCGCGCCCCACAAACCGGTGGGATTGTTGTCGTCGCGCCCGATCCACACAACCGCCAGTTGCGAGCCGGTGAAACCGGCAAACCACGAATCGCGCTGCGAGTCGCTGGTGCCGGTCTTGCCCGCCGCGTGCAGAAACGCAGTCCCTGCGCACCGATCGCGTGTGCGGTGCCGCTGATCGCGCCACCTGCTGCATCGCATAGCTTACCAGGCGCGCGGGTGCGACGTAGTCGCCGGCGCCGGGCTTTATGGCGTAGCGCGTCAGCGGCCGGCCCTGGGCATCGAGCACGCCGCGCAAGGCGCGCAATGGCAGCGCGTGCCCGTCGGCGGCGAAGTATTGATACAACTGGGCGATGTCGAACGGCGACAGATCCACCGCGCCGAGCAGCAGCGATGGATTGGGATTGATCCTTGCATCCAGGCCGAAGGATTCGAGCAGGCCGCGCACCTTGTCCACACCCAACGCCAGGCCCAGATGCACGGTCGCCAGATTGTAGCGAATGCGCCAGCACGTCGACCAGCGGCACACGGCCATGACTTTCGTGATCGTCGTTGCTCGGTGTCCAGTGCGTGCCGTTCGGCAATGCCAGATCGACCGGACTGTCGTCGAGCAGCGTGGCCAGCGAATACTTGTCCGGCTGCGCCAGCGCAACAAGATAGACAAACGGCTTGATCAACGAGCCGACCGGACGGCGTGCCTGCAGCGCGCGATCGAAACCCGGATCGTCCGCATCGCGACCGCCGATCAGCGCCTGTACCTGGCCATCACGCGCGCCAGTGACAACCATCGCACCCTGCAGCTGCGTCTGCTGCTTGCCGAGTCTGTTCAGCGTCTGCGTCAGCGCCGCTTCGGCCAGCGTCTGCGTCGACGGCGCCAGCGTGGTGTAGATGGAAAGGCCCGCGCGCTGCAACAGCGCAGCTGGATAATCGCGCTGCAATTGCGTGCGCACCAAATCCAGGAATGCCGGCGTGCGATTGCGCGGCAGGCCGGGAGAATCCGGCACATCCAGCGCTGCGGCCCGTGCCGCTTGCCACCGGGCCGCATCGATCAGTCCGGTTTCGTAGAATTGATCGAGCACGCGATTGCGCCGCGTCAACGCCAGAGCCGCATGTCGACGCGGATCGTACAGACTCGGGCCACGCACCAGCCCGACCAGCAAAGCGATGTCGGCATCGTCAAGATGGCGTACATCGCGGCCAAAATAGAATTCGGACGCCGCTGCGAATCCATGCACCGCCTGATTGCCCTGCTGGCCGAGAAACACCTGGTTGACATAGGTTTGCAGGATGCGGTGCTTGTCGTAATGCGCCTCGATCAATAACGCCAGCAGCGCCTCGTTGAGCTTGCGCGTGAACCGTTGCCCGCGATCCAGAAACAGGTTCTTGACCAGCTGCTGGGTCAGAGTGCTGCCACCCTGCACTACATGGCCGGCGAAAAGATCGGCCAGAGCCGCGCGCGCGATCGCAGAAAAATCGACACCGTGATGGTGTTTGAAATCGCGATCCTCGACTGCCTGCAAACCAGTAATCAGCAATGGCGGCAATTGCTCGAGCGTGACCACTCGGCGCTCTTCCTGCTCGTCGCCGTACAACGTGGCGATGCGCGCCGGATCCAGTCGCGCCTGTGCCAACGGCGTACCGGCGTCGGCATCGCGCAAATCCGCAATCACATCGTCCGATAGTGTCAAGGCGATGCGCCGCGCTGGTTGGCGTCCGTCCACATCATCGAACGCGCGACGCGCGATCACAAAATGCGTCCCGTCCTCGCTGTAGCGTCCCGGCGTTCGCGCCTCGGAATCGCGCACATAGCGTGCTGCGGCCAGTTCCATATCCAATACGCCCGCCGACAGCGGCAGACCGGCGCGCAGCTGCAACGGCCGCGCGTACACGCGACTGGGAATATTCCAGGACAGATCGTCCATGCGCGCACGCACCTGGCTATCCAGATACAGCAGATACGGCCCGAGAAAACCCGTCAGCACGCCGATTCCCAGCCACAATGGCGCGCGCAGCCAACGCCAGAGAAAGCGGCAGATACGGGCAAACCTGGATGCGAACAAAGCAGTAAGGACTGTGCGGAACCAAGCTTGAGTCTACCCGATTCGGTGACAGCGCAACGCGCTTCCGGGATAATCCGCGGACGGCTTGCCGCCGTTCACCGGAGATTGTCATGCACCGTTTGCTTTCGCTTGCCGCAGCGGTTCTGGGTCGTGCCGTGCCGGTTTCCGCCTGCGCCGATTTCCGCGCCGATATTGCTTGCGGATCGCCGCGCTGAATGCGTAGCGATTCATGAATCCGAATCCGCCGGTGCGCATGTGCATCTTCGGTGCCACACCGGCGCCGGACTGGCTGAGCGCGATCGGATTGCCGCTGGATGCGGATATACGAACCGTTGCGGCGGCCGATGCCGCGGCTGCGCTGCGCACTGCGCTACAGGCATGCCCCGGTGAAAACCTCATCCTGTTGCGCGCGGATACTGCATTGCCGCCATTCTGGTTCGAGCGCCTCGCACGCGCGCTGGAACTGCCCGGTGTACTGGTCGTCTCGCCGCTGGACAACGCCGACCCGGAACGCGCGCCCTTGCCGCCCGGGCAAAGCAGCGACGTCGACGCGCGTTGTATCGACGCCTTGTGCTTCGCCCATGGCCGTCGGCAAGCGATCGACTGGCCAACCTGGTCGCCGCTGCTGAGCGCTTGGAACGGGACGGCGTTGCGCGGCATCAATCCGGAAAAAATCCGGCTTGGCAGATTGCCGCCCTCGATCGTGCCGTGGCGTAGCGTACTACTGGATCACCTGTACGTCGCCGATCCGCTGCGGGAATTGCACGGCCCGCCGCTGCCAGTGCCGGGTACGGACGCGCCGCCGGCATCTGCTCTGGGTGAATTGCGAGAGTGCGTCGCCGCCGCCTTGCCGCAGGCGACAGGAAAATTGGATTTTTATCCGGGCCTGGACGCCAAACCCGTGGTGCTGCATATCCTGCACGGCTGGGGCGGTGGCGCCGAACGCTTTGTCCGCGACCTGGCCGCCGTCGACGACACGCGCCATCACCTGGTGTTCACCGCGTGCGGCAATTTCGACCGCCGCCGCTATGGCGAAACCCTGCAACTGCTCGACGCGGCGTTGACGCAACCGCCGTTACGCGCGACGACCCTGTCCGCTCCGATCGCCAGCACCGCGCTGGCGCATCAGGGTTACCGCGAATTTCTCGATGCCATCGTGCGCGACTACGGCGTGGATGCCATTGTCGTTTCGTCCCTGATCGGACACAGCCTCGATGCCTTGCGCACGGGCTTGCCGACGGTCTATTTCATTCACGATTTTTATCCGCTGTGGCCGTTGCTGCATCGCAATCTGGACGATGCCGGTGTGAACTTCAATGCCACGCAACTGCGCGCCGACCTTGCCGGCGCCGATGCCGGTTTCGAATTTGCCGAACGCGATCCTGATTGGTGGCTGGTCCTGCGCGAGGCGCTGGCCGATGCCGCGTTGCAGGCCCACGCGCAACTGATCGCGCCCAGCCACGCGGCGATGCGCCTGTGCCTGCGTCTGCAACCGCGTTTGTCCACATTGCCGCAAAGTGTAATCCCGCACGGCATCGCCCCGTGGCCGGATACGCGAGCGCTGCCCGCGCCGCCGCATCGCGAACGTCTGCGTCTGCTCGTACTCGGCCGCGTGCGCCGTGGCAAGGCCGCGCATCTGCTGCGTCAAGTCCTGCCGCGGCTACACGCTGACGTCGAACTGTTCCTGATCGGTGGCGGGCCCGAGGCACGCGAATTCTTCGGTCGGCGCGGCGTGCATATCCTGATCAACTACCGCCCCGCCGAATTGCCCGCGCTGCTCGCGCGCGTCGCGCCGGATGCGGCGCTGATCCTGCCGGATTTCGCCGAAACATTCAGTTATACCCTGTCCGAATTGTGCAGCCTCGGCATTCCCGTGCTCGCTTCACGGCTGGGCGCACTGGCCGAGCGCATCGACGATGGCGTCAATGGATTTCTCGTCGCGCCGGATGCGGACGCGATCCTGACCGCCATCGCGCGCCTGCGCGAGCAGCCTCGCGCCCTTGAACGCGTGCGCGCCGCACTGGTCCGGCCACGCGTACGCACGCTCCACGACATGGCCACCGGGTACCGCGATCTGCTGCCAGCGGTGCACCGCGCTGTGCGCTATCCCTTGATCGAGGCCGTGCCCGCGCAAATCGCAGCGCAAATGCGCGCCGCCGAGATCGGCATGGCGCAACGCGATATCGCAACACGCAAGCAGCAAATCGCCGATCAGCAGCACGAACTCGAACGCCGCGCCGAATGGGCATTCGGGCTGGATACGCAAATCCAGCGCGTTGGCGCCAGTCTGCGCAAACTGCAAGACGAATTCGCCGAACGCAGTGCATGGGCCTTGCGCTTGAATGCGCAGCTGCAGACGACAAGCGAAGAACGTGATCGGCTCAGCGAAGAACGCGACCGGATCATCGCCAGCCTTTCCTGGCGCATCACCAAACCGCTGCGCTACTGCAAACGCCAGTTGCGCACGGCACGAATGCGGCTACGCTTTCTCTGCGGCCGCTTGCGCGCGATCATGCATCGCACGCGTGGCAGTCTGGCCAGCCGCGGCTTGGGCGGAACGATCCGGCGTGCCGCCGACGAATTCCGTCGTCCGTCCTCATTGCACGCGCTCGTTGCCGTGGCCGCACCGAGCGAGGAATTCGCCCCGTTCACCGTGCCGACGAACGCCACGCCAAACGTGTCGATTGTGATTCCCGCATTCAACAAGATCGCCTATACCGTCGCGTGCCTGCATTCGCTGGCCGAACATGCAGGCGATATCGCATTCGAAGTGATCGTCGTCGATGATGCATCCAGCGACGCAACGGCACAGCGACTTGCGCAGATCGGCGGAATTCGCAGCGTGCGCAATGCGCAAAATCTCGGTTTCGTGGGCTCGTGCAACGCCGGCGCGCAAGTCGCGCAAGGCGAATTCATCGCTTTTCTCAACAACGATACCGTGGTCACCGCCGGCTGGCTTGGGGCGCTGCTGCGCTGTTTCGACGAGCAACCCGAATGCGGACTGGCTGGCGCAAAACTGGTGTATCCGGATGGCCGCCTGCAGGAAGCCGGCGGAATCGTGTTCCGCGACGGCTCGGCCTGGAACTACGGTCGCTTCGACGATCCGGCCGACCCGCGCTTCGAGTTCCGGCGCGAGGTCGATTACTGCTCAGGCGCAGCAATCGTGCTGCGAAGGGATTTTTTCCACGCGCTCGGCGGTTTCGACACGCGCTATGCGCCGGCCTACTACGAGGACACCGATCTCGCCTTTGCCGTGCGTGCCGCCGGCAAGAAGGTTTCCTACGAACCGCGCGCCGTGGTTTTCCATTTCGAGGGCGTGACTGCCGGCACCAACACCGCCAGTGGCATGAAACGTTTCCAGAGCATTAACCGCGCCAAATTCCAGGAAAAGTGGAAAAGTGAACTCATACTCCAGCCGGCGCCGATTCTCTCGCCGAAACACGCCCAACGTGCCGCAAATTGGCGCGCGCGCGGCCGCATCCTGATCATCGATGCCTGCACACCGATGCCCGATCACGATTCTGGCTCACTGCGCATGTTCAACCTGATGCGTCTGCTGCGCGAAATGGATTTCGCGGTGAGCTTTCTGCCTGACAACCGGCGCCACGAGGGCACGTACACGCAGGCCTTGCAGGCGCTCGGCGTCGAGGCCCTGTATCACCCTTTCGCGGCTGATCCGATCGCGTGGCTGCGCGAACGCGGCCACGAGCTCGACGCCATCGTGCTGTCGCGGCACTACGTCGCCGCGAATTACGTGGGTCTGGCCCGGTTGTACGCGCCGCAGGCACGGCTGATTTTCGACACCGTGGACCTGCACTACCTGCGCGAGCAGCGCGCCGCGGAGTTGGCAGACAGTGCGGAACTCGCGCAACAGGCCGCGCGCACGCGCACGCAGGAATTGAAGTTGATGCGCGAATGCGACGTCACCCTGGTCGTCAGCGCCGCGGAAAAAAGCCTACTCGCCCGCGAAGTCCCGGATGCGCGCGTGGAAATCCTGTCCAACGTGCATGAAATCCACGGCCGCCGCCGCGAATTCGATGCGCGCCGCGATCTGGTTTTCGTCGGCGGCTTCCAGCATCCGCCGAATGTGGATGCCGTGCTGTGGTTTGTGCACGAAGTGTGGCCGCATGTGCGCGCGGCGTTGGCGGACGCCGTTTTCCACATCATCGGCAGCAGGGCGCCGAAGGCGATTGCCGATCTGGCGCACGGCGGCGTCATCGTACACGGTTTCGTTGCCGACATCGCCCCGTTCATGGATGGCTGCCGGGTCTCCGTCGCGCCGCTGCGCTATGGCGCGGGGATCAAGGGCAAGATCAACATGGCGATGAGTTACGGACTGCCGGTGGTGGCGACCACGCCGGCAGTGGAAGGCATGCACGTGCGGGCGGGCGCAGATGTGATGGTGGCCGATACGGCCGCGGATGTCGCTGCCGCCATCGTGCGCGTCTACACTGATGCTGCATTGTGGAAAACGTTGTCCGACAACGGCGTGGCCAACGTGCGCGAGCATTTTTCCTTCGCCGCGGCGCGCGCGGCGCTGGCGCGCATCCTGACCGCTAGTTGACCGGAACCGATTCCAGTCTTGCCTGCAGCGACGGCAGGCGCGCGTTGTTCGGCGACAGGTCGCGCGCCGCGTTGATCGCATTGGTCGCATCGGCGCGTCGTTTCTGCTCGATCAAGGATTGCGCCTGATCCAGAAACACGTTGGCCAGACGTTCGCGCATCGATGCCACCGCGGTATCGCCGGGGTCGGATTCGGAAACCGCGTCGATGTAGGCGCGCGCCCGATTCGGCGTGCCGTTCTTGATCGCCTGCTCGAACAATTCCTTGGCGCGTGCCGGAATCTTCGCCAAACCGGCCATCGCCGCAGCGTTGTTGGAATCGATCGCCAGCACAGCGCGGTACTTGTCGAACGCGCAATCGCCCGGCGGCAGAATCAGGTTACCCGCGGTCATCGCCAGGTCGGCCTGCGCCAGCATCTGCTGGATGCGCGCCTGTTCTGCAGGCGTGACCTGCGCCTTGCGTTTTGCCGCATCCAGCTGCTCACGCGCGTCGGCCAGCCGCGCCTGCGCCTTGTGCAGGCCGGGTGCGGCCGGCGCCGCCTGCGCCGCCTGTTGCAACAGCGCGCCGGCCTGCGTCGTGTTGTCGTCTTCCAGCGCCGCATCGGCCTGAGCGATGAGCGTTTGCGCCAGCCGGGTCAGCCCGGCCTTGGCGCGCGCGTTGCCGGGATCGCGCTTGAGCGCATCCTGGAACAACGCCAGTGCGCCGTCGGCACCAGCGATGCGGCCGCCACGCTGCTGTGCTTCGGCGCGCGCGAGCAGATCGTCCTGAGCCTGTTGTGCGCCGGCGTGGAGCTTGGCAATCGCGCCGCGTAGTTCCGGAATCGCCGGATAATTGGGCGACAGCTGGGCAAGATCGGCAATGCGTTGATTGGCTGCATCGACGTTGTCCGCGGCAATTGCGTCGCGCGCCTGTTGGGCCACGGCTTCGGCAACTTTTTTCAGGCCGTTGAGCGCGAGCGCATTGGTCGCGTCGGCGTCGAGTATGCGCTGATAGGCTTCGGCAGCGCTGCCTGCACCGAGCAGCTTGCCGGCGGCGAGTGCAGCGTCGCCTGTCGCCAGCAGCGCAGCACTCGCGGTATTGCGGGTTTGCGCGGCATGCAGGGCGGCTTTGAGATCTTCCACTTCCTTGCCGCCACCGAGCACTTCGTTGGCTTGGTCCAAATCGGACTGCGCGGTGACAAAATCGTTGCGCGTGAGCGCCGCACGCGCTTGCTCGATCAGGCGTTCGCCAACCTGGTTCAGGCCCTGCCGCGCCTGATCGTTGTCGGGATCGAGCGTGCGCGCGGCCTGGAACAATTCGCGCGCACTGTCGTTGTGGTTGCCTACCAGGCGGCCGGCGGCCAATGCCTGATCGCCACGCGTGATCAAACTGTTCAGTTCGGTGCTCGGCAACAGCGAACGCAAGCTGTTTTGATAGTGCCATAACGCGAGCACGGCGACGGCGAGCAGCACGACGGCCACGGCAATCAGTCGCGAGCGTCGGCCGCCGGATGCGACCGGCATCTGCGGCGTGTGCCCGTGGTACAGCGGCCGCCGCGCCGGCGCATCGGCGATATCGTCGAGGCGGCCCATACTCGGCTCGGCGCGATAGCGCGCGCCACCCGGCGGCGTCGCCGGAACCGCGCGCGTGGCGGCCTCTGCGGCAAACGCGCGGCGCGGTAGCGGCGTGGACGAATCGGCCAGTTCCGGATGCTCGCCTTGCGCGATTCCCAGCTCGATCTGCTCGATCGCGTCGGCCACCGCAGCCCCGTCCTGGAAACGGTCTTCCGGGTGCTTGGCAAGCAAGCGGTTGAGCACGGGTTGCAGCACCTGCAGGCGCTCGGGCAGGATCGGTATCGGCTGCGTGATGTGCATGATGCCGACCGCGAGCGAATCGTCGGCATGAAACGGCACGCGCCCGGTCAGCAGTTCGAATAGCACGATGCCAAGGCTGTACAAGTCGGCGCGGCCATCCAGCGCACGGCCGCGCGCCTGCTCCGGACTCATGTAATGGGGAGTGCCGATGACCGTGCCGGTGCGGGTCATGTGGGTGGCCGAATCGCTCGCACGGGCGATACCGAAATCGGTCAGCGCCGCACTGCCGTCGTCGCGCAGCAGGATGTTGTCGGGCTTGACATCGCGATGCACAAATCCCTTGGCGTGCGCGTAATTGAGTGCGGAGGCGATTTCACGGATTACGCGCAGGGCAAAACCCGCCGTACGCGGCGTGCCGTCCTTGGCCAGCACGGCACCGCCGCCGAGGTATTCCATCGCGATGTAATGACATTCGCCGGCACGGCCAACGTCGTGCACGCCGACCACGTTGCGGTGGTGCAACTTTGCCGCGATACGCGCTTCGCGCAGGAAGCGCTCGCCGAATTCCGGATCCGCCAGCAGGCTCGGCGACATGACCTTGAGCGCGACCTCGCGCTGCACCGATTCCTGCACGGCCAGATACACGGTCGCCATGCCGCCGCGGCCGAGCTGGCGCAGAATTTTGTAACCGGGAATTTCGATCACGTGGCCGAACCGTTCGCACCGGAGTCCGGCGCGAAGCATAACATGCAAGCCGCAAACCCGCGGCGCAACAGGGCTTGCGCCAGATCGGACAGGCTGCGGATCAGGCCATGCGCCTCGCCTCGATCACGTTCGCCACGCCCGCCAAGCGTGCGAGCAAGGTCGACAACTGCTCGAAGTCGGTCACCCGCAGCGCAAAATTCATCGTCGCCAGCCCGCTGGCCGAATTCACGCGCGTATTGACGGCGAGCAGGTGCACGTTCGCGGCGGCGATGACGTTGGTGACGTCCTTGTGCAACCACTTGCGGTCGTAGCCGCGTACCAGCACGTTCACTTCGTAGGCCTGAACGCGGGAGCCGCCCCATTCGACCTCGATGACGCGACCGGGATCGCGGGCGCGCAGGCGCACAAAGCTGGCGCAATCGGCGCGGTGGATCGATACGCCCTTGCCGCGCGTGATGTAACCCAGGATCGCATCGCCCGGCAGCGGCTGGCAGCAGCGCGCCAGCGTCGTCAGCAGGTTGCCGACGCCTTCGATCGTGACCGCATCCTTGTCGCGGCGGGGTGCACGCGGCGCCTGTGCCGATTGCGCCTGCGCGGGCGCGTGCGCCTCGTGCAGCGCGCGCGCAATCTGGCCGGCGCTTACGTCGCCGAGTGCCAGTGCGACCAGCAACTCGTCGAACGCCTGCAAATGAAACTTTTGCGGCAAAGTATCCAAATCCACATTGCCGAGCGCCAGACGCTTGAGCTCCCGCTCCAGAATCGCGCGGCCGGCCGCCACGTTGGCATCGTGATCCACGCGTTTGAACCAGGCCCGCACTTTCTGCAATGCGCGGTGTGTGGTGAGAAACCCGTGATGTGCCGACAGCCAGTCGCGGCGCGGTTCCAGCGTCTTGCCGGCGAGAATCTCGACGCGGTCGCCAGTGGCTGGCTGGAAATTCAGCGGTACGATGCGGCCGTTGACCTTGGCGCCACGGCAGCGGTGGCCCAGGTCGGTGTGCACGTGATAGGCAAAGTCCAGCACGCTTGCGCCGCGCGGCAGATCCAGCACCTGGCCCTGCGGCGTAAGCAGGTAGACGCGATCCTCGAGGATGTCTGTGCGAAAACCGGCAAGCAACGCCGCGTCGTCCTCGGTGTCGTCGCGGGAATCCAGCAGTTGCCGCATCCACGCGATCTTGCGCTCGAAATCCTGATCGGCGCCGACGCCTTCCTTGTAGCGCCAGTGCGCGGCGATACCCTGTTCGGCATGCGCGTGCATGGCGTGCGAGCGGATCTGCACTTCCAGCGCCTTGCCTTCCGACCCGATCACTGCGGTGTGCAGCGACTGGTACTGATTGCCCTTGGGCCGCGCGATGTAATCGTCGAACTCAGCTTGCACCGGCGGCCACAGCGTGTGCACCACACCGAGCGCGGCGTAGCAGGCGGCAACGTCGTGCACCAGCACGCGCAGCGCGCGGATGTCGTACAGGGTGGAGAATTCGCCGCCCTTGCGCTGCATCTTCTTCCAGATCGAATAAATGTGTTTGGATCTTCCGGCTATATCGGCCGCGACTCCGGCCTCCGCCAGCGCCGCGCGCAGTTCGGTTGCCGCCGCAGCGATAAAGCGTTCGCGATCCTCGCGCCTATCGTCGAGCAGATCGGCAATGCGGCGATACGTGTCCGGATGCAGATAGCGAAACGCGAGGTCTTCCAGTTCCCACTTCAATTGCCAGATGCCGAGCCGGTTCGCGAGCGGTGCGTGGATGTCGGCAGTCAACTGCGCCAGTTCGCGGCGCTGTTCGGGCGTGGCTTGCACCGCGGCGCGCAGGCGCGCGAGCTGGCGCGCGAGCAGGATGAACACAACCCGCAGATCGCGGATGATGGCGAGCAACAAACGGCGCAAGCCTTCGGCACCGCTGCCCGCACTTCGTGTCGCGTGCAGCGACCAGACCTTCTCCGCGGCCTGCTGGCCGTCGAGCAGGTCGCGCAGATGCGGCGCCTCGCGCACGATCGCATCGACCGCAACCGCGACGCCGCCTTGCTGCAAGGCATGCACGATGCAGGCGGCGAAGGTCTCCGTGTCCGCACGCTGGGATTCGAGCAGGTCCAGCGTCGCCAGCAGCTCCGGCTCGATCTTGCGCAACGTGGCTTCGTCGCAAGCGGCAAGCGTCACCGCCTCGCGCAATCGAAGCGCCCACGCCGGTACGTCGGCGCCTTCGAAATGTCGTTGCAGCCAATTATCCAGATCGGGTTTGCCAGCGCCGGTTTTCACCGGGCTACTTTGGCATGCGCAGGCGATCGGGACAATCGGCCGCGGGTGCGTGCGCTAGATATCAACGACAATGCGGAACGTGGATTGCGTGGTTGCAGCAGATTCGCCATTCGGGAAAGCGCCGGATTTAGCGTCACACCGGTATGCAGCAGATTACCGGCGGATTCCGGCGAATCCGGATCGCTGATATCGAAACTCAGCGAGATGCTGTCGGTGTTTCCTGCAACGACGCCACATCGGTTGTGAAAGCCGCGTAAGCGCTGTCATTGAGCATTGCTCGGTGCCAGATTAGAGCGTGTTGTTTCCGGTGGCGACGTTGTCGTCGAGCTTGTTTTCTTCCAGATCGAGCGGCGAGAACAGCGCGGCTACAGCGACTGGTGCGGCAGGCAACGCGATCACGCCGGTCTTGTAATAACGGTGCAAAACGAAATGATATTGCGCTGCTGGACTCGGACTGATCGGCGCGACCAGCGAATTATTCGTGGCGGAATCATGGTCATAGGAATAATTGATGTCGCCGTTCGTATAGCCGCCGTACGCATCGCAACTCGTGTCCGTCGGGTTGCTTGCCAGGCACCAGCCACCTGCGTTGGTTCTGAACACCGAAGTATCGTAACCTTCGACCAACGCGAAGTTGCAATCCAGCATGTTGCAATCGATGTTGTTCGGCAATGGCGGGATCGTGACATCGATCGTGTAACCGTAATAGTCGCTCGGACCCGACGGTAGATGGAACACCGACAACGTCACCGTGCTGTTGCCGAGTAGTCCATCCGTACCGGGCACTTCAAAACCGTCCGCGAACAGATCACGCGTGACCCTGCGCACGCCATTGGCATCCAACCCGTAGCAAACCAGCGCGTCGAGCGGATCGCCACCGAATTGCACCTGACTGCCGTTGTAGATGAGATTCGTCGCGCCGTACGCAACTTCCGACGTTGCGGGTGAGCCAATACTGGCACCGAACACGAAGGGCTGCGGCGACGTGCCAATTCTGCCGTTTGCGCTGTAGTAGACGGCATTGATTCCCGTGGGCGATGTGCCGGACGGCGCGGCGGTGTTCGCGCACAGCAAGGGGTTGGCCGTGACCGTCGTGGCCACCGGATCGCTGCCGAAGGTATACTGAAAAGCCGGGATCACCGGGGTGGCCAACGGCGGAGAAACCAACGTTGTGCCCGGCTCATCCATTGCAATCAACGTGGGGACGCTAGCCCAAGCCTGGGAACCCAGGAGCGCCAAACCGCCCGCCATCACCGCAAAACGCGTGAACTGCATTGAAATAATCTCTCCGAAAATTCGAAAACTGCCGCAACGGCTCAAAACGGCCCATTTATAGCACGGGCCGCAGCTGTGATAACCACGCCGCGGCCCGAAGGTAGAGGTTTGCCGATCCGCGGCAAGTATACCATCGCCAAAACGCCCGGCTTGTTAAATCACAGTTAGCTCAATCACTTGCATGGGCTGACCTGTTCGGGTGCTGGATCGCGGGAACGAAGCGGCTACAATGGCGTGCACCCATCCAAACCATTCGGAAACTCCATGCGACTCATTCTCGCTCTCGCTGCCCTGTTCGCGCTCACGGTTTCCGCCAGCGCCGCGCCGTTCTCTTCGCTGGAAGAACGCATGTCGCAGAGCGAATTCCACGCCGCCGGTCTGGACAAGTTGAGCGCGGACGAACTCAAGGCTCTGGATGCCTGGCTGCAAACTCATTACGCGACGCAAACGACCTACATCACGCCGACGGGCAAACCGGTGTTTTACCCGCAGGAATCCGCGCGCGAATCCTTCCAAGCGCATATCGTCGGCACGTTCTCCGGCTGGTACGGAAACACCCTGTTCACGCTCGACAATGGCCAGGAGTGGACCCAGACAGAATCCGGGAGCCGTTCGTGCGGACCGTTCCAGAATCCAGCGGTCAAGATCAAACCGATGATCATGGGCAGCTGGTTGATGTACGTGCATGGCTGCGACGACAGCGTGCGCGTGCAGCGGACCAAGTAATCTTTGTTGCAATACCGGGCATCTGCCGCGGTTGCGTGTAAACGCGTGTGGCGTTCACGATTCGGCGCGTAGCGTCTCGACCAGCTTCGCCAGGCGCTTCGGCGAAACCGGCTCGGCGGTTTTCAGTTCCTGCGCGAACAGGGACACGCGCAGTTCCTCGACCAGCCAGCGCAACTGCGCCAGATCAGAATTCTGCGCAGAAACGCTGGCAGCGAGCCTGAGGTATGCGCTCCAGTACACGCGCACCGTGAGCATGCGCGCCTGATCGCGCGCGGCATCCTGGCGCAGGCGTTCGGCGCGCAGGCGCATTGCCTTCAGATAGCGCGGGAAATGGGACAGACGCGCTTTTTCCACATTGTGCACAAATCCCGGATGGACCAGCGCATCGAGTTGCTCGTGCAGATCGTCGTAGTTCGCGCGTGCGTAGCCCAACAATGGCGGCGTGAGCCACGGCGTCAGCTCCACGTAGGCGGCGAGAATTTCCTCGACGATTTGCAAACGCTCGACGCAAGCCGGAAAGAGTTCGCGGGTCAGATCCGCTGCCGCACGCGTGAACGCCGCGCGATCGCGCAACTGAAGATCGCGCGTGGCGAGCAGATCTGCCAGCGCCGCCTCGACAATATCTTCGCGCAGGCAATCCAGTATTTCGCCCAGCCGATCGCCGCCCCGCCCCTCACCTCTTGCCCTCTCCTGCAAGCGGGAGAGGGCAAGCGATCGTTTTGCTCCGTGCAACAAGCTCATTTGATTGAAGCGGAGCGGCAATTGCCGCTGCGCCTGCTTGATCGGTTCGCGCACTGCGCGGCGCAACAAGCGTTCCACGCCGCCGCGATGCGCCGTCGCGGCCTCGTCGGCGCGTTCGAACACGCGTAGCGCAACCGCGTCGCCCAAATCCAGCAGAGCCGGATACGCAACGAGTCCGCCCTCGCCGCGCACACTGCGCGGAATATCCATATCGAATTCGCTCACGTCCTCGCGGGTCAATTCCGCATCGACGCGGTGCGAGAATGCGGCGCGGGCACTGTCCCCCCAGTGCGCGCGAATCGAATCCAAATCGCGACCTTCGATCAGGGTTGCGCCGTTTTCGTCGTGTACGCGAAACCGCATTGCAAAATGCGCTGGCAGGACGACGTCGGCAAAATCAGTTGCCGCGATCGCAACGCCGGTAACGCGCGCCAGATAAGGCGCCAGTGCCAGCGTCAGTGCCTGCTCGCGTGGCGGTTCTGCCGCGACGAAGGCGTGCGCAAAATCCGGCGCCGGCACAAAATTGCGGCGCAACGACTTGGGCAGGCCACGGATCAAATCGGCGACTTTGTCCGCCAGCAATCCAGGCACGAGCCATTCGCAGCGTGCCGCCGAAACCGCGTTCATGAACGCCAGCGGGATGTGCAAGGTGATGCCATCGTCGGCATCGCCCGGAATGAACCGGTACTCGAGCTTGAATGCGTGCCCGGCAAATTCCAGCGCCGGCGGAAAATCGCTGGCGCGAAGGCCGGGCTCATCGGTCAGCACGAAATCCAGCGACCAGCGCAATGCCGCCTGTTGCGTCGGCGTCGCATGCCGATACCAGGCGTCGAACGCGGCCATCGTGTGGATGTCTACGGGCATTTTGCCGGCGAAGAATTCCGTCAGTTCATCCTCGCTTTTGACCATGCCGACGCGGCGTTGCTTGGCCTCAAGCTCGTGCGCCTGCGCGAGCACGCGTGCGTTGGCGCGCACGCAATCGGCGCGGCAGTCGATCTCGCCGCACGTCAACGCCTCGCGCAGAAAGATCGAGTGCGCCGCCGCCGGATCCTGCGCGCCGAACTGCACCGTGCGCTTTTCCACCAGAGTCAATCCGAATAGCGTCACCTGCTCGAACGCCAACACCGCACCGCGCCTGCGCGACCAGTGCGGATCGCGAAAAGTTCTCCTGATCAGATGCGCAGCCTGTTGCTCGATCCACTCCGGTTCCACCCGCGCGCACTGCATTGCGTAGACTTTCTGCAAATCCAGAATCTGTCCGGCCAGCAGCCACGGCGGCGGCTGTTTGGCCAGTGCCGAGCCGGGAAAGATCCCGAAGCGACGCTCGCGCGTGCCGCGGTAGCTGTTCTTCTCATCCTTGTGCGCAACCTGCGCGGGCCAGCCCGAGAGCAGGCAACGGTGAATGGATTCGTAACTTGCCCCGGAATCGTTCAGCTGCCAGCCTGCCGCTTCCGCGATCAGCAACAATTGCCGATGCAATTCGCGCCACTCGCGCATGCGCAAATAGGACAGGAAATGTTCGCGACACCAATCGCGCAATTTCGATTGGGTGCACTCTTCGTGGGCCAGCACATGCGCATGCCACAGGTTCAGCACGCCGATGAAATCGGAGGTCTTGTCGGCAAACACGGCATGTGCCGCGTCGGCTGCCTGACGCGCATCGGCCGGTCGTTCGCGCGGATCCTGAATACTCAAAAACGCGGTTACGATCAGCAGCTCACGCACCACACCCAATCGACGTGCCTCAAGCAACATGCGCGCCAGCGCTACGTCGACAGGCAACTTCGCCATCTGCCGACCAATGGGGGTAAGGCGCTTGTGCGCATCTACCGCACCCAGTTCCGCCAAACGCCGGTAGCCGTCGCCGATGGCACGCGCGTCCGGCGCTTCGACGAACGGAAATTTTTCCACGTCGCCCAACTTCAGGTCGAGCATGCGCAAGATTGTGCCGGCCAGCGTGGTTCGCAGGATTTCCGGATCGGCATACTGCGGACGCGCGGCGAAATCCTCGGCGGAGTACAAACGGATGCAAATTCCCGCACCGACTCGACCGCAGCGGCCCTTGCGCTGATCGGCAGCGGACTGCGCGATCGGCTCGATATGCAGGCGTTCGAGCTGGTTGCGCGGCGAATACCGTTTGACGCGCGCCGTGCCGGTATCGACCACGTAACGAATCCCGGGCACGGTGAGCGAGGTTTCGGCGACGTTCGTCGCCAGCACAATGCGTCGCTGCGCACCGGGTTTGAACACGCGATCCTGTTCGGCCGCCGACAAGCGCGCATACAGCGCCAGGATTTCGGTCGCGCGGTATTTGCGCCGCGACAAAGCCAGATGCGCGTCGCGAATTTCGCGCTCACCCGGCAGAAACACCAGCACGTCGCCACGCGGGTCTGCCTGCGTGATCTCATCGATGGCGCTGACGATCTGTTCCGACACCCCCATGTCGCCGCGTTCCGGCGGCGGCCGCCAGCGCAGCTCGACCGGGTAGCCGCGTCCCTCGACATCGATCACCGGCGCACCGCCGAAATGGCGAGAAAAGATTTTCGTATCGATCGTCGCCGAGGTGACGATAAGTTTCAGATCTGTGCGCCGCGCCTGCAGCCGCTTGAGGTAGCCGAGCAAAAAATCGATGTTGAGGCTGCGCTCGTGCGCCTCGTCGAGAATGATGGTGTCGTAGGCGTTGAGCCACGGGTCCGACTGGGTTTCAGCCAACAAGATGCCATCGGTCATGAACTTGATCAGGGTGTGCCCGCCGGATTTTTCGGCGAAACGCACCTGGTAGCCGACCAACGCGCCGACTTCGCTGCCAAGTTCCGCGGCGACGCGGCGCGCCACGCTGCGTGCGGCCACCCGGCGCGGCTGCGTGCAACCGATCAGCCCGGCGACGCCACGCCCGGCGGCCAGACACAATTTCGGCAATTGTGTACTTTTACCGGATCCAGTCTCGCCGGCCAGCACCAGCACCGGATGGCACCGGATCGCGGTGATGATTTCTTCCGCACGCGCCGCAATCGGCAGGGATTCGTCGATACGGATTTCCGGCACGCTGGCCGCGCGTGCCGCGTGGCGCGCGCACGCGATATCGACACGCTTGCGCCAGTCGGAGAGGGCGGCGTCCGACGGTGTGCTGCCCAGTTTGTGCAGCGCGCGCGACAGCGTGCGCCGGGCGGCTAGCGATGTTTTTTCGAGCAGCGCGGCCAGCGCGGACTCCGATGACGGACGCATTGCGGACATGGACGAACCCAGATGAGCGAACGCGATCGGAAATATTGCCTGTAGCGGATGCGACAGTATAGAGAGCGCGCGAGTAGCGCGGATACCGCCGCTGCACTGCGCGACGACCAAGCAGTCATTGCCGCGGAAGCAAGCGGATGTAAATCCTCGCGCCGCTGGCGCAACAGGCGTCCGATCCGGATAATGCTCACTCCGCCAAGGCCTGGATCATGGGATTTACGATGCGTGTACGTTACCCGCTCTTCGCCTTCGTTCTTTGCGCGCCACTGCGGCTCTGGGCGTGTGCCTGTGGCTGCGGCGTATTCGATGTCGGCGCCAGCAACCTGTTGCCGCAGAGCGCGGGTACCCAGGTATTTTTTCAGGCCAGCTTCCTGGATCAGACAGACAACTGGTCGGGCAGCTCCAGTGCGCCGGCGGCGGACAACGAGGACAAACACATCCGCTCCGAGTTTTACGACGTCGGGATCCAGCACATGTTCAACCGCGACTGGGGCTTGAGAATGCAGGTTCCCTACACCCAGCGCCACTTCGCCACGCTGGACGACGATAGCGGCGCTGTGGATGTGTTCGATCACGGCGCGATCGGCGATATCCGTATCATGGGCATGTACACCGGATTTTCCGACGACATGTCCAGCGGCCTGTCGTTCGGGCTGAAATTGGCCAACGGCGACTGGAAATATCCCGGTTTCGACCGCGATACCGAACTCGGCAGCGGCAGTACCGATTTGCTGCTCGGCGGTTATCATCAGTTTCGTTTCGGCGGTCCGAACAGCAACTGGAGCGGTTTCGCCCAGGTGCTTGCCGACCTACCCGTCGCCACGCAGGACGGCTATCGCCCCGGAAACGAGCTCGATGCCGCGTTCGGCGCGTATCCCGCCGGCTGGCGCCTCGGTACTGGTGTGCAGTTGACGCCGGTGCTGCAAACCCTGATTTCACTGCGCCGCCCCGACAGCGGCGCACAAGCCGATCCGGATTCCACCGGCTATTCACGTCTGCTCGCCGCGCCCGGGCTGGATTTGCGCTTCAACCACCTGCGCGTTTTCGCCGACATCGAAGCGCCGCTATGGCAGAACGTGCGCGGCGATCAACTCGTGGCTCCATGGCAAGCCAAACTCACCATCAGCCTGCGCCTGTAGCGACAAGGTAAATCAGCGTTTGGACTTGCCGGCGGATTTCGGTTTCGCCGGCGCGGGCTTGTCCGTATCCGGCCGATAATCGCCGATGAGCGATTTCGCCGGGCAGATCGCGAACACCGGACATTTCCGGCAACCTACGGCAAGCGCAACGGGACAGAGCACCATATTGTTCTCCCACAACCGCGACCGGCATATCCTACTCCGATCATACCAGGCCTGATCCGAGTGGCACCGGTTACGCCGCTACCGCCGGCCCGGGCAAGCGCTGCGGAAAGCGGATCGTCGCGGTCGTGCCTGCGCCGAGCGCGCTGTGCATTTCCACCGGCCAGCCAAAGCGCTCGGACAGACGTCGCACCAGACTCAGGCCCACACCGTGGCCGGCACTGGCGCTGCGGCCGCCGCGGAAATATGGCTGGAACGCATGCGCGATTTCTTCCGCACTCATGCCGATGCCACTGTCCTCGACGCTGACGCAATCCGGATCGATACTCACGCGCACGCTACCCGATTCGGTATACAGACAGGCATTGCGGATCAGATTGCCGACCACCGCCGCGAATACTCGCGGTGGTGCGTGCAAAGCGAAACTCGTGCGTTCGACAAGTTCCAGCGTCACCGGTTTGCCTTCGAGCAGCGGTCGCGCGCGCTCGATTTCCTCGCGCACCGCGTCATTGACGGTGAAATCCTCCTGCGGCAGGCCGGTATCGGATTCGCGCGCCAAAATCAGGAACGCCTCGAGCATCGCCTCCATGTCGCGCACCGAACGGCGGATGCGCAGCAGCGTGCGCTGGACGAACGCCGATTGCTCCTGTTCCTCCAGCAAAACATCCGCGGCGATCTTGATTACGGTCAACGGGCTGCGCAGCTCGTGGCTGGCATCGCGGGTGAAGTTGCGCTCGCGCTCGACGAATTCCTCGATGCGGCTGGCATAACCATGCAGTGCGCGCGCCAGGGTTTCCACATCGCCGTCCGGATCGCTGGATAAATTGCGCGGATCCAGCAAGGCCGGATCCGGCCGTTTCGGGTCCCAGTCGCGCACCGCCTTGGCCAGCGCGATCACCGGCGACAATGCGCGCCGCGAAGCGCGGTACGTCAACCAGGTGGTGATGTAGATAATCAAAAGCACCAGAATCAGCGGCACGAAACCGAACAGGAACGCGAGCCGCCCGACCTGCTCCTGATTGAACACCAGATACAGCCGCCCCGGCGGGCCGTCGGAAACCAGCACGAAAGCGCCGTTGTGCTGGATGCGATGATATCCCGGCTGCAGATCGCGCAGTGGCGCCGGCAACCGCGTCGCCGCCGCGGCGGACGTGCGCAGATAGCCGGTCATGTTGTTGGTTTCCGGCACTGGCGCGGCGTGATTGCGCTGCCAGCGCTGCCAGTAAAACGCGGCTTCACCGGTGAGCGCGCGCTTGATCAGCACGTCCTCGAGCACGGTGGCCGCGCCGTAGACGCCGAGAATGGTGGCAAGGCTGATCGCCGCCACTTGCAGGACGTAAACCGTCCAGATCTTGCGGCGGATGCCGGCGCGCGGCGTGGGCATCACGCCGTCTTGCTGGCGGCGACTTCGGCGTCCAGATCCGCCAGCCGGTAGCCGGCGCTGTGGATCGTGTGGAGCAGCGGCTTCTGGAACGGCTTGTCAACTATTTTGCGCAAATTGTACAAATGGCTGCGCAGCGTATCCGAATCGGGCAGCAGGTCGCCCCAGACTTCACGCTCGATGTCCGCGCGACTGACCACACGCGGCGATTCGCGCATCAGGATCGACAACAATTTCAGTCCGATGGGCGAGACTTGCAGGTCCTGACCTGCACGCGTCACGCGCACGGTGGCGGTATCGAGCACCAGATCGCCGACATTGAGCAGTTCGGCACTGACCTGGCGGCGGTCACGCCGGATCAGCGCGCGCACGCGTGCCTCGAGTTCGCGAATCTCGAAAGGTTTGACAAGATAATCGTCGGCACCGGCGTCCAGACCGACAAGCTTGTCCTCGAGCGTGTCGCGCGCGGTGAGCATGAGCACGGGTGTGGATTTTTTCGCGTCGGCGCGCAGCTTGCGGCACAACGCCAGGCCGTCCATGCCGGGCAGCATCAGGTCGAGTACGATCACGTCGTAGCTGTTGGCTACCGCCAGATGCAGACCAGTCACACCGTCGGCGGCGTAATCCAGACTGTAACCGCGACGCTCGAGGAATTCGCCGACCATCTCGGCGATGCCGCGGTTGTCCTCGATCAGCAGGATCAACCCGGCCTGTTCTTCGCGCTGTCTCATGCCACGCTCCGCATCACGACTTCACCTTTGTGAAGGCTGCGCGGCGTGCGGTGATTGCGGCGTGAAAGTGCGGGACTATTCGCGTTGCGGAATCGCGCGTGATCGCCGCCAACCCAGCCAGCCGAGCAAGCCGGCAAGCAGCGCCAGCGCCCAGACGGACAACGTCGGCGAGGGTACCGGTACCGCAACAGGCGCCACAATGCCCTCGAACGCGCCAATATCCGCGGCCGCGCCAACGACGCGCGGATAGCCATTCAGGCGCTGGTCGTATGCGTAATTGTTTGGATTGCTGCCCGCATCCAATGCCGGACTGCCCGCCAGCAGGCCCATGGTCCGCGTCGGCCCACCGTTGTTGGCCAGCGGCGCCAGCATCGGATCGGCACTGAGAGTGCCGCCCGGCAAGGTGACATTGGACGAGGCGGCCATCACCAGATCGTTGGAACCGGAAATGGTCAGCGTATAGGCACTGGGCACATAGATATCGGAGCCGGGGGAACCGGAAGTGTTATTCGCCACGATGCTGCTGGTCAACGTAATAGGCGCAGGTGCATCAGCGAATGGGCCACTGTCATTAGTATAGTCGTACACACCGCCACCGTAATACGTAGCGGAATTGCCGGCGATCGTACTGTTGTACACGCTGACGCCATAGCCGGATTCGTACAGGTATTTCTGCACCAGCGCGCCGCCCGCGGAGGCCGAATTGCCGGTAACCGTACTTTGCGCCAGATTCAACTGGTATTTCGACAGGATGCCGCCAGCCAGAAAATCGGAATGGTTGCCGGAGATCGTCGAATAACTGATATTCAACGACCCGTTGCCATTGGCATTGCCGCCAGGCGCATAACCACCGACCACGCCGCCACCTATGCAGGACGTGTTGTACTGTCCGCTGCTGCTGCAGGTGGCTGAATTGCCGCTGATCGTGCTGGCCTGCAAGCTGGCGCCATATTTTGCCGTCAGGCCACCGCCGATGCCGAGGTATGGCTGGGAGGTGCCGCTGCCGGCAATCGCGTGCGCCTTGTTGTTCGAGATCGTGGTGTAAATCAGATACGGCCGGCCCGACCATAGGCCACCCCCATCGGCGAGGAAGCCTGCATTGCTCGTCACCGTGTTGCCGGTGATCTGACTGTAGACCAAGACCGACTCGTACTTCGCAAACGCACCACCGCCAAAGGCATAGAAATCGCTTGCCGTGCCATTTCCAGCGCTGACCGTGTTGTTGGTAATGCTGCTGCGGTACATGTACAAGGCAGCGGCGGCAACGCCGCCGCCTGCAGCATCTCCCGTGGGATTGCTTGCCGTGCAACCGGTGACCTTCGATTGGAACAGAGCGACGGCTTCATTGGGCGCCAAGATGCAACCACCAATCGCTACCGGATTACCGTCATACGACTGCGGCGCTACGCCGTTTTGCACGGTCAGGTACTTGAGCGTGAGGCCGTCCGGGCCGCCGTTGTTGGTATCGTAGAACACGCGGTCGGCGCCGTTGCCATCGATAGTGACATGGTTAGTCGGTGCACCTGCGGTCAGGGTGAGACCACTCACCGTAACCGGCAACGCACCCTGGGTCAGGGTGATGGTGCTGTTGTTGCAGGCGGAAAGGTCGATGACGTCGCTGGCGACGGCATTGATGACCTCATAGCGCAAGGTGCCCGCCGTGGTGCCGCTGGAAGCGTTGTCCACGCAACTGGTCACCGTCTTCGTGGGTATGGGTGCTGCAGGCAGCAGTTGCGGACGATTGAACTTGTGCGGAGTGCCGTGTGCAAACAGCTTGAGCTTGCCCGGATGCTGGGCAAGGTATTGTTTGATTTGCGTCACCTCACTGCGGAAGTGCTGCATACGCGCGGCAAATGCCGGGTGGCCGGAAGTGCCAGCGTCGGCGGACATAGCAACCGCGCCCAAGGCCAGTGCCAATGCTGCCGCCAGCGGTTTTACGCAAATATCACGAGAATTGGCCACGGTCCCACCCCTACTCCGCATACGATTTGAGGAAAGTAGTACAAGAGCCGCGCCTGCGCAAGTTTCTCCAACCCATTCCCCCCAGCAAGGCCGCCAGCATGCCTGTGAACCACGCTGACAATGCCGGCGCCGGCACCACCTTCGGCGGCACAAGTGCCCCCTCGAAAGAGCCGATATCCGGCGCCGCGCCGAGCACGCGTGGGTAGCCCGCGCCGCGTTGATCCGTGGCCAAGCCTGCGAGATTATTGCCGGCATCCAGTGCCGGGCTGCCCACTCCCAACGCCCGCGTGCGCGTGGGTCCGCCGTAATCGCCGAGCGGCAAGAGTCTGGGATCGCCGTGTACCGTGTCGGCGGGCAAAGTGACATTGGCGGCGACGGCAGTTACCAGATTATTCGTCCCGGCAATCGTGAACGCTCCCCGCGTGGCGATATCCGCCGGCACGCCGTCAACCGTGTTGTTGGCGACGATGCTGCTTTGCGAGGTTAGCGAATCGCGCACGCCAACGAAATAAATGCCGCCGCCGGAACTTCCCGCCGTGTTGTCGACAATCGTGCTGTTGTTGACCAGCATCGAGTCGAACACCCGCGCGAATACAGCGCCACCGGTTTTGTGCTTTGCGCGGTTGCCGGAGATCGTGCTGTCGCTGATGCCGAAGCCGGCATGGCTGGCAATGCCGCCGCCGCTACCGTAGGAGTAGTTGGCATTGAACGTGGACGCATAGGCATAGCCGCCAAGGTCGGAGAAGATTCCGCCGCCGGTGCAGTAGCTACCGTGCGTGTCGGTAAGCGTATGCGTCGCGCGGTTGCCGCGGACCGTGCTGGCGTAAAGGTACGCCGGGCCGCGATATGCCATCGCGCCGCCGCCATAGGCCGCGGTGAAGGTATCCGGATGCGAACCCAGCGCGATGTTGCCGGACAGTGTACTTGTATACATAGCAATACCACGCGCGACAATGCCACCACCGTACACGCCCTCACCCGCAGCCAGACAGCCCTTGACGGTGGCGTGATCGAGCGTGACGTAGCCGTTCGAGGCGATGCAGGCTCCACCGGTGACGTGATAGCCGGCAACCCGCGTCACGCCGTTGCGCACGGTCACCCCCTGCAGATCGAGAGTGCCGTAACCGTAATGCACAAACACGCGATCAACACCGGCACCGTCGATGGCGAGCTTGTCCGCGCCGACCCCGGCGATGGTCAGATCATCGAGCAGGATCGGAATCGCGCCCTGCGTCAACGTGATCGCACTGCATGCCAATCCGCTCAAATCAACGCTGTCACCCTCGCCGGCCGCAGCGATCACACTGCGCAATGTGCCAATGCCGGCATCATCGACGCAGGAGGTCACGGCCAAGCTTGCGGCCGCGTGCGGCAACTCCGGCGCACGCGCGTGCGCCACCGCATTCATGGCACTGAACAACGCGGCCACGGCGCGCCCGTCGCCCGGATTCCAGGCGCTGGGCACCGGTGCACTCAGGGGCATGCTGGCGCGGGCGTCACCGCCGATCCCGGCCAGGGTCAGCGCCGCAGCCATCGGCACCAACCGCCAGCCGCCGATTTCCCGCATCGTGCTTGCAGACATGCTTGCCCCAAACGCCCCCGCCACGACTGTACCATGCGCAACGGCGCGGCTTGCGCAGCGTGTCGCTTGGCGACTATCGTACCCGCATAAAGCCGCTGCATAACCCGGGGAACGCCGCGCATGTCCTTCGCCGAAAAACGCCGCCACCCGCGTCTGAGCATCTACTTCGCCGCGCTCGCCGTTTGCGCCGGCGAGGGCTACCTGTCCGACGTCAGGGATCTTTCGCAAAGCGGCGCCTGCATTGGCCGGCCGAAAAACTGGCCTGTGGACGCGCCCGCCGAGTGTCGCGTGTTTTTCATCTTCGATCAGGAAACCGTAATCGGTCTGAACGCGCGCATCGCGCGTTCGGGCTCCGCAGATATCGGTCTGGAATTCCTGCCCGGTCAGGAAACGCGCATCGAAACCCTGCTCTACGAATCGCGCTTTGCCGAGAAAGACTCTCTCTAGCGGGAACTCGCCATGTTCGCCTATCTCGCACCGATCGCGCTGCTGATCGGCTCCAACGTGTTCATGACTCTCGCCTGGTACGGCCATCTGAAGTTCACCGACCGTCCCCTGTGGCTGGTGATTGTGGTCAGCTGGGGTATTGCGTTCTTCGAGTATTGCCTGCAAGTGCCGGGCAACCGCATCGGCTTTCAGGTCTACAACCCGGCGCAGCTCAAGACGATCCAGGAGATCATCACGCTGAGCGTGTTCGTTGTGTTTTCGATCACGTATCTGGGCACGTCAATCAAGTGGAATCACCTGGTCGGCTTTGCACTGATTGTGCTCGCGGCATTCTTCATTTTCTACCAATGACGCTCAGCCCGTTGCCAGCGCGCGAACGACACCTGCCAGTGCGGCCAGGAGCAGCACCGCGATCGGCACCATACTGAACATGAAACCCCAATGCCGCGATTTCGGATCGCTGACGTAGCCACGCAGATAGGCCATGCGTCCGATCACGTAGACCGCGCCGATCGCCGCCATCCACAACGGATTCCAGTACTGCGCGGCGATCCACAGCGCGGGCACGAACAAAATCAGCAATTCCAGTGTGTTCTGCTGCACGCGGAAATAGCGGTCGAAGATTTCATGGCCGCTGATCGCCGGGGCCTTGACCCCATATTTCGCGCGCGCCTTGCCCACCAACCAGCCAAACACGAAGTATTCGAGCAGCGCGCACAGCGTGATCAGATTGACCCAAGTCATCTTGCGCTCCGGTAATCGTTGTATACGGATCAGAATTTGATCCGACCTGTCAGCGTATGCCCCCACATTACCCAGTCGCCGGCAAGGCTGTAGAACGGATACTTGAACGTGGCCGGGCGATTGTGCTCGAAGAAAAAATGGCCGATCCAGGCGAAGCCGTAGCCGATGATCGGCAGCGACCACAGCCAGATCCAGCGTTGCGTGGCGCAAACGGCGATCACTACGAGGACAATCAGCGAACTGCCAATGAAATGTAGCCGCCGGCTGGTGCGATTGGCGTGCTCGCTCAGATAGAACGGATAGAACTCGCGGAAATTGGCGAAGCGGCTCGGCATTGCCTGATTCTCGCGCGAACACCTGTACGGCACAAGTCAACCGATGATGACGTACCGCGTTGTATTGCGCATACCCCGGGCCTGTTGCGAGTACAGGCCACTTCCCACGGCACGCACGGGCCTCGTGCGCGCCGTTTTTTCCTTGGCGCCGGGCTATTTTGCCGAACCGGCGTTCGCGCTGGGTATGAAGTGCAGATCCTGATAGTCGAAGCTGAAATCCGCGGTCGGCGATACGGCCTTCATCCGCACCGCAACGATCTTGCCGGCGGGATCCAGATCGAAGCTGAGATAAGCATCCTCGATATCGCGATCGCTCCAGCGCGTGCGGAAGGTATCGTACTGCGCGTGCTCAAGCGCGCCTTCCATTCCCGGTGAACGATCGAAACGGATGCGCAATTTTCCCTGATCGTTGCTGATCGTCATCGTGCCGTACCACGGGTCGCGGTAGACACCGGCGTATGCGGCAGGCGCCAGCGATGGGCCAATTTCCGGATGCAGCTTTACCTGCAGCGACTGCAGCGATTTCTGCGCCTTTGCATGACGTTGATCGACGAGCTCGCGGTAACTTGCAATCCAGTCGGTCGCTCGCGCGTTCACATAATGATCGAGCAGTTGATGGTAAACCGCCTGCAGTGCCCCTCCGTCCTCCGAGTTGATCATCGCAGCGAATGCCACATGCTTGTCAGGGATGATCACCACTTCGGATAATCCGCCGAGCACGCCGCCAGCATGCGTGACGATCTTGTGACCTCGATAATCCGTTACGAAGAATCCCAGCGCATAGGCGGCGAAATTGGGCGTAGTAGCCGAAATCGGCTTCGGCGCAGGCGAGACCGGAATGATGGTCACCGGCGTCCACAGCATGTTCGACTGCGCCGCGCTGAACAGACGCTTGCCTTTGCCCATGTCGCCCTGGGCCAATTGCACGTGCAACCAGCGCGCCATGTCGTCGGCGCTGGCGCAGACGGAGCCAGCGGGTGCTATCGCGCGGGTTACCCCGTCCGAACCGAGCACCGTTTGCGGTCCTATGCCACGTATAGATCCGGATATGCGCGCGTGCGGTGCGGCGTGATTCGGGCCTTGCGCCTTGAAATCGATCGCGGCGTCGCGCATTCCAAGCGGCGCGAAGATACGCTGCTTGACGAAGTCTTCCCAGGTTTGTCCCGACACAGTCTGCAGCAACTCTCCTGCTGCCGAGTACAGAACATTGTCGTAGGCGAAACGATCGCGAAAGCTGGTGGCCGGTTTGAGGTAGCGGATCGAGTGAACCAATTCGGCGCGGCTGCGATCGGTGTCCGGAAAAACCATCAGATCGCCTTCGCCCAAACCCAATCCGCTGCGATGCACCAGCATATCGACGACCGTCATTTCCTGCGATGCGTAGGCATCGTACATGCGGAAACCGGGCAGCTTCTCGCCGACCTTGTCGTCCCAATGCAGCTTGCCTTCGTCAACCAGGATCGCCAGCGCAGTGGAAGTAAACGCCTTCGAGTTGGAGCCGATGGGAAACGTGGTGTGCACGTCCACAGGCTCGGGCGAACCCAGTTCGCGGATGCCATAGGCGCGCGTGACAACCTTGTCGCCATCGACGATCGCGAGCGCCATTCCCGGTACGCCGAAGGTCTTCATCGCGCGCGCGACATACGCGTCGAGATCGGGAGGAGGAGGCGTCGCTTCCCGCGCTTGAACCGTGCTGGCCGCGGGACCCGCAGCGCCTGCAACGGCCGCGCCGCCCAGCATCAGCAACGCAGTACCTATTGTCATCCACCGAGTGAACATGCTTCCCCCTCGCAGGCTTTCAAGCCGCTATTTGCCCGTCGACCGTCGCGTCGGTTCAGAAGTGCGTGTTGAAGTTCGCCAGCCCATACGCGAAGATCGCCCAGATGCCATAGATCGCACATACGGCGAGTACCGCCTCGCCCGTGCGACACAGCACTCCACCGGGTCCGCGTGCAATACGCCAGACTGCCTCGAGCACAATTGCGATTCCACCCACGATCGCCAGCACACCCAGCAGGTGCAACAGGATCAACCAGCCGCCGTAATCGGTATGGAACAGCCCGAGCGGATTCGAGAACACCGCCAGCAGCATCAGCCAGCCAAGCACTACCATCAATTGCAGAATCACGCCAATCCGTGCAGCCAATCGGAGCGAAGATTGTTTCGGCGCGGATGGCAGGGTACGGCCAAAACGTCGCCGCACGATTGCTCCACCGATCCAGACCAGCAGGGTCAAGAGAAACACCGCAATCGAGATTTTTGTCAGTAATGCAAACCATCCGTGTTGCTCCAAGCCGTGCACCGGCTGCATCACCATCACCGGATCCGAGTCGGAAATCCACCAGCGGATCGAACCATCCTCATTCGTGACAAAGCGCAAGCGCTCTTGACCGTCCACTTCGCGATACGTCAATGGACCCACTTCGCGCCAATGCTTCAACGCTCCGCTCGGGAGCGTCAGCATGCTCACCGTAATCGTCCCGTCAGGTTGCGCGGCGACCTGCGCCTGGCCCAGCATGAACAATAGCCGCCATGCACTGTCTTCGCGGCGACTGCTCCAGTACCAGCCCGCCACGCGCGCAGCGTCGGACTGGGCGGTTGCGAGCGTTGTTTGTGTGGGCACCTTGTAAGGAAAGTAGCGGTCGAGGAAGGCGTGGAACAATTCGGTGCGCACGCCCTCGGATGAACCGTTCGGGGCTTTGCCTGCGCTGTTGAAGGACATGAACAAGCCGGTATCATTGTCCAGCAAAAGATGCAGATCCGAATGGAACGCGATCGTGTCGCCACCGTGACCGATGATGCGCAGTCCGTTGCGATCTTCCTGGTAGAAACCGAGATCGTACCCGTTCATGTCGGGCGCCATCCGCGACTGCGGTGAATGCATCAATTTCGCTGTCGCCACAGGCAGGATCGAGACGCCGTTGAATTGCCCATCCTGCAACTGCGCCACCATGAATTTCGCCATGTCGGTGGCGCTGGAGCTCAGCGAGCCGGCCGGCCAAGGCTGGACAGCTTCGAATGGCACGATGACGTCGCCCGTGGCAGTTATGTAACCGGTCGCCAGATCGCCACTCAACACGGCTGGCAGCGGTTGCGCAAACGTCGAATGCGTCATGCCCAATGGCAGCAGGATGTGGTTTTTAACGTAGGTATTGAATGGTTCGTTGGATACGCGCTGCACGATGTAGCCCGCCAGCGCGGCACCATAGTTGGAATACGCCACGACTTCGCCCGGCGGAAAAATCCGCGGTGGGATGTGATCCATCAGGTATTGGCGCAGCGGAGCCAGTTCTGCGGGTGTTGCCGCCATCAAGTTGTGAATGGTCTCGGCAAAACCAGGCGTCATCGTCATCAAGTCGCGGACCGTGATCGGCTTGCCGAACTTGTGCGGGATTTTGAAATCGAGATAGTTGTTTACATCCGCATCAAGATTGATCTTGTCTGCGGCAACCAGTTGCATTACCGCGGTCCAGGTGAACAACTTCGAGGTCGAGCCGACTCTGAACAAAGTCTTGTCTGAAATTACCGGCGCGCGTTTGGCAACATCTGCGTAGCCGTAACCCTGCGCGAAGATCAACTGTCCACCCTTCACCACCGCGATTACACCCCCGGCGATGTCGTTGCGTTTCAGCATGTAGGGAACGAGTCCGTCGAAAAACGTGCTCACATCCTGCGCCGTCAACGCGGGCACTTGCGTGGGAGACGTCGCATCTGTCGCAGCGCTGGCTATTGGCGATGCAGGCGTCGAGCTGGCAGGCACGGGAGTTTGCGCCGCCTCGACTGCCGCGTTCATCAGGAGCAAGGCAACCCCTGCCATGATCAATCGAGTGAACATGTCTTTTCCAGGCAGCATCACGATTGCCGGCGATTCAATTGCGGAATCCGGGACGGCGCGCGCAAGCGCACGCCGTCACCTCAATACGTCAGGCTGAAATTGGCCAGGCCATATGCGACAATTCCCCACAGCGCGTAGAGTCGCGCACAAGCCAAGTACGAATTCGCCAAGTCGCACCAGCCAGCCGCCGGGTCCGCGCAAGACACGCAGGATCGCCTCGACCAGCATGGCGAAGCGCACCAGAACGCCGCAGTACGCCCAAGCATATACAGCGCCTCAGATAGCCATCGACGCTTGCCATCGGCCGGTGGCAAAGACGGAGGATGAACATGACGATCCAGCCGATCAGTCAGCAGCAGCATGGCATCGCACCCAGGCGGGAGCCCAACCGCCAGCGCGAACTGGCTGCGCTTGAGCATAACTCGTGCGGTAATGCCGACGCGAACGATCCAGCCACCAAACCAGATCGCAAGCGTAAGCACGAGCGTTGCAATAAACAGCCATGCCCACGGGCTTGACATCCGAGACTGCTCAAGCCGTGCACCGGCTGGAACACCTCGACGGGGAGAAAGTCATCGGAAATCCAGTATCGGATCCGGCCATCCTTGTCGGTCACGAATTTCGTGTGGGTCTGCCCGCCGACTTCGCGATAGGTCAGTGGGCCCAACTTCGCGCCAGGTCTGCGGCGTGCCACTCAAGTCGGTAAGTGCAGCGAACTGGATGGTGCCGTCGGCATCCGCGGTGACGCTGGATTGCGTGAGTGCATACAGCAGGCCGTAATCCGCTCTCGATACGGCGGTGCCAATATACCAACCGGCGACGCGGGCTGCGTCGCGGTTTGGGGTCGGCGACGGTCTTTTCCTGCGGTGGCGTGTACGGAAAATAGCGATTGAGGAAAAAGCGGAACAGCACGGTACGAAGTTTGCTCGACCTCACCCGCCTTGCCCGCGCTGTTGAACGACATGAAAAGGCCGACATGCTTGTCCAGCAACAAATGCAGGTCGCTGTGGAATGCGTTGGTGTCACCGGCATGGCCGATGATGCGCAGACCGTTGCGGTTTTCCTGATAGAAGCCAAGGGCGAAACCGTTCATGCCCGGCGCCATGTGCGAGCTGCGGCGAATGCATCACCGCGATCATCGCCGGCGACAGGAGCGATGCACCGTTGTACTGGCCATCATCCAGTTGCGCGAGCATGAAACTGCGCCATGTCGGCGCCGGTCGTGGTCATCGAACCGGCCGGCGCGACCTCGATGGCCTCGAACGGAATCGTCTGCTTGTTCGATTCGCCGAGCGATAGCCGACCGAGATATAGCGCCGCCAGCGCGGGCGGCAGCGGCTGCGCGAACGTCGAATGATCCATGCCGAGCGGCTTGAAGATGTGATTTTCGACGTATTGGTCGAACGGCTCGCCGGAAACGCGTTCGACGATATAGCCCGCCAGCGTCGCGCCATAATTCGAATACGCAACGATCTTGCCAGGCGGGAAAATCCGCGCCGGCATATGCTTCTTCACGTAGTCGCCGATCGGAAAAAGTTGCTTGGTGTCCTTGAGAAATTCTTCGCCCAAGGTATCCTCGAAACCCGCCGTATGCGTCATCAGGTCACGCATGGTGAGCGGCTTGCCGAATTTTTCCGGAATCTTGAAATCCAGATACTCGTTGACGTCCGCATCCAAATCGATCTTGCCCGCGCCAACCAGTTGCATCACCGCCGTCCAGGTAAACGTCTTGGAAATCGAGCCGGGCCGAAACAAGGTTTGATCGGCGATCGACCGGCTTGCGCGTGGCCAGGTCGGCGTAACCATAGCCTTGCGCGAGCAGGAGCTGGCCATCCTTGACCACGACGATAACGCCGCCAACGATGTCGCCGCGCTGCATCGCGTAAGGCACGAGACTATCGAAGAAGGACTGCGCATCTTCGGCAGTCAACGCCGGCGCGCCTGTCGTTGTCGGTGCTGTTTCGGCAACCGGCGCTGCAGTGGCGGCGGCGCCCGGCGTCGTTGTTGGATTCTGTGCTGTTGTCGCAGCGGGCGCATCCGCAGCCATGGCCGCACACGTGAGCATCACCAGCGCCGCAGTCGCGGCAATCAATCGAGTAAACATGGCCTCTCCTGGAAACAGTAAAAATCGTCGAGCGTGAGGGATCTCACGCCGCAGCTCCCCAAACCGCTTCGGAGCAGTAGATATTGCCATCCGCGTATTCCACGAACGGCGTGCGATCGCGCGACAACACCAGCGGCGCGTCCAGATCCACGTAATCGCACAATTGACCGAGTACGAATGCCGGCGCCATCGCCAACGACGTGGCGTTCATGCAGCCGACCATGACGCCAAGATTGAGTCGATGCGCCGCGTGCGCCATCAGCAACCCTTCGGTCAGTCCGCCGCATTTGTCCAGTTTGATATTGATCAGGTTGTAGTACGGTGCTGCGATCGGCTCGATGTCGCGTAGGCTCTGCACGCTTTCGTCCGCGGCGAGCGGAATCGGCGATTGCAAGCCGGCCAGCGCGGCGTCCTCACCGCGCGGCAAGGGCTGCTCAATGAGTCCAACTTTCGCTTCGATCAGCGTAGGCAACAAATCCTCCAGCGTTTGCCGGGTGAACGCCTGATTGGCGTCGACCCCGATCCAGACATCCGGACGCGCTGCGCGTACCGCCTGCACGCAGGCAGCGGCGTCCGCGCCGGTGAGTTTCATCTTGATCGCACGCGCTTGGGTGTAAGCGCTGGCGCCGGCGGCCATTTGTTCCGGCGATCCCGCGCCGACCGTACACGTCGTGCGTAAAGCAACCGGTTCACGTACGTGGGCCAGTTTCCACACCGGAAGCCCGGCGCGTCGGGACTCCAATTCCCACAACGCGCAATCCAGCGCATTGCGCGCGCCGCCGGGCGGCATCAGGCTGCGCAGGGAGTCACGATCCAATCCGTTCTCGATCTTGTCGCGCAGCGCTTCAATTTGCGCGCTCATGCGCACTGGCGTCTCGTCATGGTAATACACGCCATTGGCTTCGCCGCGTCCCGTGTATGCGCCATCGCGAAGCGTGACCACCAGCACCTCGGCACCGGTGAACACATAGTTGGTGATATGAAACGGCTGCTTGTACGGCCAGCTTTCGATTTGCAGCGCAAGCTCCATGTTCGACCTGGATTGAATGGTGATACGGAAATTTCGCTATCGATGCGAGGGTCCAAAAAAAACGGCCGGCCGTGTTACTCGCAAACACGACCGGCCGGGTCCAACTCAAAAATCGCGGCTGACGGATATGCCGATCGTGCGTGGCGGAATGATCACTACGTTGTCTTCTGTCTGCGTGGTGATCGGATTCAGCTGGGCGGCACCGTTCAGAATGATGCCGCGCTCGTTGGTCGCATTCTTGACGTAGAAATCTAGCTTCCACTGGTCACGCGCCAAGCCCGCACGCAGATTGAGCGTGTGGTAGGACGGGATTTTCGCACTCGGGCTGCCGTCGAAAGTGAAATCCGATGTGCGCGTGTCGATGAAGGAGTAGCTGGCACCAACGTATCCGTTCCAGCCTGCACGCAGCGGAAAATCGTAATCGCCGTTGAGGTTGTAGGTGAGTTTCGGTGCATAAGGCAACGGATCGCCGCGCTTGCCGTTTGATGGCAATGGGGCGTCCTTGGTCAGCGTGGCGTCGTTGTAGGAAACATTCGCCGACAGCTTCAGACCACTCGTCGGCACGACTGCGATGGTGGCCTCGAAGCCCATTGGCCTTGGCCTGCCCGCCGTTGCCAAGGAACGTATACGGGCTTTCGAAGGTGAGCAGCGGAATCTTGGTCCAATCGATGTGATACGCGGAAAGATCCGTAATCAGACGGTCATCCAGTGATGTGGTCTTCAGACCCAGCTCGTAGTCGGTCAGCTTGGTCGGGCTGAAGGTCGTCGGTACATCGGGAATGCCGAGGGTGACAATATTCGGGCCACCCGGTAGAAAACCGGATGCCACCCGCGCGTACAGCATGGTGTTGTCGTTGATGTGGAATTGCGGCGTCAACGAAAACGTGTCGCTGCTGTCGGCAGAGTGCTTGTCGAGCAGGACCGTCGGCGGTACGCCCCCGAATAGCAGTCCGTAGCCGATTTCGGTGTAATGCTGCCGATCATGGCTGTGACGCAGACCGGCCTCGACGTCGAAGCGATCCGTGAAGTGCCAGGTCAGGCTGCCGTAGAGCGCATAGGCGTCATAGGTGCTCGGCTGCGAGTCGCCACCGATCGGTATGCCGAACGGCGAGGCCTGCGCGGTTCCGCTGTAGTAGTCGGAAGCATAAATGTTCTGCGCATTGTTGCCGGTCTCGTGGGTGTAGAACAGCACCTCCCAACCACTCCACCTTGTCCGACTTCGGCGATTCCAGGCGAATTTCCTGGGTACTCTTGGTCTGGGGTATGATCGAGTTCTCGAGCGTGCCGTAGGGCTGGCCATTCGCCTGGGGACCCAGAAACAGCAACGGTGTGACGTCTACGTTCGTCACCGCATCCAGAGTGCTGTAGCTGCTCGATGCCACCAGCTTGGCCCAACCGAAATCGGTAATAAAGGTTGCGTTGTAGAGCCGATAATGTCCGTCGAACGCATCGCCGCCAAGTGCGGGACCGCGTTGCTGCAGGTCGCCGTACAGCGGTTTCAGCGTAACCGGATCCAGGGCCTCGGTCGGGTTGCCTTCCCGATTTAGGTTTTGCGCCAGCAACGTGATGCGCAACGAGGTCTGGCCGGACGGCGTCCACAACAGCGACGCGCGACCTCCCTTGACCCGGTTCTCGTTGAGGTCGGTCTTGCCCTGCCCGGCGTCGCTGATGAAACCCGGGTCGGTGCGGTCGTACACATTGGCACGCAGCGCCAACGTGTCGGTGACCAGCGGCAGGTTGACCATGCCATGCGCATCGAAGCCGTTGCCGCCGCCATCAGCACTGGTGCCACCGATTTGCAGGCGGCCTGAATAGTTCTCGGTGTCGGGCGGAATGGTGATGAACCGGAGCACGCCACCCAACGCGCCGGCGCCGTACAGTGTCCCTTGCGGGCCACGCAATACTTCGATGCGTTCCAGATCGGCGGGATCGATATCCGGTGTCAATTCCGCGCCTGCCGCGAATACGCTACTTGAGCCAAACGGGGTGTCGTCGACATAAACGCCGACCGACGCGCTGGGCTGCGCAGAGCCCGAAGCGATGCCGCGGATGCTCAGTCCGGTTACGCCCGCCCCGGAAGAGACAGCGGCGAGGCCGGGAATTGCGTCGGCATAGTCCTGAAAGTCGACCAGTTGCTGTCGTTGAATATCGTGGTAAGTCAACACGGACACGGGCAAGGGGATGTTTTGCAGTGTCTCGCTGCGTCGATTCGCGGTGACGATGATCGTACCGAGCTGGTCTTTCTCGGCGTCCGGTTTTTTCTTGTCCGTTGCTGCGGCAGTCGCCGAATTCTGAGCGCTGCCGGTGCCGCCGGTGTCTTGTGATTGCGACGATCCCGTGGCGTTTGCGTTGACGCCTGCGGCTGCCGAATCTGCGGCAATTGCCGGGCCTGCCATCAGGACGCCGGCTACGAAAAACCACCCGCTCAAAAATACGATACGCGATTGCATGAGCCCTCCCCGTGAACACGCGTTGGTCTGGTCCGCGATAATATCAACGAAATTTTCTTAACTGTCAAATTGTTTCTTTTATGGCAAAATAGTGCGAGAGTAGCGAAAATGCATCGACCCGTGGATTTTGTGGATATGCTGCCGGCAACGTTCCGCTACGCGAATCCGCACGGCAACGGCAGGACAACGAGCATGGCGATCAACCCCCAAGCAACCGAATCAATGGCAAACCCAGGCGTGACGCTGCGGGCCGTACGCAATCGCATGGGCTGGACTTTGGCCGAGGTCGGCAAGCGCACCGGCTTGCCGGTTTCCACCTTGTCGAAGATCGAAAACGGCAAAATGTCGCTCAGCTACGACAAACTGGTGCGTTTGAGCGAAGGTCTGGACATCGACATCGCGCAATTGTTTGCAACCGACACCGGTGCACCGCCGGCCGCGCTGAACGGCCGCCGCAGCATCACCCGGGCGGGTGAAGGCAGCCGATCGAAACCGAGAATTACAGCCACCTGTACCCAGGTGCGGATCTTCTCAACAAGCGGTTCGTTCCGATCATTGCCGAACTGCATGCCCGCACACTGGACGAATTCGGCGAGTTGATCCGCATGCGGGTGAAGAGTTCGCCTACGTGCTGGAAGGCACTGTCGAATTGCATACCGATTTGTATGCCCCGGCCCGCCTTGAGTCGGCGATTCGATTTATTTCGACAGCGGTATGGGCCACGCCTACTCGCGGTCGGGCCCAGACCATGCCGGGTGCTTTCGATTTGTTCGGCCACCCAGTCGCATCTGATCGAGGCCACCGGGGGCAAACCCGCCGCGCCTCCAGCGCCGGTCCCGCCGCCTGCCAAAAAACCTGTGCGCAAGCCGGTAGCGCAACGCCGCAAGCGATGATCAGGCAGCGCTGGTCTGCCGCAGTCGTGAACGCGCCTTGTGTTTCCTTACGCAAAAGGGGTAATTTCAATGAAATCTGCAAGCGATAGTTCGGTCCACGGACGCGCAGCGGCGGCGGGCATTGCGCTGTTCCTGACCTTGTTGATGCCATTGCTGCCAGCGCAGGCGCTGGGATTCAGCATCGAACAGGCAATGAATTACCCGTTTCCGTACGGCTTGACGGCAGCCTCACTTGGCAGTCGCATCGCCTGGGTATTCGATGAGCGCGGCGCGCGCAATGTGTGGGTGGCCGACGGTCCGGATTTCATCGGTCGCCAAACTCACGCATTACAGCGGCGATGACGGCATGCCGATTGCGAGTCTGCGGCTTACGCCGGATGGCCGCACCGCGGTGTACGCGCGCGGCAGCGAAACCAATGACAAGGGCGAAGTTGCCGATCCGACCAGCAACGTGAACAAGCCCGAACAGCAGAGTGTGGGCGGCTGACATTGCCGACGGCAAACCTCGCCTGCTGGGCGCGATGAACTGCGCGCCTGAAGGTTGCGAAGACATCGAGCTTTCGCCCGACGGCAAGCAAGCCGGTGGAGCGGACAGCCCAACTGTGGCTGGCGCCCGTTTCCGGCGCGGAA
>CAWIGS010000008.1:0-19228 GCA_963835805.1 uncultured Gammaproteobacteria bacterium
GCCCGCGAACGCACGCGATTGCAGGGTGGACGTGCCGATTTCCTCGAAACTGAGTACGCGGAACATCTCGCCGAATCCCGGCATGGTCTTGTCCAGCAGCGGCGCGATTGCCTCGGGCGTGGAATCGCGGCCAGTGAAACCTGTGCCGCCAGTGATCAGGATGCCGTCCACTGCCGTATCGGTGATCCATGCCGAAACGATGGCGCGCAGCGCGTAGCGATCGTCGCGCAGCAGCGCGCGTGCGTACAGGCGATGGCCGGCATCGGTCAGCGCCGCGCACAAGTAATCGCCGGAACTGTCGTTGTCCGTGGTGCGCGTATCCGACACAGTCAGTACGCACAACGAAAGTGGCATGAATACGTTGCCCGCACTCATGAATTTACCTCCAGGTCCTCTGGCATCAAGGCCGTGTTCGCTGCGCTGGCAACATTGTCGCCAGAACGGCGGTGAAATCGCGCGCGTAAGCGTCCATGTCGAAAAGGCCAGAGCTTTGCCGCGCGTCTTCCACTCGCGTGCGCAAGGCCGCGAGCATCGGTTGGAAGCGGGCGAGTTCCACGGCCTTGTCGATGTAATCCTGATCCGACGCGGCATTCAACTGGTCGATGCCAAGATGATGGTTGAGGCTGCCTGCCACCCGCGACGCGAACGTGATGCCCGGCAAAGTCAGCACCGGGCATCCGGCCCAGATTGCATCGCTTGCCGTGGTGTGTGCGTTGTACGGATTGGTATCGAGGAACAAATCGACATGGCGGTAACGCGCCAGGTGTTCGGCGTGCGGCACGCGCAGGGCGAGGATCAGGCGACGCGGATCCACGCCGGCGCCCTGTGCGGCGCGGCGCAGAGTCGTCGGCACCGCTGCCGGGCGGCCCGGCAAGCAGCCACAACACGCTCTCCGGGGTGGCCAGGAGAATCTTCATCCAGCGCGCAAAACTGCGCAAAGTATACTTCCACGCATGGTTGAAGCAGGCAAACACGATACCGGTCGGTGGCAGGCCGAATTGCTCGCGCGGCTGTGGTTCGGCAACTATGCGGGTGGTGTCGGATGGTTGATAGCAGCGCGGCAGCCAAACGATCTTTTCACTGTAATGAACGCGCTGTTGCGGCGGAATCAGGAAACGGTCGGCAATCAGGTAATCGCACCACGATGCGCCAAGCGTGCCGGGATAGGCGAGCCAGTTCACTTGCACCCGCGCCGGACGCAGAGCGAACAGCTCCGGGCGCGAACCTTCGCAATAGCCGTCCAGGTCGATGAGGATATCGGCCCGTCCCCGCGCACTTGCGCGGCATGCCTTCGAGCGGAAGCGCGGACAGGTCGCGGAACTCACCGAACGCGGTTGCCAGACGTTTGCGCAGCGAACTGCCGTCGTCCGGTGTCGTCGCGTAGCCAAATGTGCGCAGCGGTTGCGCGCGCAGGCGTTCAATCAAATCCACGATCAGCAATGCCGTGGGATGGCGGCCGAAACCGGCGGATATGAAACCCACGCGCAAGGGGCCGTCGTGCCGCCCCGGTCGCTGCGCGGGAAAATGCGACAGCAACGGTTCGACGGCGGCGCTGCGCTGCGCCGCGAATGCGCTCGCGCAGGCCAATTGCTGGGCCGGCGTGGTGTCCTCCACCAGCATCGAAAACGGTGTGACGCCGCTGGCGCCGGCATCGACCGCGGCGAGCAGACGTCGCGAAAGCGGCGGTAGCGCGCGCCAATCGCACAGTCGCCGGTGCAGAAAGGCCAACTGCGAAAGTGCGGGCGGGTGACCTGGCGCGAGCGCCAGGCATGCGGAGAATGCACGCACCGCGGCGGCGAAACGGCCGGCCGCTGCCAAGCCGAGACCAAGCTGATACTGATACTGTGGATTATCCGCAGCCAGATGCACGGCCTCCTGCCAGGCTTCGAGCGCTCCAGGCTTGTGCCCGCTATCGAGCACGTTGCCCAACACGAAATACGTGTCAGCCCATTGCGGCGCGAGCTGGATCGCCCGGCGCGCGCTGGTCTCGGCGCGGACAAGATTACCGGTTGCCAGCAGGGATGCGGCCTGATTGAGCCAGGCTCGCGCGTAATCGGGTTTTTGCGATATCGCCCTGGCGAAACATTCGGCGGCGCCGTGGTAATCGCCGCGCGCGTCGAGCAAGCTGCCCAGGTTGTTCAGAGCGGCCGCATGCCGTGGTGCCAGGGTCAGCGCGTGGCGCAGCGCACGCTCGGCCTCGGACATGTTCCCCTGCGCGGTGTGCAGGCTGGCCAGGTTGCACCAGTTTTCCACCGACCTCGGCGCCAGCTTCAGCGCGTGATCAAACGACTCGCGCGCCTGCGTGTACGCGCCCTGCTGCAATGCGCAGATGCCCGCAAGGCGCCACAACTCGGCTTGCTCCGGATATTGCTGCAACAGATCCTGCGCACGCGTGCGCGCACCGCCGAGTTCGCCCTGTGAGAGCAACTCGATCAACTCGGTAAGTCCGTGACTCAGGGTTGGATCAAAGGTCACCGGGACACGCTCCGCGGCGGGATGTGTATGGTGCCACAAAGCGTGGCGCGCGAGTTACACAGCCAGTTCCCGCATCTGTTCCGCCTGGTATTCCCGCGCCAGCGGTTCGAGCACGGCATCCAGATCGCCGTCGAGGATTTCGGGCAGGCGGTGCAGGGTGAGATTGATGCGATGATCGGTTACCCGATTTTGTGGAAAGTTATACGTGCGAATCTTTTCGCTGCGATCGCCGGAGCCGACCTGCAGGCGGCGACTGTCGGCCTGTGCAGCGGTCTGTTTGGCACGTTGCTCCTCGGTGAGGCGTGCCTTGAGCAGGGACATGGCACGGGCACGGTTCTTGTGCTGGGAGCGCTCGTCCTGGCATTCCACCACGATGCCGCTGGGCAGGTGGGTGATGCGGATGGCCGAGTCGGTCTTGTTCACGTGCTGGCCGCCGGCGCCGGAGGCGCGGAAGGTGTCCACCTTCAGGTCCGCCGGGATTGAGTCTCCACGTCCTCGATTGCCTCCATCTCCGGCAGGATGGCCACCGTCACCGCGGAGGTGTGGATGCGGCCCTGGGCTTCGGTCTCGGGCACCCGTTGCACCCGGTGCGTGCCGGATTCGAACTTGAGGCGCGAATACGACGCCCGTGCCTCCAGACGCGCGATGATCTCCTTGTAGCCGCCGTGCTCGCCGGGGCTTGCTCGAGAGGATATCGACCTTCCAGCCCTGTTCCTCGGCGTAGCGCGCATACATGCGGAACAGGTCGCCGGCGAAAATCGCGGCCTCATCGCCGCCGGTGCCGGCGCGGATTTCGAGGAAGATGTTGCCGTCGTCGCGTGCATCTTTCGGCAGCAACAGCAGGTTCAGTTCGCGTTCGAGCCCCGCGCGACGGCTTTCCAGCGCGTCGATTTCCGCTGCGGCCAGCTCGCGCAACTCCGGATCGGCGAGCATCGCGCGCGCGGCGGCCAGCGCGGTGCCGGCTTCTTCAAAGGCGTGCAGCGATGCATGCAGCGGGGCGAGTTGCGCGAACTCGCGCGAGAGGTCGCGAAAGCGAACGTTGTTGCCAATTACCTCGGGCTGGGCCAGCAGCAAGGCAACTTCCTGATGGCGCTCCGCCAGGGCCTCGAGCTTGCGCCGGATCGACGGCGTCATGCGTCCTCGCCCGGGTTGGGCGCGACAGCCGCGTCGAACAGGCGCTCGGCCGCGCGCAATAATTCGGCGTCCCCGCGTAGCGCGGCCTCACGCAGCGTCGCGCTGGGAGTGTGCAGCAATTTGTTGGTCAGGGTGTGGGCGAGATATTCCAGCGTTGCCTGCGGATCGCGACCGTTGGCGAGCAGGGCGCGGGCGCGTGCCAGCACCTCGTCGCGCTGCGCTTCGGCCGCATGCCGCAGGCGTGGCAGTGGGTTGCCGGCGTCCAACGCGCGGCGCCATGCCAGGTAATGCCCGACTTGCAGGTCGATCAGTGCAGCCGCTTCCTGCGCGGCGGCCTGGCGTGAGCGCAGGTTGGCGTCGATCGCCTGGCGCAGATCGTCGATCGTGTAAAGGTATACATCCTCGATCGCAGCGGCGTCCGCGGCGATGTCGCGCGGCACGGCCAGATCGACCAGAAACATCGGCCGCCGGCGGCGCGCATGGATCGCATCCTGGATCATCGCGGCAGTAAGTATCGGCGCCGGGCTCGCGGTGGAGCTGATGACGATGTCGGCTTCGGCCAGATGTTGCGGCAAGTCGGCGAGCGCGATGCCGTAGCCGGAAAATTGCGTGGCCAGCGCGTGCGCGTTCTCGAGTGTGCGATTGGCCACAATCAGCCGGCGCGCGCGCGCTTCGACCAGATGTCGGGCGGCCAGCTCGATGGTTTCGCCAGCGCCAATCAGCAGAACGCAAGCCTGGCTCAGATCCGCAAACAGGCGTTCGGCCAGGCGCACGGCAGTGAACGCCACCGAGACGGGATTTGCGCCGATGCGGGTTTCCGTGCGCACCCGCTTGGCCACAGCGAAGGTTTGTTGCAGCAGACGTTCCATCGGCGCGCGCAACGTGCCGGCGTCGCGCGCGGCCTGATACGCGACTTTGACTTGGCCCAGGATCTGTGGCTCGCCGAGCACCATCGAATCCAGCCCGGTCGCGACGCGGAACAAATGCCGCACTGCGGCGTCGTCGGCGTGTCGGTACAGGAACTCGTCGAGCCGGCGCGGGTCCAGGTTATGGTGCGCGAGCAGCCAGTCGCGTACCACCGATTCGGTGCCTGTTTGCACATCCACGTACAACTCGGTGCGGTTGCAGGTGGAAAGGATCAAGGCCTCGTTCACGCCCGCTTGACGCGCCAGATCAGACAGTGCCGCCGGCATGGCATCAGGCGTAAACGCCACTTTCTCGCGCACCGGCACAGGTGCGGTTTGATGGTTGAGTCCGAGAGCGAGCAGGGTCATCGTGGCGTGGATCGGCTAAGCTTGTAACCAGGCGCGCGCGGGCGCCGCCGGATCAATGGCAATGACGATAGTGTACCGCCTTCCCTTTCGATTCCTGATCCTGCTGCTTGCCGGCATGATCGTGCTGGCCGGCTGCGCCGGCATGCCTGCCGGACGGCACGCCGCCGCCGTGTCACAGCCTTTGCAACGCCTGACGCTGACGCCGGTGGCGCCAGCCGACGACGTGCTGGCCATGAAGCTGGCCGGCCAGTTTGCGTTGGAAGGCGGCGATGTCGCCGCCGCGGCGCGGGAATTTTCCCGTGCGGCAGCACGCAGCGAGGATCCTGCCCTAGCGGGGGAGGCCGTGCAGATCGCCATCGCCGCCAGGGACTGGGAGCTGGCGCGTTCCAACCTCGCACGCTGGCAGCAATTGCGCAACGATGATCCGGTACTTTGGCAGACGCGGGCGATGATCGCCCTGCACGACGGCAACACCGCTGCCGCGCTGGCTGATCTGCAGCGTTTGGTGCGCAAACCCGACGCCAAGGGTTGGAACGCGATTGCGCGCGTGCTCGTGTCCGCGAACGACAAGGCGCAAGCCGCGGATTTGCTGCAGACGCTGGCCAAACCAGAGGCGTTGGGCAACAGGTCCGCCACCTGGGTGGCGGTGAGCGAACTGGCCGATCGCCTCGGTGCACGCGCACTCGCGCACTCGTTGTCGAGCGTAGCGGCGGCACGTTTCGGCGACGCTGACGCCAGCGTGTGGGCCGCCCAGCTCAAGCTCAAGGATGGCGACAAGGCCGGCGCACGCGCGCTTTTTGCCAAGGCGCTGGCCAAGCATGGCGACAATACGCATCTGCGCATGGCCTGGGCCAGCGTGCTTGGCGAAATGGGCGAAAACGCCGAAGCCGCGCGTGTGCTGGCGCAGGGCAAGCAGAATGATTACAGCTACGCCACGCGCGCCGCGTATGCCGCCCGCGCCGACGACAAGACCCTGATTGAACCGCTGTACCGCGAGCTGAAAGCGGACCACTCGCCGCGCTCTGGCATGCGCCTGAATCTGCTCGGCGAACTGGCCGAATTGCTCGGGCATCGATCCGAGGCGCTGGCTTGGTACGCCCAGGTGCCGGCCAGCGACCAGCATTGGCCGCAGGCGCAGTTGCGCCGCGCCTTGTTGCTCGATCAAACCAGCCACACGGCGCAGGCGCTGGACATGCTGCACCAATTGCAGGCGCGCAGTGGCGACAACGACAAACAGGTCGGCGATGCATTCTTGATGGAAGCTGAAATCCTCGACAAGCATCAGCGCGGAAAGGAAGCCGTTGCCGTCTATGATCGCGGCCTGCAGGCGATGCCGGACGACCCGCGACTTCTCTATGCGCGCGCGCTGCTCAACGACGATCTTGGGAATGTCGCGGCGGCAGTGCGCGACCTGCGCCGGTTGCTGAGCTTGCAGCCGGATAACGCCGATGCGCTCAATGCCTTGGGCTACACCCTGGCCGACCGTACCGACGAGCGGGCCGAGGCGCTGGGCCTGATCGAGCGGGCGCTCGCACTCAAGCCCGACGAACCGGCGATCATTGACAGCTTGGGTTGGGTGCAGTACCGCCTCGGCCATCTGCATCAAGCCATCGCGCAGCTGCGCACGGCATACGCGAAACAGCCCGATCCGGAAATCGCCGCGCATTTGGGCGAAGTGCTGTGGGTATCCGGGCACAAAGACGAGGCGCGCAAGATCTGGGCGCAGGGACAGAAAAAAGATGCGAACAACAAGGTGCTGCTGGAAACGATGAAGCGCCTGGAAACGTGAAGCATATAAATCCACGATTATTGGCGCATGTTGCGCTGAGCTTCGCGCTGCTCGGGCTGGCCGCCTGTGCGCCGGTACGTTTGCGCGAAACGCCGAATGCACCGTCTGCGCAGCGCGCGCGCGAGACGCGGTTGGCGCCGCAAACACGCTGGACTCTGGTCGCGCATATTGGTGTGTCCAACCGCGCAGACGGCGGCAGTGGCGAGCTGACGTGGAAGCAAGATGGCGAAACTTTCAGTTTCGGCGTGCGTGCGCCGGTTACCGGCAAGACCTGGACCCTCAGCGGAGACGCGACGCACGCCGTACTCGCAGGCGTCGATCCGCAGCCCGACACCGGCAGCGATCCGCAACGCCTGCTGCGCGATCGTCTGGGCTGGGATGTGCCGCTGACCGAATTGCGCGCCTGGATTCGCGGCCTGCGCGCGCCGCATGCACCCGCCGACGTCGAATACGATGCCCGCAATCTGCCTGCGGTGATCGAACAGGACGGCTGGAAAATCGAATACCGCAACTGGTTCACCGACCGCGATCCGCCGCTGCCGCGCAAGGTATTCGCAAGCAAGGGCGACGCCCGCGTGCGCGTGGCGATCGAGAGTTGGCGCTTCGATGACTGACGGTTTCAGCACCTGGCCCGCACCGGCCAAACTCAATCTGTTTCTGCATATCGTCGGCCGGCGCAACGACGGCTTTCATCAGCTGCAAACCGTATTCCAGCTGCTTGACTGGGGCGACAGCATCGGCTTGCGTCCGCGCCGGGACGGCATCGTCGCGCGTGTGGCCGGACCGGCTGCGGTAGCACCGGCCGACGATCTGACGCTGCGGGCGGCATTGGCACTGCGCGCGGCCACTGGCTGCGAGCTCGGTGCGGACATTGCCGTCGAAAAGCGGATCCCGACCGGCGGCGGCCTCGGCGGCGGCAGTTCGGATGCAGCCACGGTGCTGGTCGCGCTGAACGAAATCTTCGGCACACATTTGGATGAGGGCGCGCTCGCGGCGATCGGTTTGAGCTTGGGTGCGGACGTGCCTCTGTTCGTGCGCGGCCGCACCGCCTGGGCTGAGGGTGTCGGCGAGTTGTTGACTGCGATCGAGCTGCCGGAGCGGCACTATGCGATCATCGACCCCGGCGTCGTGATCTCGACCGCAGCGCTTTTCCAAGCCCATGAATTGACACGCAACTCGCCGCCCACGACAATACCCGACTTCCTTGCCGGAAGGGACACGGCGAATGCGTTCTCGCCGGTGGCGAGTGCGCGTTTTCCGCAGGTTGCGACGGCACTGGACTGGCTCGGTCAGTATGGCGAGGCGCGGCTTTCCGGCAGTGGCGGTTGTGTGTTTGTTGCGGTCGAATCGGAGCGGCAAGCCGAAACGATCGTGTCCGAATGCCCGCCGCGGTTCGCGGCGTACCGTGCGCGCGGCGTGAATCGCTCGCCATTGCACAATGCGCTGGAGAGCTTTCGTTTGCGCGAGTGAAGGCTGCGGCAAGATGCTTCGTGTTGCGCAGGACCTTGGTGCAGGATGCGCCAAGGCAAGGCGCGTAGCGCCGGAGCCGGAAACGTGGCGCGGCCTGGCCGCGGCCGTTGCCTCGAAAGTTGCGGCAGGATGCCCGATCTTTATGCATTAAGGTGGGCCGTCGCCAAGTTGGTAAGGCACGGGGTTTTGATCCCCGCATTCGCAGGTTCGAGTCCTGCCGGCCCAGCCACTTTCATTGCGGAATGCGTGCGTTGCCAGTCGGGAGCAGGGTGTGAACACGGCCAATTCGAAGAGTTTTGCCGGCTCCTATGCGCGCGAGCGCGAGGAAAACGGCTTGCTGGTGTTCAGCGGCAACGCCAATCGCGTTCTGGCCGCCAGCGTCTGCCACGAATTGAACGTACCACTGGGCAAGGCCCTTGTAAGCCGCTTCTCCGACGGTGAAGTGCAGGTCGAGATCGAGGAGAACGTGCGCCGCCAGGAAGTGTTCGTGATCCAGCCGACGTGCGCGCCGACCGCGGATAACTTCATGGAATTGCTGGTGCTGGTGGATGCGCTCAAGCGCGCCTCGGCGGCCAGCGTGACCGCCGTGATTCCGTATTTCGGCTACGCCCGCCAGGATCGGCGCACGCGTTCGGCGCGCGTGCCGATCACAGCCAAGGTGGCAGCGACGATGATCGGCGCGGTCGGCACCGACCAGGTTTTGACCGTGGATCTGCATGCCGACCAGATCCAGGGATTTTTCGATATTCCGGTGGACAATGTATACTCTTCGCCTGTGCTGCTCGCCGATATCTGGCGCTGCCACGGCGGCAAGGACCTTATCGTGGTCAGTCCCGATGTCGGTGGCGTGGCGCGCGCCCGAGCGCTGGCCAAGCGTCTGGACGATGCGGATCTGGCGATCATCGACAAACGCCGACCGCGGCCGAACGAGGCCACGGTGATGAACATCATCGGCGACGTGAAGGACGTGTGTGCGTGTTGATCGACGACATCGTCGATACCGCAGGCACACTGTGCGCGGCGTCCGCAGCACTGAAGAAGAACGGTGCGCGCAAGGTCGTCGCGTACTGCACGCATCCGGTGTTGTCCGGCGCGGCGATCGGCAACATCGACGCGTCGCAGATGGACGAGTTGGTCGTCACCGACACGATTGCGCTGGCGGATGCGGCGAGAGCGTGCAGCAAAATCCGGCAGCTGAGCGTGGCGGAGCTGCTCGGCTGAGACGATCCGGCGCATTGCGTTTGGTGAGTCGGTGAGTTCGTTGTATGTGGATTGAGTAAGCGCTGGGGATGGGGAATGGGGAATCGAATTCTCCATTCCCGATTCCCGATTCGCGGGAACGAGGAATCGACCTGGTCGCGGGTCGATGTATAGGCGCCGACTGCGCCGTAACCGAAACTTGAAGGCAACTGACTATGGCAACGATTCATGAAATTCCGGCGGAAACCCGCAAGGACGAAGGCAAAGGTGCGAGCCGCCGCCTGCGTACCACGGGCAAGGTCCCGGCCATCCTGTACGGCGGCAGCGAGCAGCCGGCGAGCATCCAGCTCGAGCACAACACGGTGTGGCTGGCTTCGCTGAACGAATGGTTTTACTCGGCGATTCTCGATCTGAAGCTCGACGGCAAAACGCAGAAAGTGCTGTTACGCGATTTGCAACGGCATCCGTTCAAGGCACAACTGCTGCATCTGGATTTCCAGCGTGTTGATGAAAACAAGGCGATCCGCATCCGCGTGCCACTGCATTTCCTGAACCAGGAAAAGTCGCCGGCCGGAAAGATGGCGGGTGTGCTGATCTCGCATGCGATCACCGACATGGAAATCGCGTGTTTGCCGAAAGATCTGCCGGAATTCATTGCCGTGGATCTGGTCGAACTGGAAGTGGGTGACATCGTGCATATGTCCGCGCTCAAGCTGCCGTCCGGCGTGGAAATTCCGGAACTGCGCCTGGGCAAGGAACACGATGCGGCCGTCGTCACGGCGCAGGAAATGAAGCAGGAGGTCGAGGTGGAGCCCGTGGTCGAGGGCGAAGCGGCGGTGACCGCGGCAACCGGCGCGGCACCCGCGCCTGGAGCAGCACCTGCAGCCGGTGCTACAGCCGGCGCTACAGCCGCCGCTGCACCGGCGGCGAAGAAGGAAGAAAAGAAGTAATCCCGACTTAACCCTCTCCCGCGCGCGGGAGAGGGTTGGGGTGAGTGAAATCTGGCGTCAACATGGCTGCACTTCGTTTACTTGTCGGTCTGGGCAATCCCGGGGCCGAGCATCTTCGCACCCGGCACAATGCCGGCTTCTGGTTTATCGACGCCTTGGCTCGGCGGGAGGACGCGCGCTTCGGCGTGGAATCGAAACTGCAAGGCGAGACCGCGAAGATCGACCTCGATGGCCATGCCGTGCTGCTGTTCAAACCGACCACGTTCATGAACCACAGCGGCCTGGCGGTCGCCTCGGCGCTGCGCTACTGGAAGATCGCGCCGGAGGAAATGCTCGTCGCCCATGACGATCTGGACTTGCCGCCGGGGGCGGTGCGATTGAAATTTGATGGTGGTCATGGCGGCCAGAACGGTCTGCGCGATCTCTTCGCGCATCTGGGACACGGCCAGTTCCATCGCTTGCGCGTTGGGCATAGGTCATCCCGGGCACAAGGATCGCGTCACGCCGTGGGTGCTCGGGCGTCCCGGCGTGGCGGATGAAGCAGCGATTTTCGCAGCGGTTGGCGCTGCGCTGGATGTATTGCCGCTGGCGGTAGCGGGTGATTTCAACGAAGCGATGAAGCGGTTGCATACGAGCCAGGAATCGGAAGCCGAGAATGGGGAATCGTAACGGCGCTGTTCCAGTGCTTTCTTGTTTCGGCCGATTCCCGAATCTCCATTCTCCATTCCCGGAAATAAATCATGGGCATCAAATGCGGCATCGTCGGCCTGCCAAACGTCGGCAAGTCCACGCTTTTCAATGCGCTGACCAAGGCCGGCATCGCCGCGGCGAACTTTCCGTTCTGCACCATCGATCCGAACATCGGCGTGGTGCCGGTGCCGGATCCGCGCCTGCGGCGAGCTGGCGGCGATCGTCAAGCCGCAGAAGGTGGTTCCGACGGCGGTCGAGTTCGTCGACATCGCGGGTCTCGTGGCCGGCGCGTCCAAGGGCGAAGGTCTGGGCAACAAGTTTCTCGCGCACATCCGCGAGGTCGATGCGATCGCGCATGTGGTGCGCTGTTTCGAGCATGCGGACATCGTCCACGTTGCCGGCAAGATCGATCCGATCTCGGACATCGAAACCATCGACACCGAACTGGCGCTGGCCGATCTGGAATCGGTGGACAAGGCGCTCAACCGCGTCGAGCGAGCCGCCAAGGCCGAACGACAAGGAAGCGCTGCGCGCAGAGGCCTGTGCTGCAGAAACTTGCAGGCCGGGCTCAATCAGGGCAAGTCCGGCGCGCGGCCTGGACTTGGGCGATGAGGAAAAGGCGCTGGTGCGCGATTTGTTCCTGCTCACGCTCAAGCCGCTGATGTACATCGCCAACGTCAACGAAGCACGGCTTCGAGAACAATCCGCATCTGGACAGGGTGCGCGAGCGCGCCGCCGCAGAAGGCGCCGAGGTGGTGCCGGTGTGCGCGGCGATCGAGGAGGAACTCGCGCAAATGGACGATAGCCGACCGCGACGCGTTCCTCAAGGACATGGGTCTGGACGAGCCCGGCCTGAATCGCGTGATCCGCGCTGCGTACAAGCTGCTCGGTCTGCAGACCTATTTCACCGCCGGCGAGAAAGAGGTGCGCGCATGGACGGTGCAAAAGGGCTCAACCGCCCCGCAGGCCGCGGGCGTGATCCACACCGACTTCGAGCGCGGATTCATTCGCGCCGAGACGGTGGCTTACGACGATTTCATCAAATACAAGGGCGAGAGCGGCGCGCAAGGATGCCGGACGTTTGCGTCTGGAAGGCAAGGAGTACTGGTCCAGCGAAGGCGACGTCCTGCACTTCCGCTTCAATGTCTGAAGCGGCCTGAGTGCGCCTGGATCCATATCGGCCACAGGCGCGCTGATTGCGGTATTGTTGCGCTAGCCGTCGCTGTGGCCGAAGCGATAATTGAACTCGACGAAATACGCGCGTCCCACCGGACTGAACCAGCGGCTGGCATAGTACGGATAGCTGGTCCAGGTGTTGTCCCTGCCGGGCTTGGAGTCGAACAGGTTGTCGACGACCAGGGATACGGCCGCGTCGTCGTTGATGCGATAGTTCATTGAGGTGTTGTACAGGAAGGTCGGCCCCAGCCGCTGGGTGCCGTCGTAATTCGGCAGGCCGCCCAGGCGCGCACCGTAGAGAGTCACGCTGAACTTGTCGTAGGTCCAGGTGGCCGAGTAGTTGGCCTTGCTGCGCGGAATCACGTAGTAATACAAATCCGTCAACTCGTTGTCCACCGGCAGTTCGGGTGAAAGCTGGATCGTGTGCTTGTCGACGTAAGTGGCGCCGAAGTTGAAATCGAACAGACCCAGGCGATCGGTGACCAGCCGGTAATGGGCGTTGAAATCGATGCCGGTAGTACGGTCGGATGCGGCATTGATCGGCAGCACGAGTACCGATGTGACGCCCTCGGGATTGCTCGGATCGGTCGCCGCGTTGCGCACGACCTGGCTTTCGATCGCCTGGCAGAACGCGGAACTGCCGTCCACCGGCTGACCGTCGACGGTCATGCCGAGGCGGCAATCGGCCTCCTTGCGCAGGACGAAATCGCTATCCTGGTATTCGACTTCGTTCTTGAGCTTGATGTCGTAGTAATCGGCAGAGAAATCCAGGTTCTGCAACGGCGAAAACACGAAGCCGTAGGTGAACGATTTGCTGGTCTCATCCTTCAGGTCGGTACTGCCGTGGCTGCGGCCGTTGAAGCCGATGTCGCCGAAGTCACAATTGTCGGCGAAATCGGGGCCGGTATCCGGCTCGTCGCGGCGGCACAGATAGTAGTCGGTGCCGCCGGAACTTGAACCGCTGAGTCCTGCGTACAGGTACGAAAGATCCGGAGCGCGAAAGCCGGTGCCGTACGAGCCGCGCAGCAGCAGGCTCTGGATCGGGCGGTATTCCAGCCCCAGCGCATAAGTGAACTTGCCGGATGAAGTGGAACTGTACTCGTACTTGTCGTAGCGCCCGGCGCCGGTGAGGGTGAGTTGGGAAAACAGCGGCGCGCTGAACTCGGCGCCCAGTCCGCTGTGGCTGCGCGAACCGACTGCGGTAGTGTTGTGCAGGCCGTAAGTAACTGCCGTCGAGAGACAGCGGGTCGGCCTTCAGCCCGAAATACTGGTTGCCGTATTCAGCGACGGCGGCGAAGCCGACCGGGCCGGCCGGCAGGTGGAACAGCTCGGTATTGTTCACCGTGAACGAGAAATTTTCCGCGCGGCTCTTGTCGTTGTCGATCGAGTCCTGAGTGATCGAGCGGAATTCGGCGAACGTCAACGGCGTATACAAACGGCTGGGTGGTGCGTTGTATTCGATGTAACCGCTATCCGGATCGATGCCCAGCGCCGGCCCGAGGTACAGCGCCTGCGCCTTGGCCGCGACCAGGGCCGGCTCCTTGCTTTCCAGCTGGTTCTGCGAATGGCCGAATACAGCTTCGTAGTTCCATTGGTCCGAGTCGCCGAACGTGCCCTTGATACCGGTGTTCAACGACAGCGTGTTGTTGATCTCGCGGATCTTGCCGGGATCGAAGCCGCCGTTTTCCTCGATCGTGAAATAGCGGCGCTGCCATTGTTCGACCTGGCCGGTGGCAGTGTCGTAGAACGGCGTGTCCGCGCAATCGCCGTTCAATGGATAGCTGTTCTGCCATTGCAGCGGCGTGTTGTAGAGCTCCTGGTGCTGGGTGCTGGCCAGCACGTCGAGGAAAAAGTCGACATGATCGCTGAAATGATAGGTTGCCGAGCCGTAGAAATTCGCCGCCTTGCGGCCGTTCTCCAGCGTGCCGTAGCCGACGTCGTAGTAGCTGCCGCAGTAATTGCCGTAATTGCGCCGATGGGCGTAGATGATCGTGCCCATGTCGTAGCTCGACAGCGCGTCGCACTGGGCCTGACCGGGATCGATATAGTCATCGTCGATATCGCTGCGCACCCACACCTGACTGGGATAGTTGCGCGACGGATCGACCGGCGAATCCAGGCGCGAATCGGTGAAACTGCGTTGATAGGCCCATAACGGCTGGGCGTTGTACAACTCCAGTCCGAACACCGAATCGAACCTGCCGCTCGACCAGCCGCTGGTGATCTGCAGCCGTTGCGAGGAGCCGCCGCCGTGCTCGGTATCGCCCGCGCGCAGATCGATAGTGGTGCCGTCGGCCTTTTTCTTCAAGATAAAGTTGATGACGCCGGAAATCGCATCCGACCCGTACACCGCCGAGGCGCTTCCGCTGAGGATTTCCACGCGCTCGATCAGCGACGTCGGCAGGTTGGAAATGTCGGTGAAATTGCTGTTGCCGCCGTAGGATTGCGGATAGTCGGCGATGCGCCGGCCATTGACCAGCACTAGGGTGTGGTTAGGACCTAGGCCGCGCAGATCCACCGCTTGCGCGCCCGGCGAGAAGCCGTCCGTGTTCTGGTTGTTGTCGAGCGCGCCCAGATTTTGTGTGAGCGACGTCATGACGTCGGCCACAGTCGCAAACCCACGGTTGCTGATGTCCTGGGCGGTAATGGTGACGACCGGCGCCGGACCTTCGATCTGCGCGCGTGGAATACGCGAACCGGTCACGGTGATGGTTTCCATTGCCTGTGGAGCCGGCTCGTCGGCCGCTGCACGTTCTTCGCGCGGCGCGGGTGGCGGCGATTTCGGCGCCGGCTTGCGTTCCGGTACCACCACGGCGGCGCCGGAAGCATCGCGCTGCACGACGAAGCCGGTGCCTTCGAGCAGCCGCGAAAGCGCCTGCGATCCGGACAGTTCGCCGTGCACTCCGTTCGTGGTCAGGCCCTTGAGCTGATCCGCCGGGTAGATGAATTGCGTTCCCGATTGCGTGGCCAGGGCGTGCAACGCCGTGGTCAGGTCGCCGGCCGGAATATCGATGCGTTTGGCCGTATCCGATTGTGCGCGCGCCAGCGCAGGCAGGCAGCAGAGCACGGCCAACAGTGCAGGGCGTAAGAAGCCGGTCATGACGTGTTCCTCCCCGAGAACGCGGCGCGAACGGTGCGCCAGTGGATCATCAAGACGCGCGAGCGCAGAAAATCCCGCTCCGGCCGCGCGGCATGCCTGACTCAGCGCCGGGCCGGGACGCTGCCCTGAACTGCCGCATTGCGCCGCCGTTGCAACACGATCGTGTCGTCGCGTCGCTCCGCGCGCAAGGCAAAGCCCTGTTCCAGCAAACGCACGAAAGCCTGCGTGTTGGACCAGCGGAAATTGCCACCGACGCGCATCGTTGCGACGCTCGGGTCGGCAATGACAATCTTGAGCTTGTTGTAACGGTTGAACTCCGTTACCGCTGCTGCCAGGGGCGTATCGTCGAAGGTCACGAACCCGTCGCGCCAGTTCAGCAGTTGCTCGGCGCGATCCGGCCCGATCTGGCGTACCAGCAAATCGACATTGTCCACTTCGGCCACGCTGCCGGCCGGCAGCAGGGTAGTCGGTTGGTGCAACGCTCCAGCGCTCGCGTCCGCTTCCACTCGCACCACCCCCTCGGTAACGATCACGCGCATGTGTTCGCCTTCGCGGCGTACGGAAAAGCGCGTGCCTACCGCGATCACGCGATGCGCACCTGCGCTGACCACGAATGGCCGCCGCGGATTCTTGGTCACCTGGAAGAATGCCTCGCCGCGGCGCAGATCGATATCGCGCTCGCGGAGCGACAAATCGACCACGATATCGCTGTCGCTGTTCAGTGTCGCCTCGGAACCATCCGCAAGCACCACCGATTGCAGGGTGCCAACCGTAGTCCGATAAACGCCATGTTGCACGGCGGGGTAGCGCTGCCAGATTGCGATCAAAATGACGGCCGTGGCCAGCGCGCCCATTGCGGCACCGAGCCAGACGCGCCGCCTTTGCGCCATCGTTGCGCGGCGCGTCGATTCCGCCTTGCGGCCCGGCACCTTTGTATGGTCCGGCCTCGGCGCGGATGAATCGGGCCGATCGACGAACGCCGACAACGACCAGCTCCGACGCGCCGGTACTGTGCCGACCGGCACGCCTGCGCCCAATGCGCGCAGGCGATCGCTCTGTCGCCATGCGGCGTCGAGCCGCAGATAAGCGACCCGATGCCGGGTCGATGCGGCCAACCAGGCATCGAATTGCGCCTGCTCGTGCTTGTCCAAGTCGCCGGCATCGCCTTTGGCCAGCCATGCTGCGGCCATGCGCTCAATCTTTCTGCTGCTGGTCATGCTCGAATCCAGTTGCGGTGTCTGTGCCCCGGAGCTGCTGGCCGCTGTCCTGTTGCGCCTGTCCATAGAAATAGTCCGCGATCAGGCGGGTGCCCTTGGCGATCTGTTTTTCCACGGTTTTTTCGCTGATGCCGAGTGCGGCCGCGATCGCCTTTTGCGGCATATCCTCGACCCGGCGCAACCAGATCACCCGGCGGCACCGATCCGGCAACCGGTCGAAAGCCTCGGCCAGACGCCCCAGCATCTGCCGCGCACTCAGTCGCCGTTCCGGTGAAATCTCATCTACGAGGACGTTCAGCTCATCCGGATCACCCATTGCCTCGATCGATACGATGCGGCTGCGGCGCAAGCGATCGGTGAGAAGGTGCCGCGCCACCGTGAACAGGAACGCCTTCGGCTGCGCCGGTCTGGATCGGGTCGACGTCTCATAGATGCGAACGTAGATTTCCTGCCGCAGATCGTGGATTTCGTCGTGCTGCGGCCACGCGCGCAGCAAATACCGCATCAAGGCCGACTCGTGCACGAGTATTTCGCGTGCGAACCACAGATCCACAGACTCGTCCATGCTGCGACCTTAGCGCCAATCCAGTGCCAAAATATACAGGCACGGCACCGGTCCGGCTCAACATTTTCTGCGCGCGCGAGCCATATCGGGATGTCGTGCGTTCATTCGTCCTTGTCCGCAGATGTCCTATTCGGAAGTTGGGCCGATGATCGTCCTGCAGCACAGTCGCAGTTTTTTCCGCAGTGCAGTGCAGGTATTGCTGGCGTCCTGCATGTCCCTGCCTGGTCCCGGCATAGCCGCCAATGCCGCGGTGGCAGGGGCCAAGCACAGCGGTTATGAATCCTACCGGATCGGTAACGTCGATGCGGCGAGGCCAGCCAAGACCTCAGCCGGACTCATGCTGATGGGCGGCGGCAAGGAAATCGACGCGGCATTCGCATGGCTGGCGGCGAAAGCAGGTCACGGACATTTGCTGGTTTTGCGCGCGTCCGGCGACGACGATCTGCAAAACTACCTGTTCCGGACCGTCGGCGGCATCGTTTCGGTGCAGACCCTGATTTTTCATGATCGACGTGCGGCCAGCGACCCTGCGGTGCTGGATGCCGTCAAGCACGCCGACGGCATTTTCATCGCTGGCGGCGACCAAGCCAACTATGTGCGGTTCTGGAAAGGCACGCCGCTGAACCACCTGCTCGACCAGCATCTACGCGATGGCAAGCCGATCGGCGGCACCAGTGCCGGCCTGGCGATTCTCGGTGCGTACGCCTACGGTGCGCTCGACGGCGACAGCGTCGTTTCCGCGGACGCATTGAACAATCCGCTCGGCAAGGGCGTAACCCTGGTCGACGGCTTTCTGCACATGCAGTATCTGCAACAGGTCATTACCGACACCCACTTCAACACGCGTGGACGGCTCGGGCGTCTGATCGCTTTTCTGGCCAATTTGCGCCACGCCGGGCATGCCGATGTCGTCGGGTTGGGCGTAGATGAACGTGCGGCGCTGGGTATCGATGGCGACGGCATTGGCTACGTATTCACGACCAACAACGGGTTTGCATGGCTTGTGCAACCGTCGCAAGCACCGGCAGTGCTCGCTGCCGGCAAACCGTTAACTTATTCCCGTATCCGCATCACCGGAATCGGCACGCAAAGCCGTATCGACCTGAAAGATATGCAGGTGGAAACTGCGGCGTTCCACGCGGTCGCGGACGTCCGCGATGGCCGTCTGGACGTGCATGGCGAAATCGCACCGCTGCTGGTGATGCATGGCGGCGCCGGGGTCGAACGCGCGGAAATGACGCCACAAATCGAGGCCCGCGCGCGTGCGGCCATGGAGTTGGCGTTGCGCACAGGTTTTACCCAGCTCAAGGCCGGCAAGTCGTCGCTGGACGCTGTCACTGCCGCCATCGTGGTGCTTGAGGACGACCCGCTGTTCAATGCCGGCAAGGGTGCAGTTTTCACCCACGATGGCCACAATGAACTGGATGCATCCATCATGGATGGCAGCACCCTAGTGGCCGGAGGCGTGGCTGCGGTGCACCGGATCAAGAATCCGATCCTGCTGGCGCGCGCCGTGATGGAGCATTCGCCGCACGTCATGATGGTTGGCGATGGCGCGGAAAAATTTGCCGTCGAGCAAGGGTTCACTCTGGTCGATCCGTTCTATTTTCGCACCGAGCGGCGTTGGCAGGAACTGCAGGATGCGCTGAAGGAGGATGCCCAAGGTATGCAATCGAGCTCGCGCATGGAGATGCTCAAGCATTTCGGCACGGCCGGCGCGCTCGCTCGCGATAGCGAAGGCCGCCTCGCCGCTGCAACGTCGACCGGCGGCTTGACCGACAAGCGCTATGGCCGCATCGGTGATTCGCCGATCATTGGTGCCGGGACCTATGCCAATGTCAATTGCGCGGTCTCCAGCACAGGCTGGGGCGAATACTACATGCGCGTTGCCGCCGCTCGTGAAATCTGCCTGCGCATGACGCAGATGAATGAATCCGCGCAACAGGCCGGACGAAAACCGTCGTCAACGACGAAATCACCCGCCTGGGCGGCAACGGCGGGGCAATCATTCTGGGCGCGGATGGCAACGTGGCAATGCCATTCAATACAGAGGGCATGTATCGGGGCTGGATCGGTGCCGACGGAATTCCGCACGTGGCCATCTACTCCAGCGAAACGTTGGACCTGCCGCAGCCGACGCATTGATCACCTGGGAACTTCTGATCAACCTGCTGCGCCTGGCAGCTTG